>NZ_FXEH01000006.1 GCF_900176565.1 Thalassobacillus devorans
TGAACCTTGAAAACTAGATAAGAGCAAGACATTCAACGACATCAAATCAACGTCTTTTCACGAACGATAGTTAAGTGAATAAGGGCGCACGGTGGATGCCTTGGCACTAGGAGCCGATGAAGGACGGGACTAACACCGATATGCTTCGGGGAGCCGTAAGTAGGCTAGGATCCGAAGATTTCCGAATGGGGAAACCCACGGCCCGTAATGGGGTCGTATCCTGTACTGAATACATAGGTGCAGGATGGCAGACCCGGGGAACTGAAACATCTCAGTACCCGGAGGAAGAGAAAGCAAACGCGATTTCCTGAGTAGCGGCGAGCGAAACGGAACCAGCCCAAACCAGAAAGCTTGCTTTCTGGGGTTGTAGGACACTCCTTTGGAGTTACAAAGAGATCCGGTAGGCGAATCGATCTGGAACGATCAGCCGAAGAAGGTAACAGCCCTGTAGCTGAAACCGGATCTCCTCCGGAGTGGATCCTGAGTACGGCGGAACACGAGGAATTCCGTCGGAATCCGGGAGGACCATCTCCCAAGGCTAAATACTCCCTAGTGACCGATAGTGAACCAGTACCGTGAGGGAAAGGTGAAAAGCACCCCGGAAGGGGAGTGAAAGAGAACCTGAAACCGTGTGCCTACAAGTAGTCGAAGCCCGTTAATGGGTGACGGCGTGCCTTTTGTAGAATGAACCGGCGAGTTACGATCCCATGCAAGGTTAAGTCCAAGAGACGGAGCCGCAGCGAAAGCGAGTCTGAACAGGGCGACGAAGTATGTGGTCGTAGACCCGAAACCGTGTGATCTACCCATGTCCAGGGTGAAGGTCAGGTAACACTGACTGGAGGCCCGAACCCACGCGTGTTGAAAAACGCGGGGATGAGGTGTGGGTAGGGGTGAAATGCCAATCGAACACGGAGATAGCTGGTTCTCTCCGAAATAGCTTTAGGGCTAGCCTCAGAGATTGAGTCCTGGAGGTAGAGCACTGATTGGACTAGGGGCCCCTACCGGGTTACCGAATTCAGTCAAACTCCGAATGCCAGAGACTTAGCTCTGGGAGTCAGACTATGGGTGATAAGGTTCATAGTCGAGAGGGAAACAGCCCAGACCGCCAGCTAAGGTCCCTAAGTATGTGTTAAGTGGAAAAGGATGTGGAGTTGCTTAGACAACCAGGATGTTGGCTTAGAAGCAGCCATCATTTAAAGAGTGCGTAATAGCTCACTGGTCGAGTGACTCTGCGCCGAAAATATACCGGGGCTAAACACATCACCGAAGCTGCGGATTGATCTTACGATCAGTGGTAGGAGAGCGTTCTAAGGGCGGCGAAGTCAGACCGTGAGGACTGGTGGAGCGCTTAGAAGTGAGAATGCCGGTATGAGTAGCGAAAAAAGAGTGAGAATCTCTTTCACCGAAAGCCTAAGGTTTCCTGAGGAAGGCTCGTCCTCTCAGGGTTAGTCAGGACCTAAGCCGAGGCCGAAAGGCGTAGGCGATGGACAACAGGTTGATATTCCTGTACCACCTCCTTTCCGTTTGAACGACGGGGGGGACGCAGGAGGATAAGGAGAGCGCGCCATTGGATGAGCGCGTCCAAGCAGTGAGACGGTCGGATAGGCAAATCCGTCCGGCAACGTCAAGCTGTGATGGGGAGGGAACTAAAGTACCGAAGCTCCTGAGTTCACACTGCCAAGAAAATCCTCTAGTGAGGAAAGAGGTGCCCGTACCGCAAACCGACACAGGTAGGCGAGGAGAGGATCCTAAGGTGAGCGGGAGAACTCTCGTTAAGGAACTCGGCAAAATGACCCCGTAACTTCGGGAGAAGGGGTGCTCCTCTTGCGAGGAGCCGCAGTGAAAAGGCCCAAGCGACTGTTTAGCAAAAACACAGGTCTCTGCGAAGCCGTAAGGCGAAGTATAGGGGCTGACACCTGCCCGGTGCTGGAAGGTTAAGGGGATGCGTTAGCGTAAGCGAAGCGTTGAACCGAAGCCCCAGTAAACGGCGGCCGTAACTATAACGGTCCTAAGGTAGCGAAATTCCTTGTCGGGTAAGTTCCGACCCGCACGAAAGGTGCAACGACTTGGGCACTGTCTCAACGAGAGACCCGGTGAAATTATACTATGCGTGAAGATGCGCATTACCCGCGACAGGACGGAAAGACCCCGTGGAGCTTTACTGTAGCCTGATATTGAATGTTGGTACAGCTTGTACAGGATAGGTGGGAGCCTGAGAAACCGGAGCGCTAGCTTCGGTGGAGGCGCCGGTGGGATACCACCCTGGCTGTACGGACATTCTAACCCAGGACCGTGATCCGGTCCGGAGACAGTGTCAGGTGGGCAGTTTGACTGGGGCGGTCGCCTCCTAAAAGGTAACGGAGGCGCCCAAAGGTTCCCTCAGAATGGTTGGAAATCATTCGCAGAGTGTAAAGGCACAAGGGAGCTTGACTGCGAGACCTACAAGTCGAGCAGGGACGAAAGTCGGGCTTAGTGATCCGGTGGTTCCGCATGGAAGGGCCATCGCTCAACGGATAAAAGCTACCCCGGGGATAACAGGCTTATCTCCCCCAAGAGTCCACATCGACGGGGAGGTTTGGCACCTCGATGTCGGCTCATCGCATCCTGGGGCTGTAGTCGGTCCCAAGGGTTGGGCTGTTCGCCCATTAAAGCGGTACGCGAGCTGGGTTCAGAACGTCGTGAGACAGTTCGGTCCCTATCCGTCGTGGGCGTTGGAAATTTGAGAGGAGCTGTCCTTAGTACGAGAGGACCGGGATGGACGCACCGCTGGTGCACCAGTTGTTCCGCCAGGAGCATCGCTGGGTAGCTACGTGCGGAAGGGATAAGTGCTGAAAGCATCTAAGCATGAAGCCTCCCTCTAGATGAGATTTCCCATCACTTCGAGTGAGTAAGATCCCTCAGAGACGATGAGGTAGATAGGTCCGAGGTGGAAGCGTGGTGACACGTGGAGCTGACGGATACTAATCGATCGAGGACTTAACTAACCTAATTTCGTGAAAGATGTTCGTCGTTGAATGTTGCTTATCTAGTTTTGAGGGTTTACATATTTTTTATAAAAACCCTTGAAATTTTGGTCAAAGGTGCATATAATATACCTTGTCCTTAAAAAAAGAAAAAAGGGTTGGTGGCGATAGCGGAGAGGCCACACCTGTTCCCATGCCGAACACAGCAGTTAAGCTCTCCAGCGCCGATGGTAGTCGGGTTTATCCCCGTGAGAGTAGGACGCTGCCAAGCCTGTCATATTTCTTTCTAAAGTTATTCCACCGTAGCTCAGTGGTAGAGCAATCGGCTGTTAACCGATCGGTCGTAGGTTCGAATCCTACCGGTGGAGCCATGGAGAGCTGTCCGAGTTGGCCGAAGGAGCACGATTGGAATTCGTGTAGACCGTTACCGCGGTCTCGAGGGTTCGAATCCCTCGCTCTCCGCCATAACATATTGGCCCGTTGGTCAAGTGGTTAAGACACCGCCCTTTCACGGCGGTAACACGGGTTCGAATCCCGTACGGGTCACCACTTACATAGGAGGATTAGCTCAGCTGGGAGAGCACTTGCCTTACAAGCAAGGGGTCGCAGGTTCGAACCCTGCATCCTCCACCATATCATTCACATTTCCAAGTGAGTATCGTAAGATATAGTGTCTTACATTATCGCGGGGTGGAGCAAAACCGTAAACATCTTTGAACTACATCTGAGTAGGTTTTGTGAGGAGTGCAACTTCTCTGAATTCACTTTCAACACGACGAACAGTCGTACACTATTATCGTAAGTGCGCAAAATAATGCATTTACACTATCGCGGGGTGGAGCAGTCTGGTAGCTCGTCGGGCTCATAACCCGAAGGTCGCAAGTTCAAATCTTGCCCCCGCAACCAAATTATTTTCACTTGCATCGTTGATCAATCATCATTGCTAGTGAAAAGATAGTAGTACTGCAAAGTGCAACCAATGGTCCGGTAGTTCAGTTGGTTAGAATGCCTGCCTGTCACGCAGGAGGTCGCGGGTTCGAGTCCCGTCCGGACCGCCATTATTACATTTACATAGTTTCATTAATTCCTAATACTTATGTCGGCTTGGTAGCTCAGTCGGTAGAGCAACGGACTGAAAATCCGTGTGTCGGCGGTTCGATTCCGTCCCAAGCCACCATTATTTCTGATTAGCCGGTCTAGCTCAATTGGTAGAGCAACTGACTTGTAATCAGTAGGTTGGGGGTTCAAGTCCTCTGGCCGGCACCATTGAATGTTTTCCTACAACGTCGAATAGACTTCCTGCTGGAAAACAATAGTAGTGCTGCAAAGTGCACCATTGAACGGTTCCTTTACTACGTTGAATAATCTTCTAAGCTAGGGAACGATAGTAGTGCTGCAAAGTGCACCATTGAAAGTCTTTTTAACTATATGGAGGGATAGCGAAGTTGGCCAAACGCGGCGGACTGTAAATCCGCTCCCATCGGGTTCGTAGGTTCGAGTCCTACTCCCTCCACCATATATAGGGGTATAGTTTAATGGTAAAACGAAGGTCTCCAAAACCTTTGATGTGGGTTCGATTCCTACTACCCCTGCCATTATGGCGGCCGTGGCGAAGGGGTTAACGCACCGGATTGTGGCTCCGGCATTCATGGGTTCGATTCCCATCGGTCGCCCCATTATATTTTTACCTGTTGGCCCATAGCCAAGCGGTAAGGCAGCGGATTTTGATTCCGTCATGCGCTGGTTCGAATCCAGCTGGGCCAGCCATTTAAATTGCGAGAGTAGTTCAGTGGTAGAACACCACCTTGCCAAGGTGGGGGTCGCGGGTTCGAATCCCGTCTCTCGCTCCAAATTTAATTTTCAGGGTATCACAAGGCGGCATAGCCAAGTGGTAAGGCAGAGGTCTGCAAAACCTTTATCACCGGTTCAAATCCGGTTGCCGCCTCCATAAACAATATGCCGGTGTGGCGGAATTGGCAGACGCGCACGACTCAAAATCGTGTTCCTTCGGGAGTGCCGGTTCGACCCCGGCCACCGGTACTACTTAACAATTTATTTGTAAGAGAACTGACTTCTTTCATTTTGAAAGAGTCTTTTTTCTTATTGTCTTACTATATTAGATGCCTTGTACTATTTAATATTTTGCGGATGTGGCGGAACTGGCAGACGCGCTAGATTCAGGGTCTAGTGGTGGCAACACCGTGGGGGTTCGAATCCCTTCATCCGCATCACTAAAAAGGAGAAGTACCCAAGTGGCTGTAAGGGGGCGCACTCGAAATGCGCTAGGGCGGGCAACCGTCGCGTGAGTTCGAATCTCACCTTCTCCGCCAATTTCCTATGCCGGTGTGGCGGAATTGGCAGACGCGCACGACTCAAAATCGTGTGGGTTTATCCCGTGCCGGTTCGACCCCGGCCACCGGTATTTAAATAAGCGTACACAAAAAGTGCTTGCTTCGCTGCAAGCACTTTTTTGCTTTATAACTTCCACTCCTGCGATTTCCAAAGCTTCATCAACAAATCCTCTGATTCTCCAGTATTTCCATTTATGACGAAGGTTTTAGTGAAGAAAGCAGTTTCGACTTCTACCATCCATAACGGCAGATACACCATTTCTTTTTCTTTAATCTCATATCTCGGCTTCTTTAGCACATATTTTCGATTGATTTGTTTTTCCTGGACATCCACTATATACTTTTCTATCAACTCTTGTTTAGTTATCGAAGCCTTTTTTAGTTTTGATGAACTGACTTCTTTTTGTGTGATAGGGGGGACATTTGGAAATAGTCCCCGATAACCTGAACTAGCATCTACAAATAACATGTTTGGTCGTTTTCGCGGTGGAAAGGGTTTTCTGTCTGCAATTTCAAGCATTTTAACGATCCACATCGGGTGATAGACTTTTTCTTTTTTTACAATCCCTTTTTCTATAAGTTCTTTGTTCAATTGTCTGTTTAACTTTAGAGATGGCTTCAAACTTTTATATATATACGCTGGAAGCTCGTGTGTTTCCAGGGTGTCTTCCCCTAATACGTTCACATTCATTATGTCACCTGCTTAAGCGTCAATGTTGGTATGATAACGATCAACTTGTAATTGTATTTCTTCGGATGGTGGTTCTGTCATTAAACTTACAACGATGGTAAGGATAGCAGAGATAGGTGCAGACACCAAATGTTCCGAAACTAATGCGAACGGCAATAATGCCATGATGATGAAGGCCACTGTTCCTCCAATCATTCCCGCCAAAGCTCCTGCTGTATTGGTACGCTTCCACCAAAGTCCTAACACAAGTGGAAAACCAAATGCGGAAAGCATGGCACCACTTACCCAGCCTACCATAACAGCAATCAGTTGAGGTGGATCGATAGCGAAAATGATACCGACTATACTGGCTAAAATCATAACGACAAGCCCTAAGCGAGTGACTGTTTTTTCAGAAGCTTGTTTATTGATATGTTCTTTATAAATATCATGGGCAATCCCTGCAGAAACTGCGAGCAGCATTGCGTCTGCGGAAGACATAATTGCCGCCAGTAAGCCTGCAAGCATGACTCCGGCTAATAATGCAGGCATATAATGCTCAATTACTGAAATGAAAATCATATCCTGGTTGTCCAGGGATTCTGCAATTCCCAGGCTTGCACCAGCGGAGGCGATCACGAATCCGAATATGAATACTGTTACATAAAGAAAACAGGCACCTAAGGCAGAGCGACGGGCAGTTTTAGCATCACGGGCAGCAAAGTTCCTCATTACTGCAGATGGCGATACAACTCCAAACCATAGGAATGCTACAAATAGTCCGAAATAAGACATCCATGGCTGAGTGATCGATCCAAATTGAGGGTCAACCGCTAATGCATCCTGGATAAGGGAACCGACACCACCATGATCCATCAGGATAATGACTGCCAGAATGAACATCCCTATGACCATGACAGCGCCCTGAATCAAGTCTGTGTATGTAATCGCCCACATACCCCCAAGCGCGGCATAAAGGGTGAACCCTAACCCCAGAATGATGACCGCTGTTACATAATCGATACCTAAGACATAAGAACCAATCAGTCCTGAGGCTGTTAACTGCGGAATCATATAGAAGGTCATGCTCAATACGACCAGAATAGCTGAAACTATTTGAACAGATTTTCCGTATCGGGTCTTAAAAAACTCAGGCAATGTTTTTACGCCGGTTCTCCTTATCTGACCGGAAATTAAAAACATGGCAAATGAGGGGATCGCTACCGCTCCAAACCCGTAGGCTAATAAGAATGGTACGCCTAAAGCCACACCGGAACCGACCGCTCCCATTAAGGAGCTCGAACTTGCTACGGCTGCAAAAAAGGCGAACGAGCCAACAAAACTGTTAATTTTGCCCCCGGCAGTCCAGTAATCCCCTTCGGAAGAGTGAGCCCGCTTTGCGAACCATATTCCAATGAAGGTCATGATAATTAAATAAATTGCTAAAATGATTGCTTCCATTACTTGCATGCTTTCTCACTCCCTTTATTCTATTTCTTCTTTTTCTATTTTTTCCATCCATATAACATAAGCTACTGTCAGGGCTAACCAAATGAAGAAGCAGACAAACATAGCCCAGCCAGCTAATGATATACCGCCAATAAATGTCTCTGTTGGCCACCAGATCCATACAAATAAGGACACGAGTGACAGAATAATTACCATTACGATACCAGGGTCTTTCCACTTTTTCCTTGTCAGTTGTTTCATTTCTCTATCTCCTTCCTAGCTGTAAAAGGTTTCATAAATTGCTTTAACTGTTACCAAATCAAAAATAGAGGCACCGACAGACTTGAAAACCATTGTTTTGTCATGGACGTCCGCTGGGCGGTGATTTTCCTGGATAATCTTTTCGAGGTCCCAGGTGTTATCCATATTAGTACGAAGGTCTTTAGCCCGGAGCATATCCCCGGATTCATGTAATGCACTAGCGGCATCCACAAAAATATCATCGGCCTCACGCAATACTTGATCTGAAATTTCCTGCATGTCAGGACGAAATGAGCCAACTCCGACAATTAGTTTCCCTTTCCATTCGGAGGAGTCAAGTTCAGGGAAAACTGGATGTGTGGAAGTAGTGGTTGTTACAACAATATCTGACTTTTTTACGAGCTCCTCTACGGATGTAACGTGAAAGGTGACCGACGGAAAAGCAGCTTCTGCCCGTTTTTTAAAATTGTGAGCCTTTTCTGCTGTACGATTGAAAATGTATACATCTTTAATATCGCGAGCAGCAAGTCCTGATTGCAAGTGACTCCATCCTTGTGTGCCTGTGCCGATAATCCCTAGTGTTTTCGCATCTTCTTTCGCTAAATACTTCATTCCTAAGCCGCCAAGAGCTCCGGTACGCAAGGAAGTGATGGCGGTAGCATCACATAAAAATAATGGTTCCATCGTTTCACGATTATAAAGGATCATTAATCCATGAATCGTGTCTTTATTTAGCCTGGTGTTGGAGGGAGCAACTCCCACTAATTTTGTTGCATAGTAATTGCCATAAAATGCTGGCATGAGGAGAGCGGTGTTACTCCCATCTTCGATATGCATACGATCTGGAGATATGTAGTCTTCTTGTTTGTCGTTGTAGAAGCCTTCGATTGCTTCCATTGTTTCTTTCATAGAAAATTTTTTCTTGATTGCTTCTGCTGTAATTACTTCCATCTGCCATTCTCCTTTCTGTATACTTTAAGATATTAACAAAGTTTTCTGAAAAGTTAAACCGATTACATAGCAGGGAAGGTACATCACCTGTACAACGATTTGAAGCATTAGCTTTTTAAAGTTCTTAATCGTATGATTAATACAGAGTGACACAACCTAAATAACCAGGAAGAAATGAGAGAGTGATGGTATGAAAAAAGAAGACAAAAATCAATTGAAATACGCCCAGCAGCACCTAGCAAATGAGCGTACCTACCTGGCATGGGTTCGTACTGTCATCGCTATTGTAGGGATTGGCTTTTTAAATACAAGTCTGCATTTTACAATCGGCGTACAGCGAAACAGTACCATCGATATGATCAGCCTGGCCTTAGGTGTGTTTGCAGTCTTGTTAGGTTTCATTATCATCGTTTTAGCAACTGTCGCTTATTTCAATAAAAAGAAACAGATCATGAATGATGAAAGCTTCACTCCATCCAATACATCTGTTTCATTAGTCTCTGCATTGATGATTATTATCTTAATATTTATCCTGGCGTATTTCTTATATTTAGAAAGCTGAGTAAGGACACTGTGGCTATTTCGGTGTCTTTTTTCTTTTAGATTAACTTTTAATTATTATGATAGTGAAAACGTGATAAATATCACAGCCTCCTTAAGTTTTCTCCTTTATCCTATTAGTATATTCACCATACAGGAGGTAGGCACAATGAAGCCTTTACTCAATAGATTAGAAGAAAATGAAAGGGAACTGCTGCTTGCGAACTCCAGGGAACTCACTGTTAAACGCGGGGAGATTATTTTTGAAGAAGGATCCGTAGCTTCCGACCTCTATTTTATTATGGATGGGACCATTCGTGTTCATAAGCAAATGAAACAAAATAAAGAAGTGACTGTGTTTCTACGTAAAGCTGATGATGCATTTGGGGAGATCGGGATTTTTTCCAGTGAATTTTATTCTTGTTCTGCTGTTGCATTAACCGACGCTTCCTTGCTTTATATTTCTAAAAGCGACATGGAAACGTTAATGGCTCAAAATGGGCGTCTTGCATTGCAGATCACCAAATGGCTCGCCGAGTCACTGGAAGCCAGCAAAGCAAAACTGCGTGACTATTTGGTCTTTGGTTCGGAAGGGGCGGTCGCTTCGATTTTCATTCGGTTAAGCAACATGTATGGGAAAGAGACTGCCAGGGGAATAGAAATTACTGAGCCTGTGGTTGTCCAGGATGTGGCTAAATACGTAGGGATTACTAGAGAAACGGCCAGCAGGGTAATTAGTAAATGGAAAGACCAGGGGCTTATTGAAAATGAGGCTAAAAAATTTCTTATCTGTGATATCGAGTACTTCCGTTCTTTGTTGATGTGCGATTTATGTGGAGTTCGAAACTGTACGCTATAAAAAGAGGTGATAAGCCTCTTTTTAGTTTGCAATCAGTTTTTTGATGTATCGCTGGCTAATATTTTTCCAGCAAATTTTCGACAAAAAATTTAAAAATTCCATTGCAGCACTTTATTACGCTTGTTATAATGAAAAATGTAATTTCGAAAAGGGGACTCTTCAAAAGTTTTCATGCGGGTGTAGTTTAGTGGTAAAACCTCAGCCACGAGCAAAGCATCCACCGAATAAGCTGCGAGTTGCCTCGACGGATACAGCTTCCTTGAATTGGCTAGCAGAGGAAGAGGCATGACAGTTCGTGAGCAAGACCGAGGAAACAATTTTTTTATTTTATGCGGGTGTAGTTTAGTGGTAAAACCTCAGCCTTCCAAGCTGATGATGTGGGTTCGATTCCCATCACCCGCTCTTATTGCCGCATAGTTCCGGCAATTGATTTATTACCCCAATCAAGTTAACCAACGCAGTGTTTCGTTCTAGGTGACAACGAAGCATTGCGTTTTTTATGTTGGAAAAATGGCTAGGCTAAATAGTAGATTGATTCGATTAATTGGATTGGAGAGGTTCATTATGAATAAACTTCAACAGCAATTACGGCAAATAGATGGTAAAAGTTATAAAGGATATAAGCAGTTACAAGGTAATTATCAATTCGAGCGTTATAAACTTTGGATTGATTATGTTCAGGGAGATCCGTTTGCGGCTCCGTCAAAAATCCGGATACAGATTCCTTTTAAGGAGCGTCCAATCAAACTAGAATGGCGGCAAGGTAGGAATCGCCGCATTTATGCAGAAGATGTGATAACAAGAAAAGTTGCCAAGGCTATACTGAAGCTGAATGCTAATGTGAAAGGGTCAGGTAAAAGTGGACTTGTAGCGATCGACCGGCCAGGACAGGAAATTCTGGAACGGACTGCTGTGGACTTGAATGAAGATCATATGATTATCTGCCTATCTATCGGGCTGCCTGCAAATGGCAGACGGATCAATGGCAAGCAGGCAGAGAAATTATTCTTTCAAGTGCTGCCACAACTGATGGATCACTCCGTTTTCAGCATAAATGATCAGGAGATTGAAGACGTGGTCAGGCTTTCCGATCAGCATGAGGCTATTCGTAACGAAATGGAAGCGAATGATTGGGTTTCCTTCGTTGCGGATGGGGCTATCCTTCCGCGGAAAAGTGGGGTCAGTGACCGTCCGATGGAAGGGGCGGTATCATTTCAAAGTCCGGGGCAAGACCGTGTGTCGATCAACTTGCCACACCGTAATGAACCGGTGACAGGCATGGCTTTGAAGAAAGGAATCACCTTAATCGTCGGGGGAGGGTACCATGGTAAAAGTACCCTGTTGAATGCAGTTGAACGTGGGGTGTATCCTCATATTAAAGGGGATGGGCGAGAATATGTTCTGACGGATCCAGCTGCTGTAAAAGTCCGGGCAGAAGATGGTCGCAGAGTTTCTACGGTAAATATTTCACCCTTCATCAAAAAACTTCCTCATGGGACGGACACAACAGGTTTTTCAACAGATAATGCCAGCGGGAGCACCTCGCAGGCTGCGAATGTAGTAGAGGCATTAGAGGCAGGGGCTTCGACCTTATTGATAGATGAAGATACAAGTGCGACGAACTTCATGATTCGGGACGAAAGAATGCAACAGCTGGTCGTGAAAGAAAAAGAGCCGATCACCCCATTCATCGATAAAATCAAGCAGCTTCGTGATGAACTTGATGTATCCACTATTCTTGTCATGGGTGGTTCTGGTGATTATTTTGATGCTGCTGATCAGGTTATTATGATGGATCAATACCTGCCTTATAATGTAACGGAAAAGGCGAAAGAAATTGCCGATCGACATCCCCAGCAACGCCAAGCAGATAAAGATATTACCTTTGGAGAGGTAACAGAACGCAGGTTTTTGCCTAGCAGCCTGCAAACACAAAAAGGGCGAAAGTCAAAAGTACAATCGAAGAGCAAATCGATGATTCTAAAAGGAAATACCGAGATTTCTCTCCATTATGTCGAGCAGCTGGTAGATCAATCCCAAACGAGGATGATTGCGGATATGCTGCTTCATCTTGATAAAAAAGGCTGGCTGGAAAAAGAATGGTCATTAAAAGAACTGCTAGATGCTATAGAAAATCAGTTGAACGAAAAAGGGTTGTCTTCTTTTGCTCCGTTTCAAGGCCAGCATCCAGGCGAATTGGCTAGGCCGCGGCGGTTTGAAATCGCCGCGACTTTAAACCGGATGAGGACAGCAAAGGTTAAACCTTTATCATAACGAATGAGAAAGGAGGGATAAGGATGGATTATCAACAATTAAAGGATGAAGTCATCGCCTATAGTAAGGAAATCGGAATCGATAAGATTGGATTTGCTTCTGTAGATGTGTTCGGTGAATTGAAAGCACGGCTCAAGAGACAGGAAGAGCTTTCTTATCAGTCAGGATTTGAAAAGGGAAGTATCGAAGAACGTACCGAACCGGCCCGATTATTACCAGAAGCCCAATCGATCATTTCGATTGCTTTAGCTTATCCCTCTAAAATGAAAGATGCACCCAAAAGTAAAAAGGGTGACCGGCGGGGGATCTTCTGCCGGGCTTCGTGGGGGAAAGATTACCACGATGTCCTGCGGGACCGTCTGCAAAAGCTCGGTGAGTTTTTAACAGAGAGATTCCCGGAAGTCAGCATCAAATCGATGGTAGACACAGGGGAACTTGCCGATCGCGCCGTAGCGGAACGTGCTGGAATTGGATTCAGCGGCAAAAACTGCGCAATCATCACGCCGGAGTTTGGTTCCTATGTCTATCTCGGGGAAATGATTACAAATATTCCGTTTGCACCGGATGAACCTGTCGAGGATAGCTGCGGCGACTGTAATATCTGTGTAGATGCCTGTCCGACTGGAGCCCTTGTCCAGGGCGGACAACTTGACGCCAATAAGTGCATCGCATTTTTGACACAGACAAAGGGGTTTCTTGCGGATGAATATCGTGTGAAGATTGGCAACCGTTTATATGGTTGTGACACATGTCAGACGGTTTGTCCGAAAAATAAAAAGAAAGATTTTCACCTGCATGAGGAGTTTGAACCGGACCCAGAAGTGACCAAGCCGAGGCTGAAGCCATTGCTTTCGATATCGAACAGGGAGTTCAAGGAGCAGTTCGGTCCGATTGCCGGTTCATGGCGTGGCAAGAAGCCGATTCAGCGAAATGCAATTCTTGCATTAGGACACTACAAAGATGAAACGGCAGTAGACGATTTAATTCGATTAATGAAAGAAGACCCACGTCCGGTCATTCGTGGAACGGCTGCCTGGTCCCTTGGGAAAATCGGCTCCCCTGGGGTATTCGAGGCTATTGAAGCGGCAATGGAAAAGGAAACGGATAAGCAAGTTAAATTTGAAATGGAAAAAGGGCTTGGATTTCAGCTGAATTAACAGAAAACTTCTTCCCATCTTTGCATTTCTCTAGTATAATAAAACAAACTTTTCAAAAGAAGGGGTTGTTTATGACTAAACGTTCCTTTCTTTATTATGATGAATTGGAAACTCCACTAGGTACGATGACATTAGTCGCTGACAAAGACGGTGTCTGTCGCATCGATTATGGAAGCTATCAAGAATTAGCAACACATCATAATAATTGGGCGAGACAGTATTTCCTATGTCCGAAATTTGTTCAGGATGGTGAGTTGTTAGAAGCGGCCATTAAGGAGTTCCAAGAGTATTTTCAAGGAACCAGACATCATTTCTCCTTTGATTACCAAATGTATGGAACCCCTTTTCAACAAAAGGTATGGAAGGCGTTATCCACAGAAATCCCTTATGGCGAAACACGATCGTACAAAGATATTGCAAAAGCGATTCAGTCTCCGAAAGCAATTCGGGCTGTAGGGGGAGCGATCAACCGCAATCCATTATCCATCATTATTCCATGTCATCGTGTCATTGGATCAAATGGTAAATTAGTAGGCTATAATGGTGGCCTAGAGAAGAAAAGAAAATTATTGGAGTTGGAAATGCCGCAGATGCTTTTCAACTTTTAACTGCTAAGTCGTGCGTTGGACCCGTCCAATCACGGCTTTTTTGTGTAGATCTACCAAAAGCCCTTATTCAATAAAAGACCCGAAAAGTCGAAGACTTGATTTCGAGATATCAGGAATTCTTTACCATAATAGCGTCAGGGTTGGCCGGGAAACTACTCGCTTTCCTGCGGGGGACCGGCAAGCCTCCTCAGTCGTTTCACTCCTTGCGGGGTCTCGCCTAGTCCCTTCTCCCGCGGGAGATTCCTGTGGGATTCAGTAGAGGGGTCTTGAATGAAAAAAAGCCCTCCGTTATGATGCATTTGTACAACCAAATACAAACAAACATCAAAAGGAGGACTTCCCCTTGAATTCTAATAGGAATGCTAAAATAAATCAAATCTCTGGAGAATCCTTAGTGATCGGTATCGATATCGCTAAAAAAACCCATTATGCATGCGCGGTCGATGATCGCGGACGGGAACTCCAACGTCCCGTTGGATTTACTCAGAGTAGGGCTGGCTTCGAAGGGTTTCACAAACAGATAAAGGAATGGCTGCACCAACATGGAAAAAGTGAGGTTATCATCGGGTTTGAACCCACAGGTCATTACTGGATGAACCTGGCTGCTTTCCTCCTTGAAGAGGACATCTCTTTTGTGGTCGTCAATCCTGCGCATGTGAAACAATCGAAAGAGTTTGATGATAATCTTCAAACAAAAAACGATAAAAAGGACGCAAGATTGATTGCGAAACTCATGATTGGTGGTAATTTCAGCTATCCCAGAATTCCAGAAGGTATAGAAGCTGAACTGAAAAACGGCTCCATAACGCGGTGGAAACTGAAAGACAAACAAGCGATGTTGAAAAACCAAATGACGGGGTTGATCGACCAGTACTTTCCTGAATTTAAAACCGTCATCAAAGGGTTTGGTCAATTGGCTTGCGCCATTTTGAAATACACGCCTTTTCCTGAGGATCTACTAAACCAGGAGGTAGAGGAACTGGCACTGATGTATAAAGAAAAAGCGGGTATATCCTCTCCTTCGAAAAGTAAGATTCGAGAGATGAAACGGGCAGCTGAAAACTCCATTGGTATTTCGACAGGCAAAGAGGTGGCACGCTTTGAAATCGCCGCACTTGTCGATCAGTTTCTTCTAATCGAACGTCAACTGACAGAACTCAATCATCACTTAGAAGATTTAGTCACCCAGCTGGATGAATACGAATACCTGATATCGATTCCCGGCATTGGAAAGCATACGATCATTGATTTGATTGCGGAAACGGGTTCACTTAAGCAGTACACACATTCACGCCAACTCATTAAATTAGCGGGATTAACACTGCGCGAGAACTCTTCCGGTTACCATAAAGGTCAAAAGAAAATTTCCAAACGGGGACGAAAACGGCTCAGAAACCTTCTTTTTCGCGCCATATTGCCTTTGATTCAAAATAATCGTGCGTTTAAAGAATTGTACCAGTACTACATTACTCGTCCCGTTAATCCTTTGAAAAAGAAGGAAGCAATGGTCGTGTTGTGCGGAAAACTGTTAAAGATCTTTTTTGGTTTATCGAACCGCCAGGTTCACTTCAATGAGGACCGAATGAAACAGGACCTCCACTGTCTTCAACAGGCAGCGTAACCTATATTTCTGACCCATAAGATGACACGGAGAAGCTGGCGCAAAGCGAGACAACAGACTACGAGTCTATGCGGGAGAATAAAGCCGGCCTCTGCCTTATGATGAGACCAAACGAAGGAATGTAGGCGCACGACGCCAAGAGACATGGGAGGGTAAGTCCTCATAAGAAAGCAGGGATCCAAGGTGCATCGATTCATACAAAAAAGATCGCCTAATACAGTTAGGAAACGCAACGCGTCCCTTCGATTTCCTTAATATTGAAGAAAAGGAATAACTTGTTTAACAAATGAAGTATAAAAAAAATTTAAAAGTGTTAAAACGATCTTTAACCCTTGGTGTATCAACATTTCCGGAGGGAGTCTCGCAGTTGCCCAGCCAACCCATCCTAAAGATGAGAGAAACGAACCACCTGTCAAATTGTAGTTGCCTTCTACGTTGCTTAATAATATTTGAACAGAGGCGAGGGCTTAGGTCGCATTTCATGCTTAGCTCACTCTATTTTGTAAAGGTTTGGTGGTAAGCCAAGTTTTTTCTAATGAATTCTGATTCTTTTCATAAACTGATAGGGGAGGGATCAGGGGAATGGAAAACGGAAGAATGTTGACGGAATACTGGAACGAAGTTTTGACGAATGAAAGGGATATGGAAACCGTCCCATGGTTGAAACGAAAGTGGGAGCTTCATCGGGACAGGGGCTATCGCATTGTACGTGTAACCGGGGAAGTAACCCCCTATCAAAAACTGAAGTATTCAGACAGGAAAACGGATGTACGGTATTTGTTGAAAACAAATTTTGTACTTAAGAAGAAAGAAGATTTTTATGTGGAAGAGTCTGAATTAGACTGCAGGGCGCAGTTGAAAAATGGTGTAATCGACAGACACGAATTCGAAGAAGAATTGTCAGCACCGGTGGAAAGGGATAAAAAATATGAACCAATCCCGATGGACCAAGTCACGGATCTCCGTTTTACCTATGATCGAAGGAGCGCAGTAAGGTATGCCGAACGCTGGTGGAATAGTTACAATCCCGAGTACCGGAAGTTCACAGATGATTGTACCAATTTTATATCTCAATGCATGCGTGCAGGCGGTGCGCCGATGTGGGGATCTCCTAACCGGGGAAAAGGCTGGTGGTATTCCGGAAAGTCTTGGAGTTACAGTTGGGCGGTCGCTCACTCTTTCCGATGGTATTTAAGCGGTTCACGACAGGGACTGACGGGGAAAGAAGTAGATTCACCGAAGGATCTGATACCTGGAGATGTCATCTGCTACGATTTTGAAGGGGACGGAAGGTGGAATCACAACACGATTGTCGTCATGAAAGACAGCGATGGCATGCCTTTGGTTAATGCCCATACCTATAATAGCAGGCATCGTTATTGGTCTTATGAAGACTCCACGGCCTATACGCCAAATATCGAATACAAGTTTTTCCGGATCGGTGATTGAATATGTTATAATAAGCGGGTCATTATGCAACTAGAGGTGAAGAACATGCCGATCCATGTCGTATTATATCAACCTGAAATACCCGCTAATACCGGAAATATTGCAAGAACCTGCATTGCTACCGATTCCAGCTTACACCTGATTCGCCCGCTCGGGTTCTCGACTGATGATAAAATGCTGCGCCGTGCCGGACTTGATTACTGGCATGATGTTGACATTCATTATCATGATAGTCTCGATGATTTATATGAAGGTTACCCGGAAGGGGAGTTCTATTATATTGAGAACTTCGGTACGAAGCATTATACCGATTATAATTTCGACCAGCCGGAAAAGGACTTATTTTTCGTATTCGGAAGGGAAACAGATGGTATCCCTCTCGAATTGCTGGAAGGAAAGGAAGACCGCTGCCTTCGAATCCATATGACGGATAAAGTCCGGTCACTCAACCTGTCCAATACTGCTGCTATATTGATTTATGAAGCATTGCGCCAACAGGACTTTCCTGGGCTCACATGAATTTATCACTTAATAAAAAACCCGCATCTTGGCTTTCGATGCGGGTTTTAGCATGCTAATGTTTATTTTTGCGGGGTGCCTGGCTTTTCGTCATATCCAGCTGCGAATATGGATGTAAGGAATACCGTACATACTCCGATGATCAACGCTAGTTTCATACAATGGCGCCTCCTTTATTCTGTACAAGTTCAACTATCACTTATTATAACTAAATTATCCAAAGATGTGAATTACTAATCGTGTAAAATATCAACGAATGGATAGATGCACATTCGCCCATACATCTGGGTATGTCCCCACATACAGTGAACCATAGGTATTACTGTACAAAAAGGGGGAGGAAAAATGAACGTTGAGTATTTACCGGACACCATGATGGAGATGGATGATGATCGGCAGCGCCCGCGTCCAGGAAGACGTCCAAGAAGGCCATACTACTACGGAGGAGGGTTTTACGGTGCACCGTTTTTAGGTGGTGTATTAGGAGGCTTGCTCGGAAGTGCCTTGTACCCGTATCCGCCATATTATTATTACCCACCTTATTATTCACCATATTACTATCCGCCGTATTATTATTGATTGAACAAGAGAATCCATCCTGATCAGGATGGATTCTCTATATTTTAAAGTTTAACTTGTAATTAAAACTTTACGTTATCAAGTTCTTCACCCTGGGATTCATAACCTTGCATATACTTGATGCGTCGCTGGGCAGAGGTTTCATTTACCTGTTCATCTGCATGATAAGAAGAACGAACCATCGGACCGGCTTCGCAGTGCTTGAAGCCTTTTTCCATGGCGATTTGTTTCAGCTCTTCGAACTCATCGGGATGATAATAACGCTCTACATTCAAGTGTTTTTTCGTTGGCTGCAAGTACTGGCCAATTGTCATGATATCAACATTGTGTGCCAGCAAATCATCCATCGCTTCGATGATCTCTTCTTTCGTTTCTCCAAGTCCGACCATGATGCTTGATTTTGTCGGGGTGTTTGGAGCGATTTCTTTTACCCGCTTCAGAAGAGTGAGTGATTGGTCATACATAGCGCGAGCGCGAACACGCTTTGTCAGACGACGTACAGTTTCAATATTATGGTTGAAGATGTCTGGTTTGCCATCCATCAATGTATGCAGGCTTTCATAGTCGCCCTTCATGTCGGAAGGAAGAATCTCCACTGTACAGCCTGGTACTCGGCGACGGATTGCTTTGACAGTTTCAGCAAAAACTGCTGCACCGCCATCTTTCAAGTCATCACGAGCAACTGCTGTGACTACAACGTGTTTCAGTCCCATGATTTCAACAGATTCTGCTACACGTTCCGGCTCACCCCAGTCGAGCTCATTAGGCAGCCCTGTTTTGACAGCGCAAAAGCGGCAGCCTCGTGTACACGTATCACCAAGAATCATGAAAGTAGCAGTCTTGCGCTCACTCCAGCACTCGTGAATGTTAGGGCAGCGTGCCTCCTCGCAAACCGTATTAAGTTTTTTATCGCGCATCAGCTTTTTTAAACGATTATACGATTTGTTTGTGTTGATTTTGATTTTCAGCCATTCCGGTTTCCGTATGTACTCTTCTTTTTTAGCCATGCTAGTGTACACTCCTTTTGTAATAATCTTATCGAATATAATTCCATTCGTCACTACGATAGCGTTCTTCTGCTAATTGCTCCACTGCTTTTAATTGTTCAGCAGTCAATTGATACGGCTCCAGATTGATTTCAAGACCTTTCTCAAATCCTTGTCTGAATGCTTCTTTTGTCTGGTCGAATGTGACAGGGGATGGAATGATATCATTGATCGCTACCGCTTTATCCCCAAACGCTTTACGCGCACGTTCCTTCACACGTTCATTCGGGTAAATGAACATATCGAATAATTTGCCGTCATCCACTTCAATTGGAATTGATCCATGCTGCAGGATAACACCTTTTTTCCGGGTCTGGGCACTGCCGGCCGCTTTTTTACCTTCTACAATTAACTCATACCAGGAGGGCTCTTCAAAGCAGACAGCAGAACCTGTCGTTTCCAATTTTCCTTCCGGGATGGCAAAATCAGCCTCAACGCCGAGGTTCCGGAATCCGTGCAGCAATCCTTTAGAGATCACAAGATAAGCTTCTTTGACAGATTTAGGCATATCAGGGTGTTCTTCTGATACAATAACACTATAGGTCAATTCCTGGTCATGAAGTACAGCACGGCCACCTGTCTGACGCCTGACTAACTCATAACCGTGGCGTTTGACACCATCAAGATCTATTTTCCCTTTTACTTTTTGGAAGTAGCCAACCGAAAGGCCGGCAGGTTCCCAACCGTAAAAGCGCAATACTGGCGGGATTTTTCCTTCACTATGCCAATCAAGCAGCAACTCATCCATTGCCATATTGAAGGCAGGAGTTGCATGGCCAGTGTCGACATAATACCAAGTCTCACTCATTATGATCCTCTTCTCTGTTAAAAGTTCGTACTTTAATTAAGTAAAATGCACAGATTAAGTTTAACAAGGCAGCTATTTGTGTGTCAAAAAAGATAAGCCTGCTAATGCATACGATTTGAATTGGTTTGAAAAGAGGCAGATTCAGGTTGTAAAGGATTGTCATCCGATTTATTTGTCGATAAGATAAAGGAAAGCAAGGAAGGACAGGAGAGGCAAGCCAACTACACGATAAGGGAGGAGTCCCTGGTGAGCCAGACGCTTTATTCCAGTATATTGTTTTTAGCAAGTGCAGCCATTTGGGCCGTTTTAGCATTTATCTATCCTGATTTCAGAATTCTGAATATTACCCTCTTTGTTGTCTTCCTTATCTTAGGGTTAAGGAGACGGAAGCAGTACCAATTTGAAAAGCGCTATATGGATGAGGATGACTGACCGCTATGGGTCAGTCTTTTTCTGGTTTGCTCCTCGATTTGTTGTCTTCCTATGTTTGAATGGACAAGTTTTTTCAGTTCTTCTCATTATCTATTCATTACTTATACGGTAGCTACATAGACTTTACTAATCAGCTTTTGCCCATTATCTACAGGGGAGGTAGTACATTGGATATTTTGAAAAAGATTCAAAGTTACCGGGAAGAAGAGGAGAAGCTGAAATGGGAAGGAACCTTTTCTGATTATTTAGAGTTGTTGAAGGAACGGCCTTATTTAGCTCAATCTGCACATTCGCGTGTTTATAATATGATTAAAGACGCAGGGATTGAAGAGGGAGAAGGGCATCATAAGTACAAGTTCTTTGAACATGAGATTTATGGTCTGGAAGAAGCGATGGAGCGGCTGGTTGAAGAATATTTCCATCCGGCTGCCAAACGACTGGATGTCCGCAAGAGGATTTTACTATTGATGGGTCCTGTCAGTGGCGGTAAATCTACGCTCGTCAATATCCTGAAGCGTGGTTTAGAAAAGTATTCGCATACGGACCAGGGGGCAGTATACGCCATCAAGGGGTGTCCCATGCATGAAGATCCTTTACATTTGATTCCTCACCACTTACGTCCTGATTTTGAAGAGGAATACGGCATTAGAATTGAAGGAAACTTGTCGCCGCTAAATATGATGAGGGTGGAAGAAGAGTATGGCGGCAGGATCGAAGACGTAATGGTAGAGCGTATTTTCTTTTCTGAGGATAAGCGTACCGGCATTGGCACATTCAGTCCATCGGATCCGAAGTCCCAGGATATTGCTGACCTTACTGGTTCAATCGACTTTTCGACCATTGCCGAATATGGTTCTGAGTCAGACCCGCGCGCCTACCGTTTTGACGGGGAATTGAATAAAGCCAACCGTGGGATGATGGAGTTTCAGGAGATGCTGAAGTGTGACGAAAAATTCCTGTGGCATCTGCTGTCACTGACCCAGGAAGGGAACTTCAAGGCAGGAAGATTCGCATTGATTTCAGCAGACGAGTTGATCGTTGCGCATACGAACGAAGCGGAGTATCGTTCCTTCATTGCCAATAAGAAGAATGAAGCACTCCATTCGCGAATGATTGTCATGCCTGTACCTTACAACTTAAAAGTAAGTCAAGAAGAACGGATCTATGAAAAGATGATCAGGCAGAGTGATATCAAGGATGTCCATATCGCGCCACATACGTTAAAAATTGCTGCGATGTTTACGATATTGACGAGACTGAAAGATTCTACGCGCGGGCAAGTAGACTTATTGAAGAAAATGAGACTTTATAACGGAGAGAATGTAGAAGGGTTCAGTGACGTGGATGTAGAGGAACTGCGTAAAGAACATCCGGATGAAGGAATGAGTGGGATTGATCCACGTTATGTCATCAACCGGATTTCTTCTACTATCATTAAAAAAGAGATGACGTCGATCAATGCGCTCGATGTATTACGTTCACTTAAGGATGGTTTGGATAGCCACGCTTCCATTTCTAAAGAAGATAAGGAACGTTATTTGAATTTCATTTCTGTTGCCCGTAAAGAATATGATGAGCTGGCGAAGAAAGAAGTCCAGAAAGCTTTCGTCTACTCTTATGAAGAATCGGCCGTAACATTAATGGACAATTATCTAGATAATGTGGAAGCTTATTGTAATAAGACTAAGATCAGAGATCCGCTGACAGGAGACGAAATGAACCCGGATGAAAAACTGATGCGGTCGATTGAAGAACAAATTGGAATTTCTGAAAATGCCAAAAAAGCATTCCGTGAAGAAATTTTGATCCGGATCAGCGCGTATGCACGTAAAGGGAAGAAGTTTGATTATCATTCCCATGAACGCCTGCGCGAAGCGATCCAGAAGAAGCTGTTTGCAGATTTGAAGGATATCGTCAAGATTACGACCTCGACAAAGACGCCGGATGAACAGCAGCTTAAGAAAATGAATGAAGTCATCGCAACCCTGGTCGATGAATATGGCTACAACTCCAGCTCAGCGAACGAACTGCTTCGCTACGTCGGCAGCCTCTTAAACAGATAATACCAAAAGAGCATGGAAAAGGATTTCCTTTTCCATGCTTTTTTAATTACTTAAGCTCTTTTAATTTCTTTTCAGGTTTTTCCAGAAGGAAGTTGGGGTATCTTAAATAAAAAAGGTGGTGGAGGTATGGGTGATAAAAGAATGGAAAAGAATAAGCCTGATAATAGTTCCATGGCAAAAGATATGAAAGAGGTCAAATACCAGGGCAGAGTAATGGAGCGTATGAAGACGAACGAAGAAGTGAGAGATAAAGGGCAGGATCCAGATCCCAAACAGCACGAAAAATAACTGTTTTTAAGAAAATTTCACAGCATTTTCACTTTGACATATATTTTCCAGCCTTTTCATGGTAAACATTGTCGAAAAGTTGTAAAAGACGTACCCAAAGGTGCGTCTTTCTTGTTATAATGGTTTTGTTGTTTTCAGTCGAAAAATTAGGTTATAATTCTTGAAGAACTAACTACTCGAACCTATAATGTAACTTAGGTTTGCAAACGTTTACGTTAATCGCAACGATAGACCAATCTACATGGGGGTAATCAACTTGTCAAACAATGGGTCTCAGGAAAGCTTCTGGGAAAACTTTCACGGCCCCAATATGGGGTACATTGAAGAACAGTATGAACTTTATACGCAAGACCCTGATGCTGTCGATCCTTCACTGAAGGAAATGTTCGATGAGCATGGGGCTCCTGTATGGATGGAAGCGGGGGTCGAGCGCTCTACGAGCAACGGCGCTGCTGCACCATCGGAACAGGACATCGCAAAGGTGACCTCAGCATACAAGCTTGTTGAGGCTATTCGTCGTCATGGACATTTAGAAGCAGATATTTATGCCGTAGGGGGGAAAGAACGGTATTCCGAGCTGCTTGATCCTGCTACTTATAATTTGACGGAAGAGGATTTGGAAGCTATCCCGGCAAATTGGGTATGGCCTGATTCTCCGGTCAAATTGAACAACGCTTTGCAAGTAGTCAAGACATTGAAAGAACGTTATGCCGGCACGATATCTTTCGAATATGATCATGTGCATAATGAGGAAGAGCGACAGTGGCTGCAGGATAAAGTAGATACCGGTTCCTTTGTTGTATCTTTAAGCGATGAAGAAAAGAAACAGCTGCTCAGCAGGCTGGTTGATGTCGAAGGATTTGAGAATTTCCTGGCCAAGACGTTTGTCGGGCAGAAACGTTTCTCGATTGAAGGCCTGGATATCATGGTGCCAATGCTTGAGCATATCATCCAGTCTTCTTACGCAGATGAAACAGAACATATTATGATGGGGATGGCTCACCGTGGGCGTTTGAATGTACTGGCCCATATTCTTGGTAAGCCATATGATAAGATCTTTTCCGAATTCCACCATTCTCCTGATAAGGAGCTGGTGCCATCTGAAGGTTCCATGGGAATCAACTATGGATGGACAGGCGATGTGAAATACCACTTTGGTGCCCGTCGTGAAATAAAGAATGGCGAACAGCATTCGACTCGTGTGACGCTCGCCCACAACCCATCCCATCTGGAGTTTGTCAATCCAGTGGTACAAGGCTTTACACGGGCTGCCCAGGATGATCGCTCCCAGGCTGGAGCACCTAAGCATTCCCAGGATAAAGCTTTTGGTATTGTCATTCACGGGGACGCAGCCTTTATTGGTGAGGGTGTCGTTGCAGAAACTTTGAACATGAGTGATCTGCCTGGCTACCGTGCAGGCGGTACGCTTCATGTCATTGCCAACAACCTGGTCGGGTTTACAACGAACCGTGAACATGGACGTTCTACTCGTTATGCCAGTGATTTGGCGAAAGGTTTTGAAATCCCGGTGGTCCATGTTAACGCGGATGATCCGGTTGCGTGTTTATCAGCGGCAGCACTCGCTTATGAATATCGCATGAAATTCCATAAAGACTTCCTGATCGACCTGGTTGGTTATCGTCGTTATGGTCATAACGAAATGGATGAACCACGCGCTACACAGCCCCAGCTCTATAAGGAAATTGACAACCATCCGACTGCAGCAAATATTTACCAGGAAAGACTGCAGCAGGAAGGAGTCATAAAAGAAGAAGAGTTCAAGGACATGACAGAAAAAGTCGAGAACAAGCTCCGGGAACTCTATCGGAATATGAAAGAAAATGAAACGGCCGAACCAGAGGCAGAGAAGCGTCCGGAAGCGGTAGAAAGTACATTGGATGAAATTGAAACCGCCATTGATATCAACCGCCTCAAGGCTTTGAATGAAGGAATGTTGAAGCGTCCGGAAGGTTTCAATGGCTTTAAGAAATTAGAAAAAATTCTCCAACGCAGGAAGAAAATGCTTGAAGATGGCGGAAAGGTAGATTGGGCGACAGCGGAAGCACTTGCATTCGCTTCTATTCTGGAAGATGGCCTGCCGATCCGACTTACCGGACAGGATAGTGAACGTGGTACGTTCGCTCATCGTCATATGGTCCTGCATGATGTCGAAACAGGTGAAACCTATAACCCGTTGCATGGACTGGAGCAGGCGAAAGCATCATTTGCGCTCCATAACAGCCCGCTATCAGAAGCAGGTGTGTTAGGGTTTGAATACGGCTACAGTGTGCAGGCTCCGGAATCACTCGTGCTTTGGGAAGCACAGTTTGGTGACTTTGCTAATGCGGGTCAGGTCATTTTTGATCAGTTTGTAGCAGCCGGCCGTGCCAAATGGGGAGAAAAGACAAGCATGGTCTTCTTGCTGCCTCATGGTTATGAAGGACAAGGACCTGAGCACTCCAGTGCCCGTCTGGAACGTTTCTTACAGCTCGCCGCGGAAAACAACTGGACGGTTGCCAATGTGACATCTGCTGCTCAATACTTCCACTTATTACGCAGACAAGCGGCAATCAGTGGTAAGGAAGAAGCACGTCCATTGGTGTTAATGACACCGAAGAGTCTATTGCGTAACCAGCGAGTAGCTGATCCTGGAGAAAATTTCGCTGAAGGTAAATTCGAAACTCTTAAACACCAGCCTGGTTTAAGTGAAAACAAGGATAAGGTCAAGACATTACTGATTGGCAGCGGTAAAATTATGGTAGAAATTGAAGACACTGCAGAAAAGGCAGAAGAGCACAATTTTGATACGATTGCCGGAGTAAGGGTAGAACAGATTTATCCTTTCCCTGAAGAACGCCTGAAAGAAATTATGAATGAATACCCGAACCTGGAAGAATTGGTATGGGTACAAGAAGAACCACAAAACATGGGAAGCTGGTACTTCGTCGAGGGTATCCTCCACAGGTTATTGGAAGAAGGCCAAATTCACCGCTATGTCGGACGTCCACATCGTGCATCTCCGTCAGTTGGTGAACCGAATATCCACAAGACAGAACAAAAACGCATTATAAACGAAGCACTAATGATGTCTAAAGGAGGAAATTCAAGTGAAAGAAATTAAGGTCCCTGAATTAGCTGAGTCCATTACAGAAGGAACGATTGCCGAGTGGCTTGTCAAAAAAGGTGATAAGGTATCAAAAGGCGATCCGATTCTGGAGCTCGAAACAGATAAAGTCAACGTAGAAGTAAACGCTGATGCCAGCGGAGTATTGACCGAAATCGTAAAAGATGCCGGAGACGACGTTGAAGTTGGCGATGTCATTGCTAAAGTAGATGAAAATGGTGAAGCTGGCGGATCTTCTGATGATTCCTCCGATAAAGAAGAACAAAAAGAAGAGCCTAAAGAAGAGAAGAAAGAAGAACCAAAAGAAGCGAAGGAAGAAAAGAAAGAAGAAAGTAAACAGGCAGAAGAAACATCCGATGGTGAAAATGGCAAAGGTGAAGTAATTGCAACCCCGGCTGCCAGAAAGCGTGCCCGTGAATTGGGAATCGACTTGAATGAAATCAGTGCCCGTGATCCATTAGGCCGCATTCGTCCTGAGGATGTAGACGCTGCATCAAGCAGTTCTAAAGAAAAAGAGACGAAGCAAAAGGCACCTAAGAAAGAGAAAAAAGCGGAACAGAACAATGAAAAAACTGAATTTGATAAGCCGGTCGAGCGCGTGAAAATGTCCCGTCGTCGTCAAACGATAGCGAAGCGTCTTGTTGAAGCGCAGCAAAACTCTGCGATGTTGACGACGTTCAACGAAGTAGACATGTCTGCTGTCATGCAGCTGCGTAAAGAACGTAAAGAAGACTTCCAGAAGAAACATGATATCAAGCTTGGATTCATGTCTTTCTTCACCAAAGCGGTCATCGGTGCTTTGAAAGAATTCCCATTACTGAATGCGGAAATCCAAGGCAACGAAATCGTTAAGAAGAAGTTCTATGACATCGGTATGGCAGTCTCTACAGATGAAGGTCTGGTTGTACCAGTCATTCGTGATGCAGACCGCTTAGGCTTTGCTGGAATTGAAAAAGACATCTCCCGTCTGGCTAAGAAAGCGATCAATAAAGAATTGCAGTTGGATGAATTACAGGGAGGTTCCTTTACGATTACAAACGGAGGAACTTTCGGTTCTATGCTTTCCACACCGATTTTGAATGCACCACAAGTTGGTATCCTTGGCTTGCACAACATTCAGAAGCGTGCCATGGTTATGCCGGATGACAGCATCGAAGTACGTCCGATGATGTACATTGCGCTTTCCTACGATCACCGTATTGTCGATGGAAAAGAAGCGGTACAATTCCTCGTACGTGTGAAGGAATTGATTGAAGACCCATACGATCTATTGTTGGAAGGTTAAACATTTTGTGAATCCTCGCCATAGCCTATGGCGAGGATTCGTTTTATCTGGTACATTGTTAGTATCAACAGGAAAGGTGGGATCATATGAAGACACCACGATCTTTCAACATGATTTTATACCCAAAGAAAACGATCTCCATCAACGGAGCGATTTATGATGTTGATCTCACCCATGATGAATTTTTGAATGAGTTCATGGACTGGGTCGAATCGAAGGGCTGGTCTTTTATGGGGTTGACGGAAGTGACATCAGCAGAAAAAGCGAGCGAAGAGCTCCTTTCCCAAATGAAAGCTGAGAAAAACGAAGAAAATGATGAAGATCAATAAAATGTCCGTGTGCATCTCATGGGTCTAACCATGGGATGTATTTTTATTTTATCTCTCTCTTTTTTTCGGAGATATTCTATAAAATTAATAGAATAGAAAACAAGCTGGTGGAATCATTATCAAATCAAGGTTTTTTAAGCCTATATTTGAAATATGAGTGGTATTTTTTGAAATTAATAGTCTGAATATTTAATCAAAATCGACAAACCTGCATAGTATAGAATAATACTATAGCAGGAGGGGATGAAGTTGGCTGAAGAGAAGAATTTTGTGATTGCAGAAGAAAATTGGTCCCTCCACCGAAAAGGACATGACGACCAGAAGCGACATCAGGAAAAAGTTCAGGAGGCCATGAAGAATCAACTCCCAGATTTGATCACGGAAGAAAACATCATCATGTCAAAGGGCAAACATGTTGTTAAAATACCAATTCGATCACTGGATGAATATAAAATCCGCTACAACCATGACAAAAATAAACATGTTGGTCAAGGGGATGGAGATAGCCAAGTAGGTGACGTGGTTGCAAGAGACGGATCGGGTGACAAGAAAGCAGGTAAAGGTGAAGGAGCAGGTGATCAGGCAGGCGAAGATTATTACGAGGCAGAAATTAGTCTTGCTGAACTGGAAGAGGCATTATTTAAAGAACTTGAGCTGCCGAACCTGGAGGAAAAAGAGAAAGACAATATTGTCACGACGGACATTGAATTCAGTGATGTCAGGAAAACAGGTCTGACGGGAAATATTGATAAACGTCGTACGATGCTTGAGGCTTTCAAACGAAACGCCATGAAAGGGACGTCATCGTTTGCACCGATTTATCCAGAAGATGTCCGCTATAAGACCTGGAATGACGTCGTGAAGCCTGAATCAAAAGCGGTCGTCATTGCGATGATGGATACCTCAGGTTCGATGGGATTGTGGGAAAAGTATATGGCAAGAAGCTTCTTCTTTTGGATGAATCGTTTCTTGAAATCTAAATATGAAACTGTGGATATTGAATTCATCGCACATCATACGGAAGCAAAGGTAGTTAGTGAAGATGACTTCTTTTCCAAAGGAGAAAGCGGGGGTACGATTTGTTCCTCAGCTTACCGTAAAGCTCTTGAGCTGATCGATCAAAAATATTCTCCAGAACGTTATAATATCTATCCTTTTCATTTTTCAGATGGAGACAATTTAACATCCGATAACAAACGATGTCTGCAGCTTATCGATGAGCTCCTGAAGGTATCCAGTCTGTTTGGATATGGAGAAGTAAATCAATACAACCGGCACTCCAGCCTGATGCAAGTGTATAAGAAAATCGAACATCCAAAGTTCAGTTATTATGTTTTGAGAAAGAAAGCAGATGTTCTTTACGCCATGCAGAAGTTCCTGAGCGAAAAAGAAGAAGAGATGACAGTGTAACCAGCTCTATCAAAGAGCTGGTTCTTTTTTGTATGTCTCTTTTAAAATTCACTATAAGCTCCCAATTGCTGAAGACTCAGTTTCAAGATAGTTGGGTCCGTTACCGAAAGGTAAGGGATGGGCTGGGAAACGACTCGCTTTCCTGCGGGGGACCTGGCAAGCTTCCTCGGGCTAAAGCCCTGCGGGATCTCGCCTAGCCCCTTCTCCCGCGGGAGTCTCCCCGTTTCCCTGCCCATCCAGCTATTTTTGTAATAAACGGACCCTTCAAAAGGGGAAAGGGCGTACAATAAAACCTTTATTCTCAGGCTATTATAAAGGATGTAAGGGGACCAAAATCTTCTTTCTATTATCATAGGGCACTTTTGTACAAGTGTGATTTCGAGAACTCCCTATGGCAAAGGGGCGTAGGGAAACGGTGAGACTCCTGTGGGATATGCGGGATCGCTGAGGCCCCGCAAGGCGAAGCCTGAGGAGACTCAGCACACGCCCACGGAAAGCGAAGCGTTTCCCGTAGCCCCTAATCCCCAATAAATATCTCGAAATCAAGTCTTCGACTTTTCGGTCCTTTAATTGAATAAGCCTATAATGTAAATGTTTTAAGTGGTATAGCGAGTGGAATAATTTTGCTTACTAGGAAAAAAGTTTATAATCATAGTAGACAAGCAATCAGTTAGGGTGTTCATAGCAATGATTCAAGAAGTACTGCAATCTAATCAAAATATATTCCTTATCGCATTATTGCTCGTAAGCAGTGTTCTGGTAACGAAGTTCTCCTCAAGGTTAGGTGTTCCTTCTCTTGTTTTATTCATCATGGTCGGAATGGTTGTAGGGTCGGATGGATTAAATATCATTTATTTCAATAATGCTGAACTGGCACAGCTCATCGGTGTTATGTCTTTAGTGATCATTTTGTTTGAGGGTGGGATGCAGACGAAGTGGGGCGCTATGAGAAAGGTTCTTGCTCCCTCAATTACATTAGCTACCCTTGGTGTTTTATTAACATCAAGCATGGTTGCATTGCTTGCAAAATTCATTCTTGACGTATCATGGCTGGAAGCGTTTCTTGTAGGTTCTATTGTTGGTTCTACGGACGCAGCTGCCGTCTTTGCTGTATTGAAAGGGAAAAATATCCGTAATAAACTCGGAGCAACACTGGAAGCGGAATCCGGTACAAATGATCCGATGGCCGTATTCCTGACGATCACGTTTATTCAGTTATTAACCGAGGACTCATCAAGTATCTTAGGTACAATTATGTTGTTCTTCTGGCAAATGGGGGCAGGAGCGGTCGTTGGCCTTCTACTTGGCTATATTTCGAGTTTTTCCTTAAATCGAATCAACTTGGATTCAAGTGGTCTTTATCCGCTCTTTGCTATTGCATTCGCACTATTATCCTATAGCATCAGTTCCCTCGTGCAGGCCAGTGGTCTGTTGGCTGTCTATATAACAGCAGTAGTAATCGGAAATTCTGAGCTTGCCTACCGATATTCTATTTTAAGATTTAACGAAGGGTTCGGTTGGATGGCCCAGATTTTGATGTTCGTCATTTTGGGTTTGTTTGTATTTCCATCTGAGGTGTTTACGGCAGATATTATGTGGAAAGGAATATTGATTTCTTTAATTCTCATGTTTCTTGCCAGACCCATTGCTGTTTATATTAGCCTGGTATTTTTCCGTTACACCAATAAGGAAAAAGTATTGTTATCATGGTCCGGTCTTCGTGGTGCTGTTCCAATTGTGCTTTCCATCTTTCCGATGCTCGCTGGTGTGGAAAACAGCCAGTTGATCTTCAACATCGTTTTCTTTATCGTACTTACTTCGGCGCTCATTCAAGGGTCGACAATTACTTGGCTGGCGGAAAAGCTTTCCCTTGTTTCTGATAAACTCAGCAATCCGATTCATTCTTTGGAACTGATTTCGATAGGAAAAGCGAATGTGGAGATCATCGAGTTTGATGTTTCTGAAAATAATAAGATTGTGGGAGAAAAACTGGAAGATATGGACCTTCCGGATAAAGCCTTGATTAATGCTATTATCAGAGACGGTGATATCATCACCCCCTATGGACAAACAGCGATACAGGCTGGTGATACTTTATATGTCACGGTATCCAGACGTGTGAAAAAGCAGGTGCAGGAGTTGCTGAAAGAAGTCAAGGGAGGTGCCGAAGAGGTAATAGAATAAGCACGGAATGAACACGAGAAAAGCCGAGCTGGTATCAGCTCGGCTTTTCTCGTAGCAGCTATGATATTTTTGGTGAATCGTTATGATATGAATATTACATGGTTAATTATAAGAAACTGGCCTTCATTTGTAAACCCTTTCGCAGAAATTTATGCCATTTTTCATATTTCCTGCGAAAGAATAAAGGAATAGGGAGGGATTTGAGGAATATTTGGGGAATATAAAAGAAAACCTCACAAAGACGAAAAATGTCGAAGGCCAGGGAGAGCGAATTGTATTTTCACAATAATTATTCTACAATGGTAACTGTTTTTCGCTACAACTATATATGTTCATGGCATACGAAGAAACATTGAAAAAAAGTACATCAGCTGTAAAGGTGTTTGTGCGTTAGATTTTAAAGGAGAGTGGGTAAGCAGATGGATAAGCAAATCGGTTTTGTCGGCTGCGGAAATATGGCGCAGGCGATGATCCAGGGCATGTTGAGAGCTGGCATTGTAACTAAAGACCAGGTGTCAGCTACAGCGATTACCGATGAAACGATCGAAGGAGCGGCCTGCAGGTTCAATATTGATACATCTAATAACAATAAACGATTGGCAAGTGAAAGCGATATTTTATTCCTTGCTGTCAAACCGTATATTTATAAAGAGGTAATTGAAGAAATCAAGGATTATGTGCGTGCTGATGCCATTATCATCACTATAGCAGCAGGGATCACCATTGGCGACATTGAAAATTCTTTCGACCATCAGGTCAAAGTAATTAGAACCATGCCTAATACGCCTTCCCTCGTAGGGGAAGGGATGAGTGTGCTTTGCCCGAATGAATTTGTAAGCGAAGAGGAACTTCAGGAAGTGAAAGCTATTTACGAAAGCTTCGGAAAAGCAGAAGTAATGGCTGAGAAGCTGATGGACGCTATCCCAGCTGTCAGCGGTTCTGCACCGGCCTATGTCTACATGTTCATTGAATCGATGGCCGATGGAGCGGTTCAGCAGGGAATCCCAAGAGGGCAAGCCTATAAGCTGGCGTCTCAAGCCGTCTTAGGAGCGGCTAAAATGGTATTAGAAACGGGCGAACATCCTGGGAAGCTGAAAGATGACGTCTGTACGCCAGGTGGATCCACGATTGAAGCTGTAACAGCTCTTGAGGAAGCAGGTTTCAGGAGTGCGGTACAGTCCGCAATGGATGCATGCACAAAAAGAGCTAAATTCCTTTCCGAGAGTAAAAAATAAAGGAAGCCGGACTTTCGGCTTCTTTTTTTGTGATTTCATAAAATTCCAGACTCACATCTAAACTTCCTGGATATTAGTCAGTTTTTTCTTTAAGCTAGGATATTGTAAAAAGGTTGCATACACCTATAAAAACGAATAATATAGTAAATGTTGTTTATATTATTCGGAAAGACGGGTGTTTTATATGGAGAAAGTTTTTCGTCTCAAAGAAAATAATACAAATCCACGAACAGAAGTAATGGCAGGAGTGACCACTTTTCTTACGATGGTCTATATTATTGTCGTCAACCCTGCTATCTTATCTTCAGCTGGTGTACCATTTGAACAGGTGTTTATGGCTACCGTCATTTCTGCGCTTGTCGGTACGTTAATCATGGCATTCGCAGCCAACTACCCGATTGCCATTGCTCCCGGAATGGGGCTGAATGCGTATTTTGCCAGTGTGGTTGCTTCTCAAGGGGTATCCTATCAAGTTGTATTTGGAACTGTTTTTATTGCTGGTCTATTATTTATATTATTAAGCTTGACGAAGTTACGAGAAACGTTAATTATGGCGATCCCTGACTCATTGAAATATGGGATTACTTCCGGGATTGGATTGTTCATTGCATTTCTTGGGTTGAAAATGTCAGGAATTGTCGTTCCGAGCGAAGCGACAATGGTCACCTTTGGAGATTTGCACCAGCCTGTCACTTTGCTGACCCTGGCTGGTTTATTCATTACGCTCGGACTGATGGCCCGGAAAGTAAAAGGTGCGCTGTTTCTAGGAATGGTAATTACGGGGATTCTTGGTTATATTACTGGGCAACTGCAGTTTGAAGGTTTTGTATCGGCTCCTCCGGCTCCGGTATTTTTTGATATCGATGTTGCTGGTGTGTTTTCCCAAGGATTATATACGGTTGTGTTCGCATTCTTATTAGTGACAATTTTTGATACAACTGGCACGATGATCGGAGTCGCTGAGCAGGCTGGTTTCATAAAAGCAGATGGGAGCCTGCCCAGGGCGAAGTCAGCTTTGATGGCTGATGCAATTGCCACAACAACCGGGTCTATGTTCGGCACAAGTCCTTCTACGGCATATATCGAATCTACTTCAGGGGTAGCTGCCGGAGGACGGACTGGACTTACGTCTATTGTTGTTGCCTCGTTGTTTTTCTTGTCGATATTTATATCCCCCATCGTAGCGGCCATTTCTGATTTGCCTGCCATTACCGCACCGGTATTAATTATTGTTGGCTGTTTTATGATGGAAGGTCTTGCACGGGTTGATTGGAAGACCTTTGACGAAGCTTTTCCTGCTTTTGCGATTCTTTTGACGATGCCGCTTACCTCAAGTATTGCAACTGGGATTTCTATCGGTTTCATCACTTATCCTTTATTGAAGCTTGTTAGTGGAAAAGGGAAAGAGGTACACTGGATATTATATTTTTTCGGTATCATTTTTGTTTTACAGATGATCTTCTTTCCAGCCCATTAATAAAGTAATGCCACTCGCCTAAGCGGGTGGCATTTTTTTATACTTTAAGAATGTTTAACTTTGTTAAAGGATTAAAGTAAGAAAATCTAAGGCTTTCAATACTTGGGGATAAGTCAAGTTTTTCTAATGGTCTTTCTTCCAGAAATGACTAAATAGCGGCGGAACGTCCATACTAAGAATTACTATGTATAGATGAAGGTGGTGAGTGGGATGGGTTATCGGAGACGTAAGTCGAAACAGGATAAATTAATTGAAGAGCAGCCTGGTAATGAAGCGGACGTTAAGGAGCCAGAGCAGCCTAGCTATTCCCAGCTATCTAGAAATATCGAATATCTCACTAAAGCCTTAAAACATTCCAATGATTTGAAGATTCGTATATTAAATGAAGGCCAGGCAGCACTTCTTTTCTTTGAGACACTATCGGATCAGGAAAAGTTACAAGAAAATATATTTACGCCAATAGAAAACGGAAAGTTTGATTCTATATCTAAACTCCCAAATGGGAAACAGACAGACGATTTAGAAGAAGCACTCAAAGTGCTTTTGCGGGGGCATGCGCTTTATATAGAAGAGGGAAGTAAATCACTGGCATACTTTTCAGTCACCACGACCTACAATCGGAGCGTAGAGGAACCGGAGAACGAAAAAGTGGTTAGAGGCTCCCATGAAGGTTTTGTAGAAAATATCATGATCAACATTAATCTGGTTCGGAAACGATTGGAACATCGGGATTTAACAATCAAATACTTCCGAGTTGGTAAAAAAACAAATACAAATATAGCCATTGCTTATATGGATGGAATTACAAACCCTGAGTTAGTTAAGGAAGTTGAGAAAAGGATTAAAAGTGTCACTGCGGATACTATTCTCAGTCCTGGTTTTATGGAAGAGTTCATCGAAGACAATCCGATGTCGCCGTTTCCTCAAACATTAAGTACGGAGCGGCCGGACCGGGTAATTGCGAATATCATGTCTGGAAAAGTAGCTTTAATGGCAGAAGGCAGTCCCACTGTGCTCATTCTCCCATCCACCTTTTTTATGTTTTACCAGTCACCGGATGACTATAATGCCCGGTGGGTTTCTGGTACTTTCATCCGTCTTATCCGCTTAATGAGTTTCCTAATTGCTATTGGTCTTCCGGCTATGTATATCGCTATTATCGGTTTTCATTTTGAAGTGATACCGGATGATCTGGTGCCGCCTGTCAAGAGTGCGATTGATCAGATTGCTTATCCACCATTTGTGGAAGCATTCATCATGGTCATCATCATCGAATTGATTCGTGAAGCCGGGATCAGACTGCCACAGCCTGTAGGACAGACCATCGGTATCGTGGGAGGTTTGGTCATTGGTGATGCAGTCATAAGGGCGGGGCTTATTTCTAATTTGATGGTGATTGTCGTCGCGTTGACAGCGATCGCCTCTTTTGTCGTCCCTTCTCATGAATTAAGTACGACACTCCGGTTGTTGACATTCCCGTTGATTATTCTTGCAAGCACTCTAGGGTTTATCGGGATCGTTTTTGGCATATTGTTTATCCTCATCCATTTGGTCAAGTTAGAGTCTTTCGGCAATCCTTATTTCGCTCCTGTATCACCGTTAAGGATTCAAGATTTAAAAGATACGTTTGTCCGGATACCTTTATTTAAATTAGATACCAGACCGAAAGATGCGAATCCAATCAAAGAGCAGTCGATGGGAGAATCAAGGGAGTGGAAGAGAAATGGCAAATCAAAAAAATCAAAACAAACCAAAAAGTCAAAATGATGCAGCCTTTCTTAACACGAAAATCACCCGCCTTCAATTTTTCTTTCTAATTATTCAGACTCAAATTGGCGTCGGGGTCATATCTCTCCCTTACAACCTCCAGCAAGTCGCGAAACAGGATGGTTGGATATCGCTTATCGGTGCAAGTCTGATTGTTCAGCTGATCCTGTTACTTTATTGGCTGCTTCTTAAGAATACTCCCAAACAGCATTTATTTATGAATTTAGAAAAGGTTTTTGGGAAATGGCCCGGGAAGGCTGCTACGTTGTTTTATTGCTTATATTTTATTGCAGTTGGAGCTTTAATCCTCATACTTTATACGCGGGTCATCAATTTATGGATGCTGATCAATACGCCAAAATGGATACTGATGACATTAATGGTTTCTGCCGGATTGTATTTGATTTCCGGAAAAATAAAAGTATTGGCAAGGGCCTATACACTTTTTTCCGGGCTGATGCTCATCCTGGTTGTCTCATTGATTTACGGCATCAGAGATGCCAATTTTATTTTCATCTTACCGATTGGTAAAGCAGGGATAGAGCCTATTTTAAAAGGTATTAATGAAGGGGTACTTTCCTTGTTAGGTTTTGTGTTCGTCTTAATCATCTACCCGCTTGTAGAAGGTACCGATAAAGAGAAATTAAAAACGATATTTTATACCCAGTGGTTTATTCTGGGATTTTACCTGCTAGTGGTTTTCTCAACGTTTACTTTCTTTGGAGCCAAAGAAATCTTACTCGTCCCAGAGCCGGTATTATACATGTTGAAGGCATATGAATTCAGCGTTGTTGAACGGCTGGACCTATTTTTCATCTCCGTTTGGATCGTGTCAGTAACCACATCTTTCACGACTTATCTATATATGGCCGGGAAAGGACTGAAGCACATGCTTGATAGTAACAAGGAAATGCCTTTCATGGTGATGATGGCTGGCGTTGCTTTGACTTTAGGATTGACCTTCGGGAGGGGAGAGCAGCTGATCGGCCAATATGGAGATATCGTGATGAAGTTCGGCTATCTGTTCTCTGGCTTACTGCCTGTTCTTTTATTAGTAGTATTCTTGGCTCGTAAAAAGGAGCTTACAGGAAGGGATTCCACATGAAAAAGAAAAGTTTATTACTGCTCATCTGTTGTTTGGTGTTACTAACAGGCTGCTGGGATCAACGACTATTCAAAGACGCTAAGTTAATCATGGGGGCAACTTTTGATCTTACGGATGATGGACAAGTAAAAGATACCGTATCCGTACTGATTCCAGAGACAGGTACAGAAAGGGCAACGGAAGGAAACGCGCATATTGAGACCGGTATCGGTGATAACTTGTTCGATGCCAGGAATGAAATCGATAAACAATTAGCTTATAAATTTGACCCCTCTAAATTGGAAGTATTGCTCATTGGGGAAGAACTTGCAAAGCAGGATATTTACTCTGTATTAGATGGGTATTATCGGGCGCCACGAAATAATTTAAGCGCAGAGATAGCAGTTGTAGAAGGAGAAGCTGCTGAAGCATTTGCCGTTACCACTGACCAGGAACCACGGATATCTGAACATATTGTCGGATTACTTGATGCTGTTTCTGATACTACCCATTCTCACGGGGACAATGTACAGCTGATCTGTGCTGAGCTTTTCGAACCGGGGATCGATATTGCTCTACCGCTACTCACGGTAGATAAAGATGCAAACAAAGTGAATTATAAAGGATTAGCGTTATTCCATGATAAACATTATCATGGAACCTCCCTTAATGCTGAGCAAGCCACGTTATTGCTGCTGATGGATAATAAAAAGGGCAAGGTCGCCAGGATCACTCGGAAAGTAAGTGAAAAAGGGGAGCCGAGGATGGCTAGATATTTAAGTGCCGAAGTTACCAATCATAACCGTAATTTAAAGATCACACCTTCCGGAGGAACGATTTCTGTAGATATCAACTTGGATTTATATGTGAATGTGGTGGAGTACCCGCTGGATAAATTGACAGATCCCAATAAAATAACAGAATTAGAAAAGAAACTATCGGAAACTTTAACAAAAGAAGCGGAAGAGGTCATCTCACTTTTGCAAGAGGCGCACAGTGATGTTCTTGGGATTGGCAGGCGAACAGAAGCTTTCCATTATGATACTTGGAAACAGATGGATTGGGAGAAGGACTTTAAAACCATCACAATAACTCCAAAAGTCAATGTCGTTATTCAGGAACATGGAACCATTGGTTAAAAAATATGTCAAAATTTGAAACTTTCCCAGCGGTGAAAACGTCTACAGAAATAGAGTAATATTTATTCAGGGGGAAGAGACATGAAAGAAACAAAAGTCGGTATCTATTTTGGTTTGCTGGTTTTCGTCTTTTTGCTGGCAGCCTGTCAGACTACCAAAGCGGATAAAAATGATTATTACAACTACGATCACGAGCAGGCAGAACAAGCTGTCAGTCAGTTGGGGTTTGACTTGGAATTGCCGGAGTTCATTCCAATTGAGATGGTAATGATGGTCTCGGATGTGTATGAAGTCAAAGGGGATGAAGCACTGGATATCAGTTTTTACACTGAAGAAAATGATTTATTGACCATGCAGTTTATGGAGGGGGAAGGAGAAATGGAATTGTTTTCACCGGAACAGGTGGAAATTACAGATTCTCTTACTGGTCTGTATGTTGATAATTCCTACTCTAAAACTGTGACATGGCAGAAAGACGGGGTCACTTACAAAATGACCTATCGTCCGAGTAACTTTTCTGACAACGACAGTGAAGTGGAAAAATCAGATTTACTTCATGTAGCGCGCTCGTTCCATTTTTAATGAACCGCCAGACCCTAACCAACAGGTCTGGCGGTTTCATTCTTCCCACATACATGAAAATGGAAAAAGTAGAAGAAACTAAGGCAGATATTTTCGAAAAGGAGAGAATAACAGTGGGAAAAACGCTTGCTTGCTTGTTGGTGTTCATTTGCTTGCTGTTTTCCGCAACTGAAAATCAGGTTGATGCCAAAACGATGACTTATCACGTCAAACCGGGAGATACCATGTGGAAGATCTCCCTCCGCTATAATCTTTCCTTTCGTGACTTCAAAGCGAGCAACACACATATTGAAAAACCGGAGGTTATCTTTCCTGGCGACCAACTGCTGATTCCCTCTAAAGACCTTACAGACACTGTGGTCAGGTTAACGAATGAGGCCAGGAGTCAAAAGGGAATCAAGCCGGTACGTATAGATGGAGCGTTACAAGGTGTTGCGGCTGTCAAAGCGGAGGACATGGCGGATAATGGCTATTTTAGTCATCAATCCCCCACATACGGTTCTCCTTTTGAGATGCTTCGTGCTTTCAACATTGATTACGAGCGGGCATCTGAAAATATCGCGTCTGTATCGTTTTCGCCAGAAGAAGTCGTTTCCCAATGGCTGGAACATCCAGGCCATCAGCAAAATATATTGAACCCGAGAATGACGCATATCGGTGTAGGGTATGCAGAAGGAAAGAATGGAAGCGGGTACTGGGTACAAATTTTCATTCAAAAATGATAGAAACGGACATAATGAGGGTGACGTCATCTAATAATTTTGTTAAGGTGAATAAAGTCCTGCGGGAAATAGTAAAAAAGATTGAGCGTTCACAATACTTTCAAAAATTGTAAACACTGCTACGACAACGTTTACAGTTATATGACGAAAAATTACACTTGCATGACGTCTGACAACCTGATAAAATCCAATATGAAATGAACTTATGAAAGCATTTTCATTCCGAGGCGGACAACTTTTGAGGGAGGAACAAAAAAATGGGAATTTTATTAGGTCTTTTGGCCATTGTCGTTGTATTGGGTATCGCATTCCTGATGTCCAATGACAAAAAGAACATCAACCTTCGTGGGGTTGGAATCATGCTTGCTTTACAGCTATTCACGACGTGGTTCATGTTTAACACAGATATCGGACAAGCAATCATCGGTGCAATTTCAGCCGGTTTCAATAAATTGATTGAGTTCGGTACAGAAGGTGTCAACTTTGTACTTGGGGGAATCGCTGTCGAAGAAGGCGGCGGAGGCGTATTCTTTTTCAACGTCTTACTATTGATCATTTTCTTTGCGACTATTCTTTCTGTATTGACTTATTTGAAAATATTGCCTTTCATCATCAAATATCTAGGACAGGCTCTGTCTTATATTACAGGCCTTCCAAAAATCGAGTCCTTCAACGCGGTCAACAGTATCTTCTTCGGTCAGTCTGAAGCTTTGATTGCGATTAAATCTCAATTCCATCAATTGAGCGACAATCGTCTTTATATCGTCAGTGCATCTGCCATGGGCTCAGTATCTGCTTCCATCGTAGGGGCGTATCTGGGAATGCTGCCGGCACAATATGTGCTTGTAGCGTTGCCATTGAATATGTTTAGTGCTTTGATCGTAGCTTCTATCATTGCACCTGTCAAAGTAGACAAGAAAGAAGACATAGTAGAAATCCAGGATGTTTCCAATGCGAAGAGCTTTTTCGAAGCGATGGGTAACGGTGCCCTTGATGGTGGTCGTATCGCATTGATCGTTGCAACCATGCTAATTGCCTTCATTGCATCACTAGAGCTTGTGAACTGGGCTTTTGCCGGAATTTTTAATGGATTTACTTTACAGGAAGCTTTAGGTTATGTCATTGCTCCACTTGGTTTATTGATGGGTATTCCATGGTCTGAGGCTATCGATGCTGGTGCTATTATGGGTACAAAAATTGTAACAAACGAATTCGTAGCTATGCTCGAGTTCCAAAACATGCTGGATCAAGTGTCTGAGAAGACGGTTGGTGTCGTCACTGTCTTCCTGACTAGTTTCGCGAACTTCTCTTCCATCGGTATCATCGCTGGTACGGTGCAAGGTATCGATTCAGAAAAAGGCGGAAGAGTTTCCGGCTTTGGTATGAAACTATTGATTGGTGCTACACTAGGATCTGTTCTATCTGCTACAATCGCAGGTCTATTCCTATAAGAAACTGACAGAAAGTGCTATCCTTGATAACAAGGGTAGTGCTTTTTTGCTTTTTAACAGAAGTGTTTCGTGTATCGGCTTTTCGGAAATAATTCACTATGAATACTAAAGAAGGAGCGATGTTATGGTACAGACATATCACCTTTATATTAATGGAGAATGGGTGAAGACAGACGATCAGCTGGAAGTACTTAATAAATACACACACGAAGTTTATGCCAGGGTGTCAAAGGCGGGAGAAAAAGAAGTAGAGCAGGCGACCACCGCTGCTGACAGAGCCTTCAAAGAAAATCCGCTTCCTCCCTACGAGCGATATAAAATTCTAAGCAGAGTCAGTGAGCTGCTCCGGGAAAATAAAGAAGAGCTGGCCAAAAATATTACAATGGAAGCCGGAAAACCATTAAAACAGACACGGACGGAAGTTGACCGGGCTGCCCAGACGATTGAATTGTCAGCAGAAGAAGCGAAGCGCATCCATGGGGAAGGCGTTCCGGTGGAAGCGGCTCCTGGTTCAGAAAACCGAATGGCTTACACGATGAAGGTTCCCGTCGGAGTTGTCGGGGCAATCAGTCCATTCAACTTCCCAATGAACCTGGTAGCGCATAAAATTGCGCCTGCTATTGCAGCAGGGAACACCGTAGTATTGAAGCCTGCGAGCAACACACCGACTACTGCGTTGAAGCTTGCTGAATTATTTGAGCAGGCAGGACTTCCGAAGGGATTTTTAAATGTTGTTGTCGGTCCCGGTTCAACGGTTGGGCAGCAGATGATGGAAGATGAACGAATCAATTTATACACCTTCACCGGAAGTGCTAATGTTGGCTTAAAATTAAAACAGAATACCGGTTTGAACAAGCTGATACTTGAACTAGGAAATAACTCCCCAGTCATCGTTGACAAAGAGGCAGATTTAGATAAAGCTGCGAGCAACATTGCTCAGAAGAGTTTCGCATTTGCGGGGCAAGTCTGCATTTCCGTTCAGCGTCTATATGTCCATGAAGACATCCAGGAAGCATTCCAGGACAAATTATTCCAGGCGATCGACCAATTGAATGTCGGCGATCCAAATGATCCAAAGACGGATGTAGGACCGATGATCAGTGAAGAAGAAGCAGAACGCGCCGAACAATGGATTCAAGAAGCTGAAGAAAGCGGCGCAAAGGTTGTCTATGGCGGCAAGCGTGAAGGAGCACTATTGCATCCAACGGTGGTTGCTAATGTGAAAAATGATATGAAGGTTGTCTGTGAAGAAATTTTTGCACCAGTTGTTAGCATGATTCCTTTTTCAGATATCAAGGAATGCATTGATGAAGTGAACAAATCCCAGTACGGGCTTCAGGGGGGAATTTTCACGAAGAATCTGGAAACAGCCTTCTATGCGGCTAAACATGTCCAGGTTGGAGGTCTCATGATCAACGATTCTTCCCAGTATCGTGTCGACTTGATGCCATATGGCGGTGTGAAAAGCAGCGGCTGGGGAAAAGAAGGACCTAAATATGCGATTGAGGATATGACCGAAGAGCGGTTGATTGTGTTTAACCTTGATCAATAATAGAGGAAACCAGCTGACACTTCAGTGCCGGCTGGTTTTTTACATATGATATAGCCTGATATTTTTTCGTTGCAGTAAAAACATCCGTCCATATAAAGTGATGGCTCCTGCTGTCAAACCGATAATCAAGCTCATCCAATAACCATAAGGTCCGAGAGTCGTATAGTTGGCAAGCAGCCAGCCACTTGGAAGCCCGATTACCCAGTAGGAGACAAATGCCATGACAAGCGTGATATTGACATCTTTGTAGCCACGCAAAATCCCCTGGATTGGTGCTCCGACAGCATCCGACAACTGGAACCAGATCGCGAAGAAAATGAAGTTCTTCGTCAATTCAATCACGGCAGGATTGGAACTATACAGACGAGCAACCGAATCATCAAAGACATATAATATACCCCCGGCCAGCACAGACATTGCTACCGCAATCAAGATTCCTAAATAAGAATAAGTCTGAGCGTCCCGATGACGGTTTGCTCCTGTTTCAAATCCGACCGCAATCGTAAGGGTGAAGGCAATGCTAAGCGGAATCATGTACAACAAAGATGCGAAATTGATGGCCGCCTGGTGCGCGGCAATGGTATACGTATCATAAGCAGTCATGAAAAAAGTGACCGCTGCGAAAATGCTGGTCTCAAAGAAAATCGCAAATCCAATGGGAATGCCGATTTTCAGCTGCTCTCCCCAGGACTTCAACGAGGGGCGGATCCAGTGGGAAAAGATTCGATAATGGCGGAATGGCTGAACCTTTTGAAGGATGATGACAGCTATGATGAAAGAGACCCAGTAGGTCAAAGCAGTAGCCAGGCCGGCACCGATACCGCCGAGTGCCGGAAATCCGAACTTCCCAAAAATGAATACATAGTTGAATAAAATATTGGTCGGAAGGGTAAGAAGAATGATGATCATCGATATCCTTGTATATCCTAAAGCATCTATGAAACTGCGATAGATATTGAACACGAATAACGGAATGATTCCCACCCCGAGTGTGATTAAGTAATATTTAGCAATATAATTAACTTCATCTGTGATATCCATCAGACTAAGTACGGGATCGATCAAAAAGAATCCAGCAATACCGATAAAGATGGCAAGTACGGCTGCCAGGTACGCCCCCTGTTTGACGGCGACAGGAATGTCGCTGTCTTGTTTCGCTCCCTTTAGCTGTGCCACAATAGGAGAGATGGCCAGCATGATACCGTTCAGTCCGGTGAAAATAGGCAGCCATACATTGGAACCGATGGCAACACCAGCTAAATCCTCGGCACCGGCTTGGCCGGCCATGATGGTATCAAAAAAATTCATCGCATACATGCCGATCTGGGTGATAAGAATCGGGATAAGGATGATGAGGAAAAGTTTGATTTTCTGTTTCAAGGTTGAAGTTTCATACATATGTATCTTCCTTTTCTGATACAATTCACTTAGGATAGAGAGGATTATAGCACAAAAACAAAAGTTAACCTACATGAAATGATGAAATAGATAGTATGACGAAGAGAAAGGAAGTTTTTAATGAGGAAGAAAAGAATATTATTCACCGGTGGAGGCACGGCGGGACATGTCATTGTAAATCTGGCTTTGATTCCGGAATTCAAAGAACAGGGATATGAAATTGATTATATCGGTTCCCACAACGGGATAGAACGTCAATTGATCGAAGATATCGATGGCGTTTCCTACCACGCTATTTCTACCGGAAAACTGCGCCGCTATATGTCGAAAGAAAATTTGAAAGATCCCTTCAAAGTCATGAAAGGAACCGTGCAGGCGTGGAATATCATCCGGAAACGGAAACCCAATGTCATTTTCTCAAAAGGCGGCTTTGTATCTGTGCCAGTAGTAGCGGCGTCATGGATGAACCGTATACCAGCCATTATCCACGAATCCGATTATACACCTGGACTTGCTAATAAACTGGCATCACGATTTGCGAAAAAAATCCTGGCGACTTTCCCGGAAACGATGGAGTATCTACCTGAAGGAAAGAAAGAATACATCGGAGCTGTCATCAGGGAAGAATTATTTGAAGGAAATAAACAAAAAGGATTAGAGATGTGCGGATTCACTGCTTCGAAACCTGTTCTGATGGTTATGGGAGGAAGTATGGGGTCAAAAAAAATCAATGATTCGATCCGAAACCAGCTGGATGAATTGCTGCCGAAAATGCAAATCATTCATATTTGCGGAAAAGGAAATGTGGAAGAATCGGTAAAGCAGCCGGGCTATGCCCAATTTGAATATGTAACGGATGAATTAAAGGATCTTTTTGCTGCGACTGACTTTATCGTCTCCAGGGCAGGTTCCAATGCTATCTTTGAATTCCTGGCCTTACGTAAGCCGATGCTGTTGATTCCATTGTCCCGTCAGGCGAGCCGTGGTGATCAGATTTTAAATGCCGATTCATTCGTTAAGCAAGGGTATGCGAGGAAACTGGAAGAAGAAGATTTGACGGAAGATCGGCTGGTAGCAGAAGTCGATAAGCTGATTAGTTCAAAAGAGGAAATCCTGCGAAATATGGAAAACTATCAAAGTCAGCAAGTCAAAGACAAAGTAGTACAATTGATACAAAGCTATGAAAGATAATAAGGGGATCAGGAGTCGATTATCGTGAAACATGTAATTTGTCATTACTGTAAAAAAGAAGTGAAGGACAGGGATGAGCTGGTTACTGCTTCGAATTGGTTTCGAATCAAGGCTTTTCATTATAAATGCTTCAAGGAACAAGAGCAGGAAATAACCGTTAGCATTAACGCCTGGAATCCCGTCAATGGTCCTGCGGGTAATCTGAGCTTTATCATCATGGTTGTGCTGGCTGTATGGCTGTTGTTGACAGACACGCTCGGCATGATTGGTGATTTAATCGGCCTGGTCGCTTTATATCCCGTTTTTTTACGGGTTCTATCCTTTGTACTCATTGAGCTTACCCTGCCTAAACTAAGTTCAGATAAAAAGCGATAGTACCTGTACTTAAGTTAAGGTGGTCGTTAAGTAGTACGCAAGGAGCGCAAGTATATAAAAGAACTGTATAATGAGTCCTAATATGCTGCATACGAATCCGGCGATGGCAATGTTAATCCCTGCTTCGCCTTTCACCTTGATTTCCCGACTGCTGCTTCGATAGTAAAAAATACCAGCAATTGCACATACCAAACCGAGCAAAGGGATAATGATAGAAAGAATACCTAATGCGAGACCAGTGATCGCTTTGTTATTCGTTAATGCTTTTTCTGTCATGAATGACCGCTCCCTTCCTTTGACTCTTATAAACAGTATAATGCCAAAGAATGGATATTAGAAGGTTTCACATGAATGTGTGAAAGGGTAGACAACTAAAGTGAATCAAATTATGTAGTAAGAAACAAGTAAAGGGGAGATAGTGTATGAGTCTTAGTGAAACGACCAAATTACGTAATCAAGTTGAAATACCTTGGGTAGGATTAGGTGTATATAAAATGGAGGATGGTCAGGAAGTGGTCGACTCCGTTAAAAGTGCTTTAGAAATTGGCTATCGTCATATCGATACTGCTTCCTTTTATAAAAATGAGGAAGGGGTCGGACAGGCAATCAAAGAGAGTGATGTGCCGCGGGAAGATTTATTTGTTACCACAAAGGTATGGAATGATGAACAAGGGTATGAGGAAACATTAGAAGCATTTGACCGCAGCCTTAACAAGCTGGGGCTTGAATATCTTGATCTCTATCTGATTCATTGGCCGGTTCCAGGAAAGTTCGTGGATACCTGGAAGGCGTTAGAGAAGCTTTATAACGATGGAAAAGTGAAAGCAATCGGTGTCAGCAACTTCCTGCCGCATCACCTGGAAGAGGTGATGAAGGATGCAGAAGAAACGCCGATGGTGAATCAAATAGAACTGCATCCGGAACTCCATCAGCAGCAGACAAGAGAATTCTGTGAAGCAAATGACATTCAGGTTGTAGCCTGGTCACCGCTTGCGCGTGCCAAGTATTTTGATGCGCCTGTTTTGAAGGAACTGTCCGAGAAATATGATAAAACGCCAGCCCAGATCATCTTGCGCTGGGATTACCAAAGCGGCATTGTGACCATTCCTAAGTCTGTTAAGAAAGAAAGACAGCAGGAAAATGCCGATATTTTTGATTTTGAATTGACCGAAGAGGAAATCAAGCGTATTGATGAGCTTGATCTGGGAGAAGAAGGCCGCAACGGCCCGCATCCTGACACATTTGATTACTAAAATGCACAAAAGGCATGGCCACATTAAAGGCCATGCCTTTTATTTTTTGACTCAAAGAAACAAGCTGCCTTCGACAAAAGAAATAAGCGTAAAAACAAGAACTAAAAACACAAGGTAAAGCAGCAGAGTCATAAAAAACACTTTTGGTTTTTTAAGGAATGAGATATTTTGTTCAGCCCACGAACTTTTATTACTTAATTTTTTCTCCAACTCATCCAACAGACGGTGAATCTGCTTTTGGTTATTTATATTATTAGCTTCTCTTAATTCATTTATCACCTTAGTAAAGGCTTTTGGTATTACCTGGTTGGTATAATTCTGTTCTTCTTTTCCATTCACTTTTTGTTCCAGACTAATAATTTTATGAAAATAACTGTCTTTTTGACCAGCATCCAGGTGTTTGCTTCTTTCAAATCGCAAAACCAGGTCTCCTAAAAGATTATCTAAGTCGTAATGAGCCTCTAAGTCTACATTCATATCTCTTTCCACCGAACGGAATATCATGATTAATTTATGGCGCGATATATCTTCTTCGCTGACTAACATGCCCTCAACGATATCCAGTAACGTATCGATCGCTTTAAGGATTCTCTCTTTTCTTACTTTTTTTCCAGAAAACCATAAACCTATTGGTCCGAGTATAAAGAACAATAATCCGCTGACGAAAGATACGATAATGTTATTTCGATTCGCTTCCCAGAAGCTTAGAATCCATTCCATCATCTCATCCCTACCTTCCAAGCCTTTGTTTTATCTTATGAGAAGGCTATTTCTATTAATACAAAGAGGTATGCAACACATAGAGTCCTAAAGTTGCATGTTGTACAAATCAGGGAATAAAAAAGACGACCTTACCCTGGGAGAGATAAGGTCGTTTTATATTATAATCAGAAAGGGGAATAACTGATTATTTTTTCTTAGTCATGAAATTTGCACTGTCTGCACGCATGTCGTTGACCGCTTCAAGTCCAGCAGCCAGGGCTGCGTTAGTGATTGGTGTTGTTGTGGTTGGTTCGAAGCAAGTGATGCCAGTGAAGCAGCTCAAGTCTACCTCTACACAAGCACCTGTAGCATACCATCCGTCGTACTGGATTAGATTTAGCGGGAATGAGGATGCGTCACATAGACTAGGGTAGAGCAATTCCAAGACTGCACAGCAGTCATCTTTCACTTTCTTTACACGGAAGAAAGGTGAAGGGATTGGACCGCTACACTCATTTTGGTACTCGAAGATACCCCATGCAAAGTACGGGAGAAGTCCTGCGAAGGTATTCTCACAGCCGCACAAGAGCATGAACGGAATTGTATCATTCCCATTGCCGTTACCTGTTGGTGAGAGCAAGTCTTTGATTGCATTTTCACACGATCCACTACTGCAGCAATTGTTGTTTTCCACTGCATCTTGTGCCTCGGCAATTTTTCTTACTTTGAGGCACACACAGTTGGCTTTTTTACATTTACAACTCATATTTTCCACTCCTTTATTTCTATTACCCGAAGGTACTAATAGAATATGCCGAGGTTACGGGAGTGCATGGGAGTTTGTCTCTAGTGGAGTTGTAAATGTACGAGTGTCCGGGGTAGAAACGCCTAGCTGGACAAGCATGTCATGATTATACTTGTCTCTTTTGGGAAAAACGGGTCAAGTCCTGTTATATCAGCCGCTTCATGTTTTCCAAAGGCTGTTGCTCTCTGACTTCATTCATCGTCCGGAAGGGACAGCCTTTTGCACGCAGTCGGTCAAGCGTATTACGGATCGTGAATAGTTTCGGATCCTCAAGGGACTCCAGTTCTTCCCAAAATAGAGGGGTAGATACACTGGCTGCCCTATTTCCTCGGGGGGAATAGGGGGCGATGATCGTTTTCCCGGGAGCGTGCTGGACATGGTCGATGTACAACCTGCCCTTTCTGTTTTTCTTCAACCGTTCGATCGTGAACAAGTCTGGCTGGTAATTGACTAAAGTAGCAGCGATCACTTCTGTAAACCGGCTTGTCTCCTCGTAATTTAAAGACTTGTCCGGTAATGGCAGATAGACCTGTAGCCCCTTTCCTCCTGAAGTCTTAACAAAATCCTGAATCTCCAGCTCCTGAAAAATGGTATGCAGATATTTAGCAGCCTGGACGGCAAGGTGAAACGATTTATCGTCAGGAGGGTCCAGGTCAAACACAATTTCTGAAGGATAATCGCTATCCCGCTTTTGAAAAGGAATGTGATATTCGATTGCCGCCTGGTTTCCGAACCATGCGATATGGGCCGCTTTCGAGATAAATTGGTCGCCATCTTTCTGTTTCTCAAAAATGTCGGGAGCATAGTCGGGAAGGTTTTTTTGAAAGAATGATTCGTTATCGATCCCATCCGGGTAACGGATGACGGTGATTTTTCTGTCATTTAAAAAAGGTTTCATATAAGGATAAATGTGTCGCAAGTAACCGATAAGCTCGCCTTTCGTTAAAGAAATCTCCGGAAACAAAGGTTTGTCTAAGTTGGTGTATGCGACATCCTTCGGAGGCATACTCAATTGCCAGTCCAATTGAGATAACGTACAATCTTGTGGCTGGACATCCAATCGGAATCCGTGAAAAACCGGCTCTCTTAAGTCTCCTCCATGGATTCCTAGACAATGGATATCCATACAAATAGCGGGCGGTACCTGATAATAATCCCCTTTCTTTGCTCCTCGTTCTTTTACTGTCTGGACCAGCGTTTCCTTTTCAGTTTGGTCTAAGCCATGCTTGCATTTACCGATTGGATATAATGATTCATTTTTATCAAAGATAGCGATATCAAAATAGTCGTTTTGTTGATGATAACCAGTGACAATTCCAGTGATTGTCCGCCAATTCTTGATCTTTTTCCATTTTTCATTTTTCCCTGCTTCATAAAGAGCCGATCTAAGTTTGGCAACTATCCCTTCTCCAAGATGATCGTCCATACACTGCTGGATGTCCTGCTTTCGAGTGGATGGTTTCACATACCCGAAAGGGACAGCTTGTTCGATCGAAAGGGATAGATTTAATAACCGGAATAATCGCTCCAGCTGTTTTTTTCTTTCGGTATAAGGGGCTGTCAATTTATTACCTTCCCACTCGAGAATGTCGAAGGCAAGAAGATGGGCAGGACGTTTACTCTTTTCTTTATGGATCCGTGCCTTGTTGCTCATCCGTGAGCGCGTTTGCAATGTATGAAAATCGGACTGGTATAACGTGTTCAATACAACTAATTCACCATCCAGAACAATGGGAAGGTGATCCTTAACCTTGCTCGTTTGCTCGGTAAAAAAGACACTGACTTCCGGGAATTGTTTTGTCAGTGACTTGCCGTTACGGCTGATCAGTTCCACTTTAGCTTCATCCCAGTGGACGAGGCAGCGGAACCCATCATATTTCACTTCGTATAACCAATTTTTTCCCTTTGGTAAGCTATTATCAAGTACGGGCTGCATGGTTTTATATTTCATGACGACACCACCTTTAGCGTTAGTTTGGCAATCGAAAGAAATGCTAAACATAATTATTCCCGGGATGTTTAAACTAATGAAAAAGAAGGTGAAGCAATGCACACGATGTGGAAAGGGACTATCAGTTTTGGACTGGTAAATATCCCGGTCAAATTACATGCGGCTACAGAAAATAAAGATGTAAAGATGCGTCAGCTCCATAAGGAATGTCAATCCCCCATCAAGTATGAAAAAGTATGTCCTGTTTGTGAACGGGAAGTGGAACAGGAAGAAATCGTCAAAGGCTATGAGTATGCAAAGAATAAATTTGTATTGCTCGATGACGAAGAGATGGAAGAATTAAAAAAGGAAAACACCGACAAGTCAGTGGAAATTGTTGATTTTGTCGATCTCAAGGAAATCGATCCGATTTATTTTGAGAAAAGTTACTTTCTTTCTCCTAACGAGGGCGGTTCCAAGGCTTATGTACTGCTGAGGGAAGCGTTGCAGGATACTGGTAAAATCGGTGTTGCAAAAATATTGATCCGTGCCAAGGAGCAGCTGGCTGTTATCCGCGTCTATCAGAATACGCTGGTAATGGAGACGATTCATTATCCGGATGAAGTTCGTCAGACGGCAGATGTACCTAACGTACCTGAACAAGGAGAGACCGTTAAAAAAGAATTAGATACGGCGAAAATGCTGATTGATCAGTTGACGACAGAGTTTGATCCGGAAAAATACCAGGACGATTATCGTAATGCTTTGCTGGAACTGATTGAGGAGAAGAAAAGTGGGGATCAAGTGGCGACAGCGAAGGACAAAAAAGCGCCTGATAATGTAACCAACCTGATGGATGCACTCCAGGCTTCTCTTGATAAAGCAAATAAAAGTGGGGCAAAAACGGGTAAAAAGAAAACGACTGCAAAGAAAAGCAATACAACCAAAAAGAGTACGGATTCCAAGAGCAAAGCTAAAAAGAATGCCTGATCCGTTTCAAAAATGTAATAAGGCTGTCCATCTAATGGACAGCCTTATGAATCCTGTTATTGCTGATAGCCTTTTGTAACCAGGTCCAGTTTGCCAGTTTCCGGATCAATGACGAGTCCATGGACTGGTGTATCTTTCGGAAGCAGTGGATGATTGCGAAGAATATCAACACTATTCTGAACGGATGTTTCCACACTTTCGAATCCCTGAAGCCAGTCATTCACGTTGACACCGGCATATTCTAATGTTGTTAAAGTTTCATCGCTGACACCTTGATCTTTCATCTTGGAGATCGTACTAGCGCCATCGAAGTTCTTCATGCCACAGCCATGGTGACCGATTACCATGATTTCATCAGCTTTCAGTTCATACGCAGCTACAAATAAGCTTCGCACGACGCTGTCAAATGGGTCGGTGACAATGGCACCGGCATTTTTGACCATTTTGACATCGCCATTTTTTACATTCAAGGCGCGGGGAAGCAGTTCCACCAGTCTGGTATCCATACAGCTTAAGATGGCAAGCTTTTTATTCGGAAACTTGTCCGTCTTGTAGTCTAAGTATTTTTCCTCTTCAACGAATTTACTGTTATAATCCAGTATCTCATCTAATAACATCGAATCCCTCCTAATTAGCTTATCTAATATTCTAACGAAAAAGCTTCCGATTTGCAGGTATTTTGATAATTCGGGTATGATTTAGGAAACAATTGGCACGACGTGTAAGGAGACATGCGGATGGACATGCAACTGGTTGAGGTTTATATTCCTAATAAGCGGTTTGAATCAGTATATGAAAAGCTGCAAAGTTTCGACGCACAGTCTATCTGGGTTTCGAACGAGTCAGAAGACCGGAAGCTGGTACGTATTTTAGTAACGACAAAAGATGTAGAAGATGTATTGGATTATTTGGAAGGCGTATCAGGCGTAGTAGATGGGTTTGAAACGATGCTTCTTCCGGTTCGGGCATATTTTTCTAAAGAAACCGTCAATAAAGCTGAAGATAAGGAAGAAGAGAAAGAGAACGAGGAAGAAGACAAAGAAGCATTGCTTTTGCGGGCCAGTCGTCATGAATTGATCAGTAACGTAGAAAAAAGCAGCAATATTAATTTGAATTATACGATGATGATCGTTTTATCTGCCATTGTAGCAACCGTTGGGTTCATCAAAGACAGTGAAGCAGTTGTCATTGGTGCAATGGTAATCGCTCCCATGATCGGCCCTGTCATTGCTATCGCTTTTGCTTCGATACTCGGTGATTATAAACGCCTATGGAAAGCCTTTCAGGCATCTATCTTTGGGGTTCTTATCGTTATTTTCATTTCAGTGACACTTGGTTATTTTTTCAATGTCGATTTAAAAACCGCCCAGTACTGGGCTCGAACAGAGGTATCCATATCAGATATATTCCTGGGGATTGCTTCCGGGGCAGCCGGGGCTCTGGCTTTTTTGAACCGACTATCCGGAAACCTGGTCGGTGTAATGGTAGCGGTAGCATTACTTCCCCCCACAGTCGCCTTGGGTATTTCCATCGGTGAGGGATTATGGGGGAATGCATATGGGGCTTTTTTACTCCTGATGCTTAATATTTCTTCTATTTTATTAGCTGCTGTCTCGATTTTTTCGATTGCAGGTATTCGCCCGATCCGGTGGGAAGAGGTGCAAAAGGCCAACGTATCCCGGCCATTATCGATTGTATTTATAACGTTATTGGTAATCATTTTGGCATTAACTATCTTGTTCGGACAGGGAGTATTAGGGACATTTGTCGAAATATATAGCACGAAAGTTTCATTTAACTGTTGATTAAATATTTTGAAAACTATATAATAAATAATTATTAAGAAAAGGAGGCCACGACAATGAAAAAGCGTCTAGTTTTAAATGTGCAAGACCAATTTCATAAGAAACGTGGCCCGGTTGATGCCTGAATAGATAATCATGCACAACCACCCTGTTTAAATTATTGCGGAAAAAAGGCCACGTATAGCTTCGTGGCCTTTTTATATGTATTTGGCATACGTCACGGACGTATGCCTTTTTACGTTGGTAAGGCAATGCCTATTGCTTACTATAAAATTTTTTAGGAGGAATTAGTATGGAAATTTGTAAGCGTTTGAAGAAGCAGGTAACAGAAGAATGGAAAGATGGCGGATAGCAACTAAATCAGAAGGGATGTGGAGAAGTTCATGTTTGGTGTGTTCAGTAAGTTAGGGTGGTTTTTTAAATTACATTGGAAAAGGTACACATTTGCGATCATTGCTTTGGTCATTGCGAGTGTGATTGATATTATCCCGCCAAAATTAGTGGGAATGGCAATTGATGAAATTCAATTCAACAGTCTCAGTTTGGAGCGGTTAGCAGAAATTATGTTGATTTATGGAGGCCTGATCGTCGCAAGTTATACGATATCCTTCCTATGGGACTATACGTTATTCGGCGGGGCAATCATGATGGAGCAGGCGATGCGCTCGAAATTGATGAATCATTTTCTCAGGATGACGCCAAGTTTCTTCCAAAAGTTCCGGACTGGAGATTTGATGGCGAGGGCTACCAATGATCTAAGGGCATTGAATATGACGGCTGGTTTCGGTATTCTTACCCTCGTTGATTCCACGATTTTCATGTTCCTCTTGATTGCAGTTATGGGATTTACGATCAGCTGGAAACTGACACTGGCAGCGCTGATTCCATTACCGATCATGGCTGTGGTGATGAACCGCTATGGAAAAGCGATACACAAGCGGTTTATGGAAGCACAGAAAGCTTTTGGAAACATGAACGATGATGTCCTCGAATCTGTGAAGGGTGTAAGGGTCATACGTGCCTTTGTGCAGGAAAAGCAGGATGAAACTCGATTCAAGGCTATGACGGAAGATGTTTATGACAAGAATGTTGAGGTCGCTAAAATTGATGCCATGTTCGAACCGACAATAACGATATTAGTAGGAATCTCTTACACGATTGGATTGGGGTACGGCTCGTCCCTGGTTTTTCAAAACGTGATGACGCTTGGAGAACTGGTTTCATTCAACGTTTATCTCGGAATGCTGATTTGGCCGATGTTTGCAGTTGGAGAACTGATCAATGTCATGCAACGGGGAAATGCATCGCTTGATCGTGTAAATGAAACGCTGAACCATAAACCCGATGTCATTGATCCTTCTCAGCCGAAACGACAAAAGCGACCAGGAAGAATTGTATTTAAGGATGTTTCCTTCCAGTATCCTGAAAGCTCATTGACAGGCCTGCAGGGGATTGACCTGGAAATTGAACCCGGGCAGACAATTGGCGTCGTTGGTAAAACAGGAGCAGGGAAGACCACGCTGTTTCGACAGTTGTTAAGAGACTATCCTGGTATGACCGGTTCTTTGACGATTTCTAACACGCCGATCTCAGACTTTTCATTAGAAACTACACGAGCGTGGATTGGTTATGTGCCTCAGGAACAAGTATTGTTTTCAAAAACCGTGAGGGAAAACATACAATTCGGCAAAGCGGATGCCAGTGATGACGAAATCTACCAAGTAATGGAGCTTGCTCATTTTCTCGAGGATATCAAAAACTTGAGTGAAGGTTTGGATACAAAGGTCGGTGAAAGCGGAGTCACCTTGTCGGGAGGTCAGAAACAGCGAGTAGCGATTGCAAGAGCTTTTGTCATGGAGCCAGAGATTTTGATTCTGGATGATGCCATGTCAGCGGTTGATGGAAAGACAGAAGCGAATATCATTCAACATCTCAAAGAAGAACGAAAAGGGAAGACCACATTGATTGCTGCCCATCGTCTATCTGCAGTTGCCCATGCTGACCATATTATTGTACTGGAGGATGGCAAAATTGTGGAAGAAGGCAGCCACCAGCAATTGATGAAATCGCGTGGCTGGTACCGGTCCCAATATGAACTTCAGCAAATGGATGAAAAGGGGGCGGTCTCGTGAGAGCAGGACACAAGACAGAGAAGAAATTGTTTCACTACGCATGGATGTTTCGTAAACCCATCAGCATCGGATTAATTTGCCTTGTTCTTGCAGTAGCACTGGAACTTACTGGTCCATTTATCGCAAAAAGACTGATTGATCAGCATGTCGTTGGCATTGAATCGACCTGGCATCAAGTAAAAAGTGAGGATGACTATACGGTTAATTATCAAGGAGCCTTATACAAACGGGAAGACCGTCTTGGTGGGAGTGAAACTACGGATAATCCAGCCACCATTCTTCAAGTAGGGAGCAGCTATTATTTTGTTGATCAAATGGTGCCTACGACAGGAAAAAGAGAAATAGAAGGCGAAACGCTGGCGATACAGACCCCGGATGAAAAGCTGTCTGCACAGGCAGAAAAGCTTTCCCTGACAGAACTTTATCGCTTCTTTCAGCCGGAGCGGCCGGCGATATACCGTCTGTTAGGGTTGTATGTTGGATTACTATTAATTGCGGCAGTATTTCAGTTCTGGAATACATTTTTATTGCAAAGGACATCGAATCGAATCATACAGCAGATGCGGGAAGATGTCTTCGCCCATATCCAGCGGCTGCCGATCAGCTACTTTATCAATCAGCCGGCAGGGAAGGTTGTTGCCCGTGTCACGAATGATACAGAAGCGATACGCGAGCTTTACGTACGTGTTTTGGCTACATTTGTGACCAGTTTTGTTTATATGACAGGTATTTATATCGCTTTATTTTTGCTTGATGTACGGCTGGCGGTTATGTGTCTGCTGCTGTTGCCGATTATAGCGTTATGGATGCGTGTTTATAAATATTATGGTGGAAAATATAACAAAGTTGTCCGTTCTACGGTTAGTGATATGAATGGAAACATCAATGAAGCAATCCAGGGCATGTCGATTATCCAGGCTTTTCGTAGACAACATCAGACATCAGAAGAATTTGAGGCTTTGAACAGTAAGCATTTCACCTATCAGAAGAAGCTCATTCGTCTGAGTGCATTAACTTCCCATAACCTGGTTAATGTTTTGAGGAACCTGGCATTTGTAGCATTCATCTGGTACTTTGGGTCCCAGTCCATCAGCGCACAAGGAGTAATCACGGTCGGCGTTCTCTACGCTTTTGTCGACTATTTAACCCGGCTGTTTCAGCCTGTCAACGACCTTGTCAACCAGCTTCCCCAGCTGCAACAGGCCCGGGTAGCAGCCGGACGGGTATTTGAAATGATGGAAGAGGAAGGCGAGGATGTCAAAGATACCAAAGTTCCCCGCTATAAAGGGCACGTCCGCTTTGATCATGTGTCTTTTGCTTACGAAAAAGATGAATATATCTTAAAAGATATCGACTTTGAAGTAACAGCAGGACAAACGGCAGCATTTGTCGGCCATACCGGTTCGGGGAAAAGTTCCATCATGAATTTGCTGTTTCGTTTTTATGACCCGCAGAAAGGGACTATTACAATTGACGGGCAGGATACAAAAAGTTGGTCACGCCAGCAGGTACGAAGTCATATGGGAATAGTATTGCAGGATCCATTTTTGTTTACAGGAACTATTTTGTCGAATGTTACGATGAATGATCCTGATATTTCCCGGGAAATGGCGATTCATGCTCTGAAGGCTGTTGGGGCAGATAGATTTATTGAAAAGCTGCCAAATCAGTATGATGAACCTGTTAAAGAGAAAGGGAGCTCGTTTTCCACGGGGGAACGCCAGCTTATTTCTTTTGCCAGGGCGCTTGCTTTTGACCCGGCGATACTTATCCTCGATGAAGCGACCGCAAATATCGATACGGAAACGGAAAAACTGATTCAGGAGGCACTCCAGGTCCTTAAGCAGGGGCGCACCACCCTTGTCATCGCCCATCGGCTATCTACGATTCAACAGGCAGATCAAATTTTTGTACTTCAGCATGGTACAATGATGGAAAAGGGAACACATGAACAATTGCTTGCTGAAGAAGGACTTTATTATCAAATGTATCAAATGCAGCAGGGAAAAGTGAAAGCAGCTGCCATGTGATTTCCTTCATTCTGTTAATAAGGTGGCGGCATCATGGGGAAAGATGAACAGAAGAAAGATATAATTGATGAGGATCTTTATGAAGAAATAGATGAAGAAGAGATGTTTGAGCTTGTCCAGGAAGAAAAGCGAAAAGCCATCGCTCGTGCCCGTGAAGAAAAAGAGAAGCCTGGGCGCCCGTTTCCCAAATGGGCGTTTTGGCTTGTCGCTATCGTAATGGTCTTGAATCTGGCAGCGGTAATCCCGCAAACTTATTCGATCCCTGCCATTGATTTTTTGGTCACTTCTGCTAAGTTATCTGCCAACCCGGATATTGACGAGTATCAGGACGCTGTAGTGGTTGTTCAAGGGGGAGAAAGTAAAGGGACGGGATTCGCTATATCAAGTAATGGCACAATTATTACAAATCATCATGTCATTGAGAATGAAAAGAGGATATCTGTAGCTTTTCCGGAGGAAGGGTTGTTTCATGCAGAGGTTAAGGCTTCTTACCCGGATGTCGACCTGGCCGTTCTGGCGGTGGAAGGCGAATCTCTTCCGCATCTTGAGCTGGCGGAAAGCACTGCCTTTGAAACGGATGAATCCTTTTATTTTATTGGTAACCCCCTTCGTTTTACAGGAATTGCTAACCAGGGGACCATCATCGATTATATCCAGCTGGACAACTGGGAAAAACCTGTGATGATGCTAGATGCCCCAGTGTATAGGGGAAACAGCGGGAGTCCTGTTATCAATGATGAAGGGCAAGTGATAGGTGTGGTGTTCGCCACACTGAAACACGACGTGCATGGGAAAGTCGGACTTGCGGTTCCGATTGATTATTTCCATGAGAATATCAGGCAATAAATAGAAGGAGCCCCGTTACCTGTGTAACGGGGCTCTTTTGGAATAGTTAGGAATATAGGAACTCATGATTCTATCACGTTTCCCAGGGTGGGGATGGGGTGGAACTTGAATAATTCAGCAAAATGAATCAAATTGTAAGTCATTCGTTCGATATTGTCGAGTGCCACATGATCTCGGGAGATATCCACTGCTTCTTCTTGACCTGATTCATGTCGCCCCTCGTAGGTGGCGTGCGCATGGGGAGGGATGGTAAATCCAATCATAGAAAGTTGATAGAAAATCGATTGAGCAGCAGAGCGGCCGCCATCTTCTTTTGCACCGGCTACAACAACCCCGCTAACTTTATTATAAAAAAGGGACTGTCCCTTTTTATTTTGCAACTTTTGATAACCTTGAAGCCGTTCCAGTATAAGACTGGCGATGCTGCTTTTTTCTCCCATGGAAATCGGTGTCCCGATAATTACGATATCGGCTTCCTTGATCTTATTAAATATGAATGGCCAATCATCATCGCCATCGAGACGGTCGGTGATACCGAAAGAGATATGGAAATCCCTTAAATGAATCCGGTTCGTATCAATCTGTTCCCTCTGTAATATTTTTGTTGCTTCATGAAGTAATTGTTCTGTTTCACTGGCGTCTGTTCCTCGTTTTAATGTCGTATTTAATAGAACAGCTTTCAATCCTTACCCTCCTTTCGCCAACAATCTTACTGTGTTTATACCTGTTATGAAAAAGAGCTAAACCACTCGGAATAACTTACCTCCCAAGTTTTACTATATATGACAAAGGGAAAAATAATTATAAATCACCAGTCTTTTATGAGGAGGGGTTACATGTTATATTTTGCAAGTACATTAAAAAACTATAATATCCAGGCCAATGATGGGGAGCTTGGCAAAGTGAAAGACTTATATTTTGATGATAAGAAATGGACGGTCCGCTACTTAGTGGCTGATACAAGGAAATGGCTGCCTGGAAAGAAAGTGGTAGTCTCTCCTTCCGGGGTAAAGGCAATCGACACTGAAGAACAAGTAATCCATGTGGAAAATAATAAAGAAGATATACGGAATAATGCGGCCTTGGAAGAAAAGCAGGACTTTTCTTATGAGAAAGAAATGGAATTGTCCGATACCTTTGGTTGGAAACAATATTGGACAGGGGAATTTCTATGGGGCGGCTATTTGACACCGATGGACCCGATGGAGGAACCAGCGAGAGCAGCTGAGCCCCAAACGACAAAGGAACCCCCTATCAATGATAATGTTCATGGCAGGAATGATAAACTGCGCAGCGCCGAAAACATTAAAGGTGAGTTTAAACACGGAGTTGTGCACGGAGAAAATGGCCAAATCGGCTATATAAAAGATATCATGATTGATGAGGATACTTGGAGAATAAGATATTTACTTGTAGATACGAGCGAATGGTCTACAAATGAACGGGTGCTGTTATCGCCGGATTGGCTGCAATCGGTAGATTGGTTAGCGAATGATTTTTATATAGATCTAAAACTGGAAACGATTGAAGAAGGTCCTAATTATGAGAAAGACCAAATAGTGTCAAAAGAATTCGAAGAGATGATTTATCGAAAATATCGCAAAGAACCCTATTGGCAGTAATACGAATATAGTTTAAGGCCTCACCAGGTGGTGGGGCTTTTTTCTTACCTGGATTTTGTCCACAGGAAATTGGGCCTATATTTTGAAATCATCATTTAATAAAATGTAAACAACCTGTGCTAGATAACAGGATGATAATTCGATAAGATAGTCACGTTGAACATTTTAGTAATAGAATAGGCCCCTTAATATAGTTAGGTTATACTTCAGAAATAAGGTTGGTTGAAACATCTTTGTAACATAATTGAAAGAATTTTGATAAGAACACCCATAAAATAAAAGGCTCTCACGAAATTTCTTAATAGCTGGAGGTGGTAAAGGTTGATCAGGAGTCTGTTTGATAAGAAAACTGACACCTCCCTCAATGAGCAAGTGACATTAGCACAAGCGGGAGACGAAGAAATTCGTAATCACCTTTTACAACAATATCAACCTTTTATCGCCAAAAATGTTTCTGAAGTATGTAAACGGTACATTGACCAACATAAGGATGATGAATTCAGCATAGGGCTGATGGCATTCAATGAAGCGATCGACTCCTTCTCCTCCAAAAAGGGGAGCTCATTCTTATCTTTTGCGCGCCTGGTCATTAAGCGCAAGGTGATTGATTTTATCCGGAATGAGCAGCGCCATTTGATGGCTGCTTCCCTTGATGAAGATTATGAGAATGAAGAACAGATGGAGAACCCATCTGAAATTACGGCCGCTAAAGAGCAATATGAACGCCAGACAGAAGCATGGTACCGACGGGAAGAGATCAAGGATTTTCAATTGAAGTTGAAGCAGTACAAGCTATCTTTCAAAGAACTTACCGAAGTATCTCCTCAGCACCGGGACGCCCGTGAATCAGCGATTCGGGTAGCCAGGGTAATTTATGGAGATGCAGAACTAAGGGAAAAAGTCTTGAAAAAGGGCAGACTGCCAATCAAAGATCTCGTTGGCCGTGTGGATGTCAGTAAGAAAACGCTGGAACGGAATCGGAAATTTATTCTGGCGATGGTTATCATTCTTAGTGAAGAATATGTGTACCTAAAAGACTATATTAAGGGGGTGGGGTTGTGAGAAAAGGAATTGTCATGGAACACCACCGTGGTTATACCATTGTTCTTACCGAGTTTGGTACTTTTCACAAAGCAAAACCACTGAATGATGTAGAAGTCGGAATGGAATCCCATTACGAGCTTCTGCCGGAAAGAAAGGGATCAGCTGGATTTTTTCTGTTGAAAAAGCAGCATGCCAAGCTGCGGATACTAGCAATGGCAACGGCAATTCTCCTTGCATTTTTACCTTTATATTCCTGGTATGACAGTAATAAAGCATATGCTTATGTGAATGTCGATATCAACCCAAGTGTTGAACTGGAAATTAATGAAGATAGACAGGTACTGAACATGATTCCCCATAATGAGGATGCAGCTAAACTGCTCGATGAATTTTCCTCATGGAAGCATAAAACTGCAGAAGAAGTGATTGTCCGGTTTGTAGAGCTTAGTGAAAAACAAGGGATGATGAATGAGCTTGACAGTGTCCTTGTAGGGGTCAGTTATTTGAACGAAGAGCTGGAATTTGATTTTACCGAAGAGATCGAAGATTATGTCGATGAACAATTAGCCACTTTAAGTGTAGCGGCTTTTGTTGTACCGGAAAGTATCCGTACCAAGGCGAAAGAAGTGAACAAGCCGGTCAACCAATATATGGCTGAAACAATATCGGCCGACAGTTCCACTGTTCAAGACGAGGATGTTTCCACCAGCGAGGTTCAACAGCTGGATGGGGAAGATAAAGATATTATTCAATCTTTTTATAAATCAGAAGAACCAAAGGACCCCGTGGAGAAAAAGGAAGAGGGGTCAAAGAACAAGCCGGTTAAAACTGAAAAAGCGAAACAAACAACTCCTCCTGGTCAGGAAAAACAGGATAGAGGCCAAAAGTCATCGCCTGTCGAGAAGAAGAACGATCATCCCGGCCAAGGAAAAGGGCTTGAAAAGGAAAAGCCTGAAAAAAATACAAATGAGAAAAAAGATAATCATACAAAAGGGAATGAACCTTCCAGTAAAGCTAACGACAAGGTGAAAGAAAAACAGGCACCTGGTCAAGAAAAAAAGAAGGGTCATTCTCCTTCTGGTGGAGATAAAAAGAAGAATAAAAACTCCTCTAAGGAATCAGGTCAGTATAAGACACCGCCTGGTCATATGAAAAAAGATACTGGTAAGGAAAAACAAGCACCTGGTCATAAGAAGAGAGATTCAAATAAAGACAAACAGCCACCAGGACAATCTAAAAAAGAGAATAAAAAATAAGCAAAACCGTAGGGATTAACCTGCGGTTTTGCTTATTGGTCCGGTTAAATCTGCGTATTTATTTTATAGAAAAGCTCCCAATTGCTGAAGACTCAGTTTCGAGACGTTAGGTAGCGATTATGGTGGCTGGGAAAACGGATCGCTTTCCGTGGGCTATAAAGATTAACTATATTCGTTTACCTTTTTTAACATGGATTTCAATGAACGTGAATAAATATTAACAGGACAAGCAAATACATATATCTATTTTTCTTGGAAAATAGTATACTGACATCAACTTGTAATATTTAGTATTTTTATGAAACTTTTAGTAGCCAGAGTCGTATAACAATTAGGATGAATGATTACACAAAATAGGGGGAGAAACATGAGCAACCAACGAAACAAGGGGACCGCTAAAGGAAGAGGCGGGATGAAAAACTGGATATTTATAGTGGTGACGGTTATCATTGTTGCGGGAATTGGCGCAACTGCTTTCGGTGTCATGAAGGATAAAGATCCAATGGCTCGTTATTTGACAGCGGAGCAGAATACCATCGAGAAACAGATGACTTTTCTGAAAAGTCAATCGGAACAAATGGAAGAATTGGAAGAATTGAAAGAGAAAATGACCGAAAGTGCTTATTACAGTTCTTCTACGGTAACAGCAGATTTTAATGTCGAGGAAGGGGCTCAGGAATTCGGTGCCATGCTCCCAATGATTAAAGGAATGGTTTCGTCCGCTAAATTAGAGACAGAGCATATGATGGATCCTGGTTCTAAAGAGACGTTCATGGCGTTAGACTTGCTGTTCCAAGGTCAAAGCCTGGGAAATGCAGAACTTTACCAGAACGAAAGTCAAGCAGCTTTAAAGGTTCCCTTTCTCTATGAAGACTATTTCACCTTACCAAACGATCAACTGGGTGAATTTTTGCGTAAGCACGGGGAAGAGGCGGCCGGTATGGAAGAACTGCCGAACCTGGCGGAATACCAATCTGCTACTTTGACAGCTGATGAATTGAATGAGATTGCAAAAGACTATACGACAACATTGCTCAAAGAACTGGACAAAGATCAATTCGAAATGGAAAACGGGGTACGTTATGAAAACGAAAAGTATGACAAAGTAACCCTGAACCTTTCGGAGAAAGAATCAAAAGATCTTATAAAAGTATTGTTAAATAAATTGAAAGATGATGAGCGTATTTGGAATTTGGTTGATGCACAAATGAAATTGAATATGGCTGCAGGGGATGTCGAGGATGGTAAATCCGTTGTAGAAGACTTGGAAAAAGAAGTAGATAATATTCAAATGCCAGATGGTTTCAAGCTGGAAGCCTATCTTGACGGGGATTTAGTTGCTTATCGGGATATCAATTTTACGATAAGTCATGCAGAAGCTGAGGAATCAGCTGCTATCTCATTCCATACGAATTATGAGGAAAAGGATGAAGCTTATACTTCTAAGGTAGCAATGGACGTTGTACCATCCAGTGAAGATGGAATATTCTCCTTCCGTCTGGATGAAAAGGGGGAAAAAGCCGAAGAAGCGCTTCATGTGGATCATGATATTTCCTTTTCGATGGAAGAGGAAGGCCAGCCCTCTACTATAGGAGTAACGCTTTCTTCTGTTCTGGAAGGGGCAAGCAGCGAAACAACTTTTGATATAATAATGGAAGGCGCCGCTTTTGCCGGGGGGCCCGTTCCTGAACTGAGTGGGTATATCAATACAGCTTCTGAATTAGATGGGGATAAGGCAAATCAAAACCTGGATGTTGGTATAGATTTCGCTATGGAGGACCCAATGACAGGCCCAGTCAGTGGTATGGTTGAACTTAATATCATTACCGATACCGAATTTACAGATGCATTGGATTTTCCTGACCTTGCAGAAACCGGCACAGTGAATGTAATGGAAGCAAGTGATCAGGAAATGGAATCAATTATGCAGGAAATAGAAATGAACCTGCAAAAATATTATATGGATATGTTCGGTAACTTTGGAGGGCTGGGAGCCTTTTAAAGAGTGAAGGAGGAACGGTCGTGCAAAGCATCTCGCTTTTTTTGCTAGAAATCAGAGCGGCTGCCAGACGGCCGCTCCTTCTTTTTTTGTGTGTATTTGCACCATATTTACTTTTAGGATTGTTAGGATATGGGGCAGCAGGGTTCCTGAATGGAGAGAATGAGCCGATTAAGGTTGCTGTAGTTGATGAGGACCAGACCTTTGAAACGAAGTCCCTGATCAACCAGCTGCAGGAAGACGAGACATTAAACGATCAATTACGTTTTATACCGGGAGAAATGAATGAAGTAACAAAAGGGATCCGTAACGGGGAATGGACAGGGGCCGTAATCATTCCAGCAGGGTTCACTGCTGATTTAAGAAACGGTACTAACACTCCAATGGAAGTATGGCTTAATGACAAACAACCGTTAGAGTCAGGTGTTGTGCAGTTATTAATGGACAGTGCAGCAAGTTACATATCTGCCGCGCAAAGTGGCGTCAATGCTGTTTATGAATCAGTAATAAAACCTATGGAAAATTCGGAAGAGCGGCAACAATTGATGCAGCAGGTCATCATTACTTTTACATTGGAGGCGCTCGATCGGAATGGTCTGTTTGTGACGGAAAACATAGAGCGAGGAGCATCTATTGGGTGGAAGAATCATGCTGCAATAGCTGCCTGGATGATGGGTTCGTGGGTGGCGCTTAGCTTATTCATTGCTTCCCGACAGTCGTTGCTGCACGGGGGCGTGAGGGATCGGCTGCAAGCCATGGATATAGGAAGAGGACGTATTTATCTTGTCCATGCCGCCTTATTCTTTATTTTTACTTTAATTGGGAATGAGATATTTTTCTTCAGTTATGGTTTCTATGTCGAAGAAGCACTGCAATCCTCTCAGTTGCTGCTTTTGTTTCATGCACTGGTACAAGCGGCTCTGGCAGCTTTTTTCCTTGCTGTTACCAGAAGAAAAGTGGAAGCTGCTTTATGGTATGCTGTCTTATCACTTCCTTTACTCTTGGCAAGCGGAGTGTTAATTCCACGCAGTTATTTGCCTGAGTGGCTGAGTCATGCGCAGGCTGTTTTACCTTGGCCTCATATCTATCAGGGGCTGCAGGATACATCCCCATTTTTCTTGCTTGTTCCCTCTGGGTGGGGACTGACACTGGTCCTTACAGGATGGCTGATTATTCGGAAGGTGGAGAAGCGCCATGGGTACCCAGCTTAGACTGCAATCTATCTGGTTGATGCAACGTTGGAGAAGCCTGTTATTTCTGATTTTCTTTCCATTCGTGTGTGTTGTTGGAGTTTATCCGTTTCTTTCTGCAACTCTATCGGGAAGTCAAATTCCAGTTGGATGGGTGGATAAGGATAATACGCAGTTTTCTTCACTCGTCTATGAGCGGCTTGGAGAAAATGAACACCTTAACCTGAAAAAACTCGATTTGGAGGAAGCAAAAAGGCTGGTACAGATCGGAGAGTTAGAGGCAGCTTTCCTTATGGATGCTGGTTTTGAAGAACAACTGAGAACCGGGGAAACTGAGGAGAAAATCCGTTGGCTTCGCTCTGAAGATTCCACATTCGACGCTTTTGCAAAAGAAAAAGTCGCTTCAGAAGTGACCCGTCTCCTCCTTAACAGTAAAGCCGCTCAATTCGCTGCGGAGTATCAGGGGGATTCGGTTTGGGAAGAAACGTTTACACAAGCGGATAGTTATTGGCAGCCAGAGCCACTTTTTCAAATGGATTTCCATTGGGTCAGCGGGCTTGAGAAGGAGAAAGAAACAATTCCTTTGGTGGTGCAGGGAGTGTTCTCCATTTTACTTGTTTATCTCATGGGGGCAGCTACTTATCTTTACTTACCACTATTCCATGATCGCCGCACAGGTTTATTGACGCGGATGAAGCTGACTAGTGGCCATGTCTATTCTTACTACGCCGTGTTGTTCCTGTTGTCGTTTAGCCTATTACTTGGTGTTACTTTTATAGTGCTTACACTGGTTACTTTCGTATTTCAAATTTCCTGGACTTTGCTGCTCCCCTCGCTGCTAAAAGTTGCAGGTGTCATCAGTATTGTCCATGCATGCTGGCTGGTGCTGGCAATATTCGTTAAAAATCACAGAGTATTTATCAGCATCACTGCTGTTATTATTGTGGTTTCCTTTCTTTTAGGAGGTATACCTTTAGAGAGTGTGGATAGTGTTTTTTTGGAAAAATGGCTGCCGCACGGATGGCTGTTCCATCAAATTTGGCTGGAGGGACTCGTATGATCCGATCAGAAGCGATTACTAAAAGTTATAAAAGAAAACCGATTCTTCATGATCTGACCTTTCATATTAAACCTGGGGAATCGCTTGGCATCATTGGCCCGAATGGAGCAGGTAAAACAACGTTATTGAAAGTGCTCGCTACGATTGAAAAGCCGACAAGCGGAACGTTGCTTTTTGAAGATCACCCTTACAGGAATCAGGTGAAAAATATTCGAAAACGCATAGGTTATATCTCCCAGGAAATCGCTTTGTTCGAAGGGTTGAAAGTGAAGGAGCAAATCAATTCCTGGTGTAAACTAAGTTCATCAGCAATTGATGATACTTACGTAGATAATATGCTGGAAGTATTACGACTCGATGAGGTGATGAACCAACGGACGAAGGATTTATCAGGAGGATGGAAGCGAAAACTCCATTTATGTATTGGGTTATTGCACAAGCCGGAAATTTGTCTATTAGACGAGCCTACGGCTGGAATAGATATCGCCGCCAAAGTTGAAATCATTGATTGGCTGAAAAAGTTGAATGAAGCTGGTGTAACACTCGTTTATATCAGTCATGATTGGTATGAGCTTACCAGGCTGAGTAAACGACTGTTATTGATGGATAAAGGGGAGCTTGTTTTTGATGGAGGGATGAAAGACTTGCTTCATTTTCCCGCCAACGACTATAGTGGGGAGCTGGCAAATATCGTCCGTGCCGGTAAGGAAACATTGGGCCATAATTAAGAGCCTGCTTGTGTGCAGGCTCTTTTTTTGGTATTAAAATGTTGGCAGGTTATCGAGGTTGTTGGTTGGATCTCCGTCTGCATCACTTCTTAGATGTTTATCTCCATCTTTACCTCGGAAGGTGTTCACATGCTCGATCTCCCCACTATCTGCCATCTGCTGGGCCTGCTTATAATCGACAACCTGGCCGGAAGACAGCTTCAGTTCTATGATATCCCCATCACCATTTTTTCTTACTGCCACTACTTGTTCAGCCATATAGATCGCCTCCTTAATCCTAGTTTGTACTCTTTTATGAATTTTATTAAGTTTAAGCTATATGGATTTGCTCGATACAATCAATTAATTGTTGCAAATAAAAAGCAGTTACGGAAACCTGTAAATGGGTAAAACTAGACAAAGGAATCCATTTTTCAGTAAGCTATATTATGACTAAAACGATTACCAGGAAAGGATAAAATTGCATGTCCAAACTTGATTTATCCCAATTTGAAAAGAAACTGGCGGTCAGGAATCTCCAGGATAAAGATATCGCTTCGATATTGAAATTGCAGTCGATCTGTTTTCCAAATATGGAACCATGGAAGCGGGAGCATTTGGAAAGCCACCTACGTCATTTCCCGGAAGGGCAGTTCGTCGTGGAATATGACGGAGAAATTATCGGGAGCTGTTCCAGTTTGATTGTCAATTTTGATGAATATGACGATAAGCATACATGGGATGATATTACTGATGAAGGGTATATCACGAATCATGATGATGAAGGCTACAATTTATATGGCATTGAGGTCATGGTCCACCCGGAATTCCGAGGGATGAAAATCGGCCGGCGCCTCTATGAAGCAAGGAAAGAACTGGCAAGACAACTTAATCTCAAAAGTATCATTATTGGCGGCAGAATCCCTAACTATCATAAATACGAACAGGAGATGTCGCCGCGGGAGTATGTAGAAGAAGTATTAAATAAAAGCATCTATGACCCGGTTCTAACGTTTCAGGTAATGAATGGGTTTACTGTCATGCGAATCAACCCGAACTACTTGCCGGATGATACACAGTCTTCCAAGTATGCTACTTTAATGGAGTGGAATAATGTTGATTATCGTGCCAGAACGAAGCGTCATTTTAAGACTAGCTACCCGGTCCGGATCATGGTCATTCAGTACATGATGAAGAATATCGATTCGTTTGAAGAATTTGCAAGACAGTGTGAATATTATGTAGATGTCGCGGCGGATTTTGGTTCTGACTTTGCTGTGTTCCCGGAAATTTTCACCACTCAGTTGATGTCCTTTCTTGAAGAAAAAGTCCCATCACAGGCGGTTCGCAGGTTATCGGAATTTACCGAAGATTATATTGAGCTGTTTACCCATTTGGCGGTGAAATACAACGTTAATATCATCGGCGGATCACATTTTGTAGAAGAGGACGACCATATTTATAATATTTCCTATCTGTTCCGCAGAGATGGTACGATAGAAAAACAGTATAAAATTCATGTCACTCCAAATGAGCGAAAGTGGTGGGGAATCCAGCCGGGAGATGCTGTAAAAGTATTCGATACGGACTGCGGTAAAATTGCCATTCAAATCTGTTATGATATCCAGTTCCCTGAACTCGCCCGCTATGCTGTCGATAAAGGAGCGAATATCATTTTTGTGCCGTTCTGTACGGATGACCGCCAAGGATATTTACGTGTCCGCTATTGTGCCCAGGCGCGTGCGGTTGAAAATCAAGTGTACACGGTTATTGCTGGGACAGTTGGCAACTTGACACAAGTAGAAAATATGGACATCCAGTATGCCCAGTCCGGGATTTTCACTCCGTCTGATTTTGAATTTGCAAGAGACGGCATTGTTGGCGAATGTAATGCCAATGTGGAAACCGTCGTTGTCGGTGATGTCGATTTGGAAATCTTAAGGCGACAGCGAAAATCAGGAACCGTACGACAACTCCATGATCGCAGAAGGGATTTATTTGATTTGGATTATAAATTAGACACCGTGGTGAAACCAGAACGTACGTAAAGAAAGGAAGATTCGATGTTAAAAGATCAGGTTGCCATTGTAACTGGATCCTCACGTGGAATAGGAAGAGAAGTGGCAAGGCAGTTGGCAGAAAAGGGTGTGAAACTTGCCATTCTCGGAAGTTCCCAGGATATACATGAGACAGCAGAAGGCTTAAAAGAAGAAGGTTATGAAAACATCCAGTCCTTTGTCGCAGATGTCAGTAAAGAAAATGACGTAGAACGTGTCGTTCAAGCGACAGAAAAAGCCTACGGGAAAATTGATATACTCATTAATAATGCTGGAATCGGGGCTTTTAAAAAAGTAGAAGATGTTACAGTTGAAGAATGGGAAAAAACGTTTTCCATCAATGTCCAGGGTGTCTTCCTTGCCACAAAAGCCGTCTTGCCGATCATGAAAAAACATCAATTCGGCACGATTATTACAGTAGCTTCAGATGTTTCCCGTTATACAATCCCTGAAGCGGGGTCCTTATATACGTCCACTAAGTATGCGGTACAAGGGTTCATGGGAGCAGTGGCACAGGAGGTCCGCGAAGAAGGTATTCGCATCGGAACCATTAATCCCGGTATGGTCGATACGTATTTTGCGAATAGTAAACAGGGACTTCCTGAAAAAGAAAAATGGCTTAAAGTGGAAGATATTGCCGAGTCGATCGTCTATATGGCAGGTGTGCCAAAACATATGCTAATTGACGAATTACATTTGCATCCACTGACACAAACCTACCCTAGACCATAAAAAAAGCAGCCCTCACAGGCTGCTTTTTTTATAAGAGGCTTTCGTCATAAAGGACTAAGCCAAGTTTTTTCTAATGTTAAACCGTCATGACAGGTGCTGTCGATACCATCGCATGGTCGATATAGGAGAGTAAATTTTCATGGGATTCCAGTACTTCTTTTTCCGTCGAGTGATAATGAAATGCGTGAAGGAAGACTTCAATTTTCTTCGATAAGAATTGGTCCTCCGTCCGTACCATCAAAATCAACAAGTCGTCCCATTGTCCCCAAAGCGTGTAATATAAAGCTTTGTCATAGTCACTGTAATGCATTGTTATTCCGCCCCTTTCTAAAGCGAAGGGTTGCTTTTATTATATCCGGGATTCTCTTCTATCTTCCTTGTTGATTGGTACTAAAAATGCCAACACTTAACGGAATGAAACGGTTTTACTGGCAGAAAATAAGGGTAATCCATTGAAAGGAGCAGATACTATGACAAGTCATAATGGAAGTAAAGGAAGCAAAAACCAAAGTTCACCCAAACGTACCGGTAAACTTCCAGGTGGAAAAATTAACGAAGAGTTCGGTAAAGAAATTGCTTCAGGAGACCAGAATAAAGGAAAAGAATACCGCTCTAAAAAAGGACCAAAAGCGAAAAAAACACATTGATTCCGCTGGTGTTACTCTGGGAGTTTTCCCGGAGTAACCAGCTTAATTTATGGTATAATCATTTTGATTACATCCGTGTTGGGGAGGAGCTGAGTCAGCCATGGAAATGGAGAGAGCAAAACAACTATTTACGGGAATGGACAGGAAAGACCAATTGTATTTTGCAAATGTCTGGGGAATTGCTGTGTTTGGGTTATTCCTGTTATTCACTTTTACAGTAGCCGGCACTGATACAGCTTTACGTGTCATGGTGATATTGACGGAAATATTTGGTGTTGTGACATTAGCTGCGGGGATTGCCGGGATTATTTATTTTACAGGCGAACGGCGCTGGTTTTCAATTGCAGTTGTATCTTTTTTGAGTGTCTGGGCAATCTTTGCGATCGGTTATGAGATTGGGCTTGGTGAGCCAATGAGCAATTACTGGCTATTATTCATTACATATTATATATTCCTGATTGCTTCTGTAGTATTTATAAGACTTTCCTATTCGAGGATAGATAATGTATTAAAAGTCGTTCCGGCAGTATTCCTGTTTATAAATGCCTTGCTGACTTTGTACATGGTCTTTTTGAATATGTGGTGGGGGCTGACAGCCTGACTGTACAAGGTGGAGGATGTTTCCTCCATCTTTTTTTAAGTCTCATTTCCTCGGTGATTTTCTCTTTTGAAAAAGCAAATTATAATTAAAAAATTCACCGGTATATTTTCCTTTTTTTATGGAAAGATAATCAACGATATCTAACCATAAGAAGGAGGAAACAGGAAATGAAAATAAAAGCAATTGCACTTGGACTGCTTGCGACTTCTGCGCTGGTTGCCTGCCAGGCTAATGATGAAGGAGCTCGAAACGATAACCTGAACGATGGAATTGAAAACACTCAGTTTGAAAGAGACGGGGAAGACATGGCAAACCGTGACAATATGAATGTCAATGATCGTGATGACAATCGCAACAATAACTATGAGGTTGCCGAACAGGCAGCAGAAACCATCGCTGATCAGGTGGAGGGTGTCAAGCGCGCCATCGTATTGACTACTAATAATAATGCTTATGTTGCTGTTTTTATGGATGCTCAGGATGCAAAGAACAACAACGCTGACCTGGGGAACCAGATGAATAACGCTGAAGGTGTGAGAGACGATGGTGGAATGGATATTGGTCAGAACGAAAACGGTGATGTAAGTGATGAAATGAAGAAAAAAATCGCTGATATCGTGAAGAACCAAAATAATGACATTGATAACGTTTATGTATCCGCTAATGCTGATTTTGCTGAATTGACCGATAACTATGTCAATGATGTAGATAACGGAGAGCCGGTTGAAGGTTTCTTCCGTCAATTCGGTGAAATGGTCGATCGTATCTTCCCGGATGCAGAATAATTACGAAACAGGCTGTTTGAAACAGCCTGTTTTTAATTGGGAAAAACTCTCTGTTCTTATGGGGCATGTGAATAAAGTAAGCGTGCAAAATATAAGCAGGGGAGGTGATTGAGAATGGCTCAAGATGTACTTTGTGAAGTAAATAACTGTGTGTATAACGTAGAAGGTAACCGGTGCAGTGCATCAGAAATTTATGTAGTCAGTCATGCTGGAAAACAAGCGGAAGATCAAAAAGAAACCGACTGTAAGACATTTGAACCGAAATCTCATTGATAAGGAAAGCGTCCTTGTACGGGACGCTTTTTTGGTAATTCATAACTAACAGAGCAATAATGTTAAAGAAATGTAAAATATATTGTTTTTACTTGCAAATATAAGCATATACTTATATAGTGATTTTTATCGGAGGTGGAGCAATGGAAAGAACAATGGTGGACATTGAGCGAGCAACAACTGCGCTAAAGCTCCTCGGTGACAAAACCCGATTGACAATTATTGGACTTCTTCGAGGTAATGAATGCTGCGTCTGTGAATTTGTCGAGATTTTACAAATGAGCCAGCCTGCAATCAGTCAGCACCTTAGAAAGCTTCGGGATGCAGGGCTTGTTCAGGAAGAACGCAAAGGTCACTGGATTTTTTATAAATTGAATGAGAATAGTGATATCTTTCCACTAGTAGTAAGTGTTCTGGAACATATCCCGGACCAAAAAGAAAAGTTAGAAGCATTAGAGAAATCTGGTAAACGGATAAAATGTGATTGACAGGAGGAATAGTTTTTGGCTTCCGTATTATTAGCTACGATTATATTTATCATTACGCTTGTCCTGGTCATCTGGCAGCCGAAAGGGCTTGGCATTGGCTGGACAGCGGTAGGAGGAGCAATTCTTGCGCTGCTCGTCGGCGTTGTGGACTTTAATGACGTCGTGACGGTGACAGGAATTGTTTGGAATGCAACCTTAGCATTTATTGCTATCATTATTATTTCTTTGATATTAGACGAAATCGGATTCTTTGAATGGTCCGCACTTCATATGGCGCGCATCGCTAGAGGAAACGGAGTACGGATGTTTGTATATGTCACCTTGCTCGGTGCAATTGTTGCCGCATTATTCGCCAATGACGGAGCAGCATTGATTCTTACACCAATCGTTCTTGCAATGGTGCGTAATTTGAATTTCAAGGAAACCATGATTCTGCCGTTCATTATGGCCAGTGGGTTCATCGCTGATACGACTTCTTTGCCTTTAGTAGTGAGCAACCTTGTTAATATCGTATCGGCAGACTTTTTTAATATCGGTTTCGCTGAATATGCCTCTCGTATGATCATACCTAACTTCTTTTCTTTAGGGGCAAGTATCCTGGTATTGTATTTATTTTTCCGAAAGGATATCCCGGCTAATTACGATGTGGATCAATTGAAAAAACCGGCAGAGGCCATCAAAGACCATAAAATGTTCCGACTTTCCTGGAGCGTATTAGGTGTCTTGCTGGTTGGGTATTTTGCCAGTGAATTCATCGGGATTCCCGTATCGATTATTGCTGGTATCGTCGCTATTTTCTTCCTGGTTATGGCACGAAGAAGTCCAGCTGTGGAAACGGCAAAAGTTGTGAAAGAAGCACCATGGGCAATTGTGTTCTTTTCCATCGGGATGTATGTGGTAGTGTATGGACTTCGGAACGTTGGCTTAACTGATGTCCTGGCTAATGTCATACAGGCGACTGCGGATACTGGTCTGTTCGCAGCTACCATTTCAATGGGCTTCATTGCGGCTATCTTATCATCCATCATGAACAATATGCCGACGGTCATGATTGACGCCCTTGCGATCGCAGATACAAATACCAGTGGTACAATCAGGGAAGCATTGATTTACGCGAATGTCATCGGTTCTGACTTAGGACCGAAAATTACACCAATTGGTTCACTTGCTACCTTATTATGGCTCCATGTGCTTTCTTTAAAAGGTGTAAAAATTTCGTGGGGCTACTATTTCAAGGTGGGGGTTATTTTGACTGTCCCAACCCTTTTCATTACGTTAGTCGGTTTATATCTATGGCTATTATTAATATAAATTTTGTTAACAAAGGAGAATCATTATGTCTAAAAAGCCAGTCATTTATTTCTTATGTACAGGAAACTCTTGCCGCAGCCAAATGGCGGACGGTTTCGGAAAGAAGTACCTGGGTGATCAGTATAAAGTATTATCAGCAGGGATCGAAGCCCATGGTTTGAACCCGAATGCAGTGAAAGCAATGAAGGAAGTTGATATTGATATCAGCGATCATACCTCTGATATTATTGATAACGATATCCTGAACAATGCCGCTTATGCTATTACCTTGTGTGGGGATGCAAATGATAAGTGTCCCATGACTCTACCGCATGTGACACGTTATCACTGGGGATTTGATGACCCAGCTAAAGCTGAAGGCACCGAAGAGGAGAAATGGGCGGTCTTCCAGCGGGTCCGTGATGAAATTGAAGCACGCATCAAACGTTTTGCCGAAGAAGGAGAATAAACAAAGCTGGATCCGGGGTGCTTTTTTGAACTTTCGCAGGACACGGGGGCAAGTTGAGTTTTTAAAGGAGAATGGCTTAACATGTTTTGAAAATATCCAGCTTGGTTAATAGTTATAATGGAACCAAAACAAGCAGTTCAGTAAAAGTGTACAGTTGTTGGGCATACTATCAACTAACCAAGCAATTGTTAGGAGGAATAACGAATGGCACATAAAGCGATCATTTTAGGAACTGGGCCTTCCGGGTTGACGGCTGCTGTCTACCTGGCTCGTGCGAATATGGAACCATTGGTCATCGAGGGACCGGAACCAGGCGGACAATTGACATTGACGACAGAAGTAGAGAACTATCCCGGCTTCCCGGATGGCATCATGGGACCGGAACTGATGGATAATATGAAAAAACAAGCCCAGCGTTTTGGAGCAACTTTCGAGCGTGGCTGGGTGACAGATGTGGATACGTCAGAACGTCCATTCAAGCTTTCTGTAGACGGACTTGGACAATTGGAAGCTGAGACCGTAATTGTCTCCACCGGGGCTTCAGCAAAAATGCTCGGCATTCCAGGAGAAAAAGAGAATATGGGGAAAGGTGTCAGTACATGTGCTACGTGTGACGGCTTCTTTTTCCGGGATAAAAAAGTATTGATTGTCGGGGGCGGGGATTCTGCAATGGAAGAATCCAATTTCCTGACGAAGTTCGCAAGTGAAGTGAATGTCGTACACCGCCGACATGAACTCCGTGCTTCTAAGATCATGCAGGATCGGGCGAAAAACAATGAAAAAATCACATGGAGTCTGAACAAGACACCAGTGGAGGTTATCTCTGATGGTATGAAAGTGTCCGGCCTTAAAGTGAAGGATAATGATACCGGACAAGAGGAAGTTATTGAAGCGGACGGCATTTTCATTGCAATTGGGCATAATCCGAACACGGAATTTTTAAAGGGGCAAGTCGATACCGATGAAAACGGCTATATCCAGGTGACCCCAGGTACGACAAACACAAATATTCCTGGTCTGTTCGCCTGTGGAGATGTGCAGGACAACAAATACCGCCAAGCGGTTACAGCTGCAGGTACAGGGTGTATGGCAGCTATGGATGCCGAGAAGTATCTGGAAGGCGAAGTGACCATCGACTGGAGTCAAAACTTATCTTCCTGATAAATAAACATAAAACCGATCAGCGCCTATGCTGATCGGTTTTTATATGTGGTGTTATGTTATTTCTTAAGGGTTTCATCCAGACGAAAGGCGGTCATTAAACCAGCAAAGAATGGCAACAATGCCACAAGACCGATTGACCAGCTGACACCTAGCATATCTGCAATGATTCCTGCTAACAATGCCCCAAAGGCGTAGCCGCTATCCCGCCAAAAGCGGTAAACTCCCATGGAAGTGGCACGCCAGTCTGGATGAGCAACATCACTGATCGAGGCCATAATCGTTGGATAGACCATTGCTGTTCCGAGTCCCAATAATAAAGCACCAGTGAGCCACATCGGATAGGTGTTAACAAGTAAAATCAGCCAAAGGGACAAGGCCTGCAGCCACATGCCAGACGTTATCAGCCACTTTCGTCCGATGCGGTCACTAAGCACGCCCGTGAATAACTGGAAGAATCCCCAGGCTGCTGGATAAACAGCGACTACCGTTCCAATTTGACCGACAGACAAACCACCAGCAGAGAAGAATATCGGAAACAGCCCCCAAGCCATTCCGTCTTTTAAATTGGTAGTCAGGCCGGCAAAACTGCCGCTTGCCAGGTTTTTATTTTTCCATGTAGTCCGGTTGAATACTTCTTTTGTGGAGAGATTTTCCGCCAGTTGTTGTGTTTCATTTTCAGCCTGGGCTTTTACGTGTTTATCTGTATTTTTTACAAAGAGCGATAAAATAAAACCGATAATGACGATAGCAATTCCAATATAAAAAGGTTCCGGGCTTAACGAATAGGTGGAAGCTACATAACCTGAAATTGCTGCCATCAACGCCACACCGATATAACCCGCGAACTCGTTGAAACCAACAGCTAATCCGCGCTGGGTCGGCTTGGCAAGGTCTACCTTCATATTAACCGTCATCGACCATGTTAATGCCTGGTTAATTCCCAGAAGCACATTGGCAAAAACGATGACCCACCAGGCTTGCGCAAAAATGACAAGCAAGGGAACGGATAAACCAATAGCCCATCCGAGAAGAAGGACGTGCTTTCTGCCAATTCGATCGGCAAGGTTCCCTGCGAAGAAATTTACGATTGCTTTTGAAAACCCAAAACTAATAATAAATGAAAGAGCAACACTTGTAGATGCCAGGCCAAACTGTTCTTCGCCAATGATGGGCAGGATCGTTCGCTCTAACCCGACCATCGAGCCGACAAACAGGTTGATAACAACTAATAGCGAGAATTGGAGGATGTTTTCTTTTACACCCACCTGTATTTTATTTGAAGTGTCATCCATATTTTTCACCTCTCGAAACTTAAATTTGATAGTCCTCATCAGGGTTTGAAGAACTCATTTATTTGTAAACTCATTGGAACTTTAATGGAATTGTCTTTCATGAAATTGGTTCCACTCATGGATCCCTGCTTCCAATCGGGATGCATGGTACCCTTTTGATTGAAGAAGCTCAACGGCTTCGGTAGCGTAAACGCAATAAGGACCACGACAATAAGCGACTACCTCTTTGCCCTTTGGAATTTTTTTAAGGTGTTCATTCAATTCATCGATAGGAATGGAGATAGCCCCCTCCAGGTGCCCGCTAAGATACTCTGCTTTGGGTCTGACATCGATGAGCACATAGTTATCTTCTTCTTTACGATTCTCCCACTCTTCCAGCTCCATCGTTTCTAAAGAATCGTCTCTGACGATAAATTCTTCCCGCAGGATGTTTATATCAGCAATCTGCTCTTCCGCGATGGATTTAATGGTAAATAACAAATCAACAACCTTAGGATTGGCTAATTGATAAATCACAAAGTTTTTCTCTTTATGGTAACGAACCAGCCGGGCATCCAATAGAGCCTGTAAATGTTTAGATGTATTAGCGATAGACATTTTTGTTTCCCTGGACAGTGTCTCAACGGACTTTGGTGACTGCGACAGCAAATCCAACAATTCTATTCGTTTCGGACTGGACAAGACCTTGCCAATGCGCGTGAATTCACTATATATCGTATCTTTAAAAGCTCTTGCGTCCATCAATTTCACCTCTCATTAACTATTCAACTGATTAGTTGAATATTAACATATTATAATATTTTTCGTAAACAGGAAAGAATTTATTCTTTTTCTGGCATCTTTCATCAACTATACGGGCTCCTCATACATTAGAAGTAATACCATATAAGGGGGAGAACTAATTGAAATCTGAGGAGCAACAGTTACTGCATAGAGCGATAAGTGAAATAACTGAAATCGCAGAGGGTTTCGGGCTCGACTTCTACCCGATGCGTTATGAAATTTGTCCAGCGGATATCATTTATACATTTGGTGCTTACGGTATGCCGACGCGCTTTTCCCATTGGAGCTTTGGGAAACAATACCACAAAATGAAACTTCAGTATGATTTAGGGTTAAGTAAAATTTATGAGTTAGTCATCAACTCCAACCCTTGTTATGCATTTTTGCTGAATTCCAACAGTCTGATTCAAAATAAATTGATTGTTGCTCATGTATTGGCACACTGTGATTTTTTCAAAAATAATGTTCGTTTCCAGAATACGAACCGAGATATGGTGGAAAGTATGTCAGCAACAGCCGAACGTATATCAGCATATGAAAAGAAATATGGTAAGAAAGAAGTGGAAGATTTTCTAAATGCAATACTGGCTATCCAGGAACATATTGATCCATCCTTGGTGCGGCCCAAATTAGAGTGGACGTGGCAGGATGTGGAAGAAGTGGAAGAGGATGATGAACCAGCATCAAAGCCGACACCTTATGATGATTTATGGAAGCTCAGTGAATCCTCAGACAAAAGCATAAAGCCTGAGAGAAGAACCAAAAGAAAATTACCACCTAGGCCAGAGAAAGATATCTTGCTATTCATCGAACAGTACAGCAGGGAATTAGAGCCGTGGCAGCGTGATGTGCTGACCATGATGAGGCAGGAAATGTTATATTTCTGGCCACAGCTCGAAACGAAGATCATGAATGAAGGCTGGGCTTCTTACTGGCACGCTCGAATCCTGCGGGAAATGGATCTTACCAGTAGTGAAGCGGTTGAGTTTGCAAAATTGAATGCAGGCGTCGTGCAGCCATCACGAACACAAATTAACCCATATTATTTAGGATTAAAGATCTTTGAAGATATTGAAGAACGCTATGATAATCCAACGGAAGAGATGAAAAAGCGAGGGGTAGAACCAGGATCAGGCCGCGAAAAAATGTTTGAGGTTCGTGAAATCGAGTCAGATATTTCTTTCATCCGAAATTATCTAACCAAAGATTTGTGCCGAAACGAGGATTTGTATCTGTTCCAAAAGCAGGGAAAGGACTATAAGATTTCCGATAAGGATTATGAAGCAGTAAGAGACCAGCTGGTAACCATGCGTGTAAATGGCGGATTCCCATATATCACGGTCAATGACGGCGATTTCTTGAAAAACGGGGAACTATATCTGAAGCATCATTATGAAGATGTCGAGCTTGATCTTGAATATTTGGAACGGACCCTGCCATACATTTATCAGCTATGGGGGCGTCCAGTCCACATGGAAACGGTAGTCGAAAAGAAAGATGTACTGTTCAGTTACAGTGGCAAGAAGGTGCAGAAAAAGTTTTTATAACAGAAATTAACCCCGTAGCGGACTATTTCGCTAGGGGGTTGTTTTTTTATACGAAGGGTGAATGCTAAAGCCCTGACGGAATCCTGTTTCCTGGGTTTTTGTATTGGAGAGTATTGAGGTATACTAATTCCATATCAAAAAGGAGGGAGAGCGTTGATTTATAAAAATATAGCTGCTATTGGCGCTGGTGGTGCAATTGGAGCGATATTCAGATATTTGATTAATCTCCAGTTATTATCAACCGGTCTCCCTACAGGCACGGTTATTGAAAATCTTACTGGGAGTCTGATGCTGGGGGTGGCTACGGGCTGGATGCTGAATAGCAACGCACGAGAGTGGATAAATAAAGGTATCGGGGTAGGTTTTTGCGGTGGTTTTACGACGATGTCGACATTAGCTAGCGACACGCTCGCTCTCGGTAGTCAATTATCTTTAATTGCTTCCGTCATTTACCTTACTGTTTCTTTATTCGGTGGCATATTGCTCGCATTTGGCGGGCTGATATTAGGTACCAAATGGAGTGAAGGACACAGAAAGGTGAGAGGATCATGAATATGTTGGCAGTGGCTATAGGAGGTGCCTTTGGCGCGGTGGCAAGATACCTGCTTGGCCTCCTTATCATGAAACGTATTCCAAACCCGCCTTTTCCAGTAGCCATGTTGCTTGTCAATGTGATTGGCTCTTTTGGTCTTGGCTTGTTTTTTGGCCTAGTGTATGGAGAGATTCCTGCGGATGCTTATGATGATACGTGGTTTTTAGTAACAGGAATTGGTTTTTTTGGAGCCTTCACAACTTTTTCTACGTTCAGTGTAGAGATTGTCGATTTAATAACAAAAAGTTATGACAACAAAGCTTTGATATATGTGGTAATAACAGTAACAGGGAGTCTGCTGTTATTTTTTACGGGAGTAGTGCTGGGACGTGGATTTTAAAGAAAAAATCCGTAGGTTAACACGAATGCGAATGAGGTAAATATATAGTGCGTAAAACGATAGCAGGATAAAAATTTATAGAGAGCTGTGAACTGTGATGAAGTTATACGACCCAAAAATGAAGAGTCTTGATCGGATACATAGATTTACCTCGGTTCAGTTGATTGTATTATATTACTTAGCTGCTATTATAATTGCTACGTTGTTATTGAGTTTGCCTGTCGCCCATCGACCGGGTGTAAATATCAGCTTTGTAGATACATTATTTACTGCAGTAAGTGCTGTAAGCGTTACGGGGCTTACAGCAGTATCAACTGCGGAAACGTTCAGTACGACTGGCCATGTCCTATTATTATGCATTCTTCAAGTCGGCGGCGTCGGTATTATGACCCTTGGGACATTTATCTGGATGATGTTTGGTCATCGAGTCGGGATTATGGAGCGACAGATGATTATGACAGACCAGAACATGTCTAAAACAGCTGGCCTTGTCAAATTACTCCGTCAAATTTTAATTTTATTGCTGACCATAGAATTTATAGGATTTCTTATTTTAGGGACTTATTATCTTAATTATTTTCCGACCTGGCAGGAAGCTTATTTGCAAGGGGCATTTGGTGCAGTGAGTGCTACAACCAATGGAGGATTTGATATCACTGGAAGTTCGCTCCAACCATTTGCAGAAGATTATTTTGTTCAAATCATTAATATGTTATTGATCATTTTGGGAGCTATTGGCTTCCCTGTATTAATCGAGGTTAAAGAATTCCTTGGATATAAGGGGGAGAATTACCGCTTTTCTCTTTACACGAAGCTGACTACTTTTACTTTCTTTCTTTTAATTATAGTAGGAACAATATTTATCTTTTTATCGGAGGCAGGAGATTTTTTCTTAGATAAAAACTGGCACGAGAGCCTATTCTATTCTTTATTCCAATCCGTGACATCCAGAAGTGGGGGCGTGTCCACGATGGATGTGAGCGAATTTAGCATCCCGACCTTACTTGGAGTTTCTTTATTAATGTTTACCGGAGCTTCGCCAAGCAGTGTAGGCGGAGGAATTCGTACGACCACTTTTGCCATAGCCCTTTTAACGCTGTATATGTTTGCCCGGGGAAAAACAACGATCAAAATTTTTGATCGTGAAATTCATGACCGGGATATATTGAAATCTTATGTGGTGATTATGACGGCTGTAACATTATGTGCCTTGGCTCTCATTACCATCGCGCATATAGAAGATAAATTCACATTAATAGAAATGATATTTGAAGTTTCCTCTGCGTTCGGGACTACTGGTTTATCGATGGGAATTACTCCAGAATTAAGTACGGGCAGTAAATTCGTAATTATGATGTTGATGTTTATCGGAAGGGTCGGTATTTTTTCTTTCTTATTCATCATTCGAGGGCAGGAAATTAAAGAACATTACCACTTTCCAAAAGAGCGGGTGATTGTCGGCTAGTACTTTCTGAATTGGACGAATAGAAATCAAAAAAGAACGAGTCTGGGACATAACTAGCCGAAAATAGTAAAAAAAGGGTTCCGATTATCGAATTTTGATGACCGGAACCTTTTTTACTGAGTCAATCTCATAATTGGTTAGACGGTTTCCGTTTCAGGCCGTGTACTTTCTCAAGTTCACGGCCAAAAAGGCAAAACCTAATTCATTTTCAACGTTATCGCTGCCCCTAACGGACATGCGAGTGAAACGCAAATTAGCCTTCAGAAATCCAAAAACTGGCTCTACATCTACTTTGCGTCTGCCGTAGAGTTCGCCGGTTTTCTCATCCGAAAGCTTCTCTCTCACCGTATTTTTTTGTTGCTCCCACTTTTCATTATAATAGATTTTTCGATTGTTCCCTTCTTTTGCCTTCGTGCACTGGGAACGGAGCGGACATCCCGTACAATCTTCGCTCTCGTACACTTTGAACTCCCGAGTATAACCGTTTCGATCGGTTTTCTGGGATCGGTAACGGAACGTCACTTGTTTTCCGTTAGGACACGTATAGGAATCTTCTTCTTCATTGTATGACCAATTCGCGGAGTGGAAGGCATTTTTTTGAAAGCTCTTCGTCTTCTCTTTACGATAAGAGTTGTATGTAATCAGAGGCTCACGCTCCCGGTTTTCCAGGACATCTTCATAATTTTCTTCACTCCCATAGCCCCCATCGGCGACGATGTAGTTCGGAAGTTCAAAGTAATCCTGTTCGATCCGATCAAGGAAAGGACCGAAGGTACGCATATCTGTGGGGTTCGGAAAAATATCATAAGCGAGGGCGTATTGACCTTCCGTCGCAACTTGGATATTATAGCCGGCTTTCAATTGCCCATTCTTCATATAATCATCTTTCATCCGCATAAATGTCGCATCGTGGTCTGTCTTCGAATAACTATTCCTTTTCCCGAAGATTTCCATGTCGTTCGCATATTTTTGCTTGCGCGCCGCAAAGTCTCTGAACTGTTTCCTGGCCTGATTCGGTTCTTTGCGTTCGGAACGAATTTGTTTTCGTTCACTTGTGTCTTCGCTTTCTTCAATTTTCCGGTTCAAGTCTTCGACTTTTTCATCTAATGTTTCGGCTATATCAGAAAGTTCGTCGACCGATAATTCCTCCGGATTTTCCCTTTCTATTTCAGGGATGATTTCCTTTTCCACTAATTCATCATACATTTGGTTGGACTTTTCTATTAGCTTGTCGCTGTAGTTTTCGACGGCCTTACGCCAGACGAACGTAAACTTGTTGGCGTTTGCTTCTATCTTGGTTCCATCAATAAAAATAGCTTCCGCATCAATGATATCTTCTTGAACCAGTCGGGAACGAAACTGGACAAAGCTCTGGCGAAGAAGATCTTTGACGGCGGGGTGGACACGGAACCGATTAATGGTTCGATAGCTGGGCTCATAACCTTGAGCCAGCCACATCATACGCACACTATCCTTGAGTAGCCCTTCGATTTTTCTTCCAGAGAACACGGATTGGGTGTAGGCGCATAAAATGACCTTCATCATCATGCGTGGGTGATACGCCGGGCATCCCGTGTCACGCAGGAATGCTGAAAAGGCTTCATCCGGAATACTTTCCACCAACTCATGCACGGCATAGGCGATATCATTATCTTGAAGTTTCATTTCCACATCCATAGGCAAGATTACTTGGTTCATGTTATACTGTTTAAACATAAGGACACCTCCGATGGTTGTTGTGTGGTAACTTTAATTTTATCAGAGGTTGTCCTTATTTTCTTTATTGAAAATAAAAGAAAACCATAAAAAAGTGGTCGGCATCATTTTGATGCCGACCACTTTCCGTTTAATTTACTGGGTTTTGTCCCAGCCTCGTTCTTTTTCATAATTAATATTAATCAGTGATTTCGATTGAGTTAAGACCGCCTACGCGAGGTTTGTCAGCAGCTTCATCTTGTACATTACTTTCAGCCAGACCAAGACCGAACACAGCAGCCAATCCCAATACTAGAACCAATTTTGTCGCTTTTTTCACGTTAAACTCCTCCTCCACAATTAATTTTTTTGGTAGCATGTAGTGTCTTTTGATAGTACATACTTGATTGTTTATAATTACCCCCCTGGAAGTGATGATCTCCAAGAGTTTTGTAAACATCTATCAGCACAGAATGCTTATTCGATTTCTCATAACATTCAATTGCTGAGAACAACTTAGAAAGGTAATCATCATCCTTTTTGAATTTCAAAATGAATTCAACGAAATAGATAATATAATTAGATTCAAACATTTCTTTATTTGATACAATATCAAATAAGTTTTCTGCTCGAATATCTTGATTTGTTTTTAAATAGATATCCATTAAGGTATTATAAGTTTCCCATATAGAACTGCTTTCTTCTTCAATATCAATGTTTATAGATTTCTCTAAAAAATTAACAGCATTTATAAAGTCTTCAAGCTGTTTGTATACAAGCCCTTTATTATAGTAGATATCTGCAAGTAAATGATTGTAATCGTACTTTTGAGCTGTTAGTTCAGCCTGTTTAAGGTATTGTAGGGCTTCTTCGTATTGTTCAATATATAGATGTTGAACTCCTAAAAGATTATTTGTTTTGCATAATAGAGTTTCATATTTCTTTGTATATTCAAACATGAACTTAGCTTTTAAGCCGAACTGGATTGCTTTACTATGTAAGTTCAATTCACCATATAACAAAGCAATGTTATAAATGACTGCAGCTTTCATAGCTCCCTGCTCTACAGAATCAACAAACATTTCCATATAATAAGTGCTTTCCTTGATCATGTTCTCTGAAAAAGTCTTGAGTGCCATCATATAGTTGAAGCTTTCTCTTACCAGCTTTGGATAAGAGCGAAGTTCAGTTTCATCCATATAGTTGATGATGTATTCTTCATAAAGGTCAATGGCATTTTTCGTATCATTGATTTTGTAGTAATAAGCACATTTCAAGCAGAGATAGGTGGCTTCGAGACTGATCGGTGACAGGTATTCGAAGTAGTTTTCTTCAATGACTTCAATAACTTCTTTCGCCTTATCCGGGTGAAGCACTATGTTGGAGAGCAGGAGACGCAGAATATATTCCGCATCCTCATCCCGTTGTTCGTAATTCGTCAGAAACCCCGGGTGTACTTCGAATTTTCGTTCTAATGCTTGCAACACATGCGGCCTGGGAGGGTAGTTGCCTTCCTCAATTTTAGCCAGATAGCTGGAAGAAGTAATAGTGTCTGCTGTTTGCTTTAAGGTTAGCTTCCGATTGTTTCTCATGATTTGAATGCGATTACCAATGTGCATAATCAGACCCCATCGTGTTTTTTATTCAAAAGACTCAGAATATCGAGTCTTAATTATTTTCATATTATACCAAAACAGGAAAAAAGGAAATATTCCTTACGGTTTTTGTGAGAAAACTATCATGAAAAACAGGTGAAAAGACCTACTTGTTAAATCTTTTTTCTTATAACCCGCCAATTATTTACATCTTTTAGAAGGTGTATATATCTATTAACCGTTAAAAAGAAACATGGGTAAAAAGTTATCCTTTTCAAAAATTCTGAATATGCTATAATGGTTGAACAAATCTGAAGAAGTAAGGAGCGATCTTGATGAAACAGCCTTGGAGAATACAACATGCAGGTCAACATGGTCATTATCGTTCCTTTATTTACAGGAGAGCATAGGCATATCCAGCCGTGCTCTTTTTTTGTATGCCAGGAAGTTCTGCTGCATGTTTGGCCCAGGAGAATAGGAGGAAATGGTATGAGGTACCAGCGCGTTTTAGTTAAGATCAGTGGCGGTGCGTTAGGTGGAAATAATAATGAAAACTTTGACCATGATCGTTTAAACCATATAGCCAATGAGATATTATCACTTATAGATGCAGGGATCGAGGTAGCAATAGTAGTCGGCGGAGGAAACATTTTCAGAGGCCGGACGGCGGAAGCCTGGGGGATCGACCGGGTAGAAGCGGATAATATCGGGACGATGGGAACGGTCATCAACAGTTTGATGCTCCGGGGTGTCTTGAAAAGTAAAACCAATCAGGAAGTCAGAGTAATGACGTCCGTACCGATTGCTGCGGTGGCTGAACCTTATATACGTCTTAAAGCCATGCATCACCTGGCGAAAGGTTATTTAATCATATGTGCGGGAGGTAATGGCCAGCCGTTTGTGACGACAGACTATCCAGGTGTCCAGCGTGCTGTGGAACTGAATTGTGATGCCATCCTGGTAGCAAAGCAAGGAGTAGACGGAGTCTTTACAGCTGACCCTAATAAAAATTGCAAAGCGAAAATGTATACGAACTTGAATTATGATGATATATTACTTAAAAACATTCAGGTGATGGACCAAACCGCATTGCTGTTAGCAAGGGACCATCAGTTACCCGTGCATATATTCAATTTTGACCACCCGGGTATCATGAAGGAATTATGTTCAGGGAGAGATGTCGGAACTATTGTATCCAATCATCCTTCCACCCTGAAAGAAGATGCATAGGAAATTCTATAAAATCCGTGCGAATTGGGAGACTATAATATAAGATACGCTTTAATGGTAAAGGAGAGAGAGTACATGGCAATCAAGCCAATCATTTTGTCAGGGAAAGAATTTGTAAATCACGATGAACTGAGCTATCCCTTTGAGGAAAGAGGATTGCAATTTGGCGATGGCGTTTATGAGGTGATCCGCGTTTATGGTGGCAGCTACTACCTGCTGAATGAACATGTTGATCGGTTATTCCGCTCAGCAGAGGCAATTAAAATTGCTCTTCCATTTTCAAAAAACGAACTGAAAGAGTTACTGGATCAACTATTAGAAAAAAACTTGGTAGATAAGGATGCGAAAGTGTATCTGCAAGTTACTCGCGGTTCAGCTGCCAGGGATCACGCTTTTCCGGCAGATGTTGAAGCTAACTTTTACGCGTATGCTCAAGAGCTGCCGAGAAACCTAGAAGTAATGAAGAGTGGCGGATCTGTTATCTCACATAAAGACCTTCGCTGGGACTGGTGTTATATCAAGAGTTTGAACCTGCTCCCCAATGTGCTTGCCAAACAGGAAGCAAAAGAGAAAGGCTGTGTAGAGGCGATATTGCATAAGGACGGTCTGGTGACAGAAGGAAGCTCTTCGAATGCCTATCTCGTTCGTGATGGAAAAGTTTATACCCATCCGGCAAAAGAAAACATTCTTCATGGCTGCGTACGAATGCGAGTAGAACAATTTTGCCGTGATTTAGATATTCCGTTCGTTGAAGATGCATTCCGTGTAGAAGATATCCAATATGCTGACGAGATGTTCATCTCCAGCAGTACGGCAGAAATTACACCAATCATTGAGTTTGACGGTAAGAAAATAGGAAACGGCATACCTGGTGAGATTACGCGAGAACTGCAGCATGCCTATGAACAAGATGCAGGAATTCCCATGGCAAATTCACTGTTTGAAAGGGTGGAAAGACAAAACGCCTAGTATTAGCAATATAAAAAAAGTCATTAAATAAGCAGAGGCGGCCAAACTATTATTGGGCGCCTTTTTTGTATTTTAAGAAAGTTTAATCATGTGAAAGTATTAAAGTATAAGAAACACTTAGGCTTTCGCAGTCAGGACTTGGCGACAGGCTATGGTTTCTCCTGTACAATGAAAGAGCAGCACATATAAAGGAGGAAATGATGATGAAGAAACTTCAGTTGGATTTAACTCCATTGCAGTATCAAAAGCTTGTAGAAACCTTGTTTTTAAGTGGCTGGATGATCAACACTACAAGAGAAGAATTGGATGAAGAATTTGAAGCGCTTCGTGATCATGTGTTCCAGTATTATAAGGAAGCTGGGATGGAAGGGTTGATTGAAGAGAACGAGGAAATCGATTGTAAAGACTTAAATGTAGATTATGAGTCCAGACTGCTCTCCCGTTACATTGAAAATTATGATGAGCAAGTATTTTGGGAAAAGCTCGCGGAAAAACTGGCAGACCGCGAACTAGTCAAAACAGAAGGACCGGTTGCTGTACCCCTGAATGAGGGACAGATATTAAGGAAGCTATCCTTGGAAGAAGAGATAGAAGAAGATCTGAAAATGAATGGGCTTCAACGTGTAAAATGGGAGCGCGAATAAATTATTAAATAATGGATGTCTATTTCTTAGACTTCCTTTTTCTTTTTATAAGCGCTCCTGCTAACACCAATATTGGAATAAACAAGCCATGGGTCAAGGCGTATGGGAACCACGAAGTGCCTACAAAATTTTCGAAGTAAGCGACATCTGGATAAGCGACAATCGCTAAAACGACCATTCCCATCCCTAAAGGCAATAATAAGGTGCGATAGTCGTCAATCAAAAGAAATTGAGCGATTCCTTTTGTGGAGGCGTAATACAGGATGATTAATTTGAAAAAGATAGTCACCATCCATACGATAGCAACAATAATCTCGATCCCTTCCCAAAAACCTGCAATATTAATTTTGCTCGCCAACTCATAACTTGGATAAGCATTCAAAGCTGTAAGATCGCTTCCGAGAACGAGAATGCTTAGGAGGGTGATCATTGTCAAAAAAACACCGCCAATCAACATTCCAAAAACCCAGGCGTATTTTGCTTTATTCTTTTCTTTAACCTCGGGATAGATCATTAATAAAACGACCATCTCAAGAATAGGAGTACCAAGCATGGTGAAAGAGGTACTAATGATCGGCTTCAGGCCACTTCCAAAGATTGGCTGAAAGTTATCTGTTTCTATCTGGGGTGTTACAAACAAGAATAAGAAAAACAGAAGCAGGACGATAAAGCTGATGAACATTTCAGAAGAACGCCCGATGGTCTCTATGCCTGAACGAGCTCCCATAATGACAACTAATAGAAAAAGGATAAGAGTAAATTGCAAAGGTGTTTCAGGCATGATTTGAGTGGTCATGAAATCACCAATATTCCTTAGTACCAGTGCGGCAAGGATATAGATGAATAAAATGTAAAACAAACTGATGCCTCTTCCAATCCAGGGGCCAAAACTATCGATGGTGACCTCTATAAATGTTTTGTTTTCATACAGGATACCGATTTTATGATACAAGAATATCAATAACATGCCGACAGCTAAGCTAAGCAAGGCAGCAATCCATCCGTCTTGCTGTGCCCCAGCTGCTAATGGACCGGGCACAATAAGGATAGAACTTCCAATTGTAAAAAGGATGACTAAATACATGAATTGACGCGGGCTGATTGTGTTATTCCTGTACATTTCTGTCTACCTTTCCTTTTAGGGCAGGCTTCCCTTTAAGATTAGTTTTCTTTTTAATTAATGCTCCAATTAAAAGCAGGAATGGCAGTAAGAGCCCATGCATTATTTTATAGGGAAAGACATTTCGGACAAATGTTTCAAAGTAAGCTACATCCGGATACACAATGATAGACAGGACGATAAGTCCCATGCCTAAAGGGAGCAATAATACCCGGTAATCCTCTATATTCAAGAATTGAGCAATCCCTAAAGCCGCTCCATAATAAAGAATGATCAGCTTGAAAAATATGGTGAGCATCCATACAATTGCAACGATGATTTCGATTCCCTCTAAAAATCCTGCAATGTTGATTTTGCTTGCCAGTTCATAAACCGGATACTCATTCAACGCCGTCAAATCACTGCCAAGCACAAGGATGCTGAAAAGGGTGATCATCGACAAAAATCCTCCTCCGATAAGTAACCCTAAAAGCCAAGCCTGCCTTGCCTTTGTTTTTTCCTTTACTTTTGGATAAATCATCAATAAAACTACCATTTCAAGAACTGGGGTATTCATAACCGTAAACGAACCTTGAATCATAGACTTTATCCCACTGCCGAACATAGGCTGGACATTATCCATCTCCAATTGTGGGGTAAGAAATAGGAATAGGAAAAGTAGCAGCAGGGAAATCCAGGTAATGAACATCTCTGCTGATCTTCCAATCACTTCAATTCCTAAACGGGCACCCAGAATCACCACAAGCATGAACAGAATATGAGTGAATTGAAGCGGTGTTTCTTCAAGGATTTGAGTGGTCATGAAATCTCCTATATTCCTCAATACCAGAGATGCCAGGATATAAATGAACGCAAGGTGAAAAAAACAAATGACTCTCCCAAACCATTTTCCAAAAACATCAATGGTAGCTTCAATAAAGGTTCTATCTCCAATAGTGACTGCTATTTTATGGTAAAGAAGGATGAAAAGCACTCCTATGCTCATCCCCAGAAAAGAAGCTATCCAACCATCTTGATCTGCTGATTTTGCTAAAGGGGTAGGAACGATGAGGATGGAGCTTCCGATTAGGAACAGAATGACAAGGTACATGAATTGACGTGGGCTGATTACATTGTTGTCCATTACTGTCCACCCTCACTTTCCATTTAAAGATTCAAGGGAATATGCTTTGCAGCCACGCATTGAAAGGAGCATAGAAAGCCTGGATCAAATCAAGTGGGTTATACAGATTTTTACCCATACTCTCTAAAATGCTGACAATCGTGGCGGCAGCTAAGAATATACAAAAATATACTAAATCTTTCTTTTTATCCTTCTTTCTTAGTTTAGGAACTTCAATGAAAAAAACGGCAGTTGAAACAGATAGAATACCTAAAATCGGCCACATCACACACTATCCTTTCTTTTGAACTGGCTGTACAATTGTTCCTTTTCTTCTGATATCTAATTTCACTTCCACTTTTACCACTGTTTCCTTGAAGTGCTCATCCCAGTTCTTTTCGACCTCTTTCCAATAAGTCGGGTTTTTTCTGGCAATCGTATTTCCAAACCCGAAGATGTCGGTTTGATACTGCTCCTTGGCAGCTGTAATTGCTGCAGATATTTTCGTTTTGATATCCTCTTCAGCTTTATCAGCAATCTCTTGAAGGGTTTCCGGTTTTGTCAAATCCAAGTCGCATTGGATTTCACCCACGTTCCCTTCTGCTTCCAACGTCACAGTGATACTGGGGTTGCTGCCTGTCTTTGTTGCATCAATAGCGGCGTTAGTCCGTAAAATTTCTATTCCTATCTTTCCACTTTCTTTCTCTTCACAGGGAAAATTGATCAAGGTGCTTTTTACATTCCCGAGGATATAATTATAGCCTTTGCTTTCATCTTCGTTCAGCCACCCAAGCATCCGGTCACCTTTGAAAACACTGAGGTGGTCAACATGGATACGAGCAGGAGAATCGACGTTCTCTACATTGGAGATATTATTCCCGGCCTCTTCACTTCCCTCTAAAAGAATACCTGTCAGTATCGGACTTTTCCCTGGGCTCCTTATATCTGAGACGATTTGGTCGATATAAACCCCATGAGTTGCAGCCCAGTGGGATTCAGCTGCTATAATACTATCCATGATTTTGTTGGCTGGGATTTTCTCATAGGCCGTTATGACACTAAGAAGAGCTTCCACCTCGATATCTTTAGCTACGGTCACTAAAAAGCTGGTTCGAAATTCAGGATCCCGGTACAGTAAGTCCAGTGTAGGTAAGATTCCTTCTTCGGCCAGGCCAGGTCCGATTATTAATAATCGTAATTGCGACATATAAATTTTTCTCGGTGCACTCAAAGTCATTTTTCGCAATGCTTCAAAAATGGTTTCCCCCTCTGATTGATAAAGAGATACCGGCGGGCGTGTTGAAGGAGCTTCTGTAGCAATTTCAGAAGGATTGATCATTTGTACCACAAGCGAGTAGTTTCCTTCCTGTGTCTTATCAATACCCAAAGCTACCGCTATACCAAGGTCGTCCAGTTCCCGGCTGTTCCAGCATCCCGTGAGAAATAATAGACAAGCTAGAGTGATGAACAGCCGTTTGCTAATAGGAAGAAAAGAGAAATTATTGTTCATTCTCCATTCCCCTTTCGACCGCTGGTCCGTTTTTCGTTTTGATGAGAGGTGGAGGAAGGTCTCGATAACAATCCCCAATGAGGAAAGCGAACGAGCACATCCTTTTGATCTTTAGGTACCAAAGGAGCAAGCGGAGACATATAAGGAACTCCGAATGACTGTAGACTGCAGAGATGGAGAACTAGTGCAATTAAGCCAAGGATGATACCATACAGCCCAAAAGTTGCGGCTAAAATCATCAAAGAAAATCGCAGCATCCGAACAGGGATAGCCATATTATAGGAAGGGAAGACGAAACTGCTGATTGCAGTAATTGCTACTACAATGACCATAGCAGGTGATACAAGACCTGCCTGGACAGCTGATTCTCCCAATACAAGCGCTCCAACAATCGATACGGCGGAACCGACAGCTTTCGGCAGCCGGACCCCTGCTTCGCGGAGAATTTCAAACGTAGCTTCCATGAGGACAGCTTCCACAAAAGCAGGAAAAGGGACACCTTCCCGCTGGGCAGCCAAATTGATCAATAGAGGAGCAGGAATCATTTCCTGATGAAACGTCGTGATAGCAATATACAAAGATGGCATGAATAAAGCGATACAAAAAGCGAATAAACGCAACAGACGGATGAATGTTCCGATATCGTAGCGCTGATAATAATCTTCACTTGACTGCATGAAATTTACGAACAAGGCAGGTACGAGCAATACATTAGGCGTTCCATCTGTAATGATCGCCACTTTACCTTCTAACAGCCCGGCAGCAATCGCATCGGGACGCTCCGTATAATAAACTTTTGGAAAAGGAGAATAGGGAGGGTCCTCAATGAATTCCTCCAGATAGCCACTTTCGAGCACACCATCGATATCGATGTTATCTAATCGGGCATGTACTTCTTTCACCACGCTTTCTTCAGCTGTATCCTGTATATAAATGACACTGACATCCGTCACTGTCATTTTTCCTACTTTCTTGGCGTCTATGCGAAGCTTTGGATCTTTGATCTTTCTTCGCACCATGGCGGTATTCGTTCTTAAAGTCTCTGTAAAAGCCTCTTTAGGACCACGAATGACGCTTTCTGAGGTGGTTTCCTGTACACCACGGTCTTTCCAGCCTTTTGTGCTTGCTGCAATCGCTCTGGTTTCATTGTCGAGCACTACAATTGTTTCTCCGGAAAGAAGCCGGAGTATTAATTCATCCATTTGTTTCAGCTCATATATTTCCCCGATAGGGAGGGTGGAATCTTTTATTGCTTCATAAATAGGTGAGATAGATAAATCCTCAGATGGTACTTCTACCATGACAACTTCGAGGATAAAATCCTGTACCGTATTTTTATCCACCAGTCCATCAATGTAAATGACAGCCCCGCTGGCTTTGGCTTTTTTGTTTAGAGTCATTCGTCTTGTAACCAAATCGGAGCCGTTGCCTAAAGTTTCCTTTATGAAGGCCAGGTTACTATCAAGATCGCTGCTGATTGCTCTCGCCAGGCTGGTGTCCAGTTGAACATCTTCTTTTGGTGTCCGGTTCTTTTTGCGCCGTTTCATGGAACTTGCTCCTTCACTCGGTCCTTTACCTTTTAGTGTGTACATCTATGGTTAATTTATTTATAAGGTGGGAATGCAGGAGCTTTTCGTTATCTATAGAAATATTTGAAAGTGAGAGAAAAAAATTACAAGTAAGCGATTGCTTTGTTTTAGTTTGAATTTCCTGTTTTTTATAGTAGAATATATATGCTGCATAAGTATCACTTTTTGCAAGAAACCTATGCAGAAACCCGATGAAATGTTTGAATATTTCATCAATTTTTGCTAACATTATTTTACTAAGCAACTATTTGAAAGAGGGGGCTAATCATGAAAAGAAGAAATTGGTTTTTAACTATGGCGATGTTGTTAACGCTTTCCTTGTTCCTTGCTGCCTGCGGCGGTGGAGAAGCTGGCGGCGGTGAAGAAGGCGGAGGAGATGAAGGTGGCGGCGATGAAGGCGGCGCATCCTTCATGAACATTCTGACTGGCGGGTCTCAAGGTACATATTACCCGCTTGGAGGAAGCTTCGCTACGATCATCAACTCGAATGTAGATGGAGCAGAGGCTAACGCAGTTTCTACTGGCGCGTCTGTAGAAAATATGAAAAAATTGCGTGATGGCGATGGAGAATTGGCATTTACACAGACAGATATTGCTTCCTATGCAGCAGACGGCGAAGTAATGTTTGATGAGCCGATCGAAGGCATTCAGGCGATCGGGACCCTATATCCGGAAACAATTCAAATCGTAACCACAAAAGATACTGGCATTGAGACAGTGGAAGACTTGAAAGGAAAAGTCGTCTCTGTCGGTGCACCAGGATCCGGTACGTACGCGAACGCTGAGAACATTCTTGAAATCCATGATATGACGATGGATGACATCGAGAAGCGCGATTTGGAATTTGGTGATTCAACTTCCGGAATTCAGGACGGATCTATTGATGCTGCATTTATCACTGCGGGTACCCCAACAGGTGCGGTAGAAAGTCTTGCAGCAACTACGGATGTCAACATCGTGAAATTCGGCGATGGAAAAATCCAGGAGTTGATGGATAAGGTACCTTTCTATTCTGAAGATGAAATACCTGAAGGCACTTACGGATTAGATGAAGCGATCCAGACCGTTGCTGTACAAGCAATGCTTGTTACAACTTCTGATATGGATGAAGATACTGTTTATGAAATCACGAAAGCTATTTTTGAAAACACGGATCAAATCACACATAGTAAAGGTGAAGTGATTACAGCTGATTCTGCCCTTAAGGGTGTTGGCATTGACGTACATCCCGGTGCACAAAAATACTTCGATGAAGCGGGCGTTTCTGCCGAATAATGAAAAGCCTTAAAGAGGATTATGGCTTGTGATAGACCGATATGATATCGGTCTATCTTTTCTTGTGAGAAAGGATTTTCGGAATGCGAAGAGCAGATATGAATAGGGGAATAGCAGCAGGTTTCATAATATTTCTTGTTTTTGCCGGTCTTGCTGTTTGGTTATTTTATCCCTGCCAATATGTCCTTTCCTTCCAGAATAAACAGACAGAGGAATTTGCGGTTTTTGTTCCCTTAAAGGAAAGTGAGCATTTTCAAATCAAATTTACGCATTCGATTCATCTAAGTGATGTTATAGAGGAATACAAAGTGAAAGACGATAAACTGATACCAGTCCAGCTGATTTACGAAGATACAGCAGTAGGGATGCCTGGGAATGCATCAGAGGGAGAAGCTTTTGAATTAAAAGATGGAAAGTATTATATAACAGGGTTAAAGGGAGAACACGATTACATCGATCTTTCCGTCGGACAGGTTAAAGCGAACCATAGGATCATCTACAATGACTTGCAGTTTGCACTGAAGGACTATGTAGATGGCGGGACAATCGTTCGTATTCAGCCCCTCTATATCAACAACTGGGAACTTTTGAGAGGAGTGAACGTGCATGAGCAAGAAAGATGAGACACTATCTACAGAAAAACAACAGGAAATCATGCAGAAGTACGATCCAGAGTCTTCCGTGCGTGAATTGACCGGTCTCTTGGCAAAAATCGTATTTTTTATCTTATTAGCATTTTCCATCTATCAATTATATACAACCACACTCAATCCGCTGCCTGCCCAGATTCATAGATCCATACACGTAGGGTTTGGCTTGGTATTAATATTTCTTTTATTCCCTGCAACAAAGAAAAACCGTATCAAAGGGAAAATAGCTTGGTATGATTTAGTCCTTGCTATACTTGGTTTTGGGGTAGGTGCCTACTGGCCACTATTTTATGAAGATATTATTACGCGTGCTGGTGACATGACTACACTCGACTTTTATGTTGGCCTGTTAGCTGTTTTGCTCGTTTTGGAAGCGACAAGAAGAGCAGTTGGTTTGCCGATTACAATCATTGCCGCGCTTTTCCTTGTCTATGCCTATTGGGGAAGACAAATGCCAGGCTTTTTGATTCATCGTGGTGTTAACCTGGACAGTCTGGTGCAGTCGATGTTCTTCACAACAGAAGGTATCCTGGGCACACCAATCGCGGTATCATCCACCTTCATATTCCTGTTCTTATTATTCGGTGCTTTTTTAGTGAAGACCGGGGTCGGACAGTACTTCAATGATTTGGCCGTAACACTTGCCGGGAAGCGGACAGGGGGTCCTGCAAAGGTCGCCATCTTTTCCAGTGCCTTGCAAGGCACAATCAGTGGTAGTTCTGTTGCCAATGTTGTTACTTCCGGTTCTTTCACAATTCCAATGATGAAACGGTTAGGGTACCGTCGTGAATTTGCCGGTGGGGTAGAAGCTGCTGCCTCTACAGGTGGTCAGTTAATGCCTCCAATCATGGGTGCCGCGGCGTTCCTTATGATTGAGTTCATCGGAATGGATTACTGGAGTATCGCTAAGGCTGCTGCAATACCCGCTTTGCTATATTTTACGGGTGTCTGGATCATGACCCACTTTGAAGCGAAGCGTACTGGCTTAAGTGGATTGTCAGATGATCAAATGCCGGATAGGAAAGAAGTTTTCAAGAAAATTTATCTCCTCCTGCCAATTGTGGCTATCGTTTTCTATTTGAGCAGTGGTCTAAGTGTTATGCGTGCTGCTATTTATGGAATTCTTACTACTATCCTGGTAGGTATGATGAGAGAAGAAAAATTCCGAAAAATATATCCGATCGTATTTGGTGTCGTAGCCGTAGGGATGGGGCTTTATGGCTCACTTACAGGCGGATTTTCAGCTACTAGTTCGCTGGTTACAGCTACAATTGTAACCATCCTGGTCAGTTATCTTTTTGATGGAAATTTCAAAGAATCGATCGAGGCTTTAGTTGATGGGGCCCGCACAGCCCTAGGTGTAGTAGCGGCTACAGCAGCTGCTGGTATCATTGTCGGAGTCGTCACTAAAACCGGACTTGGTTTGAAGCTTGCAAACAGCTTAGTGTCATTAGCCAATGGGGAAATTCTGTTGACGCTATTCTTTACGATGCTTGCGGCTATTATATTAGGGATGGGTTCCCCAACGACGGCGAACTACATCATCACTTCTACGATTGCCGCACCAGCTCTTATCCTGCTCGGAATAGCTGACCTGCCGGCGCACATGTTTGTGTTCTACTTCGGAATTGTGGCAGACATTACGCCTCCGGTAGCGCTTGCTGCATTCGCTGCATCCGGGGTAGCAAGCTCAGAGCCGATTCGAACCGGGGTGAATGCCGCAAAACTTGCAATTGCTGCCTTCATCATTCCGTACATGTTTGTATTAGAACCGAAGCTATTGATGATTGATACAACAACAACAGAATTGTTATGGATCATTTTTACCGCTATTTGTGGAATGCTTGCTATTGGTGCCGGATTAATCGGCTACTGGTTCCGTGAACTGATGTGGTTTGAGCGGATCATTTCTTTAGCAGGCGGACTGACATTAATTTATCCTGGCGGTTATTCTGATGTTATTGGTCTATCCGCATTCGCTCTTATCCTTGGCTTGCAGTTTCTGCTTAAACGAGATAAGCTTGGCGTGCCAGTGGAAAGAAGAGGAAGAAAGGCAAGAGCATAACAAAGCGGCCTGCGCGTGCAGGCTGCTTTTGTTCTTTTTTATAACATTTTTTCCCGTTCGTGGATGCCCCAGAGTTTGATAAGTGGTCGGAACAGGACGAAAAACATTTGAATCACCGGTCCAGTCGATAAGGCAACGATAAGTGTACCGATACCAACAGGCGCACCAAGTAAATACCCGACCAGGGCAAGGCCTGATTCCGCAAATATACGAACAGAACTTTTGGATTGGTTTGTTCGTTTGTTGACAATCATCATAAAGTGATCCAATGGAATTCGTGGAAACGGTGTGCGCAGGTATAGTGCGATCCCCGCTCCCATTGCCAGCAATCCGAGTGTGAAAACAAGCCATTGAGACCACCAGAGGTCATAACCCTCAGGTAGTACGTTGTATAGAAAAATATCTAATGTCCATCCCCGGACCACAATAGGGAGGATAGATTCATAAACGGGACGTTTTCTTTCGATCCTGGCGTTGATTAATAATAAAATGATAAAGCTGATGATTAATACGGTACCGACCGAGACAGGGAGATGCATGGAGATTCCGACCGCCACACTGTCGCCTGGGCCTACGCCTAATCCTGACTTGATAATCATAGCTAAACCAAGACTGGAAATTACTATTCCTGCCAGGTAAATGATAAATAGAATCAAGTGCTTCATTGTGCTGGCTCCTTAAGCTAATAACAATAACTGATGCTTTCCTAAGCATATACTTACCCTATTGGGATGTAAAGTTCGACGATAGGATCTATTTATTTTATGGTAAAAGAGAAGCGAATATTTAACTGAAAAATGGAGGGGTTTAGATGCAGTTTGCGATTGTAACCGGTGAATCAAGAGGCCTGGGGGAAGCCATTGCTAAAGATTTTATGGAATATGGGATAGATGTCATTGGCATTTCCCGTTCAGGAAGTGAAGAACTAAAGAAATTTTCAAAGAATGAGAAAGCCGATTACCACCATTATTCCTGTGATTTGAGTGACAGTGCGCAAGCGAAAGAATGCTTTGAGAAAATAGCTGAAAATCACTTTAACAATGAGACCTATCATATTTATCTGATTAATAATGCTGGTATGATTGAGCCGATTGAGACGGTTGGGAATTTGGATACGGATCAGGTGACGAAGCATGTTCAGGTTAATCTGGTGGCGCCCATTGTATGGACGAACAGTCTCTTATCATATGCCGAGACTCATGATGTAAAGCTGACTATGGTCAACATAACTTCTGGTGCTGCTGAAAAATCAACACCAGGATGGAGTACTTATAACAGCACAAAAGCGGCAATCAATCAATTTACAGCCACGGTGGCAGCGGAACTTGAATTGAAAGACAGCGATCATCATATCCTGGCCTACAGCCCGGGGGTGATGGATACGGACATGCAGGATGTCATTCGTTCCGCACCTAAAGAAGCGTTCCGGGATGTAGAGAAATTCAGACAGCTGAAAGAAGAAGGGCAACTCCGAGGACCTGATACGGTATCTGCTGTGTTAATGGATCTTTTGAATAAACCAAACGAAATAGAAAACGGAAAAGTTTATAAGCTCTATGATTTAATTAAGGAATAAAGTTTATAAATTTAATGTTGATTTCTGGAATGAGCAGGAGTCTGTGACCATACGCACTCTCCTGCTTCAACTGTGATACAAAAATCAGTTGCAACCGCATACATTATCATCATATAATAGTTGTAACGAAAAAGAAGGGACTGAAGTTTAGAGCAATGAAGTACTAATCCTATTACTTAGACGAGATTTGAATAAACACATTCACTCGTTCGGAGATGGGGTTAGTCTGTCCAAAATCGGATATCATTGCTTGACCAGTCGCCGCAGAGGGATTCTGTCCTTCCGTCTATCTGTATAAGTAATGATGTGACACCACTTCTCTGAATAATCAGGGAGGTTTTTTTATGCTTTTTATGAGGGCGATGAATATTGAATATAGTATTGGTATCAGAAAGTTACTGGATATAGATGAGTTGAAGATTCATAAAGGCGACCGGATCGGCCTGGTAGGGAAAAATGGTCAGGGAAAAACGCTGCTATTGAATTATCTGACCGGAGCCACAGAAATGAAACCGCAAGTTGATTTTCATACGCAATATAGCTGTTTTCAGCAATTGGACGATATCGGTAGTCAGAACAAGAGATGGAACTCTTTAAGTGGAGGCGAAAAAACGTTAGCAAAGCTGGATCGGATATTTACTGAAAAGAGGGAGCTATTGTTTTTAGATGAGCCGACCAATAATTTGGATTGGCACCACATCGGACAGCTGGAACAGCAATTGGAAAACCATTACGGAGCGTTTGTCATTGTCTCTCATGATCGAAGTTTGCTGGATAGGGTATGTACCGCAATATGGGAGTTGGAAGATGGGAAAATCACAAGTTACGCGGGTAATTACAGCTTTTATGCGGCACAAAAAGAAAAGCAGAGAAGGCAGCAGCAGGAAGCGCATGAAAAATTTTTAAAAGAGAAGCAGCGTTTGACGGAACGGTTGACTATCAAGCGGAACCAGGCAAAAGGAATGCGTAAACCCCCGTCCAGGATGGGTAACTCGGAATGGCAGCTTGGTAAAAACAAAGCCGCCGGTCAGCAAAAGAAAATTGAGCGGGTATCAAAGGTTATCGAACGCCGGATTGAACGGATGGAAAACGTAGATAAACCTTTTGAGTGGGATGAAGTAAAAATGGACTATATCCTTCAATCACCAATCCACCGCAAGCAGCTGCTTATTGCGAAAGAGGTTGTTGGAACAATAGAAGAAAAGAAATTATACGAGGTCTCATCCTTGAAGTTGAAGACAGGGTCGAAAACAGCGCTCATTGGCGTAAATGGCAGTGGGAAAACGACATTGATCCGCCAGCTGATTGCAGGCGGAGATACCATTGATTTTGCCGCCCGGACGAAAGTCGGGCATTTTGATCAGTCTTTGGAAAAACTACCGAATCAGCAAAGTGTGCTGGAATTTGTCAGGTCAACTAGCCAGCTTCCGGAACATATATTACGAATCATACTTGGAAGGCTGCGTTTTAAAGAGGATGATGTTCATAAAACGATTGGCGTCCTGAGCGGAGGGGAACGTGTCAAAGTAGCTCTCGCGCGGTTGCTGACCGGCGACTACAATTTATTAATACTTGATGAACCTACCAACCACCTTGATCTGGAGGCGATCGAGGCACTGGAAGGTCTCGTGCGTGACTATCCGGGTACCGTTTTATACGTTACGCACGATCGGCGGTTTGTAGACCGTACAGCCACCCATCTATGGGTGCTGGAGAACAAAACGGTCAATAGTTTTGAAGGGAGTCTTCAAGCTTATGAAAAAGAGAAACGAAAGCCGAAACAGGTAGATGAGCAGGAGTATGATTTAATGGCGCTTGAAACGAAGTTAACCGAACTGATCAGTAAAATCAGTATGGGAGCGCAAGGAGAGGATATCAGTCAGTTAGAAGAAGAGTATCAGATGGTGCTCAGCCGGGTGAGAAAGCTAAAAAATAGCTAGTAATGGATGGTCTTTAGGAGGTCAAATGCAACATTTCATGTCATTATAAAAAAGCTTAGAGTATATAAAAACTCTAAGCTTTTGTTTATTTAATTGCAAATTCACTTAATGGTTAGATAAGGAAGCGTTTGGTTTATTATGAACACCAAGTCGTTTAACAAGCTTTGAACTGTCTTCGTTTAACCCGGTTATTTCGACATCTTTACCTTGTTCACGGAACTTCAACACGAGTTTATCAATGGCTGCCACAGCGGAATCATCCCATACATGGGAATGGCTGAAGTCGATTTTAACGTAATCTGCGTCTGCATTGAAATCAAAATGTTTGATTAAATTATCGACAGAAGCAAAGAATACTTGTCCTTTTACTGTATAGGTCAACGTACGTGTTTGTTCTTCGAATTTCTTTGCAACATGAACCGAAGAAATTTTTGCTACGAAGAAAATGGCACTTAAGATGACACCAGCGAGGACACCTTTGGATAAATCATGCGTTTTAACAACCGTTACAACGGTAACAATCATGACAGCGGCATCGGTTTTCGGCATAATGTGAAGCTTCGTTAAAGAGCTCCAATCGAATGTACCGATGGAAACCATGATCATGACGCCGACAAGTACGGCCATTGGTATTTGTACTAATACATTTTGGAAAGCGATAATTAACAACATCAGGAACACACCAGCAACAAGCGTTGATAACCGGCCGCGTCCGCCTGATTTTACATTAATGACAGATTGTCCGATCATTGCACAGCCAGCCATACCGCCAAAGAAACCAGTAACGACGTTAGCAACACCTTGTCCGCGTGCTTCTTTGTTTTTGTCACTTGGTGTATCCGTCATATCATCGACGATTTGCGCAGTTAATAAAGATTCCAGCAAACCGACAAAAGCTAATGCTAAAGCTGTTGGGAAAATGATTTGCAATGTTTCGAACGTCAACGGAATATCAGGAATCAAGAAGATTGGCAAGGTACTAGTCAGTTCTCCCATATCTCCTACAGTCTTCACATTCATTCCCGTGGTAGTGACCAGGATTGTCATAGCAATGATAGCTACTAGCGGAGCTGGTACGGCTTTAGTGATTCGAGGAAAAAGATAAATGATACCTAAAGACCCGATAACTAAAGCATACATTGGCCAGCTCTCACCGACAAAGTGAGGAAGCTGGGAAGTGAAAATCAGTATCCCAAGTGCGTTTACGAAACCGATCATAACGGAACGTGGGATGAATTTCATAAATTGTCCAATTTTCAAAGCACCTAATGCGAATTGAATAATACCTGTCAAAATAGTGGCGGCCAGCAGGTATTGCAATCCATGCTCTGCTACTAATGTCACCATTAATAACGCCATAGCTCCTGTCGCAGCGGATATCATTCCCGGACGTCCACCCATAAAAGCGATGACAACAGCAATACTGAAGGAAGCGTAAAGACCCACCATCGGATCGACTCCGGCAATGATCGAGAAGGCGATAGCTTCTGGAATCAAAGCCATGGCTACGACCAGACCTGCCAACACGTCGTTCTTCACGTTTCCAAACCATTGATTTTTAATTGGTTCTACGTTCAATGCTGCACCTCTTTTCTATATTTTAAAACTATCGCACTGCCCATAACAGTGCTATTTCCGGCAAGAACGAAACTGATTATATCACGCATAAACAATAAGTGGTAATCGCATGTAAGCGCATGATTTCGACACATGCTTACATATACTCCGTTTTACTTTCGTATATAAGGCAAAATCAAGTTTCTACTGTTTATGGAGTAAAAATTTCATAAGAAAAAAATATTTTGTTTAAGTTAAAACGTGATAAAATGAAAAGATGAATTTAATTGAGAAGGAGAAAGCTATGTACAAGAATATTTTAATTGCAGCTGATGGTTCAGATCACTCGATCCGTACAGCAGAGCAGGCAGCTGAGCTTGCAAGGCTGCAGGGGAATGCCCATATTACGGTCATTTATGTTGTCGATGGAGATACTTCTAAACATGACGTACTTGCGGAAGGGAACCAGGCTACGATCGATATGAAACGGCTTGAACGTCTGAAGCCCATAGAGGAACGTCTGGAAAAAGCGAACGTCAACTATGAAGTAGTTCTAAAGCGGGGAGAACCAGGACCAACGATCGTCAAGTATGCCAATGAAGAGGATATTGACATTGTTATTATCGGAAGCCGAGGTCTTAATACGCTTCAGGAAATGGTGTTAGGAAGTGTCAGCCATAAAGTGGCGAAACGCGCCGAATGTCCGGTCATGATTGTAAAATGAATCATATAAAAACGCTTGAACCTCTCGAGGGCTCAAGCGTTTTTTAGTCTAGGAAATTATAAAATTTCTTTTTTGTAGATAACTTTAAGTAGTGGGTTACATCCAGCTCCAGCTTGTCGCGGGTGAGCAAGGCGCTTGCGCTATTGTACGTTTAACGGGTTTTAAGGAACTTAGTACGGATTAGTTTTTGTAGTACTATGTGACTGATGACAATAGCAAGGCCCAATAATAAGGCAAGTAAGAGCGATGTCATCCACAGACTTTGAAGGGAGTCAATATTCCACAATAGCAGAACGATACATCCGAACGTCCCCATTTCAATTAATAATGCTATGAGACTGATAAACCGTGATTTGAATACTTCCTGTTCATCTGTCCAATTGAGTTTAGGGTCGTTCAAATCGAGCGCTGTACCTACCAGACTGGTGAACCAGCTTGCTAAAAACGTCAACGCAATCCAGGCAGTAAATAATGCAGGGGGCATCGGAACGACCGTTAGGCCTACTACTGCTAATAAAATGATCGAAAGCAAATTTATCAGCCATGCTGTCATCACTTTGCTGAAAATTACAGTTTTTGCGGAGACAGGCAAGTACAAATTAGCGGGCCAGCTTCGACCATCTCTTGAAATAGATGAGTAGGAGGCTGGATTGACCCCTAAAATGAACAACGTAAAGATAAATAATAACAACAGGGGAGCTTTACCATCGAACTGTTCTAGCATGGAGCCAAGTGCTCCGATTGATCCCGAGGAACTTTCAAAAACCAGGATAACGATCAAAAAGACCGGTCCAAATAAACTCTGCACAACAATCTGCATGAAGAATGTCGGTGTTCTGAAAATGATCCGTAACTCTTTTAAAAGTAATGCCAAAAATACGGGCTGAGATTTAATTTTTTTAGCGACCTTCCCAGAATCGAATTTTTTCGTACTTCCTGCTGTAAGGCCGAGCACACCTTTGAAATAAAACTTTTGACCTGCAGTTAGGAATAAGAAGATAGCTCCTGCAGAAATAGCGAGCATCAGCATCAGGAAAAATAATCCATTTAACCCTTTTGCATTTTGTAATGCCATTGTGCTGAAATAAGCGGTAGGAATCATGCCAGTAATTACATTCAATAGTCCATTTTGCTGCTCAATGAGCTGTGCGGCTCCTTCAGCGGTCTGTTCGGGATTTTGATTCAGACGGATGATAACGTTGAAGCCGATTATAAATACAAAAGTAAGCAGACCGGCGAACACTTTAGTGCGATCTTTATTTTTTGCTATATTGGCAAAGCGCATGAAAAACATCAATAGAATGGCCATCATCGTAAAAGGAATGACTGGAAAAACAAGGAACAGTAATAGGGCAAATATGTAATAGGTGAATCCTGCGCCACTATGGATTCCGTATAACGTCAAGATAGGTACCATCAGGACACCGCTCGTCACATACAGGTTGATGAATGGTGCCGCGGCTTTTCCGGCAAGCAGCTGGTAGGGATGGAAAGGGTAGGGAATAAAACCCTCAATATCTTCAGCAAAATAAAAGGAGCTTAGGACCGAGCTCAAGCTGACAAACAACAGAACAATGGTCATCCCGACGAACAATAGACCAAGCAGTGCGTTTTCATTTCCTGTCGGCGCCAGCTGGTCGTATAGTGTTTCTACGATGGCATTCAGAACACTGATGATAATGCCTGAGAAAGGAATCAAAAATATTGCTAACAAAACATATCCGATTTTTTCTCCGCTGCTTTTGCCTGCCAAAGAATACTGCATTTTTAACATCGTTCGGATTAAGCGGAGCGTCTTATTCATTACTGGTCAGCTCCAGGAAGACTTTCTCCAGTGTTTCATCAGCTTCAAATTGTTCCTTCATTTCCTTCATATTACCTCTGAACTGAAGCTTACCTTTATTAATGATGGCTACTTCATCACATAATTGCTCCACTACTTCGAGGACATGGGTGGAAAAAAAGACAGTATTTCCTTTGGCAGCATGTTCTCTCATCATTTCTTTTAACGTATAGGATGACTTTGGGTCAAGTCCGGACAACGGTTCATCTAGTATCCATACATCAGGGTCGTGCAGCAGTACACCACTGACAACAATTTTTTGTCGCATTCCGTGGGAATAGGTTTGGATATGGTCGTCAAGCGCTTCATATATCCCGAAGCTTTTCGTCAAATCCTCGATTTTTTCCTCGCGGGTATCTTTTGGAATATCAAATATATCTCCGATGAAGTTCAAATATTCGATCCCTTTTAAGCGGAGGAAAATGTCCGGGCTGTCTGGTACATACCCAAAAATTTTCTTCGCTTCAATCGGCTGGCTGGCAATATCATAACCGTTCACGGTAATTATCCCATCGTCGATTGGGAGTATACCGGTAATCATTTTAATTGTCGTTGATTTCCCGGCTCCATTCGGACCGAGGAACCCGAAAATCTTTCCGTCGGGGACGACTAAGTCCAGGTTTTTGACTGCTGTTTTTCCGGCATATTCTTTCGTCACGTTTTTAATTGTTATCAATCGTATCCCACCTTCTTTATGTTCCTGTTAATATACGATTTCTCTGGAAATAAGTTTCATTGTGTATGGTAGTGATGGTTAGAAAATAGTAATTACGTTAAAAATAGGACCATCATATATTCATCAAAATAAATACTGCCATCTTTAATGGCGTTCTTTTCAGTTCCAAACACCATAAATCCGAGGGATTGATATAAACGAACAGCTGGTTCATTAGTAGACACAACGCCTAAAAGTAACTGTTCTATGCCTGTTTGTCTTGCATCTTCAATAGCTTGCTGCAGCAGCCACTTTCCTATATTCTTTCCACGAGAGTGAGGGGAGACATACATAGCAAGAATATCCGCTTTATGAGAAAACTTTTTGTGGGATTGACGCAGCATGGTTACCGTGCCGACCAGATTGGAATTGATAAAAGCTCCGTATGTAAAATTATTTTTACTAGTCATCCGGTCTGCTGCCTGTGCGATGGGATTCTCCTTGGCCACAGCATCTTCATAGGTAGTGATAAATGCATCAGGAGAAGTCTGTAGTGCTTCTATGCGAAGGTCCCAGTAAGCGGCGGCATCTTCCGAATACAAACGACGTATTTCCATTGTTATCCACCTCTTTTATTTTATTGAATACAGTAGCCTATCTTTTTGTTATTGTAAATAGAGGAAATAGTAAAAATTGAGTAAGATGGGATTCTGGTGCGTTCACAGGTATGTCAGCTGCGTGTATTGTGGTGTTTAGCACTCAATCTGATACAATAGCGTATGGTTAGCCTATCACATTATATTTCGTTATTATCTATAATAGTTGAAGGATATTGATATATTGGAAAGAGGGGAACAGAATATGATAAAAAGAAAAAGCAAACGGGAAATCGAATTAATGCACGAAGCTGGTAAACTGCTGGCACAGGTGCATAAAGAATTGCGGACTTTTATCAAGCCTGGCATCACGACGATGGATATAGAAAATTTCGTCGAAAAGTATTTAGAGAAGCACGGAGCTACAGCTGAACAGAAAGGCTACCAAGGCTATGAATTTGCTACTTGTGCTTCGATTAATGATGAGATCTGCCACGGTTTCCCGAGAAAAGATGAATTGAAAGATGGAGACATTGTGACGGTCGATATGGTCATTCGCTTAAACGGCGGATTGGCGGATTCCGCATGGACCCATCCAGTCGGCAACCTCAGTGAAGAAGCACAGAAATTAATGGACGTAACCAAGACATCTTTATATAAAGGGATTGAGCAGGCTCGTGTCGGCAACCGTATTGGTGATATTGGTCATGCGATTCAAAGTTATGTGGAAGGCGAAGGGTATTCAGTGGTCCGCGATTTCACCGGTCATGGTATCGGTGAAACGATTCATGAGGATCCATACATCCCTCACTTTGGTGAAGCCGGAAAAGGCGCTCGCTTAAAAGAGGGTATGGTAATAACCATTGAACCCATGGTAAATATCGGAGGCTGGGAAAGCAAGATGGACACCAACAACTGGACGGCACGGACGGTTGATGGTTCCTTGTCGGCCCAGTATGAACATACAGTTGCCATCACCGCCGATGGCCCTGTGATTTTGACCGAACAAGATGATTAATAAAAAGCTGTTTCCAAAAGGCTGATCTAAGCCATTGGAAACAGCTTTTTTTAACGGCTCTCCACCGTTTGTTTTGCAGATGGCTTTTTCGTATGCTGCTGTAAAAAGTCCAGTCGTTTTCGCCAGACAGCATTTGCGTGTTCTCCAATCCAGATTAGGTGGCTGTCTGCCGGTACTTCATAAATTTCACTATGGGGGACAAGTGATTGCAGCAGAATAGCATTCGAATAATGAACACTGCCATCTTTCTTGGCGTACATACCTAATACAGGGACGGTTAGTTTAGATAAATCAATCGGCTGGTGCTCCAAATCCGCGGAAAATCCCTTTCCGGAATGGGAAGTGGCTAACATCTCATAGACGAACTTACGATCTTGACTGGATAACTGTTTTAGTAATTTTTCAGGATCTTCCGTTGTCAGTTCTTTGAGCATCATTTTCATGACGAAATCCGGCTGTACTTTCAATAATCCCCGGAGTCCTTTCCAGACGAGGGTCCCCGCCGGACCAAACAACAGCTTTCCTTTGCGTTTAAACCTTACCTCCCAAGGAGTGACAAGTGCAGCTTCCAATATAAGAGAAGTAACACGCTCAGGGTAATAATAAGCCAGGGCAAGTCCTGTTGGACCGGCTGCGGATACAGCGATCACCTGGACAGATGGGATTGCCAGGTGATCCAGGATTTCTATCAGGGTGTCTGCAAAGTCTTCCGGTGTCTTTCCGGCTTTAATATCGGTTTTATCATAACCTGGACGAGAAACGGTCAGCAGTTTATAACCTTCGTGGATCAGACTTTGGTGGGAAAGGTCCGTATCACGGCTGCAATGGCCACCTTTCAGTAACAATATCACTGGTCCTTGTCCTTCATACCTGAATTCAACCAGTCCGTTTGAAGTTTCCAATAATACCGGCTTCATCCTTTCACCCTTTCCTTTCGTTTATCGATACTTTAAATATAAGCTATAATGGAAGAAAATGAAATACCTGACAATTCAGAAATGGGAGGGGACGTTTTGCGTATTGTGTCGATTTGCCCCAGTAATACAGAATTACTTGAATATCTAGGGAAAACGGAGTGGCTGGTCGGAGTAGATGACTATTCGGATTGGCCGGAAAGCGTTAATCAGCTTCCGCGCGTCGGTCCTGACTTATCGATTGATATCGATAAAGTCGCAGCACTGGAACCCGACCTTGTACTGGCATCACTGAGTGTGCCAGGAATGGAAAAAAACATCGAAGGCTTAAAAGAAAAGGGGCTGCCGTTCATTATTCTCAATCCTAATACAATAGAAGAGATCGGAGAGGATCTTGTCACTGTTGGGGAGGCGATTGGGATAGAAGCTGAGGCCAGGGGTAGGAAAGAAGAGTTTTTACAAACGATTACTATTTACCGTAACAAGGCGGAGGAGCTAAAAGATCGCCCTTCATTATATTGGGAGTGGTGGCCGAAACCAATTTTCACTCCTGGCAAAGCGAACTGGCTGACAGAAATCAGTGAACTTGCCGGGGGGTATAATATTTTCCGCACAGAAACGGAAGCGAATGTTAAAACAGATTGGGATGATGTTTTAGAACGTAACCCGGACCATATCTGTATGGTATGGGTAGGAGTGAAAGAAGAAAAAATGAACCCGGCGCTTGTGAAAAAGCGACCGGGCTGGATGGAGATGCCTGCAATAAAAGAGGATAGAATTCATGTTCTCGAAGAATCACTGTACTGCAGACCGTCTCCACGGTTATTGGAAGGCTTAAAAAAGCTTGCCGAACTGCTTCATCCTGAAACAGAGTGGAATTAATGGATGTTCCGCTTATGTTTAGGGATTGCAAGTTCGCGAAAATTATCTGCCAGTTCATTCAATTGTTTGTTAAGGACTTCTCCTTCCATTGGAAGACCATGTCCGGTAATGGCGACGGAAGGATCAAGTTCCGCCAGAAGTTTGACGGAGGCTTCTGCTTCCCTCCAGTTGTGCGTATAATACGCAGGTGGCCCGTGTACATGCTGGGCCTGGGTGAAAACAGATAAACTGGATTCCGTTTTTTCGGTGGCAAAAGCATCGCCTGCAATCAAGGCCCGGTCCTTTTCCCGGAATAATGAAATGTGTCCCGGTGTATGACCTGGGGTATGGATATAACGCCAATCCGGTAAAAATGGTAATGATCCGTCTTCTGGCAATTTTTCCGCAAACTTGGCAAGATTTTTTCCACGTGATGGGAAGAACGGGGAGAGTAAAGCGATCGTCCCGCCTCCTACGGTTGAATCCCCGACCGGATAATCCCGTCTTCCAATGACATAATCCCATTCCATTGGATGGACAAACAAAGGGACATTCCAATGTTTGCATAGGTATTTGGCAGATCCTACATGATCAAAGTGGCCATGGGTCAATATGATTGCTTTGGGAGGACGGTTTCCGAACCGCTTTTCACATGCTGCCTGTATCCGTTCTCCATAGCGGGCAATCCCGGTATCAATCAACACCCAATCGTCTGAGCCCTCAGCACCAATCATACAGACATTGGCAACCAGCGTCTGGTATATCGCCAGGTCCTCTTTGATGATATCGGGTTCCGCATGGTCCATTTTCCAGCCTTCTTGTAAATGTTCCTCATGCTTATCCATATATCATACTCCTTGTTTTCTTTTAGTCTTCATTGAAAACAAAGATGTTATGCATAGGAAAAGCGTAAGCGCCCTGAAAGACACGACACGCATAAGCAAAACGGCTGGAGGAAGGTGTGCTTCCCTTCCGCAAGACGGGGTGCTTATGTCGCGAGAGTCTGGGCGCTGAAGCTAGCCAGCTAAAATTTTATACTTTCTTATCTTTTAAAATAAACTATGCTTGTTTTGTAATTGTTTTGCCGGTCAGTCCATAAATGATTGTCAGTATTGGGCTTAACAAACAGAAAAACGCAAATGGAAGATAATCGATGACTGCTACTCCAAGGACATCAGCAAGGAATACACCACAGACGCTCCAAGGTACAAGCGGATTGATTACTGTTCCGGCATCTTCCAGTGTACGTGACAAGTTTTTTCTGGCAAGCTTTGCCCGATCATAGACGTCCTGATAGGCTTCACCAGTCAACAAAATGGACAGGTACTGTTCACCAATAAACACATTGATGCCGATTGCAGTAAAAGCAGTCGATAAAGTGATTGTCCGTACGGATTGCAGCAGGCGCTGAACATGGAATAAAACAGCTGGAATGACGCCGGTCACAAAGAGTAATCCTCCAAGGGCCAGGGCAATAATGACAAGTGATATAGTAAATAGCATGCTTTCAATCCCACCTCGGGAAAGCATTTCGTTTACCATTTCATTATTTGTGCTGGCACTGTATCCGGCGAACCACGTACTCCATAATTCTCCCCATGGCAACACATCGCGAACTCCCGCGATGAGTGTCGCTGTTATACTGCTCACAGCTAAGGCGACGAATGCCGGCCGTTTGGTAACAGTCATGGCAAGTAAAACAAGTACTGGTATCCATGAACTCCAATGGACCAGACCAGAATCATTCAATGTCTGGTGGATCGTTTTTAAATTTTCGGACTCTACCTGTTTTTGAGGAGACAAGACAGCAAACAAGATAAAGCTAATAATGAAGGCCGGGACTGTCGTCCAGGTCATGTTTTTGATATGTTCGAATAAATCTACTTTGACCACTGTAGAAGCAAGGTTGGTCGTATCAGAGAGAGGAGACATTTTATCTCCAAAAAATGCTCCGGAAACAATCGCTCCGGCAGTCATGGCAAGAGAAGCATCCATAGACTGGGCTACCCCAAGAAAAGCGACGCCTAATGTTGCGCTTGTTGTGAATGAACTGCCGAGTGCAACGCCGGTAATGGCTGTAATTGTAAATACGATTGCCAAAAACCAGGAGCCGCCTGCAAGAGCAAACGATACATCCATAAGCGCTGGGATTGTCCCGCTTGCCATCCAGCTGCTGATCAGAATACCAATCAGGAAAAAAATCAGTACAGCTCCCATCCCGGATTGAGCTCCCTGCACCATACCTTCCTGGAGGTGCTTAAAGGAAAACTTTCTTGCAAATCCATACGTAATCATAATCAGCACCGCCAGTAAAATCGGTACATGGGGCACACTCTGCAGTTCGATAATGAAATAACTGATCAGGATGACAATGACGGCCAGCATGCCGATAGATTCCATTAACCGAGGTAAGTTCTTAGGCTGTAAATGTAACAAGACAATTCCTCCCACTAATAAATAAGGTCTATCAAGCGAATGTGCCAGGAGGGTATTTGGCACGCAGACATAGAAAAAGCTTCATCCCTCTGTAGGGACGAAGCTTACTCCGCGGTACCACCCTGTTTGATGACAAATGTTCATCCACTCTTGAAAAAGAAAACACGCTTAACGAATGCTGTATTTCGTAAAAGAAAGAAACCTGGGTTTTCAGCGTACACCCAGTCTCTGACTGCTGTTTCTGACTATACTACTGCGGCATTCCTATGCAAATCTTTTATACTTAAACGCTTTTATGTTGTAAAGTAAATATAAAGGAAAGCAAGGATTGTTGTCAATGCATATCTTGATGTCAAAATTTTCTTCGTAAGCGTAATTACTATAAATTCTTTCAAGTTCCGTTATAATTGTGTATAATAGTGGAAATTTTCTATCGTTGAGAAGAAAACCAATTTATAAACAAAGAAGGCATATGTCATATTTCGTTAAAATTAAAGGCAGCATGCCAATTTTTTCTAATGATTGCGAGGGAATGTCGTGGAACCTAATGCTGTTGCTGTAACCAACCAATCTGCACGCTTGATGATGATCAAACGGGGAATTGCTGCAGGATTTCCTATCATGCTCGGCTATTTGCCGATTGCGATTACATATGGAGTGCTGGCAAGACAATCAGGACTTACTAATCTGGAACTGACATTAATGAGTATTCTTGTTTTTGCTGGTGCTGCGCAGTTTATGGGGGCGAATATGATTGCGCTTGGAACTGGCATGGTCGAAATTGTTATCGCTACTTTCGTATTGAATTTCCGTCATTTTGTTATGAGTTTGTCTTTTATGAACCGCCTTCGTGATATTAGCTTGAAGTGGAAGGTGCCCTTGTCACTTGGCCTTACCGATGAGACGTTCACCGTTTCTTCCTTGCATAATAAAGAAGCGAAGGAACCTTATGGTACCTGGTTCTATGGAGCTTTAATCTTAACTGCTTATATATCCTGGGTAGGCGGATCATTCTTAGGCGGAGTACTGGGAGATGTGATACCAGACAGACTCAGTCAAAGTATGGGAATTGCCTTATATGCAATGTTTATCGGTTTGTTGATCCCATCCGTAAAAAAAGAGACGAAGGTAGCCCTTATAGCCATACTCGCCATGCTGATCAATTTTCTATTTTCCTTATTTATGAGTGATGGCTGGGCGATTGTGCTTGGCACCATCATCGGAGGAAGCTGTGGGATCTTCGTGCTGAAAGGGGAGGAAGAACAATGATCTGGGTGATAATAGGTATGGCAGTTGTAACGGCAGTACCTCGTTTTTTGCCGGCCTTCATTGTAGATAAATTGAATTTCCCTGCCTGGGTGGACAGGTGGTTGAATGCTATTCCATACGCAGCACTTGGCGCTCTCATTTTTCCAGGTATAATGACGGTGAAGCCCGATGCTCCTCATGTCGGCCTGATCGGTGGAGCAGTAGCCATTGCTTTAGCTTGGTTTGGATTGAACATTATCCTTGTGGTAGTGGGAGCGATTGCTACTGTCTTTTTGGTAACGCTCTAGTCACACGCCTTGTTGAGATGCATATAGTGTAGAGATTATTCCTATAAAGGAGTTTGATCGTATATGGATCGACAACAAGGAGGATTTTTTAATTTACCAGGCTTTGGCGGCCCAGGTCAGGGGCAGGGTCCTGGTGGATTTCCTGGTTTAGGCCCAGGAGGAGGCGGCTTTCCAGGTCAGGGTCCCGGTGGAGGCCCAGGAGGATTTCCGGGCGGACCAGGAGGATTCCCTGGCGGACCGGGCGGTTTTCCAGGAGGACCAGGCGGATTTCCCGGTCAAGGACCAGGCGGATTCCCGGGTCCAGGAGGCGGAGGACCAGGTCAGACAATGCAATTGCCACCACCACCATCCGATGTCCCTCAATTTGGTCCGCAGACATATCAGGGAGGACCAGGCGTTTATGCAGTAGATCCGGTTGCTTTTTACCGCTGTTTATACCGGATGACGCGTGTAAGATTACGTAACGGACAGCGGTTCTGGTTTTATCCGGTGTTTATTGGCCGTCAATCTGTTGCAGGATATCGCTGGCGTCCCCGTCGCAGACAATGGGTGTATTTCGGTATCGACACCGACCGTATTGTCAGCTTTCAGTGTTAACATGAATGATCGCTGGCAGCGTTTCTCGAATGCTGCCGGCATTCCTATTTAATGTAAAAGGAGGACATCCCATGTATAAAGTAAGAAAAGCTGTATTTGAAGATGCAGAAAAAATAGCTCATGTACATGTCAGCAGCTGGAAATCTACATACAAAGATCTGATAGATGAAAAAGATGTAAGTAATATTACCGTTGAAAACCGAATCGCCTTGTGGGAAGCGGTGTTGAAGGTGCCGGTGAACGGCCAGGTTGCTCTTGTCGTTGAAAATGATCAGGGAGAAGTCGTGGGGTTTGTTTCAGGCGGGAAAGAGCGGACCAAGCATTACGGTTATGATGGAGAAATCTATGCCATATATTTGCTCGATTCCTATCAAAGAAAGGGACTTGGCGGAATGCTATTAGAAGCATTCGGGAAAGAGATGAAGGAAGCTGGTTATCACTCGCTTCTCGTTTGGGTGCTTACGAATAACCCATCCAGCGAATTTTACCGTAAATACGGAGCGAAGCAGGTTGAAGCCGAAATGGTGACAATTGGAGAAGGTACGTATGAGGAGACCGCTTTTGGCTGGAAGAATATCGATGAGCTGGTAGACTGTTTTGTCAGTGAAAGAAACCACCAAATATGATTAACACCCCCGTTTACCTTTACAGAAAGGGAATGTAACTTCTAGTGCTAGTAATAAAGCCATGTCGCCGGGAAATGACCTCCCTGGGACATGGCTTTATTTTTCTTCATATGGTTCAATGTGGATTTGGGCATAACGGATATTCAACTCTTTCTCGAGCATATCCTCGATTTCATCCGTGATGTTATGGCCTTGCTGAACACTGATATGGGGATCGACAAGAATGGTCACATCAATCAGGATAATGTTGCCCTGCAGCCGCCCTTTAACATCTTTTACTTCCCAGACACCTTGATTTCTGGAAATATGATATCGGATATCCTGCAGCAGGTCTTCATCAAATCCATCGGTCAATGTATGTGTAGAATCGTAAAAGATATCCCATGCTGTTTTACAAATGATGATACCGACAATGAAACCGGCGAGTGGGTCGAGCCAAAACAGGCCGAATTGTGCTCCAATGATACCTGTGAAAGCTCCAAGACTGACAAGGGCATCGGAGCGGTTATCCTGGGCTGCGGCATAAAGGGAAGAACTGTCGATTTTTTTTGATAAAGATAGATTGAAGCGGTAGACACCGATCATGACAATAGCCCCGCCTAAGGCTGTCCAGGCGGTCAGCATGCTTGGCTGATTATATTCATTTAACCACATTGCCTGGAAGGTACCGAAAAGTACTTCGAGCCCCACGGTCATCATAATAAAAGCCGCGATCAGCGAGGCAATTGTTTCTGCGCGGAAGTGGCCGTAATGATGGTCTTCATCCGGGGGTTTTCGTGAGATTCTCAAGCCAATCAGGACGGCGAGTGACGCGATGATATCCGTCGTATTATTTAATCCATCGGCGCGCAGAGCTGAAGAGCCCCCGATATAAGCGATGGTCAATTTTACTGCTGCCAGAACAAGGTAGGCGATGATACTGAGCCATGCCCCTTTTTCTCCTCGTTTCAGGTTTTCATATTCATTCATCGTAATGCCTCCGCAATTTAGGCTGTCGAGCATAAATAGCTTACCAAAGCCTTCGTGGATAAGTCTAGAGAAACAATGATAGCCTCTGTCACAGTATTTGCAGCATGGCAATATTCTTTGTATGAAGCAAACAAATCATCCATTAAATTAAAAGATGATTACTTTTTTGTTACAAGGGTATATACAAATCAACAGAGAAATTATTACAATATTTAGAATTTTATGAAAAGGGGTGGGTGTGTGATTATTCAAGAAACCGTTATTATAGAAGGTGCAGTAGATGGAATGAAATTTTCTAAACCAGTCTTATTATCTTATAACCCCGAGTCAGAAACGCCGGAACAAGCATTGATTAGTTTTTATGGCAGCCAGGCAAGAAGTTTTGAAGAATTATCCATTCAAAGAGGGTGGACGGATGCTTATTGGACATATCCGGCCTATTACGAAATGGTAATTTAAGGGAGTCATCCTGTTTCATCAGGCTGTTCCATAAGTCCAGCACGGACTTATTGGAGCAGTCTTTTTATTTGTGCTTTATGTCCATAGATAAAACAGTTCAACAACCAGCCCCTGTCGTCTGATTCCTCCTATTTTTGAAGTGACCAGTGGCATCATATATCTTCAATTGAAGATTCTTTAGTTTGAAGTGTATGGAGGGCGGGAATGTAGTTAAAATGTGAAAAGGGCAGTATAACCTGCTTGAAAAAATAATGAAAGTGAGGAGAGATCATTTATGGCAAATGTAAAGGTAGCAGTAATCTATTACAGTTCAACCGGAACCAATTATAAGATGGCCAAGTGGGCCGAAGATGCAGTGAAGCAGGCTGGGGCAGAAGTCAAATTAGTGAAGGCTCCTGAGCTTGCGCCAATGGAAGCCATTGAGCAAAATCCCGCCTGGAAAGAACATTATCAAGCGACCAAAGATGTACCTGAAGCTAAAGTAGATGATCTGGAATGGGCGGACGCCTATATTTTCAGTGTACCGACACGTTTCGGTAACGTTCCGGCACAGTTCAAGCAGTTGATGGATCAGGCTGGCGGTCTTTGGTTCCAAGGGAAATTGGTGAATAAAGTAGCAAGTGCAATGTCTTCAGCGCAAAACCCTCATGGCGGCCAGGAAGCTACTATTTTGAATCTATATACAAGTCTCTTCCACTGGGGCGTGTTGATTGCAGCACCTGGATACACAAATGATGCAGCATTCTCATCAGGTGGGAACCCATATGGAACCAGCGTAACCGTAGATGCTGAAGGCAATATGCAGGAAGATGTAGAAGAAGCCGTCCGCAACCAGGCGCTGCGTACGCTTCAAGTAGCTGAAATGGTAGTGAAAGGTCAGAAAGAAGGATAAAAAGGTATAGTAAAATTATTGCTTAGAGTAATAAAAAGACTCCGGACTTTTTAAAGGAGTAAAAATAGCAAGAGTGAAAATTGAGTTTAGAGACTCATATAACTTGTCCCATCGGGCTGCAGCCGGGTGGGACTTTTTGATTCTTCAACTTCCAATATTTACATAATAATAATCGTTAAGTTGAGGTTTAAATAGATTATTTGCAGGGAACTGTATAGTAAATATTCAGAAAATTGTTGCAAAACGCGGCGATTTCCTGCATAATAGAAAAAAGTCATTAGGGGGTAAGCCACATGAAAAAGCAAAAAATCAATTACGTGTTGCGAAGAAGCCCTGTTTATGGAAATAAGACAATTACAGCTAAACGAGAATTATCCTTTGGTTTACAGCTAGCCTCCAGATTGATTCTTGATGAATTAAGTTACGAGTTCAATAAACATAGATTGGATGAAAAGATCAATGAGGCAATCGCGAATGAAGACCGAGATAGTTTTGATCGTTTAAGCAAGCAGTACCAGCCTTATACTTGGGAATAATAATTAGATATCAGACCGGTTCACCATAAAGGTGAGCCGGTCTTTTTGGATTAAAGACTGTAAAAATATTCTTTTTCCATGTTATAGTTGTCTAGTAGATTTTTATACTTATTGGCAATGAGCTAAGTTTTTAAGAAAGGATACTGGCCATGAAACGATTTTACAGTCTGATGTTTGTTTTTTTATTACTGCTAGCGGCCGGGTGCAGCGGGCTCAGTAATGAAACCGGAAATGAGTCGACGCCTGCAGATAACGATTCCCAACCGGAAGCTCCCGAGAAACCTGAGCAAGAAGGCGAATCCAATCAAGCTGGTGAAGAAAGTAAGGAAGAAAAGGGACAGAAAGAGAGTAACGACTCTGAGAATAAAGAAGAGGGTGCTGCAGAAGGATCTGCTACAGATAAAGGAGATGAAGTGGTTACGGTAGATGAACCGCAGGCTCTAACTGTAGTGGTGAATAAAAGCAGGAAGCTTCCGGACGGTTTTGAACCGAATGACCTTGTTGTACCAGAAGTTGCTTTCCCATTTGAGGAATTTCATGAGAAAAAACAAATGCGTCTGGAAGCTGCCGAGGCTTTGGAAGAATTGTTCAAGGGAGCGAAGCAGGACGGAGTGGAACTCATTGCAGCATCTGGGTATCGCTCATATGAACGTCAGAAACTGATCTATGAAGATAATGTGAAGAAAAATGGGGAAGAACATGCTAACCAGTTTTCTGCCAAGCCTGGTACAAGTGAACACCAGACCGGCCTTGCGATGGATATAACATCAGCTGCCGCTGCCTTTAAGCTGGATCAAGACTTCATCGAAACGAAGGAAGGTCAGTGGCTGGCAGATCATGCCCATGAATATGGGTTCATCATCCGTTATCCAGAAGGAAAATCAGATATCACTGGTTATGCCTATGAACCGTGGCATTTACGTTATGTAGGCAAAGAGCCAGCCGCAGAAATCCATCAACAGGAAGAAACGTTAGAAGAATTTTTCGGCCTGTATCCATAAATAAAAACCACCACCTGAGGCTAAGGCAATGCTGTTAGCTGACAGGTGGTGGTTTTTATAAGCAACTGACTCTTATAATAGACAACTTGTCTCTCTTAATTTTAAAAGTGTCACTCTTATTCCAATTTTTATCTCTTTTATTTTCAACATTTGTCTCTCATGGGCGCTTAAATTTCTCTCATCCGCTAGTGTTTATCTCACATTTATTTAGATTGTCTCTTAAAAGACCATTTTCCCATTCAATAGCAAATCCCGATTCGTTGGCGGACAAATCGGTTGTCATGAAGGGTCCGAAAGGCGAAGCAGGCTGTGTCGCCTACAGTTATTTTTTTACCATCTTCTGGCAGTCCCCCCGTCTCGCAGCGAACCTCACCCGTTGGCTCACCATCAGGCAGGTAAGTGGGACAGACATACGTCCATTCCAGACCGCTTGCTTTCCATATTTGAAAGGCCTTCAAATGTTCCTCAGCTGCCGTAGTGGTTTTTCGTTTGCTTTCTGGTGTTTCAAACCGGTATTTCCCTGGTTGGTGGCGGCTGTCTAAAATACCGGCGGTGCCTATGATCACTGCTCGCATGACTCCGTGTTTTTTCATTGCTGCAACAATGTGAGGGGCAGAGGCTGAAAGTGTATTTGTTTTATCAGTGCCAAGGCTGACAAAGACGGCGTCACAGCCTGCGATTGTTTTTTCTACTAAATGCTTGGCGAAAACATCTCCTTTGATTACTTCGAGTTGAGGTGTTTTTTGAGTGATTTTTTCGGGAGCTCGTACGAGAGCCTTAACTTGCCAGCCTGCTTCCAAGGCAAATGTCATCATATAAGATCCGACTCTCCCGGTAGCTCCGAATACAGCAATTTTCATTCGCTTCCTCCTAAGAAAATATTCTGAAAAAACATTGCATCACTTCAGTAAAATTTTGCTATGCTTAGTATAACAAGTCGTATTCCGATGGGGGAAGCATATGAAAAAGAAGCCGGTCTTAAGTTGGGTATTTTATGATTTCGGTAATTCTGCTTTTGCCACAACCATGATGGCGGCCGTACTGCCCGTTTTTTATTATGATGTAGCAGCCTCAGGACTGAAAGAGTCGCTTGCCGCCAGCTATTGGGGATATACACAATCCATTGCCGTGTTGATTGTTGCTGTACTTGCGCCTGTCCTTGGGGCTATCAGCGACTACTCTGCCGCTAAAAAGAAGTTCCTTATGTTCTTTGCATTTATGGGAATGGTTGCCAGTATTCTTATGGCTCTTGTAGGGGAAGGGGATTACCTGCTTGCTTCCGTTCTGATGGTAGTTGGCACAATAGGCTACTCAGGAGGTAACGTCTTCTATGATGCTTTTCTGCCGGAAGTGGCCGAGGAGGATACGATGGATAAAGTATCAGCCTGGGGTTTCGCTTTCGGATATATTGGCGGAGGTGTGCTTCTCGCTATCAACCTGCTAATGATTATGCAGCCTGGACTATTCGGCATCACAGACACATTGATGGCAACCAGACTCGCTTTTGTATCGGTGGGTATCTGGTGGCTGATATTTTCCATCCCTTTATTTAAGAATATTTTTGAGGAAAAGAAGGTCAAACCGAAGCGGACGAAATCTTTCGCGCAGATAGGCTTCCAGCGGGTCGGCACTACTTTCAAGGAAATCAGGCAATATAAGCAGCTGTTACTGTTCTTAGTAGCATTCTGGCTGTTCAATGATGGTATTTCTACTATCATTAAAATGGCGACGGTGTACGGCAGGGATATCGGCATCGGCAGTAACGATTTGATTCTTGCTCTCTTAATCACCCAGTTTGTCGGGATACCGTTCACTTTCTTTTTTGGATGGATTGCAGGGAAAATTACGGCAAAACATGCGCTGTCGCTCAGTTTAGTCGTATATATCATCATCGTCATTATTGGCTATTTTATGACATCAGCCCTTCACTTTTATCTTTTAGCCACTTGTGTCGGTATGGTTCAGGGTGGAGCTCAATCATTAAGCCGGTCGATCTTTGGCCGTATGGTGCCTGGCGATCGTCATGCCGAATTCTTTGGTTTCTATGGGATATCTTCCAAATTCGCTGCCATATTTGGTCCATTCCTATTCGCTTTAGTCGGTCAATTGACTGGTTCAAGCCGTCTGGGCATCCTGGCACTTGTCGTCTTTTTTGTAGCAGGTTTGATATTGCTCCAGAAAGTGGATATTGAAAAAGGAGCCAAAGATGCAAAAGATCAGACAAAGTTACAGGATAAAGTGGAAATTCATACTTAAAAAAGCAAGTGGATGTTTTGGGCTGTCCACTTGCTTTTTTCTTATACAATCGGTTCACTATACTGGTTTGTCAGTTTTTTATGAAGGGGCTCACCGGTGTCATAAGATATATCGGACAGCTTTTCTTTCAGTTGCTCAAATTCTGCTTCCCCGTTTCTCCAATACTCTGTCACTAGGTACAGGATATCTTTACCTTCTTCAAATGCATTGATATAAAGGGTGTCAAAGGATTCCTGCCTGGTTTCTCCGGTAGCCGGGTGCCGCCATTCTTGTTCCTTCGTATTGAGATAATCTTCCGTTTCCTCAACCGGCTGGTGAGAGAAGGAGGAAACGAGCGAGCCGAGCAGCTTGTTTTTCCAGCCTGCCGGGTCATATAAGACGCGCATGGCAGTCTTCATATCGCGATACGATGCCTGAATATAATCTTCAGGAAGATCAGCAGTCAAGTCGGGGAAATATTGCTCAATGGTGTTGCGAAGCAGATGGATCAATCCTTTATCCAGCTGTTTGCCCATATCGATTTCTTTATGGACCGGATTACGCCATGTCTTCAAATTCCTCTCACGATCCAGGAGGAGGGTATCGATGATCACTTCCAGCTTCTGGTGCTTGTTCCCTTCATACCCGGCACGATAATGTATGTAAGGATGGGTATTTCGGTCTAAAATATGGTGGGTGACAAACCCAAAAATATAAGCCTGTACAGGGGCGGCAGCATTTTTTCCTTGATCAATAAGCTCCAGGAGAAAACCCCCGCAGTTTTCCGTATGGAGTCGCATACCGACTTCCTCGACTCCTTCACTTTTCAGAAATGGCCAGAACCGATGATAGAAAAAGGGATCAGGTCCCTGCGCTCCTAGATTGATGAATGAGGAGAGAACCTTGAAACGTTCCGTATTCTCAAGTGTATCCAACAATGATTGTGCGAAGTGAATATGTGTCCATATGTTTGGCATAACCTTCCCTCCAATCAATAATATGCTTTAAGTATACAGGACCAAAACCTGTTTTGTCGCCAAGTCTATATGAAGACGGCCTTCTTACATTAACAAAAAAGAAGCCCTCCCACAGGGCTTCTTTCACCACTAATCCATTATTTAACCCAGTGAAAAATCGAGCAAGAAAATCAGCTACTAAACGTGTTTCGGTAATCATCCCTCCTTCACGTTGTATGTAGTGCCTTCCTGCCTCCTTTCCGAGTTGATACCTTTACTATACATTTGTTTCTGAATAATGTAAATAGTCAGAAAGTTGCTTATTCTCATAAAACCTTTTGTACTATATGATGCCGGGAGAAGATTTTTGTTATAATTGGACGTGTACTTTAATAAAGGTAAACTTCTTAAAGCATGGAAGGAAAAGAAATACTTTGGCTATCCCCATTCAGTAGTTGGTGGCAAGCAAAGTTTTTCTAAAGATTTTTTCAAAAGGCGAGGGAGGATATTACATGGACTATCGTATTGAAAAAGACACATTAGGTGAAATGAAAGTACCAAAAGACAAATACTGGGCAGCCCAGACCCAGCGGAGTAAAGAAAACTTCCCAATCGGAAATGAAAAGATGCCCGTAGAGGTGGTTCATGGGTTTGCTGTCTTGAAAAAGAGCGCTGCAAGCGCGAACAGTGAATTAGGCCTATTGGAGCAGGAAAAAGCGGATGCTATCGCTTATGCTGCCGATCGTATCACTGCAGGAGAATTGGTTGACCATTTTCCATTAGTCGTATGGCAGACCGGAAGTGGGACACAATCCAATATGAACGTCAACGAAGTCATTGCCTATGTAGGGAATGAATGGTTGAAGGAGCAGGGTTCGGAAACAAGATTGCATCCGAACGATGATGTTAACAAATCACAGAGCTCGAATGATACTTATCCAACGGCTATGCATATTGCCGCTGTCTTGAAAGTAGAAGAATACGTTTTACCTTCTTTGAAACAATTGAAGACCACTTTAAAAGAAAAAATGGAAGCGTTTCAGGATGTTGTTAAGATCGGTCGTACCCATTTACAGGACGCGACACCATTGACGCTTGGCCAGGAAATCAGCGGCTGGCACCGTATGCTCGAGAAGACGGAAAGCATGCTGGAGGACAGCCTGCAGTATGTGAAAGAACTTGCGATTGGTGGTACAGCAGTCGGAACAGGTCTGAATGCTCACCCTGATTTTGCCGAAACAGTAGTGAAGAAAATCAACGAAGAAACAGGGAAGACGTTCATTTCCGCTCCTAACAAGTTTCATGCATTGACTTCTCACGATGAACTTGTCCATGCTCATGGTGCTTTGAAAGCATTGGCAGCGGATGTTATGAAAATTGCCAATGATGTCAGATGGCTGGCAAGCGGCCCACGCTGTGGCATTGGTGAAATAACCATTCCTGCTAACGAACCAGGTAGCTCGATTATGCCAGGTAAAGTGAATCCAACACAAAGTGAAGCAGTGACTATGGTGGCTGCTCAAGTGATGGGGAATGACGCAACGATCGGTTTTGCAGCGAGTCAAGGAAACTTCGAATTGAACGTATTCAAACCAGTAATCGCTTATAACTTCCTTCAGTCTGCACAGCTGCTTGCTGACAGCATGGTATCGTTCGATGAGCGCTGTGTGAGCGGATTGGAGCCTGATCACGGCAAGATTGAACAATATCTAAAAGATTCTTTAATGCTGGTAACGGCATTGAACCCGCATATCGGTTATGAAAATGCTGCTAAAATCGCTAAGACTGCTTTTGAGAAAGATCAGACATTGAAGGAAACAGCAGTAGAATTAGGGATACTTTCGGAAGAAGAATTTGAAAAGTATGTCGATCCTAAAGCGATGACAAAACCGACTGCTAAGTAGCTGATTTTTTGTACAAATTTACCAAAAAAATTTTGTGATACTTCCTGAATTGTGGGTCAAACTACAATTACACAGGAGGTGAGACAAAATGGCTCAAAACAACTCTAACAACTTAGTAGTACCTGGTGTACAACAAGCTCTTGATCAAATGAAAATGGAAATTGCCCAAGAATTCGGCGTACAACTTGGACCTGACACTACTTCTCGCGCTAACGGTTCTGTTGGTGGAGAAATCACTAAGCGTCTAGTTCAAATGGCTGAATCTCAATTCGGCGGACAACAACAACGATAAACGAATGGTAAACAGGAGAAGCGGCCTACGCTTCTCCTTCCTTTTATTTAAAAGCTCCCAATTTCTGAAGACTCAGTTCAAGATATATTGTTTCCGTAACTGTAGTAATGGTTTGGAGGTCCGGGAATTTACTCGCTTTCCATGGACGTACGGTGAGCTTCCTCGGGCTTATAGCCCTGCGGGATCTCACCATGTACTATTCTCCCATTTGGACTTTGAATAAGCTTCTTGAATAGACACCGCACGAAGGAAATGCGTAGCATTTTCGAGGAGTCTCGCAATTTCCCGGACCTCCTTGCTTTGGTGAGTAAGCGGAAACGTCGATATGCAGTTTTGTAAAAACGTGCTTGAAATCAGTGATTGTAGAAGACAGTCTCCTCTATAACAGGGGGTTTGCCCCTCTCATCCTTCGGATGGGATGGTTGGGAAACTGCGAGACTCCCGCGGGAGAAGGAGCCAGGCAAGACCCCACAGGGAGTGAAACGACTGAGGAGGCTTGCCGGTTCCCCCGCAGGAAAGCGAGTAGTTTCCCAGCCATCCCTGACGCTATTATGGTAAACTATTCGGCCCTTTTATGGAATAAGTATCTTATGAAAAATAAAGAAACAGAGTCGTTTTTTAGAGTGATGGTAAATGGGAATGGAAGGGGAAAGGTTAACGTTTATAAATGATGAGGGGGGATAGCATGGTCATTTGTCCGATATGTAATGGAATAGAGGAGGTTGAGGACCGCTGTCCAGATTGTTCGAACCAAATGGTCGATCATGGGAAGATCGTGGATTACTTAGATGATTACAGCCCGTATTTAGAAGTGATGCTGACAAAGATGGTAGACGGTGATCCAGATTCAGCAACCGTTCAGCAGTGCATTCATGTCATTCAATGTGTGGAATGCGGGAAAATCATGACGAAAGGAATACAAGAAGCTGCCTATTAAAAAGGATTGTCACCTTCTTACAGATGACAATCCTTTTTTATAATTTATTTATTTGATGCGTTCTTCTGTTTCTGCATCGAAGAAGTGGGCTTTATTCATATCCATCGCAAGTACAATGTCCTCGCCGCCTTTGATATCAGTACGGGAGTCGACACGGGCGATAAAGTCCTGGTTGTTCACTTTCGAGTAAAGGTAGGATTCAGAACCCATCAGTTCTGCTACTTCAATGTGAGCAGTAATTTTGCTTTCCGGGTTAGCATCAATAAACAATGGCTCATCGTGAATATCTTCTGGACGCACCCCTAAAATTACTTCTTTGTTCAAGTAATTCTGTGCGCGCAACGGTTTCATTTTTCCTTCTGGAACTTTGATATTGACATCGCCGACTTCAATGTACCCTTCTTTTAGTGTGCCAGTCAGGAAGTTCATTGCTGGCGATCCAATGAAGCCGCCAACAAAAACATTGTTCGGCTTATCATACACTTCTTTTGGCGCACCAACTTGCTGGATATAGCCATCCTTCATAACAACCAGACGTGTCGCCATTGTCATCGCTTCTGTCTGATCATGTGTCACGTAGATGGTTGTTGTCTGGAGGCGCTGGTGAAGTTTTTGGATTTCCGCACGCATCTGCACACGAAGCTTGGCATCGAGGTTGGATAATGGTTCATCCATCAAGAATACTTTTGCGTCACGAACAATGGCACGCCCCAAAGCCACACGCTGACGCTGACCACCAGAAAGCGCTTTAGGTTTACGGTCAAGTAATGCTTCCAAGCCAAGGATTTTGGCTGCTTCCTGGACACGGCGGTCGATTTCTTTTTTGTCCATTTTACGTAACTTCAGTCCGAATGCCATGTTATCGTACACGTTCATATGAGGGTACAAAGCATAGTTCTGGAAAACCATCGCAATATCCCTGTCTTTTGGCGCGACATCATTCATACGCTTATCACCGATGTAGAAATCTCCACCTGTAATCTCTTCAAGACCTGCGATCATACGAAGAGTTGTTGATTTACCACATCCGGATGGCCCTACGAAAACAACGAATTCTTTATCATCGATGTGCAAGTTGAAATCTTCAACCGCTTTTACGTTCTTGTCATAAACTTTATCAATATGTTCTAATTTCAGTTCTGCCATGCTAAATTCCTCCCTGAATTTATGTAAGCGTTTTATAAGCTATGTATATAGTCTATCTAAGTCTCCAGCAACCGTAAATGGACAACGTGCACAAAGATAAACGGTCACTTTGTGCACGTTGTATATCAGACGGCCCACCGTTACTGTTTATTTCTATTGGCAGCTTTCAGCTGCAGTAAAGCCATGTAGGTCGGCAAGGCTTCGTGGAATTGACGGACATCAATTCCCGTTTTTTCAATAAACTTATCAATTCGGTATTGAAGGCTATTGCGATGCATGTACAACTTTTTGGCCGTCACGGTAGCATTTGAATTACACTCCAGGAATACTCTGACGGTTTCCAGCAGTTCAGGTTCGTCAACGACTTCCTGCAATGTTCCGGTTATGATTCTTTCTCCTTTCTCCCCAGGCATATGATCCAAATAGAGGTAAGGTAAGACATCCAAAAAACTGGTAACGTCTTTATTCAGGTATCGGTTAGCGATTTGGAAGCAGTGTTTGCTCCAGGTAAAATGTGAAGGAGCGTCATCAATATGGAAATTATATTCACTGACATAAAAGGAAAGCTTCATATAAAAGTCACTCATTAATACGTCAATAATCGGTTCATAAGAGAGGTCTTCTTCCTGGTTGGCAACTACCGATTCCTCGATGATGAAACCAGAATGGGCATTTTCCCAAATAATCGGCATTGCAGAAGAAAACAACCCCTGGATAGCTTCACGAAAAGTTTCCTGGTCTGTGGCACGCTCAGACAACTGAAAGAAGACGAATCGGAAACGTTCCGGCGCGTTATTTTTTTTAAAACTGTCTATCTGGTTGTGATAAATCGCATCGAGCCATTGCTGCTCCCGCTCTGTTATATAGGGAGTATCATAACGGTAGGGTGTGAGGAATAAATCAAGCATGTGCATCTCCCGTTCAGTGAGATCGCTTTTTTTAATTCCGACTATTTCATCCGTATTAGTCTGATACCACTTGTATTCCTTGACTTCCAGCGGCTGATCGCTTGGAAGACAGACGAGAGAAGGGTATATCGTTTGCAGCTGATTCACAGTTATCATTTGTATCTTCCTTTTTTATAGGTTATTCTTTATTATATCAATAGGAATACTTATACCAAGCAAAAGGGTTTATTTTTTCAGGAAAAACGATTATAATATACCTACGAGGGTACACTGATAATAGGGAATTATGTTTCACGATATAACCCTGAGGAAAGGGAGGTACAAGCATGGAAGAGATTAAAATGGACCAATATAACCAGGAAACGAAAAACCGTTTAAAGCGTATAGAAGGTCAAATCCGCGGAGTGTTGAAGATGATGGAAGAGGAAAAAGAATGTAAAGACGTCATCACACAGCTATCAGCCGCTCGTTCTGCGATGGACCGTGCAATTGGCTACATCGTTGCTAAAAACCTGGAAACTTGCATACGCACCAGCAAGGAGAATGGGGACTCAGCTGAGCAGCTAATCAACGACGCAGTACAAATGATTGTCAAAAGCCGATAATGACTTAAAGGTTTCTATAAAGAAGTACGCCCGCAACAATTGCTGCGGGCGTACTTTTTAGTTTGTATGTTAGTCATCCTTTTGTTCAGGTATCTCATGGACTTGTCCTAACTGTTCTCTTCCGTGGACGGATCGTTCCATGCCGCCGGCCATTCCTTCATTGATCATCCGGTCGACATCGAGTTCTAATTTGCCTTTTCCTTCTGTCGCATGATGTCTTTCCTTCTTATCTTTCATTGTTTCACCTCCAGGCTTGGTAGTTTTATTTTTTGCCAGGAGATTTTTTTCATACAACAGGAATTGTCAGTCTGTGTTCATTAAATATTGACCGTATCGGTAAAGATAGGAAAAGTAATCTGACATCTGCTCTTTTAAAGTGGGATGATCGAACAGGTGGAATCCTGGCTTGGCATTCACTTCAAATATCCACAATCCCTCCACCTGATCGATAGCCATATCAATTCCTAATTCACCTAACTGGTAGTCATGTTCCTTATCTAATTCTTCACTGATCACTAGTGCCGTTTTTTTGAGTCGTTGTCTGATTTGACGACATTTAGATTCTGAAAAAATTTCTTCTAATACGTATATATTACCTCCATAGACATGGTGGGTGGTTGGGTTAAGACCATTTCCTGTTTTAACGGCGATAAGTGTCAATTTCCATTTGCCGGTTTCATCTTTATTCGTATGAACACGGAAATCTAATGGTTTTCCTTCGGTTTCCAATAAATTGATTTGCGGCTGGATTAAATACCCGGCACTCCCTTTGGGAAAGAAAGCCTGAAAAAAGGAATCCGTAGAAGGGAAGCGATGCGGATGGCGAGCGTCGGCTTCTAGCACATCAAGAGTACCATCATGATTTCGCTTCACTCGGCACAAGCCTTCTCCTCTGCTGCCGTGGGTTGGTTTAATATAGACAGTATCCTGCTTTAGCATATCGCTGACCATCTGTTTGGAAGGATTGAAAATAGTTTTAGGCAGAAAATGGTCAAGCTGACTGCTTTCCATCAAATATTTAATAATGGTTGCTTTATTAAAGAAACCGGGATTGAATACACGTGATTTCTCTTTCAGTGTTCTCAGTGCCTGTACAACATGAGGGTGATGTTCCGTTTTTCGATTGGTAATACGATTATAGATAACATCCGGAAGGGGAGATTCCACTTTGCGCCATAGATCACGATCATAAATGTAGCCGGTCATATAAGCAGGGAGGGTGGCGAGGTGCTGATGTCCAAAGAACAGAGCCTGGTAGCCAAGCTCCCGGCCAGTATTACTGAAGGCTTCGAAATATTTGGAGCGGGGACCGAGTAGGGGTCCTTCCTTTTCAAAACCAGCGGTAAAAACACCGAAAGGGACGGTCAGGCGTGCTTCATCCCCTGTAATGTGACACATAGCCATCCGGTGATCCGGCAAGTTCAGCTGTTTTTTAGCCTTGGTCGATATCATGATGAAATTATCATGTTCCCGGTGTGTCAGACAGCGAATGTCACAGGAGTGGTTTCCAAAGGTAATAGACCGTATCGATTGGAATTCTTTTTCATAAGCTTTTGGTACAATCATTCTGGCATGCGCACCGGTATAATATCGAATGGCAAAATACATAGTACAGCCCTCCCCATCTTTGTATTTATATATGCAAGTCTTATTCGTGGCATGACCTTTTCTCTATTCGGGAAAATGATATATACTGATGAACGATGAGGAAATGAGGTTGATGTTATGAACGTAGTGTTATTAGTACTGATGATGATGGCGATTGGGGCACTGATCGGCGGACTGACCAACTCCTTAGCAATAAGAATGTTATTCCGTCCCTATGAGGCCAAATATGTCGGGAAGTACCGGCTTCCGTTTACCCCAGGTCTCATACCCAAGCGGCAGCAGGAACTCGCCCGTCAGCTGGGCCGGATGGTTGTGCAGCACCTTCTGACAGCGGAGGGTATCCGCAAGAAGCTCGAGGAAAGTGAATTTCAGCGCCAGATGACCGTTTGGGCCCAGGAGGAAGTCAAACAGCTTTTGAAGCAGGATAAAAAAATAAGCGAACTGCTGGCTGCCTTTGAGGTACAGACAAATGAAGCAAAGGTAAGGCGGAAGGTTTCCTACTGGGTGGAAACACAATATGAGGAAGTGATGGAACAATATCGTCCGATTCCTCTCAGTGATGTGCTTACTACTGATATGCTCAAAAAGACGGAAAAAGCCACAGATAAGCTGGCTGCAAATATCCAGCTGAAGATAGGGAGCTATATCGACAGTCCAGAAGGGAAACGAAAAATTGCGGATTTGATTGAACACTACCTTACAGGCCAGGGGTTTTTCGGGAATATGATTTCTTCGTTTATTACCCCACAAGGACTGACAGATAAAGCCCATCCCGCGGTACTCCAATACGTACGGGCTCCTGAAACGAAAGCATGGCTGGTAGAGCTGATCGGAAAAGAAAAAGAGTACTGGCTCCATCAGCCCGTTGGTGCGATTGAGGAAAGAATCGGAAAAAATACTATCAAGCGTGCATTGGGAACCGCAGTTTCCAAGACTCTGCCTCTTGAAAACTGGCTGAACCGAACTGTGGCAGAGTGGGTGCGGCCGATTCGCTCGAAAATTATCCAGGATGCTGTCCCGGTAGTTGTGTCACAACTGGGCACTTTACTTGCCGAACGGATTGAACCGATGATGAAGAAACTGCACCTGGCAGAAATTGTCCAGGAACAAGTAGAGGCTTTTTCAGTGGGAAGACTGGAGGCAATGGTGCTGGATATTTCCAGACGGGAACTTAAAATGATCACCTATTTAGGGGCATTACTTGGCGGTTTAATTGGTATTATCCAGGGTTTGATTGTGATATTTTTAGGATAATGGCTCTATTCCTATACACATTCGTTCACGTTTGTTATAGTGGGGAAGGAATCAAAGTAAGTGAAACATACAGGAGGTAATTTTTTACAATGGCAAATATTTATGATAACGCGTATGACTTGGAGAAAGCGATCCGTTATAGTGATGAATTCCAAGGACTAAAAGAAGCATATGAAGCAGTAATGGCTGATGAAGCAGCAAAGAAAATGTTCGATAACTTCCGTGAAACTCAAATCAACTTGCAGCAAAAGCAAATGCAAGGCCAGGAAATCACAGAAGAAGAAGTACAGCAGGCTCAGCAAGTAGTTCAGCTTGTTCAACAGCATGAAGTGATTTCTAAGCTTATGGAAAAAGAACAGCAATTGAACACGGTGATCAATGATGTCAGCCGTATCATCACTAAGCCGTTGGAAGAACTATACGGCACTCCAGAAGAACAGTAATCGTAACAAAAGGTCAGGCCCCCGGGTCTGACCTTTTTTCTTTTATTTAGGCACTGAATAAGACAATTTTAATTAAAGATGATTGCGATTTATGTTTTATTACATCGAAACTGGCAGGATTTTGTAAGCAGATTAGCGAATGAAAAGAAGAGGTTTTAATCAAAGAGGGGGATATCATGAATTACTTTGAATTAGAGAAAAATGATAACGTAATCGAGCTGAAGATCGCGCGAGGAGAACGATATAATGCCTTGAATGTGGCGATGCTGGAAGAATTCGTAGCCGCACTCGAGGAAGTGGAAGCAAGTGATGAACAAATCGTTGTCCTTTCCGGGAAAGGTGACGGGTTCTGTGCCGGCGGAGATGTCACCATGATGACCGAAGTCAGTGAGGAAGAAAAATTCAATGAAGTGATGAGCAATATCGAAGCGGTAGTGACAAAGCTTTATACCATGCCGAAGGCGGTTGTCGCTTCTATCCATGGTCCTGCTGTCGGGTTAGGTCTCAGCATCGCACTAGCTGCCGATTATATTATTGCCGACCCTGATTCACGTTTTTCGATGAATTTCATCGGTATCGGGCTGCTCCCGGATGGAGGAGGACATTTCTGGCTGCAGGAGCGTCTTGGTACTCATCGTGCCAAGCAGTTTGCCTGGAATGGCGAAGAATTGTACGCCAAGAAAGCTTACGATTATCATCTTGTCGACCAGGTTGCCGGGGAAGACCTTCAGGCAGAAACGAAAGCGCTTGTTGCTCATTGGAGTAAGCGCCCGCTGCAATCCATGATTGCTACGAAGCAATTATACCATCAGCACGGGGTGGAAAAGTTGAAGCATTACCTTGAGGAAGAACGAAAAGCCCAGTGGAAACTGCGACAGACAAAGGATCATCAGGAAGGCGTTCAGGCTTTCATGGAAAAACGAAAGCCAAAGTTCACAGGAAAATAAAAACCAGGCTCCTATCCATGATTACTGATAGGAGCCTTTCTATTTCTACCTATGGAATAAGACAAGATGGCCTTCTGGGGCTACACAACGATGCGTGTGCTCTTCATAGCCGTGTTCCTGTAATTTATTCTGACCGATTTGCTTTGCGTCATGATCATCGGCAGCTTCGAAATTTTCATCCAAAAGTTTTTCCCCGTCTTTTGCAAAGACAGTCAATGCGTATGCTTTCATTTTAATCCTCCTCTTCATTTCCCACTTTCTACTATTAGATATAACCCATAAAAATTCCTGCTTATTTCTTTTATTTCCCTATCAAACAGGCAGTTAAAAATACTTCGAAGAAATGAAACTATTTTCCTAATTCAACCGTATAATTGGAGTAGTGAAAAGGGGGAGAGGTTATGACGCTTCAATTGGCAGGAGTGACCAAGCGTTTTGGCAGCACTGTAGCTGTAGATGACTTATCGCTTACGATACCAGAAAAAGAAATGTTTGGATTTTTAGGAGGTAATGGAGCAGGAAAGACGACAACTTTCCGGATGATTCTTGGATTAATGAATCCTACGAAAGGATCGATTGTCTGGAATGGAGAAACGATCAGTTACGAGAAGAGCCATATTATCGGCTATCTCCCGGAGGAACGGGGTCTTTACCCTAAGTTAAAGGTGAAAGACCAGCTTGTCTATCTGGCACGGCTAAGAGGAATGGATAAGCAGGCGGCATTTCGTGAACTCGACAGCTGGCTGGAACGCTTTTATATACCGGAGTATAAAGAGAAAAAGGTAGAGGAATTATCCAAAGGGAATCAGCAGAAAATTCAATTCATATCAGCAGTTATACATAAACCCGAACTGTTGATTTTAGATGAACCATTTTCAGGACTGGATCCTGTCAATGTCGAGCAATTGAAAAAGGCAGTTATCGATTTGAAAACTGCAGGAACTACTATCGTATTTTCTTCTCACCGCATGGAACATGTCGAAGAACTATGTGAACACCTGTGCATCCTCCAAAAAGGACGTCCAGTTGTACAGGGACAGCTGAAGGAAATCAAGCGTTCATTTGGAAAGAAAAACTTGCGCATTCATGCTGATTTTGACTTAACATACTTAAAAGAATTGCCGGGTGTAGTGACATCCAAATCGGTGAGTGAAGGCTGTGAACTGCAGATAAAAAACGAAGCGGCAGCTGCCCATGTTTTTGAAGCCTTACAGGGGAAAGGCTTTGTCCGTCTATTTGATTTAGAAGAGCCTTCCTTGAATGACATATTCATTGAAAAGGTGGGTGCTTCTTATGAATAAGTTTTTTATCATGCTGGCCCATACGTATTTGAATCGGTTAAAATCGAAGTCGTTTCTTATTACGACTGGTGTCACGCTGTTACTTATTATTGGTCTTGCTAACTTTGAGATGATAACCGAACGGTTCACCGGAAAAGAATCGGATGAAAACCAGAAAGTGGCGGTTATTGGTGAGCGGGAAGGGTTACTGGAGCCATTGCAAAGTTATTTGGATGGGCAGGATACTACGATTGAACTTGCTGCCTTTGAAGGAACGAAAGAGGAAGCCGAGCAGGCAGTGCAAGATGGAGAATATACAGCTTTCATCGACATCGCTGAATCGGATGGAACTCCAAACGCCACCTATTATGCGAACCAAATAGCCAACACAAATGTAAGCAATCAAATCCGCGAAGCGCTTCAGCAGGTAAAGGTCATGATAGCTGCAGAGCAGGCTGAGATAGACCCGGAAGTATTCCAACAGATTTCAGCACCTGTCAATTTTGAGACCGTAGCTTTAGAAGAAAACGCGAAAACGGAGGAAGAACTGAGTGAAGCGCGCGGCCTTGTCTATGTCATGCTGTTTATCATGTATTTTGCTGTAATCATGTATGGCAACATGATAGCCATGGAAGTAGCAACAGAGAAATCAAGCCGTGTGATGGAAATATTGATTTCCAGTGCTTCTCCCGTCGCCCAGATGTTTGCTAAGATTTTCGGTATTGCTTTACTCGGACTATCGCAAATCACGTTATTCATGGTTGTTGGTTATCAGGCAGTTAAAATGAATCAGGAGACGATGACGGGCGGTGTTTTTGACTATTTTGGACTGAATAATATGGAGATCAGTCTATTCGTCTACTTGATCGTTTTCTTTATTCTTGGGTATCTTCTTTATGCTACGCTCGCTGCTATGCTCGGTTCACTCGTCAGCAGAATCGAGGATGTACAGCAATTGATTGCCCCGATGACACTGGTTATTGTCGCAGCCTTCATGATTGCTATGTTCGGACTTAATGCCCCGGATTCAGGGTTTGTTACGGTTACTTCGTACATCCCGTTCTTTACACCGATGCTGATGTTCTTGAGGGTCGGCATGCTGGATGTGCCAATTTGGGAGGTGGGACTATCCATTGGTATGCTAATCGCCACGATTATGCTGCTTGCGGTCATTGGTGCAAGAATCTACAGCGGTGGAGTATTATTGTATGGGAAGTCTTCCTCGCTGAAGGATATCAAAGCAGCCTTACAGCTGTCGAAAAAAGAATAATTGGTAAACCGCTGGGGTTATTCCTGGCGGTTTTTCTTATAAACAAGGTTCATTTTCCTGTTAAAAGAAGAGTAGCAGCCAAGGCTTAAAGAATAGCCTGGCTGCCAGCCAGGAAGTTATTCCCCCATATTCTTTTTGCCATATTGCATGTTCGTTGTCTGGTGTTCGGGTTCATCAACAAATGGATCGACGGGACCCTGGTTTTTCTTTCCCTTTACACTAGCCGCACTTTTAGCGCGCTCGGATGGGTTTTTCTTTTGTTTTGGCATCGGAAAAGCACCTCCTTGTACTTAGCATTTCATAACTTCCTGAAAAATTGCTATCGAACGTGCATTCGTTTTTTTGCTTTGCTACAATGAAAGGAAACAGGGAGAAGGAGAGGTACACGCATGAAACCTCATCTTAAGTTCATTCATTGTGCTGATTTACATATAGATAGTCCATTCAAAGGGGTGGGGGAGCTGCCGCCTCCATTGACATGGCAGGTTAGGGAAAGTACATTCTTTGCTTTGGATAGGCTGGTCGATCAGGCGGTAACCCATAAGGTTGATTTTGTTTTGATGGCCGGAGATTTATTTGACGAGGAAATAAGGAGTCTACGGGCGCAAATCAAGCTTCGGGACGCTTTTCGTAAGCTAAAAGACAACGGGATCAAGGTGTATGCCAGTCATGGGAATCATGACTATTTGTCAGCCGACTTCCATCCGGTCACATATCCCGACAATGTTCATGTCTTCCAGGAGGAACAGGTAACCCACGAAGCTTTTTGCAAAAACGGAGAAACACAGGCCATCATTTATGGATTCAGCTATCATAACCGGGCGGTCACGGAAAGAAAAGCAGCGGAATACATTCGTACAAACGATCATGCCTATCATATTGCCATGCTGCATGGCAGTATTGAAACCAATACGGAACATGACGTTTATGCTCCCTTTCGTCTTGGGGAATTGAAGGAAAAAGTGATGGATTATTGGGCACTTGGTCATATTCATAAACGGACTGTATTAGCCGAAGCTCCACCGATTATTTATCCTGGCAACATCCAGGGAAGATCCATCAGAGAACCTGGTGAAAAAGGCTGTTACCTCGTAGAAATGGGAGAGAACGGAACGAATTTGACCTTTCTGCCACTTCAGGCGTTCCAGTTTGAAACGTTCCACTTATCTACGAAAGCCGAAAGTTTTGATGAACTTGAACAAATGATTGCAACAAAGAAGGAAGAATGGAGAAACACAGGACCGGCAATCATCCATTTACATATTACCGGAGGGGAAGGACTGGCAACTCTTCGGCATCATCATGAAGAGATGGAGGAGCTGGTGGAGATTATTAATGAACAGGAACAATCGGAAGACCAATGGTTGTGGATCAGAAAAATGGATATCGAAGCTGTTTCTCCATGGGATGAAGGGCAGCTGATGCAGGAAAAGCACTTTGTAGGGGAAATGCTCCGCCAATTTCAGCAGGCTGAAGAGATGGACGACTGGCTGAAACCACTGTACTGTCACCGTAAGGCCCGTAAACATTTAGAAGTTTTGAGGGAGGAGGAAAAAGAGCAAGTGCTGCAGGAGGCTAAGGATTTATTACTTATGGAATTATTGAAGCGATGAGAGGAGGGGCGAGTGTATGAAAATCACCTATATACATATATATGGATTTGGAAAGTGGCAAAATTTCACGTTGCATCTGGAAAAAACGAATTTTCCGATCATGATTGGGAAAAACGAAGCAGGAAAGTCGACAATCCGGAAGTTTATCTTATTCTTACTTTTTGGATTACCTCCGAAGCAACGTGAATTTTATCAGCCGAAAACAGGGGGCACGGTAGGAGGCAGAATGGAACTTCTCCTGGATAATGGAGAGAAGATGATGGTTGAGCGTCTCCATGATCGGAATAATGGAGCAGCGGTCTGTTTGTTCCCGGATGGGACAGAGAAAGATGAAAGCTGCCTGCACGCATTGTTAGGAATGGGCCGCCATACGTATGAAGCGATTTTTTCCTTTGAAGCTGCTGATCTGACTGACCTCCATAAAATAGACCAGAAGGATCTTGGAGAAACATTACTTAATATCGGCTTGACAGGATCAACTCGGATCAATGAAACAGAGAGGGCATTGGGACAGCAGCTCTCCGCACGATTCCGCCCCCAAGGAAAGAAGCCGCCAATCAACCAGCGGCTGCAAGAACTCGACAAGATAAACGAGAAGCTAAAGGAAATGGAACGAGAAGAAGCGTCTTATCAGCAGCTGAAAAAAGAACAGCAGAAAACTAAGGATCACCTGGAATTATTGTGGCATCAAAAAGAAACAATACAGGAAGACTTATTTCGTCTGCAACGATTGCTGCAAGTGAAAGATGTAGTGTTAGCCTACCATCAGTATGCGAGCTCCAGCACAGAAAAGCCGGTGGAATTCCCGGTTGATGGAAAAGAAAGGCTCCATGCCCTCAAGGATCAATTGCTGCCATTAGAAAGTGAGCAGCAGCTCGTCCTCCAGCGCATACAGGAAAATGAGCAGAGATTGGAAAACCTCCAGAACGCCAAGCTTTCTCCCAAGCTGTTAGAAGAAATGAAGGAATTATCAGTTGCTCTTCCTGACATACAAGACTCGATAAGGAAAGAAGAGGAACTAAAAGAACGCATCAGGGAATACGAATATAACGTTACTCGTGAGTTGAAAGAGTTGAATATCAATCTCACCCAGGAAGCGCTGGCGAACTATGATTTTCCATTCTTTTTAGAAGAGGAATGGGCACAGGCTGCCAGACAGAAAGAACGCCTGGAAGGTGATGAAGAGCGCATGAAGGAACAGGAGTATCTGCTGTCAGCTCAGGAAAAGCATATAGAAGATAGAAGGGCAGAATGGGAGGATCAGCTCCTGGATGAACGTTCTTATCATCACTATATAACGGACTTGGAAGCTTTTGAACAGAAGCAGCGCCGTGGCGGGGGAAATGAAGGATCAGCGTCTGATAAACGGCAGCGACAGGCGAAGCAGACATTTGGCCTGACTGCTGGCCTGGCAGCGATTGGACTTATGACTGCATGGCTGCTGTCCTCTTTGCCTGTTGCCATGTTTGCTCTTCTGATGCTTATTGGCGGCTATTATATTTATAGACAGTCAACTTCGTTGGGGGCTGAGTTGTCCCAGGAACCGGACGTGTCTAATCTTTCTGAGGATGAATATCATTTATATCGTAATAAAGTCGACCAGCATGAAAAAGCCTCCTATGAACTGGAGCACCTGCAGGAGCAATGGCAGCGTTCTTCTGTAGAACGGATGAAGCTGGAAGAACAAAAGCAATCCATTTGTAGCCGGCGTGAGCGACTGAACCAGCTGATAGAAGAGCAGCGCAAACAATATCCTTTTCTTTTAGAAGTATCACCAGTTCATTGGGGACGGCTCTATCATGCAGTAAAACCGTTACAGGAACAATTCCGCCAGGCCCAAGAGCTGAAGGAAGAAGTTGCTTCCCTGGAAAATGAACGGAAAAAGTATACGGTGCAATTGGAGACGTTTTTAACAGCCGCTGGATGGGAATGGAACGATAATCAGCTTTCTGCGTTGATTGGTTATTTTTATGAGGGAGAAAAAGCAGTTCAAGAAACAGACCGGGATCGTGTACGCTTAGAGGCCGATATAGAAGACCTGCGGGAGAAGAAAAAACAGCTGGAGATAAGGATGCTACCGTTCAAAAAGGAAAAGAACTCCTTATTTGAGGCAGCGGGATCAGAAAATGAGCAGGACTTTTTACAGATTGCTGAAGCAGCCGAAGCAGAAAGGAACCGTCGGGATAAACGGGAAGACTTAAGAAGGCAGCTGACAACGATATTGAAAAAGGATGATATCGAGGGTTATCAAGTTATGGAGAAAGTACCGGATTATCAGCTGCTGGAACAACAACTAACACAGCTCCAAGAAAAATTACAACACGTAGAGGAAGAGCGGGATAGCAGAAGGCAAGAGCTTGCTGACCTCCATAATAAACTATCTAAGCTGGAACATGCAGCTTCTTTTTCTGAGCAACGTCACCAGCTGCAGGCAAAGCGCGATGAACTGCAGGCAGAAGCAAGAGAATGGGCTGTCCTGCAAACGGCATACAACATGTTGCTGCAAACGAAAGAAGTGTATCAGCACACGTACTTACCTGATGTATTGGACCGGGCGAGCGACTTGTTTTCCCGGCTGACCGAAGAAGCCTATCATCGAGTGCATTTTCACCCTGAGCAGGGGGATTTGCAAATAGAAACGGCTGATGGTTTCAGCTTCAGTGCTTCTGAACTTTCCAGAGGTACGGCAGACCAGCTTTATGTCGCATTACGTCTGTCGTTGAGTGCCGTACTATCCAGTGAAGAACGCCTGCCATTTCTTATTGATGATGCATTTGTTCATTTTGATCGTACAAGAACCGGAGTCATGATGGATATCATCAAGGAGCTCACCGTTTCCCATCAGGTGTTTTTGTTCACGACCAGAGAGGATTTGGCTGATAATACGTCCGGGGCTGCAACGATCAAACTCTCGGACCGGATAGCAGGCGGGTTAGCTAATTGAAATTATTAATGGTAAAATGTTTTCAGATTAGATAGGGATGGATGAATGGAGGGTTTTCCTGTGGCGAAAAAAGGACAACAGACAGATTGGGGTAAATATGAAGAAACAGTGGAAAAGTTCATCCAGGTGATTGCGAAAAATATGAGCCTGTATGGGGTTACTCCTTCCATCGGCCGTTTGTATGGAGTTTTGTATTTTGCAGACGAACCCATGACGCTCGATGAAATGCGCGACGCCCTGGCGATGAGCAAGACGAGCATGTCGACAGGTGTCCGTGCATTATCCGATATGAAAATGGTCGAGCCAGCGTTCAAACGCGGAGTGCGGAAGGACCTGTATAAGTCGGAAGAAGATTGGTATAAATCATTCACTACATTATTTGGGAGCCGTTGGCGCCACCATACCGAAACAAACATCGAGGAAGCGGAAGAAACGATCGCCAAACTCGAAAAGATAGCAGATGAATCTGAAGATGAAGAGTTGCAAGAAAGAGTTTTAGCGGACATTGAGCGACTGCGTTACGCCAAAAATTATTATCGCTGGCTGATGGAGTTTATCCGCGTTGTGGAATCCGGAGAAATTTTTCAGTATGTACCCAAAATCGATCAGCATGAAGATGATCGGTGATGGGTGAACTCATATAGACCGATTCCGAGGAAAATTACAGGTAGCGTTGTTCTTTTTTGTTGGTAAGCGGGGAGGAGATTTGATGAAGAAAGGGATAGCTAATTATAATATCGGGGATGGTTTTGACGGATTTATGATGATTAAATCCGCTTCTAAAGGAGTGGCGAGCAACGGGAAACCTTTCCTGACGTTAATATTGAAGGACGCAACAGGAGAAATTGAATCGAAGCTTTGGGAAGCTACATTCGAAGATGAAGCTGTATTTCAAGCCGAAGAACTCGTGAAATTAAGTGGAGAGGTAACCAGCTTTCGGGGACGCCCCCAATTGAAAATCCAGTCGATCCGACCTGTTCAGGCAACGGACGGGGTAGCGCGGGAAGACTTTATTGAGAAGGCTCCTATTAAAAAGGAAGCATTGATGGAGCGGATCACCGAAGCCATTTTTGAAATGAAAAATCCGAATATCCAACGCCTGGTGAGATACTTCGTGCAAAAGTATCAAGAGGCATTGCTGACGTTTCCAGCCGCCACTAAAAATCACCATGCTTATGTTTCAGGACTCGCTCACCATATCGTATCAATGCTTAACTTAGCGCGGGAATTGAAAGAGCTGTACCCTTCGCTGAATAAAGATTTGTTGTATGCCGGCGTGATACTTCACGATTTAGGCAAGCTAAAGGAATTATCTGGAGCGGCCGCTCCTAATTATACAATGGAAGGAAAATTGATTGGGCATATTCCGATGATGGTCCAGGAGATCGGTCAGGCTGCGGAAGAATTGAAGATTAATACGGAAGAAGTGACCATCCTGCAACACCTGGTCCTATCACATCATGGCAAGAGTGAATGGGGGAGTCCGAAGCCGCCACTCGTACGGGAAGCAGAAGTCCTTCATCTTATTGATATGCTTGATGCTAAAATGAATATGCTCGATCGCGCCCTTGGTAAAGTGCAGCCAGGGGAGTTTACCGAACGGTTATTTTCTATGGAGCAGCGCTCCTTCTATAAACCTTTATTCGAAGATAAATAAGGCATATACGTCCGCTTGTCCGCATAAATATTAGTACAAAGCGGACAGGGAGGATCATGCCATGTTATTCGGAATTCCAATTTGGGTTTACTTTTGCATCCTGTTCATCTTCCTGAGTGGTTATATGGCTTATAAAGCAATGCGTGCCGAGAAGAAGCTGGAACACCAGTTTATCGAACGCGAAGGCCAGGTCTATATCCGACGTATGGAAGAGGAGCGTGAGCAAAGAAAACATAATAAGTCTGTTGCTTCAGGTTAATGATTGTTTTTTCCTCCTTTATGATGAAGCTGTCTGAACTTACATGTCAGGCAGTTTCTTTTTGTTTTAAAATCATAGCGTCAACGAAACATAAAAACAGCCAGGCATGGATGCCTGGCTGTTTCGTCTGTCATCAACCTTCTGCAGGTTGTTCTGGCTTGTCGAATAGTCCTTCAAATTCATCAAGTTTTACGTCAATTTCAGCATCTTCCATCATTTTATCCATTTTGGCCTGGAGTTCCTGCTGGTCAACTTTTTCGGAAGCCAGTTGACGTTTGATAGTATCTTTTTCTTCTTCAAAAGAACCAACATCTTCTGCTTCTCGTTCATCGGTTTTCTTTATGATATGAAAACCAAATTCCGTTTCGATTGGCTCACTGATTTCTCCGACTTCCAAATCGTAAGCTGCATCTTCGAATTTGGCCGTCATCTCACCTGTTGAGAAGAAGCCAAGTTCGCCACCCTTTTCTCCTGAGCCAGGATCAGTAGAATGCTCTTTGGCCAGTTCAGCAAAATCTGCTCCGTCATCCAATTGTTTTTTGATATCTTTAGCTGTTTCTTCATCTTCGACAAGAATGTGGCTCGCTTCTACTTCTGTTTTCATTTTATCGTAATAAGCCTGCATTTCATCTTCCGCTACTTCGACATCTTCCATTGCTGCTTTCTCCTGGAGCAGGCTTAGTCTAAGTGTATCTTTGAAATCTTCTTCATCTTTGAAATTATTTTGCTGAAGGATCATTTCGAATTGGTCACCGTATTGTTCCTTCATTTGCTCAAGTTCTTTATCTACTTCTTCTTCAGAGACTTCATAGTTGGCAGATAGAACTTCAGACATGACCAGCTGCTGAAGTACTGCTTCACCATTCTGGTCTTTTAATGCTTCGTAAAATTGTTCCTTTGTGATATCTCCGCCACTTGTTTCAACAACGACTTCACTATTGTCTTCCGCATCTGAACTGCAGGCAGATAAGGTTAATACTCCTGCTGCAAGTGTGGCAGCGACTGCAAACTTTTTCATTCCTCAAACACTCCTATTATGTAATTATTCTAGACGTAGGGCAGTAAACAACCTATGACATAATATAACATAACCGAGTTAGCAAAAACTAGTACGTTTTTCAAAATATTAGGGATGGGGGGCATGCGCCTATCCAAAGGATGGGGCAGCTGCATAGGATACTGTACGTATCAGATAAGGGGGTGAGGTTATGAGTCGAGGATATGGTGGCGGTTTCGCTTTGATCGTCGTGCTATTCATTTTGCTCATTATTGTAGGGGCAGCATGGCTGTAATCCCTGACAGGTGAATTAGAAAAGCCAGACGCTGGTTTAAGCGTCTGGCTTTTTTTGTTTATTTAATCTTATTTTTGGAAGTCAATCATGAAGTCAGACCGCTGCGTTTAAGACCTCTACATAGGAGGAAATCAATAAAATCGTTATTAATACATTAATCGTACGGAAGACACGCGGCTGTTTCTCTTTAGACATGTTCGTCTTCGTACATAACGAATGCGTCAGAGAATTTATGATGAGTAGAATGACTAAGGCGTAGATGATAAATACGAATGCCACAGCTGGATTACCCCCTTTATTCTTATCCATTACTTTAACAAAAATTAATGTTTTTGAACAGAATTTAATATTTGTAAAAACAAGACAGAAAGGAAACGTAAATCAAAAATCGAGTACAAAACCCTGTGAGGTTTTATACTCGATAATCTATCTTTATTAATTAGGAGCTTTTTTGTTTAATTAAAATATCATAACCATCTTTTGCATTTTCAATGATACAACGACGAGGTGCCCGGATAAATTGGTTCAGATACAGGAAATCGGTGAATGATAACCCGATGTTTACAGCTGCAAACAGAACAAGATAAGCGAAATATCCAGGGAATATGAAGCTCATCGCCAAGGCTGGCATAGTAATAAATAAAGAAGGTGCCAGTGCCATGAAAATAGATGTTTTTTTAGATAATTTGGATTGACACCGGTAATCAAATGTCGGAATCCATCTTCTTTTGAATGACCATTTCACCCTTACACGCTTATTAGCAAGTACTAATGGCAATATATGCATCATCCGGTGCAATGACGGTAAGAAGAACAGAATGACCAGCAAAGGGATGAACCCATGGTCTTTTACATCATGTGTCAAATGAACCAGTGAAAAAGGCAGATACAATATTAGAAATGCCAACAACCCTGTAAGAAAGGATGTGAGATAAATACGATTATTACCGAAATCCTTAGTGATGTTTACTGTTTTCCAGCAATTCATCTCAGAATCCCCCTTTGCTGCAAAAATGACTGAAACATTGGAATGAATGTTTCTATGATATTTGGGGTGAAACCATATGTTTTAGTAGCACAAATGGAATAATAGTATGTTTTCATAAAAAAAGCAATAGGTTTTTATAAAAAAAATAAAAGAGTTTTTGGACTGCCATGACAGGGCTTGATGCAGATATGTTTACAAGGTTTGAAAAGTGCTAAACGGGTAATGGAAAAAGAGAGGCGAAGGCGAAGAAATGGAGAGATGTACATGGGCAAATATACAGATAAGCTGAGGCAATATAAACCAGATCGATCCAATGCAGATGATCCCGTTGACGCCATAGGTACTGCCAGGATTAAGCAAAGGCTGCATACGCTGGAAAGAAAAATTGGTGTGGGCAGCAGGCATCATATTGCAACAGACCATCCCGGTATTAAAGCGGACGGAAAGCATAATGACACTTCAGGTATCCAGCGTTTACTGGATGAAGCGAAAGACAAACCAAACGGAATTTCTATTTATTTCCCTGCAGGTGTATATAAACTGACATCGACCCTTTTTATTTTCGAAGGGACACGGCTGGAGTGTCATCCAAAAGCGGTTTTCAATAAAGTCCACCATCGCGGCATGCTGCAGAATATAAAAAAAGACAGTACCGACACAGGACATAATGGAAATGGGAATATTACCATAATTGGAGGAGTCTGGGATAATAACGGGCACCGTTACTTAGGGGGGACGTGTTTTGTTTTTGGCCATAGCAAAAATTTAATATTTCGTGATCTAACGATAAAAGATGTATCACCGGGTCACGGGATGGAAATAAACTCATCTAAAAATGTCCTGATTGACGGTTGTAGATTTATTGGGATGGCCCCTAAGAAAAAGAAGCTTTATTCGGAAGCGGTACAGTTGGATTTGATGAAAAGTAAAGGGGTTTTTCCCTGGAAAAAAGGACATTTCGACCATACCCCCTGTCAGGATGTGATGATTACAAATTGTTACTTCGGCCCGAGTGACAGGCTGGGAAGCTGGGGGAGGGCGATCGGATCACACTCAGCAACCTCAGACCGCTGGCACCGGCGAATTATCATTACGAATAATATCATGGAAGGAACGTTGCAATGGGGAGTGCGGGCTTATTCCTGGGAGGATGTGACGATTAACGGAAATATCTTCAATGGGTGCGGTGCGGGCCTCTCGATTGACCCCAACCATGTAGGGGAGGGGGAAGTGGACAGCGAAGATATCGATGGCAACCAGACTTACACCAGCAATCAGGTAAAACGTATCACGATTCAGGGAAACCAGTTTACGAAGCCGGGCAGGCATGGATCTGTGATGAGTATTACCGGTGATCAACATCATGATATGCTAGAGGTGAATGTCACGGGGAATATCATCGAAAATCCTTCCTCCACCTATAGCATCTATCTTGCTCACATCGCTCATTCTAACGTTTCCGACAATATTGTAACCGGCGGAGATAAGGGCATCAAACTAGTGGCATGCAGGCAGGTGAATGTCATTGGGAACAACATAAAACAGATAAAGGCAACAGGTATTGAGGCATTTAGTGGTAATAGAGATTTGACCATAGCTAATAATACATTGTCGCTGATAGGAAGCCATGGAATATGGATTACTGGCAATGTCATGACGGCGGTAAATAACAACCATCTGACCGGAATTGGTGGAGGAGGGGGAGAAGACGCTCAGGGCATCCGTGTGACTTCTTCGTGTGAAAGAATTTCCATCGTCGGCAACATGTTCAGTAGTCAGGAGCCTGGATATCGAATGATGTGTGCCATTCATACCGCTTCGTGTACCAAAAATACGTTAGCTGCAGCTAATAACGCTTTCGGTATAGGATTCGATTTTTGCGGGAATGTTACCGAAAATGGAAATGCGGGATAAATAAAGATAAAGAGGAGAGAAACCGGCTTGATGATCGGTTTCTCTCCTTTTTTATGGGAGAATCCGGTGGATGCTAAACCAGGTCTTTAGCTGTTGGTTTCATCGCTTTGAAGTTATCCGTAATCAACCGGTGGAAGCGAATCATCTCCCCGAGCCGCTCATGCAATTCCTCAATCTTTTCCATGTCGGCAGGTTCTTCGATCTGCTTTACTTCCTTCTTTATAGAGGACTCTATTTGTTTTAACGAATGTGCTTGTCTGTTGGCTGCATCGAGCCATTTTTGTATATAAGAAGTCATGAATTGCCGATATAAGTTTTCATCTGCACGATAAAGGTCTTTTCGGACCCCTTTTTTCCAGACACTTTCAACGAGGTTGAGGTCGAGGAGACTCTTAATACCATTGCTCATGGCAGTTTTGCTCTTTCCGAGTGCTTTACTCATCTCGTCGAGTGTCATTGGTTCCCCATGCAGGTACAAGGTCACGAATAATCGAGCTTCGGTTGGGGTCAATGCGAACATTTCTAACGTCTTAGAAAATTCATGAATGACCTGGGTATGCAGTTCTTCGATCGTATTAGAATAAGGAGCCATAAAATCCTCCTTTGTAAAAATTGGCTAATTACCACGTTATATCAAGGTGATGAAAAATCAAAATGAGTGATAGCGGTTTAATTGAAAGAAAAAGAGAGGAAAACTACGATATTTACTTTTTAAATTTTGTACAGAATAAACTGTACGTTATTTTCATACTTTTTTAACTGAGTTTATTGTTTGTGCTTTTTATTACATGTGCGTTACAGTATGTAGGGTGAGCGCAGAGAAATGGGCAATACTAATCATAAAAATTAGACAAAAAGTTATAGTGAGGTGAATTAAGTGCCTGTTATTAAAGTAGATAAGTTATCTAAAATTTTTGGTAAGAACGCCAAGCAAGCGACTAAGCTGCTTGATCAAGGCTTATCAAAGGAAGAAATATTAAAAAAGACAGGTAACACAGTAGGTGTCAATCGTGCTTCTTTTGAAGTAGAAGAAGGAGAAATCTTTGTAATCATGGGTTTATCCGGAAGTGGTAAATCGACGCTGGTCCGCCTGATCAATCGTCTGATTGAACCAACGGAAGGCAGTGTCATGATTGACGGGGAAGACCTGGCCAAGATGAATAAGCAGGATTTAAGAAAAGTACGACGTGAAAAATTGAGTATGGTTTTTCAAAAGTTCGCTTTATTCCCGCATCGTACGATTCTTCAAAATGCCGAGTTTGGACTTGAGGTACAAGGTATCGATAAGAGTGAACGTGAAAAACGTGCCAAGGAATCTTTAGAAATGGTTGGTCTTGGCGAGTATATTAACCAATATCCTTCCCAGTTATCTGGCGGGATGCAGCAGCGTGTCGGTCTGGCGCGGGCATTAGCCAATGATCCAGAAGTTCTATTGATGGACGAAGCTTTCTCCGCTTTGGATCCGTTGATTCGTAAAGAAATGCAGGATGAACTTTTAGAACTGCAGGAAAGTATGAAGAAAACGATCCTTTTCATCACACATGACCTGGATGAAGCGCTTCGGATTGGGGATCGCATCGCTTTGATGAAGGACGGAAAAATTGTCCAAATCGGTACACCGGAAGAAATCCTTGTCAATCCGGCTAACGATTATGTCGAGAAGTTCGTCGAAGATGTCGATCGCTCTAAGGTACTGGAAGCCCAGCACATCATGAAACGCCCAGAAACAGTGGACATCGAAAAACATGGTCCACGTGCTGCTCTGGAGCGAATGAGAAAAGAAGGTTTGTCCAGTATTTATGTGGTGGACAGAAAACGAAAGTTATATGGTTATGTAACAGCAGACGATGTTTCTGCTGCCGCAAAACAAGACAAGAAAGATTTAAAGGACATCCTTCATACGGATGTGCCAAAAGCGGATATGAATACGACCATGCACGAAATTTTCGATATGATTCATGACTCTCCTGTACCGATCGCAGTCGTTGAAGAAGATAAGCTGAAAGGTATCATCGTAAGAGGAGCTGTCATTGCAGCATTAGCAGGAAGCGAGGTGTCAATCAATGGAGATCATTCCTAAGCTGCCTGTTGCCGAGTGGATTGACAATGCCACGGATTGGACAACAGATACGTTTGAGTTTTTATTCGATTTCATTAAACAGGATTTTGGAGACTTTATTGAATTTTTCGCAGAGGATCTTTTGATGGCGATACCTATCTGGTTATTTATCGCTGTCATTGGCGTGCTGGCTTTCTTTGTATCAGGAAAACGGTTCGGTTTAGTTGCTTTCTCTGTGATCGGGTTATGGTTTATCAGCAACCAGGGATTATGGGAAGAGCTGATGAACACCTTCACTCTGGTCATATTTGCCAGTCTGATCTCTGTCATCATCGGGGTACCATTTGGTATCTGGATGGCAAAAAGTAAAACGGTTCAGACCATTCTTACTCCGATACTCGATTTCATGCAGACGATGCCGGCATTCGTCTATTTGATCCCGGCGGTCGCGTTTTTCAGTATCGGGATGGTTCCCGGGGTATTCGCATCGGTTATTTTTGCGACGCCTCCTACCGTTAGGTTCACCAACCTTGGTATAAGGCAAGTATCGAAGGAACTGATTGAAGCATCCGATTCATTCGGTACTACCGGGACGCAGAAATTATTTAAAGTACAGCTGCCGATGGCTAAGACAACCATCATGGCTGGTATCAACCAGACGGTCATGCTTTCTTTATCTATGGTTGTTATCGCGTCTATGATCGGTGCAAAAGGCCTTGGACAAACCGTAATTACCGGTCTGCAACGCGCGGATGTCGGTACTGGTTTCGTAGCAGGACTGGGAATTGTTATTCTTGCGATCATCATTGATCGCTTCACACAAAACTTAAATACGCAAAAAGGTCAATAAGGTCTAATGAAAGGGTAAAAGACCAGCTTCTGCTGGTCTTCTTATAAAAATTCTATTAAAAGGGGCGAATTAATTATGTTTAACTTAAACTGGAAGCGGATTGGAATAGCAGCTGGTCTATCATTGTCACTTGTCGCAGCAGGTTGTGGTTCTGATGATAATGAGGGTGAAAGCAACGAAGAATCAAACGGAGATAATACACCTGCCTACAGCGAAGAAGTGAACTACACGATTACTGGTATCGAAGCAGGTGCAGGTGTAGTGGCAGCAGCAGAGTCTGCGGTAGAAGAATATGAAAACTTGAGCGGGTGGGAAGTATCAACTTCTTCAAGCGGTGCAATGGCACAAGAATTATCTAGTGCATATGAAAATGAAGAGCCGATCATCGTGACTGGCTGGACACCGCACTGGAAGTTTGCAAAGTATGACTTGAAATACCTTGAAGACCCTAAAGAAGTGTTCGGCGGTGAAGAAGAAATCAAAACTATGGTTCGCGAAGGATTAGAAGAAGACATGCCGAACGCCTACAAAATTTTGGACCAATTCCAATGGGAAACAAGCGACATGGAGGAAGTCATGCTTGAGATTTCTGAAGAAGGAGCTTCCCCGGAAGAAGCGGCACAAAATTGGGTAGATAACAATGCGGATAAAGTAGATGCGTGGACGGAAGGAACAGAAGAAGTAGATGGGGAAAAAATTACACTCGTATATGTGAACTGGGATTCTGAAATCGCGTCCACGAACGTCGTCAAGTATGTATTGGAACAACAAGGTTTTGATGTAACGATTACTGCTTTGGATAATGGACCAATGTGGGAATCCGTAGCTTCAGGAGAAGCGGATGGCATGGTTGCTGCATGGCTGCCAGGTACACACGGTGCCCAATATGAACAGCATCAGGATAGTCTGGAAGACCTTGGAGCAAACTTGACCGGTGCTAAAATTGGTCTGGTAGTTCCAGAATACATGGATGTAGACTCCATTGAAGACCTACAGCCAGATGAATAATTGACTTTTATCACCCCTGCTTTCCTGTGAAAGCGGGGGTTCCTTTTATTTAATGGAGACAGGTAAAGTCCATTACTAATAGGAAAGACTTGCTTGCTGCCGGAAAGGTAATTGAACCGCATACACTTTGAGGCATCAAAAGGGCTGCCCCGTCGAGGTCTTATTCGACTTTTGGGACAGCCCTTTTAAAGTTATGCTTTTGGTTTGTCTGGATCTTCCATAGGCGGCGTCTGTGGAGATGTGTTTTGTTCTTGTTTTGCTTTTTCTTCCAATTCTTTCAAGCTTTCTTCGATTTGCTCGAGGTATTTCTGGATGTTTTTCTGATGAGGTTCTACTGTCTTTTTCCAGCTTTCAATAGACGACTTCACATCTTCTGAAAGGTCTTTAATCAATTCAGCTCCCTCTTTGGAGGTCTGGGCGATTTGATCTTTCAATTGCATACCGTCATCTTTCAGTTTGAGTACAGTATCTTTCAGCTGTGCACTTTTGGCTTTCGCGTTTTCACGGAATTCTTCTCCGGAAGTTTTTGTATTCATCAACGTGTAAGCGGCACCAGCTACTCCACCCACAAAAAAGCCCAATAGTAACGATTTACCGTTTGCCATAACATAACCCCTTTCAAACATCTTCTTTTTTTATTTTCTCTTTCTATGTAAAAATGAAACCCTTTTTAAAAGAATATCGGAGGCCTCCCATTATTATGTCCGTTTATCGTGTAAAAACACTTAGCTTATCGTTGGACCCTTATAGGGAAAGCCTTTATTTTTATTATACTTTATTCTACTCAGAAAATTAATCGTTCCTAAAGTGTAAAAAAACCTCCAGCCTGCCAGCCAGAGGTTTATGAATATTATTGATAACTCGCGCTTAGTTGTGACCGTTTCATAATTCCCTGGGTTACAGGATATATGACCATCATTGCAATGGTATTGATCGCAGCTGTCGGCAGCACGATAGTAGCAAACATGACAGGGAAACTTCCTTCCATCAACCCGATGATGAATAGAATGACGCTAAGGAAAATGGTTCCACTGACCATGGTGCCTAAAGCTGTCAACAAAGGGGCATAGATGTTCTGTTTCACAAATTTGCGCCCTGCGATGAATAACCCGAAGAAAGCTAATGCGGTCAACGGCTTATCAATAATGTTCGCTATCTGACCTCCAGGTACTGTTGTCGTAAGTGCAGAAATGAATCCTGTCGCCAAGGAAAGGATCATCACATATTTGATTTTAGGAAATAGAATAATTCCCAGAAACATCATCGCCAACAGCATATCGGGACGCATTCCTAAAAAGAATGGCGGCATGATTGCATGTAAAACGGCACCGATTCCAACAAGTAATGAAAGCATGACTAAAATACGAATATTCACTTTATTCTCTCCTCTTCTCTACTGATCTCTTCTACATTTACTTTTCCAGACGTGTCCTCGTGACCGTCTGCGAAAGTATAAGTACATTATATCAAAACCTCACCAATCAGAAAAGTATATCTATTTATGAGGAAGAGATATTCTGATTGATTTCTTCCGCAATTTTTTGCAAATCATCTGTATTGTATTCATCAGAATGGACTTCCCAGTTGGAGCTGTATCCATCTCCTTTTCCGTACCTGGGAATCAGATGAATATGTAAATGGAAGACGGATTGATCGGCAGGCTTTTCATTGTTGTTCAAAAGATTCATTCCAATTGGCTGATATGTCTCTTTAATGGCAGAAGCAATCTCTGGCACGCGAGTGAACAGTTTCCCTGCGGTTTCAGCATCGGTCTCATAAATGTTTTTCGTATGTTTTTTTGGAATAATAAGCGTATGACCTTTCGTTACCTGGCTGATGTCAAGGAATGCGTATACATCTTCGTCCTCATACACTTTTGCAGAAGGGATGTCGCCTGCTACGATTTTGCAAAAAATACAATCTTCCTTATGACTCATACTACTCACTCCTTTATAATCGTTGTCTGTATTGTATCATAATCTTGACATCGGTAAGAAACCACTCCGCTTATAAAATTACTCATAAGAAAACAGAGCACCGAAACCGGTACTCTGCTATAAAAGGAGTGAAGCTAATCATTGATCGAATTGTTACCTATTTTTTCAAAAAGAGAAGCCATTCAATTGGAAAAGCTTCCGGAATTTTGGATAGGAAACCGCTGATAAGCCTTCTGTCAACACCTCATTTGTCATGGGGAATCTGGATCTGGCTCATGAATGATCTTTCACCGACACCTCATTTCGTGGTTGAACCACTAGTTGATGTTGTCATTGTGAAACGGGGTACTGCCTCACTCCTTACTACGTAGTTTGGCGGAATGAGTCGAAATTATGCACATGAATTTTTTGGCATAGTTTATGGGTAGTGGTAAAATTCTATAAAGAAGGATTGCAATGGAGAGGATGATTAAATGGAACCTTTATTACATATTGAAAACCTCCACGGAGGTTATACACATAAAAATGTCCTGCATGGAATTTCTTTCGATGTCCATCCCAATGAAATCGTCGGTCTGATCGGTTTGAATGGGGCAGGGAAAAGTACAACAATCAAGCACATCATCGGGATGATGCAGGCCAAAAAAGGACAAGTAGCCGTTAATGGGCAGAGGTTTGAAGAGAATCCGGAGGCCTACCGTCAGCAGATGGCTTACATACCTGAAATGCCGATCCTGTATGATGAACTTACGTTATATGAACACTTGCATTTAACGGCGATGGCTTATGGCATCGAGGAACAGGAATTCAAAAAACGTTTGGATCCTTTGTTGAAGGAATTTCGCATGGAAAAGAAACTAAACTGGTTCCCGGTCCATTTTTCGAAAGGAATGCGTCAAAAAGTAATGATTATGTGTGCATTTTTGATTGAGCCATCCTTATACATAGTGGATGAACCTTTTGTCGGTCTTGATCCTCTTGGTATTCAGTCTTACCTGCAACTGATGGAGGAAATGAAACAGGAGGGGGCAGGCGTGCTCATGTCCACCCATATTTTAGCAACAGCCGAGCGCTATTGTGACCGTTTTGTCATTCTCCACGATGGGGAAATCCGTGCCAAAGGAACCTTGAAAGAATTGCAGGAAGCCTTTCAAATGCCTGGATCATCATTGGATGACCTGTATGTTCAGTTGACAAAGGAAGAGAACCATGATTGATGCGAAGGCGTTTTGGCAGAAGCGGTTTAATGAGCATACCAAAGAAACAGGCAGGTATTTAAAATATATTTTCAATGGGCATATCGCTGTAGCGATGATATTCTTCCTTTCAGCATTAGCTTATTATTATCAGCAGTGGCTGACGGAGCTTCCTGAAAACTTCCCGACTGCTGTGATTGTCGGCATCGCTTTTGGTTTAATCGCCAGTTATAGTCCGGTTCGTACGCTCTTGAAAGAGCCGGATCTTGTTTTCCTTTTGCCTGCAGAACACCAATTGAATGATTATTTCAAGCGCTGTCTCTATTACAGCTATGTCATCCAGCTGTATTTAGTGCTGCTGGTTGCTGCTGCGTTAGGACCATTGTATTTTGCCAGCTATCCGGAACAGGGCACAAGATATTACTTGATGATGATGCTCGTGGTCCTTGTTTTCAAAGGGTGGAACATGATGGCGAACTGGTGGATGCTGAAAGAAAGGAACCCTAATACCAGGTTATGGGATCAGCTGATACGGATTCTGCTCAGCATTGTCGTGTTTTATTTCTTTGCAGCGGGCGAGCTAATGTTTGCCGGAGTTGTTACCGTGCTTTTATTTGGAGTGACGATGTACAATTATTCCCTTGCAAAGAAAAAACCCGGTCTCGTCTGGGATGTTCTTGTCGAAAAGGATCAGGCGAGAATGCGTGCTTTTTATCGGATTGCAAATATGTTTACCGATGTACCCCATTTAAAAAACACAGTGAAGAAGCGTCACTGGCTGGTAGGACTTCTGCTCAAGCCTGTTACTTACAAACAGTCACAGTCATTTGACTATTTATACCGGATCACCTTTGCCCGGAGCAGCGACTATGTCGGCATGTATTTCAGACTGCTGGTCATTGGCGGGCTTGCCATCTACTATGTGCCAAATGTCTGGGTGAAAGTCGCTTTTTCCATTTTGTTCCTGTATCTAAGTGCGTTTCAGATGATGACGTTATGGAATCATCACCGGACGATTGCCTGGATGGATTTATATCCATTGAGGCAGGAATGGCGGCAAAAGGCCGTGCTGAAATGGCTGTTTCAGCTGATGTTATTCCAGACGTTCCTGTTCGGTTTGCTGTTCATCATCCAATGGAATCCTCTTGGCTTACTGCTCGTTTGGGTAGGAGGAGCCATCTTCAGCTGGCTGTTTACCCAGAGCTACATCAAACCAAGACTCACGTAGGAGCCTGCCCTCAGGCTCCTTTTTTGAAAGGCTCTGTTAAATCTCCGTGTTGATTTTGCAATAAAAGCTCCCTTTACCTGAAAACTCAGTTTCGAGACTTTTGATTGCGATTATGGTGGCTGGGAAAACGGATCGCTTTCCGTGGGCATGTGGTGAGCTTCCTCAGGCTTCGCCTTGCGGGATCTCACCGCTCATGTTCATCCCACTGGAGTCTCACCGTTTTCCCAGCCACCATACTTTCATTAGTTTCTCGAAACTTCCATCAGAAATAGAGTGATTTTGGAGCAGAAAATACGGTCGATTTACCATTGTATAAGTGATCCTGGTGCGGAAAAGGAGGTGAGGCGCTTTGTTATCGTCTTATGAGGAACAGGTTCTTAGGGAAGCGAAGCGCTGGGAAAAATCTTTAAGCAAACGTGACACGCTGATTCAACGTTCTTCCAAAAGGATTCAAACAAAAATAAACAAGAAAATTCCGGAGCGCGTACATCAGGTCGTAACAGAAAGTATTCGTAAAATGATTGAGGCAGCGCTGACGAGTTCCGAATATATCGACCCAGTAGAAATCAAGTCAGATGCTTCTTTTCGAGAACGGGAAGTTATGGTATACGAGCGGATGAAACGGTATAAACGTACTGCCGCTGTTGAAGGAGCGGGGACAGGAGCAGGAGGGCTGCTGCTTGGTATGGCCGATTTTCCGTTACTATTGAGTATTAAAATGAAGTTCTTATTTGATGTCGGCCAGCTTTATGGCTGTGAAGTTCAGAATTATCAAGAACGGATGTACATTCTTCATGTCTTCATGCTGGCTTTTTCCAGTGATAACAAGCAAAAGGAAGTAGCGGCTATCATTAATCATTGGGAACAGGAACAGTTGAAATGGAAAGAAGTCGATTGGAAGTCATTGCAGCTTGAATATCGCGATACTATTGACTTTGTTAAAATGCTTCAACTGATCCCTGGGTTCGGGGCTGTAGTAGGAGCGTGGGCGAATACAAAATTGCTGGAGCAGTTAGGGGAGACGGCGATGAATTGCTACCGTCTCCGGACGCTCCGTGATCGTTAAGATGTATACTTTTCCTGGTACGAACGGTAAGCCTGGAGCAGCGTTTTGGCCGCATGAGGAAGTGCCCGTTCGTTGATATCAAACTTAGGGTGATGATGAGGATATTCGTGTCCTTCTATCTTGGCACCGGTAAAATAAAAAGCACCTGGTTTCTCTAGTAAGTAGTAAGCGAAGTCTTCTCCTGCCATGCTCGGTTCGATTTCTCTGGTCGTTAAGGAGGCGTCAGCTTCAGGCGCTTCATCAAGGATCAAAGCTGCCTCCGCGGCGTGATTGATCACTGGCGGATACCCTTTATAATAATCGAAATCGTAATCAGCTTCATAAGGGATACAGGCAGACTGTGTAATTCGCTCCATTTCCTTGATTATCGTCTCCTGAACTTCAGAGTCGAAGGTACGGACGGTTCCGGTCAGCTTGGCGGAATCCGCAATAACATTGAATGCTGTGCCTGATTCAAACTGAGCGACCGTGACGACAGCGGTCTTCAATGGATCAAGACGCCGGCTTACGATTTGCTGCAAGGATGTCACCAATTGCGATCCGATAACAAGAGCATCTTTGGTGAGGTGCGGCTGAGCACCATGCCCCCCTTTTCCTTTGATGGTGATTTCGAACCGGTCTGCTCCGGCCATGAAAGCACCTTTGGTCGTTTCTATGGTACCGAGTGGGGTCGTCGCCCACAGGTGGGTACCAAACACCGCATCAACATCATCGATTGCACCGCTCTCGAGAATCGGCTTTGCGCCTCCTGGCGCGTATTCTTCGGCGTGCTGATGCAGGAATACGACTGTGCCAGGGATTTTGTCCTGATAGTTGATGAGTACTTTGGCAAGTGTCAGCAGGACGGCAGTATGACCATCATGTCCGCACGCATGCATAGCACCCTCGTTTTTAGACTTATATGGTACGTCATTTTCTTCCTGGATCGGCAGGGCGTCAAAGTCAGCACGAAGAGCGATTGTCTTGCCCGGTCTACCGCCTTTTAGCCTGGCGATGACTCCGTTGCCGCCAATATTGGCTTCGTACGGGATGCCTAGCTTTTCGTATGTATCAGCAATGTATTTCGCTGTCTTTTCTTCCTGGAACGACACTTCGGGATATTGGTGTAAATATCTCCGGATTTCAATCATTTCTTCGTAGGATTCATCAATAGCGGTGTAGATATCTTTCCACATGAACAAGTTCCTCCTCCGTAGGTTAACTTGTTTTTAATTCTATCACATTCATCGCCATTGTCAGAATTATGTGGACATAAACAAAACGCCCGAACGGCGATGTCCGGACGTTTTTGTGCTTTAATTATTAAGATAATCGCGGGTCTGCCAGCAGACGTTCCATTTCTTCCATGTGCTGGGTTTCATCAGCGATCATATCCTCAAGCTTGACTACTAATTCCGTCAAGCCAAGTTCGTCTGCCTGCTGTTTGCGTTTTTCATAACGATTAATTGTATCTTCCTCTGACTTGCGAGCTTCTTCCAGCATGTCCTTGACGTTCGTCAGCTGCTTTACTTCTGCTGGAGTAGTGGTAGGGGTGCCTCCAAGAATTTTAATTTTTTCGGACAGGTAGAGGGCGTGACCCTGCTCGTCTGCGATTTCTCCTTCGAAAAATGGCTTCAAAACGGAATAATAAAGTCCATCAACTGTTGCTGCGTTATACGTATACATAATCGAAGCTGCATATTCATGTGCTAAGTCTTCATTCAAACCATCAATCAATTCTTTCATATTTTCATCCATATCCATTCATCCTTTCCAATAAAATATTCCATTGTTACTATTCCCTGGATAGTTTTTCATAAACGTCTAAGTGGTATCGTAAGGAAGAATGGGGGTACAGTCGATGACGAAAAAACAGCGCTACTTTGTGGCAGCCATGCTTGTGCTGGCGTCCCTGTCGGTTATCCTATTCACGTTCCAGGCAGCTTCAGAAGGGACACCAATTCTTGACCGCTGGGCAAGTCCATTTGTTGCTGAAGTCGAAGGAACTGCTGTGGAATCTATGTTCCGATGGATTACCGAGTTGGGTTCGAGCTGGTTCTTATATACGATAGCGATCATAGCAGGGTTGATTCTCAGGGTTTACTATAAAGATAGCATCGCAGGGGTTATGCTTGTGTCAGGTGTGGCTGCAGGTTATGGCTTTAACTTTGCTATTAAGCATCTAGTGCAGCGGGAACGACCACGCATTTTGGAAAGTGTCGATGGTACAGGATTAAGTTATCCCAGTGGTCATGCGATGGTATCGGTGGTTACCTATAGTCTGCTTGTTTATTTTTTGATGATACAAATGAAAAGTATGAAGGCAGCCGTCTGGATCATTGTGGTGGGCCTGATATTGGTTCTGCTCATCGGATTCAGTCGTTATGTGTTACGGGTGCATTATTTAACGGACGTGATGGCAGGTTTCAGCTTTGGAATCCTTGTCGTCGCGGTTTGGATATCTTTATATCATATATGGAAAAGAAGAAAAGAATCATCTCCGACTTGAGACGGAGAAAGAACCATTCCCCCGGGCGTTACACCTCGGGGATTTTTTTGTGATAATAGAACCAGGAAAATAAAAGATAACCCTGTAAAAAAAGGGATTAAAGACAAGGTTGTCTAATTTAAATAAAGATAGAGACAAAAAGGGATGAGCGATGATGAGAAAAGGATGGCTGCATTTCTTGCTTGCTTTCTTGCTGATAGGAACAGGTATCGTGCTAATGTTGGAAAACCTTGGAGTGATTGATAAGACGTTATATATATCATTGGGATTGATACTGGCCGTAATCCTGATGCTTATCGGACTGAAGCTCTGGTGGGACAGGGTTACAGGACACGGGGGTTCCTGGATGTTCGGTTCTTTTTTTACTGTTTATGGGCTCCTGGTGCTGCTGGGAGAAATAGGCGTTATTACATTTACGTTTGGCGATGTGTTCAAACTCTGGCCGCTTCTATTTATCTATATTGGATTCGGTATGTTTCTCGGGGGCAGCCGGAAGCGGTTCCAGGTGAATGTTGATACGGGAGACCTCAGTGGATCTTCATCTGAAAAAAAACATAACAATAAGAAAATGCACACGGTAATTGGAGACCATCAATATAATGCAGAAAATTGGAAAGTGGAACCGATGCAACTGTGGAATGCAGTTGGGGATTACCACTTTGATTTTACAAAAGCTTTTATCCCGGAAAAAGATACCCCTATTTCTGTGAAAGGCTGGGCGGGAGATATAAAAATGCTGATGCCGGAGAACCTTGATTACCGTATAGAAGCATTTGTTAAAGCGGGCAGTATCAATCTTCTCGGAAAGACATCGGACGGCATCAATAGAACGACGACTTTTGAGACGCCAGGTTACCAGGATGCAGCAAGGCGATTGACGATCGATATTGATCTCAAGGCTGGCGATGTCCGGGTCGACAAGGTATAGGAGCGGATAGTATGTTGAAGCGATTAAGCAGTATTCGATATACATTTATACGATCGCATTTATTTGGGCTGATACTGAATACCTTTGTGCTTCTGGCTGTCCTGCTCTCTGTCCATGTATGGTTCACACCGGAGTGGCTGTCAGCAGGAGCAATTCTTTTATTTATGGGTATTTATTTTCTGCTTGGTCTGTTCATGGCCTTTTACGCAGGCTTCCGCTCAAGCGGAGATTTAAAGGATCGTATCGATAGTCTGTCGACAGTGATTACCCATCTGGCAAGAGGGAACTTCAAGACGAAAGTTTTGTTCAGTGAAGAAGATGAAATTGCTAGAATTGCCAGTGAGTTAAATGAGCTGGGCGGTAAATTGCAGGAACAAAAGGACTCTTTAGTGCGTCTTGCGGATGAGAAAGCAGAGCTCGCTAAAAAAGCCCATAGTGCTGCGACCATGGAAGAACGCCAGCGCCTGGCCAGGGATTTGCATGATGCGGTAAGCCAGCAGTTATTCGCATTGACGATGATGTCCCAGGCGGCGGTAAGGATGTTCGATAAAAAACCAGATCAGGCAAAGCTGCAGCTGGAGGAAATTTCTGCGATGGCTTTACAGGCACAGACAGAAATGCGGGCATTATTGCTGCATCTCAGACCTGTCCATTTATCAGGGGAACCGTTGACCAAAGGAATCGAGCGCCTGGTTCAAGAATTGGAGCAGAAATGCCCCATCCATTTTCACGTACAAATGGAGGAAACACCTGGTCTCTCTCAGACAAAAGAGGAACATCTATTCCGGATTATCCAGGAGGCCTTATCCAATATACTGCGGCATTCCAATGCCACGGATGTCAATGTGAGCCTGAAAGAGAAAAACGAAGAGCTTTTTTTACATATCGGGGACAATGGAGTGGGGTTCAATATGAAGGAAAAAGAAACGATTGTTGCTTCCTATGGATTAAAAACAATGCGAGAAAGGACAGGAGAGATAGGGGGCAACTTTGTACTCCGCTCACGGGAAGGGGAAGGTACGCATATTGATATACGTGTACCGTTGCAGACAGTTAAGGGGGAGATAGGATGATAAAGGTTGTGGTAGTTGATGATCATGATGTTGTCCGAAAAGGAGTCATCGCTTATTTGAATACTGAGGATGAGCTCGACATCATCGGAGAAGCCTCCAGCGGTAATAAAGGTGCAAAGCTGGTTGCTGACTTGAAGCCGGACGTCGTGCTGATGGATTTGATCATGGAAGATGGCACCGGCATTGAAGCTACAAAACAGATCATGACCGAACACCCCGATGGTAAAGTGATTATTCTGACCAGCTATTATGATGATGAAAAAGTGTTCCCGGCGCTTGAGGCAGGAGCATTCAGTTACATGCTGAAAACATCATCAGCCGATGAAATCGCCGATGCTATCAAGAAAGCCTATCGTGGTGAAAATACGATCGAACCAAAAGTGGCGGGGAAGATGATGAACCGCTTCCGATCATCCGACAAGAAACCCCATGATGAATTGACACAGCGGGAGCTGGAAGTGTTGTTATGTATCGGGGAAGGGATGACCAATCAGGAAATCAGTGATTCTCTTTATATAGGCATCAAAACCGTGAAGACCCATGTCAGCAATATACTTAGTAAACTCGGTGTCCACGACCGGACACAGGCCGCGGTCTATGCCCATAAAAATCAATTGCTGAAAAAGATATGATGGAATGAAAAAGTGAGCGGCATCTATGCCTGCTCACTTTTTACATGCGCTCTATTAAATCTCAGAGTTGTTTTTCAATATAAGCTCTCTTTTTCTCAAGACTCACTTTCAATATAGAAATCATTTATTCTTCGTCGAATTGTACCATTCGGTACTTAGTGATATAAGCGTCACCGTCGATAAAGGAAGGTTTTTTGGTATGCTTTGGTCCGGAATTTTGATGCGCCTGTTCAAACGACTGGGAGTTCTTCCAGTCTTCAAAGTCATTTTCATTGCGCCATTGCGTGAGAACTACATAAGTGTTTCCTTTTAAGGGACGGAGAATGCGCAGTGCCTGGAAGCCTTCCATTTTTTCCACTCCGCCTTTGCGGTTTTTAAAGCGGTCTTCAAAAACAGGACGACCTTCGTCACTGACAGGAATGTTGTTCATAACGACGAAACCTTCCGGCTGCATCTCACCAACAGCGTCTACCGTTTCATATTCCCGTCCTTCATTGAAAATACTAGGCTCACCTTCATGGTAGGCGACGGTTTTATCTGGGTCCTGCATGAAAAAGAGTGTCGTTTCTGGGTGTTTCTTATCTAGATTTGCTAAATAGTTTGGTGTACCATTTGTCATAGAAACTTTCATTTGCACATATCCCCTTTCCATTATAAATTCAGTTTAGCAATGACAGAAAAGAAAAAACAAGTTATAACACATAGAGGAAAGTTATAAGAAAGGATGCGCAAGCCTTGAAACTTTGGAATAACAACGATAGACCGACGACCAGAATGAAACGTCTGAAGAAAAAGCGTTATAAATGGGCCGCGATTGTCGCATTAAGTGCTGTCATACTGGCTGTGCTTGGCTACTTGACGATTTTGTTTGGCGGCATGCTGGTGGCAGATAAAGAAAAGCTGGTATTGAATGATGCCACGACCGTAGAACTGGAAAACGGAGAAGTGATCGAGCGAATCTACACGGAGAATCGCACCCTGATATCGATCGATGAAATACCGGATCACGTCGAGGAGGCGTTTATGGCTGTTGAGGATGCCCGTTTTTATGAACATGGGGGAGTGGACCCGCGGGCAATTTTCCGTGCGGTTTATAAAGACTTGATAGCGATGAAGAAGGTAGAAGGCGGCAGTACGATTACGATGCAGCTGGCCAAAAACCTGTTTTTGACCAATGATAAGACCTTTATGCGAAAGACGAAAGAAGTAATGGCTGCACTGTATTTGGAGCGTAATTACACGAAAAAAGAAATACTGGAACTATACCTGAACCGGATTTATTTTGGAAAAGGAATTTATGGGGTCGAGCAGGCTTCCCAAGTTTTTTATAACAAGCCTGCCTCAGAGCTGACTATTTCTGAAGGGGCAATGCTCGCGGGTATGCCAAAAGCACCGAACACTTACTCGCCGATTGATAATCCGGAGGAAGCCGTGAAGCGAAGGAACGTCGTGCTCGACCGTATGCACAGTGTTGGTATGATTACATCCGAGCAGTTACTTCAGTTGCAAGGTAAGACGCTTGAAGTGAATTACCAGGAGCGAGAAGATCAGAAATGGTCCAATAGTTACGTGGATCTGGTCATCCGGGAAGCGGCGGCCCGTTACAATATCAGCCGGGATGAACTGAAGCGCGGAGGTTACCGGATTATTACCGGCATGGACCCTGATATCCAGAAAATCGCTTATGAGGAAATGCAGAATGGCGAATATGCACCAGGGTCTGTCGAGGGGGTTCAAGGCGCATTCACGCTGATGGATGCGGACAGCGGAGCAATTGTTGCCGCTATCGGAGGACGTGATTACGAGCATGGTACCATGAACCGTGCCAACGTACGGCGTGCCCCAGGTTCAACAATCAAACCATTGTCGGTCTACGGCCCGGCGATGATGGAGGCAGGGTATGATCCATACTCCTTACTAGTTGACCGTCCAATGAAATTTGGTAATTACGAACCAAAAAACTATGATGGTAATTATGAAGGGCTTGTCTCCTTATATGATGCGCTGGTGAAGTCAAAAAATGTTCCAGCGGTATGGCTGCTTGACCAAATTGGTATTAAGACTTCCAAAGAATACTTGAAGAAACTTGGCCTGGAAACCAATGACAGCGGCTTGTCGCTGGCGCTCGGCGGACTAGAGCATGGCTACTCACCAGTGGAGATAGTAGAAGCTTACCGTGCTTTTGCGAGAGGCGGAAAGTCGATTGATGCGTACGCCATTAAGAAAATCGAAGACCGAAACGGAGAAGTCATCGAAGAGATGGAACCGAAAGAACGAACTGTTTTTTCTGAACAGGTGGCCTGGAATATGACCGAGATGCTTCAGCGTGTCGTTTCTCATGGAACCGGGACATCGGGCAGTTATGGGAAAGCATTAGCTGGCAAGACAGGTACCCAGCAGCATGATTCCGTCTCAGGTAAAAATAAAGATGTATGGTTTGCCGGCTATACACCGGAATATGTCGGAAGCTTGTGGATGGGTTATGATTCATCCGGGAAAGATCATTATCTGGAAGGGGGGAGCAGCTACCCCACCGCTATGATGAAAGCGATTTTGACAAAAGTTGATCAGCAAAAAGGGTTGAGCGCCAGTTTTCAACAGCCTGAAGGAGTAGAAGAAGATATTGCTCCTCCCGTAAAACTACCAGCAATCGACGATCTTAACGTCAAGTTTGAAGTTGGAGGTTCATCGCTTATCCGGGGCAGATTGTCATGGTCTCCTGGTGAGGATGATCGAATTGTCTATCACATTTATAAAGAGGAGCCTGGAGTCGATAGCCGAGTAGGGGAAGTAAAGGGCGAAGGGGCGTTCACGGTGGAAATAAAGAACGTCTTCAAGCGCCATACCTACTATGTTGTTCCTTACGATCCGTATACGAAGATGGAAGGACAGCAGTCCAACCGCGCAGTGTTAGAGTGGTAATTGGGAAAATCGCACAAAATGGTGACAAAAAATCCTCAAGTTCTATGTAGATAGTAAAAAAGTGTTATAGTGGTATACGGATAAAAAGTATGACAGTTCATGGGAAACGGAGTCCAGCATGTGTTGAAAGATCCGCTTCCAGTTATGTTGAACATATAGTAAAGGGGTTATTTAGCATGATAAGACAGATCAACGATACGATATTGAGAGCTTTCCGCGGGGAGACGACCGATTACACACCAGTGTGGTATATGCGTCAGGCTGGCCGTTCTCAGCCGGAATACCGTCAGCTGAAGGAAAAGTATTCCTTGTTTGAAATTACTCATCAGCCGGAGTTATGTGCCTATGTAACGAGGCTGCCAGTGGAACAATATGGCGTAGACGCGGCGATTCTCTATAAAGACATTATGTCGCCGCTTCCTGCTATTGGTGTCGATGTCGACATTAAAAAAGGAATTGGTCCGGTCATCGATAATCCGATCCAGTCCAAAGCTGATGTCGAAAAATTAGGCACGATCGATCCAGAATCCGATGTTCCTTACGTGATGGATACGATCCGACTACTGACAAAGGAGCAGCTGGATGTTCCATTGATCGGTTTCAGCGGGGCCCCGTTTACCCTGGCGAGCTATATGATTGAGGGTGGACCTTCAAAAAATTATAATAAAACCAAGTCCTTGATGTACAGCGACTCGGAAACATGGTTTATGCTAATGGATAAATTGGCCGATATGACGATCGAATATGTCCGGGGACAAGTCAACGCTGGAGCAAAAGCGATTCAAATTTTCGACTCGTGGGTGGGTGCGTTGAATCAGGAAGATTACCGCACATTCATCAAGCCGGTCATGCACCGTATCTTTTCTTCGCTTCAGGAAGAAGGGGTACCGTTGATCCTGTTTGGTGTCGGAGCACGTCATTTGATCACAGAGTGGAATGAGCTGCCCGTCGATGTGTTAGGCCTGGATTGGAGAATGTCAATTGCAGAAGCGAGAAATCTTGGCATCACGAAGCCGCTTCAAGGCAACCTGGACCCTTCCCTGCTGCTATCGGACTGGCACGTCATCGAGGAGCGTACCAAACGAATCCTTGATGAAGGGAAGGAAAACCCGGCTCATATTTTCAACCTTGGCCATGGGGTAACACCGGATATCAAACCGGAAACACTTAAACGGTTGACCAGCCTGATTCATGAGTATTCCAGCAGAAATTAGAGGTGAATGATTGATGGCAAAGAAACAAATGGGGCTGCTTGTAATGGCTTATGGCACTCCTTATAAAGAAGAAGACCTTGAACGTTACTACACACACATTCGCCGCGGGCGCAAACCGTCGGAGGAAATGCTGCAGGACCTGCGCGAACGTTATGATGCTATTGGCGGTATATCTCCGCTGGCACGTATCACAGAAAATCAGGGAAAAGCGATCGAAGCAAAACTGAATGAGCTTCAGGACGATGTAGAATTTAAACTTTACCTCGGTCTTAAACATATTGAACCATTCGTAGAAGATGCAGTAGCACAAATGGCAGAAGACGGTATCAAAGAAGCAGTTTCACTTGTACTGGCACCGCATTATTCTACTTTTAGCGTCAAATCCTACAATGGTCGTGCTCAGGAAGAAGCGGCGAACCATGGATTGACAATCAAGTCCGTGGAGAGCTGGTATGATGAGCCAGGATTCATTGATTTCTGGAAAGAACAGATCGATTCTGTATATAACCAAATGGATGACACGGAAAAGGAGAAAGCCTGCCTGATCGTGTCTGCGCACAGCCTTCCGGAGAAAATTCTCCAAGGAGGCGACCCATACCCTGACCAGTTAAAAAAGACAGCAGACTTGATTGCTGAAGCTTCTGGTATCACCCAATACGAAATTGGCTGGCAGAGTGAAGGGAACACCCCGGATCCCTGGCTTGGACCGGACGTACAGGATTTAACGAGAGACTTATACAACGAAAAAGGCTATCGTTCCTTTGTCTATGCACCGGTAGGGTTTGTATCTGACCATCTCGAAGTTCTTTATGACAATGATTATGAATGTAAAGTTGTCTGTGATGAAGTAGGTGCGAACTACTATCGTCCGGAAATGCCTAATACCCATCCTAAATTCATTGATACTTTAGCAAAAGTCGTTTTGGAAAAAGTGAAAGAATAGGGGATGTCCATGTCTGAAACTAAACAAATTGTAGTAGTCGGCGGCGGAATTACAGGTCTCGCTGCCGCTTACTATTTGCAAAAAGAAATCAAACATCAGCAGCTTCCTTACGAAGTTAAACTGTTGGAAGCAAGTGATAAATTAGGTGGAAAAATCAAAACGGAACAGAGGGATGGCTTCACGATCGAACGGGGACCAGATTCCTTTTTAGCCCGTAAGAAAAGTGCATCAGAGCTTGCTTCTGAAGTCGGACTTGGCGATCAGCTGGTTCCAAATGGTACTGGTCAATCGTATATTTTAGTGAAAAATAAGCTTCATAAAATGCCGAGTGGCTCTTTTATGGGAATTCCAACGAAAGTACGTCCGTTTCTGTTTTCCGGTTTGTTTTCCCCCGTCGGGAAAGTGAAAGCCGCAAAGGACTTCGTTAAATCGAAAAGCGCTCCGCAGGACGACCAGTCGCTTGGTCACTTTTTCCGTAATCGTCTTGGGGATGATGTAGTTGAAAATCTGATCGAGCCATTGTTATCCGGAATATATGCCGGCGATATTGATAATCTTAGCCTAATGTCCACGTTTCCGAACTTCTATCATCTGGAACAGGAATACGGCAGCTTGATTAAAGGCTTGAATAAAACGATGCCTGCACGAAAACCTGCCAAAAAAGGTAAAAAGCCGAGTATGTTTTTAACGTTGAAAGATGGCTTGGAGTCGTTGGTAGAGGCGGTTACCGATCATCTTGACGAAGGGACAGTCCATACGAATAAAGCGGTGGATCATATTGAAAAGAAAGACAGCCATTATAATCTTTTATTAAATGACGGAACTGTCATGGAGGCAGCTTCTGTGATTCTAGCTTCGCCTCATTCTGCTGCTGAGCGGATGTTGAGTAAACATGATTTTATGAAGCCGTTCCAGGAGATGCCGGCAACCTCTGTCGCCAATGTGGCGCTGGCTTTCGATGCCTCTGCTGTCAAAAAAGACATCGATGGCACCGGGTTCGTCGTGTCGCGTAACAGTGATTTTCGCATTACTGCCTGTACATGGACGCATAAAAAATGGCCTCACTCAACGCCGGAAGGAAAAGTTCTGCTCCGCTGCTACGTCGGCAAACCGGATGACCAGGAAGTCGTTGACCTATCTGATGAAGAAATTGTTGATATAGTCCTTAATGATCTCAATAAAACCATGAAAATTACCGCTGATCCGGAATTTTCCGTTATCACCCGATGGAAAAATGCCATGCCGCAATACACGGTTGGTCACAAACAGCGGATGAATGAAATCCAGCAAGCGATGCAACAGAAACTTCCAGGCGTGTACCTTGCTGGAGGGTCTTATCACGGCGTCGGTGTTCCAGACTGTATTGACCAGGGGAAGGAAGCAGTCGAAAAAGTATTGAATTTCCTGAAATAATAACCTCATGCCTACACAAATGAAATCACTTAGTAGAAGGAAAAAGCTCGGAATTTAATTCTGAGCTTTTTTCTTTCGCTATAACCTTTTTAAAATTAGTTATTATTCTTTCCATTTATAGGTGCGATTGAAGCGCATTGTTACCGCTAATACTACAGATGACCATCTATTGAAGAAAAGAGGTTATCTGATGAAAAAGCTTTTAACACAAGGATTTTCTCTGTTTTTAATGACATTTCTGATTGCCTGCGCTGCCGGGAATGACGAAGGAATGCGTGATGTCAACAATGATCCGCGACAGGTCAACTTTGGTCCTGACGATTTTTCTCCAAGGCAGGATAACATCCAGCGGGATGAATATCGCTTTTTTACTGACTATGATCTTGGAGAATATACACAACGCGACAACTATCAGAACCCAAATGGCAGTAATTACCCGAACGGTAATACCGTAACGCCGGACAATCGAAATGATGAAACAGCCCGGAACCAGCCGCAACAGCCTCAGGGCGATCAAAATGTCAATGACATTCAGCAGCAGGTTGTCGATCTTACCAACCAGGAACGGGAGAAGAACGGTCTCAAACCGCTCAAAATTGACACGGAAGTGATGGAAGTCGCTCAGGAAAAGTCAGAAGATATGGCGGAAAATGATTATTTCAGTCATAACTCTCCGACTTATGGCAGTCCTTTTGACATGATGAAAGACTTTGGAGTCGACTATCAAAGAGCGGCAGAAAACATCGCAGCCGGTCAGCAGACGCCTGAAAGTGTCGTAGAAGGATGGATGAACAGTCCTGGACACAGAAAAAATATTTTAAATGGACAGTTGACTCATATCGGTGTCGGTTATGATGCGAATGGGGACTACTGGACCCAAATGTTTATCAGAAAATAAGTATGAATAAAAGAATCCCGCAAACTTGCGGGATTCTTTTTTTTAAAATATTTTAGAACAGAGGCTGAATTTTTTCTTGAAGAGTAGGAATTCTGTTATAGTCACGTTAATACAAAACATAAAAAATAGGACAGCTATATAACAGCTGTCCAAAGGTGAAAGGAAATCATCGCAAAGGATATTCGTTTAACAGCACTTAGCGTGCTGGATGATCGCATTCATCACAAAGGTTGCCGTAGCAGTCTGCTTTCTCATCAATGGCATTACCGCAGCTTGCACACTGTTTACGTGGAAGATTTTTAAAGAATTCAACAATACTCATCATGAAAATCGCCTCCTGATTTTGTGTTTGAAGTTAGTATACCCATATTGTAATATAACAAAACACAGAATACAATAGGCTGTTATAAAACAATTTTAAAATAGTAAATATGTTGGAAAAAGGAGGAACTTATATGAGAGTGACTGTCATTGGCTTTTGGGGGGCTTATCCGGCTGCTGAAAGTGCGACATCATGCTATTTATTCGAACAGGATGAATTTCGGTTACTGGTGGATTGCGGCAGTGGGGGTATGTCAAGATTGCAGAAATATATTGATCCTTTTCAGTTAGATGCAGTACTTATTTCCCATTACCACCAGGATCACATTGCGGATGTTGGCGCCCTGCAATATGCCTGGCTGGTACAGAACACCTTGCAAGACACTAATAAGAAACTTCCCATTTATGGACATCCGTTTGATACAGCGAAGTTCAACTCGTTGTCGCATCAGTACACAGAAGGAAAAGCGTACGACCCATCGGAAACTCTAAGTATCGGCCCGTTTACGGTGAAATTTCAGGAGACGAACCATCCTGTTCCCTGTTACGGCATGGCGGTTACTAATGGTAAACACCAAGTCGTCTATACAGCCGATACGAGTTTTTCCGAAGCGTGGATTCCTTTTGCTGAAGGCGCCGATTTATTAATTACCGATACAAATTTTTATAAAGGAATGGACGGGACAGGTCCAGGCCATATGACGAGCGAGGAAGCAGGTGCTCTCGCAGACAAAGCAAGAGTCCGCGAACTGCTGTTAAGTCATCTTCCCCATTTCGGCGAACACGACCAGTTGATCAAGGAAGCGAAAGAGAGATATGAGGGACTGGTTTCGCTCGCCGAAGAAGGATGGACGTGGGAAAGCCAATGAATTGTTTCTTTTGCGGGATTTCATTACAATGGTAGGTGGCAGAATAAATGAAAGGGCTGATTGTCATGCTATTTATTGATAATGAGGGAATCAATGACCCGCGAATCAATCTGGCTATTGAAGAATACGCACTGAAAAATTTAGATATCAACGAAACATACTTATTGTTCTATATCAATAAACCGTCGATCATTATCGGAAAAAACCAGAACACCGTAGAAGAAATCAATACCGATTATGTAGAAGAGAACGGAATTCATGTGGTTCGTCGTTTGTCAGGCGGTGGTGCTGTTTATCACGACCTTGGTAACTTGAACTTCAGCTTCATCACGAAGGATGATGGGGATAGTTTCCATGATTTTGCGAAGTTTACGGAACCTGTAACAGCAGCACTTAAGAAACTTGGCGTTGATGCAGAGCTTTCCGGACGAAACGATATTACGGTCGATGGACGTAAAATTTCCGGTAATGCACAATTTTCCACGCGCGGCCGTATGTTCAGCCATGGAACCTTGATGTTCGACTCGGAAGTTGAGCATGTAGTAAAATCATTAAATGTAAAAACGGAAAAAATCAAATCCAAAGGCATTAAGTCGATACGAAGCCGTGTTGCTAACATTTCCGAATATCTGGATGAAAAAATTACGATGGACGAGTTCAAGCGGCTGATCCTTCGTTATATTTTCGATGTGGAAGATGTAAAGGATGTGCCGCAATATAAATTGACCGAAGAGGATTGGAAAGCCATTCACAAGTTGTCAGAAGAACGCTATCAGAACTGGGAATGGAATTATGGCAAATCACCGAAATTTAACATCCAGCATACGAAGCGGATTGAAGGAGCAGGAAGTTATGATGTCCGCCTTGATGTAGCAAAGGGTATGATCAAAAACGTGAAAATTTATGGTGACTTTTTCGGCGTCGGTGATATTAGTGAAATCGAGGAGCGGCTGATTGGCACAAAATATGAGAAAAGTGCTATCTCGGAAGCATTGGCTGAGGTAGATATTTCCCATTATCTTGGTAAAATTACAAAAGAAGGTTTTCTTAATATCCTTTATTAATATCACTAAAAAGACTCCTGGAGACGAGGCCACTGAAGAACTGAAGGTCTATGAAAAGTAGAATTTTAAAAAAGCGGTCTGTGTGGAATTGATTTCCATACAGACCGCTTTTCGTCTAATTTCAAGAGGTTTGTGCCCTCTATTCCTTTATTAGCTTAACGATTCGTTTCACATTAGCCGTGAAAATCGCCATCGCACCTTGCATGCGCATGCCTTCGAGACCCGAAGATGAGGCGATCTCATATCCGTGTCTATGCTTCAATTCGCTATTCTTCGCTTCAATCTTATATCTTTCCTTCGCCCTTTCTTTGAAGCTATCGCTGTTTTGAAAGGTGAGTTGATCCATATGTTCTTCTGATTTTAGGCTGACCGAATAACTTTTGGTTTTGGCCCCAGGTTTATAACATCCTTCCTGAAGGGGACACCGTTTACACTTTTCGACATCAAAATAGTGGGTTTCTACCTGATTTTTTGCTTGACCCTTCTTGCCCTGACGGGCTTTTCGAAAAGCCATATGACCAGCCGGACAGACATACAAGCCAGCGTCTTTATTAAATTCAAATTCTTCTTCTTTCTTACGATATCCATGAGAAACCGAAGGGTTCAACTTGGAAATGAGTTCGATCTCATTTTCTTTGGCATAGTTGATATTTTCCTTTGCCGAATAAGCTGTATCTCCAATGACTTCCTCCACTTCTAACCCAGCTCCTCGGCTTTTCTTCACTAACGCAGGTAACTGCTTTCCGTCCGTTTTTTCTCCGGTAGTCACTGTGGCCGCCGTAATGATGCGTTCCTGAGACATGCCGAGATGCGTTTTATATCCAAAGAAAGCAGAGTCAGCTGATTTATGTCCCAAACGGGCATCAGGATCTTGAGATTCCTGCAATTCCAGTTGGTCATCTGTAATCGTCTCTTTCAGTAAGTTCAGAGGTTCTTTGATTTTGGGGATAAAGACGAGTTTTGGTTCTTTTTCAATGACTTCGACAAGACGTTCCGAATAGTCCAGCTCAGCTTCAAGCGTATCTTCGGTTGGTTTCTCAGGAAACTTTTTCTTCATCGATTCATCGACGGAATAAATCATTTTACGGACGTTCTTGGAACGGGTACGCAATACTTCTTGAGGGGATGTTTGATTGTATCGAGCTCTGGTGTGCGTGGCATCAAGGATGAGAGACTTCGATTGAATCACGCCTTTCTCAAGAGCGACCTCCACGGTTTTTCCAATCAGGAGATCTAAAAGGTTTGTGTCTTTAAGACGTTTACGACGAAAGTAAGCTAATAAGCTGGGATCAATGACCTCATCTTCTGGTGCCATTTCAAGGAAATATTTGAAGGACATGTCGACCTGAGCTCGTTCCACGAGATCCACATCAGACAACGTATAGATGGTTTTCAGGAGGAGGTATTTAAACATACGAATGGGATGAACAGCGTTCCGTCCATTGTCATGACAGTATTTATCCTTCAGTTCGTCATAAACGAAGGAAAAATCTATAAGCTCATTGATTTCCCGAAGAAGGTGGTCCTTAGGGACCACCATATCGTAGAGTCCTTCGTACTGGCTTAAATTCATGGATAATTGACGGTCTAGCATCGAATCCCTCACTTTTATGTATTACTTTCATTGTACAAGAAAAAAGAGTGACTTTCTTTTATAAATCAAAGAAAATCACTCTTTTTCGTTATTCCTCTGTTGATTCCACGATGAGCGTTCGGTGGTGACGCCTGCGGGAACAGCGCGAGTCGAAGATCAACTTGGTCAAGTGATCTTCTTGACCAAGTTAGCTGAGGCCGTGCCCGCGGCAAGCATCCACCGACAAGCGATTCGTGAGAATCAACAACAAACGTTGACATTCCCTTTAGGTTATAAAGGACTTTTTCAGTGGCCTCCTGGAGACGGGAGTCTTTTTATTTATCTAAAACCTATGATAAAAATACAGTTGTTGCAGGAAAGTTTTCAGTATTTTATAATTAGAATGAATATTTTTTACAGAATGGTGAATGACCATTCATTCATTTTATTGCGAAGGGGGACACAGTATGAATATCAGTGATCAATTATCACTGACGGCACAGCAGCAACCAGACAAGGCAGCGTACATATTTCAGGATAAGGAAACCAGCTATCAGGAATTAGAAGGAGCCGTCACAAAGTTTGCTTCCAGTCTTAAGCAGCTTGGTTATGGAAAAGGGGATCACATCGCATTGGTCGTTGGCAATAGTCCATTTTTTGTTATTGGTCTATATGGCGCCTTGCGAATCGGAGCCACGGTAATCCCAATCAATCCGATTTATACGGTTGACGAAATTAGCTATATTTTGAAAAATGGAGACGTCAAAGGCGTTATTACGATGGATGTCCTGCTCGAGAAATTTGAACATATGGATGCACACATCCCGGGTATCAGGCATTATTTCGTAGGAGAGACAGGGGGAAATCCGGGCTGGGAACAGTCTTCTTTAAGCGAAAAAATGAAATCGTTTACAAAGACTGTTGGAGCAGGAAGTCTGGAGCTGGAACGTCCGGAGCTTGATGACAATGATACCGCGGTTATTCTCTATACTTCTGGAACGACCGGGAAGCCAAAAGGGGCGATGCTTACCCATAAAAACATCTATTCCAATGCCAAAGATGTCGCGGACTATTTGGAATTCACCAATGATGACAGGGTGATTGCTGCGCTGCCAATGTTCCATGTTTTCTGTCTGACTGTTGCCTTGAATGGTCCTTTGATGAATGGCGGGACCGTACTGATTGTGCCGAAATTCTCTCCGCAGGCTGTTTTTACAATTTCTCAAGAGTGGAAGGCTACTGTATTTGCGGGTGTACCGACAATGTATAACTACCTGCTGCAAACCGGAGATGGCATGGAAGAAACGTTCAAGCATAACCGTCTCTGTATTTCCGGTGGTGCGTCGATGCCGGTTGCACTGTTGAAAGCATTCGAGAAAAAATTCGACGTCATCGTTTCCGAAGGCTACGGGCTCTCTGAAGCCAGCCCTGTTACCTGCTTCAACCCGCTTGATCGCCCTCGAAAACCAGGGTCGATCGGCACGAATATTAAAAATGTCGAAAATCGTGTCGTGGACGAGCTTGGAGAAGAGGTGGCACCAGGGGAAGTCGGAGAGTTGATTGTTAAAGGCCCGAATGTGATGAAGGGCTATTACAAAATGCCTGAAGAAACTACTGTGGCTATTCGCGACGGATGGCTGTATACCGGGGATATGGCGAAAATGGACGATGAAGGGTACTTCTCTATCGTCGACCGCAAAAAAGACATGATCCTCGTTGGCGGCTACAACGTTTATCCGCGCGAAGTGGAAGAAGTGTTGTATGACCACCCTAACATTTCGGAAGTAGCAGTCATCGGAGCCCCTCATCCGGATTCCGGTGAAACGGTGATCAGCTTTGTCGTCTCCGATGATCCTGACTTGAATGAAGAACAGGTGATCACATATTGTCAGGAACACCTGGCCAAATATAAAGTACCGACCAGTGTGGAATTTTTAGAGGAGCTTCCGAAGAATACGACAGGTAAAATTTTACGTAAGAATTTGCGCGAAAAAATCACTCAGTAAGAAAAAGGAGGCCCCGGTGCGGGCCTCCTTTTTGTGGGGGGTGTCTCCTTGGTGATTGTCTCATATATGACGATGCGTTCTCATTTAATTTTAAATTTGTCTCGAAAAAATTCGAATCTGTCTCTCTTATTTTCGAAATTGTCTCTCATCCTATTGTGATTTCTCTTATCCGGTAAGATTGTTTCTTTTAGCGTTGTTTTGTCTCATAAATTGACTCTGGCGGTTTAAGATTGAAATCAGTCGACGGTCCTCATAATTCGTTTGAATACTTTTTCTTTATCGAAGCCTTCTCCCATGGAAAACTTCTCAATCAGGTAATTATCCTGGTCGATCAGGTAAGTGAACGAATCGTGGACAATATAGTCGGTGCCACGGTCTTCAAAGCGGAAGCGGAAAGGTTCTGCAAAAGCTTTCGTATCTTCTAACGATCCTCTTAAGAAAGTCCAGCCATTTTCATCCGGGCTGATGGCGTAAGTATCCATGTATTTTTGAATGCGTTCTGGCGTATCCTTTTCCGGGTCGATCGATATCGAAATGAATTCCATTTCATCCCCATACACACCTTCTTGTTTCAGCATCTCGCGAAGGTGCATCATCCTTTGAGTGGTGAGTGGGCAGACATCCGGGCACTGGGTGTAATAAAATTCAATAAGCCGTACTTTCGGTTCCATGTTTTCAAAATCATAGCTTTCTGCTGAGGCCGTTTCAAGCAGGACATCCTTCGGCAGCTGAACGCCGGCATCACGCCAAACCTCAATATATAGAATACCGAGTGTGATTCCGATGGCAATGATCCCGGCAAACATGGCATAATATCTTTTTTTCATCATAACTCCCCCTGCATCATTACGAATAGAATATACTTTTATCATACAATGTTCTGGTAGGGGAAATAGGGGAAACTCGTGACGAACTGATGACAAAAATTTGAAAACAAATTCACAATTTCAACTGAAATCCGAACTGATTTCAAATAAATGAGAATTTTATGACAAAAACTAACAATAGCGCAAACGTTTTTGCGGTGTACCGCAACACTTTTTCGGTGAAGGAATAACGGGTATATATTAAAATAAAATCATGAGTTAGTTGTTAATCACCTCGGTGATTGACAACAGATTGGAAAAGCTTCCCAAGCTTTTTCATGGATTTAATTCCCTCACTCAAAAGTTTAACCAGTCGTCTCTTTGGCCAATATCCACCGTTTGGATATTGGTCCTTTTTTATCTTCTTTTTACATAGGCTTTGTTAAAGGAAAGCTCCCTTTTACTTAAGACTCAGTTTCAAGAGAAACTGTTTCCGTTATGGAATGGAGCGTTTGGAGTTCCGGGAAATCACTCGCTTTCCATGGGCGTACGAGCTCGCCAGTTCCCCCACAGGAAAGCGAGTAGTTTCCCAGCCGCCCCTGACACTTTTATAGTAAAGAACCCTAGATATCTCGAAATCAAGTCTTCGACTTTTCGGCATTTTAATTGAATAACTCTCTTATGAGAACAACAACGTTTAATTGCATAAAAAAACTCCTCAATATGCCGTGAGGAGTTGTTTGTGGTCATTTTTTTGAAGGTGGCTGGTAGGTGATGAGGAATTCTTCGTCCGTGATGTAAAAGTCGCGGTCAGGACGGTAAGGCAGCAGTTTTAACGTTTCGAGTTTGTAGTAGCTGACTCGTTTGTAGGGATCGTTTTCTATGATGGGGAGTTCCTTTGTTGCTTTCATATATTGATCGACGGCGCGCTGGACATGGTCGAGATCCAGCGCGAGCTGCTTCTCTTCTTCCGGAAAAATTTCATAGGTCTCCCGCGACATATAGTAGGTCTCTACCGGGATACCTTTCAGGTAAGGGGCGATTAAGTCGTAGTCGATCGTCAAGTCTTCTTTAATAATGACACTCAGTTCGACGCCTTTTGGAAGCTGGCTGGCATAGGCATTGACTGCCTTTCGAACTTCATGGATTGGAATGCTGCGCTGCTCATAAACTTCTGTCGGTTTTGGAGCAGGCTTCGATTTCTTTTTCTTCCACATTAACCCATCCCTCCTTGTTTAAAAAAGATATAACAGGCACACACTAACAGGGGAGGTGTGTGCGAAATGGAAAATAGCCAATTAAATGAACGGGAACTCGATATCTATACCTGTATCAACCCTGAGTTCGGCTGGCCGGATGATGACTGTTGGCATGACGGCCATAAAGAAGAATTAGAGGCCAGGCAGGTTCCTTCAGCTCAATTATAGCAGACAGAATAGCCATTCCCTGATAAATTAAAAAAGATTTGTGAAAAATTAGGACTTTTTTCATGTTTAGTGGTACATTTAAATAGCACGAATTCTTTTAAGTCAGAAAGGAAGATGACATGAATGAGTCCAATTAAAAAAGATACCTTTGAGATTACAGCGCAGACCCTTGCTCTGGTGGCAACGACTACGCCTTACGGTAAGGTTTTGACAGAGGTAATTGAAACCGGAGCAAGACATGAGCTTCCCGTCCACCCAAGCCGGCTGGTTGATGAAGCATGCCGCTATTTCGCTTCCAGTCTGCCGGGCCGCTTAGCCGGTACGAAACAAGTTGCCGGGTTTACTCATAAACCTCCGATTGTAATTTCCCAGTCGATGGGCATCTACTTCTTTCCTACAATTTCTCCGAAACGAAAAGACTGCTCCTGGATTTCCCACAGTCATATCCACTCTTTTAACAGCCTTGACGGCTACCAGACTACTATTGAATTCACCAATGGATCCTCCATCGTTGTGCCTGTTTCACCGGGCATGATTGCCAATCAGATCCAGCGTACCGCCCAGTTCCGTTTCCTTCTGGAAAACCGGATCAAGCATTCTTCTCTGTATACTGCGGAGCAGATCGCAGAGCCTTTTGCATAAGTTCGTACAGGATATTTTCTACTTTCTTACGGATTGCCGGATTGAAATAATTGCGTTTTTCTTCATAGCCATGTGCGAGGAACAGGAATGAAGTGAAGGAATCGTTCTTGCTGATCTGGACGACCTGAAGCTTTTCCCGGTCCATACGGGCGCGCAGGTTTCTTCTTTCTGTGCGGGCCTCTGATTCCATTTTCCCTAACAACTCCAAATAGTGTTCCTTGATTTTGAATTGTCCTTTCTCGATGTGCCGCCGATCCTGCTGGATGACTACTAGTGCCATCGAAAGAAACAGATAGCGGGAGGTGACCTCCAATTCTTCTTCTTTTAAATAGCGCATGACATTTCCCTCCGTCGCGAACGTATGTTCTGTTACGAGTATTATAGCACGAACGGAAAAAAAGTATGCAAGTTTTTTCTGGAAAATTTGGAAGCACTCCACTGAGCGAGGGAATTTTAGGGTAAGCTATATACGAGAGCAGCTATTGCATCAATCAATAGTCAAAGCTTCTGTTTTTGATTAAAATGGAAACATAGGAATGAATTGTACAAGCTAAGGAGCTACTTTCGATGTATATCTATACCCTGAATTTTGATAAATTCCAGCAGATGTATGAAGATGATAAACTGTATGAATATATCATGGCCCAGTTGGAAAGGTACGAAGCGCTCGGTCCCCTGCCAGGTATCCTGCTGCCGATGATTGAGGCATTCCTTCCAATCCTTCCCCTGGTTGTATTCGTTTTGGCAAATGCGGTCGCCTACGGATTGCTGAAAGGCTTCCTTTATTCCTGGATTGGAGCCAGCGTCGGAGCGGTTATTGTGTTTACGATAATCCGCAGGCTGGGAAAGAAGCGATTCATGCAGTTCATTGCCAATCATAAACAGGTGAAAAAGGTGACGACCTGGGTCGAGAATCATGGCTTCGGTCCGTTATTTTTGTTAATGTGTTTCCCGTTCTCGCCTTCCTCGATCATCAATGTCGTGGCTGGATTGTCGGGAGTCAGCAGGCAGCAGTTCGTGCTGGCCGTCCTGCTTGGGAAATCGGTGATGATTTTCACCATTGCCTATGTCGGAGAAAGCATTACATCTTTCGCCCAGAATCCGGTGAAAACGATTGTAGTTGCTGTGTGCATTACGTTGTTCTGGGTGCTTGGAAAGTTTCTGGAAAAGTGGCTGCAGAAAAAAGCAGAACGGAAACGTTACCAAAACGATTAGATTATGTCAAAAGCGGGTAAGATGTTGTTAGCACACACCGTGGAGGCATAAAGAATGAAAAAGAAGAATTTTTGGCGAGTTTTCCGTACTGTTTTGTTTGCGCTAGTGATCGCCTTTTTGTTCCGGTCGTACTTGTTTGCCAGTTATGTGGTAGATGGAGAATCGATGGAACCGACGCTGTATGATGGAAACTTGTTGATGGTCAATAAAGTGGTTTATGACTGGCAGGGAATCGATCGACAGGATGTCATCGTATTTCACGCCAACGAAAAAGAGGATTATGTGAAACGAGTGATCGGCTTACCAGGGGATCACATCGAGTTCAAAGATGATACGTTATATATCAATGGCGAGGCACAGCCGGAAGAATATTTAGAGGCACTCCGCCCGGATGACGGTAAATTATTTACGAAAGACTTCACGCTTGAAGAAGTGACTGATAAAAGTGAAGTACCCGAGGGCCAGATGTTCGTGATGGGCGACAATCGTCGCGACAGTCTGGACAGTCGTTACTTCGGATTTGTATCGATGGACACCGTCGTTGGGAAAGTCGATGTCCGGTACTGGCCGATGTCGCAATTAGCGATTCAGTTTTAAAAATAAAATAACATGATCAAACGAGCAGCCCTGCAGGCCGATTCATTTCGCCGGCAGGGCTTTTTCCTGCTTAGAATATATCCGATAAGATACCAGGGTGAAGCAGGCAAACAAGACGGCTATGACATAAACAGCCGCTTCCAGAGGCAGGAACGGAGCAAGGAAAGAACCGACGCTTGCACCGGATAACAAGACGAACGAGTAGATGGACAGGGCGCTCCCTCTATTTGTGACAGCGATAGTGCCGATCAGGACGATAACCATCGGAATCGTCACCGAAGTGGAGGCGATCATCATCACCGAAGCCCAGATAAGTGTGGCGGTTGACAGACTGACCATAGCAGGGATGAATGCCCCCATCATCAAGCTTAAAAATAAGCATAACAGGATAGCCGGATGGAGGTGTTTTTGCATACGACTGACAAAAAAAGCAGGAAGCACGCCGATCAGACCGAGCATTCGGAATTGCTGCAGGCTCAATTGCAGCTGCTCCTGTCTTTCTTCCATATACCATTCAAAACTGCTGTAGAAGAGCATGATGGTAAATAGTAGAAAGAAGCTGATCAGATAGAGTTTTCGCAAGGAAGATTGCTTGAAAAATGATAGAATGGTAGTAAGTGAAATCGAGGCATATCTCCAATCTACAGCATCAGCTGGACGTAAAGCTGCCACCATGAATAGAGCACAGCACAAGTAGGAGAGGCCGAAAACGACAAAAACCACGGGATAACCGTAGGATAAACCGAAAAAGCCTGAAACCAGCTGGCCAAATATTCCGGCAAACAAAAATCCGGTATTGATCATAGCAATGACAAAAGCCTGGCGCGCCCCCGAAAAACGTTTAAACGTGTAGCTGAATGCAGGCGGTGCAAAACTTGCGGCAAAAAAACCCTGCACTGCCCGAAGCACCAGCAGCATTCCAAGGGAGTCGGTCAAGGCAATCAGAGCGGTGACAAATGTAACAGCAAACATGCCGGACTTAAGAATTTGTGCATTGGAATAGAGGTCAGCAAGGACACCAAAGCACAGAAGCCCGCAGGCATAGAAAATAATGAACAACGTGCTCGTCAGAGAGGTTAAGGCAGGTGTTGCCGCAAAATGTTCGGCAAGGGCAGGGTGAAGGGGGAGCATCGTGTATAAATTGCTGGCGATGAATATCCCGGAAATGATCAGAACCAGTGCCTGGAAGGTTTGTTTCATGATCTGTCATCCTCTCATAAGCGATAATATAATTCACGATATGTAAAAGGCATAACGATGTGCATAACGAAGGGGGAAACCATTCGATGGGAATCCGATTCATACTCGGACGGTCCGGAGCCGGTAAAAGCTCCGCCGTCATGGAAGAAATCGAAGCAAAGTTAAAAGAAGACCCAAAAGGACCGCCGATTATCTATCTCGTCCCGGACCAGATGACGTTCCAGCAGGAATATGCGCTATTACAGCGGGATGGCATCGAAGGGTCGATCCGCGCCCAGGTATTCAGCTTTTCCAGGCTGGCATGGCGTGTACTGCAGGAAACGGGCGGAAATACCCGGAAGTACATAAGCTCTACCGGAATTCAAATGATGCTTCGGAAAATCACGGAAGAACGGACATCGGACTGGCTCGTTTTTCAAAAAGCGATCGAAAAGCAGGGCTTCATGGAACAACTGGAAGGGATGATTACCGAATTTAAACGTTATCGGATTACTCCGGAGGTGCTCCATGGGCAGATGGAAGCTATTGATCAGTTCACACACCAATATGCCAGTGAAATTGCCCTGCGCAATAAGCTTGAAGATTTAAGCTATATATATGATCGCCTGGATCACGCCCTCAGAGACCAATATATGGATGGAGAAGATCAGCTGCAGATGCTGGCGGATAAAATTCCGACGGCACGGTTCCTGGAAGGCGCGGAAATTTATATTGACGGTTTCCACAGCTTCACCCCGCAGGAAATGATGGTTATCGAGGGTTTATTAAAACGGACGAAGTGTGTGCATGTCGCCTTGACGCTAGATAAGCCGTCTGCGGGTGATCGCTCCGAGCTCGACTTATTCCATGAGACGGGAGAAACCTATGAAACATTAACTGCCATGGCTGAAGAACAAGACATCAACTTTGATGGAACAACGATTCTCGATAACAAGCAAGGCAGGTTCAAAGACAGGCCGCACTTTTTGCATATGGAAAACTATTTCGATGAACGGCCGGCTCCTCCTTATGAAGGGGAGGCACCGATTCAAATCGCAGAAGCAGTCCATCCTCGTGCCGAAGTCGAGGGGGTGGCACAGGAAATCCTTCGCCTGGTCCGGGATGAAGGTTACCGTTACAAAGACGTTGCTATTTTAATGCGCGAACCAGAGGCGTACCATGACCTGATTACAACTGTGTTCAAAGATTATGAGATTCCGGTCTTTCTTGATGAAAAGCGGACGATGCTCAATCATCCTTTGATCGAATTAATCCGGTCCGGGCTGGATGTTGTTGAAGGAAACTGGCGTTACGATGCGGTGTTCCGCCTCTTGAAAAGCGGATTCAGCCTGGCAGATGACCGCCAGTATCCGCTTGACGAAGATGCCATTGATGAATTGGAAAACTATGTCCTTGAATATGGCATTCGATCCCGTGAGCGCTGGTGCAGTAAGGAACCTTGGGTATACCAGCGTTTCCGCGGTTTCGATCAGGCTTCCCAGACCGATGAGGAACGGGCGAAACAGAACCGGATAAACCGATATCGCAGCCAGGTGACCAACATTCTCGAAACATTTGACGAAGGGTTGAGAGAAGCGAAGACGATTGGGGAAAAATGCCGCGTCATCTACACTTGGCTGGAAGCAATGGACGTCCCCGGACAGTTGGAAAAATGGCGGGATGACTTTGATGAAAACGGTCAAATTGAGCGCGGCCGGGAGCAGGAACAGGTATGGGACGCCGTATTGCAGCTGCTCGATGAAATTGTCGAGATGGCTGGTGACGAAACGATGTCTCTACAGGTGTTCCGCAACACGGTGGAAAGTGGTCTCGAATCATTACGATTTTCTCATGTGCCGCCAAGTATGGACCATGTCATCGTCGGTACTGTCGACCGGTCAAGAATCTCTGGTATTAAGGCCGCTTTTTTGCTTGGAGTAACCGAAGGCATATGGCCGATGAAGCCCTCTGGTGATGGGATGATCAGTGAGGAAGAACGTGATTTATTAGCCACACATGGACTGAAGCTCGCTGATGGCAGTAAACGACAGCTATTGGATGACCGCTTTTATGTATATCTCGCTCTGACGATGCCGCGCGACCGGTTGTGGATCAGTTACCCGCTCAGCAATGAAGAAGGGAAATCAAAAACCCCCTCACCGATTATACGCCGAGTGGAAGAATTGTTTCCTTGCTGTCAGGATCATATCCTGCTTCAGGATCCTGACGACCTGGAAGATGCTGACCGTTTCATTACTACAAAAACAAAGACAAGAGGGGCGCTTACGGCACAACTGTCCCGGTATTTGAAAGGGTACAGCATGCGTCCGGTCTGGTGGGATGTGTTCAACTGGTATGTCAGACATGAGCAAAAAGGCGGTCTCACCAACCGTATTCTCGAGAGCCTTTTTTATCAAAATAAACCGGTGAATTTAAGCAGGGAGACGACAGAACAACTGTATCCGAAGCAGGTAAAAGCGAGTGTGTCCCGGCTTGAAATGCATAACCGCTGCTCTTATCAGCACTTTGCCAGGTACAGCCTGCAGCTGGAAGAGCGGAAAACATATAAATTGGATGCACCTGACATCGGTCAGCTGTTCCACGAAGCCTTGAAAAAAATCACCGAGTGGATCCAGGCAGAAGGAAAAGACTTCTCTCAACTGGATAAACGAACGAGTACCCAGTATGCGACCCGTGCCGTTACAGAATTGGCACCGATTCTTCAGCATCAGATCCTGCATAGCTCCAACCGGTATCAGTACTTACAGCATAAACTGCAGAACGTCATTGCAAGAGCAGCGTTTGTATTGAGTGAACAGGCAAGAAACTCGAAATTCTCGCCTGTTGGCATGGAACTTGGCTTCGGGCCAAAAGACGAACTCCCGCCGCTGACACTTGATTTGCCGAATGGATTTGAATTAATGCTCAGGGGAAGAATCGACCGGGTTGATAAAGCCCTCAACCAGGACGACTTGTTTTTGCGGATTATCGATTATAAATCAAGCGCCAAAGGGTTGAACCTGGTGGAAGTCTATTATGGCTTGGCGCTTCAGATGCTGTCCTATCTCGATGTCGTGCTCACCTATGCGGAACAGTGGCTTGGTGCCAAGGCATCGCCCGCCGGGGTGCTATACTTCCATGTCCATAATCCGATGATTTCCGGCAAGCAGAAAATGGATGACAGTAAGATAGAAGATGAAATCCTGAAGAAATTCAAAATGCAGGGCTTGCTGTTGGAAAATCAACAGATTGTTCAAATGATGGATACGAGCCTGGAAAAAGGGACAAGTAACATGGTTCCGGCCGGACTCACGGCTAAAGGCGGATTTTACAAAAGTTCCAAAACGGCGGACTTGGATATGTTTGAACGCCTGCAGGGCTATATTCGCGACATCATGATACAGGCGGGTACGAGTATCACGAATGGAAAAGTAAAGCTGGACCCATTCCAGCATGATCAGCAGACAGCTTGTACGTATTGTCCATTTCGCTCTGTCTGCCAATTTGACCCAACATTAGAAGAGAATAAATTTCGCAAGCTGCAAGATATGAAAGATGAGGAAGTCTTAGAGCGGATTGCGAAACAAGAAAGAGAGGGGGATGTCTAATGGTTCGCTGGACAGAAGAACAAGAACGGGCGATTCATACAAGCGGGAGGGATGTACTTGTCTCAGCGGCCGCAGGCTCTGGTAAGACCGCCGTTTTGGTTGAACGGATCATTCAAAAGCTGTTGCATCCAACAAACCCCGTTGATATCGATTCCCTGTTAGTCGTAACTTTTACCAACGCGGCTGCCCAGGAAATGAGAAGCCGTGTCGGTCTGGCGCTAAGCAAAGCCCTCGAGGAGAATCCGGAATCCAATCACTTAAAGAAGCAGTTATCCCTGCTTCAGACGGCATCCATTTCCACCCTGCACTCTTTCTGTATGGAAGTCGTGCGCCGGTATGCTTACCTGCTCGATATAGATCCAAGCTTCCGGATTGCAGATGATATTGAAGCCGATCTCCTGCAGCAGGAAGTGCTGGAAGAATTATTCGAAGACTGGTATGGAAAAGAAGGAGAAGAGCGGGAAGCTTTCTTCGCAGTCGTCGATCGTTTTTCCAACGACCGCAGTGATTTGGAAGTGGAGTCATTAATCATCGACTTATACACGTTTGCTATGCAGAATCCTTCTCCGGAAAACTGGCTGGATCAGATGGCGGCGATGTATCATATTACGGAAGATACCGATGAATCAGACCTGCCTTGGCTGAGGATGCTGAAGCGGGAAGTAGACAGCCAGCTAGATGCAATTCAAGTGGAAGCGGAAAAAGCACTGGAAGTTACAAAGGAAGCAGATGGTCCCTATCATTATGCCGAAACAATCGATGCCGACCTTGCCATGATTCAGGAAGCGAAAGGGCTTGCTGGCATGTCATGGGAAAAACTTCAGGAATTTATGCAGACGAGCAAGTTTGCCCGGCTATCCGGTAAAAAGGCGGATTGCGATGAAGCCAAAAAAGATCAGGTGAAGGCGATACGGGACAGCTACAAGAAGCGATGGAATGACATGGCTGGCGAGTGGTTCACGCGTTCATTAGATGGTCATCTTGCTGATATGAAGGAATTACATCCTGTCATTGCCCAGCTGGTGACATTGGTCAAAGAGTTCCGTGAGCGCTACACTCGGCTGAAAAGGGAAAAGGCGATTGTCGACTTTTCCGACCTGGAGCATTATTGCTTAGACGTCCTGCGTGACGAAGCATCTACCACGGATCATCTAATCCCATCAAACGTCGCGTTTGATTTCCAGGAAAAGTTCTCCGAGGTACTCGTCGATGAGTATCAGGATACGAACCTTGTCCAGGAAACGCTTCTTTTACTATTGACTGGTGGAGAACACGGTGGAAATCTATTCATGGTCGGTGATGTGAAGCAAAGTATTTACCGGTTTCGCCATGCCGAGCCAACGTTGTTTTTGGACAAATACCAGCAGTTCAAAGAAAACGACCACCCTGGGGAGCGGATTGATTTAGCCCGTAATTTCCGAAGCCGAAAACAGGTGCTGGCAGCAACAAACTATATTTTCCGCCAGATCCTCGATGAGGAAGTCGGCGAGATGAACTATGAGGCCGATGCCGAACTCATTTACAGCAATTCCATCTATGATGAACTCACTTCCTCTGATACGGATGCTGAGTTATTAGTGATTGACCGGGAAGCGTCAGACGACCAGCCGTCAGAAGATGGGGAAGACTATCGTGACTTGGAAAAAGCACAGATCGAAGCCCGTGCATACGGCCAGCTGATCAAAACGTGGATCGGTCAAAATGAACAGGAACCACTCCAGGTCATCGATAAAGAGACAGAATTCCAGCGTCCGGTTCAGTACAGAGATATTGTGATTTTGATGCGTTCAATGACGTGGGCACCTACGATTGTCGATGAACTGAAACAGCAGGGGATTCCGGTGTATGCTGAATTGTCCTCCGGCTACTTTGAAGCGATTGAAATAAAAATCATGTTAAGCCTTTTAAAGGTCATCGATAACCCACAGCAGGATATCCCGCTGGCATCGGTGCTTCATTCACCGATCGTCGGACTCGATGAAGAACAAATGGCGCAAATCAGGCTTGCTAAACAGCGCACGACTTACTATGAAGCGATGAAAGCTTTTAGTGGGGAGCCAGAGGTTAAACGCAAGATTGATAGTTTCTTAGAACAACTCCAATCGTGGCGCGTACGTGCACGGCAGGGGGCATTGTCAGAGCTGGTATGGGAAATCTACCGGGAAACCGGCTACTATGATTTTGTGGGAGGTATTCCAGGGGGACGGCAACGTCAGGCGAACCTGCGCGCTTTGTATGACCGGGCACGTTCCTATGAAGCAACTTCTTTCCGGGGACTGTTCCGTTTCTTACGATTCATTGAACGAATCGAGGAGCGAGGCGATGACCTTGGTGCCGCCCGTGCTTTGGGCGAACAGGAAGATGTGGTACGGATCATGACCATCCATAAGAGTAAAGGGCTCGAGTTTCCGGTTGTTATTCTGGGCGGTATGGATAAACAGTTCAACCAGATGGATCTCCGCTCGAAATACCTGCTGCACAAAGATTATGGTTTCGGGACCCGCTACATCAACCCGGAGAAACGGATTATGTATCCGACGCTTGCTTACCACGCCTTAAAACGGGAAAAGCTTCGCGAATTGCTGGCGGAAGAGATGCGGGTTTTATATGTCGCATTGACGAGGGCGAAAGAGAAGCTCGTCATGGTCGGAAATGTCGCGTCTTTCGAGAAAAAGCAGGAGAAGTGGCTGGAATTCCTGGAGCACCCGAGCTGGGTACTGCCACCGCATTATCGGCTGGAATCAAAAAGCTATCTCGATTGGGTAGGGCCCGCTTTGATCCGTCACTATAAAACAGAGCCATTGCGTCATCCGGATCTTGAAGTGAAAACGTCTGAAGAATTATGGCAGGATGAATCAGAATGGCGGGTAGAAATCAAGCATGGCAGTGCCTATAACCAGCTGGAGGAATTAGAAAAGAATCGCGATGAACGCTTAAAAGACGCTGTATACGGTTGGAAAGAAGTCGAAGAGAATGGGGAGTCAGAGAAAGTAGACCGCCGATTAAATTTTGCCTATCCCTATCATCAGGCTGCAAATTCCCGGGCTAAGCAGTCGGTAACCGAACTGAAAAGGCAGCGGGAAGAATTAGATGAATATAGCAGCAATGATATGGTGCTGCCGTTCAAAGCACCGATTATCAAGCGACCGCGTTTCATGCAGGAAGAGAAGAAGCTGACGGCAGCAGAGCGAGGCACCGCGATGCATACAGTCATGCAGCATTTGCCGTTCACAAGAAAATATTCAGAACACGAAGTCCGGGAATTTGTGCTGGAATTAGTAGATTGGGAAGTGCTCCGTCCAGAAGAAGCGGATATTATCGATAATGCAGCAATTGCAGCTTTTTTCGATACCGGGATCGGGGAATTCGTTCTTCAGGCGGATCAGGTGGAAAAAGAGGTGCCTTTTAGTTTGACGCTTCCGGCCCATCAGGTGTACCGCGACTGGGAGGGTGAAACTGATGAACAGGTCTTCGTTCAAGGTGTCATCGACTGTGTCGTACCATATGAAGGGGGATGGCTGATTCTGGATTATAAAACCGATAAGATTACAGAAGAGGTGACCGGGGAGCTGAAGGAAAAGCTTTCTTCCCGGTATGAAGTGCAATTACAGCTCTACCAGACTGCTCTCGAAAAGATATGGAAAGAACCAGTCGTGGAAAAGTGTCTTTATTTTTTCGATGGACCACTTTTGCTCTCCACGGAGCAGGTTAAAAAGTGATACGGCAATTCGATGACAAAACGTGCGATTTATGCGCGAGGTCACCGGTTACGACAACCGACCACCACTTGATTCCAAAAGAGTATGGAGGCGCGGATGGGCCGACTGCCCAGTTGTGCAGCGCCTGTCATCGACAAATCCATGCCTTATTTACGAATGAAGAACTGGCAGGTTTTTATCATACATTGGAGCGGCTTGCCGACCACCCCGATATGGCCAAGTATTTGCGCTGGGTGAAAAAGCAGGACCCGCAGAAAAAGATTACGACCAGGAAATCGCATCGAAGGCGTAACCAGCGGTGAACATCCCAAATAATTGTTTTTACTCATATAAAGACGCTGCGCTAATTAGCTGCAGCGTCTTTTTTATGCATTTCCGGCAACGTTCTGATCATTGACATCCGGATCGAACGGATTGGTGGAGCTGAATCCGTTGTTCGTATTGATAAAATCCCCGGTATTCAAAGAACCGGAACCGGCGTTGGTTTTCGATGTGCTTTTCGGAGACAGGTAGAAAGCATCTCCAAAGTTTATGACCCCGCCGCCAACGCTGTTGATTTTTATGGGGCCGACAATCGATGGCATCTTACCCCTCCTTCAAAAAGTCTCTCATTCAGTCTATGCCTGTATTCTCTTCTTGTTCATCCTGGAGTATCCGAATATGCTTCACACGTGCTTCCGCATCCAGTTCATCAAGACTGCCGATTTGTATCATGGAAGAAGTGGAAGCACCGTTAACCCTGACTCTGCCGACATTGATCGTTGGATTGTGCTGGTAATGGATATCGTTGACAGCACCTGAGGGAGGGAGTCGTTTGAATTGTCTCGTAAAAAGTGGGTATTGATCGTAGGAATAGATTTCTTCATCAAATCTGGCACCTTCTTTTTGGATGGCTATTACCCGTGCAAAAGGCGTCGCCCGGTGACTGTCACCAATGATGAAAGTTGTGCCATAAACGACATTGATAACTTTGATGTCATCCAACTTTACAAGCCGTTTATTCATCTTCTGTTGTCTCCACCGTGTTATCTGCTGTGCCGCTGTTTGTACCCAAAGGAACAAACGGGCCGATAATCAGGGATTCAGGGGGGGTGTCAAAATAAGAATTTAACCGTATTTGTTTATTATCTCCGATTAAAAATACAGAGGAAGATGAAATCCCCGTGATGTCTACATTACCAACATGGAGTCCCCAATTATGGACGATAAAAGCCATTATTTATCTTCTCCTTTGGATCGTTCCAGGTATTGAGCGATGGAATGTTCGATTTCCGTCTTAATTTGTTGGACGATTGTTTCAGCTCCTGGTTTTGGATCCTGGTTTTCATAATGTTCGATCCGCGAAGGCAGTTGATTTCGGATATCCTGAACGATGCTCTGCTCTATTTGCTGATTCATGTCAACCTCATGGTGAGTGGCGAGACTGCGGATAATGGAACCACCTTGCTCTGTCAGGTAGTGGTCTAATTCCTCCAAAACCTGCTGATTGTCTGGTTTCGGTGCCGCTTTCTGGATAGGATTCTGCTGGCGCCATACCGAAGCATCGTCAATTTCACTTAATTCTTGCGGCGTCAATCCGATATGAAGGGTACCTTCCAATGATTCTATTTTCAACTGGTCAAAATTATATTCTATTTTTTCTATCACTGTCCTGGGTTGATCGGAATGGTTTTGTTCAAGGGATTCTAATTTTTGATACAAAGCCTTGATTTCTTTCTGCTGCTCTTGCAGCTGTTTCATCATCTGCTCCATGTACTGCTGCCATGAACCGTAATAATTCATTCCATCACCCCCGTTGGAATTAGGCTATATCCCTAATTTATGCAAAAGAACGTAAGCTGTGATTCTAAAATCATCCTCCTGGTGCTGAGAGCGGCACCATTGGTCCGCCACCAGGTTCATAGGTTCCTATCTCGCCTTCGAGAGGCTCAGCCAACGGAGCTGGTTCAGTAAAGCCCCCGGTGTTATACAGCTCAGCACGAGATTGAATCGAACCAGCGCTGCCTATTTGAAGAACCGAAGAATTGGTGACAGCGCCGATTTTCAGCAGGTTAATACAAATAGACTGGTGGATGGTGATACTCATAGTCGACGCCTCCTATTTTTTTACTTTGGACTGGTCATAGACATCCCGGTCATTAACATAGGTGACAGATCTTCCTAAATCGACCCGGATTCCATCTCCTGAATTGAATGATCCTCCGCCGGCAAATGTTTTTGCTGAACTGGTGGGAGCAATCATGTAAACGTCTCCGATATTGAAAATGCTGGACGAAGAAATGGATAGGACTTTTACTGCGCCTACTTGTGCTGGCATGATGAGCCTCCTTTTTAAATATGTATAAATTTTATTTAATCCTTCATCTATTAAGTTAGGAATGAAAGCAGTAAAATATAATAAAGGAGTGAGCACGATGAAGGACATTGGAACACCATTACGGGAAGCGGAACGGTTGGAATGGATTGATGCTGCCCGTGGTTTGGCCATCTTTGGTATATTCATGGTCAACGTTCCTGCTTTCAATGCGCCGTATTTTTTATACGGTGGGGAAGAAATCTACTGGTCTTCCGGGACTAGCCATACCATCCAGGCGATCATCGATATATTTTTCCAGGCCAGCTTTTATACGCTGTTCTCATTTTTATTCGGTTTCGGAATAGAAATGATGAGAGAGCGGCTTGTTGATAAAGGTTTACGCGCCAAATACGTTATCGGCCGCCGGTTAGTGATATTAATCGGTTTCGGACTCATCCACGCTTTTTTGATCTGGCACGGTGATATATTACTATCCTATGGGCTAATTGGTTTATTGTTATTATTCTTCTTGAATCGTAAGAAAAAAACATTGTTGGCCTGGGGATTCAGTATGCTTTTGATCTTCACTGTTTTTTTCACATTCAGCCTTTACAGCTTAGGTTCTGATTATGGGGGATGGGTGAATGAGCCTGCCATTGAACAGGCTGAAGAAAATTACGGAAACGGGACGTTATTCGATATCTGGTCCCAGAATCTCAATGATTGGAACTATACCAACGCCCCGATGAACTGGCCGTTTCTTATCATGAGTCTTTTGCCAATGTTTTTGTTTGGGATGTATATCGCCCGGAAAAAATGGCTGCATCAGCCAAAAAGACATAAGAAGGCATTAGTTTCCTTATGGGCAGTGACATTCCTGTTATTCCTCGTGTTTAAGGCAGGACCTTATCTCTTTGGGAATCCAGCCTGGTTCCAGTTAATGCAGGATAATATCGGAGGAAGTGCTTCTGCTGTCTTTTACGTTGTCAGTGTTACTTTGCTGTATCAGTCTCCGATAGGGAAGCGGTGGTTGCGAGGATTAAGCTATGTCGGCAAGTTATCACTTTCCAACTATATTTTGCAGTCATTATTCGCTTTTTTGTTATTTTATTCCGTCGGATTTGGGCTGTATGGGCAAGTGTCCCCGTTATGGAGTGTTATAATCGTCGTCTTGTTTTACAGTGTGCAGACGATAGCAAGTAAATGGTGGCTGCAATCCTATCGTTACGGACCGTTAGAGTGGGTCTGGCGTACACTGACATATGGAAAAAAACAGCCATTACGCAGGCGGCAGGAGGGGTAGAAATGAATAGGCAGCAAGTGAAGAGTGAAGGGAAGAAATGGGTCGATAAAGGAATTATTGAGAAGGATCAGTTAGAAGAAATAATAAAACTGTATCCGAATCGGAATCAGAAGCCTGTCTTATTGACCTTGGCCGCTATATTCATTGGATTGGGGTTTTTAAGCTTCATCGCATCCAACTGGGGAGCAATCCCCCACATTGCCAGGATGGCGATCATCATCCTGGCGATGCTCGGATTTTATCTGGCAGGCGACCATGTTTACCGTAAACGATCGGAGGCAGTTGGAGTCAGCCTGCTCATCATAGCAGTGCTGATATTTGGCTCGGGAATATTCCTGACCGGGCAAATGTACAACTACACCTCATTCAGTGCTTTTCCATTTTTTATATGGGCACTGGCTGCATTGCTGGTATTTGCGTTATTTGAAGAACGGACATTGTTTATACTGGCAATTATTATAGTGACGGTTGGACAGGTGTACAGTGTCGGCAATTTTTCAGAATATCATTTGCTGCTTGGCCTATTGTTTTTATTCGGCTTCGGTCATTTTGTCTATCACCGGGCTGATTGGCTGTATGGAACGTTATTTGCACTGAGCTACATGCTGCAGGCGCTTATCCTTAGTCTTGTCGAACATGAATCATTTCAATGGCTGATTCTTTATCTGCTGGTTCTTTATGTTACAGGTCACGTTGTATCAAAGCCGGGAATCCGTATCCCGTTTACTAAACTGAGCGTGGCTGGTATGTTCATCCTCGCTATCTGGCAAGTATTCATGTTAGAGATCGATTATTTTATAGAATCCATAAATGGGGATATTCTATTTCTTGTCATCTGGGCGGTGCTTATGGTAGCAGCTGTTTATCTTTTATGGAGCAGGGATAACCTGATTCTGATGCTCAATCTGGTACTGTTTTTACCAGTCTTTTTCCTGGAAGCAGGATCGATGCTCGTACTGATGCTTCTCTTCATATATGCGCTTGGCTGGCTGCTGCGGGGCTATCAGACAGAGGAATCGGACTTGGTAACCAAAGGGACAGTGGCCTTCGTCCTTAGTACCATCGTCGCTTATATTCAACTGGCTTGGGACTTTATGGATAAATCACTGTTCTTCTTTATTGGCGGCATCCTGTTGTTTCTGCTCAGCTTCTTTCTTGAACGGAAGCGTAGGAATTTATCGAAAAGGGGGCAGGAAATATGAAGCGTTTCGCCTTCTATATTATTGTCGCTGCTCAGGTGTTGTTTTTAGTCGGCATGTCGGTCGCCTATTATGCTATGGATGCCTTTGGGGAAACAATTCAGCTGAAAACAGCCCCGATTGATCCCCGTGATCTTTTCTACGGGGATTACGTTATATTGAATTATGAAATAGAAACCATTGATGCAGGAAAATGGTCAGGAGCGGTGCCAGAATATGGAGAGATCGTTTATGTTCTTCTTGAAGAAGGAGAAAATGGACTTTATCAGGTTGCAGCAGCATCTCAGGAAAAGCTGGACCCAGCTGCAGGGCAGGTACGCTTAAAGGGAAAATATCAATGGCATAACGATGGACGGTCTGAGCACATGGTCACTTATGGAATTAACCGTTACCATGTGGAAGAAAATACGGGGGAACAGTATGAGCAGCAAAGAGATGATATAATTGTCGAAGTAGTTGTCGCTCCATGGGGACAGAAAAAAATCGTTAATTTAAAGATAGACTAAAGAATGCAGTTCATTTAGAAGTATTAAACCTTTAAATGAACTGCTTTTCTCGAAGAAAAGGAGGGATGAATCATTCACCCAAGGCGAAGGATCTTCTCCGTTATAAAACGTTGGCAAGTTGTTCTGTTCATTTCCATTGCTCCGGTTGTCTTATTTGTATTGCTCCCAGATAATACCCCTGCCTATTTTCTTGTATTATTGTTGTTAACAGGGGTGATTATTGAAATCATGTATACCAAAAGGTGGATAAAAGACAAAGGTAAGTTCTAGCTCATAGGTTATCCGTTGACTGGTATACCACCGTTGACGTGTATCATTTGGCCGGTGACATAGCTGGAGTCATCACTGGCTAAGTAAACATAGGCCGGCGCAAGCTCTCTAGGCTGCCCTGGCCGTCCCATCGGATTATCGGAACCGAATTCGGCTACCTGCTGTTTATCGAAGCTGGCTGGAATAAGGGGGGTCCAAATCGGACCAGGAGCAACACCATTTACACGGATACTTTGACCGACCAGTGACTTTGCCAAGGAACGGGTGAAGGTGGTAATGGCACCTTTGGTAGCAGAATAATCAATTAACTGTTCGTTCCCTTCGTAAGCAGTTACAGATGAAGTGTTAATAATACTGCCCCCCTTTTTCATATGAGGGAGCACCGCCTTAGTCATATAGAAGTAAGAAAAGAAGTTGACCCGGAAGGTGTTCTCCATTTGCTCATTAGTAATATGGAGAAAGTTTTTCTGAGGAAATTGAATGGCAGCGTTATTAACCAGAATATCGACTTTGCCCATACTCTTGATGATTTGTTTAACTGATGACTCGCAAAAATCGGCCTGACCGATATCTCCGTTGATCACTTCGCACCTGCTGCCCTCGTTCTCCACGAGTTGCTTTGTCAACTGGGCATCTTCATGTTCGTCAAAGTAAAGAATAGCGACATCTGCACCTTCTTTGGCGAAATATACGCCTACAGCCCGGCCGATTCCACTGTCTCCACCAGTTATAATAGCAACTTTTCCTTGCAATTTACCACTGCCTTTATAGCTTTTATCGTCATATTCAGGCAGCGGTTTCATTTCATTTTCAAAGCCGGGCTGGCGGTTCTGATGCTGCTTTGGCTGTATTTCTTTCTTTTGGCTAGACATATGAATCATCCTCCTATGTATTAATAGATGTAGACTTAGATTGCCCAGCCCGTAAAGTTTTAACACAGCAGGGAACCGTATTATTCCCCGGGCAATTTTTTGTCGATAGGACCTTGATAAAGGGGAGAAGAGAAGCGATACACTAGCGATCTGCGGAGCGGTTAAAACCTCTTTGTTATAAGAAAACAGGCGATACGCCTATGAAATCACCGGGAAGTCTGTAGCTTTTGTAGCGAGGGACGATATAAAAACTATAGCTAATAGGCAGCTTCTAGAAAAGCGATCCATCGTAAGTCCAAGTGGATTATAGGTAATGAGAAGCAGAAAAAAAGGTGATATTGGAGGGGGATTGCCCTGGTCTATTCCTTTAGATATGGGCTTATTGACTCTTTTTATTTTTTCTGTCATATCGGTTGACGATACATCTTGCAAATTATCTGAAAAACCTTCATATTAGAAATTAGAGAGAAGGAGGTCCGATATGCGACACGATATACAACCGAATGAACGAGCATATACCACCAAGGAAGTAGCGGAAGAGGTAGGTATTGCAACGCCGACTGTGCGAAAGTATGGCCAGAAGTTGGAACGGAATGGATATGAGTTTTTCAAAGACGGCGACCGTCGCATCTTCGTCAGGTCTGATGTCGAAGCGCTTATAGCGATACGCGATACGGACAAGCCTCTGGATGTAATAACGAAGGAACTGGTAGAACAGCAAAAAGAACGGTTGGAATCAGAGGAGACCGCTGTAGCGGTAAACGATACATATGATCAATTCCTTCAGGATCCTGCACAAATGAAGGAATTCTTTCAAATGCTAGCTAATGAACTTGCAGCCTCGAGAGAAATGAACATGCAGCTGACCAATGAAGTATCTCAGCTTAAGACGACAGTTTCCCGTCTCCAGCAGGATCACCATGTCATCAGCTCGGGTATCGGCAACTCGGCGCAAAAGACACAGGCCAAGTTGGAACGATTGACCGAACAGCAAAAAAACCATTACGAAACGTTATTGGAACAAGAAAGAGAGCGGAGCGAAATGCTTCGGGAAGAAATGAAAAGCATGCGGGAAGAGCAGCAGAGGGAATGGCGTATGCAGAGTGACTTCAATAAACGTCTGGAACAAACGGTACAGGAAAAACCTCAAGGAATTTGGGGCCGATTTTTCGCCCTGTTCCGGCAATAAGCTATAAAATGAATAAAACCGAGCCTGAATATCGGATCAGGCTCGGTTTTTCTTATGATAAAACTTCTTTGATATGGTCGATCGCCCATTCTAAATCATTGCGGTTAATGATTAATGGAGGCGCGAAACGGATGACGTTTTCATGTGTCTCTTTGCATAACAGGCCTTTTTCCTTTAACTGTTCGCAATAAGGACGGGCCGCTTCCGTAAGCTCCACGCCAATGAACAACCCTTTTCCGCGAACTTCTTTGATAACCGGGTTGTTGATTTTTTTCAATTCACCCATCATCAGGTTCCCCAATTCCAGCGAGCGGTCCGCCAGCTTTTCATCTTCCAGTACTTCAAGGGAAGCCAGTGATACAGCGCAAGCAAGCGGATTACCGCCAAATGTAGAGCCGTGGGAGCCTGGGTTGAAGACGCCGAGGATTTCACGGTTGGCTACTACTGTAGAAATCGGGAAGACACCTCCGCCAAGCGCTTTACCTAAAATCAACATATCAGGTGTGACATTCTCCCAGTCGCAGGCGAACATTTTTCCAGTTCGAGCCAGTCCTGCCTGAATTTCATCGGCAATGAACAGGACGTTGTTTTCTTTACAAACTTCTGAAGCTTCTTTTAAGAAACCTTCTGGAGGGATGACAATTCCAGCCTCTCCCTGGATCGGTTCAATTAAAAATCCTGCTGTGTTTTCTGTGATTGCTTCTTTTAATGCATCAATATCTCCATAAGGAACCAATTTGATGCCAGGAAGCATTGGACCGAAGCCGCGTTGATATTCTTCTTCAGAAGAAAGAGAAACAGCAGTCATCGTCCGGCCATGGAAGTTTCCTGTACATGCAATGATTTCTGCCTGATTGTCCGCAACACCTTTGACATCGTATGCCCAGCGGCGAGCAGCTTTGATTGCAGTTTCGACAGCTTCAGCACCAGTGTTCATCGGAAGTGCCATTTCTTTATTGGTCAGCTTACAGATCTTTTCATACCATGGTCCGAGCTGGTCGTTGTGGAAGGCGCGTGATGTAAGAGTCACACGGTCTGCCTGGTTTTTGAGTGCTTCAATGATTCGTGGGTGACGGTGCCCCTGATTGACAGCCGAATAAGCACTGAGCATGTCCATATAACGGTTGCCTTCTGGATCCTCTACCCAGACACCTTCTGCCTTTTCTACTACAATCGGTAGCGGGTGATAGTTCTTTGCACCGAATTCCTGGGTCTGATCAATGATTTCTTGACTAGTTCTTGTCATTCTATCCCTCCATAACATTCGAAAATCTTCATCCATTATAACAGGTTTTTGAGCAATTTTCTCTTTAGTCTAAAAATTCCTTCGGAAAGGTTTAATAGAGGTTTTGTTAGGAATATTCTGTGTAAACATGGTACTATAACGGTAGATTGATAGGAAAAGGAGGAAGTTTGGTGGCACATTTACATATCACCGCCTGGGTGATAGCTTTAGCACTATTAATGCTTGTTCTGACGTTTTCACGTGCAGGTAACGCAAAAGCTGCTAAGATTACACAAATGGTTATGCGGTTGTTTTATTTAGTCATTTTATATTCTGGAGGCAGCCTATTCGCTTCCTATGCGAATATCGGCGTACTTGTCATTGTAAAGATGCTTGTCGGCCTTTGGGTAATAGCAGCGATAGAAATGGTTTCCATTAAAGTGTCGAAAGGGCAGCCGGCATCAAGCTGGTGGATTCAGCTTGTTGTTTCGTTCGTATTGGCACTGATTCTCGGTTTTGGCTTTATGCCATTAGGTATTCTTCCAGCTTAATAATTAGTTGTACTGTCCGGATATTACATCCGGGCAGTTTTTTTATGAGTTTATTAAATATTAATCTCCAGATAAGCTCCCAATTGCAGAAAACTCAGTTTCGAGACGTTAGGTAGCAATTATGGTGGCTGGGAAAACGGTGAGAATTTACATCATAAGTGTAAGTCCGTTCACATATACTAGTTTATCTTTTTTAGCTAACCAAAGGAGTGGCTCGATATATGTGCGGAATTGTCGGATGGACGGATTTCAATAAAGACTTGAGTTGTACCTTTGATACCATCACAGCAATGGGAAGAGCGCTGGAGCACCGTGGGCCCGATGAAGGAAATCAGTGGTTCGGCCGGCATACAGCGTTTGGCCATCAGCGGCTGATTGTCATTGATCCTAAAGGTGGCAGGCAGCCGATGACGAGGCAGGCTGGAGAGAAACGCTATACGTTATGTTACAATGGGGAGCTTTACAATACGGAAGACGTGAGGGCTGAGCTGGCAAGTAGAGGCTGGTCCTTTCGCTCTCATTCTGATACGGAAGTACTCCTGACAAGTTATATGCAATGGGGAGAAAGCTGTGTCGATCACCTGAATGGTATTTTTGCTTTTGCCGTGTGGGATGAAGCGAAGCAAAAGCTTTTCCTGGCAAGGGACCGGCTTGGAGTTAAGCCGCTATTTTATACAGAGGTGGATGGTGGATTATTGTTCGCTTCTGAAATAAAAGGACTGCTCGCTCATCCGAATGTAGAGGCTGCATTAGACGACACAGGTCTACATGAGCTATTGGCGCTGGGGCCGTCACGGACGCCTGGATGTGGCGTCTTCAAAGGAATCTATGATTTACGGCCCGGTCATTGTGCTGTCTATACAAAGCCGGGTGGTTTAAAGATATCAAGGTATTGGAATGTGGAGAGTAAGCCACATTCTGATAATCTCGATATGACAGTGGCAAAGGTACGGGAGTTGTTCCTGGATGCTGTCAATCGCCAGCTCGTTTCCGATGTCCCCCTCGGCACATTTTTATCTGGAGGGGTCGATTCAAGTGCAATCACAGCCATTGCTGCAGAAAAGTACCGGGCATCTAACAAAGGGGCGCTTGATACCTTCTCTATCGATTTTGAAGGCAACGATAAGCATTTCAAAGCCAATCCGTTTCAGCCGACGAGTGATAAAGATTTTATCGCAATGATCCAAAAAGAACATGGCACCAACCACCATAGCTGTATCGCGGACAATGAACGGTTAGTAAAGCTATTGAAAGAGGCAACGGTGTTCCGGGATTTGCCGGGGATGGCGGATGTGGATTCATCTTTGCTATGGTTCTGTGGGGAAGTGGAAGATAAAGTTACGGTTGGTTTATCAGGAGAGTGCGCGGATGAAATTTTCGGAGGGTACCCTTGGTTTTATCGAAAGGAAGAATTAGAACGGGAAGGTTTTCCGTGGATTCGGTCTTTAGACTTTAGAAACAGTCTCCTGAAACAAGAATGGCAGCAGAAGCTTGACTTGAAAGGCTATATGCTCGCCCGTTACCAGGAAACAATAGACGAAATGCCAAAGCTGCCGGGCGAATCAGCGGCAGAAGAGAAGCGGAGGCAGATGTTTTATTTGAATATGAACTGGTTCATGCAAACGTTGCTCGACCGGAAGGACCGGATGAGCATGGGAGCGAGTCTCGAGGTACGTGTGCCATTCAGTGACCATCATTTGGTCGAATATGTCTGGAATGTTCCGTGGAAAATGAAGCATTTAGATGGAAAAGAAAAAGGGCTGCTACGGAAGGCGTTAGAAGGTATTTTGCCGGATGAGGTATTGTACCGGAAGAAAAACCCTTACCCGAAAACACACAACCCTCTTTATACCGAAGCAGTGGTTACATGGATGAATGAAATTATTGCAGATAAGCAGGCACCTATTTTTGATTTATTCGAACGGACACAGCTGAAACAACTAGCGGATTCTAAAGGAAAGGCTGTCGATGTACCGTGGTTTGGACAGTTGATGACCGGTCCCCAGCTCTTAGCGCACCTCTGTCAAATCAACTACTGGCTTGAACACTATAAAGTATCTATTAAAAATTGACACATGAAGAGCTTCCCGTGGTCACAGTAGTCTGGGGATGTGAGCTAAGTTACATCTGTCATTTGATGCAATTTTATACGTAATTTACATTCATCTAATTTCACAAAAAACCAGCCGTCCACGAGCAGTTTGGGGCGGCTGGTTTTCTTTAAAGTGGTTAGTTATTCAGTTGCAAAATTTGAAAACCGAAAGCAGGGAGATCAATAGTTGCCTGATTATCAAAGCATATCGTTTCATCAGTAAATAATTTCTTGACCTTTTTATTCACTAATGCTTCAAGTGTAATAGACCGGGCTTCTTCACTGTTGTTCATGGCAAATATCAATCGGTTTTTATCATTAAATTTCTCATAACAAATGACGCCGGCAGCATCATCGGATTCAAGGAAACGGAAAGAGCCATCGTTGCCGAAGGCCGGAACATCGCTGCGGTATTGGAGCAGTTGTTTAATGAATGCGAACAAGCCACGGTCCTGCTTTTCCTCATCCCAAACCATACACTCCCGGCAGCCAGGATCCTCTCCGCCGCTCATGCCAATCTCATCACCATAATAGATACAGGGCGTTCCGGTAAACGAAAGCTGGAATAAGTATAAAAGCTTCACCCGTGCTTTTTCTTCTCCTGCGAGCGTAAGAATACGCGGCGTATCATGACTGTCGAGCAAGTTGAACGATACTTCATTTACGTTATCCGGATACATATGAAGCACTTTGGAGATCGTATCAGCGAAATCACTGGCTTTCATGACATCTTTTGCAAAGAATTCTACCGCCCCGTTGGTGAATGGGTAATTCATGACGGCGTCGAACTGGTCGCCTTGCAGCCATGGCATGGAGTCATGCCAGATTTCACCGAGAATATAGGCGTCGGGTTTTGCACTTTTAACCACAGTGCGGAAATCTCTCCAAAAAACATGGTCGATTTCATTGGCAACATCAAGACGCCAGCCATCGATATCGAATTCTTCCATCCAATACCGTGCAACATCGAGCAGGTAGCGTTTAACTGCTGGATGTTCGGTATTCAGTTTTGGCATCGCAGGAACGAATGCGAATGTGTCATAATTCGGCCGTGGCTCTGTTTCAATCGGGAAATCACGGAAGTGGAACCACTCCCGGTAAGCGGAGTCCTTTTCTTTTTCAAGGACATCCTGAAATGGGGCGAAATAATAGCCGCTGTGGTTGAAGACAGCGTCCAGCATCACTTTGATGCCTAGCTTATGGCATTCTTTTACCAGTGTGCGAAATGTTTCCTTATCCCCGAACTGGGGATCGATTTCCATATAGTCGATCGTGTCATATTTATGGTTGGAATGCGCTTTGAATATCGGTGTGAAATATATACCGTTGATCCCAAGTTCGACAAGGTGATCGAGGTGGTCGATCACACCTTGGAAATCTCCGCCGAAAAAGTTGGTTGGTGTCGGATCCTTACTTCCCCATTCAAGCGTGCCTTCCGGGTTCAAAGACGGATCGCCATTACCGAAGCGTTCCGGGAATATTTGATACCATGTCGTTGTCTTCACCCATTCCGGAGCGGTAAAAACATCTGCCGGATTTAAAAAGGGAAATGCGAAATAAAAAGCGGTGTCCTCTGGAGCTTTATCATAAAAACCACGTTCAGTGTAAATGCTTGTCTCCCTTCCATCCGATACTTCAAAACCATAGCGTAAGCGACGGTACGGTGGACGGATGGATACTTTCCAATAATCATGCAGCTCAGAAGAGCCGGTTTTCTCCATTGATATCCGATGAGTGTTCCATTTTTCGTTTTCCCAGTCGTAAGGATCTCCATGAATCAATGTTACAGCGTTGAGGTCATCCTTTTTCGTCTGTAACATGATGTGAAGAGTTTCTTCTTCATAAGCATAGGCGAAGTTGTTTTTTGGCCGGTGATAGATCGCTTCTTTTTGCACGGTTTTCATCCTTTCAGAACAATCGTTTGCACAAAAATGCAACAATATTAATTACGTATAGTCTAAAAGTAGACAAATTAAGATTGAAAGTCAATGAAAACATACACGTCTTACGAGCTGTTTTTGTAAGCGTTATCTAACCTTTCTTAATGGAAAAATAAACAACTTATGAAAACTAGTAAATTTGTCTTGCAAATTATTTTGGATTTTGTATAATTAGAATCAAGATGTGTGCAATCGTTTTCGCGAAATTAATTTGAAATCGGTTACATAGGTCTTGAATTTATATACCTTTGGGAGGTCAATACAATGAAGAAATGGTTAGGTATGTTGTTTGCCGCACTATTAATTATCGGTGCACTTGCTGCCTGTGGTCCGGATGAAAGTGGACAAGAAGATAGTGAAGCAGAAGGTGGAGACACAACAGAAACAGAAGGCAGTTCTGAAGAAAATATGCCGGAAAAGCCTGAGAAACTGACAGTCTGGATGAACGCTGAAGAAAAACAGGAAGACGCGTTGAAAGACATCACAGCGAAATATACAGAAGAAAATGACATCGAAGTTGAAATTGTCCCAGTTTCTATGCTGGATCAAATTGAAAAATTAGATGTAGAAGGTCCTGCCGGCAACGGTCCGGATATTATTTTCCAGCCGCATGATCGAATCGGTGACCTTGTACTGAAAGGGCTTGTCGACCCTGTTAACCTGGGTGATAAAGAAAGTGAATATAATGAAACTGCAATCGATGCTGTTACTTATGATGGCGACATTTGGGGATATCCTGCAGTAACGGAAACTTATGCATTGTTCTACAATAAATCTCTTGTTGACGAAGCACCTGAAACTATGGAAGATTTGATGACAATCGCTGAGAATGACACGAATGCAAGTGAAGATAAATTCGGCTTCCTTATGGAAGGTGCAAACTTCTACTTCACTTACCCGTTCTTCTCTGGTAATGGTGCTTATGTATTTGCTAACGAAGACGGAAACTATGATATTGAAGATATTGGGTTGAACAACGAAGGAGCTGTCAAAGGCGGCGAGTTGATCCAATCCTGGTTTGACAATGGATACATTCCACAGGATCTTACTCCAGATATCATGAATGGTTTGTTTAAGGAAGGTAAAGTATCTACGGTTATCAATGGTCCTTGGATGGTTCGTGAATATCAGGATGCGATCGGTGACGACCTGGCAGCTGCTCCACTTCCATTATTGGAAAATGGTGAAAATCCAAGTTCTTTCGTAGGTGTGAAATCTTATATGCTTTCTTACTACTCTGAGAACAAAGAGTGGGCGGAAGATTTGATGGCATTCATTACGAACAGTGAAAATGCGATGACTTACTATGACATGGCTGGTGAAATGCCTGCACGCGCAGATTCTATCGAGCAGCCGGAGATTGCGGAAGATGAAATTATGTCTGCATTTGCTGAACAGTCAACATACGGTGAGCCAATGCCTGGTGTTCCTGCCATGCAGCAAGTGTGGGATCCAATCAATGATGCGCTTTCATTCATCTCTAAAGGAGAGCCTGTCGATGAAGTACTGGATGAAGCAGTACAAATTATTCAGGACAACATCGAAGCATCAGGTGCTGGACAATAAATAGAAGAGAGAAACTCTCATAATAAGAGAGTAAAATGGAGGATGGAAGGCGGACAGCCTTCCATCTCCCATTTTCATTACCACCGGGGAGGACATTATTATGGCAAAGGATGATAAAAAAGCAGCATTTGATCTTAAACAGCCCCGCAATATTGCTACTTTATTATCTGTCTTCGTTCCAGGTCTGGGACAAATGTATAATAGGCGTTTTATTAAAGGAATTTTGTTATTCGTTATTGCAGTTTCTTTCTTATTGGCATTTTGGGACTATATCGATATCGGGATATGGGGATTGTTCACACTGGGAACGATTCCACGTGAACACCATTCCATCCAGTTATTGATTCAGGGGTTCATATCCTTAGTAGTTCTGTTCTTTGGTATCGCTATTTATATTTACAACGTTAAAGATGCTCGTAATGATGCGATTGCTAGAGAAGCCGGAAAACCGAATCCGACCTTTTTCAGGGCAATGCAGGATTTTTATGACAGAGGGTTTCCTTATTTCATGATCCTGCCTGGATTTTTGATGTTGATATTCATTGTCGTGTTGCCGTTGGCATTCATGGTTTCGTTGGCATTTACCAACTACAACCAGTACAATGCTCCACCACGTAAGCTGCTCGACTGGGTCGGCTTTGACAACTTTGTCAATTTGGTGAATGTGCAGATATGGCAGGATACATTTCTGAATGTATTCACATGGACGATCGTCTGGACAGTAGTAGCAACAACGTTACAGATCGTTCTCGGGTTATTCCTGGCATTGCTCGTCAATGATAAGCGAATCAAGTTCAAGCGTACGATTCGTACCGTATTGATTCTGCCTTGGGCGGTCCCGGCTTTTGTATCAATTTTGATTTTTTCTGCATTATTCAACCCGACCTTTGGTGCGGTCAACCGGGATATTCTTAGCCAGTTTGGCATGATGATCCCATGGCTGTCCGATCCTTTTTGGGCAAAAGTAGCACTGATCATGATTCAGACATGGCTTGGGTTCCCATTCGTATTTGCTTTATTCACGGGTGTTCTGCAGAGTGTTCCGCAAGATATGTATGAAGCTGCCGATGTTGATGGCGGTACCCGCCTGCAGAAGTTCCGCTTCATCACACTGCCACACTTGCTTTATGCGACTGCACCGTTATTGATTATGCAATACGCGGGGAACTTCAACAACTTTAATATCATCTATCTTTTCAACGAGGGGGATCCAGCGGTCCGTGGGCAATCCGCTGGCGGCACAGATATCCTGATTTCCTGGGTATACAAACTGACTTTTGAAACCAATAACTATAATATGGCAGCAGCCATCACGATTATCATGGGACTGGTTGTCTCGATATTCGCATTCTTCCAATTCCGGAAAACGGCTGCATTTAAAGAGGAGGGACGTTACTGATGGCTATGAACACAAAGACAAAATCGAAAATCGAAGTAACGTTCATTTATCTGTTCCTCGGACTTATGTTCATCATCATCGCCTATCCATTACTGTGGACCATTATGATGAGCATAAACCCAGGGACGAATATGCTGGTAACAAAAATGCTGCCGGACAATCCGACATTGGAGCATTATAAATGGCTGTTTACAGATCCCAGAAGTGATTATGTCATCTGGTACAAAAATAGTCTTATTGTTGCTTTTGCTAACGCAATCGGTTCCGTTGTCCTGACGTCACTTGTGGCTTATGCATTTTCCCGCTACCATTTCATCGGGAAGAAATACGGTTTATACATGTTCTTGCTACTGCAAATGTTCCCGGCATTAATGGGAATGGTTGCATTGTATATCCTGCTCAGTACAATTGGACTAATCGACTCACTGTTCGGTTTGACATTGATTTACCTTGGCGGGCAGATTCCTTTCAACGCATGGCTTGTCAAAGGGTACTTCGATACGATTCCAAAAGAGCTGGACGAAGCCGCGAAAATCGATGGCGCTGGTCATTTGAAAATTTTCTGGACTATCATGCTTCCGCTTGCGAAACCGATTCTGGCAGTAGTCGCACTGTTTAATTTTATGGCGCCGTTCATGGACTTCCTTTTACCGCGGATCGTATTGACCAGTCCGGAAAATTATACGCTCGCACTTGGATTGTTCAATTTTATCAATGATCAGTTTTCCAATAACTTTACACGTTTTGCTGCCGGGGCAATTCTGATCGCTGTTCCGATTGCTTTAGTGTTCCTGCTTTTGCAGCGTTATTTGATTTCAGGATTGACATCTGGAGCGACCAAAGGATAATAGGGAATGGAAACTTAATTTTTTATGATGAGGGGGAGCGGAAATGAGGATAAAAGCACTGTTAACCTTGTGCATCATTCCGTTTCTTCTTTTTTATTCTTTTCCTATGGTTGCTTTAGGAGCTGAAGAAAAAGAAGATGATTGGCAAGAAGAAATGATTTACTTTATCATGGTCGATCGTTTTTTTAACGGTAATTTCGATAACGACTATGAAGTGGATACGGATGATCCAAAAGCATATCACGGTGGTGATATCGATGGAATTATCCAGCAGTTGGATTATATTCAGAGCCTTGGATATACGGCCATCTGGATTACACCGATTATGAAAAACGAGCCGAAGGGCTATCACGGCTACTGGATTGAAGATTTTATGGAAGTAGAAGAGCATTTTGGAACCATGGAAGATGCCAAACGTCTGGTGGAAGAAGCCCATAAAAGGGATATGAAAGTGCTGTTTGATTTCGTTGTGAACCATACCGGCTACCAGCATCCATGGCTGGAGGATCCTGAGAAGGAAGATTGGTTCCATGAAGTGCAGAGAATGATTGGGGAAAGTCCGTCGGTATTGGAAAATGCCTGGCTCGCCGGTCTGCCTGATTTAGATACGGAAAATCCAGAAGTGAAAGAATACTTATTTGACGCGGCTGAATTTTGGATAGAAGAAACTGGAGTGGACGGCTTCCGGCTCGATACCGTTAAACATGTACCGAAAGACTTTTGGAAAGAATTTAACGACCATGTTAAGAGCATTGATCCTGACTTCTTCTTGCTTGGGGAGGTCTGGCATGATAATCCAAGGGAGATAGCTGCATATGAGGAAACTGGTATTGATTCGTTCGTGGATTTTCCGTTATACAATGCAATGGACCAGTCTTTTCAGGCAGCTGGAAACTCGCTGACCGGCCCGTTAAGTATCTGGAAGACGAACGAGGAAAGGTATCAACGCCCCGAGATGCTCAGTTCTTTCATTGATAACCATGACACCGTTCGGTTTACAAGGCGTGCCGTGGAAAATAATCAAAACCCGGTGACACGCTGGAAACTGGCTTTGACCTATCAATTCACCATGCCGGAAATTCCGATTACCTACTATGGAACAGAAATACCATTAGATGGCGGAGAAGATCCGGATAACCGTAAAATGATGAATGTAAAGGCAGCCGATGAAGAGCTGAAGCAGCGGATTGAGCAGTTGACATCGATGCGACAAGAATTCCCGGCACTGACGAAAGGGGATTACAAAGAACTTTATAATGAAGATGGCATGGCTGCTTATCAGCGTTCTTATAAAGATGAAACGTTAATTGCCGTGATTAACAATGACACAGGGACTCGTACAGTTGAGCTGACGGACCTGCCATCAGGAAAACAGCTGCGTGGCATGCTGACCGATGATATTGCTCGTGAAGTTGAAGATGGCACCTACCATGTAGCCATGGAACGAGAACAGGCAGAAGTATATCTTGTAGAAGAAGATACCGGGCTGAACTGGGGATTCCTGCTGTTTATCGGAGGGGTCTTCGCGGCGTTTGTAGTTGCCGTCATCTTTTTAAGCAGAAAAAGTAAAACTGCAGAGACCGATGGAATAATGTAAACTAAATACTAAGAGGAAGCAGCAATTTGAAATCAAATGGAATAGAAGGTGAGTGTCATGGGAGTTACCATTAAGGAAGTGGCCAAAGCGGCAGGCGTGGCGCCGTCTACGGTGTCACGGGTCATTGCGGATAACCCGAGAATCAGTCCTGCTACAAAAAAACGTGTAAGGAAGGCGATGAAAGAATTAGGGTACCATCCTAATGTTAATGCGAGGAGTCTGGTCCGAAGTTCCACCCAGGCAATCGGTGTCGTCATGCCTTCAAGCGCAGATAAAGCCTTACAAAACCCCTTCTTCCCTGAGGTGCTTCGTGGCATTAGTGCAGTAGCCCATGACCTCGAATATTCCCTGCTGCTCTCCACAGGAGAAACGGAAGAAGAAATATTGGAAGGCGTTCAACGAATGGTATACGGAAATCGTGTCGATGGGGTCATCCTGCTATACTCAAGATTAAAGGACAAAGTGATGGAGTTTCTTTATGAGCAGAATTTTCCGTTTGTCATTGTAGGGAAACCGAATGAAAATACCGATACGATCAGTCATGTCGATAATGATAATATCCGGGCTTCCAGGGAAATCACCGAACATCTGATTGAACTCGGCCATCGGTGTATCGGTTTTATTGGCGGGTCTAAGGACTTGGCAGTCACTGTAGATCGAATGACAGGTTACGAAGAGGCACTTAAAAAAGCTGGACTGAAAGCGAAAAAAGATTATCGCGTCCATACAGAGTTCTTAAAGTCAGGTGGACGAAAAGCGGTTCATGAACTTTTTTCCCTCCCGGAACCACCGACAGGGCTTGTCATCTCAGATGATTTGATGAGCATCGGTGTGATCAACATGCTGGAAGAGTTCGGGTTGTATGTACCCGAAGACGTATCCATCGTGAGTTTTAATAATGTTTACATGGCGGAAGTGACACGCCCTCCACTTACAACGGTGGACATTAATATTTATGAACTTGGCGCTCAGGCATCCAAATGTCTGATTGAAAAAATACAAAATAAAAATGAACCGGCCAAGCGTATCATCGTGCCATTTGAAATTAAGCACCGTTTATCAACACAGCCATTGAACGAAGAAACAACCAAGAGAGCCTAAAGCGGGTTCTCTCTTTTTCCCGCTGAGATGCAAACGTTTGCCTAAACTAATCCAGAGGTGATGAAAAATGAAACAGATTTGCAAGATTGATGAATGGAAAGTGATCGAGGACAAGCTGCACCCGGAGGATAACCGACTGGCTGAAAGTCTAATGAGCATTGGAAACGGTCAGATGGGAATGCGTGGTAATTTTGAAGAGACCTATTCCGGTGATACACATCAAGGCACCTATGTCGGTGGGATCTATTACCCGGATAAGACCCGGGTCGGCTGGTGGAAAAATGGCTACCCGGAGTATTTCGCTAAAGTTTTGAATGCACCAAACGTGACCGGTATCCGTGTGTTTCTTGATGGAGAAGAATTGGACTTGCATACGTGGAAAGTACACGATTTTAAACGCGAATTGAACATGAAACATGGCTATCTGTATCGTGAATTCGATGTAACAAGCCCGGAGGGTAAACATATTATGGGGAAGGTCACTCGTTTCTTTTCTATCGTGACCACCTCTACTATTGCCATTAAGTATGAAGTGGCCTCTGAAGACTTTGATGGAAAAATTACCTTTCAGCCATACATGGATGGCGATGTCCGCAATGAAGATGCTAACTATGACGAGGATTTCTGGATGCCCGCCCACCATGAAGCAAATAAAGAAATTGCTGCATTGACCATGCGTACACGGAAAACGGAATTTGATGTGTCTGCTGCGATGAAAGCTCAGCTGGTTGGTCAGGAAACTCAAATGGAAGAGTTTACAAATGGAGAAGAATATGTCGGCCAAAAGCTCTCAGCTAATATCAAGTCCGGTGGAAAAGTGACGTTTTACAAGTACATCGCTGTCACCTCAAGCCGCCACTTTGATAAAGAGGTGCTTGCAGATGAAGCGAAACAACAAGTAGAAAATGCGGCTAAAGAAGGGTTCACTACTCTGTTCAAACAGCAAATGGAGGCCTGGGAACGCCGCTGGAACCATGCGGATGTAACGGTAGGCGGGGATGCATCTGCCCAGCAGGGAATCCGGTTTAATATTTTCCAGTTATATAATACGTACACAGGCGAAGATGCCCTGTTGAATATTGGTCCTAAAGGGTTTACCGGGGAAAAATATGGCGGTAGCACCTATTGGGATACCGAAGCATACTGCCTGCCCTTCTACCTGGGAACAGCAGATGCTGAAGTTGCACGTAACCTATTAATCTATCGTTATCGCCATTTGGAAAAAGCGAAAGAGAATGCCGCCAAGCTTGGCATGGAAGGTGCACTCTACCCAATGGTGACGATGAACGGGGAAGAGTCACACAATGAATGGGAAATCACGTTCGAGGAAATTCACCGTAACGGTGCTATCGCTCATGCTATTTGGAACTACGTCAACTACACCGGTGATACATCCTACTTGCCGGAATACGGATTTGAAGTACTGGCGGAAATCAGCCGCTATTGGGCAAGCCGGGTCAACTACAATCCTCGGAAAGGAAAGTATATGATTCTCGGTGTTACCGGACCGAATGAATATGAAAACAACGTCAACAATAACTGGCATACGAACCGGATGGCCGCCTGGACACTTGAATACACACTTTCTGTGGCTTTGTTCTTAGAGCGCAATCATCAGAAGCGGTTCGTCGAGTTGAAAAATCACTTAGGTCTTACTGACGATGATTTTGATCATTGGAAAGATATCATTGAGCACATGTATTATCCGGTCGATGAGCAGCTTGGTGTGTATTTGCAGCAGGATGGCTTCCTTGATAAAGATCTGATACATGTAAGTGACCTTGATGAAGAGCATTTACCGCTTAATCAGAATTGGTCGTGGGATCGTATTCTGCGCTCCTGCTTCATCAAACAGGCAGATGTCTTGCAAAGCATGTACTTTTTGAATCATCGCTTTCCGTTGGAAGAGAAGAAACGCAACTTCGACTTCTATGAGCCGATGACGGTCCATGAGTCCTCGTTGTCACCGTGTGTCCATTCGATTATCGCAGCGGAAATCGGCTACGAGGAAAAAGCATATGAAATGTATTTGAGGACGGCGAGACTGGATCTGGATAACTACAACAACGACACAGAAGACGGGCTGCACATCACAAGCATGGCAGGATCGTGGCTATCCATCGTCCATGGGTTTGCAGGCATGCGTGTTGTAAAAGGGGAATTACATTTCAAACCGTTTATTCCGAAAGCCTGGGATAACTATACCTTCAAAATCAATTTCCGAGGTCACTTGATCAAGGTGAGTGTCGACCACCAGCAAGTGGTAATCACTCAGGAAGAAGGCAGCGACTTCAGCCTTTATATTCATGGTGAAGAAAACAATTTACCAACCGCTGGTATCGTAACAATTAAGCAGTAGAATTCTAAGTACTTTAATACCTCACAACCAAGCTCAGAGCTTTTATGCTCTGAGCTGCTCTTGTATTAGAAGAGACCTTCTAAAAATGAGAGTCTCGTAGGGTTAAGCTTTCCCGGAATAATAGAAAATCCATTTCCTGGTGTGATAGGATAGGTGGAGGCAAGGGAGGGGTGCCTTATTTATCCATATATCTTACTTATATTCGTTATTATATTCTTTTCAGGTAATATCCTTGTCGGTAAGGCAATTAATGAACTACCGCCGTTTACCATCGCTTTTTTCCGTCTGGCGGTCGCCTTTATCGTCATTTTGCCGATTGGATTACGTGGAGCGATTCAGTACCGGCACAGTTATATGGAACATAAAAAGCCATTTCTTATTATCACGCTGACAGGGATTACGTTTTTCAATACGTTCATCTACGGAGCGCTTCAATTTACTTCTTCGACAAACGTCTCTGTTCTTGAAACTGTGATTCCCGTTGCGACGGTTGTATTAAGCGCGTTTCTTTTAAAAGAAAAACTGGCCGGCGTTCAGTGGCTGGGCATCGTGCTTTCTCTGATAGGGGCTGTCTGGGTGGTGATGGACGGTCGGATTTTACAGCTGACTTTGATAGATTGGAATATCGGGGATGTCATCATGATAGGGGCCATCCTGACCTGGGCTGTCTACTCGATCATGGTGAAACAGTATATGCACTTATTCCAGACCTATGGAACGCTGCTTGTAATGACAGGAGTATCGGTGGTCGTATTATTTCCTATTGTCCTTACAGAGTGGCTGGTGGTTGGAATGCCCTCTTTGGATATATCTAAGATCACCGGTTTGTTGTATTTAGGAATTTTCCCATCTTTTATTGCCTTAAGCATGTACAACCGCGCTGTAGAACTGACAAGCGCCTCCAAGTCAGCAGTTTTTCTCAATTTCCTGCCTGTTGTAACCATGGTTGGTGCCTATTTTTGGCTGGGTGAATCGATTACTCCAATGCAAATAGTCGGGGCGCTCGTTGTTATTGGTGGGGTCATCCTGACTACTCAGTTCGGTAAATCGCAAAAAGAGTTGGAGCAGGGGATCGATTTGGAAAATTAAAGCCAGCAGTTTTTCAATGAGTTATAATAATAGTAAAGGGTTCAGGGTGGAGGAATTACTAGTGAAAATCACTTCTCATACACATGTTGATGAACAACTGGCAAAAGAGATACGCAGATTAGAAAATAATATAAAAGAGTATGATGGAATAAGAAATGAAATGTATATTGCCGATAATCTGAACTTCGATGCCTCCTTGCCATGGGTCTTTACAATGCATAATGAAGAAGAGCTAATTTCGGTAGTTACAGCGTTCATACCTTCCAAAAAAGAAATAGAGCTGATGGGCATCACTCATCCGGGACATAGAAGAAACGGATATTTTTCTATTTTGGAAAAGCAAGTCTATGAAACCTGGGACAAACATAACATTCCATCACTGCTTTATGTCTTGAATGAAGATTCCCATTCTGGCAAGGCGGTGGCAGTAAAGAGGGAAGCTGTTTATCAATATACAGAGTTCCAAATGGAGTATACAGCTGACGATCTTGAAAAAGGGACATGTAACTTGGAGATCCTGCGTGCGGGAGAGAATGATTTAGAAATACTAGCTGAGATTCAGGAGCGGGCATTCGGTCTGCCTCGGGAAGATGCCCGTACTTTCATTAACCTGGCTTTGAACAAATCGAACCATTACTTGTTCATTGGCTATTTGAATAACACCCCTGTCACGATGGGAGCGGCAGCCTTCTTGGAAGAAGCTTCCTCCATTTATGGTGTCTGCGTGCTTCCTGAACATCAAGGCTTTGGCTATGGCCGGGAGCTGATGGTTCATCTGGTTAAGGCATCAGAACAGTTGTCTGATCAAAAAATAACCCTGGAAGTCGATAGTAAAAACGAACGTGCATACCAGTTATATCGCAAACTTGGTTTTGTTGCGACTACCTCCACAGGATATTACAGAAAATCATTAATTTAGCTTTTTAAAAGGTCCGTTTCCCTATCCATCTCTCACGGTAACGGACCCATGTAACTTTAAACAGAGACTTCAACTAACTGGAGCTTACTGCACTTTTTACTAGTCCTGATTGGTGGGACGGCGCTTTCGTCTGCGTATAAGCCACCAGATAAGCGGAATGGCGAGCAATACAAGGATGGGGGAGTAACCGATCAGTGCCACGACCATCCAGGAAATCGCTTGTGTCAGACCATTCAGTGACTGGACAAATGCCTGCTTCGTTTTCTCCCACGTATTTAAGTCCTGGTCCTTCAAATCGGGAACGTTTACTTTCGTTTCAGTTATGGACAGGCTCACGGTAGAATAGTCGCTTTGATTTTCCAGGTAGTTCATTTTTCCCTTGATGGTTTCGATTTCTTCCTGCACACGCTCCAAGTCTTGTGAAATCTCAATGAGATCTTCCGTCTTTTCGGCATCATCCATAAACGTGAGCAGTCGCTCTTCTATTTTTTCTTTTGCTTTCAGGCGTGATTCCAAATCGACGTATTCTTCGGTCACATCCCGTCCGGAGATATTACGGGAACCAATATTGTCACTGTAACTGCCAAGGTCATCGATAAAAGGGCGGAAGTTTTCCTGCGGCACGCGAATTCTGATATTGGCGCTCCGCTGTCCTTGTTCCATCTTGTGTACGTTAGCCTCGATAATATAAGCTTCTTGCTTGTCGATATGACTTTCCAGCTGCTCATAAAATGAATCATAATCTCTTGTACGGAGAGAGACGTCTGCATGGTAGACCATCATTTGCTCCTGTACATTTCCGATTACATTGTTTGTGTCTGAAGTCATTTCTCCTTCAGATAGACTATCATTTTTTTGAGCGGTATCTGGCATAGAGCTATCTTCTTCTGTAGCCATATCCATTCCTTCATTGGATTCGCTTCTGTCTTCAATATTGCTGCATGCCCCCAGTATAAGGAACACCCCAATGGCTATTCCAACTATTTTTTTCATTACAACGCCCCCTTTAACAGGTTAGTCGCTCGATGTAACAAAAATGTTACAAAAAAACTGCAGGCTCTCTTTTCAGAAAGCCTGCGGTGGGTTTACTCTTATACTAATTGCGTTTCTTTTTTAATTCCATTGGCAATGGAATAGGTTTTCCAGCCGCCATCGAGGTTACGTGCGTCAAACCCGTTGAGTCGAAGCAGTTTGGTTGCCAGGTAACCACGCAGGCCGACTTGGCAATTGACATGGATTGGTTTGTCTTTAGGCAGCTCTTCCATACGGTGGCGCAGATCGTGTAATGGAATATTGATTGCCCCTGGAATGAAGCCTTGTTCGAGTTCTTTCGCATCCCGGACGTCCAGTACAACATCGCCCTGGCTTACTTTTTTTTTCGATTTCATCCCAGTGGGTGATTTCAACAGCACCATCGATAATGTTCTCTGCAACATACCCAAGCATATTGACCGGGTCTTTTGCAGAAGAGAATGGAGGTGCATAAGCAAGCTCCAAGTCTGGCAAGTCATGGACAGTCAAATCACCTTTGATAGCCGTGGCAAGTACGTCAATCCGTTTGTCTACGCCATCTTTTCCAACGATTTGGGCACCGTAGATTTTGCCGTTTTCAGGGTTGAACAGCATTTTCATGGCTAGTGATTCAGCTCCTGGATAGTATCCGGCATGGGAAGCAGGATGGATATGAATCGCTTCATACTTCCAGCCAAGATTCTTCAGACGCTTCTCGTTAACACCAGTGGCAGCAACAGTATAGTCGAATACTTTCACAATAGAAGTCCCCAACGTACCAGGATAAGCTTCTTTTCGGCCATAGATGTTGTTCGCTACAATCCGGCCCTGGCGATTAGCAGGCCAGGCAAGTGGCACCATCACTGGTTCTTTCGTAATATAGTCCTGAACTTCGATCGCGTCACCGATCGCATAGATGGATGGATCGCTTGTTTGCATATACTCGTTGACGACGATACCCCTACGGGCACCAAGTTCTAAACCTGCATCATGGGCGAGTGTGCTTTCTGGTTGAACCCCGATGGAAAGGACGATCATATCCGTATCGATCACCTTGCCGCTTTCGAGGGCCACAATGTCCCCTTTATTGACAGATGCAATACCATCGCCAAGGATCAATTCCACGCCTTTTTCACGAAGGTGTTCATGGACGATAGCTGCCATTTCCGGGTCGATTGGTGCCATGACTTGCGGTCCTTTTTCTACGACAGTTACTTTAGCACCACGATCAGCAAGGTTCTCAGCCATTTCAAGACCAATGAATCCTCCACCAATAACCGTTACGTGCTTCGGCTGTTTTTCATCGACATATGCTTTAATCCGGTCTGTATCCGGAATGTTTCTTAATGTAAAATAGGTGCTTTCTTTCAATCCAGGAAGTGGGGGCACAATCGGCTTGGCTCCTGGAGATAGAATTAAATCATCATAGCTTTGCTGGTAAACTTCTCCAGTTTTCAAATCTTTGATTTCAATTTGTTTTTCTTCACGATTAATTTTTTGAACTTCTGCAGAAGTGCGAATATCCATATTAAAGCGGGCTTCCATACGATCGACCGTCTGAACAAGCAGCTTACTTCGTTCTTCGATAGTTCCTCCGATATAGTATGGCAAGCCGCAGTTTGCGAATGAAATATATTCTCCTCGTTCAATTAAGATGATTTGGCTTTCCTCATCTAATCTTCTCAATCTGGCAGCGGCTGTAGCACCACCAGCAACTCCTCCAACAATTACAATCTTTTTAGACATTTTATTTTCCTCCCTAACCATTGTATTAATACCCCTAACCGTATGATATAACGGGGAGGGGGTAATTACAACAGGTAAACAAGCAGTTTATGTTACAAATTTGTGAATGAGTGAACATTGGAAGGTTTTCGGTAATATTGAAGAAGTTGGGCATGAATATAAAAAGGATTAGAAAACTTGCTCATCTCCAAGTCCTTATGGCGAAAGTCTGGCTATTTTTTAATAATGTTAAACTTCCTTAAAGCATAAAAAAGCTGCCTCCTTCTTGGAAGAGGCAGCATGGAAATACATGAAGAGAGAGATGAAAACTCATTTGTAAGGTTTGTTGAGAAAGAAAAGAGCGATGGTACCCGGTCCGGCATGGGCGCCGATCACGGAGCCAACCATCTCGATATGGATTTGTTTGGTGCCAAATTCGTCACGGATCATCATGGCCAATTGCTCTGCGTTTTCCAGATCATCACCGTGGCTGATGGCAATTGGCTGGTTGGAAAGGTCTTCGCCACGTTCTTTCATGACTTCCACCATTCGCTTCAAGACTTTTTTAGAACCGCGGATTTTTTCCAGTGGGATGAGTTTACCATCTTCTACATGAAGCAAAGGCTTAATTTTCAAGAGTGTCCCGACAAAAGCTGCTGTCTTGCTGACGCGCCCGCCACGATATAAATATTCTAAGTCATCGACCGTGAAAATGTGTTCCATATGTTTGGCATGATAGGTGCAAGTATCAAGGATTTCCTGTACCGATGCACCTTCCGCAGCCAGTTCAGCGGCACGCAGTACGACAAGTCCGTAACCTAAGGAAGCACATTTGGTATCAACAACATGCAACTCAAAATCCGGGTACTCTGTTTTCACTTCATCTTCCATCATTTTTGCTGTCTGATATGTACCGGATAATTCGGAAGAGAAAGCGAAATAAATGCATGGCTGGCCAGTCTCCGCATAGCGTGTGAAAACTTCCTGGAAGGTCTGTGGGGAGACTTGAGAGGTTTTTGGTGCAGCCCCGTCCCGCATTGCGTCATACACTTTTTTCGGGGTGATGGTCTTACCATCAAGATATTCCTCTTCATTCAACGTTACTTTCAGTGGTACCATTTCAATGTTATAACGTTCGAAATGGTCGTGGGACAAATCACTTGCCGAATCAGCAATGATTTTAACATCCATTAACATTCACCTTCTTATAATAAGGAATAAATTAAGCTTGTTTGTTTCAAGTTTATGACTATAATAGGAAACTGTCAAAACATTTCGCACGGATGGCGGGTATTTTGTGATTATTTTTTCCTAGAGTGGGGAACTGAGAATTGGTGCTTGATTTTCGCGGAACGTGGTGATAAAAAAAGAATAGCGCTTTTTTGTACTTATAGTATAGTTAGCTATTATAAAAGGTTAAAAGTGCAGGGGATACGAAGGCTTTTGGTGTAAAAGTTGACGAAAAGCCTGAATATTTTAATTAGATGAGTGTTTGGAAGGAGGCCCTTATGTTTTCATTTGAATTAAAGCGAATTGTTGTTGTTATATTCGGCGCTATCTTAAACGCGTTTGCCCTGAACTTATTCTTGATTGAAGCGAATGTCTACGCAAGCGGTTTTACAGGTGTCGCTCAGCTGACAGCAAGTGTGTTAGGTGATTTTCTGGGGATACCAGGGGTAAGTACAGGTTTGCTGCTGTTCTTACTGAATATTCCGGTAGCTATCCTCGGGTGGTATAAAGTAGGAAAAGGATTTACGATCTACAGTGCATTGTCAGTTGCTTTCACTACGATTGCACTTGGTATTGTACCCGTCAGACAGCTTTCTGAGGACATTATCCTGAATGCTGTTTTCGGCGGAGTGCTTGGGGGCGCCGGAGTCGGGCTGACATTGAAGTGGGGTGCTTCCACTGGCGGGCTCGATATCGTAGCGATGGTATTATCACGGATGAAAGACCGTCCGATCGGAATTTATTTTCTAATATTAAACAGTATCATCATCGCGATGGCCGGGATTCTGTATGAACCGGAAAACGCTTTGTATACGTTATTGACGTTATATGTGACAACGCGTGTAATCGACGCTATCCATACCCGTCACGAGAAACTTACAGCCATGATCATTACTACCAAGGCTGCAGAGCTGGAAAAAGCGATCCATTCCAAAATGGTACGAGGCATCACTACCTTGCCGGCTCGTGGGGCGTTTACCCAGCAGGATAAAAATATGCTTGTGATGGTCATTACCCGATATGAACTATATGACCTGCAAGGCATCATTAATGAAGTCGATCCACAGGCGTTCACGAATATCGTACAAACTACAGGCATATTCGGATTTTTCCGAAAAGACGACAAATAATGTAACTTTTGGAAAGATGGAACGTCTATATAGATGAACGGATATAAATAAAGGATGTGACGGTATATGAAAAGGGGATGGATGCTTTTTTTCGGGCTGATGGTACTGCTTTTTTCAGCAGCCTGTGGAGTAGATGATAACCAAGGGGACTCTGGGAATGAAGAAGCCGAAGAAACGATGAAAGAGGAAGAAACAAATAGTGAAAATGAAGAGGCGGGTGAGAATGTTATCAAAAAAGCGGTTAATGATCTTGCTATGCATTCGGAAATCAAACCAGAAAAAGACAAGGTGCTCTTCCAGTTTTCTATAGAAAACCAGGGAGATGAAGCTTATGAACTTGGTTTCACCTCTGGACAAAAGTATGAAATTGTCGTTAAAAATGATGCCGATGAAGAAGTATACCGCTTCTCGGAAGGTCAGATGTTCACTCAGGCCCTGGAAACGAAAACTTTAGAGCCAGGGGACAGTTTAAGCTTTGAAGAAGAGTGGTCGGATGGAGTAGGACCTGGCGATTATAATGCCGCGATTTCGATTGAAGCCAATTCGGTCAACAGCCAGACACTCGAGTCGAAACCATTCCAAGTGTCAAGAGCTTTTACTGTGGAAGGTGACAATCCTCCTGCCCAGGAAGATGAAGCTTCTGAAGCTCCAGCAGAAGGAGAAGCGTTCCGAAACATTGAAGTTTCAGGAGAGAATGGATCTTATATCATTACTGGAGAAGCGAAAGTATTTGAAGGGTCGTTTATATACAATGTCGAAGACGGGCATAATATGTTGATTGAAAACACGACACATGAAGTCGATGAAGCAGCTCCGTCCTGGTCATCCTTCGAGCTTGAAATTGAACTAAGCGAAGATCAGGTACCGGAATATGGAGCGCTGACATTGACCCTATTTGAAATCGATCCGAAGAGTGGCAATCCGACCAACGTGAACTATATACCCCTGGAACAGTTCCAAGGTTGATTGTCAAATATACATCTATATAACACACAAAAAAGCTTAGAGAAAACAACATCTCTAAGCTTTTTCTATTTCAATAATACTCATTTCGTTATCTATTTAGAGGTAAAAAAAGAGTATAAAATCCGTTAGGATTTTATACTCGATTAGTGATGACTTTAGTAGTTATGCTTTTGGAATACTTCTTCGATTTTTGGAGTGAGGTTGTCCCATTCTGCATCGAACTTCTTATTGACGGTAATGAAATTCTGGAAACCGAAAACGTTATCCACGCCTTCCACTTCCATTAAATCGTTCAATATTTCATGTTCACTTGTCTGACCCGCCATGACAGATACACTTCCGTCACCGCTGAAAATCATGGAATCGGTTGTGAATTTCATTGCATTCGGATTCGGTGTTGCTTCTACTTTTACACTCATCATTAAAAACCTCCTCAATACATCTGCTCTTATTTTATCAAAAATCTACGGTTTCACAAAAGATTCTCTTTTACCCGAGTTAACACTATAATAGGAATGGTAAAATAAGTTACATATGGAATCAGGTACGAAAGGGAGAGGATCATGTACCGGAACGGATTATGGGTAGGAACTACGGCCGGTCTCGCCATTGGAATTTTCCTCTGGATAGTGGAGAAAGCGACCGGTGTTAAAGTGTATACATTATTAATGAATGTCGATTTCATACCATGGATCGGTAAGTTTGACTGGCCTGTCTATGTCGAATGGCTTTTCCATTTGATTATTTCCTGGGGAATAGGGATGGTTTTTGTCTTTTTATTGCGAAATTCCATGATAGATAGTCATTCCCATCAATGGTCACTGGCATTGACTCTGGCAACCCTGGCAGGCCTGACTTATTTCCCTCTTACTGCATTAGCGGTCAAGGAAACACCGGCTATTGACAGCATTTCCGCAATTTTTTTCTGGTCTGCCGGTCATGGATTATACGCAGTTGTCATGAAGCTGACCTATCGGGACAGCTGATATTCATGTTTGAAACAGGCGCCTGAGTGATACATGAAATATGCAAAGAATTTTTGTAGACAAGGAGCGGATAGAATGAAGGTACTTGTAGCTGGAGCGAACGGGCATACTGGTCGACTACTGGTACAGTATTTGGATGCTGCCGGACATGAGGCGTATGCCATGGTACGAAAAGAAGAGCAGAAAGAGGACATGGAAGGATTGGGAGGAATCCCGGTTCTTGCTGATCTAGAGAGTGACGTCGGGCATGCTGTGAAAGGAAAGGACGCTGTGATTTTTGCGGCAGGTTCCGGATCAAGCACACCACCCGAAAAAACGAAAGATGTGGATCGTGATGGCGCGATCAACCTGATCAAAGAGACCGAAAAGCTTGGCAGAGCACCAAAGTTCATTATGCTAAGCGCAATGAAAGCGGACAATCCGGAAGAAGGACCGGAGAAATTGGAGTATTATTTGAAAATGAAAGGGGAAGCGGACGAATACTTACGCAGCACGGAGCTTGATTACACGATTGTTCGTCCGGGAGCCTTGACTCATGAAGAGGGCACGAGCAAAATCAAAGTAGGAAAATCTGTTGATCGCGGGTCTGTAGCACGTGCAGATGTTGCAAAGACAATGATTGCCTGCCTGGAAGAGGCTAATGCTTACCGTAAAACATTTGAAATGGTAGAAGGCGATACGCAGATCGAAGACGCGTTGAAAACATTAGAATAAACACGACAAAAGGCTGACCCAGGTGACTGGATCAGCCTTCTTTTGTTGCGGGTGATAAATTACAGCTCGTTATGGCGTCGTAACTGCTCTTCAAGCTGCTGAAGCTGCTGCTTTTCTTCAGGAGTACTATCAGCATAAGCGGACTGAATGGCCTGTTGAGCCGCCTGCTTTTCCTGCTCGTTGAATTGGCCGCGACCTGCGTTGGTGATACGGTTGACGGCATTTTTAGCAGTCTGCATTAGGTTGTTGCCGCCCTGGTTGGCTGCATTCATGGCATTCTGCATCATATTATTATTATTTTGCTTGTTGTCCATCCTAAAAACCTCCTACAGTATGACGGTCAGCTTCTTCACGTTTTCGTTCGACGTCTGAAAAGCGTTCCCGATAAGGAAACCGTTCATCATGCTTCTTCACAGCATCTGAACCCTGTTGTACAAATCGTTTGGATTTGTTGTTCTTTGCCATAACAAGACCCTCCCGAATTAAAAAAGCCTGAACGTTTTTTTCAAAACGCTCAAGCTTATTATGGCTCGTATAGGTTTTCTTATACCTCGACAAAATATGGGTTAGATGGCTTTTGTGTTCAATTTTAAATAATCTTCCAGGAAGCTGCCGATGCCATCTTCCATGTTCGAATGGGTGACGTGTTTGGCAATGCTTTTCAATTCATCAATTCCATTCTTCATCGCAACGCCCACACCGGCATAATCAATCATTTCTAAATCGTTGTCCTCATCCCCGAAGGCAATGATCCGGTCTTTCGGGATATGATAATAGCGACTTATTTTATCTAGACCGACCGCTTTGTTCAATCCTTTACGGACGATTTCAATAACATGGTAAGGTGCTCCCCATTTTCGATGTTCAATCATTTCGGCATGATTATCTTCCAGCCCTTGACGCAAGGATGGAATCTGATGTTCATGGGGATAAATAAGTAACGAAGTAGGGTCTTCTTTCAGTTGATGTTTTAAGTTTCCTACAGTTACTGGGTTTGTATCCCCGGTCGCATGGAAAAGTTCCATGACTTCCTCATCATGCTGATCCAGATAGACATCATCCTTGATCTCGGCCAGCAGGTTTCTTACTTCCAGCTCATAGCAGTCATGGATAATGCTTTTTGCTGTCCGGATCGGAAGCGGGGAGTGGAGCGCATCCCATTGATGGTCTTTCGGATGGTGGATTAACGCCCCGTTGAAATTTACCATCGGAGTACCCAGGCCGAGTTCATGATAGTAGTCGATGCTGGCCCGATGCGGCCTTCCGGTAGCGATGACGACTACGTGGCCTTCCTCTTTCGCTTTCAGTACCGCCCGTTTAGTTCGGTCACTGATTGTTTTTTCATCGGTCAGTAATGTACCGTCTAAGTCCAATGCAATCAAATGCTGTTGTTTACTCATATCTTTTCACCTCGTTGTTCTATAGTGTATCGGTTTTCCTTTGATTTGGAAAGTGATACTGCTTTCAAAATCTGTATACCCATGTTACGATTTGATTATATGATGGTAATATTAGGATGATTTTAAAATTGCGTAAAGTTTTTGAAAAGAAGGGACAAAGAGATATGGTAACGGTCTATCGAGAATTTATTGAAGAAATCCCGGTATTAGTAATTGTTGAAGCTGAAAAATACAACCAGCCGCTTCCAGTAGTTACATACTTCCATGGTTTTACTTCTGCAAAAGAACATAACCTTGCGCAAGCTTATCTGTTAGCACGGAAAGGTTTCCGTGTCCTGCTTCCAGACAGCATGTATCACGGCGAAAGAGAAGTAGATCAAACGCAGGAAGAACTCCAATTCAAATTCTGGGACATTGTCCTGGCCAATCTGGACGAATTAAAAACGATTAAAACTGCAATCGATGAAAAAGGATGGACGAAAGGGAAACGGTTCGTCGTAGCTGGAACAAGCATGGGCGGAGTAACAACAGCGGCGGCGTTGACGCAATTTCCTTGGGTGGATGGTGCTGCCGTTATGATGGGCTCACCAAAACCAGTAGAATTTGCGGAAAAGATGCTGGCGGATGTCCGTAATATGGGTGTCGAAATGCCGATCACTGCTGAAGAGGTTGACGAACTGATGAGTTCTTTAGCCGAGATTGATCTTTCCAGGCAAATGGAAAAACTTCATGGCCGGCCGATTTTCTTCTGGCATGGAGATGCTGACCCTGTCGTACCATTTGAACATTCCTATGATTTCTATAATGAAGCGATCCAGCATTATAAAAATCCGGAAAATATCCGGTTTTTACGGGAGATTGGAAAAGATCATAAAGTTACCCGGTTCGCAATTTTGGAAATGGTCGATTGGATGGATCATCAATTTAATCAAGAATAAGTGATAGGAATCATTTTAATCCCAGTGGAATTTTGTTTATAATAGGAATGAACATTCAGGAAGGGGGAAAGATTCGTGGATAAAGCATTAGAAGAAAATCTTATGGGCGCACTTGAAAACGTCATTGACCCTGAACTTGGGATAGATATCGTCAATCTTGGACTTGTATATGGTGTAGATGTAGACGAGAATAACACATGCACAGTGACCATGACATTGACAGCGATGGGCTGCCCATTAGCTGGAGTCATTGAACAGGATGTAAGACGCGCACTTGCCGATATTCCAGAAGTAGAGGAAGTCAACGTAAATATTGTATGGAATCCTCCTTGGACAAAGGACAAGATGAGTCGCTACGCGAAAATCGCACTAGGAATTCCAGATTGATTACTTCTTGAGAGGCTCTGCCAATAACGGCAGAGCCTTTTGACTACCCAGGATGTTTAAAGAATCTGTCACAGCTTTATTTGGAAAAAAGCTTTACAATATACATAGAGTGGAGGGAAGCTTATGCCGGACTATCAATCTTTTCCGATCATTCAAGTGATCGGATATAAAAACAGCGGGAAAACAACGATGATGAATCGCCTGATTCGTTATGCTTCGGAACAGGGGCTAAGAACAGCGTCATTAAAACATCACGGGCATTCGGACAGTTTAGAGCCGATGCATGCAGGAACGGATAGTTTTCAGCATCAGGAATCCGGGGCATTTTTGACTGGTGTAGAAGGAGGCGGCTCCTTACAGCTTGAATTCGGAAAAGGTTTGGACGTTTCCCTCAAGCAGCTCATTAACATTTATGAGAACTTTTCACCGAATTTGCTGTTAATCGAAGGGTACAAGCGGGAAGTATATCCAAAAATCCTGATGGCCCGAACAAAAGAAGATTTCGAACTGGTTCATCAGATTGCCAATATCCGTGCTGTCGTCTGCTGGGAGAAAGATATGGAGCCATCTGTTGATGTACCGGTATTTTATATCGAAACGATTGAAGAGCATTTGGGTGAATTGATATATTTGTGCAAAGAGGTGTAAGTCGTGAGCAATAAGTTTTGGATTTCAGAGAAAGCCTTGGATATACAGGAAGTTGTCGATCTCGTCACCAGAAGAGAAGCGGGTGCTATTAATACATTCATTGGAACGGTCCGTGAATTCACCAAGGGTAAGCGAACGCTATTATTAGAGTATCAGGCATATGTACCGATGGCAGAAAAGAAGCTAGCCCAAATCGGTGAAGAGATCAAAGAAAAATGGCCGGACGCTGACACTGCAATCGCACACCGGATCGGCCGGCTGGATATTACGGATATTGCCGTCGTCATTGCGGTATCCACGCCACATCGCGCTGACTCCTATGACGCGAGTCGCTACGCGATCGAGCGCATTAAAGAAATCGTGCCCATTTGGAAAAAAGAACACTGGGAAAACGGAGAAGAGTGGATCGGCGATCAGAAAGAACAAAAAGCTTATCCGAAAGGACAACCAGACGAGGAGGATCTGACATGAATAAAATTCTGTTGTTTGCAGGACTGCAGGAAAAAGCAGGGAAAGCAGAATTACAGCTGGAGGCGGTCAATAAAAGCATCGCAGAAGTGAAGGGAATGCTGAAAGACAGCTATCAGCTGGACGAAATCGATACGTCGATGGCAGCCGTAAATGAAGAGTATGCTAATGGTGACTTTGTCGTAAAAGAAGGAGACACGATTGCCTTTATTCCGCCGGTCAGCGGGGGATGATTTCCTGACGTTAAGAGAGACAATTCCTTTGTATGAGAAACAAATCGTTCTATATATGCGCTGTATGGCGCTGGATGAGAGACTTTTTCGCAAATAAGAGAGACAATTTGGAATTCTGTCAATAAAGTGGACAAAAATAGATCACTCAGCGGGCCACTTTTTCTTCCGCGTGTTTTCTTCCGAAACACTTGGATGCCTCCGCATAAAGGGAAGGATACCAAAACCGATCCTACCCTTTATGCAGAGGGAGTTTGTTCTGAAGCGAGCTTCTGACTTTGGCCCGAATAATAGGCCTTTTCTTTTTCAATAGGGCTCTTATCATCCAAGAAGGAATGCATACGCTTCTGGTTATAAAATTTAATATAAAATTGAACAGCTAAAATAGCTTCAGCTTTTGTAGGGAATACGTATTTATACAAGTACTCCTTTTTTAATGAGGCAAAGAAACTTTCGACACAGGCGTTATCATAGGGTGTGCCTTTCCGACTCATGCTTATTGTAGCTTGGGCTTCTTCAAGGGTTTCTACATAAGCCCTGGAACAGTATTGGGATCCTTGATCTGAATGATGGATCCATCCTGCTTCTGGCTCCCGAAGGGAGATAGCTTCTTCTAAGGCATGTAGAGATAGCGATTGTTTCATATGGTCGTCAATACGAAAACTGATAATACGGCGAGAATACAGGTCCATGACAGGATTTAGATACAAGAATCCTTCACCAGTATGAATATAGGTAATATCTGTAGCCCAGACCTTGTTCGGAGCTTCTGGTTGAAACTCTCGTTTCAAATGGTTAGGAAAAGTTTGATTGGCATGTTTCGAATCGGTAGTCGCTACAAATTTCTTTGGTGGCACTGCATACAGTTCTAACTCTCTCATACGGTTAGTCACTTTCTTCAAGGAAACCGATAGTCCATCCTCATCCCGGATTTTTTTATGAATACGAGGGCTGCCGTAACACCCATGATTATCGTGATAGTGAAATAGAATTCGCTCATCTAAATAACGATTGAATGCTTCCCGCTCTGTTTCTGGCCGCTCTAACCTGTGGAGGTAAGCATAATAGCCGGATGTAGACACACCAAGAACTTCGCACATCTTCGATACGGTGTGTTCTGTACGATGTTCATAAATGAACTCGAACTTTACTCTTTTTCTTGCGTGAAGATGTGCATTGCCTTTTTTAATATTTCGGCTTCCTCCTGAGCTTCAAGCTTCTCTTGCCGTTCTTTTTCATACATCTCTTTGTACTCAGAGGCCGTTAATAGCTGGTTTTGTTCCTCTTTTTCTGCGTTCTTCTGCTTGTCACGATAGCTCCCTACCCACCGCTTAACGGTACCGTAAGGTAAATTGAGCTTGTTGCAAATATCAGTCATTTTATGTCCGTCTAGGACAATCATTTTAGCTACATACTCTTTAAATTCCGAACTGTAACTCTTCATTTTTTTAGTCAAGTGAACACGTCCTTAATTTAAGCTTTAGGTCGATTAAAACATGGCTCACTACCTGTGTCCACTTTCTATACTAGTTCCAAATTTTTTAAAAAAGAGAGACAATATCGGAAAAAAGAGTGACAAGACAGCTGCAATAGAGACAACCCACGGCCGTATAAAAAGCTCAGCCCCGTACCAAGGGAGCTGAGCTTTTTTGCTACATTAACATTTCTTTCGCGCGGCTGCTCATTTTCTCTGGCGACCAGGCTGGATGCCAGACCAATTCGACGTGGACATCATTGACTTCATCAATCCCGTAAATCATCGCTTCAGCTCCACTTACGATACTATCATGAAGGGGACAGCCCGGGGTGGTCAGCGTCATCTGGACGTGAACATCGTTCGTTTCATTCACATTTATTTGGTAAACCAGGCCGAGATCAACGATATTGATGCCAAGTTCCGGATCAATCACCTGATACAATGCTTCTTCCACTTGTTTTGTCATTTCCATTGGAAATCACTCCTTGATTATCTAGTCAATACCCGGGCAATTGAAATTACATATAAGGCAGAGGCTATGGTCAAAATTCCCTGGGAAGTAAAAGTAAGCACAGGGAGGCCAATCATAGCGGTGACCGCTAGTCCGATCACACCAAAGGTCATCGTTGTAAACAGGATGGTACCCCATTTTTCCTGGGTCATCGCTTTCAAGGTTGGGACTTCTTTTTTACCAACACTGCCGGAATATTTATGGGTCCACCATAAGAAGGGGACAATTTTATACAAGTAACCCATGATGCTGAAAATGATCCAAATCATAATATATAAGTAAACGAGCCAGCTCCACACGGTAGCATTGGTTACTTGTAAAACGTTCATCAGCAGGGCAGTGGTATGCAGCAGCCAGCCAAATCCGATGGCAATTAAGGAAAAAATGAATGGCTGATCAAGCTTTTTCTTGATTCGTTTCTTTATGATTTCTTTCATATCAAGCGCATAACCGGTAAAGCCTAGCCATAATAGACCCCAGCCAATAATGGTAAAAGGCCAGGTCCCAATCCATACGGCAACAACCAAAACAATAAGTCCACTTACATAACTGCCAAGAGCTGGTTTTGCCCATTTCATTGAAAATCCGTGAGACAAGCTGAACATTGGTACCATTTTATAGGAGAAGCCGAAAATCAACAGCGTAAACCAGCCGGTCAGGCCGAAAATCAAATGAGATTTGAAAAAGGCATCATAATTTCTGATTGTTCCGAACGCCAGGTTCCATGTCAGCGTCAGTCCGGCAACGATCGTCAATAAGAAAAATACCAGGGCACTTCCGACAAACCAGGTCATAACATTTACTTTTTCCTGCTTAAGGAGCGTCATGGCAATTTGGAAGAGAAACATCAGAATGCCGATGACGGTTAGAACCCCGGCGAAAATCGCGACACCAGGCCTTACCGAAAGGGCAATAGACAGTCCGGCTACACCAATTGCAGTAACAAAAAATTGGAGAAATCCAAACTTTTCATTCCAAATCGGTGTCAAAAAGGCTACAGGCACCAGCTGATACATGGCACCCATTACGACCATCACTGCCCAGCCAAGCAACAAAAAGTGGGCAGCCATCCATAAGTCCGGCATCCGGAAAATACCATTGCTCAGAGCAGAGGTATTCATCCAGAGCAGCGACTGGGCAAGTGCGAATGAGACAAGTCCGAACAGGATGAAGGCGAGCGGCAACTTGATATTCGTTTCGGTTTTGGTCTGCGTTTGCATTTGAGGGATCATATCATTCACCAGATTTCGTTATGGTTATCCGGAAGCTTCCGTCTTCTTGCTCCTCCGTTTCATAATGGTGGCCGAGTTCATCTAGTTCCGCGAATAAGAACATCGGACGGCGGTCATTGATGATGACAAGCGCTTCCTTGGTGGTCAGGTCTTCCAAAGCAGAGAGTGTCCGCATCATTGGCTGGGGGGGTTCTAATCCACGGTTATCGAGAATCATTGCACCTCACCTGCTCGTTTATAGAACGTGACTTGCCAATGTTTCGGCTCGATTTGTTCTAAATGGTGGTCGTAGCCTTTTTTGGCCATTACTTTCAAAAGTGGTATAGGCTTGAACGGGGCGTGGAGAAGCAATGCCTCTCCCTCTTTCAGTCCCTTTACCGCATTCATGATTTTATGGAACGGATCATTCTTCAATTTTAAATCTTCGCGTACGTCCAGCTCTACGATAGCAGCTTGTTCTTCCATTACGATCACCTCATCTTCACTTGATACCTACATGATAATCATTTTCAATTAATCAGGTAGTGACACATATCACAGGTTAAAAAAGTTCATCTTCTAAAGCTTCCGGATGGAGCATGAAATAACCGTCAAAATCACTGTAGACAAGGTTGTTTTTTTTCAATTGAGTCAATGTCCGGCTGACGGTTTCCCTGCTCGAGCCGATCATATTGGCAAGTTCCCGATTAGTGAAATGGGAGCGGAGTTTCACCCAGCCGTCTTTATCTTCATTGCCGTAAAGCTTACTGAGGCGAATCAGCAGCATGATGATCTGTTCATACGTATTATGAAGGATTTGTTCTTCCAAACGATTTTGCAAATCGACGATTTTATCACCGAGCACCTTGAATAGTTTGACGGATATCTCCGGATGGTTGATTAGCGTCTGTTCGAAAGACGGGATCGGTATGTGAACGAGGGTGGCTTCGTCCAGTATCTCTGCATGGGCCGGACATTCATCTTTCCGGAAAAACCCCTGGTGGGGAAACATATCTCCTGGCTGGAGTACGTTGACGATCTGTTCTTTGCCGTGAAAGTCGGTTTTGTATATCTTTACGCGGCCTTTATTGATGAAGTAGACATTTTGAAGCGGATCCCCCTGCATGAAAACATGAGTTCCGGCACGGTATTGCCGTGATCTAGCCAGCTCTAGCACTGGTTCCATTTCTATATCAGTCAAATCTTTGAATATAGGAACATTCTGTAACAATTGCTGTGTGGAATGGAATCTCACAATCAACATCCTTTCTTATCCAATTTCTACTATATAGTGTATCATCCAAAAGCTGTATTTTTGATGCTACTTTTTGAACAATTTATAACTATCTTTATACGTTGGCTGTGATGAAAATCATAGGGGCCTGTTGCTTCTTCTCACACCCCATTAGCAAAAGCAGGAGTAACATGAGGGCATACCAACGAAAGGATGTGAACGTGATGGGGGTTAAAAAGCTGGAAGAATGGCAACAGAAAGAAGCTAAACCAACCACCAAAAACGGTCTACTTAAATCTATTTTAATTGTTACTTTATTAGCAAGCTTCACAGTCTTAATTGTCGGAGGGTTCTGGATCTTTGAAAATATGGCTCCTCGTCCGATGGAAGCGACAAGTTCAGACGGCGAAGTAGTTATGACTCAGGATTCGATCATCGGCGGTCAGGCAGTTTTCCAGAAATACGGCCTGATGGATTATGGAACGGTGCTGGGTCACGGTTCTTATATGGGGCCTGATTATACAGCAGAAGCACTAAAAGTGTATACGCTCGGAATGCAGGACTTTTATGCAATGGAAGATCACAATCAAGCCTATGCTGATCTGAATCCTGAACAGCAGACGGTCATTAAAGAAAGAGTTATCTCGGAGATGCGGGTCAACCGTTTCAATGAAGAAACAAACGAACTGCCGCTTACTGATGCACAGGTATTCGGGTTAGAACGAGTCGAAGCTTATTATCAGGATATTTTCAACAATGGAGACGGCTGGGGATTGAAGGCAGGTTTGATCCAGGAAGAGCACGTGCCTGGTGCAGGGGAGCGGCTTTACGTGGCTGACAGTGACCAGATCACGCAGATCTCCCACTTCTTCTTCTGGACAGCGTGGCTTTCCAGTACGGAGCGGCCGGATGATGATATCACCTATACAAATAACTGGCCATACTTTGAAGATGCCGGCAATACGATGGCTTTCTCAGCAGTGTGGTGGAGTGGAGCCAGTGTAACCGTACTTATCCTATTTGTAGGTTTGATATTGTTTGTGTTTTATCGTTATCACCTGGGTATGCAGGAAGCCTATACGGAAGACAACTATCCTACGTTCAATCTGGCGAAACAAAGCTTAACGAGTTCACAGGTAAAATCAGCGAAATACTTCCTGGTTGTTGCCTTGTTGTTCCTCGTGCAGGTCATGTTTGGTGCCCTGATGGCGCACTATTACGTCGAACCGGATTCATTCTTCGGCATGGACTGGATATTTGAACTTCTGCCATTCAGTATCGCAAAAGGTTACCACTTGCAGCTTGCCATCTTCTGGATTGCGACCGCTTGGCTCGGAATGGGAATATTCGTTGCACCGATTGTTGGAGGACATGAACCGAAGCGGCAAGGACTGCTTGTTGACATCCTGTTCTGGGCGCTTGTTGTCTTAGTAGGCGGTTCCATGATCGGTCAATGGCTTGGTGTCAACGGCTACCTTGGCAATTTGTGGTTTCTGCTTGGACATCAGGGATGGGAGTACTTAGAGCTCGGCCGGATCTGGCAAGTGATTCTTGTTGTCGGGATGTTGATTTGGCTGTACATCGTTTATCGGGGCATTAGGCACGGTTTAAAGAAGGAGCGCGATAAAGGCGGCCTTGTTCACCTGTTGTTCTACGCCTCTATTGCGGTGCCAGCGTTCTATATCTTTGCTTTCTTCATCAACCCAGGTGCCAACTTCACGATGTCTGACTACTGGCGCTGGTGGATCATCCATCTTTGGGTAGAAGGTATTTTTGAAGTATTCGCCGTAGTTGTTATTGGTTTCCTGTTAGTCCGAATGAAATTGGTTACAAAAAGCTCAACAGTCAAAGCTTTGTACTTCCAGCTGATCATCCTGCTTGGAAGTGGGGTTATTGGTATCGGTCACCATTATTACTATAATGGCTCAGCCGAAGCCTGGATAGCTCTAGGATCTGTATTTAGTGCTTTAGAAGTTATTCCATTAACATTACTAGTCCTGGAAGCTTATGAACAATATAAAATGATGCGTGCCGGAGGAGTCGATTTCCCGTACAAGTCTACATTCTGGTTCCTGATTTCCACCGCCATATGGAATCTGGTTGGAGCAGGGGTCCTAGGGTTCCTGATCAACCTGCCAGCAGTAAGCTATTTCGAACACGGTCAGTTCCTGACACCAGCACATGGGCACGGGGCGATGATGGGGGTATACGGAATGTTCGCCATTGCCGTATTGCTCTATTCCTTAAGAAACATCGTCCGGCCGGAGAAATGGAATGATACTTGGCTGAAAATTTCCTGCTGGGCATTAAATATCGGTCTTGCCGGAATGATTCTTATTTCCCTATTACCGATAGGATTCCTGCAGCTGAAAGAAGCTTTCGATAATGGATACTGGGCTTCACGTGATGCAACGTTCCTGCAGCAGGATATCATCCAGGATTTACTGACCATCCGTTCCGTACCTGATGTTATTTTTATCGCCGGTGTTGTGATTCTCGCAGTGTTCGCAGTAAGAGCTATGTTCCATCTGCGTCCTGCTACTCATAAAGAAGAAGAGCCATTGCCAATTGATGATTTGGAAGAAAATTAATTATTAGGAGGAGTTTATTATGAAAAAACAAGAATTTGCCGCTAAGATTTATGCGCCGGAAATTGAGCCGAGAGTACGTCACCCAAGGATTCTTGATACTTTCGATGAGTTAGAAAGCGGTGAAGTAATGGAGCTCACAAACGATCATGACCCACGGCCGCTGCACTATCAGTTCATGGTAGAGCGGGAGAGCCAGTTTGAGTGGGAGTATCTAGAGAAAGGTCCGGAACAATGGCGGGTAGCCATTGCTAAAAAGTAATCAATAGAGAAACTCTGGCTGTTCCGAAAGTCTGTCATAGGCTTTTGGAACAGCCTGTTTTTGCTTTGATGAGGTAAACGGAAACGTCGATATGCAGTTCTTCAACCAAAGGGAGCGTACTTGTAAAACGTGCTTGAAACCAGTGATTGTAGAAGACGGTTTCCTCTATAACATGGGTTCTTTACTCCCATCCTTCGGATGGGGTGGTTGGGAAACTGCGAGTCTCCCGCGGGAGAAGGAGCCAGGCGAGACCCCACAGGGAGTGAAACGACCGAGGAGGCTTGCCGGTTCCCCGCAGGAAAGCGAGTAGTTTCTCAGCCACCCCTGACTCGATTATAGTAAAGAACCCTTGATATCTCAAAATTACTTCTTCGACTTTTCGCCCCTATTGTTGCATAAGGAATCTATCTTGGTTAACTGCACAATTTATGAAAACTTTATGACGAAACGAGAAAAGAGTCCATTTCTTGTGATGTATATCACTACTTACCGTCACATTCTTCGCTACAATTGAACCATGATAATAGTGTTAACCAAGTTCGAAGGTAGCACGAAGGAGGGGACGTCATGTTCAACCGTGACTATAATGAAAATCCTTTTATTGTGATATGGGAATTGACGAGAGCATGTGAGCTGAAATGTTTGCATTGCCGTGCGGAAGCTCAATACAGAAGGGATCCTCGTGAACTGTCATTCGAGGACGGGAAGAAATTAATTGATGATATATATGAAATGGATAATCCGATGCTCGTATTTACTGGAGGCGACCCGTTGATGCGGCCGGATGTATTCGATATTGCAGAATATGCGGTGGAAAAAGGGGTGCGCGTATCGATGACCCCATCCGCTACACCGAATGTGACCAAGGAGGCGATGGAAAAAGCGAAGGAAGTCGGCCTGTCCAGATGGGCGTTCAGCCTGGATGGTCCAAATGCAGCTATTCACGATCATTTCCGTGGAACCTCGGGGTCCTTTGATCTGACGATGAATGCAATCAAATACTTACATGAATTAAATATGCCGATCCAGATCAATACCGTCATATCCAGGTACAACTACGATCATCTTGATGAAATGGCTGCCTTAATCGAAGAATTGGACTGTGTGTTGTGGAGTGTGTTTTTCCTTGTTCCAACAGGACGGGGACAGGAGAAGGATATGATTACCCCCGTCGAACACGAAAAAACGTTCAAATGGCTGTACGAATTATCGAAGCGGGTTCCTTTTGATATCAAAACGACTGCAGCCCAGCACTATCGCCGGGTAGTGATTCAGAACAAGATGAGAGAAAAGCAGGCGACCGGTGAAGGCATCAATTATCAGGATGCATTGATGAACGGGACAACGGGGCAAATAGATGGTTTGGGTAGAGCACCAAAGGGGGTCAATGACGGCAACGGCTTTGTATTCATTTCCCATATAGGGGACGTTTATCCCAGCGGCCTGCTTCCAATTAAAGCCGGCAATGTAAAAGAAACACCTTTAGCTGATATTTACCGCGATTCTGAGGTATTCCAAAATCTCCGTAACCCGGATGCCTATAAAGGGAAGTGCGGGGTATGTGAGTTCCGCCATGTATGTGGAGGTTCCAGATCGCGGGCCTATGCTATGACCGGTGATTATATGGAAAGTGAACCATATTGCGTCTATATACCGAAAGCTTTACGAGGTAAAAAGAAAAACGTTGTGTGAAAAGGGTCGCCCGGTACTGCCGGGCGATGATCAACACTAATAGAACGAGGTGACATGTATGAAGTTGTTTCTCCCTAAGCAACACGGGGCATGGGCAATGCTGACCGTTCCATTCCTGTTAGGGATAGCAGCGGGTGGATTTCATTGGTTCCAACTGCCGCTGTTTGTCGGCTGGATTGCCTTGTACTTAGCAACTTACCCACTGATTCTTGCTGTGAAAAAGAAGAAAGTACGATTTCATTTAACATGGTTCCTCCGCTATTTCACTGTTGCGCTAATCTTTGCCCTGCCTGTACTAATTGTAGAGCCGACCTTATTCCTGATTGCTTTGATGATGATGCCATTTTTTATCATTAATCTTTGGTTCGGGAAAAGAAACAAGGACCGTTCGCTTTGGAACGACTTTGCTGCGATCACCGCTTTCGGCATTGGCGGACTGGGTTCCTATTACCTGGGGGCAGGATACATTGATGAACCGGCCTGGAACGTTTTCCTGTTGGCAGTATTGTTTTTCTATGGCAGTGCCTTCTTTGTCAAAACAATGATCAGGGAAAAGAAAAATCCAGCTTTCCGCTGGATTTCATGGACATATCATTTGATTGTGGTAGGGTTGTTTCTCGCAACAGGAGCATGGCTGGTTACATTAGCCTTCATTCCAAGTCTTGTTCGTGCTGTCTATTTACATGGAAAGCAACTGAAACCGATGCAAATCGGGATACTTGAAATCGGAAACTCCTTGTTTTTCCTGATTATCGTATCTTCTGGTTTCATTTAATCAATACTGCATAATACAATCGGGCAGTTTTCACAATTAATTTCATCCTTTAAATACTGGAGGTCCTTGACGACAATGTTATTATTTTCCATCGTAAGGACTTCTTTCTTTTTCAAGTCACTGAGTAATCGATTGACGCTTTCACGGGAGGTGCCGCAAAAGTTAGCCAATTCCTGGTTTGTCAGTACGATATCGATAAAAATGCCATCGGCACGTTTAATACCATAGCTGTTTGTCAGTCGGATGATCGTCGAATAGAGTGCTCCTTTTTTACCGTGTAAAACGAGGTCACGGAATTTGGTCTGTGTCTTTCGGAAATGCTCGCTCATCCATTTCATAAATTCGAAAGCCAGCTCGGTATTGGTAAGCAGCTCTTTCTCCAGGTTTTCTTTTTTAATGACTGCCACCTCTGCATCCTCCATGACTTTAGCATTCAGGAGATAGGTCGCATCATCGGTAAATAGCGTCAGTTCCCCGATGATATCCCCTTTTTGACAGATGCGGAGCGATAATTCCCGACCATCCGGAGACATCTTGCTGATCTGGATTCTGCCGGACTGGATGATATACATCTGATCGGCATCTTCCCCTTCCTGGAATAAAAAACGGTTCTTATCGATTTTTTGGATATGGTCGACGGATGAAAGCAGTTCTTTCAAATCGTTAGATATGGAATGTTTACTCAGTTGCTTCTCCATACGCGCAATCCCACCTTTATTATTTATCACTGATCGTGGCATGCTGGTTAATTTTAGTAAGTATTAAAGTATTACTTCTCATTTAAAATCATATCGCTAGGTACGTCAAGATAGAACTTGACAATTAGCTGTTGTCCATGAATCAGAAAAAAAGAGAATGGTTTTCACCATCCTCTTTCAGCTTATAGTGTTTATTCGGAAATTGGTGTGACATTTATCACATCACCCCAAAATAATGATGGCAATGGCCCCGACAATAAAGCAATAGAACGCGAAATATTTAAGGTTCCCCTTCGCCATAATATTCATAAACCATAGCAATGCATAGTAAGTAGCGATGATGGAGGCGAGTACGGCAAGCAGCCAGAGCATCCACATTTCGGCAATATTATCCTGAAGCAAATCGCCGATAGACATGACCATCGTTCCAAGACTGATCGGAACATATAATAAGAAAGAAAAGCGAAGCGCAGTTTCCTGTTTCATGCCAAGCAGCATCGCTGCCACGATAGTAGCACCGGAACGGCTGATTCCCGGCATCAATGCTACCGATTGGGCGAGCCCGACAATCAAGGCATCTTTCCAGGTGAGTCCTCCCTCGCCTCTAGAGCCACGGATATTCCGGATGATCCATAAGGCAATACCGGTAATGATCAACGTGACACCGACAAGCTGTGGTGCTTTGAACGTTTCGCCGATCCAGTCTTCAAACAGAAGGCCAAGCACCCCGGCAGGAATAGTGCCGATCACAAGGTAAACGATAAACATGAATTCTGATTTATTTTTTTCTTCTTTACGTACTGCATAGCTGATGCCATTTTGGGCAAGTCGGACGATGTCTTTTCGGTAGACGATCAGGACAGCGATCAGTGAGCCGAAATTGAGCAGCACTTCAAGCTGGAGCCCTTCAAGGTTCATACCAAAAATCGACTGCAGCAGGGACAAATGCCCGCTGGATGAAATCGGGATCGGTTCTGTGAATCCCTGGAACAACCCTAAAAATATGTATTTGACTAATAACCAAAATTCTGTAGAAGCTTCCATCTATCTTACCTCCTGGGTGATCATTACTTTAATAAAAGAAATCTTATTGTAAACTTATGCTTGTCCCTGTCTGTCATGAACCCGGACGAATGATTGGTTGAAGAATGCACATGATAACACTATATAGAATAAAAAGGAGTGTACACAATGGGCCAAAGACACCAATTTCGAGCGGGTGATCATGCACCGAACAACGGTATTTATGTTGAAATCGGCGAGACAGGCAGTATGGTGACCGAGCCGCAGCAAATCAGGCTGAAGGCTGGCGATCGTTTTCCTGAAACCAAAAATCAGGATCGCATCTGGACATATAAACGCAAACCTTAATATACCACAACATACAAAAGGCTGTCTCCCAAAATTGTGAACGCCACTCGAAAGAAGTGCGTTCGACCAATGGAGACAGCCTCTTACTTTTTACATTTTTGCTAAGGGAAAAACTAAGGCTTTCACCAGTTGGCGAAAACCTTCAGTTTTTCTAATTCATTTAAGAATGATGGCTAAGCTTCGTCGGTAATCAGAGTTTCCCCAAGAACAATCGCTGCTCCGGAAAATAGGATGGTCAATACAACGACCTGTCCCATACTGAAGGAACCGCCGACCATATTGCTGATAACATAGGTAATCATAAAGCTTAATAAGAAAGCCCAAAAAATAGTCCAAAAGAAACGCATAGCTGTTCACCTCATTTATACACATTCTTTCATTAGTTTACCAAACCCGCTAAGAAAAATAAATATGAAATCGCTTTAGTTGGTTAATATTTGAATAACCGCCCCCTTTGACTGAATAAATATCATATAGCGAAGGGGGATGCACACATGGTTTATATCATCGATTCTTGTTTCCATTGGGTAGGTTTTCATTTGGTCCAGCATTTACTTACAGAAGGAAAAGAAGTAATTGGTATTGATCAGGTTGAAACCAGCAAACGGGAGAACCTTTATTTTTATATTGGCCGGAACAGCCGTTTCCAGCATTTCCATTCCCTAAAGGAAATGGATCGGCACTGTCATCAGGAACACACTGAAGCCGCTATCCGTATCGAGGATTCTAATAGGGAGGCAGCAGGAGGTTTTGGCGCAATACTCCTATGTGAAAGTGTGGAGGCGCTTATGGAGGAGAAAGGAGAGCGTCTGGATTTGCCGCCTTTATACGGAGAGTGGATGCCAAGAGATGAATCATTTGCTTATATAGGAAGGGAACCGATTTTGTTCAATGAACTATTTCAACGGAAAGATGCCTCGTATATAGAAGACTTTCTTGCTCGTTTTCTTACTAAATTAACCGAGAGAGGAATATCAGCTGTTAAGGAAGTGTATAGAATGGAGCAACTGGCAGATACAAGCGATCGGGAAAAAATATACTCCCAATTGCAGAACCATTATCAAAGACATCAGCAATTTTATGAAGATTAGGTTAATATTCCTACTAATTCATTTACTTATTACAAACAATATAGTTAAAATAAGAGTAACATAGAGACAGCCGACGCAGTAGGAGTGCTTATAGTGAAAAAAATCATCATACTTAACCTAATCGCCATGATGCTATTGGCCGGATGTAAAATCGGCTTTACCGAGGGGGAAATCAGATCCGTCGGAATGCTGGTGGAGACGACGATTCACGATCAGGCCTGGGGACAAAAAGGTTACAAAGGTTTAATGAACATCCAAGAGGAATACGATGTTGATGTTTATTTTAAAGAAGGCATTAAAAGTCAGCTTGATGTAAATAAAGCCGTAGATGAACTCATAGACAAAGGGGTTAACGTAATTTTTGGGCATAGCAGTACGTATGGCGAATATTTCAAAGAAATCCATGAGGAGTACCCTGAAGTTCATTTTGTGTATTTCAATGGCGGTTATGCGGCCGATAACGTCACCAGTCTCAATTTCAGTTCAGTAGCTATGGGATTCTTTGGCGGCGTGGTTGCTGGCAATATGACCAGCACGGATCAAGTAGGTTTGATTGCTGCTCATGAATGGCAGCCGGAAGTGGAGGGCTTTTACGAAGGCGTAAAGTACAGCAATCCGGAAGCGATTGTTAATTTTTCGTTTGTGAATAGCTGGGATGACACAAAACGGGCAATGGACCTGTATGACCAGATGGCGCAGCAGGGAGCTGACGTGTTTTATCCGGCCGGTGATGCTTTCAACCCTCCAATGATCCAGCAGATTCAGAATGACGGTCTTTATGCGATCGGCTATGTTTCGGATCAATCTTCGCTTGGGGAAGGAACGGTCCTGACAAGTACAGTCCAGCATGTAGAGGAATTATATATGATAGCTATGGAAAAATTGATGGATGGGAGCCTGCCAGGCGAAGTCCTGACTTTCGATTTTCAGGATGACGCCATCTCCATGGGAAAATTCAGCCCTAATGTTCCTGAGAACGTGAGGGAAGAAGTGAATCAGATGGTGAACACCTATATTGAAACAGGGAAGTTGCCTACACAGCGGTAAAATGAAGCCCTGCTTTCTAATGAAGGGAAAACAGTAGTTTATTTAATTCTCAAGACTAAAAATTTATTGAGACAATCTAACTGTAAGAGTGACAATATAGGAAAGAAGAGAGGCAAAGTCAAGAGTAAGTGAGACGTTTTACTTGCGAAGAGAGAAAAATTTTTTAAAAAAAGAGACAAAATTAAAAATATGAGAGCATTGGCGGTTGTCATAGAGACAATCCGTGAGAGCACCTCCGCAAACTGGAGGTGCTTTTTTAGTCACTTTTTATTTTTGAATTCATCGATGGTTTGGCTTAAATTTTTGATATAAGGGTTAAAAGCGTTATAGGTGTCAGACATATTTTTCATAAATTCCATCCAATCGAAGGGTAACTTCTTCAAACGTGTTCTCTTTTGCCTGGTTCGATCGTCAAACAGGAAAGCATCGAACGGGTCCCGTTTCTTCTTATAAGCTGTCATTTGCCCACCTCCTGCAATAGCTTATGTCAGCAGGGGATACGCATGTGGGCGCAGGGTGTTTATTGACTTGCTAAAATAAGGGTTATACATTAAAATTAGGACCAAGTCATAATAATTAGTAATAGATACTACCATAAGGGGATGGATATATGAAAGCTGGAATTTTAGGTACAGGTCATTTTGTACCGGAAAAAGTCCTCACGAATAAAGATTTAGAGAAAATGGTTGATACGAGTGATGAATGGATCAAGACGAGAACAGGGATAGAAGAACGCCGGATCGCTGAAGATGATATGGATTCATCGGATATGGCATTCCGTGCTTCTGAACGCGCGCTTGCCAATGCTGGTGTAAAAGCGGAAGATCTGGATATGATTCTTGTCGCTACGGTGACACCGGATACGCCTTTCCCATCGGTTTCCTGTATGATCCAGGACCGTCTCGGGGCTAAGGGAGCTGCAGCCATGGATGTCAGTGCTGCTTGTACTGGCTTCATGTACGGTTTGTCGACAGCCAAGCAGTTTATCGAATGCGGAGACTATAAAAATATTTTAGTAGTAGGTGTGGAAAAGCTTTCGAAAATCGTCGACTGGGAGGATAGAAATACCGCTGTCCTGTTCGGTGACGGTGCAGGCGCTGCTGTCGTTGGACCTGTCAGTGAAGGAAAAGGGATCCTTTCCTATGAACTGGGTGCAGATGGCGCTGGTGGCGAGCATCTGTACCAGGACGAAGAAGATCATCTCTATATGAACGGGCGCGAAGTCTTCAAATTCGCTGTGCGCCGGATGCCGGAAGCCTCGGTTAATGTGGTTGAAAAAGCCGGCTTCAATAAAGAGGATGTGGATTATTTAATCCCACACCAGGCAAATATTCGCATCATGGAAGCAGCCCGCGAACGCCTTGGTATTTCGGAAGAGAAAATGGCGATTAAAGTAAATAAATATGGAAACAATTCTGCAGCTTCCATCCCAATCGCTTTGTCTGAAGCAGTAGAAGAAGGTAAAATAAAAGAAGATGACCTGGTCGTGCTCGTCGGTTTCGGCGGCGGTTTGACTTGGGGAGCAGTCGCCCTTCGTTGGGGCAAGTAGTAGAAGGAGGAAGCAGGTATGGAAAATAAACGTGTGGTCATTACAGGACTTGGAGCAGTTTCCCCTGTTGGAAACAATGTTAAAGATATGTGGGATAACATCACTTCCGGTAATTCCGGCATTGATACGATGACCAAAATTAATAAAGACGAATACCCTGCCAAAGTGGCAGCGGAAGTGAAGGATTTCGACCCGACGGATTTCATCGAAAAAAAGGAAGCGCGTAAGATGGATCCATTCACTCAGTATGCGGTAGCCGCTTCCTTGATGGCTGTCAAAGACGCCAATCTGGAAATTACCGAAGAGAACGCCTACCGTACTGGTGTCTGGATCGGTTCAGGAATCGGGGGTATGGGAACGTATGAGGAACAGTTCGAAAAGTTCCAAAAGAAAGGCTACCGCCGTGTCAGCCCGTTCTTTATTCCCATGATGATTCCAGATATGGCAGCAGGACAGGTTTCAATCACATTGGGTGCAAAAGCGATGAACTCTTGTACCGTTACAGCATGTGCCTCCGGTGCGAACTCTATCGGTGATGCATTCAAGGTCATCCAGCGCGGTGATGCTGATATTATGATCACCGGGGGAACTGAATCTCCGATGAATAAAATGTCATTTGCTGGTTTTTCATCTGCGAAGGCTTTGTCTTTCAATGAAGATCCAAAAACAGCTAGCCGTCCATTTGATAAAAACCGTGATGGTTTCGTTATGGGTGAAGGTTCAGGAATTCTTGTGATGGAAACATTGGAATCCGCACAGAAACGCGGGGCTCATATTTATGGAGAAATCGTCGGCTATGGTTCTACAGGTGATGCACATCATATCACGGCACCGGCACCAGAAGGGGAAGGAGCCGTTCGTGCGATGAAGCAGGCACTGGAAGATGCCGGTATGAGTGCGGAAGATATCGGCTACATCAATGCTCATGGGACATCTACCGAATTGAATGACAAGTTTGAAACGATGGCTGCCAAGCAGGTGTTCGGAGAGCACGCACGCAAGCTGGCGATGTCATCTACCAAATCAATGACTGGTCACTTGCTGGGTGCTGCAGGGGCTATCGAAGCCATCATTTCCTTGAAAGCGATCGAGGATGGCATCCTGCCTCCAACGATTAATTACGAAACCCCGGATCCGGATTGTGATCTGGATTATGTACCGAATGAAGCACGTAAACAGCAAGTGGATGCTGTCATGAGTAACTCGCTTGGTTTCGGAGGCCATAACGCCAGCCTTGTTTTCAAAAAATATCAATAACAATCATAAGAAAAGGTGCGATCCTGTAATAGGAACGCACCTTTTTATTATTTATAATTTTAATTAGTGGTGTTTTCTTCTTTCAACCCAAAAAACTCCTGCAAAGCTTCCCGGTTTACCTGTTCGTCATGAGCAAGAACCGAGCCTGCATGACTGTATCTTTCATCCCAATAAGAACCTTCGACTGGAATACGTAATGTCTCTATATTTTCAGGTGCATTGAAGATGAAATCTTTGCCAAGTCCTACCATCTTACTATTAGAAATATTGGTATCGATATAAGGTTGAATTGTTCCTACCAGACGAGGTACTTTAAGCAGGCCTTTAGCAGAAACGACTTCATCTTTCATTAATTTGATAACTTCCTGCTGACGGTTTACTCGACCGAAGTCACTGTCTGCGTCACCACGGTACCTGGCATATCCCAGCAGTTCTTCTCCGTGAAGCTTTTGTGTGCCTGGCTGCAAATCAACGGCACCTTCATGGTACATGCGGTGATCTACATCAACTTCGATACCGTCTGGAGCAACGGTATCGACAATTTGTGTAAACCCATCAAAATCGACGATGGAATAATACTCAGTACTGATACCAAAGTTTTCTTCTATTGTTTGACGTAATAATTCAGGACCTCCAAGAGCAAAAGCAGCATTCAATTTATTATAGCCATGCCCGGGAATGTTTACATAAGTGTCCCGCATTAAGGAAGCGAGCTTCGCTTTCTTTTCGCCAGGTTCGTACTGAGCAATCATGATTGTATCTGTTCGTCGTACTTCTTCTTTTTCATTTTTATCAATACCTAAGAGAAGGACAGTGGTTTTTCCGTCTTTATTATCTACACCCTGAAAGTCATTTTTATATTGGCTTTCTTCAAGATTTCCTTCTGATTCTCCCATCGCATCCCTTTTACCGGCCATATATTCATAACTTGCAACCCCGGTGCCAATGATTAGAAAAAGTAAGAATAACACTAGAAGCATTTTTCTTTTTCTTCTTTTTTTCCGGTGGCGTTGTTTATATTCTGAACGTGTGGTTTCCAAAGTATCACCTCATTTTGTATCCACCACTCCTATTAATTTACCGCTTATAGAAGCTATAGTAAATAGTTTTTACGGATGATATCGTTTTCATGTCATGTTACCAGCATTTGGCTCATATATTTAACAAAAAATGGACAGGCTGGAGGGATGGATATCATATACTGGTTCTTTTTTTTAATAGGCTTTGGTTTTACCGTCAGTGGAGGTATATCCTTGATTTCATACATGAATCTCCTTCCAGCAGGTTTTACCTGGATTGAATACCTTCAGTTTGTCCAGACACGCAGTGAGTGCTGGTTATTCCCCGTAGGAATCATTGTGATGCTGCTCTCGACCTTAAAAATTGGACAATCCCCTTGTCAATAATTTCATTGTAAGAATAAAACTTCCAAATTTGGCCATACTGATGGCAAAAGAAATTAAAGGGATGGAAGGTGAGTACCGGGTATGTTGTATTTACATGATGTTTGGGTGAATTGGTTCGAAGGGGAAGAAAATGGCTATAACGTTTCTCCATTTCATGAGTGGCGCAAAGAAGATGGGATTGAATTATTGGATCAGGCACCGCTGCTATATGTTCCTGACGAATTGTATCAATTCATAGAAAATGACTTGCAGGATTTACCGATCAGTTTGTTAGAATCCATCCACCGAAGAGCTTACTTAAGAAAAAATCAGGAACGCAATTCCCTCGATTATGCGGCAATTGTCACCAATGGCAATGCAGTACTGGCGTTTGATACGCTTGGATATACACTGCCTGTACGAAAAAGCCGTTTAATACCACGTCAGGAAAGACTTGCCTTGGAAATGGTAGAAGGTCAGAAGGTGAATGATTACGACTGGGATCCTTCGCTAAACAAAAAAGAACATCATATCCTTTCATTGTCACCGGAATATATGCTGGGATTGACAAGGAAGGAAAGGCAGTTGAAGCAATTATTGATGATGGCCCTTGATCAGCTGCAGCACAGTGACAATCCTGAGGAAATCCGCTACTGGCTGACGGAATGGGAGCCGAGTCATTACCCGATGGTAAAAGAATATACAATTGAACAAGCCTGGCATAAACTCTATGCAGGGACAACCCCAGGCTGGAGTAAAGCTCATGAAGAGCTATGCGGCAAATTGATAAAAGGACAGCCGTTCTTTGAAAAGATATGGGAAATTGAAAACCATAAAGCAGAAGAAGGAATAAAAAACCAGAATTGAAGTTTGACTTCAATTCTGGTTTTTTGATGAGGAAAGGTCGTTTATTATTTTTTCTTCTTTACGCGCCCAAGCCCCATCGCCTTTTTGGCTTTGCGGAGCATTTTTTCAGCCGCTTGATTGGCACGGTCTGCCCCATTATCAAGGACTTCATCCAGCTCTTCAGAATCAATTAATTCATGGTAGCGTTCCTGGATAGGGGAAAGCACCTGGATGACTGCGTCGGCAACCCCCTGTTTGAATTCCCCATATCCTTTGCCTTCATATTTGGCTTCCAATTCTTCGACAGTTTCTCCAGTACAGCTGGAGTAAATCGTAAGCAGGTTGGAAATCCCTGGCTTGTTTTCTTTATCATATTTGACGATACCTTCTGAATCTGTCACAGCACTCTTGATTTTTTTCTCGATTTTCTTTGGTTCATCCAGCATGGAGATATAAGCTTTTTGATTTTCGTCGGATTTACTCATTTTTTTCGTGGGATCCTGAAGCGACATGATTCGGGCGCCAACTTTCGGGATGCTCACTTCTGGTAAAGTAAAAATATCATTGTATTTATTGTTGAAGCGCTCAGCCAGATTACGGGTAAGTTCCAGATGCTGTTTCTGGTCCTCTCCTACAGGAACGAGATCCGTTTTATAAAGCAGGATGTCTGCGGCCATTAACGGCGGGTACGTCAGCAGACCGGAAGATACCGCTTCTTTTCCGCTGGACTTATCCTTAAATTGCGTCATCCGTTCCAGTTCACCAATATAGCTGACACATTGCAGCATCCAGCCCAGCTGGGTATGGGCAGAAACTTCCGATTGGATGAATAGGGTCGATTTTTCCGGATCGATCCCTGATGCAAGATAAAGGGCTGCAAGAGATTTGATATTATCACGCAGTTTCAAACGGTCCTGGGGAACTGTGATAGCATGCTCATCAACGACGCAGAAATAACAGTGGTTTTCCTCTTGCAGATCGACGAAATGCTTCATCGCCCCTAAATAGTTGCCTAGTGTCAACGTACCACTTGGCTGGATTCCTGAAAAAATTGTCTTCATTTTCTCCACCTCATTCATTTAGTATGTTATTGCTGATCCTAGGTCAATACACGCTTTTATAGAGCATAAAAAAAGCCCATTCTCCCTCTAAAAAGAAGGGACGAATGAACCGTGGTACCACCCTTGTTACCCCGAAAAATTCGGGATCACTTAACCTTTAACGCAGGGATACGTCGTCTGAGACGAAGCTCCAAAGCCCAATTCCCGGATTCCTTTGTCAGCTGTTTCCACCAGCCACAGCCTCTCTATAGACAGGGAGGTCCGGTACTTCACTTTTTCATCACTGATAACTATTGATATTCTAAAAAAATTATAATGAATTTACCTAATATATGCAAATCAAGCGTAATAGTACAGCAGCAGCAATGTCATTACGATTGTAAGTAAGGCTCCTTGAAACACGAAATTCGTAACAACGCTTTTGTTTATTTTTTGTGAGGGAAGGGATTTTTCCTTCCAACTTTCCATATAATCGGTGTTTTTTGTAAATCGATTTACTACAGCACGAAACCCATAAGTCATAGAGTCAAAGAATCCGCCTTGGATCACCCACATTAATAAACCCAATAGTAAATAGAAGAGGCTGATGTAAAACAAAACATCTATATAGTGAAACAAATTATAAACAGGAGCCAAGATAAAAAACAGGAGGGTGGTCAAGCCTAAGTTAATGATAAAAAACAGCCACTTATTCTTTAATAACGCCAACACAAATCCTTCCTTTCATTAGCCTGCCATACAACCCAAAAACCTAATAAACATTATAGCATGAAAATAATCACCCGGTTGTTAGAAACAAAGGAAGATTACAAGCGTTTTTACAGGCTGTAACTTTAAAGTCATGATTTTCAAATTCAAACATATATATGGAAAAATTGTTGCTTTATCATCATTTTTTGTAGGTAAATAGAACTAAATTATGTCATTCAAACGTAATAATGACAAGGTTTTATAAATTTCTGTAAAATTTTCTAATGCAAAATTGTTTGAAAACTTGTATAATTCATATTGTGGATTAATCATCTGCGTAAAAATTTAGAAAATTATATTTTTGGGGAGGTCATTTTTCATGAGAAAGACAAACTGGTTATTGCTGGCACTAGCACTTGTGCTAAGCATGTTCCTGGTAGCTTGCTCAGGCGGCAATGATGATAACGCCGGCGGCAACGATTCAGGAGAAGATACGTCTTCTGAAGAAGGCGGAAGTGAAGAAGCGGAAGGCGGAGAGCCTAGTGGGGAGCAAGTACTTAACTTGATCGAAGGTTCTCAAATTCCAACAATGGATTCATCCCACGCTACTGACGCCGTTGCGTTCCAATGGTTGGGAGAAACTATGGAAGGTCTTTATCGCTTGAATGAAGATGCTCAACCTGAACCAGCAATCGCTGAAGGTGAGCCTGAAGTAAGTGAAGATGGTCTGGAGTGGACAATCAAATTGCGCGAAGATGCCGTTTGGTCTAACGGAGACCCTGTTACAGCAAACGACTTCGTTTTTGCTTGGCAGCGTGCGATCGATCCGGAAACAGGATCTGAGTACGGTCCATTCATGATGAACGATGTACTTAAGAACGCTACTGCTATCAACAATGGTGAAGCAGACGTTGAAGAACTAGGTGTAGAAGCTACTGGCGACTACGAATTGAAAATTACGCTTGAAAAGGAAGTTCCTTACTTCCATAGTCTATTGACATTTGGTACTTACCTGCCACTTAACGAAGACTTTGTTACAGAACAAGGCGATGACTACGCTTTGACTTCTGACAATCTACTATACAACGGTCCTTTCATCCTTGAAGACTGGGATCCAAAGGCTAATGAAAGCTGGAAGTTGACAAAGAACGAAGATTACTGGGATGCAGAAAATGTAACCCTTGAAACAATCAATGTAAACGTTGTAAAAGAAACTAGCACTGGTGTTAACCTTTACGAAAATGGTGAAATCGATCGTGCCGGTCTATCTTCTGAATTTGTTGAAAAATACGCTGGCTCTGAAGATTATCGCACAATGCCTGAACCTGTTCTATTCTACTTGAAGATGAACCAGGAAAATGAAGCACTTGCTAATGCGGATATCCGTAAAGCGATCGCAATGTCTATCGACAAGCAATCACTTGTAGACGTTATCCTTGCTAACGGTTCTATCCCATCAAATGGTGCCGTTCCGGAAGATTTCGTTTCTCACCCAGAATCTGGTGAAGATTTCCGTGAGCTTAATGGTGACTTGATCACAAGTGATAAGGAAAAAGCAAAAGAGCATTGGGAAAAAGGCCTGGAAGCTCTAGGTACTGATTCTGTAACACTTCGCTTCCTTGGCGGTGACTCTGAAGTTGCCAAAGAAATGGATGACTATCTTATCAACCAATTGGAAGAAAACCTGGAAGGCTTAAGCCTTGAACTTTCTTCTGTACCTTTCGAAGAGCGTATCGCTCGTGATGAAAAGTCTGACTATGATATCCAAAACTCTGGTTGGGGTCCTGACTATCTTGATGCCAGCACATGGTTGAACATGTGGATGTCTGACAGCCCGTACATGACAATGAACTACAATAGCGAGAAATATGATTCCTTAATGCAAGAAGCTAATAACGACCTATTGACAGATCTTCCTGCTCGTTTCGATAAGATGCTAGAAGCTGAAAAAGTTCTTATCGAAGAAGATACAGCGATCGCTCCGCTTTACCAGCGTTCCCGTGCGTATCTATGGAGACCATCTGTTAAAGGTGTCCAGTTCAATCCAATGGGGGCAGACTTCACATATAAACACGCATATATTGAAGAGTAATTTATATATGAGAGTTTCATACCTCTTTGGTAGAGGAGAGGGAGAGTGTACTGCCATTCAGTGGCATATACTCTCTTTTTCCGTTTAAGGACATTTTTTGAATTATTAGAACATTGAATGATTATTCATAAAAGATGAATCATTATTCACATTAATTGAGGAATAGGAGGGATAAGGATGGCTAAATACATTTTCCAACGGCTTGTATACATGTTTATCACCTTGTTTATCATCGCAACCGCTTCATTCTTCCTGATGAAGCAGCTGCCAGGTTCTCCTTTTAAAGCCGAAGAAAAGCTTTCCGCAGCGCAGCTGGAGATTTTGTATGAAAAGTATAATTTAAATGATCCACTGCCGATCCAATATCTTAACTACTTGGGCAACTTGTTTCAAGGCGACTTAGGAGTATCGTTCCAAATGAATAACCAGCCGGTTACAGAAATTTTAATGAGCCGAATTCCTGTATCAGCTCACCTGGGAATTCAAGCTATGATTATAGGTACAATTATCGGGATGTTATTAGGAGTAGTTGCTGCGTTATATAGCAATTCTGTAATTGACTATGCATCCAACATTATTTCTGTTATTGGAATATCGATTCCATCGTTTATATTTGCTGGTTTACTCCAATATTATCTGGGGGTTGAATTAGGAATTCTACCAGTTGCATTCTGGGGTTCTTTTGCCCATACAATCATGCCGACGATTGCATTGGCAATATTCCCGCTGGCGATATCAGCCAGGTTTGTCCGGACAGAGTTGATTGAAGTGTTAGGATCCGACTATATCGTAACAGCACGTGCTAAAGGGGTAAGCAACGCAACACTAATGTTCAAACACGGTTTACGTAATGCATTGATTCCACTCGTTACTGTAATGGGACCAATGGCGGTCAGCTTGATGACTGGTACGCTGGTAATTGAGCAGATTTTTGCCGTGCCTGGAATTGGTGAACAGTTCGTAACTTCCATTATGACGGACGACTTTCCGATTATCATGGGAACTACACTATTCTTCGCCTTTTTCTTCATCTTGATTATTCTCGTCATCGATATTCTATATGGAATCATCGATCCGCGTATTCGAATCGCTGGGGGTAAAGACTAATGGCAAAAGATAATTTAGATAGAGATTTATTCGTACCTGCAAAGCAAGATGATGAAGGTAGTGAAAAAATCCAGCGTCCCAGTCTAAGCTACTGGCAGGATGCTTGGATTCGCCTGCGTAAAAACAAAGGTGCCATTTTTGGCATGATTGTACTCTTCATCATTTTCATTATGGCGATTATTGGTCCTTTCTTTAACGAAAAGGGAATCAATGATCAGGACTTAGGCTTATCAAAATTGCCTCCAAGGGTCCAGGGGCTTGAAGATGTTCGCTGGTTAGGCTTGGATGGTACAAAGTCAGATACTTTTGAAGCATCTAGTGTCGAGGCAGCCAAAGAACGTCTGCGTCAGCGCTACACACAGCGTGATGACGAATTCATGACGTATGATGTTAAGAGTGACAAAGACGGCAGCGCGGAAGTCACAGGTTATTTTCATATCTACGAAGCCAAGGGTTTGCAAGATCAATACTATTGGTTTGGTACAGATACCTTAGGCCGTGACCTATTCACAAGGACTTGGTATGGTACCCGTATTTCTTTATACATTGCATTCTTGGCTGCGGCAATAGATATGGTTATCGGGGTCGCATATGGTGGTATTTCTGCCTATTATGGCGGCCGGGTCGATGATGTCATGCAGCGGATTATTGAAATTCTTGTTGGTATTCCGAACTTAGTCGTGGTTATTCTGATGATTATGATTCTGGATCCCGGCATCATTTCCATAACCATCGCCCTTACGATCACCGGTTGGATAGGTATGGCACGGATTGTAAGGGGACAAGTGCTGAAATTGAAGAACCAGGAATTCGTCCTGGCATCACGGACGTTAGGTTCCTCCAACACCCGAATTCTAAGTAAACATCTTATTCCTAATACCTTAGGAATGATTATTGTTAATACAATGTTCACGATTCCTTCCGCGATTTTCTTCGAAGCTTTCTTAAGCTTCATTGGTTTAGGGTTGCAGTCACCGCAAGCATCGTTGGGAACCTTGATTAATGATGGGTTTAAAGCGTTACAAATCAACCCATATATTATGATTTTCCCTGCAATCGTGATTTCCCTTATCATGATCGCGTTCAACATATTGGCAGATGGACTTCGGGATGCCTTAGATCCGAAGATGCGTGAATAGGAGGCAGGTGCAACAATGGAAAATATATTAGAAGTGAAAGACTTGAATATTTCCTTCGATACCTATGGGGGAGAAGTTAAAGCGATCCGCGGTGTCTCCTTTGATCTAAAGAAAGGGGAAACACTTGCAATTGTAGGAGAATCAGGCTCAGGTAAGTCAGTTACGACTAGAGCGATTGCCCGGCTGATTCCTTCACCGCCAGGACGTATCACGAGTGGAGAAATTTTGTTTGAAGGTAAAGATTTAGTTAAAGCAAGTGAAAAACAAATGCAAAATATTCGTGGGAAAGATATATCAACGATATTTCAGGATCCAATGACGTCATTGAATCCTACGATGAAAATCGGCAACCAGATCATGGAGGGCTTGATCAAGCACCAGAAAATGCCCCGTGGTCAGGCTAAGAAACGGACGGTTGAGCTATTGGAATTGGTCGGACTGCCAAATGCGTCTGAACGAGTGGATCAGTATCCTCACCAATTTTCTGGTGGTCAGCGTCAGCGGGTTGTAGTCGCAATCGCACTGGCTTGTAACCCAAAAATTCTTATTGCCGATGAGCCAACAACCGCATTGGATGTAACGATTCAAGCGCAAATTCTTGAATTGATGAAAGATATTCAGAAGAAAACCGACAGTTCCATCATTTTTATCACGCATGACCTTGGTGTCGTAGCTAACGTTGCCGATCGTGTAGCTGTCATGTATGCCGGTAAAATTGTGGAGATTGGTACAGTAGATGATATTTTCTATAATCCGAAACATCCATACACCTGGGGGCTGCTAGGTTCCATGCCGACACTGGATAGTAACGAAGAAGAACTTGTCGCTATTCCTGGGTCGCCTCCGGATATGCTGAAGCCGCCAAAAGGGGATGCATTCGCTCCAAGGAATGAATATGCTTTGGAGATTGATAAAGTGCAAGAACCGCCAATGTTCAAGGTGTCGGAGACTCATTACGCTGCAACCTGGCTGCTTCATGAGTATGCTCCTGATATCGAACCACCTGAAGCCGTCAAGAAACGGATGAAAGGGTTCGCCAAAACAGGGACCATCCGTACATCTGAGGAAGGTGAAAAATCATGAGCAAAGAAAAATTACTTGAAGTCAAAAACCTTAAACAGCATTTCCGTACCGGAAGACATAGTGTCGTAAAGGCGGTTGATGGAATCAGCTTTGACATTTATGAAGGGGAAACATTCGGCCTTGTAGGGGAGTCTGGTTGTGGCAAATCTACAACTGGTCGTACGATTATCCGCTTGTATAATGCTACGGACGGGGAAGTGAAGTTTCAGGGAGAAGATGTGCATGGAAAAAAATCTGCGAAGGATTTGAAGAAGTTTAACCGCAGAATGCAAATGATTTTCCAGGATCCATACGCATCCCTGAATCCTCGAATGACTGTCATGGATATCATTGCGGAAGGTATTGATATTCATGGTCTGGCTGATTCTCAGGAGGCACGAAAAAAACGTGTCTACGACCTATTGGAAACTGTTGGATTAAATAAAGAACACGCCAACCGCTACCCACATGAATTCAGTGGCGGTCAGCGTCAGAGAATTGGAATTGCCCGGGCACTTGCAGTTGATCCAAGCTTCATAATCGCTGATGAGCCGATATCCGCACTTGACGTGTCCATTCAGGCTCAGGTAGTCAACTTGATGAAGAAATTGCAAAAAGAAAATAACTTGACCTATTTGTTCATCGCGCATGACTTATCGATGGTCAAGTATATCAGTGACCGTATTGGTGTTATGTATTTTGGGAGAATCGTTGAACTGGCTGATTCCGATGAATTGTATGCCAATCCGATGCACCCCTATACCAAATCATTACTATCCGCTATCCCGTTACCGGATCCGGACTATGAGCGTAATCGTATCCGGACAACCTATGATCCAAGCCAGAACGATACCAGTGAAGAGCCTGAATTTCGTGAGGTGCGACCTGATCATTGGGTATTATGTACAACGAAGGAATTCGAGCATTATAAAAAAGAATATGCGTCCGTTTAACAACGGCTAGAATTAAGGCAAGGTACGTTCTTATAAGAATGTCGCCTTGCCTTTTTGTATATATTTAAAGGAAGAAATTAGTTCATATGATATATTTTGGTGTATTTCTACAATATTTCACAAAATAGTCTACCAATAAGTAGTAATCCTCTTTTATAATAGAAGATAGTAAAAAAATGGGGGAGTAGGATTTAATATGGGAAAAACTTTCAGACAGCTTAAGAGATTCATGACTATCAGTTTGTTGACGATTCTGGCACTTATTCCGGTACATACGCTGCACGCTGAAGACAACGAAGGCGAAGGGGAAGTATTGCCAGTAAAGGATTTACAAGTACGGGAAATGTCACTGGAGCTTTTGAACAATGAGAAACCAGCAGCCAGGTTCGTTTATAATTCAGGATTGACGTTTGAGTACCCGGATGCTGTACGTGGAATCTATGTAACGGGAAATTCAGCCGGGGGCAGTCGTTTCGAGTCGTTGCTTGATCTGGTTGAATCGACAGATTTGAACGCAATGGTTATCGATATTAAAGAAGATCATGGGAATATCACATTCAAACCTGATGAAGATTCACCATATTATGATATCGCTCAGCCGTATATAAAAGAACCAAGAAAAATGCTCGAAGTCCTTGAAGAAAAAGGCATCTATCCGATTGCCCGGGTGGTAGTATTTAAAGATTCAATTTTGGCAAAAGAGCGTCCGGAGCTTTCTTTTAAGCAAAACGGGCAGGTATGGGTCAATGGACGAGGAGAAGCTTTCGTCAATCCATTTATGAAAGAAGTATGGGAGTACAACGTAGAAATTGCCAAAATGGCAGCAGAGCTTGGGTTTATGGATATCCAGTTCGACTACGTACGCTTCCCGGAAGGATTCGAGAATCGTGATGAAGAATTAGAATACGGTCAGGGTGAATATGCAGAATTAGAGGGAGATAATGTTCAAAAACGCGTGACAGCCGTGACTGACTTCGTCGCTTATGCGAGAGAGCAACTTCACAGCTATGGTGTTGATGTATCAGTTGATATCTTTGGGTATTCAGCTACGATTCCGGAAGCACCGGGGATTGGACAGAATTTCTCAAAAATCAGTTCAAATGTCGATGTCATCTCATCGATGATCTATCCGAGTCACTGGACTTCCTACTTCGGAATCGAAAAACCGGATACGCAGCCATACAAGCTTACTGTGGAATATGCCAAGGTGGAAAATGAAGTGTTAGGCAAGCTGGATAACGCGCCGACTTCACGTCCTTGGATACAGGACTTTGAAGCACCATGGCTTTACTCTGGACCTCCAACGCAATATGGTGTGAAAGAAGTGGAGGATCAGATCAGGGCATTAAATGAAAATGGTATTCATGAGTATTTGATTTGGAATCCAGGCAACAGCTATACGGAGGGCGTCGATTATACACCTCTGGACTAAAAATGATAAAAAAGCATGGAAGCAATGGCTTCCATGCTTTTTTATTGTCTAGGAAATTATAAAATTCTCTTTTTGTGAATAACTTTACGTGGTGGGTTACATCCAGCTTCAGCGCCTACCCCCTCGAGGTCTTAAGTCAATCCTCTCTGTGACCAAGAACGTCACGCCGAGGCTTGTCTTAAGCTTGTCGGGGGTGGGCAAGGCGCTTGCGCTTTTGTACTGTAGCTTAACTTATTTGTGAGTTCCTCCGACTTTACGCCACGTATCCTGGTACGCACGCGACCTGCCTATAAACTCATCCTTTTTTCCCCGGCTGAATAATTTGTTTCCAATACCGTTGACAGCAACACCGAGAAACGCGGTTGCGCCGATAATCCCTAACCCTAACAATGTAATATCGAGCAGCAATGCACCCATAGGCTCCCCTCCTTTTAACGGTTACTTTTATTTTAGTTTATGTTTAAAGAAAAGAAAAGCGGGAAAAGGTAATGTTGAAAATGCTTTCAAACATCGGTTAACAATTTTGAAAAAATTCGTTATAATGAGAACGACTAACTTGTAAGGGAGCAGATTTATGAATTGGTATGAAAAGTTGAAACAATACTTTCCGATTGAAGAAATGAAATCACGCGAACATATGGAGACATTACTCAAAGAAAAAGGCGATGTTTATTTTAAGGACGAAGGTCCTCATCATGTATTAATGTATGCAGAGTTTCCATCGTTTATTTTCATTGATTATGTGTATGTATCAGCTGCGTCCCGCGGTCAGGGACTCGGCCATAAGCTGATGGAGAAGATGAAAGAGAAAGGGAAGCCGATCATCCTTGAAGTGGAACCTGTTGATTATGATGATACCGATACGGAGAAGCGACTCCGCTTCTATCAACGTGAAGGTTTCAAACATGCCCAATCGATTGGCTATACAAGAAAATCACTGGCTACAAATGAACCGAACTCTATGGAAATCCTCTATTGGTCCCCTGAAGATGCATCCGAAGAACAAATTTATGAGCAAATGAAAAAGATGTACGAAGAAATCCACACCTATAAAGATACTCAATTTTATGGCAAGTCCTATGAGCCTGTAGACGAAGCAATAACCTACGATGAAGATAAAGACAATGATGATATTTTGGCTAGACTAGAAAAAGAAAAAGCATAAGAATGAATAGATGGGGTTGTCTCCTCACGAGCTTCCAGACATGTAATGCAACTGTTAGTCCTTATTCTTGTCTGATAAGCCCTCATAAGGGACAACCTTTTTTCAATTTCGTTGGGCTAAATGAAAATGGAATATAAAGATATTATAAAAGTGAAACTTTGTTAAAACTTGAACGTATGGAAATAGTGAATCCCCATCAAAAGGGCATAAAAACAAGGGGAAAATTTATATAAAAATATGTTTAATAGATGAAAATGAGGGTATATTACAAGTGTCAGAATAATAATGAGTTGTTTGTATAAGTTTTGTGCAAAATAATTACAATCACTACTGGCTATCACTTGACAGTTATGGTATAGTATACATAGACTGTTATTTAAACTTATTTTAAACTGGCAAGCAAATAACAACCTTGTATGATAAATACATTTTGAGGAGTGAAGTTCCCATGGTAACTCTATATACCTCACCAAGCTGTACATCATGCCGCAAAGCGAAAGCGTGGCTGGAAGAACATAATATCCCTTTCATGGAACGTAATATTTTCTCAGAGTCTTTAACGCTGGATGAAATAAAAGAAATCCTGCGTATGACGGAGGATGGTACGGAAGAGATTATCTCTACCCGATCAAAAGTGTTCCAGAAACTGGACGTCGATTTTGAACAAATGCCTTTGAAAGATTTGTTTGATTTAATTCAGGAAAACCCTGGATTGTTGCGTCGTCCAATCATTATTGATGAAAAGCGTCTGCAAGTCGGCTACAACGAAGATGAGATTCGCCGCTTCCTGCCAAGAAGCGTTCGTACTTTCCAGCTTCGTGAAGCGCAGCGCCTTGTAAACTAATAGAAAAAGACCGCATACATAGCGGTCTTTTTTTGTAGTTTTTACAACTTTCCTAATATCTGATTAGGCTTGAGAGGCCGGGTTATTATTCCGGTAGCCCCAGGCAATGACGAGAAAAATCGTGACAAGTGGCATGACGTATTGAAGGGAGTCGAATTGTTCAAAAAATATCCGAAGGCGACGTTCTTCCAGAATCATTTCGGCAGCCGTGTAGGCGAGTATCCCAGCTCCGATGTATACAAGGGAAGGAAAACGTTCCATCAGCCGCAAGATAATTTTGCTCCCCCAGATGATAATCGGGACTGATACTAAAAGCCCCATGGCCACTAACAAAATATTGTCGTGCGAGGCGCCGGCGATGGCGAGTACATTATCAAAACCCATCACGATATCAGCAAACACTATTGTTTTGATCGCCGAGATCAGGCTGTCACTTGCTTTAATATCCGGCTCTTCTTCTTCTTCGGTCAATAACTTGATAGCGATATAAATAAGCAGCACACCACCGATCAGCCTCAAAAAGGGAATATGCAATAAATAGAGGGCTACCGCTGTTAGCAGGACACGCACAATGATAGCAAGGCCTGTCCCAAAAAGAATCGCTTTATTGCGTTGTTTCTCCGGGAGGTTCCTGCTGGCAAGTGCAATGACAATGGCGTTATCCCCGCCAAGGACGATATCAATACCGATAATGATCAACATTGCCTGAATCAATTCCCATTCCATAAAAAAGCCTCCTGACATGTAGTGACAAATGACTAGAAATAAGCTAAAATAGACAACTAACCATAGATTTATCATTCAATAAATTTACCGGTTGCAGGCAAATGCCGAATCACATTTTACGTGGGTCGTGACATTCGTTTGTTTTTAGTAAAATGAAGCATTTTGTTTTCCGAAAAGACGCTCCTGTCATACAATAGAATTAAGAGATGCCTATCCCCATATTCCTAAGATTAAACGAAAGGAATATAGGGTAAGGTATACTATAAAATAACAACAAGGGTGAAGCAGTCCCTTCCGCATATCCGAAAATAGAAGGGAGAGAAAATGCATGGAAATAGAAAGAATAAATGAAAATACAATTAAGTTTTATGTCTCGTACCATGATGTAGAACAACGTGGATTCGATCGGGAAGATATCTGGTATAACCGTGACCGAAGTGAGCAGCTGTTCTGGGAAATGATGGACGAAGTCAATGATAAAGAAAATTTCCACGCTGACGGTCCCCTATGGATCCAGGTGCAGGCGATGGAAAAAGGTCTGGAAGTCATTGTTACAAAAGCACAGCTTTCATCTGATGGTCAAAAGCTTGAACTCCCGACTGAAAATGGAAAAACCATCGATATGCCGGTGGATGAAAAAATAGAATCTATGCTTGATGAAAAACTGAATGAAGCAGAAAATGAATCACAGGACGATGAGGCAGACCGTTTTGAAAATGACCTGGAGCCGATGCAGTTCATGATCCGCTTCCATGAATTTGAAGATGCTATTCAGTTGAGCTACCGATTCGATAACACCGATGGTTTTGAGCAGAGCATGTACCATTTTGAAAATGCCTACTATCTATATATTCAGTTTGATGATGAAAATATGAGTGATGATGAGCAGGAAAATATATTGAGTAAGGTTTTGGAATACGGTAATGAATCCGAACTCACCATCCATCGTCTGCAGGAGTATGGTAAGACTATATTTGCAGAAGATGCCTTGAACCAGATAAAAACTTACTTTCCTCAATAATTAGAAAGCATGCCGCGCTGGTGGTATGCTTTTTATTTTTGGTGAGGGAAATTCTTAATGAAACAAAGCCTTTGGGTGAGAGACAACCCATTACATATATGCGCTTGTGCATCCATAAAAGAGAAATTAATAGCGTATGAGAGACAATCGTAAAATGCCATCCCGAGCAGGATTTTTGTCGGTACATGTCGAATAAGTAACGTATGGTCAAGAAATTTCACCAGGTTTTTATGGTGATAGATTTTAATGAAAAAGGAGGTGGACTATTGCTTAGTGCCGTAAATGATGACGGTCGATTGATCCAGCTGGCAGGCCGGCATATATCAGAACTGCTTCAGGCGGAGAAAGACAGCTATTTTTGTCCGCAGTGTCAGGAGCCTGTTTTAATCCGGGCGGGGGCAAAAGTAACTCCGCATTTTGCTCATTATCCCAATAGTGACTGCCCATCCAGTAAGGGTGGGGAGGGGAGTTACCACCATCAGGGTAAGGTACGGTTATGGGAATGGCTGCAAGCTCAAGGGTATGAGGCAGAGCTGGAACCTTACATACCTGAAATCCAGCAGCGGCCGGATATATTGCTACAGATGAAAACGAAGCGTGTGGCCATTGAGTACCAATGTGCCCGGATACCAGAAATGGAAGTAGCGAAACGTACCACAGAATATCACCGTGTTGGTGTCTTCCCATTATGGGTCCTTGGAGGTAACCGTTTGGCCAGAAAATGGACAGACAGCATCCAATTAACCTCGTTTGAAAGAAACTTCATTTATCATTTCCATGACTACCGTATTTATTTTTACGATCCTTCCACCGACCAACTGTTAATCGCAAGTCACCTTCAGGCAAGCGGGAGAACCCGCATATTCACATCATTCCATTTTGTTCCCTTACAACAGCTTTCCTTCTCCCAGCTATTCACTTCTGATATTCATCCTCTTAATCATATGCCATCAGGGTGGAAAAGTTTCATTAAAACGAAGCGGCTTCGCGCTCCGGGCCATGTATCGATTCAGGAAAAAAGATGGCGACAGTATTTGTACCAGGCTAGCCTCCATCCTTCGTTATTACCAACTCTCGCTTACCTTCCAGTCACAAGCCAGTTACAGATCGCCGAGGTACCATGGGTCTGGCAGAGCCGTTATTTGTTGGATGCCTTTATGCCTGCTTCGATAGGAACACTTCTCCCCCATCGTACTGCCCCAAGGCTAAGCACCTTATTACATGTTTCGTCTACACCTTCCCCTCTTGAGGAATACTTGAATCTCTTAACTCAACTTGGTTTTACTGAAGAGATATCACCACAACATTATCGGAAAACAAAAGCGTTGGCCTTGCCGCGTACGATCGAGGAAGCCCTCCAGCAGGATGAAATTTTATTTAATTCATTGAAAAACGGGTAAAAAGTTTCGAAATATCATAAAATAGGGAGGTATTTCCTATTTTTTGGAGAAATCAGTTATGGTGAAGACATGGACTAAAGGAGGAAGCAGGTATGAGTACCTCAAGTAAAGAACTGCCTAAACGTGAAGAACTTCCAGTGGAACGGACCTGGAAGCTTGAAAATATTTTTGCATCAGATGATGAATGGAAACAGGAATTTGAGGCTGTCAAGGAAATGATCCCTGAAGTCTCCCAATACAAAGGAAAGCTCGGTGAATCTGCCGATCAGTTATACCAGTTGCTAGTGAAACAAGATGAACTATCACACAGGTTCGGGACATTATTTACTTACGCCCATATGCGTGCGGATCAGGATACGACAAATTCCTTTTACCAGGAATTGAATGCCAAAGCGGAAAACCTGTATACAAAAGTTGCCTCGGCCATGAGTTGGATTGTGCCGGAAATCCTCTCGCTTGAGGAAGGTACCATCGATAAATTCTTAGAAGAAAAAGAGGAGTTAGGCTTATATAAGCATGCCCTTGATGAAATTACACGAAAACGTGACCATGTATTGAGCGAGAAAGAAGAAGCCTTGTTGGCAGGCTTCTCTGAGATCGCAGCTAATCCGCAGCAGACATTTGGTATGCTGAATAATGCCGATATGACCTTCCCATCCATTAAAGATGAAGAAGGAAATGAAGTGGATCTTACACATGGGAGATACATTAATTTTCTGGAATCCAAGGACCGCAATGTAAGGAAAGAAGCATTCCAGGCGATGTATGATACATTTGAAAAATTCAAGAACACATTCTCTTCTACCTTGAGCGGGAACGTGAAAAAGGATAACTATTTTGCGGAAGTGAAGAATTACAATTCAGCACGGGAAAAAGCACTCGACAGCAATAAGATTCCTGAAAAAGTGTATGATAACCTGGTGGAGTCAGTAAATGACAGACTTCCGCTGCTTCACCGTTATATTGCGTTAAGGAAAAAAGTGCTCGAGCTTGATGAACTGCACATGTATGATTTGTATACTCCTCTTGTCAAAGATGTGGATATGAAATTCAGCTATGACGAAGCGAAGGACCTTGTGGTGGAAGGGCTGAAGCCGCTTGGGGAAGAGTATACGAACATCATCAAAGAAGGCTATGAAAACCGCTGGATCGATGTGGATGAAAACAAAGGCAAGCGGAGCGGCGCTTATTCTTCCGGTCATTACGGAACGAATCCTTATATATTGATGAACTGGCAGGATAACGTCAATAACTTGTTTACACTCGCCCATGAACTGGGCCACTCGCTGCACAGCTACTATACTCACGCCAATCAGCCATACCGGTATGGCAACTATTCGATTTTTGTAGCAGAAGTAGCATCGACATGCAATGAGGCATTGCTGAACGATCATATGCTGAAAAGCACGGATGATAACAGAGAAAAGCTTTACTTGTTGAATCACTTCCTGGAAGGATTCCGTGGCACGGTTTTCCGTCAGACGATGTTTGCTGAATTCGAACATGATATTCATGTTCTGGCTCAAAAAGGGGAAGCATTGACTGCCGACAAGCTGACCGAGCTTTATTATGATCTTAACAAAAAATATTTTGGCGATGAGCTCGTAATTGATGATGAGATTGGTTTGGAATGGGCGAGGATTCCTCATTTCTATTACAACTATTATGTTTATCAGTATGCGACAGGATACTCTGCAGCAACTGCACTGGCCGCTCAGATCCTGGAAGAGGGTGAACCGGCAGTTGACCGTTACAAGAAATTCCTGAAAGCAGGAAGCAGTGACTATCCGATTGAAGTGCTGAAGCAGGCTGGTGTTGATATGACATCAAAAGAGCCAATCCTTGCAGCTTTGGATGTATTTGAAGAAAAGCTGAGTGAAATGGAAGAATTATTGAAGTAAATAGAGTTCTCTTTATCAAAGGTTAAAGAAGTTCAAGGTGGAACAGGTTGTTCTCATCTTGAACTTTTTTAATTGGATTTACAGGAAGTCGGGGGCTTCATGTACATAGATTGTTTCCAGATTGCTCATAATATGGGTAATGCTGAACAGTAAAAAGGAGACCTTGATGTGCGGAAATATGCAGTAATTATTATTGTTTTTATGTTGTTATTGCTTGTTAGCATGAAGGGCAATAAATATAAATACTGGTCCTATTATATACGTAGAAAATGGATTGTTTTTTGGCGAGGTGCAATGCGCTCGTTAAAGCGGAGCTTTTCTTCCTTCCAGGAGCAAGATCATATAGGGGATGAGTCAGAAATGAATCATGAACCTCATTATGAGGAAGGGAGTTAGCTATCATGAAAAGACAAAGGCAAGAAGAAAAGGAACGGTTCAACAATCAGCTGACTTCAGCGGAGATGGGGAAGCTTTGGGCAGCATATCAAGGGAATACGATGGGGAAGTGCGTGCTTAGTTACTTCCTTCATCATGTGGAAGATGCTGAGATTAAGAAAGTGGTAGAATCTGCCCTGGGTCTTACGAACACGTTTATGAAGGATATCAAGAGGATTTTCGTGGAGGCTGATTTTCCAATTCCTATTGGATTTACAGAAGAGGATGTCAACCTGGACGCGCCGCGGTTATTTTATGATGAATTTTACTTGCATTATCTTCGGTATCTTGCGAAGGCGGGTACCAGTATTTATAGTGCGGCCGTTCCTGCCATGACAAGGAAAGATACGCGTGATTTTTTTGTGGATAGCTTGAAGAAAACGACTGAGTTGATGATTGATGTTCATGACCTATTGACTATTAAGGGTGTGCTGGGGAATGCTCCAGCGGCACCAAGGCCGGATGGAATTGATTTTGTTAACCGGCAAAGTTTTTTGCATGGGTATTTCGGCGAGGTGCGGCCCCTCCATGGACTGGAGGTAGCACATTTGTACGATAACCTTCATAACGACATTACAAGTAAAGCGGTGATTCTTGGTTTCAGCCAGGGTGCAAGGGACCGGAAAGTGCTTAAGTTTTTGAATCGCGGCAGAAAGATAAATACGAGCCATATTGATAAGTTTACTAATAAACTGAAGAAGGATAATATTGCTGCACCTGGCCTGCTTGATCATTTGGTGACACCTTCGACTATCCCGCCGTTTTCCGATAAGCTGATGGTGTCTCATAAAATCGATATGTTCTCAATGAAAATTAGAAAATATGCCAATGGTGCCTCGCTTAATGGAAGAAAAGATATTGGAGCATTGTATGCTCGATGTCTCCTCGATGTATCGTTGTACGTAGAGGATGGAGCGAATATCATGATCGATAATGGCTGGATGGAACAGCCGCCGATCATGGTTGATCGTGATCAACTTTCTTCCTATCGTTGAGAGCTTACCTGATTTAAGGTAAGCTCTCAGGCTGTCGAGAAAGTCTCGACAGCCTTTACTTATTTCACTCATCTTTAATAAATCACCGCGTTAATTTGTTATAATACTTATAACTAATAATTTGAAAGGTGATTTGATGTTTCAATCAAAAAAAGAACGACAAAGTGAAATGGAAATAGTCACGATTGAAGAGCTTGTGCCCGAAAATCATCTCCTCCGTAAAATTGATCAATACATAGATTTTTCTTTCATCCCTGAAAAGGTTCGTCCTTACTATTCAGAAGATAATGGTCGCCCTTCACTAGATCCACTTGTATTATTTAAAATGATGTTCATTGGTTATATCTATGGCGTTCGTTCCGAACGCGAATTGGCACGACAAATCGAAACTAATATTGCTTATCGTTGGTTCTTAGGGTTGAACCTTAAAGATCCCGTTCCCCATCATTCCACCATTAGCTGGAACCGCCGTACTCGTTTCAAAGATACGGATATCTTCCAAGAAATATTTGATGAAATTGTATTACAAGCGATGAATCACCGTATGGTATCAGGGCGTGTGTTATTTACAGATTCCACACACTTGAAAGCTAATGCGAATAAGAAGAAATTCTCGAAACAAGAAGTTGAAGAAGAAACGTTAGACTACATCGAAGATTTGGAAGAGGCAGTAAGGAAAGATCGTGAAGATCATGGAAAAAAGCCTCTGAAGGAAAAGGAGGAGGCGAAAAAGAAAAAAGAAATCAAGGTCAGTGACACGGATAGCGAGAGTGGTTATCTCTATCGGGAAAATAAGCCGGAAGGCTTCTTCTATCTTGATCACCGCACCACAGATTTGAAGCATAACATTATTACTGATGTTCATGTGACTCCGGGAAATATTCATGATTCCAGACCTTACTTACAACGGTTGGATCGTCAGATCGAACGGTTTGGCTTTGACGTGGAAGCCGTAGGTTTGGATTCCGGATATTTGACGAACCCTATATGTCATGGGCTTATTATGGAAAGAGGAATATTCGGAGTAATTGCTCATCGGAGGTATCAGTCAAAAAAGGGGTTCCTTCCGAAATGGAAATATACATATGATGAAAAGCGAGATGTGTATGTGTGCCCGCAGGGTGAAGTGTTGAGTTATGCGACAACCGACCGTGAGGGATATCGGCATTACAAATCAAACCCTGAAAATTGTGCGGACTGTCCTCTTCTTACGAAGTGTACACAAAATAAGAAACACCAGAAAACCGTTACCCGTCATGTGTGGGAAGGCTCGAAAGAGCAGGTTCGATTGAACCGACTTTCTAATGAAGGTAAATGGATTTATCGAATGAGAAAAGAGAAAGTGGAACGTAGCTTCGCAGATTCAAAAGAACTGCATGGGCTGCGTTATTGTCGCTTGCGCGGAAAAGAAAATGTACGCGAACAAGCGTTACTGACGGCTGCCTGCCAGAACATGAAGAAGATTGCCCTTCACCTATCCAAGGTGAGTTAGGTGAAGGAGAGTCTTTTTCGGTGAAGGGCGGACGAATACCAGGAGACTCCTGCGGAAAAACGGGCGATCCGAGACCCCGCAGTGTGGTTTTCACGAGGAGGCTCGGGCGTTCGTCCGCGGAAAGCGAGTGGTATTCGCCCGCACGGGCGCACAAAAAAAGCTTGTAGAAAAACACGGGGTTTCTCTACAAGCTGAGAGCTTACCTGATTTAAGGTAAGCTCTTTTTAAGAGAGATTGTAAAGGATACGTCAGGGGGAGAAGCGAATGGAACCACCGAAGCACATTGTATCTGCAGCCACTATCATCATCAATGACGAAGGGGAACTGCTATTGATCAAAGGACCGAAACGGGGCTGGGAAATGCCAGGCGGGCAAGTGGAAATAGGGGAATCACTGGCAGAAGCGGCAGTCAGAGAAACGAAAGAGGAATGTGGACTGGATATTGAGGTAATTAGATTTTGTGGAATTTTTCAAAATATAAGCCGCAGTATCTGCAATACCTTATTTCTGGGAAAGCCGGTAGGAGGAGAGCTGACAACGACACCCGAAGCACTGGAAGCAGGCTTTTTTCCTGTCGATCAAGCTTTGGAAATGGTGACCTGGGGTAATTTCCGCCAGCGTATAGCGTATTGCTTAAAAGAAGAAGAACAGCCTTTTTATGTAAGCTTTTAAATGAATCAGCAAAGGAGCACCCATTTACAGGCTGCTCCTTTTTCAATGGTAGCTCTTGAATCCTTTGAACTTTTTTCGATGAAACAGGCTTTTGATGGTGAAGAAGATGACCAAGAATAATAGAGGCGATGTGATATAGATGGGGTAAAGCCGCATCAACCCGAATAGGTTCATTAAGAATGCTGTCAGTACCAGTGCTGTGAAAATGATGACTCCTATGATCTTCATGTCCAACCCTCCTTACTTCAAGATTATGCTTGGGAGCGGCAGTTAGAACATTGTGACAAACTCGTGAAATATTGAACAAGTGTATTGCGCAAGGTGTTCCGGCTTGCTATATTATAGATGTGAAAGAAATCCCATTAACCCCCCCAACAAGTTTGACAGGGAACTTTCTCCCATCCTCCTTTATTATATAAAGGGACCTTGATAACCAGCCGATGCTGGTTATTTTTTTCTCTAAAATTAATTTGGAAAATTCATACTGTTTTCGGTATGATAAACATAGTCTTGCTGTTGTTTACAGTTTGGCGTGACTATATCAGGTGAGGATGTCTTGAGATGATGAAGCTATGGAATTTCCTTTGGTATTACTTATTAGGGGTTGCGGGGATAGGTGCGCTGAGTACGGCTCCTTTTCTAGTAAGAGGAGAGGGTCTGTTTGATGTTACCCTCTATTTAGAAGAAACCGGGAGGCTGATTGAACAATTTCTCAAGCCGGGGTCCTGGACGTATCAATTCCGGGGAGAAGAACTGAATGCGTTCATTTTTTTGTGGGATCCCTTTTTGTATTCGATGACTATTTTGTTCGGAGCATTGGCTATAGGATTCAGCCTGGCCGCACTAATGGCTTTCCTGACGGTATTTCTTCCTAACACCTATCGGACAGCAATTAAACGGCTCCTAGGGTTCATGGAGGCGATTCCAGATTTGATGGTTGCTTTTTTGCTGCAATTTTTAGTCGTCCTCATTTACAAGCAAACAGGCGTTCATTTGTTTCCGTTTGTTACCTTAGGTGAAAACCGACTATATGCGGCGCCAATGGCGGTACTTGCGATTCTGCCGATGATAGCCTTATTTCGGATAATATTGCTTTTGATTGAGGAAGAAATGACAAAAAATTATGTAGCCTTTGCTCAAAGTAAAGGGCTTCGTTATAAGACACTTATTATTAAGCACATTTTCCGGAACATCACGAACAGTGCTTTCTATCATTCTAAAATGATTGTTTGGGGTTCGCTTTCCAGTTTGTTTGTAATCGAATATATGTTTAATATCAATGGAATCTCCAGCTACATATTAGACGATTTCCGGCCAATTGTCATTGCCACGGTACTGATCATGGTGTTCACTCCCTTTTATATCATTTATCAGGGGGCTGAACTTTTCACACCTTCTCATATGTCCACAGGTGACACCATAAAGCCGACAGCTATTTGGGGGAAAAGCTTAAGGAGCAGCTCATGGCGTACTGCTATTAGGAAGGGGTTAGTGGAAGTCGGGGCTCATTTTAAAAATAAAAAATTCCTGGTCGGCTTTTCGGTTATTTTTCTAATTCTGGTGATCAGTATCGGGCACTCATTGATCCAGGAGGAAGACGTAAAGAATTTTACGCTGATCTACGATGAAGAAGGGAAACTTGTCAGCAGCAAGCCCCATCCGCCTTCCGAATACCTCTTGCTTGGAACCGACTGGCTTGGCTACAGTATTTTGGACCAGCTGCTTGCTGGGGCGAAGTTTACGATTTTGTTCGCGGGATTGATTGCTTTCCTGCGTGTTTTTCTAGGATTTCTACTGGCTATTCCATATGCCTTATTTGTTCCTGAGGCTGTTAAAAAAAGGGTGGAGCGCTTCGTTGATGGATTTCACTATTTGCCGTTAAGTATCATTGCTCTGATTTTACTGCGTCCGGTACTGATGGGATCTACGTCAGGATTTGAATACACGTTAACAGAACGGCTCGTCTTTGAGGTGCTTGTTCTTACTCTACTCGTTTTCCCGTTAGTAATGGTATTGATTGGGAATGAGATAAGTCTGGTCATGAGGCAGGATTTCATGACGAGCGCGGTTGTCCTCGGTGGCAGTGCCAGGCATGTATTGGGCAGGCACATTATGCCTCACCTGCGATCAAAATTAGGCATCATCTTTGGCCAGCAATTTATCCAGACTTTATTGATTTTCATCCATCTTGGCTTGTTTCAATTATTTCTTGGCGGGACAAGCATCATGTATGATGCGAGCTATCGGTCCCCGCCCCATTCCGTGACGTTTGAATGGGCCGGGCTGGTCAGTAACACCAGGGAAGCGTTCATGACCGGGCATTATTGGGTGGTCGTTCCAGTATTTTTGGCATTTATTCTTGTAATAATCGCGATGCAGTTGATCGTGGAAGGAATACAGGAAGTCCAGCAGGAGCGCGTCGGAATCTATTTGGATAAAACGAGCTATTGGGAGAGATTTCGGTTTTGGAGCAAAGATCGTGGGAAGAAAAAGGATGCTGAAGTTGCTGAATTAAGGCGGGACCAGTTTGAACGCGTGAAGAAAAAATCCTCCTGAGCGGTGCTTGCTGTAGAAGCGATTTTAGATGCAAAAGAGAGAGAAAACCTTTGGTTGAGAGACAACTCGTCAATGATTGCGCTACATAGACGTGAAGAGAGACGATTCGAAAGATAAGAGAGACAAAATCGAAAATAAGAGTGACAATTTTAAAAATAAAAGAGACACACCAGACGTAAGGGAGACAATCAAAAAGGCAGAGGGGCAACATTAGCACCTCTGCCTTAATCTTTATGCGGCGGATGATATTTTCCTGGATTGGCGTGCGTAAATACGGAATAATACCAGGGCTATTACCGATAAGATGATGCCCGAAATATAAGGAAGCCCGATCGCGATGGAAAACAGCCAGCCGCCAAGGGGAGGACCGATGATTCTTCCTAGTGAATCAAAGGAAGATAACAGTCCGGTTGCACTGCCGTAGCCCGCGGTCGCTTTTTTCGTGAGCAAGGCAGCTACACTCGGTCGGATGACACCGTTTCCGATGCCGAAAATGGATAAAAATATGGTAGCGGTAAGGAAATCATCCACGAACAGGATCAGAAAGAAACCGAGCGCCGAGACGGCGACCCCAAGCTGGATGACGAACGGTTCGCCGAATTTTTTCGTAAGTCGTCCGACCAGTCCGCCTTGGACAATAGCACCGGCGAGTCCCATGATCATAAAAATATAGCCAAGCTCGACAGTTCCGAGTCCTGCCGTGTCTGCGGCAAAGTAGGCGAATGTCGCTTCGAGACCGGATAAGGACAGCGAAACGAACAACTGCAGGAAGAACAGCATGGAGGATGGACCGTTCAGAGCCTCACGCATAGGTGGGCGTTTACCCGCATGCTGGCCTCTTGCTTCTTCCGTCAGTGATTCTTTCAAAACGAACAGTACGAGTAAAAACGTGATCAAGGAAGAAATTCCTGCTATGTAAAACGGCATCTCCAGGCTTGTTCTGGAAAATACTCCGCCGATTGCCGGTCCAAACACGAACCCGAGACCGATGGCAGCGCCGATGATGCCCATTCCTTTTCCGCGATCTTCTTCTGACGTGATATCGGCAACATAAGCCATGATGGTCGGCATGTTGGCGGAAGATAAGAAGCCGCCAATAATCCGGGCAGCGAACAGCATCCATAATTGAGTGGCCAGTGCCATCAAAAAGAACGACAGGGCAAGTCCGGCGATACCGAGCGCGATGACTGGCTTACGGCCGATCCGGTCGGAAATACGCCCCCACATCGGAGCGAATAATAACTGCATCAATGAATAGACAGCCATCAATAGACCAAGTTCGGTCGGCGTCGCTCCGATTTCTTCTGCATAGAAAGGAAGAACCGGGATGATGATGCCGAACCCTACCATGACAAAAAACATGATTGCAAATAAGATAGGTAATGCTTTTTTTATATCCAGAGCTACGTTCACTCCTTTTCTGACAAATAATACTACGGAAAATATCATAACACTAGTAATTAGCAAAATAAATGTTTTCTTTGCAAACGCTCACCAAAGTATGAAAGCGGCTGTCTCAAAATGAAAGTCTGCACCTGGTCAGACCCTTTTGAGACAGCCGCTTTTACGCTTGCCCGGCAGGCTGGTATTTCCAGAACACTCCGTGTTTCACCGGAACTTCCTGGACGATTTGCTTCAGGACGAGCTTTTTCATTTCCCGTTTTGCCTGTTGTTCCGTCCAGTCATAGACGACGGCGATTTCTCTTGTGGCAACAAATCTATAATGCTGAAGGAATTCTTCAAGCGGTGGCTTCTTCGCCGGATTTGGATCCTTCTGGAGCATCTCCTTCAAGACATTGACATAGATTTCATACGGATACGTGCCGGCAATCTTTAAACCTGCGTCTTCTTCCGACTGATTGAACAGGACAAGCGTCGGGATTGTGTCGACATCCATTTCCCTTGTCAGCTTGAAATCACACTGCAAGGCACGGCGGGCCGTATCGGAATAAAGGTCTCTCCTGAATTCCTCGACGTCCAGTCTGCTTTTTTCAGCACATTCCACGAGAACTTCTTCGTCCGAGATGTTTTTCTTATCCAGAAAAACATACTCCTGAACTTTTCTTAAAAAACGGATGCCTGACTTTTTCCCCTGGAGCTCTGCTGCTTTGACAGCGAGCGATGTGATTAGAGGAGAGGAGACAGGATTCTCCAGCCAGATATCGCCATCGCAGCACATGCCGGTACGATTGGCGGTCTTATCCCATTCTTTCTTCAATTTATAAGGCTTATCCACGCTTTTTTTATGAAGGGAAGTCATCTTTCCGCTGATAATCGGTTTAATGGTGAAAAAGCGGCCATATTCGATGGTGAGCTTTTTGATGATCGGCTCGATGGACCAGCATTCCGGACATAGGGGATCTACGAACAGGTAGAGCTCCAATGGCCGTTTCAATAGATCGAAAAAACCGAACTGGGCACTTGTTTGTTCCTGGGATGCTCCAGTACCTTTCCAACTCACATCGATTCTCCTTTCTCATCCTCTGGTGTATTCATCATATGATTGGCTGTCATGGTCAGACGTTCGAAAATCGCCGTGCGGTATGGCTCCTCGATATTCGCTTCTTCCAGTGCTGCGGCCATGCAATTCAGCCAGGCATCCCTTCTGGTCGGTGTAATCGGAAAAGGGAGATGCCTTGCGCGCAGCATCGGATGTCCATGTTCTTCGGTATATAAGGCGGGGCCGCCGAAAAATTGGGTTAAGAATTGTTTTTGCTTTCGGGCGGTCTCTGTCAAATCATCCGGAAAAATAGGAGTTAAATCGGGATGTTTGCCTACCCGAGCATAAAACGCGTCAACAAGCGTTGCGACCGCTTCCCTGCCTCCAATTGCTTCATAAATTGTTCCTGGTACGTTCATGATCAGAACCCCTTCTGCTTGTTATTCATTGTAGCAACGGCGGGGGTGGCCTTCAACTAATCTGACTCACGGCCTCGCCTGAAAAAATCGTTTGATTTTATTATCGGTTTCCCGTTCCGGGATTTCATGATCCGTCAATAACTGGTGAAAAACTTTTTCTCCATGCGCCCGGTCTGTCGCCTCCAGTTCCAGCTCATAATCTTCCGTCTCGTGATACAGACTATGATCAAGTACGAGCAGGGTATCCTGATAGCGAATCTCCTGACGATTAGTTTTCAATGCGCCCTGATAGTTCAGCTCATCCGGGTTGATGCCAAGTTCGTGCAGCTGATGGAAGACATTTTCTTTGGCGTTCGGTGCCCCGGAAATCCAGCTTTCACATTCGTCCGTAGTCAGTGTGGCGTGGGTTTCTAACAGTCCGTCCGGGTGCGGCTGCTTCAATGTCAGTGTAAACCCGCCGTTTTTCTCACGAATCCTAAGGGCGGCACCATTCTGTTTTAAGTCGAAGTTTTCCGTCTCAAAATAATGATTTGTCTGCTCCTGCACTTTCGCTTTCTCGAAAGGGAGCGTGTTTTTCAGGCGGTCATATTCTTCTTTCGTCAGTATATTTTTGAATTCAATTTCGATTTCCTGGTTCATCGTATCCCTCCAGCTCTGCAATCATTATGAGGAAGAAAGGTGCTGATTGCAAAGATTATCTCCTGTCATATTTTATGATACAATGAATGGGTACGTAATATCACATATTTACTACATAGACGTTGTTAAAGGTGGGGATGACAAGATGGACTGGGAGGTATTTCTGGCACCCTATACCCAGGTGGTCGATGAACTGAAAGTCAAGTTGAAAGGGATGCGGGCCCAATTTGAGTACGAACTGGAGCATTCTCCGATTGAGTTTGTGACTGGCCGCGTCAAACCCAGGTCCAGCATTTTAGGGAAAATGCAGCGAAGGGGCATATCTCCGGTCGAGATTGAAAAGGAAATCCAGGATATAGCCGGGGTCCGGGTCGTCTGTCAATTCGTCGATGATATCTATGTCATCGCCAGTATGCTGCATAACCGCCATGATTTTGAAATCATAGAAGAGAAGGATTATGTGTCCCAGAAGAAGGATAGCGGATACCGCTCTTATCATCTTATTATCAACTATCCGGTTGAGACGATACATGGGGAGAAAAAGGTACTCGCTGAAATCCAGATTCGCACGCTCGCCATGAATTTCTGGGCGACCAATGAGCATTCGCTGAATTATAAATATTCTGGTCAGATTCCCGGAGAAGTCAAGGCCAGGCTGAAACGGGCAGCCGAAGCGGCCTTCCGTCTTGATGAAGAAATGTCGAAGATTAAAAATGAAATCCAGGAAGCAAAGAAAGCGTTTAATAGAAAAGAACAAGGGAAACATCCAGACTAATGGACAGTTGCTGGGAAGGAGTGGGGTTCGATTATGAAATTCGCGATATTATCGAGGGGCGACAGTAATTCGAACGAAATCCGTTCGAAAATCAAAAACTATCTGAAAGAATTTAATATGGAATATTGTGAGGACGAGCCTGAAGTTGCCATATCGGTCGGCGGCGACGGAACGTTTCTGGAAGCCTTCCATACATACAACCATCGCTTGGACAAAACAGCTTTCATCGGGATACATACAGGCCATTTAGGGTTTTATGCGGACTGGACGCCGGATGAAGTAGAGAAATTGATCATCGATGTCGCCCGGACTCCTTTCCAGGTGGTCGAATATCCGATATTGGAAGTGATTATCCGCTTGAAAAACGGTGGAGAAGAAGGCCGGTATCTGGCACTCAACGAATGTACTATAAAGACATCAGAAGGGTCGGTCGTGCTGGATGTAGATATCAAAGGGGAGCATTTTGAGACCTTCCGGGGCGACGGGCTTTGCATCTCGACTCCATCCGGAAGTACCGCCTATAACAAAGCGCTAGGCGGCGCAATCATCCATCCGTCCCTGGAGTCGATTCAAATTGCAGAAATGGCTTCAATCAATAATCGCGTTTTCCGTACGATCGGTTCCCCGTTGATTTTGCCAAGCCATCACACCTGCCTGTTGAAACCGACAGCGGATAAAAGTTTTATGATCACAGTCGATCATTATACGCATACGTATAAAGAGGTAAAATCGATCCAATGCCGGGTCGCCAAAGAAAAAGTTCGATTTGCGAGATTTCGTCCATTTCCATTTTGGAAGCGGGTCCGGGATTCGTTCGTGGCGGATGATAAAGAATGAAGCAGTGGAGCTGGACGTGGAAAATTACAGGTCAGCAGGAAGGAATGCTCGTACGGGACTATCTGGTGTCTGTGCGGGCATTTTCGCGTCAATTGTTGAAACAGATCAAGCAGGCGCAAGGGCTGCGGGTAAATGGAGCTGAGGTGACGGTCAGAAAAGTGTTGCATGCCGGTGACTTGGTGGAAGTGACGCTGCCAATTGTGAAGCCTGCTGAACGGCTTGAACCAGTGCCCATGGAGCTTGTTATTGTTTACCAAGATTATGATCTATTGATTCTTGACAAACCGGCGGGACTCGCCATTATGCCATCCATGAACCATCATGTGACACTTGCGAACGGTATCGTTGCTTATTATGAAAAACACGGTGTACCAAGCACCGTCCATATTGTCACCCGGCTCGATAAAGATACCTCCGGACTTGTGCTGGTGGCAAAGCATGCTTACAGCCATTCTCTGTTATCGACAGGCTTTATCGGTCCGATTGAAAAAACATACTGGGCACTTGTCGAAGGTCATTTGATAAACAAGGAAGGATTGATTGATGTACCGATTGGAAGAAAAGAGGGCTCTATTATCGAGCGGGAGGTAAATGAAAAAGGCCAGTCGGCAGTCACCCGCTATAAAGTGCTGAGGACATTGTGCGCACATTCGCTAGTCGAACTTGAACTCCTTACAGGAAGGACTCACCAAATCCGGATCCATATGAGCCACAGGGGACATCCGCTTGCCGGGGATGATCTGTACGGTGGGTCACTCGGCATAATGAAGAGGCAAGCGCTGCATTGCCGCAGGCTTGCCTTTACCCATCCGCTTACTGGTGAAGTTGTCAGTTGCGAAGCGGAACTTCCGGCGGATATCAAGAGGGCTATCGGTAATAGTTGACAGGATGTATCTCAATCGAGCCGGAATTTTTCTTCCACGAATGGCTGCCGGGAAGGAACACTAACGATTTCCTTTTCCGGAAGCCGAAATGCCGTGAGTTTGTTTCCAAACACGCATCCGGTATCAATGTTGACTGTGTTGTTGACGAACCGGGGCTCCCGTACTGGCGTATGGCCGTAGACGATCCAGCGGTTGCCTTCATACATTTGTGCCCAGTCGCGACGCACCGGCCGTCCATCATCATGTTTTTCGCCGGTAATATCGCCATAAAGCACAAACGTCCGTACCTTTTTTCCCTGCTGACCGATAAAACTTTCCTTAATGCCGGCATGGGCGATGACAGCATTGGCCTCACGCACTTCCAGATATAATGGCGACGCTTCATATAATTTCATAAAATGATGGCGGATTGCTTTTTGTTCTTTGGAAGAAAGGGAGCGATATTCAGCAGTCGTCGTCTCGAGGCCATGTTTTTCCTGCACTTTGTTACCGAGAAAAAAACGATATAACTTATTACAATGATTCCCCGGCACATATTTTCCCTTATTGTTTTCCACGACGATATTGTAAACATACCGAATACAGCCGACCGAATCAGGCCCTCTGTCAGTGATGTCACCCAGGAACACCGGTATCCTGCCATCGGGATGAACAGGGACACCATCCTCCTCCACGTAGCCAAGTTCACGAAATAATTCCCTCATTTCATCAAGACAGCCATGCACATCTCCGATGATATCTATTTTCATAAAAGCCCTCCTTTTATGTAAAAGTTACTCCCGTTAGTATTCCCATTCCCAGGTTTTTGGAATCATATTTTTTATTATAAGAAGTTTGTTCAATTAAAAGTCTGAAAAGTCGAAGACTTGATTTCGAGATACTTTGAGGTCCGTTGCCGAACCAGAGTAAGGGCGGCTGGGAAACGGCTCGCTTTCCTGTAAGACAACAAGAAGATTTTAAAGAGCCTTTTCAATAAGAAAAAGAAGATGGGCAACACTAAAAAGTAGTAAGAGAAGATTATGCTGGCGTTAAGTCGCAATGTGGCTCAGTTAAGACGATATATTATCGCATTAAACTACAAGATACACTCACACCAGGCGCAGCCAAAGAAATGTTCATTTCAGTTCCATTATTATACGATAATTTGATAAACTACTACCATGCATTTGAAAGAATAATTTTTATTGACAAAGTGTATTCAGGCAATTACGATATAACGGTCAAAATGAATCGGCTTGAATAAGGGGAGGGATTTCTGATGGAACATTTAGAAGTAGATGAACGGGAAGAAATGTGGGAAAAAGTGCAGGAGGCCCTGCTGAACGATCAGATTGATCAGTTCCGTGCTGAATTCCTGGAAATGCATCCTTATGATCAAGCCAGCCTGTTTGAAGAAATGGATGTAGAAGTACGTAAGAAAGTCTACATGTATCTGTCTCCGGAAGAAATATCTGAAGTGATGGAGCACATCGATCATGAAGATGTTGAACCGTTCTTCGCCGAGATGGATCCGCGGCTTGCTTCACAGGTATTGGCAGATATGTCGACGGATGATGCGGTCGACATTCTGAATATGTTAGATAAAAACAAAGTGGCAAGTTTCTTGACGATCATGGATGATGACGATTCCGATGAGATCAAGGATTTGCTCCACTATGAAGAGAAAACAGCCGGTAGTATCATGACCACGGAGTTCGTCGTGGTGAAGGCGAATATGACTGTCCGGGAAGCGATGCTTCATCTCCGTCGGGAAGCACCAGATGCGGAAACGATCTATTATACGTACGTAATCGATGAAGATAAGCACCTGGTCGGGGTGATTTCGCTGCGTGATTTGATTATTGCAGAGGATGACTGGCTGATTTCCGAAGTGATGAACGAGAGACTTGTGTCCGTCCCGGTTGGGGAAGATCAGGAAGAAATCGCCCGTATGTTCCGGGACTATGATTTCCTTGCACTTCCAGTCGTCGATTTTCAAAACCATCTGTTAGGGATTATCACAGTCGATGACGTTCTTGACGTCATGGAAGAAGAAGCGAGTGATGACTATTCCAAGCTGGCGGCGATCTCTGACGTCGACAGTCCGGATGATAATGCCCTTGCTTCAGCTAAAAAAAGGCTGCCATGGCTGATTATCCTGCTGTTCCTGGGCAGTTTAACAGCCAGCCTGATTGGCAGGTTTGAAGAAACGCTTGATCAGGTAGCGATTCTTGCTATTTTTATCCCATTAATTGCTGGGATGGCTGGTAATACCGGAACGCAGGCGCTGGCGGTGGCAGTTCGCGGAATGGCTACTGGGGAAATCGATAAGCAAGGCAAAGGGAAAATGATCTTCAGGGAAGCGGCCACCGGATTTATTACCGGTGCTTCCTGTGGTCTGCTGGCAACAGTGACCATTTACTTTTGGAAAAGTGATATTTTCCTCGGCTTGCTCGTAGGGTTATCCATTTTTGCGACGCTGATTGTCGCGACACTTGCGGGTTCGCTCGTTCCCTTAGTCATGGATAAATTGAATATCGACCCGGCTGTCGCTTCCGGACCGTTCATTACGACGATCAACGATATCATCTCAATTCTTATTTACTTCGGGATGGCGACAGCTTTCATGAACTTACTGATATAAATGGAAAGGGGGACGAGTGAATGGAGCACGGCGCTTCCGTCACCTCATTAGTTATTGTAATTTTAGCAGCATTCCTTACACCAATTCTCATGCATCGGCTTAAGCTGAAAGTGATCCCAGTAGTTGTAGCTGAAATCATCATCGGTCTTATCATTGGTAAAAGTGGTTTTGATCTCGTCGATACGCATGGAAGCTGGATTGAAATATTATCAACGCTTGGTTTTATTTTTCTGATGTTCCTTAGTGGTCTGGAGATCGACTTCTCGATTTTCGGGAAGAAAAAGCAATCCAAGCAGGCGGTAAACAAAGATGCTAACCCGCCAAACCCTGTATGGGTAGCTACAATTGTCTTTGTCGCTATTTTTATTGTTTCATTAGGTCTATCGTATATATTCGTGCTGGCAGGTTTCATTGATAACCTGTTCCTAATGACCTTGATTATCTCGACGATTTCGCTGGGTGTTGTCGTCCCAACCTTGAAGGATGCACAAATGATGAAGTCGACGATCGGTCAGACGATCCTGCTGATTGCTGTCATCGCCGATCTTGTAACGATGATCCTGCTTGCCGTCTTCGTTTCTATTTACGGAGAAGGCGGAGGAAACATGTGGCTGTTGCTGTTATTATTCGGAGCTGGTGTCCTGCTTTACTTTGTCGGAAAACATTATCGTCACCAATCGTTTATGGAGACGATGACAAAAGGGACGATCCAGATCGACACCAGGGCCGTTTTCACGTTAATTATCCTGCTCGTCGCTATTTCTGAAACGGTGGGGGCGGAGAATATTCTCGGAGCTTTCCTTGCTGGAACACTTGTTTCCCTGCTGTCTCCAAACCCGGAGCTGGTAAAGCGGATGGACAGTTTTGGCTACGGATTCCTGATTCCGATATTCTTTGTGATGGTCGGTGTGGAAATTGATATTTGGGAACTCTTCAGTGACAGCCAGGTAATGCTTTTGATTCCATTGCTATTGATTGCGCTGTTCATTTCAAAAATCGTACCGGCGTTTATTTTACGAAAATGGTACGACTGGAAGACCGTAATGGGTTCCGGTTTCCTTTTGACTTCCACGCTTTCACTTGTGATTGCAGCGGCGACCATTGGAGAGCGGGAAGGCATGATCGACAAGCAGATGGAAGGGGCGCTTATCCTGGTTGCCGTACTGACTTGTCTGATTACACCGATTGCTTTCAAGAAGATTTACGGTCGGTTTGAAGAAGAAAGTCATAAGCAGCTGGTTTCCTTTATTGGTTCCAACCGGATGACTTTGCCTGTGGTCCGTGAATTAGATGAATCACAATATGAAACACACCTGTATCATACGAAAGTCGATAAAGTAGATGAAAATATCAGCCGTTCCTGCTTTGACATTCGTGAGCTGGAAGATTATGATCTCGAGCGGATGAAAGAGATGGATGTCTTTAATGTGGATATTCTCGTTGTCTCCACTGGTGACCAGGCGAAAAATGCAGAAATCGCCAAGTTTGCGAAAAACGATGGCGTAGAAAGAGTCATCGCCCGCGCCGAGTCACCGGATTTAGAAAAAGAATTGTCTGAGCTTGGCATCGATGTCTTCTCGGTGATGCTGTCTACAAAGGCATTATTGAAAGCGATGATCGTCGCACCGGATGTCGTCGAGATTTTAACCGATCAGGACAGTGCCCTGTTCCAGATCAATATGAACAATCCGATGTACCACCGGATGCGCCTCCGGGAGTTTCCATTCACCGGCGACGTCATCATGGTCCGGATTTTCCGGGGCGAAGATTCGATCGTGCCTCATGGCGATACCGAATTGAAGCTTGGCGATCACTTGATCGTCACCGGATCCACCGAGTATGTGGAAGAATTGAAAATGCAGTTGGAATTCTGTGAATACTGCTAACTTTTTAGTAAACCGCAGCTGTGCTGACAGCTGCGGTTTTTTAACAAATAAGGAACGGATTATTTTTAGTTTCCGATTAATCATGATTTGTATTTGTGTAATCTTTCCGCTAAAATAGTAGCAGGTACTAATAACAAACCATAATACTAATAAAAATCACCTCAAGGAGGTTAATAGGATGAATTTTTCTTTAGAGGGTCGTACATACGTCGTGATGGGCGTAGCGAACAAACGAAGCATTGCCTGGGGGATTGCACGTTCTTTGCATGATGCGGGCGCACGTCTGATTTTCACTTACGCGAATGAACGTTTTGAGAAGCCGGTAAGAGATCTTGGCGATTCATTAGAAGGCCAGGAATCATTGTATTACGAATGTGACGTCACAGACGATGAAGCAATCAAGAAGACATTCGCTGACATTAAAAACGATGTGGGGACGATTCATGGTCTTGCTCACTGTATCGCGTTCGCAAATCGCGACGAGTTGAACGGCGAGTATATGAACGTGACACGCGACGGCTTCAAGCTGGCACACGATATCAGTGCTTATTCATTGACGGCCGTAGCCAAAGAAGCGTATCCGCTAATGACCGAAGGCGGCGGCATCGTTACCATGACTTATCTAGGCGGAGAAAAAGTCGTGAACAACTATAATGTTATGGGTGTTGCAAAAGCGAGCCTGGATGCGAGCATGCGCTACCTGGCTAACGACCTTGGAAAGCATGGCATCCGTGTCAATGCGATTTCTGCTGGTCCGATCCGTACGGTTTCTGCAAAAGGCGTTGGCAGCTTCAACACGATTTTGAAAGAGATCGAAGAACGCGCGCCACTGCGCCGTCCGGTTTCCCAGGAAGAAGTAGGCGATACAGCTTACTACCTGTTGAGTGATCTGTCCCGCGGTGTTACCGGGGAAATCATTCACGTCGATTCCGGTTTCAATATCATCGGATTCTAAATTTGATTTAGGAAAGCCTTAGGTGAACCCACCTCAGGCTTTTTTTATTACCAAATTAAGAGCTGAGAACAAGAGCGAATTTGCAGGATAGCCCCACGTTTTTAAAAATCTAATTCGATAGCACATTTTCTGAAATCTGGGCATATATATGAAAAGACGGAGAACAGGCTAAGGAGGGAGTACATCTATGGGCAAGCAGCAGAAGCTTGTACAGAAGCCTATGCTTTATATTACCCAGCCGGAATTCGCTCCGAGCGAAGCGCCGATGCAGACGACGTATCATGGAAAAAAGCGAGTGAAAGAGGAAGGGAAACAGGCAGAAAATAAATCGGCAGATGCAGGAGTAAAGCGGGAGCGGCAGCACAGCAATAAGGAAGCTCAGATGCACCAGGAGCCGCAGGAAAAAGCCGAAACAGAAGCTAAGCAGTCAAGAGCCGGGTCAGCTCGGGACCGTAGACAGCGTTTCCGGGATATGACGTTAGAAGAAAAAGTGACTTACTTTGTCAATCTCCCGTCCCAGATTCCAAAGATGAAATGTGAAGTTGTGACTGCCGAAGAAAAGTACCGCGGTTATATAAACAATTATCAGGATGGTATCGTTTATATGAAAACATTTAAGCGTCCATTCCAAAAAGAAATCGACTTTAGAGAGATAGAAGATATAAGTCTGATCGGTTTTTAAATGAAAAAGCCGCGCCCTTAACGGACGCGGCTTTGTTCATGGTTCCATTAATCGAATGCGTCGATTGCTGGAAGGCAAGTCACGTGGCAGAAGCAGTCAAGATCAACGCTGATGCAGATGCCTGTCGTGCGCAGGTTGCCTGTTTTTTGTTCAACTGGATCACACGGATTGTCGTCGCTGTCACCTGGTGTACGCAGTAGTTCAAGTGTAGCACAGCAATCTTTGTCAACATCTTTCACGCGGAAGTAGAAGCTTCCTACGATATCGCCGATGTTGTTGCGTGGTGCACCGAACCCTTTAAATGGTTTGCAGTTCCCTTTGCAGTATAGCAGTACTGGAACAGTGTCCAGGTTATTGCCTCCGGTTTCTCCCAGTAAGTCATTAATGGATTGCTCGCAACTCGTGTCACAGCACATAGATACGACATCTTCCTGAGCATCTACGATTTCACGCAGGATGTCGCATACACAGTTACCTGAGTCATGTTTTTTTCCACAGCCCATTGATATTCCCCTTTCGTCTGGTATTGACGTATTGTCTTTAATAGAATATGAACTCTTGCCCTGATGGTGTGGGCATTTGTCGAGTTTTTATCGATTCGTCTGGGGAATTTGTGGAACTGAAGCCCATACATATGTACCGAAGCCACATAGACTAATAAGGAATATTAGTAGTTAAAGGAGAGGAAACATATGTGTGATAACTGCAGCCATAAACACTATTATAAAGTGAACGAATTAATCGTTAAGGCTGATAAAGTCATCATCAAATCGGATAAAGATCATCACCACGATCGTCGTGGACGTGATGACCGCCGTGATGACCACCATGATCGTCGCCGGGCTCCATTGTTCGGAGGGCGTCGTCACGATCACATGGAGAGCAGTTCAAGAAGAGGACACGATGACAGATTTGACCCGATCTTAGGTCGTCGTCGCCATCACGATGGCATGGAAAGCAGCTCAAGAAGAGGGCGCCGTCATGATGACCACATGGAGAGCAGCTCAAGAAGAGGGCGCCGTCATGATGACCACATGGAAAGCAGCTCAAGAAGAGGGCGCGGTCACCATGACCACATGGAAAGCAGTTCGAGAAGAGGCGACGACGATCGCCGTGGAGGCAGAGAGGACCGCAAACACCGTCGCGGCCCTTGGTTCTAAGATTCGCCCCATCCACTGGATGGGCTACATACATCTGTTCATCAGGAGGATGATCGTTTGGAATGGACTTGGATGCACCTTATTTTACTGACATTGGCCTGTTTCCGTCTGACCCGGCTAATCGTCGATGACAGCATCACCGAGTGGCTGCGTGCGCCTTTTCATCATTATATAGAAGAAACAGATGAAGCAGGCAATGTGGAAGTTTATGTGGAAGCGAAAGGAACGGGACTGCGTGCGTTTATTGGAGAATTACTAAGCTGCCACTGGTGTACAGGCGTTTGGGCGAGCGGAATGCTGCTAACCGGCTGGGCATTCCTTCCTTATTTTGACTGGGTGGTCGTATGGCTGGCTATCGCTGGAGCTGCTGCCATTCTCCGCGTCGCTTTGGATATATGAACTACATCGATTTGCCAGAAGGGAATAGGATGTAGTAAAAAAGGAATGACTCCTATGCATAAACAATCAGGCAAGCAAGTGAAGCCAGCGAAAAGGCCGCGTAAAAAGAAAGAATGCGGCTGTGGAAAGAAGGCGAGAACATGAATTTCCGTCACATGCGTAAAATGATCGATGAAATTGATTATATGATCACGTCCAAGCCGAATTTAAAAAAACCGGAAAAGACGATGGCAGAGTTTGAGCAGATGATGGTCTCTCTGGAAAAACTGCTGACGAAACAGATTGGCGAGTTCGAAAAGAAGACAGAAAGTAAGCATGACCGGATCAGGAAATTTTTTGAATAGCCCCCGTAAAAGGGAGCGCTTCCACGTATATATCTAGTAAGTTATGGGTATGTATTCTGTAAGGAGGGGAGCTCCATGGGCTACATGTTACCAGTATCGATGTATCAGTATGATGATTACCAAGAGCGAACCGTTAAACCGAAGGCATCACCTTTCCAATATGCCAACGTCCACAAAGTGACGTTGGATAACCGTCATCTGCAGATGCGGGAAATGGTGAGGACGAACGGGAAATTACCGAATAAAAATAAAAAACTCCATGCACCGGATGATCTGCATGCAGCTTACTCGGAAAAAGTTTATGCCGAGATGACAGGAAAAGGACGACACTTCAGCGAAACTATTTAATAGGTTTGCTGAAAGGAGTCGTTCTTTTTTATGGAAATGAACCAAATCAATGCGCATTGCTATTATTTTCATAGTGCGGTTAATATCGGATACGTCCATAACGGGGAAGAAGGGATGATCATCGATGCCGGGATTGATAAATCGGCGATCAAGAAAGTGATCAAGGGTTTGAAAGAGCATTCCCTGCCAATCACCCACTTGTTCATCACCCATGCCCATGCGGATCATTATGGGGGAGCACAGTACCTTCAGGAAAACTTCGATGTCCGTACGATAGCCCCGAAGTTCGAAGCGGCTATCCTTGAAAATCCGTCGCTCGAACCGTTGTACTTGTTCGGGGGCAATGACCCGCTCGATGAATTAAGGAATAAGTTTCTGGAAGGACCTCCCGTCCGGATTGATGACCAGGTGAGGGAAGGAAGTTTTACATTCGGAACATTCGAGTTGGAGACGTACTTGCTTCCTGGACACAGCTATCACCAGCTGGCTGTAAAGGTTTTTGATGTGTTATATGCGGCGGACAGCTATTTTGAAGCGGCTCAACTGGAGAAACACAAGATCCCTTATATTACGGATGCCGCTTTGACGATTGAAAGTCTGGAGCGTCTGAAAGAGATCCCGTCTGATGGTGCTGTGCCCGGTCATGGAGAGTATGAAACGGATTTCAAAACAACCGTCCAGAAAAATATTGATTACCATGTCGTGCTGCTGACGTGGCTTGAGAATTATATCGGGGAGCATCCGAATGGGGTCAGTCATGAAAACATTATCGCTGCGATGTGTGATTCGTTTGGTGTAGAAAATAACCAGCTGGGCCAGTGGCTGTTGTACCGGACCGCTGTAACTGCTTATTTGATAGGTGCTGTTAAAGAAGAAACGATTAATTATGCCATCGAAGGAAACCGGTGGGTGTTCAAAACTTTATAAATAAAAGTACCCCGGGGCCTCCAGATATTGGAGGGCTCCGGGGTACTTTTCTCAGTTGTAGGGGAGGACATACAGGTCCTCTCCTTCTTTATATTCGGCGAATAGAACATCGGTATAATCGGTGATTTCCTGCTGCTGCAGCTGGGTCAGCAGCCAGTTTTTATCAAACCCTGCTTCTTTTAAATTGTCCCAAAGTACTTCGCCATCACTGATGAACGCCATCGGCAGTGGGGTCGGCTGGGGGGCAAGGTTCAAGTCACTGCGCGTCGGGTTTTGATCCATCGATTTCTTCAAAACAGAAATCGACCCATCTGTTTCCATCACGGCGTACTCTACTTCTTGAATCGAAAACACATCTTTAGCTCTCAGCAAATGCTGAAGCTGATTTATATCAAGCTTATTTTGTTTCAATTCGTCATAGGCAATTTTTCCTTTATGGATAACAATCGACGGCTGACCCTCCAGGAATCCCCGTGTACCTTTCAGTTTTTGTGTGATCAGTTCTGTCACATACATGAGCACACCCCAGGTCAATATCGCAAATCCAATTTGTAACACACCGACATCAGGGTCATAGAGCGCATTACCGACCAGCTCACCAAGAAGGATGGCTGAAATAAAATCGAACGGGGTAATTTGGTTGAATTGGGACTTTCCTAGCACTTTGGTCAAAAGGAATAAAGCAGCGAAGCCGAATGAGGCTTCTATGAATATGCGTAAATAATCCATCATGATCACGTTCCTTCTCCTCTGCTTTTAACCATTGTAGACAGAGAACGACGGACCTATACAAAAAACCTGGAAGATCTTGCTCTTCCAGGTCGAAAATCAGTCTAATTTTTTTATCATGGTTACGTGAGGAATGCCGGCATCCATAAATTCCCTGGAAATCGTTTCATAACCGAGGGCACGGTAAAATTCTTCCGCATGGGTTTGAGCGTTCAATTTCGCCTGTTTCAACCCTTCTTTTCGGATGCGTTTCTCCATAGCTTCGATCATCTGTTTACCAAAAGACTGTCCGCGGAAATCCTTCTGGACGCAAATCCGTTCCAGCTTTCCGTTTTCATTGACAAACCGGAGGCGGGCAGCTGCGATCGGCTGTTTATTTTCATAGCCGACGAAGTGGACGGCTGTATCATCATGCTCATCCAGTTCCAGGTCTTCCGGTACCTGCTGTTCTTCGATGAAAACCGTGCGGCGTACGCCGAAGGCATCTTTTAATTGCTGCTCATTCTCGACGTTTTCTATTAACATTCTATCACCCTTCACCAAGGACGAATGTTTCATAGACCGTCCAGGAGCCATTTTCCAATTGATATAGCAGCTGGAAACGATCGACCGTTTCTTTCAGTTCAAATCCACCCATTCGAAGACTACCGTATACATCAGAGAATTCATCATCCGAAAGCTTCTGGGCGATCGTAATATGGGGGACGAAAGAATGCTCGGATTTACCTGGAAGCTTTGCCTCAAGTTTTTCATTAACCGTCATGATTACCTCTGCCGGCTCCACTTTCAAATAGATCGCATTCGTGACAGGAGCAAACGAGCTGACCTTATTGATTTCAATATCAAATGGTTTTGTTTCTTTAGCGATCTCCTTCAAATGCGGTACCACTTCCTTGATTTCGCTATCCTCTGCCTCAAATGGATCCTTCAACGTAATATGTGGTGGAATCAAGGCATAATGCGGGTCGTAACGTTTCCGATAAGAGTTTGCGACATCCTGGATTTTTTTCGGTGGAAAAATGGCGATACCATACTTCATTGGAAAACCCTCCTAAATATAATGTTGCTGATTATATTTCGTGTTGAATGCAAAGTCGATTGGTCAGTTTTAAGCTGATATTATTATACCAAAAATTACTTTTTCGTACATAGGCTTACGGTCGGAACATCGTCACCAGAGCGCGCTCCATATCCTGCTGCCAATATTTCCAAGTGTGCCTGCCATCGAGCTCGTGGAAAAAGTAGGTGAGCGGCTTCCTGTTGAGGACATCGCGAAGCTCATGATTCGGTGTCACAAAATCCTTCCGATCCCCATCGGTCGTCGGTACATCGGTTTCTTCATTTCCGATTGTATGGTAGATGGCGAGGGAGGAAAGATCCTTGCTGTTCTGGACTTTTTCCATTACACGTTCATTGACGAACGGCGACTGCATGATGACATTACCGAACGTGCTTGGATATTTAAGTGCTGTCATCAGGGACACTGTCCCGCCGAGCGAATCTCCCATCAGCGTGCGGCCGCTGCCCATATGGTAGCCCGGAAGCTCTTCATCGAGGAGCGGGGCGACCTCATTGACGAGAAACTTGATATAAGCGTCCTGTTTCTCGCCATTCGGGTGGTATTTGTCCTGACGGTCATATTTATCCTTATAATGAATGCCGACAAAAATGGTATCAGCAATCCGTTTCTTTTCATGGAGTTTATCGCTCAGCGTCGCGACCCGGCCCATTTGGAAATAGTCGTCACCATCCTGCATGATCGCGATATGATACTTATAAAGCGGCGAATAATTCTCCGGCAGATAAACCTTCAGGGTCAATGTTTCATCTAAATAGGAACTATTGATCTCGAAATCCTTGAACGTACCAGCACGTCCCAAAACGAACACCTCCAAAAAACGACAACTTATCTATAAATGTAACATACCCATTTTATCATATCATTTTCAAAAAAGTAGAACAGGTCTGACGATTGTCACAGAATTGAAAACTCCTCTACGGAAGTGCAAGGTCCCGGGGTTCCCGCGGAACGGAGGTTTTCTCGAAATGATAAAAAAATTGTCGATAAGTTATTGACACATAAATGAAATCATATTATATTAGTACATGTCCCATTCACGACAACTTCATCCCATGATTCCGTAGCTCAGCTGGGAGAGCGCCACCTTGACAGGGTGGAGGTCGTTGGTTCGAGCCCAATCGGAATCACTAAGTCTTAAAAGCCTCTGGCCGTTGATCCTGCAACGGTCAGGGGCTTTTTATTTTACCCTCGGTTACTGGCAGGTGGGGAGCAGCCGAGCTTTTACTGCCCTATCTTAATCATATACTGACTTAACACGTGCCTATACCTACCTAACTCGCAGAGATACCCAACATAACGACTTAACATCTAGGTTGAATTTCCATTCGTACAAGCAAATTTAATATTGAAATCTCAGTTTTTTATGTAATAATGGAAAAATACCTAAAAGTTGTTAGAAAATTGCATCAAGGAGGAATCGGTATGTCTGATACCAGGACGGCGTTGATCGTCGGCGGGGGGATTGGCGGGCTTGTGACTGCTCTTAAACTTCACCGCGTTGGCGTGTCAGTGCGTGTATTTGAAAGCGTAGAAACGATTAAGGCATTAGGCGTGGGGATTAATCTTTTACCTCATGCGGTGAAGGTTCTGACAGAACTGGGTCTGGATGATGAGCTAAAAGAGGCAGGACTTCCAACTGCAGAGCTGATGTATGTTAATAAATTCGGCCAGAAGATTTGGCAGGAGGACCGGGGCTTGAATGCCGGCTACAAATGGCCGCAATACTCCATCCATCGGGGACGTCTGCAGATGTTATTACTGAATGCAGTCAAACAACGATTGGGCGAGAATGCAGTACATACCGGTCATCATCTGACGTCATTTCAAATGTTTGGTGACAAGGTGACCGCTCATTTTGAAAATAAAAAAACGGGAAAACATGCCGGTACGTATAGTGCCGATACAATGATTGCAGCGGATGGCATCCATTCTGCCGTGCGTAAATTCTATTACCCTAATGAGGGAGAGCCGAAATTCAGCGGCAGGATTTTATGGCGTGGCATAACAGAATCTACTCCGTTTTTAACTGGCAAGTCGATGATTATGGCAGGCTATCAGGATCAGAAGTTTGTTGCTTATCCTGTTTGTCCTAAGGCTGACGAAAAAGGGCGCTCCCTGGTCAACTGGATTGCTGAACTTACGGTTGGTGATGAGCTGTTATCGCGTGCCGACTGGAACAGGAAAATAGATAAGGAGAAATTTGCCCCTCATTTTGCCGGATGGGATTTTGGCTGGTTGGATGTACCGCAGCTGATTGAGGAGACAGATGCGGTTTATGAATTTCCGATGGTAGACCGTGACCCGGTGCCTCGCTGGACATTCGGTCGTGTAACGTTGCTTGGAGATGCTGCCCACCCGATGTATCCGATTGGGTCAAATGGAGCTTCACAGGCGATTCTTGACGCTGATGCTTTAGCAAAGTCTATGGCAGAACAGCCGAATACAGAATCTGCTTTGCGGGCTTATGAACAGGAAAGACTGGAACCTACTTCGAATATTGTCCGGACCAACCGGCAAAACGGGCCGGAAGTGGTCATGCAAATTGTTGAAGAACGTGCGCCTCAGGGATTTAATCAATTAGAAGATGTAATCACTTATGAGGAACTAGCAGGAATCGCAAATAAATATAAGAAACTTGCCGGCTTTGACCGGGAGACTTTGAATAGTAAATAGGAGTGCAGTTATGATAGAACACATTGTATTAGTGAAGTTCTCTGAGGAAACCACAAAGGAACAAAAGCAGGAGTTGATCCGCCGGACACTTAATTTGAAGCATATCATTCCTGGGATTGTGGATATTCAGCAGGGACTCAATTTTTCAGATCGGAGCCAGGGATATGAAGTCGGGCTAACGGTGCGGTTTAAGGACAGGGAGTCTTTGGAAAACTATGGTCCACATCCCGCGCACCAGGAAATAGTCTCATATTTGAAGCGAATTGGTATGAAGGACAGTATCATCGTCGATTTTGAAATTTAAGCTTATTTTTTTATTCAGTTACTTTAATGCTTAAACGCGTTTTAGCTTTTAAGTATTAATTCGCACATCGCAGGGGGGATTTGATGAAAGCTTTACATGCAGGGCAGATCATTGATAACAGCCGCTTCCGTTCGTTTCATTCTTCTATTATTTTCTGGTGTTTCTTTATCATTTTGATGGATGGTTATGATGTAGTCATTTATGGCTCCGTTGTCCCTTCGTTAATGGAAGAGTGGAATATATCTTCCGTGACAGCAGGGGCAATCGGGAGCTACACCGCTGCCGGGACAGCTGTCGGGGCTGTCCTGTTCGGATTATTGGCAGACAAGCTTGGCCGAAAGAACGTAATCATCCTATGTACCGTCCTGTTTAGTTTATTTACCGCGATAGCGGCGTTTGCGACAGGTCCTGTGATGTTCACGGTATTCCGGGTGATTGCGGGACTGGGACTTGGCGGCGTGATGCCGAACGTGATCGCGTTATCCACGGAATATGCTCCGAAAAAAATCAGGGCTGCGATGGTATCGTTCATTTTTTGCGGGTACTCCATCGGGGCGATTGCGGCAGCGATGTTCAGTAAATCTATTTTGCCTTCACTCGGCTGGCAGCCGGTTTTCTGGATTGCCGGGCTACCGTTATTGCTCATTCCTTTTATAGCAAAAAGCCTTCCAGAATCCGCAGGCTTTCTATTAGCCAAGGGAAAGGAAGAAGAGTTGAAGAAAGTTTTGCAAAAAATAGAGCCGGGAGTACAGTTGGATGGCAGTACTACCTTTGTTAAGCCGGAACCTGCCAAGAAAGGATTGCCGCTGGTGAAACTTTTTGAAAACAAACGTGCCATCAGTACGATTATGTTCTGGATCTCCTGCTTTTCCTGTTTTGTTCTGATATATGCCATGAATACCTGGCTTCCGAAATTGATGATCGAAGCTGGGTACAGCTTAGGTTCTAGTCTGGTTTTTGTTGCCATGATGAATGTCGGTGCCATCGTCGGAACCATTATATTCGGACGGCTGGCAGATAAGTGGGGCTTTAAAAAGGTAATGGTGCCGCTTTATATTATCGGAGCGATTGCCCTTTCCAGTATTGGGCTGACGCAGAACATTTTACTGGCTTATCTGTTGATCGGAATGATTGGTGCTGCATCTGTTGGTGTGCAGAATATCAGCAACGCCTTCGTCTCGCAATACTATCCGCCTTCGATGCGTTCCACGGGGATAGGAGCCGCCATGGCATTCGGACGGGTCGGCGGCATCTTCGCGCCAACATTTGTCGGTATTCTACTGACTATGAATCTTTCCTCTCAAATGAACTTTACGATCATCGCCATGGCTGCCGTGCTCGGGGGCATCGCGATACTATTTGTTCAGGAGAAGCATGCGCATTATAGTGGGGAAAGCGAAGAAGCGGATGTGGATGCTGCAAGGGAGAAAGTAGTATAAATTCAATACAAATGAGTGAGCTGGGCTGTTGTAGCCCAGCTTTTTCATTTTGGTCATGTCGATATTATTCCAAGTAAGAAAATCCATAGTTAATGAAGTTATTGATCATCACGGCCATCTCTTTGGGGGAGCGATCCATATCGTTGGCGATCCAGTCTTTGATGACGTGGATGGCTCCGCTGATGACGAAGGTGCTCAAGTATTGTACTTCTTCCTTTTCCAAACGATTGTCGTTCATCCAGTTGTTCATCATAAAACCTCTGGTCAACTCCATCATTCTTTTTTCAAAGGTAGGGGCAGCGTCTTGTTTCAACAGGGTCTGGAACATGAATTTATTTTCAATCACATATTGCAAAATCTTCTCGGTCATCTGGATCGATTCTTCTTCGACGGGATAGTTGTAGCTATGCAGGTATTCATTCATATCTGCTGTAATTTCTTCTTCAATTTTACTCAGTAAGTCATAGTGATCGGTATAATGGGTGTAGAAGGTGGACCGGTTGATATCGGCGAGTTCGCAGATTTCTTTTACGGTGATGTCTGAAATTGGTTTCGTTGCCAGCAACGTAATCAGGCTGTCCTTCAATACTTTTCGCGTATATTTCTTCCGACGGTCCAGTTTTTCTTGCACAGGACACGCCTCCTTTTGTTAAATTTTTGTGACAATCCAACATAATCCAACGATGTGTTGGGGAACTGACAGATTTTATAAAACTGTTTGTTGTAAATCCAACACGGTGTCAATACAATATTAGAATGTGTAAAAGCGTTTTGCAAGAGAGGATGAAGCCTTATCGACTGGACATCACGAATCATTAAACATAAAAAAAGTATTGTCATTATATTTACGATTATTACATTGCTCAGTGCGGTAGCGCAGTTTGCCGTTTCGGTCAATTACAATATGGCAGATTATCTGCCCGATGATTCTCCTTCGATGCAAGCGGTGGATTTGATGGAGGAGGAGTTTGACGAACCGATTGCCAACGCCCGGGTGATGGTGAAGGATGTATCGGTAACGAAGGCGCTTGAGTATAAGAAAGAATTAGAAGCGATCGATGGGGTCAGCGGAGTGATGTGGCTTGATGATGTGGTAGATGTGAAAGAACCGCTGGAGGTAGCCAACGAAGATACCGTAGAAACTTATTACCAGGATCAAAATGCGTTGATTTCACTGAACATCCGAGAAGGTGACGAGGTTGAAGTGACCAATAAGATATATGATTTGATCGGAGAAGAGAATGCCATCGCCGGCGAAGCGGTAACGACGGCAACTTCCCAGCAAATGGCTGGGAGTGAGTCACTGAATGCGGCTGCTTTGCTCGTACCGATCATTATTATCATTTTGGTCTTATCTACGAATTCCTGGATGGAACCGGTGTTCTTTTTGATTGCGATCGGAGTTTCTATCGTGATCAATCTAGGAACGAATATTTTTATCGGGGAAATATCATTCATTACCCAGTCGGTGGCGCCGATTCTGCAACTGGCGGTTTCTCTGGACTATGCGATATTCCTGCTGCATAGCTTTTCCGATTACCGTAAGGATGTGGACGATCCGGCTAAAGCAATGCGGCTTGCGATGAAGCGGTCATTTCCGGCGATTGTCGCCAGTGCGTCGACGACATTCTTCGGATTTATGGCACTCACATTTATGGAGTTCGGGATCGGGGCTGACCTAGGTCTTAATCTTGTAAAAGGGATCCTGCTCAGCTTCATTAGTGTCATGGTGTTTTTGCCTGCATTGACGCTGATGTTCTATCGCTGGATTGACCGTACCAAGCACCGTCAGCTTGTCCCGGATTTTAAGAACGTCGGTACATTTGTGATGAAACTCAGGATTCCGAGTTTACTCTTGATACTCGTCCTGATTGTTCCTGCGTTTTTAGCTCAAAGTAATACGACTTTCCTATATGGCACAGGCGAGCATCCGGACAACACACGTGCCGGGCAGGATGAAGCGATGATCGAGGATACGTTCGGTAAAAGCATCCCAGTGGTGCTGCTTGTCCCTGAGGGAGACAGGGGAAAAGAGGAAGATCTCGTTGCAGAGCTGGAGGACCTTCCGAATGTTTCCAGTATCATGTCCTATGTGAATATGGTGAGCACGGCGATTCCACCGGAGTATTTGGAAGAGTCAATGAGAGAACAGTTTTATTCCGATGACTATGCCCGGATCACCCTTTATACAGAAACAGATGCGGAAGGGGACGCGGCGTTTTCATTGATTGAGCAGGTCAGGGAGACCGCAAACAGCTATTATGAGGATCCCCATCTCCTTGGGGAGAGTGTCACGTTGTATGATATGAAAAATACCGTGCAGCAGGATAACAAGCTGGTCAATTTACTGACCGTCATTACGATTGCTATTGTGCTGTTGATAACATTCCGGTCGGTTTCCATTCCAGTTGTGCTCCTATTGACGATTCAGACCTCGGTATGGATCAACCTGGCCGTGCCGTATTTCACCGATACGCCGCTCGTCTATGTTGGTTACCTGTTAATCAGTACGATCCAACTGGCCGCGACTGTCGATTACGGAATTTTATTCACAGAGAATTACTATACATTGCGAAAAGACATGCCGGCCATGCAGGCGATTAAAAAGACGATTGATGAGAAGATTTTTGCCATCTTTATATCGGCATCGATCTTATCCAGTGTCGGCTTTATCTTAGGAGCCACCTCCACCAACCCGATCGTATCGGCCATCGGACTTTTGCTCGGGCGGGGAGCACTGCTGGCATTCCTCATGGTTGTGTTTGTTCTGCCGGCATTACTGGTCGTGTTCGATAAAGTGATTGAAAAAACAACGTGGAAAGCAAACTTTTATAAGGAGAAATGATAATGAGACTGAAACGTATAACCGCGCTATTCATGTCAACAATGCTGGTATTGCCAACATTTCTCGTGTCAGCGGAAGCAGACGACGGTTCAGCTTCTGAGGAAAAGGCTCCCCAGGGGAAAGGGACCTATTCCGGAAAAAGTGAGGTCGTCTATGCCACGCTTAGCAGGTCCGGCGATCCGAAAGACATGTACGTCGTCAATAATTTTACGGTTGATAAACCAGGTAAAATGACCGACCATGGTCCGTATACCAGTGTCGAGAACCTGACCGACATGACGGACATGGAGAAAAAAGACGATCGTGTCACGTTTACCGCTAAAGAAGATGAATTTTACTATCAAGGAAACCTGGACGGCAAACCGCTGCCATGGAATATCGATGTCACTTATAAATTAGATGGAAAAGAAATCCCGCCTGAGAAACTGTTAGGAAAAGACGGCGATTTGGAGATTGAGATAAACACCTCAAAGAACGACAAGGGCGACGAAAGCTTTTTCAATAATTATCTCCTGCAAATCAGCCTGACTTTTGATTCTGCTAATTATAAAAATATTGAAGCGGAAGATGCGACTGTCGCTAATGCCGGGAAAAACCGGCAAGTGACGTTCACAGCGATACCGGAAAAAGAAGAGAGCTTCATGGTAAACGCGCAGGTGTCCGATCTCGAAATGGAACCGATTGAAATCGCAGCGACACCATCATCAATACCAATCGAAGAGCCAGATACAGAAGAAATGAAAAGCGAGATGCAATCTTTATCAGATGCGACCGCGGAAGTAAACCGTGGAGTCGGCGAACTGAAAAATGGGATGGCTGAGCTGAACACTGGGGTCGCACAGCTGTATGATGGTTCGGCTCAATATAAAAATGGCATCATGGAACTGAACAACGGGTCCGGAGAACTGGTCGATGGCTCCTCGTCTATTAAAGCTGCCTTGCAGCAAATGAGCGAGTCCGTCAGTGGGGGCTCCGGTGATATGAATATGAGTCAATTCCAGCAGCTGGAGGAAGGTCTTCGCCAGATTGCCGGTGGATTAAATGAAGCAGAAGCCGGCCTGACGACATTGAAGGATAATTACAACCAGGCTTACCAGGCACTGGACCAGACGATTGCTGCAATACCAGAGCAGAATGTGTCCGAAGAGGAAATTCAAGCGTTGTATGAAAGTGGCGCAGATCAGGAAACTGTCGACAAGCTGGTCGCCAACTATGAAGCAGCACAAACGACGAAACAGACCTATGCAGGTGTAAAAGAAGCGTTTGCCGCGGTAGATCCGACACTTAGCCAGGTATCCGGATCCCTTACGGAAATGAGCGGCAGCCTCAGCACGATGGCTGACGAGTTAAGTAGCAGTATGGAAAATATGGATATCGATGAATCTATGAATCAATTACAGCAAGGCCTGGAAAAACTATCCGCCAATTATAATAATTTTCACTCCGGCCTGACAGACTACACAGGCGGCGTCCAGCAGCTGGCTGGCTCTTATGAAGAAGTTCACGGCGGGATTGCCGGACTGACTGGTGGAACCGATGAGCTCGAAAACGGTGCAGCCGAACTGCATAACGGAACAGCAGAGCTTGCGGAATCAACGAGCAGCCTGCCGGACGAACTGCAACAGGAAATCGATGAAATGATCAATCAATATGATAAATCCGATTTTGACCCTGAGTCTTTCGTTTCTTCCGAGAATGAAAAAGTAGACAATGTTCAATTTGTTATTAAGACGGAAAGCATCAAGAAGCCCGACGAAGAAAAAGAGGAGCCGGAAAAAGAAGAAGAAAAGAATTTCTGGGACCGTCTGATGGATTTGTTCTAAGAAGTGGATAGCAGCCTTCTCTCGAAAGAGGAGGCTGTTTATTTGCTTTTGGGCTGCGTTGTCTCTTATATGAGAATTTTTTCTCGTAAATGGTTTCGTTTGTCTAATTTAATTTTGATTTTGTCTAATAAAACTTTGAAATTGTCTAATATGTGGTTCGATTTGGCTCATATACCGGGGGTGCTGTCTAATATATCACTAGATTGTCTCAAAAAAAGATCATTTTTAAGTTGTTTGGCCAGGGTCTTGAATCGGATGAAACTTAAGCCATGGTCATACGTACATATAGTTACAAAGGTAATAAAAGGAAAAGGGGAGTTGGATGCGCAAAATAATACTTGTTTCAATTTCTATCCTCGTGCTGACGGCGTGCGGGTTGGGTGAACAGTATGTGTACGAGGGAGAAAGCGACCACTGGGAAGCCAGCTTTACAGCATCTAAAGATGGAGCGGCCGTCACACGCGAGTTTGTACTCACGTATAAAGGTGAGCTGGAGGAACTGGCGGAGATCGATCAACTGCGCTATTCCTATGATGCTGGAAGGTTTGGCAATGAAACAGGAAAAGACTTCGGTGGCGACCCGCCTTCAGAGAAACAGTTTACTTCGAGAGATTCAGGGAACGGAAAGCTACTTATGAGCGGTGACGAGGTAATTGAGGTCAGCGTAAAATGGGGAGATCAGGAAGAGACAATGGAACTTCGAGGTGAATAAAGACTTACCATAATATGGAGGACCTGGGGTGTTTTCGCGCACACCCCAGGTCCTCCATATTATGGAATAAGGGTAAAACTTTTTTATTGAATTAGTAGCACTTTTTTCATGATTTTTTCTATAGGTGTTGTTTGTTGACACGTGTCGGTTATTGTAGATGAAAAAGGAGGGACCGATGCGTGCATCTAGAAAAGATTCGATCAAAGCAACTGCCGAAACGCCCGGTTGTCTACATGCCGGTCCGGTTATGTGAAGAGCTCGGGATTTGTGTCGGAGAGCGGGTAGATATTACTTATGATAACCAGCAGATATACATTGAAAAAGCATGTTCAGAAACCACACATAATAAACGCTATGTAACAGAGACGAATTCCATTAACATACCAAAGGAAATTGTAAGGGAATTAGGGATTGAACCCTATCACCCCTACAGTCTTTTTATCGATAATGAGAATGACAGATTCATAATATCTTTAGAAGATACAGAGGGATCCGAGTGATACACCGGTTCTCTTTTTTAATATAAGAGTTGTCAGGGACAGGAAGTGCAAGGTCTTTTAAGCGTTTCAAAATTGTTTAGTAGGCATTCGTTATTATCTAATTACGTATGGATCCTGTCTAGTATATAAACAGATTGTCTAGTAAATCTGAAGAGAAAATATGGAAATGTTTTCATATAAAACTTCATTAATTAACTTAATTATACTTATTCTTGGAGTACACTCGAATAAATATGGATTTTTTAATATAAAGATTATACGACAAAAAACCTGTCAGTATTACTGTTTCAGCGCTTATTCTGCAGGCAGACAGCCTTAAAAGATAAAACAATTTTCTAAATATTGTTGAAATTAGAAAGTAGTCTATGTATAATTCATTTTAAGAAAGCGTTTTCTTAAACTGCTTGAAATTCTATTCAGCCAAATGTGGAAACGTTTTTATATTGAATGGGCTGAATGGATAGATTGCTGAATAAAAGGAGGGGAAAGCTGCAACTGTCGTTGATCGCATGGCTAATTAAAAGGAGGTATGTGAATTGAATATGATGAAGAAGAACTCCAGTTTCATAGTTGCCATGATCCCGGCTGGGATTGCACTAAACTGGGTCGCAAACTCTATTGTTGAAATGTTGAAGCTTCCGTTGTTTCTAAATAATATTGGTACTGTTTTAAATGCTATTGTTCTGGGTCCACTGTGGGGTGGAGCTACCGCGCTTATGACAAACGTCATCCTGGCACTGATTGTTCGTTGGACATACATTCCATTTGCGTTAGTGGGAATACTTGTCGCCTTCTTATCTTACTTCTTTTATAAGAAAGGCTGGTTTAAAAAGGGGTGGAAAGTTGTTGTTTCCGGCGCGTTTACAGGTATTGTCGCTTCGGCATTAGCAACCGTTGTATCCGTTTATGTTTTCGGTGGATTTTCTGGACATACTGTCGATGTATTGACTGCAGGTCTAATTGCATCTGGGCAACAAATTTTCAACGCAGCCTTTATCGCCAACATCCCTGGTACTGTAGCTGACAAAGTACTTACATTCTGGATCGTCTGGATGATTCTGAAAATATTCCCGGTCCGCTTCCTGCCAAATGCGAAAGACATTCGCGAGAAGATTGGAATGGGAAAGAAAAATAATAGTGGAAAGAAGATTTCCGCATAAAAAAGAACATCAAATCAACATACTAATTGTGGGAGTAGTTGATTGATGCTCTACAAATTGCTTATCTATCATTCTATTAGAAACTGAATGGAAATTCAATGAATTGAACTTAACCTGGTGTGGTAGGGGGAGAAAAAAGATCCCTCTACCGATTCTGTAAAGGAGCGTTGTGTAATGAGGTTTGTCCGTTATAAAACAGACAAGGAATCTACGATAAAACAAGGCATTATATCAGATAGGTTAGTAAGAGAAGTCAGTGGTGATATCTTCGATGGGTGGGAGTTTACTGGAGATTCTTTCCCGGAAGACACCGTCAAATTGGCTGCACCACTTGCTCCTAACCAAATCATCGGGATTGGAGCCAACTTTGTAGCCAAGAAGGAAGATTTGCCGGAGAAAGGACCTGACATGCCAGTCTTTTTCTTTAAGCCAAATTCCTCGGTAATCGGACCGGGAGCAGATATCAAATTGCCCGCTTCCATAGAAGAAGCAAAATTTGAATCGGAGTTGGCCGTTGTTATTGGAAAGGAAGCTTCCGGAATCAAGGAAGAGGAAGTGTTCGATTATGTGTTTGGCTATACAATCGGTAACGATGTAACCGCACCGAAGTTTTTCCATGAGGACGGACACTGGACGTTAGGGAAGTCGTTCGACACGTTCACGCCACTTGGCCCGGTTATTGAAACAGAGTTCGATGTGCTGGCAGCCCGAATCGAAGCTGTTCATAATGGTGAGAAAAAGCAGGACAGCCCTACTTCTTTGATGATTGTTTCTATCCAGCGTATGATTGCTTATTTAAGTAATGTCATGACTCTTAAACCTGGTGATGTGATTCTTACTGGAAGTCCAGTAGGGGCAGAGTTTCTGAAAGAAAATGACGAAATTGCTTGTATCATAGAAGGGATCGGCACGCTCAAGAATAAAGTAAGCAAAGTAAAGCAGACTTCTGTCGTTTAAATTTATAGGCATATAAAAACGTTTCCACATACTTCCTCTAGCTGTTAGGGATTAATTCCTGAAAATTATAATGAAAATTTTCAGAAAAATATTGAATCGTTTGCCTAATAGCCGTATAATAAACCTTAAGTAAACGTTTTCAACTAGGTGCATAGAAAGAGTAAGAGAGAACTTTCTATTTATAGATATAAGAAAACGTTTCCACAAATTATTTGAGGAAGTGAAAAATGTGGAAAAGACAGTGACGATCAAAGATGTTGCTCGGAAGGCGAACGTATCAATTTCAACTGTTTCCCGAGTATTAAATAACAGTGGTTATACCAGTGCAAGTGTGAAAGAGAAAGTAAACAAAGCGGTGGATGAATTGAAATTTCAGAAAAACATGGTAGCAACCGCGATGATCAAGAAACAGACATCGACCTTCGGATTAATCATACCTGACATAAAAAACATTTTTTACGGGGAACTGACGAGGGCGATTGAAGACAAAGCCCATCAGCACGGGTTCAATGTCATCCTTTGTAATACCGATAATAATCTCGAAAAAGAAAAAGAGTACCTGAACTTCCTGCTCCGGAAAGGGATTGATGGAATCATCTTTTCCACACCGGAAATTAATGACAGGAATATCCGTGAAGTGATGAAGTCGAGACCGGATCTTCCGATGGTCATCCTTGGAAGTAAAGTTCAGAATGTCAGGCTTGATGAAGTATTAGTAGATAACTTCGATGGGGGCTATACAGCTACGGAGCATTTGATTGACTTGGGGCATGAAAAAATAGGATACATTGGTGGTCAACAGGATTCCTATGCTACAGTTGAACGTTTGAAAGGGTTCAAGGCTGCACTGGAAGAACGGGGGCTCCCACTGGATAAGAAACATGTTAAGCTGGATGAATTTAAGATTCATAGTGGTTATGAAAAAGGAAAAGAGATGCTTGCAAAGAAGGATCGGCCGACGGCGATTTTTGCAGGTAACGACGCAATTGCCGTAGGTGTTTATAAAGCAGCCCGTGAGTTGGAGATGAAGATTCCAGAAGATTTATCCGTTATTGGATTTGATGATTCCCAATTCGCCGAGATTGTCGATCCAGGTTTGACAACGATTCGGACGCCAATCGCTGAAATGGGGGAAAAAACAGTAGAACTAGCTGTTCAAATTATTAAGGAGAACAAAAATTTCAAAGAAAGCATCATGTTCCCGCCAACCTTGATAGAACGTGCATCGACTGCCAGTATCAAGAAGGTTCATTAAGCAATCACACGCAACAAGGCAAAAGGAGGAAAACATATGAATAGTTTGTACATGCCGAAAGATAGTTTGATCCATAGCCTGGACCCACGGACAAAGATGTTGTTTGTTGTATTTGTTGTCGCAAGTTCGTTCATCCTTAATGATCCTGCCTTACAGCTTGTTTTTCTGGTAGCACTGTTTCCATTGGTAGTCTTGGCGAAAGTGGTGAAACCCTATCTCATCTCGATCCAGTTTTTACTGCTGTTCGCTGTACTGATCATGACCGTGCATGGTATCTATAATCCGATTGGAGTGACTCCGGTTTTTGAAATATTCGGAGGCCTGACATTTAAATATGAATCGATGGTCTACGCATCGGTCATGTCCTTCCGGATCCTGGTTATCGGTACTGCCGCCGTGTTATTCGTCATGACAACCCACCCATCCGATATGGCGTCGGCACTTGTAAAGTGGAAAGTCCCTCACTCGTTTGCGTTTATATTATTATCGACCTTTCAGATCATCCCCATCATTGCCAGGGAAGCCAAAATCGTCATGGAAGCCCAGCAGGCAAGGTGCCTAGATGTAAAAGGAAGCCTCATACAACGGGTTAAAAATCTGGTTCCGATGTTCGCCCCTCTTTTTATTATTACATTCATGAAAGTGCATCAGCTATCTTACGTGTTGGAATGCCGCGCATTCAGTCGTAAGGGAGAAAAGACAAGCCTTCGCGAAACGAAAATAGGTTCACTTGACTATACCTTCCTATTAGGAATGCTTGGTTTCCTGGCTTTTGAAATCTATCTGAAATTGTTCATGATGGGCTCATTACAACTTACGACTGATGCTTTACTCACGTACTCATTGTTTGGAACATGGATCGTATTTGGGTTTATGATTATCAAATTTGTGGTGAAACAATTTCAGGGAAAGATCGGAGGGGCTAACTGATGGCGGCAAAAGCAATTGAAGTGAACAATCTGACCTTCAGCTATCCGGACACCGATGAGCCGGTACTGAAAGATATCAATTTTTCCATCAACCATGGCGAAATCCTCGGGATCATCGGACCAACAGGAGCAGGAAAGTCAACGCTCGCCATGTGTGTGAATGGACTGGTACCGCAAGTCATCAATGGCGAGATGGAAGGAACGGTAAAAGTAAATGGCTCTAAGGTAAGTGAAAGTTCGGTTGCCAAAATGTCCGAGGAGGTCGGTTTCGTTTTCCAGGAACCCGAGAACCAATTGAGTCAGATGACAATTGAAGAAGAAATCGCCTTCGGGATGGGAAATCTCGGAGTGCCAAGAGATGAGATGCTTGGCCGGATCACGCACGCCCTTGATCAGGTCGGTTTGACCGGTTTTGAAAAAAGAAGCCCGCTGGCTTTATCAGGCGGACAGCAGCAAAGGCTTGCGATTGCCGCCGTGCTGGCAATGCGACCGTCGATCATGATTATGGATGAGCCGACTTCGATGCTTGATCCGAAAGGAAAGAATGAAGTGTACGACGTTCTGAAAAACCTGAAGGATTATGGGATGACCGGCATCATCATCGACCATGAAGTAGAGCGAATCGCAGCATACTGCGACAAAGTCCTTGTTTTGCATGAAGGAGAAGTTCAAATGTTCGCTCCTTCTGATGAAGTATTTACGAATATTCGGCAATTGCATGAACTGACGCTGAATGCTCCTCAAGTTACGGAGTTTCTGGCCAGCTATAACCAGACTTTTGGCAAGGATGTAAAGTTGTCTACGACATTAGAAGAATCCGTTAACAATTTTGAAAGCGCATGCAAATAAACACATGGAGGTGAAGCGAGTGGAACCATATATCTCAGTGAAAAATGTCTCTCATAAGTACCCGAATGGAGTGACTGCCATCAAAGATATCAACCTCGACATCCACGAAGGAGAAGTGGTCGCTATCCTTGGCAGTAACGGATCCGGCAAAACAACACTCGTCAAGCATTTCAATGGCCTGCTCAAACCAACCAAAGGTGAGATTACGGTAGGTACGATGAATACTAAAAAAGAGAGGATTTCGAAACTGTCGAGCCAGGTCGGGTATGTGTTCCAAAATCCCAATCACCAGACATTCCTTCCATCTGTCAGGCAAGAATTGGCTTACGGCTGTAAAAATCTGAAGATGGCAGAGGAGGACATCGAAACACGAGTCCAGAAGGCAATCGACCTTTTTCAGCTGAAAGAGCGGTTGGATGATAACCCATTTGATTTGAACTCGAGCCAGCGTAAAGAAGTAGCGATGGCATCAATCATGGCGGTATCACCGAAGGTAATCGTTTTGGACGAGCCGACAACCGGACAGGATCATAAAGGGTGTAAGCGGGTGCTGGAACTTGTACGGATGTTTAAGAGAGAAGGGCATATCGTCGTACTCATCACTCACGACATGCACTTGATCGGTGAACTGAATTGTCGGACGGTCGTCATGAATCAAAGTGAGAAAATCGCAGATGACCACGCAAGTGTTGTGTTTTCTGATAAAGGGATTATGGAGGAAGCCGGACTGCAGCCCCCTCAAATAACCCAGTTTGCCAATCAAATTACCAGCTTTGATGAAACGAAAACCTATTTGACCGTCGAATCAATTATTGAATGGATGAAAGCGAATAAAGAGGAGGATGTAAAAGTTGGCACAGGATCTTAAATGGAAAGCTAAAGCAGATCGACCAGAAAACGCGGATCAATCACAATACCATATTCGCTGCCGCCCGGGCGATGTAGAAAAATACGTATTACTTCCGGGTGACCCGGAGCGAGTCGGACAAATGGCGGCGTTATGGGAAGAAAAACGACATGTCGCCACCTATCGGGAGCATGTGACCTATACCGGGAAAGTTGGTGGCGTTGGCATCTCAGCTTGTTCGACAGGGGCAGGGGGGCCATCAACCGCAAGTGCATTAGAAGAACTCGCCGAAATTGGCGCCGAAACTTTCATTCGCGTCGGTACTTGCGGGGCCATGCAGGAAAACATCGAACCAGGGGACTTGATCATCTGTGCCGGAGCGGTCCGTTATGACGGGACGAGCGACCAGTACGTCGATCATAAATATCCTGCCATCGCGAACCAGGAAGTTGTGATGGCCCTAATCGAAGCGGCAGAACGTATTGGGGCAACTTATCACGTCGGAATCGGATATACCGCAGCATCCTTCTTCTGCGGGCAGGGCAGACCTGGGTTTAACAACTACAGGCAGAGCTGGATGGAGACCATCATGGAAGATATGCAAAAAGCCGGCGTTTTGAATTTTGAGATGGAAGCATCCACAGTGTTGACACTAAGCAGCCTGTTCAACTTGAGAGCCGGGGCTGTATTTACCGCAGTAGCGAACCGGGTGAAAGATGAATTTGAATATAAAGGGGAAGGTGTAGCCCAATCGATCGCTGTTGCTACAGAGGCGACAAAGATTCTCAATGAGTGGGATGAATTGAAAAAGCGCTCAGGAAAACCTTACTTTTTCCCATCATTATTACAGCAAGCCCAAAAATAGATGACGAGGAGGAATACTATGAAAATCGGTATTGTTGGAGGTACAGGGTTTTATAATTTAGTAGATAATATGAAAGAAAGAACGGTAACGACAGAATACGGGGATGCCGTCGTTTATGAAGGCGAACATGCCGGGAAGGAAATCTACTTTTTGCCAAGGCATGGCAAGACTCATGACAGCCTGGCCCATCAGATCAATTATCGTGCAAACATGATGGCGCTGAAGCAGCTCGAAATTGATCACGTCATTGCGATGTGTGCGGTCGGATCCCTGAATCCGGAAATACCAGTCGGGAAGCTGGCACTGCTTGATCAGTTCCTCGATGCTACGACGAATCGCATCAATACTTACGATAAATATTCCGTAGAGATTACGCAGCCTTATTGCCCTGACCTTAACCAGACGTTTAAGAATGCAGCGGAAGCCTTGGATATCGACCTGGTACCAAAAGCCAACTATGTCTGTGTCGATGGACCGCGTTATGAAACAGCACTGGAAATTCAGTTATATAAGCAATGGGGAATGGATGTCGTCGGGATGACGAATGCAACTGAAGCTATTTTAGCCCGTGAGCTTGGGCTGGCCTATGCTGTAGTAGTCATCTCTACTGATCTCGCGGCTGGTACAACCGATGTTCCACCTGATCTTGATACCCATAAAAATGTTGTGAAAGATAACCAGGAAAAAATCAAGGATCTATTCCTGAAAACAGTAGAACTGGCAACTGCTGACAAGCCATCGATTGCCCATGAAGCATATGAACGGGCACTGGCAGCGCGGGCGGCAAAGCTTAAAAAAGCACAAGTAACAAACGCATAAGGATGATGAGTGTTCTCATAAAAAATGCGGAACTGGTAACGATGGAAGACCAGCGGGTGATAACTGGCAGTCTGCTGATAGAAGGCGGAAAAATAAAGCATATTTTTCCAGAAGGAGAACTGCCAGATTCCTGTCTCGCAGAGGAAGTGGTTGATGCCGATGGGAAGTTAGTGATTCCTGGCATGACCAATGCCCACTATCATTCCTATTCCAATCTATTAAAGGGAACGGAAAGCAGCTATCCGCTTGAACTCTGGTCACTGTATACCATTGCTTTTGGACACTCGCTGTCAGATGAAGATATTCATGATGCTGTCCTGTTGGGTGCCGCGGAGATGATCCGAAACGGCATCACAGGCTGTATCGATCATTTCCCGCATTTTCCGAAAGCAGAATCCGCACTGGAAGCTTATCGAGAATCCAATATGCATGTCGCGTTCGCTCCGATGCTGCACGATATACAAGATCACGACTTTTTACAGATAGATTTCCCAGATAGGATAAAGCAGAAGCTGGCTGCTTCGAAACCGCCGACACCGGAACGTATGAAACATTTTTATGAAGGTTTAATCAGGCGGTGGCACGGAAAAGACGAGCGGATTCATATCATGATTGGTCCGAATGCGCCACAGCGGTGCAGTCGGGAGATGCTTCGGTTATCCCGGGAACTTAGTGATTTATACGCTTTGAATGTCCATACCCATCTGCTGGAAACATATCTCCAGCGCGACTACGGTATGAGGACCTACAAAAAGGGTATAATCGGTCATCTTGATCGTGCTGGGTTGCTGAATGAGCGTTTATCTGCTGCCCACGCCGTCTGGCTGGCACCAGAAGAAATCGATTTGTTAGAAGACCGTGGAGTATCGATCATCCATAACCCTGCCAGCAATAAAATTCTTGGAAGCGGGACAGCACCGATTATGACCTATATGGAAAAAGATATGCCCGTGAGTCTTGGCACTGACGCCAGCAACTGCGGGACGAGTCATAATTTATTTGAAATGATGAGGCTGGCGCTAATGATGCAGCGAAACAATGCTTCCGAATATAAGTGGTGGCCGAGTGCTCACAACATGCTTGAAATGGGAATCATCCAGGGAGCGGCGTTACTTCCAGGCAAGCGGGGGAAAATTAAAGCCGGTTATGAAGCCGATCTTGTTTTTCTTAATAAAAACACCCCTGCCTGGGCGGCTGCTAATGACGTTCATGAGCAGCTTGTCTTCCATGAGAATGGGCAATCGATTGAGTCGGTGATGATTAAAGGAAAATGGGTCATGCGCGATCGTAAAATCCTCTCGTTTAATGAAAATGATGTGATTAACCGGGTCCGGAGGCGCTCACACCACCGCCTGGAAAAAAGCGCAGAAGCCCTAAGATTTGCAGAGGAACAGAAACCGTTTTTTGAAGCGATTTATAAATGAAGAGGAGGAATTCACCATGTCACTAGATTTGTTGAAAAAAGAATTAGAGTACGTCTCTCATAAAGTCTATCAAAAAGGCTTTACCCAGGCGACGGGCGGCAACATTAGCGTAAGAATTCCTGGTACGGATAACGTTTTAATCAAGCGAAGCGGTATCAGTTTAGGGGAAGTTAGCCGCGAAGATGCACTAATCGTCAACATGGAGGGCGAAGTGATCGAAGGGCAGGGAAAGCCTTCAAAAGAAATCGGCTTTCACTTAGGCATCTATAAAGTACGCCCCGATGTAAATGCTGTTGTTCACTGCCACCCGAATTATGCCATCGGCTATGCCTGTCTTGGCATGGAACTTCCACTTCCAACCGTGACCGCGAGAAAGCTTCTCGGACATGTTCCGGTTGCGGATGTTGCGCCATCTGGCTCAAAAGAACTGGCTCAGCATGTCACAGATGTGTTCACCCAGTACCCGGATATTAAAATCTCTTTGATGAAAGATCATGGCGTCTGCTCAGTAGGTCCGACTCTCGAGGCTGCTTATAATGTTGTAGACCTTGCGGAAGCCACGGCGAAACAAGCGTTCATTTTATCGCAGCTACAGGCGAATGTAGCAGTTACCAGCTAATAACGAGGGAGGAATACGATGCGACTAATCGAAGAATTAGCCAACCGTCACCGGGAATCGGAGCTTGCTTTGCCGATCTGGTTTGAAAATGGAAGATTGAAACTACTTGATCAATTAAAGCTTCCTTTTGAAGAGGATATCCAATCAATCGCATCCATAGAGGAGCTGGGCGAGGCAATCCGTTCGATGATGATTCGTGGCTCAGGAGCCATTGGATTATGTGGAGCTTATGGTATTTACCTGGCAGCTTACCAGTCAAAAGGGGACGTAGAGAAGATCCGCCAGGCAGGTGACTTGTTGAAAAGTACTCGCCCGACTGCGGTTAATCTCATGAAGACAGTTGATGAAATGGTAGCCACAGCTTCCTCTGCACAGGGGGATGTAGTGGAAACCCTTGAACAAAAAGCGGTAGAAATCATTGAGCGCCAGCTGGAGTTCGAATACCAGCTCGGAAAATACGGTGCTGAACTGATCGAAGACGGCGATACTATTATGACCCACTGTCATTCCGGAGCACTTGGAGGCGCCGGTTATGGCGGCAGAGCTTTATCAGTCCTCCGGGCAGCCCATGAACAAGGGAAGAATATCCATGTATTCACCTGTGAAACCCGTCCCTATCTTCAAGGAGCCAGAATCACAGCCTATGAGCTGAAAAAGTTCGGCATCCCGCATACATTGATTACCGATAACATGTCCGGGTTCTGTATGAACACCGGTAAAATAGATAAAATCGTAGTTGGATCCGATCGGGTATCTGCGAATGGCGATCTTGCCAATAAAGTAGGCACCTATATGCATGCGCTCGCTGCCAAAGAAAACGGCATCCCATTCTACACGGCTACCTCCAGTCACACGATTGATTTTGATACACCATCCGGGGATGCCATTGAAGTAGAAATGCGAAACGCCGATGAAGTAACCCAGATCAAGGGAGTACGAATCGCTCCTGAGGGTACCAGTGCGCTGTATCCATCCTTTGATATTACCCCGAATAAGCTCATTTCGGGTATCATAACGGAAAAAGGCGTTATCACTGCCCCTTTTGAACAAAATCTAGGCAGATTGAATGAGAAAGTGAACGTATAATCTGGAAGGAGGGCTGCCTGATGGTAAGAGAAGCGGTACTTGCTTTGATCGCCGGAATCTTCATTGGTATCGTCTTTAAATTGATAAAACTTCCCCTGCCGGCACCTCCTGTACTCGCCGGCGTGCTGGGTGTAGCAGGGGTTTATGTCGGGGGAAGGATTGTCGAAGCTTTTCTAGTAAGGTTTCATTAGATTTTTAAAAGGAGGATGATGGATGAGTAATTACGTACAAGCAGGAAGGTTACAAGTCGATTCTGCTCTCTATGAATTTATTGTTTCGGAAGCGCTGCCCGAAAGCGGGGTACCACAAGATGAATTTTGGGAAGAATTTGATAGATTGGTTCATGATCTAGCTCCTGAAAATAAATTTTTGCTAGAAAAAAGAAATGAGATTCAGGAGAAAATCGATACCTGGTACCAGGAGAATAAAGAGGATTTTGATTTAAATACTTATCGGGCCTTTTTAATGGACATCGGTTATTTGGAAGAGCCTACAGGCGATTTTGAAATCACAACAGAAAATGTCGATGATGAAATCGCTAAGCAGGCGGGACCTCAACTAGTCGTACCAGTAGATAATGCAAGGTATGCATTGAATGCTGCCAACGCCCGCTACGGAAGCCTTTATGACGCTCTTTATGGCACGGATGTAATCAGCGAAGCAGATGGGGCAGAGCGCGGACAAACTTATAACCCGGTCCGAGGCCAAAAGGTTATCCAATATGCGAAAGCTTTCCTTGATGATATTTTTCCTTTAGAGAAATCCAGTCATTATGAAGCTTCAGGTTATTCTATTAAATCCGGGGAATTGGTCGTAACACTTCTCAGCGATAAGCAGACGAAGCTCGAGCATCCGGAAAAATTCAAAGGATATAAAGGGTCACCAGAAGAACCAACTGCAATTTTATTCGAAAACAATGGCCTGCATGTGGAAATCCAAATTGATCCTTATCACCCGATCGGAAAAACAGACAATGCTGGTGTGAAGGATATTTGTATGGAAGCCGCGACGACAACTATTATGGATTGTGAAGATTCGGTAGCTGCTGTTGATGCTGAAGACAAAGTTCAGGTATATAGCAATCTGCTGGGACTGATGAAAGGGACATTGAAGTCTACTTTCAATAAAGGCGGAACAGCCGTAACCCGGACGCTTAAACAGGACCGGTGTTACATTACACCGGAGGGAGAGGACATCACCCTCCATGGCCGTTCACTGATGTTCATGCGTAACGTAGGTCACCTGATGACGACTGATGCTGTTTTGGATAAAGATGGAAATGAAATTCCGGAAGGTCTTATGGATGGCGTAGTGACAAGTCTTGTTGCCAAGCATGATCTGCTACGGAATGCCAAGTTCCAGAATTCCGAGAAAGGATCCATTTATATTGTGAAACCGAAAATGCATGGGTCGGAGGAAGTGGCCTTTGCTAATAAACTGTTGGATCGGGTGGAAGATATGCTTGGACTGGAGCGGCATACCATCAAGATCGGTGTCATGGATGAGGAGCGCCGTACTACTTTGAATTTGAAAAATTGTATCGCCGAAGTGAGAGAGCGTATCGTTTTTATTAATACCGGTTTCCTGGACAGGACAGGCGACGAAATTCATACCTCCATGGAAGCGGGAGCGATGATCCGGAAGAAAGACATGAAATCCTCCAACTGGCTGAAGGCTTATGAACAGTCCAATGTGCAAGTCGGGCTGGCAGCAGGACTCCAGGGACGTGCCCAAATCGGGAAGGGCATGTGGGCAATGCCTGAGATGATGAAATCGATGATTGATGAAAAAGGCGGTCAGCTGAAGGCAGGCGCCAACACGGCCTGGGTACCATCACCGACAGCAGCGACCCTTCATGCGATGCATTATCATTCCATCGATGTCAGGAAAGTACAAAACGACATCAAATCTCAAATGGAAGATGTACAGGACAACATCCTGGATGTACCTGTCGCAAAAGAAACGAATTGGAGCAGTGAGGAAATCCAACAGGAACTTGATAATAACGCACAAGGTATTCTTGGCTATGTCGTCCGCTGGATCAACCATGGCGTCGGGTGCTCGAAGGTACCGGACATCAACAATATCGGCCTGATGGAAGACCGGGCGACCCTTCGAATTTCTTCGCAGCACATGGCCAACTGGCTGCGCCATGGCATTGTTTCTGAAGCGCAGGTAAAGGAAACCCTTTACCGGATGGCGAAGGTCGTTGATGAGCAGAATGCCGGTGATCCAGAATACCAGCCGATGGCGGCTGATTACGAAGGATCCGTCGCTTTCCAGGCTGCCTGTGATTTGATTTTCGATGGCGTCAACCAGCCAAATGGTTATACGGAACCTATTTTGCATCGTCGTCGTGCGGAAGCAAAAGCGAAGAGTTTGATTAATAAATAAATAGTTGGCTTGCTCCCAGGTGGATGCTTTACACGGGGGGGGGGCAGGCCATTTTTTTCTAATAGGGAAGGTTTTTGTCTAGTAAATGTTTAAAAGTGTCTTTTAAATTTTCAATTTTGTCTAGTAAAGTTCTGAAAGTGTTTAGTTAGCATTAGGGGTTGTCTTTTATCGCATGAGTGCTTTCTAGTATATAAGGAGGTTGTCTATAAAAAAAGAGAGCTTCCACTGGATTGGCTCTCTTCCTGCTGGCTGGGTTAATTCGATCCTGTCTTACAGTAAGCATGTTTGTAATACTTCATGAATCCTGTGAACATAAGAATTGAACCAATGGCATTAAAAGCTACACGGAACCAGTGGACGATCAAAAATTCTCTGGCTGTTTGTTTTAAAAACTCAGCAGAATGCACTGCAGAACCTTCGATGAACATAATTTCATTACGCGGCCATTCAAATATCATAGAAGCGCCCCCTTCAAGGACGATCATACTCATGCTCAACAAAATCCAATAGCGGGCGGGTTTAACTTTCCACGCTAAAATCGCTGCCAATATTCCGGTTGCTATACTAGCCATTCCTAATGGCGGAAAGTAAGTGTGGGGACTTGCCACTGCCATAAATTCCATACTTGTTGCAAACGATTCCGGGATATTATGAAAAATATTCGGATACACCATGAACGTATCCAGTAAAATACTTCCTAACATAATCCATTGCACCCATAAATGAGATACTACCGACGACAACGTAATTTTTTGAAACATAACGATGACTCCTTTACTGTTTATGATTGACTTAGGCTCTCCCTGTTTGAAAACCTGAGCTAATCATAAATAATGAAGCTTAATTGGTTATTAGCAATTTATTAATTAATTCTTAAAACGACAGACTAGTGGAACTAGTTTGTACCTATTTGCCAAATGAAAAAGACGAAGCGTTTGATCAGCTTCGCCTTATGGTCCAAGGGTTCAGGAGGTCTTTTTATTGAAACGATAACCTACTCCCCAAACGGTTTCTAATAATTCAGGGTTAGAAGGATTATGTTCTATTTTTTCTCTTATCTTGCGGATATGAACGGTTACAGTGGAGATATCTCCGAAAGAATCTATCCCCCAAATACGTTCAAATAACTCTTCTTTCGTAAACACACGATCAGGGTTAGAGGCTAAAAGAACCAGCAAGTCAAATTCTTTGGCGCGCAATTCTTTTTGTTTACCAGCGACAAATAGTCTCCGTGACTGGAGGTCAATCGTTAAACCATTGGTGCGTATTTCCGAAGGTTCGCTCGTACGATTGACGAGACGGTCGTATCTTGAAATGTGGGCTTTTACCCGGGCTACCAGTTCGTTAGGATTAAACGGCTTCTGGATATAATCATCTGCACCACGATTAAAACCACGAATTTTATCGATGTCTTCTTTTCTGGCTGTTACCATTAAAATCGGGATATCCATGCTGCCACGCAATTGCCTGCATAGTTCAAAGCCATCGACTCCCGGGAGCATTAAATCCAGTAAAATCAGGTCGTAGGATTTACGCTGAGCTTGTTCATTGCCGGATTCACCACTCGTTGCGATGTCGCACTCGAAACCATTCATCTCCAGGTAATCCTTCTCCAGTTCTGCAATCGTCCGTTCATCCTCGATGATTAGGATTCTTTTCATTTTGACACCTTCTTCTTTAACGTGAAATAAATACTTGTTCCCTGTCCGGTCTCACTTTCGGCCCAGGCTTTGCCACCGTGCTGGTCAATGATCTTTTTAACGATGGCCAATCCAAGGCCGCTTCCTCCTGTAGACGAGTTTCTTGATGTATCAGTCCGATAAAAACTTTCAAACAAGTAGGGGAGGTGTTCTGGAGCGATTCCGCTGCCGTTATCCTGTATTCGGACTACGATCTCATCTTCCCTATTATCCAGGTAAACGTGTATTTCCTTTTGAGGTTTATCGATATATTTTAAGCTGTTTTGGATAATATTTTTTACGACTCTTCTTAATTGCTCCCGGTCTGCTTCCACGAGGTAGGAGGTATCAGGGCTGGCATGGAGAGCAGCCGATCCTCCTGCTTCTTTTATATCAAAGGTGATTTCTTCGATGAAATTTTGAAAAAAAGCATACAAATCTATTTTTTCAAAATCAAATGGAACCTGGCTGACGTCAAACTTCGAATAGAGAAATAAATCGTGGATGAGAGCATCCATATCATCCGCTTTTTTATAAATGATGTCCAAATAGCGTTCTAATTTTTCCGGAGTGTTGGCGATGCCGTCCTGTATCCCATTTACATAGCCTTTGATGGACGTTAATGGGGTGGCTAAATCGTGGGAGATACTCGCGGTTAACTCCTGCCGGTTCTGTTCATAATTCCTGCGAGCGACCTCTGCTTCTTTTAAGCTGATACGCATGGCCTCAAACGTTTCGGAAAGTTCACCCAACTCATCGTTCCGTTTAGACTTGACACTATAATTTAAATCTCCTTCCCGGATTCTTTTGGCTGCTAGCGATAAGTTATTTAGCGGCGATAAAATGCTCCGTGACACATAATAAGTTAACAGGCCATTGATTACGGCTAAAATAATGATCATTCCTGCCATACGAAGGCCGATAAATAGCTCCAGGTCTGAACCACGTGGAGTTCCGTTGAAGGCTACAAAAAATAGGTATCCCAAAATCATCTCTAAAATTAAAAAGCCGACAATCGGCAAGACGATCATACCTATATTGGATAACACCAACCGTTTTTTGATGGACATTGAAATCACCTGCTTCCGTTTATGTTAGTGGCCAGAAGAATTTTGTTTGTGTCAGTGTCTTTTAAAGGTCAATCTAAAACTTGTATTAAGAATAGCAATAGATGCCAAAAATAACAAAACCGCAAATAGTGGATGCAGCGCCCCAACCCATGGGAAGAGGGATGAAATATTTGCGGTTACATACATGAGGAAGGTCAGTCCAAAAATTGCAGCGAGCTGTAGGTATACTTTTCTTGGAAACTTGGAGATAAAAGCGGTGAGCAACATAATAATTGGGAGGTTAAACCCAAACAAATGAACAAAAAACATGTGGTCCTTCCAATATTCGAAGTTAATAAACGCCGCCATTCCCGCCAATATGAACTGCACCATGAAACATAAGAGCAACAGTGCACCTAACCCTATGAATATAATTCTTCCAATTTTCTTCATTTCATACATCCTTTCTTTATCAAGCTAAGGGTTTCATTTTAGCTCTCATGCATGAACTCCTTCTTAATTATTTCTTAACTAATTATTAAATAGGGGAACTTAATGGCATACAGGAGGATATAAATGGAATTTACCTTCAGGGGTTGTAAAACGCTTTCATACCATCTATACTGTTACTAAATCGGTTTACTAAACCGATTTAGTTAATAGGCTTGGAGAGATTGCAAATGAAATCAGTCACTATTGGAGATGTGGCTTCCCATGCGAATGTTTCAAAAAGTACTGTTTCCCAGTATTTGAACAAACGTTATGACTATATGGGGGAGAAAACAAAAGAAAGAATTGAAAAGGCTATCAAAGAACTCGGTTACCATCCAAATATTGTAGCCAGGAGTTTAAAGCAAAAGTCTACCAAAACAATTGGAGTAATTGTGGCTAATATCCTGCACAACTTTTCTACGGAAGTAAGCCGTGCCATAGAAGACGAATGCAACGAACAGGGGTTTCACCTTATCGTGTGTAATGCAGACGATCAACCGGAAAAAGAAAAGAATTATATTGAAATGCTTCGAGCGAAACAAGTGGACGGAATCATCATTTTTCCGACTGGGGGAAATAAAGAACTCTACCGAAAGATGCTTGACGAAAAATACCCAGTAATATTTGTGGACAGATCCGTTGAAGATGTACCCATTACATCGATTACTTTGGACAACCGTAAGGCGGCCGGACTGGCTGTGCAACATTTCATTAATCGTGGTTACAAAAGGATAGGGATTATTACGTCCTCGATTATCCGGGATATAACCCCCAGGGTGGAGAGAATTGAAGGATACCGTAATACTTTACAAGATAACGGATTGCAAGTTGAAGAAGATTACGTAAAAAGCTTGGAAATAGAGCATATTCAGAACGGACTGGAGGAAATGCTTTCTCTGGCAGAGCCACCGGATGCGATTTTAGCTGGAAACGACTTGGCACTAATTGAAATTTTAAAGTATGTAAAAGAAAAACAACTCGAAATTCCGGCTGCTTTGGCAGTTATCGGAATCGATGATGTGTCATTTGCAAGTTTCTATACCCCGACGCTAACTACCGTGGCACAGCCTACCTTTGAAATGGGGAAGAAAGCGGCTGACATCTTATTAGCAAATATTCTAGATAAAAAAGCAGAAGGATCGCTATCCGAATATTGTTTCGAACCAAAATTAATTGTAAGGGACTCAGTTGGATATGGGTCTGATGCCAAAGGAAGGGATACCGTATGAGAGATGTCGTGACAATCGGCGATGCAATGATTACCTTTGATCCATCGCAAAAAGGGCCGATGAGATATGCCGATTCATTCAAAAGAAAAATTGGCGGGGCAGAAATGAATTTTGCCATTGGGTGTGCCCGGCTTGGTTTAGCTACTGGCTGGATCAGCCGACTCGGAAATGACGAGTTCGGAAGATACATTTACAACTTCGTTCGAGGCGAAGGAGTAGACGTTTCATCGGTGAAACTGGAGGATGGCTATCCCACCTCTTTGAATTTTAAAGAAATCAGAGAAGACGGCAGTGGGCGTACATTCTATTATAGAGAAAATTCACCTACGACCACGCTGACGATTGAGTCATTGGACGAACATGTGATCAAGACGTCGAAAGTACTCCATGTAACAGGCGTCTTCCCTGCCATCGATAAGGAAAAGAATGTGGAATTAATTGAACATATGCTTAAACTGGCTAAGGCAAACGATGTCCTGGTTTCCCTGGATCCGAATATCCGGCTGAAGCTATGGAGCCGGGAGGAGGCAAAAGAAGCGCTGACTCGTTTCCTGCCTTATGTCGATATATTGCTAACTGGGGAAGACGAAGCAGAACTTCTTTTTGATACGTATCTCCCAGAAGAAGTGATTAAAGAATGTAGGAAGCATGAAATAACAGCATTGGCGATAAAACGTGGGGAAAACGGGGCGTTTGGCTATATGGACGGAGCCTCTTTGGAAGCTTCCGCTCTCCCACCTAAAAAGGTAGTGGATACCGTAGGCGCAGGAGATGGATTTGACGCCGGATTTATTTATGGTTACCTGCAAGGTTGGCCATTAGAAAAAATAATACGTTTTGCCAATACGATCGGTTCTATGGTCGTAAGTGTGGAAGGCGACAATGAAGGGCTTCCATTACTGGATGAGGTGCTTATGCAATTGGGAGAAAAAGAATTAGTAGAAAGATAGGTTAGGAGGGATGATGATGAACCTGCAGTTAGCGCTTGACCGGCTAACCCGGGAACAGTGCCTGGAGATTTTGGAGGAAACCAGTGACACCATCGACTGGATAGAGGTTGGTACTGGCGTCATTAAAGAATATGGAATGGCAATCGTAAGAGAAATCCGTAAGGCCTATCCAGACAAAACCATCGTGGCTGATATGAAAACATGTGATGCTGGAAAACATGAGGCAGAACAAGCTTTTCGTTCTGGAGCAGACATCACTACGGTAATGGCCTTTTCAGCTGATAAGACAATCACGGATATGTTGGAAGTTGCCGATCGGTATGGCGGGCGGGTGATGGTAGACCTTCTTGGCGTCCAGGATAGAAGTAAAGTTCTTCACTTGAAGGAGCTGGGAGTGGATCTTGTAAGCCTTCATTTTGGAAAGGATATGCAGCAGACAGGAAAAATGGGAGATGACGCATTCTCGCTTGTAGATGATATTTCCGGTATCGACTGTGCTGTTGCAGGAGGAATAAACGTCCAGTCACTTCCTATGGTAATAGAGTATCAGCCAGACACCATTATCGTCGGTTCGGCGATTACCAATCAGGAAAATAAGAAGGAAGCAGCACGACAAATCAAAGAGGTGATAGAAACCAATGCGAACAATCATTGATGAAGTCAGCAAAGAGATCACACAAGTACTTCAGCGTGTAGATGAACAACAGGCAGTGCAGTTGTCCGAGCAGATCCGGTCCAGTAAACGTATCTTTATCTCTGGGGAAGGACGCTCCGGACTAATGGGCAAAGCAATCGCGATGCGGTTAATGCATGGAGGGTTTGAAGTCTATGTTACCGGTGAAACAATTACGCCAAGTATCTTGGAAGGGGACTTGCTGATTGCCATTTCGGGCTCTGGATCAACTGGTGCCATTGTGCAATTTTCAAAAAAGGCACAAGAAGCTGGAGCAAAGGTATTCTTAGTTACTACCAATCCTGATGCAGAACTGACGAAAATAACGGATGGGGTACTGGTCATTCCGGCGGCAACGAAAAAAAGACGAGCGGAAGAACCAAAGACCATTCAGCCGCTCGGGAACCAATTTGACCAATCTGTCCACCTGCTTCTGGATGCCGTCATCATCCATGCACTGGACGATAGTTATGAGAAAATGACCGAACGTCATGCGAATATGGAATAAATGGAGGTGAAAAATTTGAGTGTTTTTGAACGGTTAAAACAAGCGCGTATCGTTGCAGTTATTCGAAATGCTGATGAGGAAAATATCATTCCCATTGCGGAAGCACTACATAAAGGGGGGGTCCATGCACTGGAAATTACAGCAGAAACTGAACATGCGGAGAAGATTATCGAGAAAGTCACAGGAGCGTTCGGTGATAAGTTGATGATTGGGGCAGGAACAGTGCTTGATCCAGAAACGGCAAGAACTATGTTGCTTGCGGGTGCCACCTTCATCGTATCTCCTACACTTAATACCGAAACGATAAAGATAACGAAATGTTATGGGGCCCCAAGCATTCCGGGAGCTTTCACTCCGACGGAGGTTTTGACAGCCTATGAACACGGGGCAGACATGGTTAAAGTGTTTCCGGCAGGAACAGTGGGGGCAGGTTATATCAAAAGTATAAAAGGCCCGCTGCCACAAATCCCGTTGATGACAACCGGCGGAATTGATGGTGAGAACATGGAAGAATATTTTAATAATGGTGCGGAGGTAGTCGGAATTGGCAGTCAGCTGGTTAATCCTAAGCAGTTGAATAAAGATGAGGACTACGATGAACTTGCCAAACGTGCAGCATCGTATGTAAAGAAAGTGTCTGCTATGTCTGTTTTTAACTAAAATATGTAAGCGAATTCAATATCAGGGAGGATTTCAAAATGAAAAAACTGACAGGTTTGTTGTTTATGCTGCTAGCTGGTCTATTGACACTTGCGGGCTGCAGTGAGGAAGGAAACGGTGCAGAAGGAGATTCGATTAAGATAGTTGCTGCCCACAACCAGACGTCTCCAGAAAATCCTTACCAGGATGGACTCGTTGAATTCAAGGAAGTGGCAGAAGAGAAATCAGAGGGCAATATTGAGGTTGAAGTTCATGCGGGTACACTGGGGACTAGTGAGTCTGAATTAGTAGAAAAGCTCAAGCTAGGCGGGGCAGACGTGGTATTGGTGTCGCCAGGATTTATGAGTAAAGCCGGGATTGATGAAATCGACTTGTTTGCACTCCCGTATGTTTTTGACAGTTATGAGCATTGGGAAAGCGTGGTTGACGGTGAAGTAGGAGAACAAATGGCTGATATTATCAATGAAAAATCCAATAACGATTTTAAACTGCTTGGTTATTGGTCTGCAGGAGTACGTCAATACTATGGTAAAAAACCATTGGAATCCATGGAAGACATTAAAGGAATGAAATACCGTACGCAGACTTCCGGTGCGGTGGCTAACTACTGGAAGCAGACTGGTGCGGTACCGACTTCAGTAGCCTGGGGCGAACTATACCAGGGACTGCAGCAGAATGTCGTAGATGCAGCTGAAAACTCTTATCCTTATTTCGTACAGCAAAATCACCATAAAACAGAAAACGGGAAATATATCACAGAAACCGGACACGATTACACCACACGTTTCTTACTGGTAAACGGCAAGAAATTCGATACCTATTCCGATGAGCAGAAAGAAATCATTATGGAAGCGGCTGAAGCATCTGTAGAAACAGAAAGAAAGTCAGTACTGGAGCAAGAAGAAGAGTATAAGGAAAAAGCCATCGAGGATGGGGCGGAAGTGAATGAAATCGACCGTGAGCCATTCATTGTACTGGCTGAACCAATCCAGGAAAAAACCGCTAAGGAAATTGGCGCAGAAGAAATGCTTCAAAAAATCAGGGAGTTGAAATAACACCGAAAGAACCCTGTGGGTTAAAGGGCACCGAGGTGCCCTTTCCTTTTAACGTGTAAGAAGGAGGAAAACCATGTTCATCAAATGGCTGGAACGTATCCAATTGACACTCGGCATCCTATTTCTTTGTATCTTTTTCACAGCCATTCTCATCCAGGTTATTACCAGGTATATGGGAGTTTCGGTTGTCTGGACGGAAGAAGTGGCCAACTATTCGTTCATCTGGTCGGTATTTATGGGCGCTTCTGTCATGCTGAATCGTAGAGAACACTTCAAGTTTGATCTTGTCCTGAAGAAGTTACGTGGGAAAAAGCGCAATACTTTATTCATTATAAACGATCTTATTCTGCTTGCCTTCAGCTTTGCTATTTTCTTTTATGGCATCCAGGCTGTTCAGAGTTTCTGGAATTATAACTGGGTATCTTTATCACAAATGAAAATGGGATATGTATGGGTGTCTGTCCCAATCATGGGAGGTACCATGGTTATCTATACACTTAACCACATCATTCGTATCCTAAAGAATTTTAGTAGAGAGGAGGCAGTAGAATGATAGGTCCATTATTAGTAGGTTTATTTGTGATCCTGATGATCATTGGAATTCCGATTGCTTTTGTCATCGGCATAGTAGCAATGCTAGGTATTATGAATGTTCCTTATATCCCGGAAGTGACAGTCCCTGTAAAAATGTTAAATGGTTTGGACTCTTTCGTTCTAATTGCCGTGCCGTTATTCATATTAGCGGCTAACCTGATGAACAGCGGTCAAATCTCTCAAAAATTGATTGATTTTTCTCTATCTATCGTCGGGCATATCCGGGGAGGACTTGCCCATGCTAATATTCTCGTATCCATGCTATTCGCGGGAGTATCCGGCGCCTCCCAGGCTGACACAGCCGGGGTAGGTAAAATCCTGATACCGAATATGAAAAAACAGGGGTATGATAAAGAGAATGCGGTTGCGATTACAGCTGCCTCCTCGACAATCGGTGTGGTAATTCCTCCGAGCATTCCGATGATTATTTATGCCGGACTAACGAATGTTTCTGTCGGTGCTTTATTCATTGTGGGAATTATCCCGGGGGTCTTAATTGGACTTGGTATGATGACTTTGATATATATGCTGGCCTTAAAAAAAGGCTATCCTACCTATCAACGGGCATCCTTAAAGAATTTTACCAAGCAATTGATTGATACGATTCCGGCTATGATGACCCCGGTCATTCTAATAGGAGGAATCATCACAGGTATTTTTACAGCAACCGAAGCAGCCGCGTTCGCTTCTTTATACACAGTGGTGATTGGCATGTTTGTATATAGAACATTAAAGCTGAAGGACTTCCCACGGATTCTTATTGATACGATCACGCTAAGCTCGCTATCCCTGTTTGCATTAGCGGCAGCCAATGCATTAGGGGAATTGATGAGTTATTATCAATTATCTGCTTGGGCGAACCAATTTTTTACAGAAAATATCGATAGCAAATGGGTTTTCCTTTTAATTATCATCGCGTTCTTTTTATTCGTTGGTACCTTTATGGATGCTATACCGGCTATGATACTATTTATTCCGGTAATTCTGCCGGTAGCAATTACCTTTAACATTGATCCGGTATTGCTAGGAATCATAACCGTCATGACGTTGGCAGTAGGATTGGTAACTCCGCCATATGGGCTATGTCTGTTGCTCGCAGCTAAAATAGGCAACCTTTCTATTGAGCGGTCATTCGGAGCAGTACTGCCTTATATAGCGATCATACTGGTAGTCTTGTTCGGGATAGCATTTTTCCCTGAGATCGCTTTCTATTTACCTGAAAAAATCAGTCCTGATTTATTTTAGTTTGATTGATGGTTTTCCTGTGTGGGAAAGCAGTTTTCTTGGAGTAGCGACAGACTGAAGAGGCGGGTGATGAATTCTCCGTGTTTGTTGTTCCTGTCTCTGCATGTGCTGTGTTTGATGCAGCAGGCTCATTTCCAGACACCTTGTAAGGTGTGTGAGGAAGGATTTATTCCGAGAGGCAAGTGAAATAATAAGAAAGTAAGGACTTCCGGTGGCGGAAGTCTTTTTTTTTTGTAGGAGCAGACTGCTTAATGCCGTTAGAGGAAGCTCGGTCAGTTCGGCTGGTCATTATGACGGGTCTAAGGTTCATTATAGTAGTGAAACTCTGATTGGAGGGTCTTTATAAGCGGGATAAAGACCGTTAGCAAGGATACCCTTTGGAGCAGTGGTCTTTAATAATGATTATGATTAATAAGAAAATGAGTTCTTATTCAGTAGTTTCGTAATGCAGTAATCAACAAAAAAATACCATAAAGGAATAAAAATTTATTGTAAAACGATAAATTTTGTGGTAAATTTTAACTGACATTAAATTAGTGAGGTGCTGTTTATGAAACGGGAAACACTCTTTTTGAAGATTGCTGTGTTTCTTATGGGGATACCGGTTCTTGCTTTGTGTATATTCGCGGTACCTACCATCGCGCGTGGATTTTCTGAGATAATTCCGGGGATGGATTATGTGCAATATCTTGTGTTTATTGGTTTATATACTACCGCGCTGGCGTATTTTCTGGCGTTGTATCAGGCTTATCGGCTTTTGAGCTATATTGATAGAAACGAAGCTTTTTCAGGCTTGTCAGTAAAAGCGTTGAAGAATATCAAATATTGTGCCATTGCGATCAGTGGTTTTTATGTGCTTTTGATGCCGATCATTTATCTCTTCGCGGAGTATGACGATGCACCAGGTGTAATCGTAATTGGCATGATAATTATTTTCGGCGCCATGGTGATTGCGGTCTTTGCGGCGGTTCTTCAAAAACTGTTAAACACCGCTATTGAAATAAAATCAGAAAATGAGTTAACGGTATGAGGTGATGAACATGGCAATTATCATCAATATTGATGTCATGCTGGCAAAAAGGAAGATGAGCGTGACCGAACTGTCGGAGCGGGTTGGTATCACGATGGCTAATCTTTCGATATTAAAAAATGGGAAGGCGAAGGCGATTCGGGTCTCGACGCTGGATGCAATTTGTAAGGCGTTGGAGTGCCAGCCGGGTGATATTTTGGAATACCAGCCGGATGAAGACAATTATGAATAATTCCTTGCCGAACTCTTATGTAACAAAGGCTGTTGGCGGCAAAATTGGAAGAGCGGTAGTACAGCTTTTTCATTTTGGCTGGGAGCAAGCGTTATCCTGCGTGTTCCCGGTGGTTATTTTTGCCTCGTTGGCTATTACGCAAATCCTATCTCTTCCTATACTGCCAAGGTATGACTGGCTTTTGATTATTTTTCTTCTGATGCAGTGGGCTATGTTGCGTTCCGGATTGGAAACACGGGACGAACTGAAGGTCATCACGTTATTCCATCTGATCGGACTCGCGCTTGAAATTTTCAAGGTGCATATGGGTTCCTGGTCTTATCCGGGTGAAGGGTATTCCAAAATTTTTGGCGTACCTTTGTATAGTGGATTCATGTATGCGAGTGTAGCGAGTTACCTTTGCCAGGCGTGGCGAAGGCTTAAGGTGGAACTGGTTCAGTGGCCGCCGTTTTTGATGGTGGTCAGTTTGGCAGCGGCCATCTACTTGAACTTTTTCACGCACCATTTCTGGATTGATGTACGCTGGATATTAGCGGGGCTTGTAATCCTCGTTTTCTGGCGTTCGTGGGTGACTTATTCGGTTAATGGCAGCCGCTACCGTATGCCGCTTGCTCTTTCGTTTGTGCTGATTGGATTTTTTATCTGGATTGCAGAAAATATCGCAACCTACTTTGGCGCGTGGGAATACCCGAATCAGAGGGAAGCATGGAGTCTTGTCCATCTCGGTAAGGTGAGTTCCTGGCTTTTATTAGTGATCGTCAGTTTTCTGATTGTGGCAACATTGAAGCAAGTAAAAGGGAATATTAGTAAGTAGTTTGAAGTATATTTTTGACGAAAAAACAATGTATGCATCGATGTTTTACTTTGGGAATAGTGATCTTTAGTGGGAAAAGGCTCAACAAAAGTATAGCTTGTCAAAATTCCTTCATTGTTTCTCCGTTGAATCTTGATAGTTTATTTTCATGATGGAAGTATCACATAAAATATGCCTACGATAGCACCTTTTTTCTCAGAAAAGGTGCTATTTCTATTTTTATGGAAAGTAATTTGAAAGACATTTCCTCTACTAAATGGTCATGCTTTTTAATAGAGTGACATAAGCTAGATTATTAAAGTTTCTAGCGGGGGAGATGAAGTGCATGCTGCCAAAAATCCCTGGTCACTATGTACGCAAGGGAAGAATTGTCTTGTTGTATGTGTTTTTATCCATGATATTAATCGGTATTCTGCTATCTGTCTCGGTTACAATCAGTAGTTTAAAAGACCATTTGTCCTCAACCATTGTTCGATCTGTATCAGAAGCCCTCCCCAGCGAAGCATTTCTTTTTCTTATGGCTCGGGAAATGACTTCCTTACGGATACATTACCCTGACCAATTGACTGGTGAGGTTGATTTACTGAAAATGGCTACCGATGTGGAATTAGGCGACATCCGCACCTTACTAGGAAGGGAACTGCCTGGTTTGGAAAGCTATCATACAGAAATAGCGATCGCCGGGGAGGGTACCAATTTCAGTAATATACCGATTGAGTCACCACCTCCAAGTGAAGAGCAGTTAAATAGCAGGGAAGTCGATCAGGACGAACTGGATGCTGCAAAAGAGAAGGAAGAGGAAGAAGAAAAAAGGGAGCGCCAGGTAATTGAGGATAAATCCGTCCTGATTTATCACTCCCATAGCTGGGAAGCATTCAACCCGCTGTTAACCGGGGAATCGAACCAGGATGCATCCAGCACGAATCCTGACGTCAATGTAATTGCGGTGGGCAGAAAACTAAAAAAAGAGTTGGAAACACGGGGAATTGGAGCTGTCCATGATACAACTGATATGACCAGGGGTTTGAAGGAAAAGGGCTGGAATTATAATCACTCCTATGCTTTATCTCGGGAACTTGTCCAGGAGGCACTGGCTCAAGATGATCGTTTGACGTATTTAGTAGATATCCATCGGGACTCCCAACCAAAGAAGATAACCACCCAGACGATCAACGGAATCGAATATGCCCGCTTATTTTTTATCGTAGGGAAAGAAAATGAAAATTTCGAGAAAAATCTTGCTATTGCTAAAGAAATTCACGAGGCTCTTGAAAGTCAATATCCGGGAATCAGTCGCGGGGTATTCATTAAAACAAAGATGGAGGGTAATGGCATCTACAACCAGGATTTAACCGAGCGGGCTATGCTTCTCGAATTCGGGGGTGTCGACAATAATCTAACGGAGCTATACAATTCCATAGAAGCTTTTGCTGAGGTTTTTGCTGATTACTACTATCAGGATGCCGAGACAGTCGATGCAAAGGTCTCTGAATGATAAGGTTAACAAACGATTAACCATTTCGAGAGGAGATACTAACTTAAACGGGTTTTTCAAGTAAAGTACCAGGCGAATGTAACCATAACTGTAATTAAAAAGCCGAGAAACCCAAAGAAAGTTACGAATGCTCGTTTGTTCTCTTTACTTTCTAACGTTTCATATTCCGAATAGGTGATTACTTTCGTTGCAAAACTTAATCCATTTGGGTTGAGGGCAACTGGATAAAGATTGCCATTCTCATCCTCTAATATGATTTTGTTCGTCCACTTCTCATCTGTTTGCCCAGGAATATCACTGTATGAATGAGCTAATTTATACAGTGATTTTTTCTGTATTTCTAGTCTGTATTTATCTTGTTCCTGTTCAATGAAATTAGTGGATATACACATATAATCACCTCTTTTATTTACAGGGATAATTTTCTTTTAACCATACATTTTAACTTTATACGAATATATTGCACAGATGCAACTTTTATTTTATAGTATGCCTGCTTTTTAGTTCCTGTTATTAAATTTCTTTTAGGGAGAGGTTGACGCAGTTACAATTAAGTATTATAATTCGTAATCATTACGTTTTGTGCGGTGCCACTTAATTAGCGTTTAGGGAGAGATGATTAACTTGAACGAGTATTTGGAGAAGCTCCTATTTGACAAAGTTGTAGAGAGCTTACCTGATGATAAAAAAGAGTTGTATAAGTATGTCATTCAAATGGAAGATGAGATTGCATCGGTAACTGCCACTGGAAAGGAGTATATTTCTTATCTGTCTTTTAACTCTCCGCATAAAAAAGCAGCCAATCAATTTAATATAACCCTGCTTGAGCTTCTTAATAGAATGAAAGAAATTGAAGAAGAAGTTGGCAGAAAACTTATAGACTGTATGGAAAGTATCGAATGGAGGGATTGCACCGATATCGTTCATCAGCATTTGGAATACGAAGAGAATAAGAAGTATTTTTTTGTTGCTATTCCTTAATAATCCCAAGGGATAAAAATTTTTTGCTCATTTTAAAACGTAATGATTACTTATTATAAAATTATTAAGAAAGGTGAGGCGGTTATGGCTAAAAAGTCTAAAATAGCAAAAGAAAAGAAGCGCCAGGAAATGGTGACAAAATATGCGGAGCTGCGAAGAGAATTAAAAGAAAAAGGTGATTATGAAGCACTTAGAAAGTTACCCCGTGATTCTTCTCCCACACGTTTAACGGGAAGATGTGGAGTGACAGGCCGACCGAGAGGATATATGAGAAAGTTTAATATGTCCCGGATTGCCTTCAGGGAATATGCGCATAAAGGGCAGGTGCCTGGTGTGAAGAAGGCCAGCTGGTAACTTGGAAAGGAGTGGCGGCCGTTGTTTAAATGGATCATCATAGGCGGTGGAATACAAGGATGTTCAGTGGCGGCCCGCCTGCTCCACCACCAAAAAGTAACAGAAGATGAGCTTCTCATCATCGATCCTCATAGAGAGCCGATTGAAGCGTGGAAGTCATTTACTAATAAAATCGGAATGAGTTATTTAAGGTCGCCTTCTGTTCATCATTTGAACCCGGATCCTTACAGCTTAAAAAAATATGCGAAATCCAACGACTATGCTCAGGCGTTTAAAGGATATTATCAACGCCCACGGTTAGATATGTTTAATCAGCATTGTACGGAGCTGTTTGATCATTTAGGTCTGCAGAGCTGCTGGAAGCAGGATACTGTTGAGGGGCTGGACTACCACAGGGGGTTGTGGAGTGTGACAACTGCTTCCAATCAATCATTTGATGCAGAAAATGTTGTTCTTGCGATGGGAGTTAACCATCGACCCCATTATCCAGAATGGGCAGCTGAGCTGAAAGCAGAGTTTCCCGATAGAATCATGCATGTGTTTGAAGAAAGGGAAGGTATAAACCTCAATCATTCGATTGCAGTCGTTGGAGGAGGGATGACAGCAGCCCATCTTGCCAACACGCTTTCGCAGAGAAGTCATGGATTGGTCACCTTGATTAAGCGTCATCCATTTCGCCAGAAAGACTTTGATAGTGATCCGGGATGGCTGGGGCCTAAATACTTGAATAAATACAACCAGATTACCTGCTATAAGGAACGGCGGACGTTGATCCAAAAAGCCAGGCACCTAGGTTCTATTACCAAAGGGTTGTACGTGAGGCTTAAACGTCACGAGCGAGACAGGAAATTGACGATCGTAACAGATGAGATAAAGAAAGTTTGTCCAAGCAAAAAAGGTCTGGAAATAAAAATGAAAAACAGCCCACCTATACAAACGGACGCTCTATTGCTGGCTACCGGCGCAGAGTCTAGCCTGCCTGGAAGGGAATGGCTGTCAGCTGTGATCCAAGAGCACCACCTTCCTTGTGCGCCATGTGGGTTTCCGGTTGTAGATTCCAGACTGCAGTGGAAAAAGGGCTTATTTGTTGCTGGGGCGCTTGCGGAGCTGGAATTAGGTCCGGTTGCAAGGAACATTGCCGGGGCCAGAAAAGCAGCAGCACGTATCGCGGAATCTTCCTAAGGAGGAATGTAATATGCAAAAGAGAATTCCGGTAACGGTATTAAGTGGATATTTAGGAGCGGGAAAAACAACATTATTGAACCATATCCTCCACAATAAAGAAGACCTGAAAGTAGCGGTGATCGTCAATGACATGAGTGAAGTCAACATTGATGCTGACATGATCAAACAAGGTGGTTTCAGCCGCACGGAAGAAAAGCTCGTAGAATTGCAAAATGGCTGTATCTGTTGCACATTGCGGGAAGACTTGATAAAAGAAGTAGAAAAACTGGCTGCTCTTGACATCGATTATATTGTAATCGAATCGACTGGGATATCAGAGCCAATTCCTGTTGCGCAAAGTTTTACATATGAAGAGTCAGACCTCGGAATAAACCTCGGGGAAACATGTCGGCTGGATACCATGGTCACTGTGGTCGATGCCAATCGTTTCTGGGAGGATTATAATTCCGGGGATCGCCTTCTTGACCGTAATCAAGGGGCGGATGAAACTGACGAACGAGAGGTCATTGATTTGCTCATCGATCAAATCGAGTTTGCCAATGTCCTTGTTCTAAATAAGACGGATCTAATTAAGGGAGTCGATGTCAACAAATTGAAAGCAGTGCTGAAACAATTGAATCCGGAGGCGAATATTATAGAGACCCGTTACGGGAAATTAGCACTCGGTGAAGTGCTGAATACTCAATTATTTGATTTTGAAAAGGCTAGTCAAGGAGCAGGCTGGATTAAAGAGCTAAATGAAGAGCACGTACCTGAAAGTGAAGAATATGGCATCAGTTCTTTTGTTTACCGCAAACAAAGACCATTTCATCCCGAACGGTTGATGCAGTGGCTTGAAGATTGGCCGGAAGAGGTAGTAAGGGCCAAAGGTTTTTTTTGGCTGGCATCAAGAAATGATATTGCCGGGTTATTATCTCAAGCAGGGTCGTCCCTTACGATTCAGGGAGCAGGAGACTGGATTGCTGCATATTCCGTGGAAGAACAGGAAGAAGTCCTGCAGGATGATACTCAAATGGCCGAACGCTGGGATGAACAATACGGAGACCGGATGACCGAGCTTGTTTTTATTGGAATTGACATGGACAAAGAGAAAATAACGGAGACACTGAATCGATGTTTGTTGACGAATGCAGAGATGACGATGGAATGGGCAAAATTCCACGATCCTTTACCTGAATTTCTAACAGCCCACGAATAAGTGTTAAAGGAGGAGGCATCCGCATGCATCTGATGAAAATTCGATCAAAACCACTTCCGAAACATCCGGTCGTTTATATGCCTGCCAGTCTTTGTAAGGAGCTCGAAATTGATGTAGGAGAGCAAGTTGATATTACGTATGAATCTCAGCATATTTATATTGAAAAAGCATGCCCGGATACTACCCATAACAAACGATACATTACAGAGACGAATTCGATTAATATCCCGAAAGAAATTGTAAAAGAATTAGAGATTAAGCCTTACCAGCCTTACAGTCTTTTTTTAGATCAAGAGAATAACAGATGTATTATCTCTATGCATTAGCAAGCAGCTGTTTCTCTTGATTATTCTACTATCGCTATTATGATAGTGATTTCTTTAAGATCCAAAAAAGATTAGTTTACAAGAATGATGGGTTCGGCTACAATAAGGTTAATTTCATATCATACGAACAGGTCCTTAAAGGGAAGCCTTTAAGGTGAAAAGGGGAAGTTGGTGAAAGTCCAACACGGTCCCGCCACTGTAAGCATTCTTCATTAGAATGTAAGTCAGGATGCCTGCCTGTTTGTCGCAAAGTTTACCCTTCGAGGAAAAAGGGAGGCTTGTAAGTACGTAGAATTCATATGCTGCATATTCTGCCTATTTAGAGTCGCACCTTCCTTTTGAGGAAGGTGTTTTTTTAATTCCATAAAAAGACTGAGGAGGAGATAGGATGAAAAAGAAGCAGGGCTTGACACTGGTTTTTACCGGTGATGGAAAAGGGAAGACAACGGCTGCAACCGGGCTTGCTGTCCGGGCATTAGGCCATGATAAAAAGGTGAAAATGCTGCAATTCATCAAGTCCCCGAAACGCCCTTATGGTGAAAGAAAATCACTGTTGAAACTGGGGGCCGAGATCATTCAGCTGGGTGAAGGATTCACCTGGACAAAAACACCGGAAATCCACCGGGAAGCATTAAAAAAAGCTTGGGCTGTCGCCAAGGAAACGGTGCTGTCCGGTGAGTATGATGTCGTGATTCTGGACGAGCTGAATAACGCCCTGGCCATCGATTCGTTTCCAGTCGATGATGTGCTGCCGCTGGAAGAAGTAATTGAGCTTATCCATCACAAGCCCGAGCATGTCCACCTCGTGATCACCGGAAGAAGTGCTCTCCAGGAGGTAAAGGATGCCGCCGATCTTGTATCTGTCATTGATGTCGAGAAGCATTATTATGACGAAGGAATTCCTGCCGTCCGTGGTGTTGAATTTTGACTGCCCGCCGCCTCGTTATAGCTGGTGTGTCCAGTGGTGTCGGCAAGACGAGCATTACGATCGGGTTAATGGCTGCGTATATGAAAAAGGGGCTCACAGTGCAGGGCTTCAAATGCGGTCCTGATTACATAGACCCTTCCTATCACGCCGCGGTTACCAGCCGTCCATCCCGCAACCTGGATAGCTGGATGCTCCCTGAAGATGTGATGACGGAAGTTTTCGTCAAGGGAAGTGAAGGGGCAGACATATCAATCATCGAAGGTGTGATGGGCTTTTATGATGGCAAGTCACCGACTTCCAACCAAGGGTCGACGGCAGAAATTAGTACGATCCTTTCCAGTCCGACGATTCTGATTGTCGACTGCTCGGCGATGGCCCGGAGTGCCGCTGCTATTGTGAAGGGCTTTCAGTCATTGGACCCCGGGGACAACATTGCTGGTGTGATTGCTAATAAAGTCGGCAGCGCTGGGCATTATCAATTGATCAAAGAAGCGGTGGAACAGGAGTGCGGCATTCCGGTCTGTGGATATCTTTTGAAAAATAAAACCATCGAGATGCCGGAGCGGCATTTAGGTCTCGTGCCTTCGATCGAGCGTGGGGAACTGGATGAACAGCTGGAACAGTTAGGAGAAGCGATTGCCGAAACGATCGATGTGGACCAAATCTATCAAATCAGCGAACAGTCGGCCCTGGCAGCTGAGCCTGCTATGTTTCAACGAAAAAGCGCGATTGATGTCACCATTGCGGTAGCACGTGACGAGGCGTTCAACTTTTATTACCAGGAGAATCTGGAGCTGATCGAAGCTTATGGGGCTAAGATTGTTTATTTTTCTCCCGTAAAAGGGGAAGTACTTCCACCTGACGCGGATGGCCTCTATTTAGGCGGTGGTTTCCCGGAACAGTTTGCAGAGGAACTGGCGGAAAATCGTGAGGTCAAACTGACTATTAGAGAGGCAGTTGAGAACGGTCTCCCTGTACTAGCTGAATGCGGTGGGCTGATGTATCTATCGGAATCGATCACGACGATCGATGGCAAAACCTATCCGATGGCAGGCGTGCTTCCGGGAAAGACAGAAATGCAAGCGAAACTAGCAGCGCTTGGCTACCGGGAAATCTCCGGACTTGCGAACAACTATCTTTTTAAAGACGACATGGAAGTACGAGGGCATGAGTTCCATTATTCCATTTTTACACCAACAGGTGAGCTGCCTGGTGCTTATCGGGTGAGCAGCAGGTTCGGAACGGGAGAGGAAGGATTTCTCTATAAAAATGTGGTTGCCGGTTATACGCATATCCATTTTGCCTCTAATCCTGACGTGCTGGAAAACTTTTTGCGCGTCTGCAAGGACCAGAAGTATGGGGAGTAAAAAAGCAGTCCCGGTCATGATTCAGGGAACGCATTCTGATGCGGGAAAAAGCATCCTCGTTACCGCCCTGTGCCGGATTTTTACGGAAGACGGCTACCGGACGGCTCCGTTCAAGTCGCAGAACATGGCGCTGAATTCCTACATAACCGTCGATGGCAAAGAAATCGGACGAGCCCAGGGCGTCCAGGCGGAAGCGGCCGGCATCCCGGCAACTACGGATATGAATCCTGTCCTGATCAAGCCGAACCGTGATAACGATGCTCAGATTGTTGTGCATGGTAAGCCGGTGTCGAACATGAAGGCAAGCGCTTACCGTTCGGAATACTACGAAACTGCAAAAGAAATAATTGCAGAGGCTTACCTCCGGCTTGCAGACAGTTATGATCGCATAGTCATCGAGGGAGCCGGAAGTCCGGCTGAGGTTAACCTGAATGACCGTGAGCTTGTCAATATGAGCGTTGCAAAACTGGCCGATGCACCGGTGATATTAGTGGGAGATATAGATAAAGGCGGGGTGTTCGCCAGTCTTGTAGGTACGCTCCAACTGCTGCAGCAAGCAGACCGTGACCGAATTATTGGAGTGGTCATTAATAAATTCAGAGGCGACAAAACGCTGCTGGATCCCGGACTGGCATGGTTTGAGGAATATACCGGAAAACCGGTGCTTGGTGTCGTTCCTCATATTCATGACCTTCGTATCGAAGCGGAGGATTCATTAAGCCTAAGCCGGTATACGAGAAACGAGAACACGGACAAACCGATTGATATTGCAATCATTGAATATCCGAAGATTTCTAACTTTACCGATATAGATCCATTCCTGGTCGAGGAAGATTGCCATGTCCGGTTTGTGAAGGAAGCGGCTGAGCTGAAGCAGCCGGATATCATCATTATGCCTGGCAGCAAAAATACGATCGAGGATCTGGTTTATGTGAAGGAAAAAAGGCTGGATCAGGCTATTATTACAGCACATCAGCATGGCTCTGTGGTGGTTGGTATTTGTGGCGGGTATCAAATGATCGGGTCCAACGTAAGAGACCCATATCAGATGGAGACCAGTCTGGAAGAAGTCCAGGGTTTGGAGCTGCTTCCGGTCGAAACGACTATAGCCAGACACAAAAAGACGGTCCGATCGAGCGGGAGCGTGGATTGGAATGGTCGCACCATCGCTGTAGAAGGATATGAAATCCACATGGGGACAACGCTAGCCGGAGAAGGGGTGGAACCTTTTATTACCATGTATGGACAGACCGATGGTGGACGTAAAGGAAATGTGACCGGCACTTACTTTCACGGAATATTTCATAACGATATCTTTCGAAAAGAGTTCTTGAATACGCTCCGAGTAAACAAAGGTTTGGATCCCATCCAGCCGTCAACCTCATTCCAGAGCTTTCAGGAACAGGAATTCGACCGGCTAGCAGCACATATTCGTAAAGCGATCGATATGCCAAAACTCTATGAACAAATAACTACATTTACGACAGTCGGGGGAGTTCGATGAATAAACAATTGCAGGAACTGATCCAATCGATTGAACCGGTAAGCGAGGAGAAAATCAGTTACACGGCTCGTTATCTGGATACATTGACAAAACCGCCAGGAAGCCTTGGGAGACTGGAGGAAATCGCTAAGCAGCTTGCGGGTATCACGAATCAGGAAGCACCACAGGTTTTCCCAGCCGGAGTTCTGGTATTTGCCGGTGACCATGGCATCGTAGAAGAAGGTGTATCCGCTTTTCCGCAGGAAGTCACCATCCAGATGATAAGGAATTTTCTCGATGGCGGGGCAGCCATCAATGTTTTTGCTCGGCAAATCAGTGCCGAACTCCAGGTAGTCGATGTCGGTGCTGCTGGTGAGATTCACGATGAACGCCTCGTTTCCAGGAAAATAGCTGCCGGGACAGAGAATTTTTTGAAGAGGGATGCCATGACGAATGAGCAAATGGATGCGGCCGTGCTGGCGGGTGCCGAGTCAGCGGAGACGATGATTGCCCGGGGAATAAAATGCCTCATCGTAGGTGAGATGGGGATCGGGAACACAACCCCAGCCAGTGCACTGGTGTCCGTACTTACAGGCTGCAGCGTGGTACAGGCGGTTGGTCACGGAACAGGCATTACAGCAGAGATGAAACAGCACAAAAGGAAGGTCATTGAAGAAGCAATCAGTCGCCGGGGACCGGATCAAGAGAACCCGTTAGATGTGCTTAAGAAACTGGGGGGTTATGAAATTGCCGCAATAACAGGGGCAATACTAGCAGCTGCACAGGCCAGAATCCCTGTAATCGTAGATGGCTTCATTTGTACATCAGGGGCGCTGGTCGCCTCCCGAGTTAATGAACACATAACAGGTTATTTATTTGCCGGTCATGTGTCACAAGAACCGGGGCACAAAATTGCCCTGGAGGATATAGGGATTGCCCCGCTGCTTGATTTGGGGCTGAAGCTTGGGGAAGGAACAGGTGCAGCTCTTTCCTTTCCAGTACTGGAAGCGGCAGTACGAATGCGGAATGAAATGGCTACATTCGATGCCGCCGGTGTTACGAACAAGTGACCAGCCGAAAAACGCCTACTTAAAATAAGGGGATTTTTGCAAAAAACAACTGTGTTTGATAAATAGGAAGGAAGTGGCAGGAAAAATGATGACAAGCAAAACAAAAATTTCGTTATTAACTGTTATTTTTGCGATCTTCATGGCTGTGATGGTCGGTTGTGGAGCGACAGAAGGAGGAAACGAATCCGACGGAAATACCAACGAACCAGCAGACAGTAGTGAAGAAACACAAGGGGAAGCTTCCGGAGACTCCTTCCCGCTGACCGTTGAAGATGGGGCGGGCGAACAGGTGGAAATAGAGTCAGAACCCGAAACGATTGTATCGGTACAAGCCAGTAATACGGAGATCGCTTTCGCACTCGGTCAGGGTGAGAAAATGATAGGTGTCTCGGATTATTGCAATTATCCGGAAGAAACTGCTGATATTGAAAAAGTCGGCGGTCAGGAAATGAATGTGGAAAAGATCTTGTCGATGATGCCGGATATGGTCCTTGTCACAACTTTCCACCATGAGAACCATTCTGCTGTGCTCGATCAATTTGAGGAAGCTGGCATCGATGTGGTTGTCGTGGGTGATGCCAATTCATTTGATGCGGTCTATGACAACATTCAGATGTTAGGAAAAGCGACAGGAAGTTCAGATAAAGCAGATGAAATTGTGTCAGACATGAAGAACAGGTTAGCTGACGTGAAAGACAAAGCAAAACAAGTGGAGGAAGTGAAAGATGTCTGGGTCGAAGTGGCACCAGCTCCGGATATTTTTACAACAGGCACAGGCACATTCATGCATGAAATGCTGGAAGCCATCAATGCCAATAACGCAGCGGCGGATGAAGAAGGCTGGGTCAAATTTACAGAAGAAGAGGCGGTTACATTGAACCCGGAAGTCATCATCACCACTTACGGATATTATGTGGAAAATCCGGAAGAGCAAGTGCTGAACCGCGAGGGATGGAGTGAAGTGCCGGCGGTTGAACAGGAACAGGTATTTGATGTTGACAATGACACCGTTACAAGACCCGGGCCACGTTTGATTGATGGAGTTGAAAGACTTGGTGAACTCATTTACCCAGAAGTTTTTAGTGAATAAAATTTTTTGGATATATGTAATCAGTGGAGGGTTTGTACTTGGTACAGCCCTTCTTGGGTTATTTGTCAGCAGTGTATCTTTTCCAATGACAGCTGTCCTGGACGTTCTCTCATCGAAGCTTTTCGGGACGCCAATATTTGGTCATGAGGCTGCTGGAAATATTGATGTAATTATCTGGGAAATCCGTTTCCCGCGGGTATTGCTGGCGTTATTCGTCGGTGCATCGTTATCGATTGCAGGCGCATCTTTCCAGGGACTTTTAAGAAATCCACTGGCGGACCCGTATACGATCGGTGTTTCTTCGGGCGCGGCACTTGGAGCGGTTTCTGTTCTCTATTTTCAACTATCGATCGCTTTCCTGGGAAGCTATACACTTCCCGTTGTTGCTATTCTTGGCGGGTTTATTACGATGATAATAGTATTTGTCATCACTCGGATCTCCAGTCGCGAATTGAATATCGAGACAATCATCCTGGCTGGAATCATTATCAGCGCCTTCATTGGGGCGATCATTTCCCTGATCATCGCACTCAGTGACAGGGAAGATATGCGCCAGATTCTATACTGGCTGATGGGAAACATCGGGATGAGAGGGTGGAGTCACGTCCAGCTGATCGTTCCGTTCTTTATCGTGGGTGTCATCCTCCTGTTGTCACGCACGCATGATCTCAATGCTTTTGCACTTGGTGAGGAATCAGCAGGCCACTTGGGAGTCAATGTCCAGGGCGGAAAGGTGCTGATCTTAGTGGGAGCCTCGTTACTGACGGGTGCATCTGTGGCTGTTTCGGGTTCAATCGGATTCGTCGGCCTTGTCATTCCGCACTTTGTCCGACTCATCACGGGTCCGGATCATAAGCATGTCCTGCCGTTGTCGATGCTGACAGGAGGTGGATTTCTTGTCCTGGCTGATTTGATTTCGAGGTCGATTATCGCACCGAAGGAACTGCCGATTGGTGTCATTACCGCTTTGATTGGCGCGCCGATATTTGCTGTGTTACTGGTTCGTGAACGGATGAAAAAGGGGTGAAGGCATGATAGAAGTGAAGAGCCTGTCAGGCGGTTACCAGAAGGAGGATATCCTGAAAGATATCAACCTGACGATAGAAGAAGGGGATTTTTTTGCTTTGATTGGACCGAATGGCAGTGGCAAAACGACCCTGCTGAGGCTGATGACGGGAGCATTAGAACCTTCCCAAGGGAGCATATATGTATCTGGAAAACCGATTCAATCGTACTCCTCCAGAAAAAAAGCCCAAATCATGGCGGTTCTGGCCCAGAGTTCTCATGTGGAATTTGATTTTTCTGTGGAGGAAATTGTCATGCTTGGGCGCTACCCGCATCAGAAAGGGCTGATTAAGCATATTTCCCGCAGGGACAAGGAAGTGGTTTCCGAAGTAATGAAGAAGACGGAAGTCTATCATTATCGAAACAAGCCGTTCAAATGGCTGAGTGGCGGGGAAAAGCAGCGCGTACTGATGGCCAAAGCACTGGCCCAGGAGCCGAGAATCCTGTTTTTAGATGAGCCGACCAACCATCTGGACGTCAAACATACCGTCGACATGCTGCAGCATTTAAAAGAGCATCAGAAAAATCGCCAGATGACGATTGTCGCCATCCTCCATGATTTGAACACGGCTGCTTTGTTTGCTGATAACTTTGCTGCTCTTCATCAAGGCCGGTTGATGAAAAAAGGCGACCTCTCGGTATTAAAAAATGAGACCTTATTACAAAAGGTATATGAGGTCGATATCAAGCACCATAGTCATCCCACGCTCGCAAAACCGCAGATGCTCGTGGCTCCGGAAGGGATGCATCATAGGAAACTTTCTACCTTAAAGGCGGAGGTGGAACAGAGTGAGCAATACATTCATATTGCCTATCCTCGTCCACTCCGGGTGCTCTCCAATGCTGTAGTGGGAGGAGGATTACAGTGGCTCAGCCACTTTTGTAATTTCCATGTGCCAAAAAATTACGATTGCCAGGACCCTGCCGCCGATGTCCTCGAATGGCTGGAGGAAGCGAATATTCCTGCCGGTGACACATTGGGGATGATGACAGCAGTCAAGCTTGCGGACCAGGCGTTCGTAAGAGAGACGATCATGGACACGCCTGTTTTCACGGTCGTTACCGCCGGAGTTGGCAATGCAGTAGATATTACAGAAAATCACCCGGCAGAGGAAGAATGGCAGGTCGGTACCATTAATATCATGGTGTTTCTTGACGCCCATTTGACGGATGGGGCATTCGTCAATGCTGTCCAGTCTGCGACCGAAGCAAAAACGAAGGCACTGGCGGACATGCAGGTGACCGACCCGGCTACAGGCAGCATGGCAACTGGTACATCAACAGACAGCATTGCTATTGCAGCTACCCAGCATGGAGAATCAACCCCGTATGCAGGTTCCGGGACCAAGGTTGGGAAGGCAATTGGACAAAGCGTCTACCGTGCTGTCACCGAAGCGATTGAAAATTATCGACAGAGGATGAACGGTTAGATGGCTTTTTTGGAATATCATCTGTATCTTATTCTGGCAGCAATCGTACTCGAGTTAGTTATCGGTGATCCTAAATTTTTCCCTCATCCGGTAGTGATCATAGGAAAAATGATTTCTTTTTTGGATGAAAAATGGAACAAGGGAATGCACCGAAAAGCGAAAGGATTCCTGCTGCTTGGAGTGGTTACCGTCACGGCATATTTAATGATTGGCATGGTTGTTTTCCTTGCTGGACGCATTTCTTTCTGGGCAGGAGCGGTGCTGGAAGTTTACTTTATCTCCTCGACGATAGCTATCAAAGGATTGCAGCAGGCAGGTGAGGAAGTCGGAAGGCCGTTGCGAGAAGGTGACCTTCCTTTGGCGCGGAAGAAACTCAGCTATATCGTCGGGCGTGACACAGAACAGTTATCGGAAGGAGAAGTTGTTCGTGGCACCGTTGAGACGGTTGCCGAGAATACTGTCGATGGCATTACCGCTCCGATATTCTGGGCATTGCTCGGTGGTGCACCACTTGCTATGGCCTATCGGGCAGTGAACACCCTGGATTCGATGGTCGGATACAAACAGGAGCCATATGAAAAATTCGGATTTGCTTCTGCGCGGTTTGATGACTTCGTCAACTGGATCCCTGCCCGGATCACGGCTGTTTGTATGTGGCTCGCTGCCTGGTTTCACCCCACGCTAAAAAAAAGGAATGCCTTTTGGGTGACACTTCGTGATGCCGGCAAGCACCCAAGCCCGAACAGTGGCTGGCCGGAAGCGATGACGGCAGGTCTGCTCGGTGTTGAGCTTGGTGGTATCAATTCATATAAAGGAAAGGTATCGAAGCGCAGCAAAATTGGCAATCCATTAACAGCATTGAAAAAGGAACATATTGATCAGTCGGTCATTATCATGCACGGCGGATGGCTGATGTTTGTAATACTTATAAGCTTGCTGCTATTTATAAGTTAAGGAGGAAACGTTATGGTACTACCTGCACACGGTGGACAGCCTGCCCGTATTGCCGCTTCTATTGGCATGGAAGCGGAAGGGAGAGTCTATGATTTCAGTGCCAACATTAATCCCATTGGTCCGCCGTCCTGGCTGGCCAGGCAGCTTCCCCGGCTTATGGAGGAAACAGCGAACTATCCAGACCCTGAATATAAAGAGGCGTACGCTGCTCTTTGCCGACAAGAAGGGATGAATCCGGTACAGCTGCTATTGACCAATGGAGGAGCGGAAGCCATTTACCTAATCGCCCAGTTATTTCATGGAAAAAAATCATTGATCATCGATCCGACTTTTTCTGAATATGAGCGGGCCTGTCGTGCATTCGACATGGAGATTACACATCTCCGGTTAAATCTGGCGTTCCAGTTTCCTGTGGAAGCGATGGCGCAGAGAATGGCTGAAGTGGACGTCGTATTCCTGTGCCGGCCGAACAACCCGACAGGAACCATACTGCCACTCACAGAATTGGAACGTTTACTGAAACTCGGACTGGAAACGGGGACAACTTTTGTCATAGATGAAGCATTTGTGCATTTTCTTTTTGAAACGGAGCTTTCTGTTAAGAAGCTGCTTACTTTCTATCCTAACCTGATTGTCCTTCGGTCGTTAACAAAGATTTTTGCCATTCCCGGCCTTCGGGCAGGCTATATCATGGCTGGCGGTGACTGGATCCAGAAACTGCAGAAAAAGCAGCCGCCATGGAGCGTCAATGGCATAACAGCGGGCTTATTACCAGAACTGCTGACTGATGAAAACTTTATGGTAAGGACGAAAGACTGGCTGAAGGGTGAGTGTGAGAAACTTACGGAAAACCTGACAGCCCTTGGATTTATACATACCGTATCGAGCGTCAACTTCTATTTACTAAAGGACGGAAAGAGACCAAACGACACAGAGAAGCTGTTCCGGTTTTTAGTAGCACATAACATCATTCCCAGGCATACAGACAATTTCAAAGGGCTGGATGGCTGTTACCTGAGGCTTGCTGTCAGGAGTGCGGAAGAAAATGATTATCTGCTCCATGTGCTGAAAAAATGGAGGGATCAGCCGTGTTGACATTCATTTCTGGTGGTGCTCGTTCAGGAAAAAGCAGCTTTGCAGAAAAGCTGGCACTGGAAAGCTATCACAAGCATAAGGGTGGAAATTTGTATTATGTTGCAACTTCTTTGCCATCTGACGAAGAAATGAAGGCACGGATTGCTCGCCATCGTAACGATCGGAAAGAAGAATGGCAGACCATCGAGGCGCCGATACATATTAAAGAAAGTTTACATGACATACAGAAAGAAAGTACCGTACTGATTGATTGCCTGACGGTGTGGCTCGGTAACAGACTTTATATCGACCAGGCAGACTGGGAGACCATCATCCAGGAAGTGAGCGGCTGGCTCCAGGCGGCCCGGGGGCGGCAATTGAACCTGTATGTGGTGTCCAATGATATAAATGAAGGAATGCCAGCGAATGCGCGCAGTGTGGCTGCTTATATTTATATGCTGGAGAAGCTGCACCAGCATATCATCGCAAGCTCAGAGGAAGTCTATCAGGTGATTGCTGGACTTCCTGTGCAATGGAAGGGTGATTGAATGAAAGGTTTAAGTTATGGGCTGGTACTTGCTCTGCAATTTTTGACCCGGATTCCTATGCCCGTGTCCGTTCCTTGGGAAAAAACTGTCTTAAAGGGCGCATTAAAGTCTTTCAGTTTAGTAGGGTTTATCCTGGGCATCCTGGTGATTGCGATTTATGTTTTCATAGGTGGCTGGCTGCCCGCATGGTTTACGGCCCTAATGCTGCTTTCTGTTTGGACAGCGCTGACTGGAGGGCTCCATCTGGACGGGCTGATGGATGTAGCAGATGCTGCCGGCTCAAATGCACCCGTCGAAAAGAAGCTGGCAATTATGAAAGACCCCCAAGTCGGAAGCTTCGCGATGCTGACAGCGATCTTTTATCTATTATGGAAATTGGCGCTCCTTTATGGCCTGCTGACCGCTAATGCTATGGATGTTCAACTGGCTGCCGGGATGTTCGTACTGATTCCGGCCTGTAGCAGGTACCTGGCTATTCTCCTGTTACGAACGACCCCGACGGTCAAACGGAAAGGTCTTGCCTACACGTGGCAGGAACACCTGTCGACTGCGGATGTCCTCTTTGGAGTGATACCGATTGTTGTGATCGCAGTGTTTGTACCGCAGGCCTGGCTGCTACTGGTCGGTTATGGATTATTTTTCTTTTTGTTACGCAGATGGTTTCTTAACAAATTCAAGGGCATCAATGGCGATATGCTGGGCACCGCGATTGAAGGAGGAGAGCTATGGGGACTTGTGATGGTGTATCTATTTATTTTATTCGTCACGGGATGACGAAGGGCAACAAAGAAAAGCGCTATCTCGGTCATTCGGATGAGCCTCTGCTGTCGGAGTTTCTGCCTGATTTGTTTTCGTTAAAAGAGCAGTTATCGTGGCTTGCGTTCGATCAGATTTATACAAGTGACCTGAATCGTTGCCGAAAAACGGCAGAATACCTTGTTCCTGAAAAACTTGCATGTGCCGATCCGGACCTGCGTGAAATGAATTTTGGTGATTGGGAAGGGTATACGCATCGGGAACTCCAGAACGACCTTCGTTATCAACACTGGATTTCACAGTGGCAGACATCGTCCCCGCCTAATGGGGAAGACTATCCTTCGTTCAGAAGGCGAGTCCGGTCATTTCTAATAGAATTACTGGCAATTAATAATAGTAGAAACGTGTTAGTAGTCACTCATGGCGGTGTTATTCGTGAAATCATGAACGGTTTTATTCCGGGTTTATCTTTTACAGATACAATAATCCCCAACGGGGGCGGCATTCGTATGGTATTCAATCAGGATGGAGGTGACTGGAAATGCAGCTCGTGGTCGGTGGTGCCTATAGTGGGAAAAGAAAGTTAGTGAATGAAGAGTTTTCTGATTGTCAGTGGCTTTCCGCCTATGAAAACCAGCTATTGGACCAATGGAAATTAATCAATAACACCGCTGACTCGCCTATCGTAATCGAAGGATGGGAAGTGTGGATCCGCGAGGAATGGAAGAAAGCCGGCGAGTTGGAATCCGTGAGAAAATACTTCGAATCTATATTGTCAGAAATGCAACAGGTCGAAAAACGGACCCAGCAGCCGGTTATTTTGATTATGCTTGAAATGGGCCGTGGTGTTGTCCCTATGGACAAGGATGAACGGGCCTGGCGAGACTTATCGGGGTGGGTACTGCAGGCAGCGGCAGAGAAAGCGGAAACTGTCCATTATTGCTGGCATGGCCTGTCGAGGCAGTTGAAATAAGATGAGAGTTTGTTTTGTCAGGCATGGGGAAACAGACTGGAATGCAGAAGGAAAACTGCAAGGGCATACAGCAACTTCACTTAATGAGACAGGAATTCGGCAAAGCCGTCAATGTGCAGAACAGTTAGCGGTGGAAACGTGGGACGTAATTCTCAGCAGTCCATTACAGCGGGCACGGGAATCAGCTTATATCCTTTCTGATTATATGGGGGTCCCCCATTTCGTTTCACATCTTTTTACAGAACTTGATTATGGCCATTGGAATGGTCAAACCAGAGAAAGTTTAATCCATGATCCATCATTCAGGAAATGGTATGACATGGCAATGCATAAGTTGGAAAAGCAGGTTAAAAGCGAATGGAAGGCACTCTGTCATGCTTACAAAGATGACGCTGTTGTTGTGGTGACGCATGGATTAGTGCTCCAGCAGCTGGAAAAGGTGCTGGAGCAGAAGTGTACATCAGCCGGTGAGCTTGTTTCCAATGGTAGTTTCATATATATTACATTATAACTATCTTTTTACAGGTTAAGGGGGAGAGCGATGTTTTCGAAAGAAGAACGGGACGCAATCTATAAAGTTATTTATACTCGAAGAGATATTCGGAGTTTTTTACCCACACCTATAGAAGAAGATGTCATTCAACGAATTTTCTTGAAGCAGCTCACCATGCACCATCGGTAGGGTTTATGCAGCCATGGAATTATATCTTAATATCATCAACAGAAATCAATGAACAGTTAGCCTGGGCTGCAGATAAGGAAAGACGGGCATTAGCCATTCATTATGAAGGGGAAAGAGAGACTAAATTCCTCAGTCTGAAAGTCGAAGGATTAAAGGAAGCTCCGTTAACGATATGTGTGACATGTGATCCCACCAGAGGAGGGTCCCATGTGTTAGGCCGTAATTCCATTCCGGAAACCGATGCATTATCAACGGCGTGTTCGATCCAGAATATGTGGCTGGCAGCATGTGCGGAAGGCCTGGCCTTGGGCTGGGTAAGTTTTTATAAAAAGAATGATGTGCGTGATATCCTGGATATACCGCCGCATGTGGACCCCATTGCGCTTTTGTCCGTAGGATATACAGATGAATATCCGGACAAGCCGATCTTAGAGTCCGCCAATTGGGAAAAGAGAGCAGAGTTAGACCGGCTTATTTTTGAAAATAAGTGGGGCGGGGAGTACAAGGAATAATGCACTCCAATAATAGTAATGGTATTACAAATAAGACAAAGGGTGAAATGATTTTACCCTTTGTCTTTTCATTTGTTTTCTGTACTATGGTGAATTATTTGACTTTACTCTGACTCTCGATTTCAAACAAAATGTTACCCCAATAATGTATTTTAGTTCTTGAGATGAATTGTCATATCTTAATAATAAATTATACGCTATAATTTTAACTGAGTGGGGGATGCTTTATGCGTATAAAATCAAGGGATAAAACGATAATATTTGTCCTGCTATTTATTTTTATAGCTGTGCCTTTACTTGGCTGTGAACAGGACGAAACCCAATGCAGGCCGGCCCCCCAGACATCATGAGCTGGAATATTATACAGACTCCAGTGAGAACTCTTTTATCGAAGATGGAAAACTGGTCATTAAAGCGGAAAAAGAAGTAGAGCCGATCACGGATGAATTTGGCTCTTATGACTATACTTCCGCGAAACTGAAAACAAAAGGTCTGTTCAGTAAAAAGTATGGCAAATTCGAAGCTAAGATGAAACTGCCGGAAGGACAAGGGTTTTGGCCTGCGTTTTGGATGATGCCGGAAGATGATGTGTACGGTCCGTGGCCCACGTCTGGTGAGATTGACATTATGGAAGCAGCCGGTAATGACACGAGCAATATCGGCGGAACGATTCACTATGGGGAAGAATATCCGGACAACACATACCGGGGCACTGAATACCATTTCCCTGAAGGAGAAGATTACACAGACTACCATACGTATGCAGTGGAGTGGGAGCCTGGTGAAATCCGCTGGTATGTAGACGGAAAGCTGTACCAGACACAGAATGAATGGTTCAGTAAGGGGAAAAATCAGGGTGATAAGTACGCATTCCCTTCTCCGTTTGACCAGGAATTCTACTTGATTCTGAATTTGGCTGTAGGCGGCTGGTATGGAGGTAATCCGGATGCAACAACCGAATTCCCGGGCCAAATGGAAGTGGATTATGTCCGGGTGTATGAATTGACCGGTAGAGATTATAAAGAACCGGTGGAACCGGTTATAGAGGAAGAAACGTTACCGGAAGATGCCAAGCAGCCGTTAGAAGATGGCAACTTTATTTACGATCAGAACTATGAACAAGCAATTACACTAGTGGATCAGCCGGAGGACGAGTTTCATCCAACCCTTTGGAATTTTTTGCAGTTACCGGATTTTGAAGGAAAGGGAAGTCTTACTACGGAAGAAGTGGACGGCTCTGTTTTTGCAAAAACGGAAATCGAAAATCCTGGTAATGCCTTATGGGCGCTACAGCAGATACAGAAACTGCCTGTCCTGAAAGGTCATACGTACGAGGTGACGTTTGATGCAAAATCAGACACGAATCGAAACATAATGACCAAGGTATCCGGCGGAGCGGAAAGAGGCTATGCCAATTATTCTGGTGAAAAAACAATGCAATTGAGTCAGGATGTCCAATCCTATTCCTACACTTTCACCTTGAATCAGGATACAGATTTAGGGGCAAGACTGGAATTTAATATGGGAGGAAATGGTACTGCTCCGGTATGGATTGGGAACGTACGCGTAGAGGATATTACAGATGAGGTAGGGCAGGACGAGTCAAAACCAGCTTTAGGAGATGGCAACCTGATTTATAATGGTACCTTTGATCAGGGGGATATGACACGCCTTAACTATTGGGAGCTATCTTTGCAGAATGATGCAGCAGCGGAAGTGACTGTTCCGGAGACGACACGAGAAGCGGAAATCACTGTGGAGAATGGGGCAGAACAGCCGGGAGACATCGTCTTTAAGCAATCCAGAATCCCTTTGCAGGCAAATGAAGAATACGAACTTACTTTTGATGGCAAAGCCCCTGAAGTAACAAGTATTCAGATTGAAATCGTAAGTGAGGATGGATCTGTCAGTTATTTACGTGGGGAAACGGTGCAGCTTACTAATGAAAGGAAAGCTAACACCATCGCTTTCCAGATGCCGGAAGATATATCTGATGAAGAAGGGCAATTAAGATTTTTGCTCGGTGGCCAGGCAGAAGATGTCTACTTAGATGATATCAGGCTTATCCAGACCTCCAAATCTATCGATCAAGCGCCACTGAAAAATGGTGATTTTTCAAACGGACTGGAATCATGGTCGCAGTACATCCACTTTGATGCCCAGGCACAAGCTTCCGTGGTCGATGAACAGTTGCAGTTGGACATTGAGAATGCAGGGAATGAGACCTGGAGTGTGTTAGTGGAACAGCCGAACCTGTCTTTGAGCAAGGATATCACGTATTCACTATCATTTGATGCCCGTTCTACGGCAGCAAGGGATATCGAAGTTACGCTTGAAAATACGGCCTATCACCGTTATTTTAGTGAAGTAGCTTCCTTGACGGAAGAAATGCAGCACTACGAGTATGATGTTACTATGACAGACAATGATACCGCTTCGTTGAAATTTCTAATGGGTAATTTCTCAGGGCAGCATGAAATTTACATTGATAATGTGAAGCTTGAAGTAAAATAAGCTTGTAGGAACACGTTCCTTTCTTTGGATCGTGTTCTTTTCTTTATTCAGCTTATCTAATGACCGTTAGAAGATGACAAGGTGACGTTAATGGTCCTTATAAAGGTGTTTATGTACGTTACGTGAAGGTGGTTGCCGTAGACGGTCTTTAAAAGTCGTATAAAGACCGTAAGCAAGCAGGTTAGTAAGTGTAGTAGTCTTAATAACAGTATAAAACACAAGAATCTAAGCTTGCCGGAAATTATTGGATTTGATGGGGGCGCATATGAAAATCCTTAGCAATAATAGGGGGAGACAAAATCCCCGGATATTTAGTGTGGGCGGAGCGGCATGTACTAGGAGCCTGTTGATCCCATATTGGTTCTCATGATAGAAGAATAAAAGAGATAGACTCCTTCCAGCTAGATACCTAGTATGGAAGGAGTTTATGATTATAAGAAGAAAGTAACGTATTTATATAAGAAGAAGGAAATTCAGGATTCTTTGTAATTTGGACAGAATTATGACTGTGGCACATACAACACGACTAAAGCTATTAACCACCCTTATAGAAATGATAATAGCCCTGTTCTATCAAATGAAAGAGGGAAGCGTAGTCGGTTCGAGGATTGTTAGCGTATTATTGAATGTGTTCAAGTTAACCGTAGCCCCTATTGGAATGGCAGCTTTATATGTCCCGTGTGCTGTAGCAAGATTAGTCATAAGCGGTTTATTTAATGGTACGATAAATTCGTTGATCAGGTCTTCGTATGTTTTCCCATAAGATTCCTGACATTCTGTACATTCTCCCATAACGATACCGATACAATCCCGGAACTTCCCAGCCATTCTTAAATGTTCTATATATCGGTAGATGGTGTTGATGGGTTCATGTGTATCTTCGATGAGCAGTATTTTTCCCCGTGTATCTATTTCAAAAGGAGTACCAAGCGTACCAAGTAATGACGTGAGATTTCCTCCGACAATCGGACCGGTGACATTCCCGGCATTTTTGCTGATTAACGGCATGTCCGGAGGGTTTAATATTTGCCTCATTGGTGCAGTATTGGTAACAGCAGTAAAAAATTGATTGAAATTATACTCGGGTGTGCTTGCATTAAAATCCACGAGCAAAAGGCTCTGGAATGTGGTCATGCTGGTAAATTGGTACAACGTATTTAATAGTACCGTAATGTCACTGTACCCGCTTAGGATTTTAGGGTTTCGCTGTATAATCGGGTAGTCAAGATAGGGGAGAATTCCTGCAACTCCAACCCCTCCCCGTGACGGCAAGATCATCTTTACCTGAGGATTGGTAAACATACTCATTAGATCTGCCGCACAATCCTGAGCTGTTCCTGCTATAAAGCCATCTCGGGCGTAAACGCTTTGGCCAAGAATTGTTTTAAACCCCATATCTTCTAACATTGCTATTCCAGTCTCGACTTCATCCCTTTCTGGCGGGCTTCCCAATGTAACAATACCGATTGTATCTCCGCGTTGTAATGCGGACGGCAATATGGGCATAGAAAAAACTCCTCTCCGGAATCCAATAGCTATATGTATTTTATGATACCAAGATACTAAAAATTAACGACACTTTAACTTTATTGAAGAGCCTGGGTTGTATCGGCCGGGTGGAAATCAGCAGATTAATTTTGGCAATCCCCTGACTACATGGTATACCTCCCTAACTAGAGGGGATAGCGCCCTAACTCAAAGGGATAGCGCGGAATGGAATTTTTTTGCGGCAAATTTAAAAAAGCCAGCTCCCATTAAGCAGGAGCTGGCTTTTATTTATCTGACTTCTGATAGAAAAAGGCTGGCATATGTGAGAAAAACTTTTATTCTATCACAGTTCAATAGCTGCTAGATTGCGGGCTGCGGGATGCCATCTCTTTCTTTAGCAGGGCGTCCAAAACGCATCAGCCTGGTAGCGTTGAGAATAACGATGAGGACACTTGCTTCATGAATAAACATGCCGGATGCCAAATGAATACTTCCCAGAAGGACGCCGGTCAACAAAATCAGAACCGTAAGGACAGCAAAAGTGGTATTCTGTTTCATATTCCGGGTTGTTGCTTTGGCTAGTGCGTGCGCATGGGCGAGCTGGTTCAGTTTGTCGGCCATCAGGACAACGTCTGCGGTCTCCATGGCGATGTCTGTTCCGCCTGCACCCATGGCAAGCCCGATATCCGCACTGGCGATGGCGGGGGCGTCATTGATTCCGTCACCAGCCATTGCTACCTTATGACCTGCTGCTTGCAATTCCTGGACAAAGGCGGTTTTTTCTTCCGGCAGTAGTTCCGCGTGGAATTCATCGAGCCCGAGCCGTTCGGCAACAAGCTTCGCTGTATGCGGGTTGTCCCCGGTCAGCATGATGACCTGTCTAACCCCGTTATGACGCATGGCAGCTATTGCTTTTGCAGCTTCTTCTCGTATCCTGTCGGCAATCGAAATCACACCGGAAATTTTCCCGTCAATCGCTGTGAATATCGCAGTGTTCCCTTGTTTTTCGCGTTCTCGGGCATATGCTTCTATTTCCGACGGCACGCTAATTTTTTCCTTTGCCATCAGTTTTGCGTTGCCAATCAACAGATGGCGACCTTCTACCGTAGCGATGAGGCCGGCACCTTTGATGACATCGCCGGTAACTCCAGCCGTTATCGCCATTCCTCGATTGTTTGCTTCCATTACAATAGTCCGTCCGAGATGGTGTTCGGAAAGAGTTTCCGCCCGTGCAGCTAAGCGAAGCAGTTCGTCTTCACCCTCTTCATGAAAAGTCTTGATCCCGGTGATTTCCGGTTTACCTTTGGTTAGTGTGCCGGTTTTATCAAAAATCATCGTATCGATTTTAGCAAGCCGGTCCATCACATCCCCGCCTTTGACGAGCACCCCATGTTTGGCTCCGTTACCGATACCGGCAACATTCGAGACAGGAGCGCCGATCACCAGCGCTCCGGGACAGGCGACGACAAGGAACGTGATGGACAGGTGGAAGTTTTGGGTCAGTAAATAGACGAGCACGGCCAACAGGACAACAGCAGGCGTATAAAAAGCAGCGAACCGATCGAGGAACTTTTCGGTTTTGGATTTCGTTTCCTGTGCTTCTTCGACCAGTTCAATGATTTTAGCAAAAGTCGTATCATCGCCGACTTTCTCAGCGACCACTTCCAGGTACCCGTGATCGACGATCGTTCCGCCAAAAACGTGGCCGTCTTTATGTTTGGTTACAGGCACCGATTCCCCGGTAATGGCGGCTTCATTGATGGAAGCTCGGCCGTTGATGACGCTGCCGTCAACCGGAACCTTTTCCCCGGAGCGGATGATTACCTTGTCACCCGGCTGCACCGCTTCTACGGGAATGGTGACTTCCTGGTCTTTCTGGAGAATGACAGCTTCCTGGGGCGCCATATCGATGAGTTCTTTCAGGGAAGCACGTGTTTTCTCCAGGGTCCGTGCCTCCAGGTAAGCCCCGAAAAGGAAGAGGAAGGTAACCGCAGCGGATTCGACATATTCACCTATGATAAGCGCGCCGATTACGGCAATCGTCACCAGCAATTCAATGCTGAAAGCCTTGACCCGGAGGGCCTGAATCGCTTTGATCGCGATTGGCACACCGGCAATGAAGGTCGCCAGGATTAGAGCCACCTCCTGAATGGTTGCAAATCCGGCAAGGTAGCTAGCGGTGGCCGTTAAAAGCAGGAAGCCGGAAACGCCAGTTATGTGATTGATATACTTTTGAACCCATTTCATCATTATCCCTCCTTTACATCATTTTCGCGGCATTCACCGTGAACCCCAATGCGGTCACTGTAGCTTCCAGCTGATCGGGGTTCACGAGGTTTTCTTCAAACTGGATTTTCACCTTGCTGGAATGGAACAACACTTTTACGTACGTAACACCTGCCATTTTTGCTATGGTTCCTTCGATTTTTTTAATGCAGGATGGACAAGTCAGCGGCTCTAATTTTAAGTGGATCGTTTTCATAAAAAATCTCTCCTTTGCCTTGTATGGTTCAAGCATACTGGGTTTGCAAAAAAGAATCCTTGACGCAGGTCAAGGATGAATAAAAGCACATAAAAAAGCGCCGATCCTGTATCTGTAATACATGGATTAGGCGCTTAAAGGCTTTCTAATCGACCTTTATCAAGGATACGAAAGGTTTTTGGGTTCACTTTTTTGATGATGTTCTGCGTTTCTAAGTCAGCTATTCTCCGGCTGATCGTTTCCGGAGTTGTTCCGAGAAAGGAAGCCAGGTCTTTTTTATTCATCGGCAGCCGAATGATATCGCTGTCTGCTGCTTCTGCCAAATCCGCCAGATAAAGGGCGAGGCGTTTCTCGACACTTTCGGTTGCGAGGACAGTCGTCTGTTTTTCGGAAGCTTCCAGTCTTCGCGAGTAGGCAGCCAGTATATTTAATGCGATCGAGGAATATCGCATTAAAAAATCCTGGAGGTCTTTCCGGCGAATCGTGCAAATCGTGGCCGGCTCATTGGCTTCGGCAAACGATTCATGGAGCGATTCACTGAACAATGCATACTCTCCGGTAAAATCTCCAGGATGCAAGAGGCGTACCATCTGCTCTTTGCCGGAATCGGAAACCCGATATATACGTACCGATCCGGTGTTCACGATATATAGGGAGTCAGAAGGATCCCCGGCGTGGTAAATAATTTCTCCTTTTTGATAGGAAACCGATCGGATAGCCTTGGTTATTGCATTCATCTGGTCACTATCGAGGTGATTGAATATCGGCACCCGGGCGACGCAGGTATGACCGTGGCCTTCATGGTGACAATGGCGACAGGTTGGCTGATTGTCGGAATGTGTTTCCATCCAGGCTTCCTCCTTCCATTTTCTTTCATTATATCACCTTATGTTCAGCCTCAAAAAAATATTGTGAAAACTTGATCTGGGTCAAAGATTTTCTTAAAGGATGGGAGGATACTGATGGTAAAGGAGGAGATGGATATGCCAACACAAGAATCACTCCCTATTAACTACGAAGTGGACCGCATGATTAATGAAGGGTTGGGAGGAGGTCTTATCCGTAGCGAGTATGAGGCGTGTCGTTTTGATCCGAAAGGAAAGGAGGAAGAATTATGACTGCATTTTATATCCCTGAGGTTTATGCTGTGATCGTCTATGCGGGAGTAGTGGCGCTGGTAGCGTCGGTTATCCTTCGCAGTGGGAAAATGGCTGTCGCAGAAATGGCGGTGTTAGCGGGGCTCATGTTCTGGTTCAATGGACTGCTGCTGATAATCGGAGGCATCGTTCAGCTGGCGATCAGTGTGTTCTTGTTCGGCCGATTGATAACGGCAGTTAATCGCAATTATCGGCTGGTGTTAGAAAAAACACATCGCATTCCAAGGGTAATGACGGAACGAGGCGCAGACGGAGCTCAGTCATCTTTTTTATAGCACAGGGCAGGGGGGAGGAATATGCGCGAGCTGGTACTTGTCATCCACATCTTATTAGGCATAATTTGGGCCGGCGGCATCCTGTTTATCGGCTGGGGCGTGTATCCAGTGGCTGCCCGTTTCCCGTTGAACACCCAGCGGATATTCCTGACTCGTTTGATGAGCCACACCCATTATCTGTTTACACTGGCAGGGGCTGCTGTGATCATCACCGGTATACTGCTCGGTACCGTATTCGGCCCCCTCCGCAGCCTGGAGACTATCCTTCATACCAGTTACGGAAAGCATTGGATCGCCGCGCTCTCTATCGGAACATTCGCCTTGTTCTGGGGAGTATTGGTCGGTTACCGGGAAATGATGCTGGTGTTCACGGATGATTATTTATGGAAGGAAGCAGAAGGCGGCGACCGGAAACCGCTCTCCCAAGAGTTGTTTCGACTCGCCGCCTTAGAATCGGTAGAAATCATCGGCTTTCTCGTGCTTATTTATTTGATGGTGCAATTATAGGGAGGGGAACAGGGTGCAGGCCTATAAAAAAGAAACCGGGATCACGCTTTATATATGTAAGTTGTCCTGGGTGCAGCTGATGCGGCCGATGACATGGAGTGGTACTATCAGTCCGATTATGGCCGGGGCTCTGATGGCTGCAAAAGGAGGAGAATTCCGTTGGGAAGTACTGGTTATCCTGTTGGCTGCTGCCCTGCTGGTTCAAAGTGGAGCGAACATGTTCAATGATTATTTTGATTTCAAGCGGGGGCAGGACAAAGAACGCTGGGGCGTGTGGCAGAAATCTATCCCGCGAAAGCATCTATTTCATCATGAAATTCCTTACATGGCGGCCGGGCTGATGGCAAGTGCCGCTTTCCTTGGAGTCTGGCTTGCTGTTATCGCCGGATGGTGGGTGATTGTGGTTGGCCTCATTGGAATCTGCACCGGTATCGGTTACTCTGCCGGCCGTCGTTCCCTTGCATCATTAGGGCTGGGTGAAGTGACTGCTGGTCTTTTCCTCGGATTTGTAACTACGATGCTCAGTTACGGAGTCCAGACACAAATGATTAGCATAGCTAGTGTCTTTGTCGGGCTGGTTTTTTCAATGCTGATCAGTTCCATGGTGTTGACGAATAATATCCGCGATATAAAAAAAGATACGGGGTTCAGGAAGACACTCGCGATGCGGATTGGCCGCAGGAATGCCATCCGGCTGCTCGCTGTACTGTTAATTGGTGCTTACCTGGTAGTGATGGCGCTACGAATTTTTTCCATCGTGGGAAGCGGAGTGCTGCTGGTGTCAATCGCTTTTCCGCTTGTTATCCGTATCCTTCGCTCCTTCCGTATGTCGGGGAGAGAGGAACAGCTGGCGATGAAGCGGGCCGCTATCCATCATTGGGTATTTGGAATGTTGTTTGTATTAGGTTTGCTGATGGACTTGATGTAGAGGCTGGGACTAGCGCTGGGAGGGCGGGTTCTTCCCTTAAGTTGGATTATTCTTTCTTAACGCAGGGAAGTTCTGCCCTAACTCGGCCAGGTTCCGACTTAACGAGCGCACCTTCTGCCCTAACTCAGGAATGTTCTGACTTAACTCCTGGCTAAGGCAAATTTTTCTAAAGCTGTGAGGGACCGGCGGCGAGACGGGTTCTTACTTGTTTTGCTGGTCGATTGACAAAATAGATTCCAGCTAAAATGAGGCTTCCACCTATTAATGTAGAGAAGTGAAGTTGTTCATTTAATAGCAGCCAGCCGAAGATGACGCCGAATAATGGCGCCAGGAATAAAAAGGCGCTCACTTTGCCGGGGTCTTCCCGTTTCAATAAATAGAACCAAATCGCAAATTGGACGATCGAGGCCATGATAGCCAGCCATATCAGAATGAAGATCGATAGGGGAGTCACGACAAATGTAGACTGTTCCATTACGGCGCTGCCTGCTAACAGGATGATCCCGCCAAACAGCATCTGGTAAGCGGTCAAAACCCAGGTATCAAACGCCTGGCCCCACTTTTTCATCAGCAGCGTAGCGATGGCCCAGGATACCGCACTCATCATACCTAACAGGGTGCCAGGCTGCTGAATATCCAGTGAAGCTCCAAGTGTGATAAACACCCCAAGGAAGCCGACAGCGACACCGCCCCATTGCATTAATCGGTATTTCATCCCCATAAAAATAGTTCCAAACAACACGACCAGCAAGGGGTTCGTAAATGTTAAAATGGAAGATTCTCCAGCGGTAATCGTCCGGAGACTTAAGAAAATGGCTCCCATTACGGCGGCTGTTTGAAAAAAGCCGACCACCACCATTTGGACCCACTCTTTGGCACGTTTCGGATGCTGTCTTTTAAGCAGAAAGACGCTCACTGCCATGATGAAACCGGCGATAGTAAAACGCAAGCCGACCAAAAGCAGGGGAGAGACATAATTCAATCCGATTTTTCCGACTGCAAAGGAGGAGCCCATTAGACTTGTGGTAGTCACCAGCAAAATAGTAAACCAGATACGATTCACGTACTCACCTTCATTCCGTTCTTGAATAGTTATAATTTTCTAATTATAACACACCTTGCATAAAAGTAAGGCTGTGTATTTTATCTTTTACGTCTTCGTTTGTTTTTCAAATTCTTACAGGACGTTTACTGACCATAATTGAAAGGATGACTGCAGTGGACGGTCTTTATAAGTGATTTAAAAACCGTAAGCTAGCAGTAATACGTGGTTAACGGTTGTTATAGCCACTGTAATGACCGATACAGGGAATTAGTCATCAGGAGGTGGTCTTTATACAAAAAATGCCTGACCACCAATGCGTTACATTGGGAGTCAGGCACTTGTCTCTTAAACCATTACTTTTTAGGAAGGGGAGCATCCGGGGAGATGAAGCCTTTATCTACTAATGTTTCCCAGAATTCGTTCGGGATGTCCCGCTGGATCATTTCGATGTCTTCCTTGATCCGGTCCGGCCGTGTGGATCCTGGAATGATAGCTCTTACGGCAGGATGAGCAGTGGAAAACTGCAGTGCTGCTGCTTTTAATGGAACATCGTAATGTTGTCCGATTTCTTTCAGTTGATTCACATGGTCAATAATTTTCTGTGGTGCTTTTTCATAATTATAATGTTCACCGCCTAGGAGAACGCCGGAGTTATAAGGACTGCCGACGACAATATCGATATTCTTTTCTTCCGCTTTTTTCATCATTCGCTGCAAGGCCCGTTCATGCTGCAGGAGCGTATATTGCGTGGCGGACAGGCACATATCCGGCTGGGTTTCTTCAAGGTCCATGGCAAGTTCGATCGGTTCGATTGTATTGACGCCAAGACCCCAGGAGCGGATGACTCCTTCTTCACGGAGCTGAGTTAAGACGCGAAATGCGCCGTTTTTAGCTTCAGCAAATTTGTCAATCCACTGATCGCCGTGAAAATCAGGGGAGACATCATGAACAAATACGAAGTCCAACCGGTCCGTTTTTAATCGCTCCAAGCTTTGCTCGATCGACCGCTTCGTGGCATCTTCGGTGTAATCGGTGATGACTTTATTATTACGGGCATCTTCGAACAGTCCTTCTTTTTCCTCTGTTTCATCGGTCACATAGCGGCCCACTTTGGTACTTAGCAGATAGTCGTCACGATCGTAATTGGATAACACTTCTCCAAGTCGCAACTCCGCGAGGCCTGCTCCATAGAATGGAGCGGTATCGAAGTAGCGGACACCTTGATCCCATGCGTTCTGAATCGTTTCTCGGGCTTCTTCTTCCGGTACGTCCCGAAACATATTTCCTAATGGAGCTGTCCCCAGCCCTACCTTATGTTGTAATGCTTGATCGATTGATTTCATGGTTGTTCCTCCTTTTGTTTCCGTGCTATAGGTATATATCCAGCTGAATGGAAAATGAAACAAAAGGCAGGACTGCCATGGGAGCAGTACTTTTAATGTGAACACATTTAATAAATAGATTGATATTCTCTAACCTCATGATTAAAGCGCAAAGTCACAATTGTAAGGGGAGCACGCTGATAAAACCGGACTATATAAGCATATCTTTGTATCCAGTTATTAGAAAATTACGAATAATCAGTTGATATGCTTCCCAAACCTTGCTAAAATGTAAAACACTATATAGGACTTGTTAAAAAACTGTCTATTCTAATCTGACTCTACTGGTTCAAAGTAGAGCAGCCCGTTAGAAAGAAACCAGTTTTATGCCTAGAGATACGTATGTCCAATACGGCTTGGTGGCATAGGACTGGTTTTTTTATAACCGAAATGGAGGTCAGGAGCTTTGGAACATCTTATAGAACTAGATAAAAAACACTTTTTGCATCCATCGACATCGATCCAGCAGCAACAGGAGCAGGGATCGAAATTGTTGGTGGAAAGCGGAGAAGGCATTTACCTGAAAGATAACCATGGAAAAGACTACATCGATGCGATGTCATCGCTGTGGAATGTACATATCGGCCATGGGAGAACGGAACTGGCGGAGGCGGCGGCCGACCAGATGAAAAAGCTGGCATTCAGTTCGGCGTTCTCGACATTCACTCATGAGCCTGGCATCCGTCTGGCGGAAAAGATTGCAAAGCTTTCCCCAGGCAATTTAAATACAGTGTTTTTTACCTCCGGTGGGTCGGAGTCCAATGATACGGCGATCAAACTGATTCGTCATTACTGGAAAATCCAGGGACAGCCGGAGAGAAGAAAAATTGTTGCATTAAAACGCGGCTACCACGGGGTGGCTGCAGCCTCGACCAGTGCGACGGGAATTCCTGAGTTCTGGGAGATGGCGGGACATATGATGACGGACTTTATACATGCCGACACATCCTATCAAAGTACGACCGAAGCGGCTATCCAATCCTTACGGGAAAAATTCGAAGCGGAAGGACCGGAAACGATTGCTGCCTTTATGGCGGAACCCATCCAGGGAGCAGGCGGCGTATTAATTCCACCAAAAGATTATTTTCAGGAAGTCAGGAAGTTGTGCGATGAATACGGAATACCGTTTATTGCAGATGAAGTCATTACTGGCTTTGGAAGGACAGGGACGATGTTCGGTCTTGAAAACTGGGGAGTGGTACCGGACATGATGACCTTCGCAAAAGGGGTGACCAGCGGTTACATGCCATTAGGAGGCGTCGTCATCTCGGAACCGATCCACGAGGTGCTCAAACAGAAATCAAAGGGCACATTATTTCATGGCTTTACTTACAGTGGACATCCAACTGCCGCTGCCGTTGGTTTGAAAAATATCGAATTGATAGAAAGGGAGGGACTGGTAGAAAACGCTAAGAAAATCGGCGCAAAAATGCTGGCAGGCTTTCAACAGATAAAGGAAGAGTTAGAGATTGTAGGAGAAGTAAGAGCCATGGGTTTGCTTGGTGCCATCGAACTGGTGAAAGACCCGGGTACGAACGAAAACTTCTCCAAGGAATTGAATGTGGCTCCAAAAGTGATTGCGGAACTGCACGAACGAGGGGTGGTTTGCCGGGGCGTGACGTATGAAAACAGCGATATCATCTGTTTTGCACCACCATTAATTATTTCGGAAGCACAGCTTGATGACGTTTTGGAAAAAGTAAAGGAATCTATCTTTTCAGTACAACAGCAATTAAAGCGGACGGCTGGTAGAGGAGGGGATATAAAATGAGTGGCGCAGATTTAATTTTTGTAAACGGCAAGGTGCTGACGATGGATGATGCTGCCCCTACAGCAAACGCTGTCGTCGTGAAAAATGGGGAAGTTATCTATGCAGGTGAAAAGGAGACAGCACTCTCCTGGATATACGACGGAACTGAGGTGGTGGATCTGGAAGGAAAAACACTGATGCCCAGTTTCATAGAAAGCCATATTCACCCGTCCATTTTCGGGCTGACGCTCCTGGAAGTAGATTGCAAGCCAGCAGCCACTCCGTCCATTGCAGCTATCAAAGAAAAAATCAAGCAGGAAGTGGACGCCACGCAGGAGGATCAATGGATTCTCGGCTGGGGATGGGATGACAGTAAGATGGCAGAAAAACGCAACCCTACCCGCTGGGACCTGGATGAAGTCGCTCCGAACCATCCGGTTGTATTGAAGCGGACTTGTGCCCATATGGCGGTCGCCAATTCCAAAGCACTGGAATTAAGCGGGATAGCAGAGGAGACGCCGAACCCGCAAGGCGGCAATATGGAGCGGGACGAGCACGGCAGGCTGACGGGATTACTTCAGGAAAAAGCCCAAGGGCTGCTCACAGCACCGAAGTACACACAGGAAGATATGATAAAAGGAATGAAGCGGGCGCAGGAAAAATTTGCATCCTGGGGGATTACCACCGTCCATTGTATGTCGACCCAGACAGCCGACCTCCAGCTCTATCAACACCTGGAAGAGCAGGGTGAACTCACCGTCCGGGTAAGACCGTGGATGTGGGCGATCGACCAGAATGGCTTTGACGGCTCGTTAGAAGAAGTATTGAAAGTTGGCTTAAGAAGCGGGTTTGGGAATGACAAGGTGAAAATCCAGGGATTGAAGTTCATGCTTGATGGCAGCGTCGGCGGTAAGACGGCCGCTGTGTCGGAACCATATGTGGATACAGAAGAAACCGGGATTCTTTATAACACCGTAGAAGAAATCGCTCCATTGATGAAGCGGGGAATCGAGTCCGGGTTACGAATCGCAATCCATGCGATCGGCGATCGTGCTATCGACGTTGCGATCAGGTCATATGAACAAATCAATGAAACAGTGCCGCTTCAGCACATGTGTAATCGCATTGAGCACTGCGTCTTTCCGACAAGTACACAGCTCCGGCAGATGAAGGAATTCGGGCTGGTGGCAGGTTCCTCAATCGGGTTTTTGCACCATATCGGTGATAATTATATGAAAAAGCTAGGGAAGGAGCGAATGAAGACAGCATTTCCCCATCGATCTTTTAAGGAAGCGGGGATTAAGGCTCCTGGGAATTCAGATTTACCTGTCACCGATGGAAACCCATGGCCGGGGATCTACACGTTAGTAACAAGAAAAACCGCAAGCGGACAAGTTATCGGAGCAGAAGAAAAACTAAGTGTCTGGGATGCATTGAAAGCTTATACGACAGACGCTGCTTACAGTTCCTGTGAAGAAGAGATATTGGGAGTGATTAAACCAGGCGCCAAAGCAGACCTGATGGTTCTCTCCCACAACCCGCTGGAAGTGGAAGCAGAACAATTACTAGAGATGGAAGCCGTCAGCACTTATACGGATGGCAAGCTCATTTACAGCACGAACCAAACAAGGAAGGGTGAGTCTATTGTTCAGTAGTCAGCAAGAGACGATATTGATTGCAATTATTGCCGTTTATTTTGTGTTTTTATTTGGATTATCCTTATTTGTGAATCGAAATGTCAAAACGTATGACGATTACAATGTAGCCGGCCGGTCCACGAAACTGATGCCGCTCGTATTGACATTCGTCGGTACGGCGATTGGCGGTTCGATTTTATTAGGTTATATGACAAATGGGTATCTTTTTGGTATGGGACAGCAGTGGCTGGCGATCGGCTTCACGCTGACTTCCATCGTTATTGCCGCGTTTTTATTGAAGCGCATTCGACTGCTTGGTGAAAGGTATAACATGGTCACATTAGGCGACTTTACCGCCTTGCGGTATGGAGAAGGTGCCAGAATCCCGACCGTTATCAGTATTATATGTGCCTATGCAGCCATCACCGGGATGCAGTTTGTCGCTATTGCTACGATTCTGCAGCTGACCACCGGTCTCAGCATGACTGCTGGTATCATCATCAGCTGGGTACTGTTAACATTGAAGACTTACTTCGGCGGGCTCAAATCGGTCATGCTTCAGGATGCGATCCATGGCACGATTCAGACAGTCGGGATATTTTTCCTCCTGATTGTCATCATGTTCATGATCGGGGACTGGGGAAGCCTTGCCGATGAAGCGCGAAATGCGGAAGGCGGAAACATGCTGAGTATCTTCAACATCAGTGCCTCCGAATTTTTCGTTTACATGCTGACAATAGGAGCTTACCAGTTTGTCAGACAGGACCTGTGGCAGCGGTTCTGGGCAGCGAAAGACGAAAAGACAGCCAAGACTGGATTCTGGGCTGCGATCGTACTCGGTTTCCTGACTGCGGCCATTACCATTGTTATTGGTTTTCTTGGGAAGTTCGGTCTTAACATGACCGACATCGATCCTTCGCTGATCTATTATGAAATCATCGGCCAAGTACTGCCATTTCCACTCGTGATCGTGATGCTGATTGCACTGCTAGCTACCGTCATTTCCTGTGCGGACTCGTTTTTCCTTGCAGCATCCTCATCAATCGTCAATGATATTGTCAAACCACGACTGAAAAACGTCCATCAGAAACAGATGCTGACGTTAAGCCGAATGTCCGTCGTCGTTGTATCGATCATCTCGCTGTTACTGGCACTTTATATCCCGCAGCTCGTTACACTGTGGATCACCGGTACCGCCATGCTCGTCTCCGGACTGCTTGCTCCTGTCCTGTTTGGGCTGTTCTGGCGCCGTGTCACGAAAGCTGCCGGACTTTCTGCGATGTGGGCGGGGCTTGTCGTAGCTCTCATCTGGCAGATCGCCGGGCATCCATTTGGTCTCCACCCCGTTTTCCTCGGGCTGCCGGTTTCTGTTGTGACACTGGTGGCAGTGACGTTGCTTTCTGATCAGGAAAAAGAGCATGCCATGTATGAGGAATTGAAGAAATCAGGCTGATGCTTTCAGATAAAATGCCGCAGGTCGCTGGATGGAACATAGCGACTGCGGCATTTTAATGACTAGAGATGGGAGTCAGGAGAAAAGAGAGGCTAACCGTTCTACAGATTCCTGCACTTTGTCTTCCTTCATATTAGCAAAACCGATGATGAGCTTTTTCTTATCAGTTTCGGGCATATTGATATCCTGTAGATAGAAACGGCGAATCGTATATAATTCTATTTTTCTTTCTTTTGCCAGCTCTTCAATGTCTTTATAGGAGAGAGCGGTGTCCAGTTCAACTAGAAAATGGAGACCTGCAGGGATGTCTTGTATCGTTATCTTATCTTCAAAAACCCGCTGCAACTCTCGAATGAGCTTCGCTCGTTTCGCTTTGTAGCGCGCATTCATTCGTTTGATGTGCCTGCTGTATTCTCCTTTGTCGATAAAATATTTCAGCGTCCACAGGTTGAGACCGGATGGGCCATCAATCCAATGACTGAATGCATTGCGGTAGCGTTTTAACAAATCAGGAGGAAGAACCATATAGCTGATGCGCAGGCTCGGCAGCAGTGTTTTGGAAAATGTTCCTGTATAAATGACCTGTCGGTTTCGGTCTAAACTCTGAAGCGAAGGGATGTGGTCCGTCTCGTACTTGAATTCACTATCATAATCATCTTCAACGATGTAGCGGTCCGGCGACTCAGCAGCCCAATTTAAAAGTTTTATTCTCCGATTAATGGGCATAATCGTGCCTGTCGGAAACTGGTGGGACGGGGTAACAAAAACCCACTTAGGATCCCTTTCCCTGATAGCCTCAACAGAAATTCCCTGGTCATCGAGGTCGATTGGCTCTACTGTAAAATCCATATCTTTTAGTAGCTGATAGAAACGCTGGTAGCCTGGATTTTCAACTGCGATGGTAGTCGAACGCGGCTGCAGGGACATTAGTTTGTGAATCAGAGGCTGGGTTCCTGAGCCTATGATAATCTGTTCCGGTCTGCATCGGACACCGCGGCTCAGGGCGATCATGGTAGCAATCGATTCTCGGAGTTCATAAGGACCTTGGGGATGGGGCAGCAGGGAAAGCTGTTTTTTGTGATGATTGATTACATGCTGTTGGTACCTTCTCCATTTCTTGAATGGAAAATGCTCCGCATCGGTTGCAATATGTGAAAAAGTAACCTCCGGCCGGAAACTTTCTTGCTTGCCGTTTTCTTTCAGCTCATCGGGGAATGGATCGTTCTCCCAGTCCTTTTTAATATAGCGAGTAATATCTTCCACCATATAACCTTTTCGTTCCACACTGTATATATAACCTTCTGCAAGTAATTGTTCATAGGCGTGAGCAACAGAATTAACACTGACACCGAGATCCTGAGCTAGTTTCCGTTTTGAGGGAAGCTTTCGTTCGGTTAGGGCTTCCTCGAGAATCAGGTCCTTCAGGTGTGTATAAATCTGTTTGTAGATAGCGGGGTATGCATCCCCCTTTTTAATCTGGAAAAACAAGCGTCTCCCCTCCTTCTTTGTTTCTGGTACCATTAAATTTAAAAAACTGGTCCTTTTAATTATACCAGATAATTGTCATAATAATCTACAAATTACAGGGAGGGTTACACATGACGGATCAAACGCTAACAAGAGATGATTTACAAAAGAAAAGAAAGAAATATATACCTAAAGGATTAGGAAACGGAAATACCAATATAGCTGACTATGCCAAGGGTGCAACAGTGATTGATAACGAAGGTGGCAAATGGATTGATTTTGCAGGAGCGATTGGGACGCTGAATGTCGGGCACACACATCCCAAAGTAACGGAAGCTGTGAAAAAACAGGCCGACCGCTATCTTCATCCCGGATTCAACGTCATTATGTATGACAGCTACATCAACCTGGCTGAAAAGCTATGTACCATTACACCTGGTTCTTTCGATAAGATGGCAATTCTGTTCAACTCGGGAGCAGAAGCCGTTGAGAATGCAGTGAAAATCGCTAGAAAATATACCAATCGTCAGGCAGTTGTTTCATTTGAAAGGGCTTTCCACGGACGTACGAACCTGACAATGGGAATGACCAGTAAGGTGAAGCCATATAAATTCAACTTCGGACCATACTCCCCGGAAGTGTATCAGGCTCCATTCCCGTATATGTCAAATAAACCAGAGCAAATGACCGATGAGGAGTATATCGATTTCAGTATCAATCGCTTCAAAGAATTCTTCGTAACATCGGTTGCCCCGGAAACGGCAGCTTGTGTAGTTATGGAGCCGGTACAAGGAGAGGGAGGCTTTATCATACCTCCGAAACGCTTTGTGCAGGAAGTGCAGCAATTCTGCAGCGAGCACGGCATTGTGTTTGTCGCTGACGAAATTCAGACAGGCTTTTCCCGTACGGGTAAACTGTTTGCGAGTGAACATTTTGATATCGAACCAGACCTTATGACGCTATCGAAATCACTTGCTGCCGGTCTTCCGCTTAGTGCCGTCGTCGGTAAGGCGGAGATTATGGATGCTTCATCTCCGGGAGAGCTTGGCGGAACCTACGCCGGAAACCCGCTTGCCTGTGAAGCAGCACTAGCGGTTATTGATATCATTGAGGAAGAAAACCTGAATGATAAAGCGGAGCAGATCGGTGCTGTACTGGAAGAGAAACTGGTGGAATTGAAAGACCGTCATCGTTTCCTCGGTGATATTCGCCGGCTGGGTGCGATGGTCGCTGTAGAAATCAATGATGCAGAAGGAAATCCTGATAAAACAAGAACCGCGGCAATTACATCCTATGCGAATAATAACGGGTTACTGTTACTCTCCGCTGGTGTAAAAGGTAACGTCGTCCGTTTTCTTTCCCCGCTGGTTATCACGGATGAAGAGCTGAAAGAAGGAATAGAGATTCTGGATAGAGCATTTGACGCAGCTGCAGACTGATAAAGAAAGGAAGAGGACTTATGAGTAATACAATTAAAGTAAACAACCCCGCTACCGGGGAAGTAGTTAGAGAAGTGGCAGTCACACCTGCTGCCGATATAAAAAAAGCGATAAAAGCAGGAGACGATGCCTTTAAGTCATGGTCCAGGATAAATGCCCATCAAAGGTCCGCGCTTCTAAAAGAGTGGTCATCCAAAATCAAAGAAGAGACAGAAAGTTTAGCAGAAGTGATGACATTGGAAAGCGGGAAGCCATTGAAAGAATCGCGCGGAGAAGTCGCCTATGCGGCGAGCTACATTGACTGGTATGCAGAGGAAGCAAAACGCCTTTATGGGCGGACCGTTCCCGCTCATACAGAGACGAAACGGATCATCGTCACGAAAGAACCGGTCGGACTCGTTGCGGCGATCACGCCTTGGAACTTCCCGGCAGCAATGATGACGAGAAAAGCCGCTCCAGCTTTGGCCGCCGGCTGCACGTTCATTGTAAAACCTGCCGAAGAGACGCCGCTTACTACGATGAGACTCGTTGAATTGGCACATGAGGCAGGCATTCCCGAAGATGCTGTTCAGTATGTAAATGGATACGGGAAAGATGTCGGACCGATTTTCACGGACAGCAAATTGGTTCGCAAAATTACTTTCACAGGTTCTACACCAGTCGGTAAATTGCTGATGAAAAACAGTGCCGCTACGATGAAGCATGTATCCATGGAGCTCGGAGGGCATGCGCCGCTCATCGTCGCAAAAGATGCCGATATTGATTTCGCTGTCGAGCAGGCACTTGCGTCAAAATTCCGAAATGCAGGGCAGACATGCATCTGTGCGAACCGTGTCCTGGTTCATGAAGATATTGCCAACGAATTTTCCGAGCAGCTGACCTCTCGTGTCAAACAGCTGAAGGTCGGAAACGGACTCGAGGAAAATACAGATGTTGGACCGGTGATCAATGGGGAAGGATATGAAAAGATTAATCGACAAATTGAAGATGCTGTGGCTAAAGGTGCCAAGGTGCTTTATGGGCATCAATATGACAAAGATGATGAAAAAGGGTACTATTTTGTACATCCGACCGTCCTCGAAAATGTCGGGGCAGAAATGGACATCATGCAGGAAGAGACATTCGGCCCGGTCATTCCATTGACAACGTTCCGTGAAAATGAAGAAGCGGTGGAAATTGCCAACAGCACGCCATTCGGTCTGGCTGCCTACTTTTTCACCAATGATTACCGAACCGGTATCTATTTTCAGGAACATCTGAAGTTTGGAATACTCGGCTGGAATGATGGAGCGCCTTCTGCAGCTCATGCGCCGTTCGGTGGAATGAAAGAGAGCGGCATCGGTCGCGAAGGTGGTCCTGAAGGAATTGAGCCATACGTAGAAACAAAATACCTGTCCATCGGGGGCATTCAATAGGCTTTATTGTTAAATGGAGGTGGAATGATGAATGTCGAAGTACTGATATTATTTTTAAACGCGACGCTTGTGACCGTCGTTTCTTCGATTGTAGTGATAGCAATTCTGCGGAAGCAGTACCTCCCTGTCATCAGGGAGTTGGAAAAGAAAGAGGAACAGGAAGTTAACGCAGATGATGAAAATAAACACATCAAGAGTAATATTTAGGGGGGATGACATATGGCGTTAACTATATTTGCGCTCGTTTTATTACTTTACGTTCTTGCCGGGGCTTTCATAGCCCGTTATGTTAAAAATAGTGACGATTTCTATACAATGGGAGGAAGGGGATCGACATTACTGATTGTTGGTACCCTTGCAGCCACTTATCTTAGTGCCGCGACTTTATTAGGAATTGCCGGTGTGTCCTATGCAGAGGGGCCTCTGGTTATCGCGACACTTGGTTCATTTGGTGCCTGGATCGGAACACTGCTTGCAGTTGTGTATGTTGGAAGAAAAATGAAAGCGTTAAATTGTAAGACGATGCCGGACTTCTTTGATAAACGATTCAATAACAAATGGGTCAGCATTATTGCTATTGTTATAATGATTGTCGGATTAGTTGGATATGGGGTTATCCAGTTCATTGGAGCAGGACTGGTGCTCAGTGAAATTACAGGAATAAACTTTAAACTGCTTATCGTACTATTTACGGTCGCTTTAATTGCTTTCACTGCTTTTGGTGGAATGTACGGTGTTGTGGTGACCGATACGCTAATGTTTTTCACGATGCTGGCTATCTCTGTTGTCATCGCACCAATGATTATTGGACAGGCAGGTTTTGAACAAATGAAAGGTCTTTCCGAGACACTGCCTAATTTCTGGACGATCGGCGGTACGGAAGATCGCTCGATCGGATGGTCGATTTCCCAGTTCCTAGTATGGATTCTTTTCTTTACTTGTATGCCTGCCCTTGTGTCCCGTGTGTTTCCTGCCAAAAACGACTTCGTTATATTGAAAACTGCCATTATCGGTGTATTTTTTGCACCATTCATGCAGCTGACGGTTTTCATTGCTGCAGGTGGCATGCAAGTGCTGAAACCAAACATTACTCCAGCGGATAATGCTATGATTGTTGGGTTTATGGAATTCACCACCCCTGCGATTGCCGGAGTAGGCCTCGCTGCTTTAATGGCTTCTATCATGTCCACGGCTTCAACCCTTTTCGTTCTCGTAGGTTTCGCATTATCCCGAGACTTGTATGAAAGATTATTTGAAAAAGAGCTTAATGAAAAACAGAGCCTGACTGCTGCCAGAATCGGGCAGGTAATCGTAGCGGTTGTCATCTGCGCCATCGCCATCGCGCAGCCGTCTGCTATCTACTGGATTTCCATTTATGCAGGCTCCATCTTTGCTGTCGGCTGGCTGCCAACGATAGTAGCATCGTTCGAATGGAAGAAAATGAATAGCAAAGCAGCTTCCATCAGCATGGTTGCCGGGGTGGCTTCGTTCATCCTATTCGGTGAGCTTATTAAGGCGGGAGTCATGACACTACCGACTGGCGTCGATGAACTGATGCTCGCCCTTCTGGTCTCGGTCGCTACTCTGATTATTGCAGCTCTAGTAACAAAACCAACCACATACGAGCTGAATTACTTCACAGAGATGAAGAGTACCGGAATGGCGAAAATAACCATCCAGGAATTCATGAAACAGCCGGACGGTCTTCAAAAGATTAAAAAACAGTATAAACAGATCATTACGGTTTCTGTATTGTTCACATTTATATCCGTGGTAGTCTGGGGTTATTTCTTCATTAAACTCGGCTTGTAGAAAAGAAGGAGGGAGTAGGGGAGATGAAAACGTTCAATCATATCAACGAAGAAAGGCTATTTCTTAATTTATCGAAAAGCTCGGAAATCGGTGCTATTCCCGGGAAGGGGCTAAGGCGTTTGGCTCTTTCCGATGAGGATAAAGAAATGAGAGATCTACTCAAAGCCTGGTGTGAACAGGCTGGCCTGACCGTGCGTGTTGACGACTTTGGAAACATGTATGCCAGAAGGAAAGGAAAGAAAGATCTTCCTCCAGTAGTACTTGGTTCTCACCTGGACACGCAGCCGGCAGGAGGCAGGTTCGATGGTGTGCTCGGTGTGCTGCTGGCGCTTGAAGTAGTCAACACATTGAATGATCATAACATCGAAACAGACAGGCCCGTGGAAATTATCAATTTCACGAACGAAGAAGGAGCGAGGTTCGAACCCCCGATGCTTGGGTCTGGTGGTATAGCCGGTGTATTTGATAAGGACTATGTCTATAGCAGAAAAGATCGTGACGGACACAGCTTTCAGAAGGAACTGCAAAGAATCGGGTACAAAGGCGAAAAAGAAAACAGGCTCGGAGACTTTCATTCTTTTGTGGAACTCCATATCGAACAGGGCCCGGTTCTTGAGGATGAGAACAAGCAGATCGGAATTGTGGAAGGTGTTCAGGGCATCAGCTGGATGGAAGTGACGGTTACAGGGGAAGCGGACCACGCCGGTCCTACCCCAATGCATTTACGAAAAGATGCGCTGATGGCTGCCGCGGAAATCATGCACCATCTGGAAAAGGTCGCGGATACAGAGGTGACGGTAACCATCGGCAAAATTTCGGCGTCACCTGACACCGTCAATTGCGTTCCTGGTGAGGTTTATTTCACCGTGGATATCCGCAGCACCGATGATTCTCTGAGGGAGGAAGCGGTAGCAGAAGCAAAGACTCTTATTCGGGAAGTATGCCAGAAAAGACAAGTGGACGTCGAGACGACGGAACTATGGGAAACAGAAAAAATCGATTTTGACAAAGGAATTCTCGATGCCATTGAAGAAAGTGTTGAAGACTTAGGCTATTCCTCAAGAAAAATCGTCAGCGGAGCCGGGCATGATGCCAAGTATATTAACAATATTGGTCCGACTGCGATGATTTTTCTCCCAAGTGTCAACGGTAAGAGTCACGTACCATCGGAACTGACGCTGGATGAAGATATCATAAGCGGTGCCAACGTGCTCTATCAAACCACGCTGGCATTGGCTGAAGAATAGACCAGAATATCGGAATAAGGTGGGCATTTGTGATGGGAACAAACAAAGATCTGGTAAGAAAGAAAATAGATGAATTATGGGAAGAAGAAAAGCTGTTTTTGAAAACGCTCGGAAGTTTTCCAAGTACGTTAGGAAATGAAAAAGAAGTACAGGAATTTATCTATCATTACTTGCACGATATGGGGCTGGAGACGGAGTCGGTGGCAGTCGATCCAGAGCGGTTGAAAGATTATGAAAACTTCGGGGAACCCGACTGGTCTTACGAAGACCGCCCGGTAGTCGTAGGAGAATGGAAAAGCACCGGTCCGAAAAAAGGGAAAAGCCTGATCCTGCAGAGCCATATGGACGTAGTAAGTGCCGGCCCTGAAGACCAGTGGGATACGAATCCATATGCACCTGTCATCAAAGATGGCAAGATGTATGGCAGAGGCCTGCTTGATATGAAGGGCGGCTTCGCAGCCATCGTCTTCGCCGTCAAAGCCTTGCGTAACCTCGGCGTGGAGCTGGGTGCAGACTTGCAGATCCAAAGTGTCATTGAAGAGGAGTGTACCGGTAATGGGGCGCTAGCTTTGTTGGACCGCGGTTATACCGCCGATGGTGCCATGATTCCGGAACCGACCAATTTGCGTCTCCTTCATTCCCAAGTGGGTGTCATGTGGCTCCAGGTTAAAGTAAAGGGGGCGGGCGCTCACGTCGAACGGGCAGAGAGTGCGCAAAATGCGATTATGAAGGCACATAAACTGATGGATGCGTTGATGGATTATCGGGAGCATATCAACAGCCAGCCGAAACACCCTGATTTTGATCATCACCCGCATCCGCTCAATGTCAATGTCGGTAAAGTAGAAGGCGGAGACTGGGCTTCCAGTGTGCCGACAGAATGTACTTTTGACGCGAGAGTCGGCTTTTACCCAGGAACCGATCCAAAAACTGTTCAAAAAGAAGTCAAACAGTGGTTACTGGATGCAGCAAAGGAAGATGACTGGCTGAAAGAAGCGGCACCGGAAGTTACATTTTTCGGTTTCTCTGCGCCGGGCTACACGATTTCCAATGAAGAAGCCATCATGCAAGAGATGAGCAACTCCCATAATGCTGTCACCGGCACCCAGGCGGAGAACCTGGCTTTCACGGCAACGACGGACCTAAGAGCATACGGAGAGTTTAACATCCCGGCTACCTGTTATGGGCCGAGTGGTGCTAATATGCACGCGCCAAACGAATACATTGAGCTGGAAAGTTTAAAGACGGTGACGAATGTAATCGCTGATTTCATTCTGCGGTGGTGTGAAGAAAAGTAACCCCATTTGAGTGGGACTTAGAGGAGGACTTACATGAAGCCTTTTAACGTGGCCATTCCAACACCTTTTTTGGACGATGAACAGTTGAATGTGGAAGGGTTCCGCTCAATTATTACTTATTTGAAAGAGAATGGGGTGGACTCTGTAGTCATATCTGGTACAACCGGTGAGCAGCACTCGATGAGCCTTGAAGAAAGAATGCAAATTATCGATTATTTTAATGAGCAGGATTTTACAGGTGTGGAGCTTATTTTTGGAGTGGCTGCCACGCGGTTGAAAGACGCACAAAGACTCGTCAGAAAATTAGAGGACTCGGTTTTTGATGGATTGCTGCTCGGATTTCCTCCTTATATTAGACCTACGCAACACCAGGCTGTTCACTATGCGGGAGAATTGCTTCGACTAAGTACAAAGGAAGCGATCCTTTATAATAACCCTGCGAGAACCGGTTTTGACTTAAGCACGGATTCCTTTCGGGAACTTCTTAGAAGGCACTCGAATATTACTGGGTTGAAAGATGGTGGAGATAAGAGGCGGCATGCTGATATAGAATTTCCTGATAATTTTATTTTGTATGCAGCAGGAGACATGCAGGCTGACCAGCAGGTAAAGGAAGGATGCAATGGGCTTTCCAGTATGGTCGGAAATATTTATCCGCGGGAAATGAAAAGCATGCTGCATGACCTGTGTAATAAAGGGACCAGGTATGAAGAATACAAGAGGCTGATTGATGAAGCCACAGAGCAGCCGCTGATTGAAACTATAAAAAATCACTATAATTCACTTGGAATAGGTGCAGGCATCTGCCGTTCACCATTATAATTTTATTCCTGAAAAGTGCCTGACACCCAATTCTTTCCTGGGGGTCAGGCACTTTTTAAATTAGTAGAGATGGCGATTTTGAGTTGTCTCATATAAGCAGTATTTGTCTAGGAAAAGCGCGGGAATGTCTAATTTATTTTTGAATTTGTCTATTTAAACTTCGAAATTGTCTATTATGTTGTGGAATGTGTCTCAGTTAGTATCCGTATTTTCTAATATATCAATGTATTGTCTCATAAAAAGCTCTGTTTTTTACATTTTGAAATATGGGCGGGTGAATCATTTTTGGGGTGGAGGCACCCGAAGCGGGCTGAAGCTGAATAGGATGAGGATGTATATCAAGGAGGCGAATGACATGTATTATTATTATCCTTATCAGCCAATGACTTACCCGGGACACCGACAGCAAAATGGCGGCCAGGGTCCCATGGTGTGCTTCCCTCAAGATAGTGCGCCACAAATAGAAGGTGGAATAGAAGGTACATTTACACCATCCGATGGGGAAGAGCTTTCTGTTGTCTGTTATCCTGTGCCAGTCCAGGGAGCACCAGGCGGACCAGGCCAGGGCAACGGTCAAGGAAACGGCAACGGAAATGGCAATGGGAACGGAAACGGGGGTCAGGAAGAAATTCCTTACGGTGAGATACTGGAACAACTCCCAATGCCTGACCAGGGCAATGGCAACGGAAATGGTCAAGGCGGCATGATGCCCCAGCTACCATTTCCGGGTCAGGGTGGAAATGGCCAAGGCGGAATGCCAGGATTTCCAGCTCCCGGGCAGGGGAACGGTCAGGGAATGCCAGGCGGCGGTATGATGCCTGGACCTGGTCAAGGTGGCATGCCTGGCGGTGGCACGATGCCAGGCCAGCAAAGTAATCGGTTTGGACGAAGGTCCGGAATGAGCGACTCTTATTATTACCCTAATAGCTCCTATTACTGGTAGAATTTTCCCCTTAAAGTAGTGGTATTTTCATTGCTATAGAACTATCAATTTCCCCTGATCCCCAATAGGTTACCGTGGGGGTCAGGAGTTTTTATTTATTGAACTATCCAATCCCCCATGCGAAAATTAAGGTAGCAATGTTCTAGAGGAGGGGATGTTAGTATGAAACGAGCAGGTATTATAGGTGGGTTAGGTCCGGAGTCGACCGTGGATTATTACAAGCTTTTCATTGATAAGTACCAGCAGCGTGTCAACAGCAGGCAGAAGCTCCCGGAGCTCTACATTAACAGCATCAACATGTATAATATTTTTCAATTTATTTCAGAAAATGAAATCGATAAGCTGATCGATTATGTAGGGAAAGCCGCACAGCAGCTGGAGTCGATTGGGGCTGATTTTATTGTCATTGCTGCCAACACCCCGCATATCGTCTTTGATGAAGTCCGTAAGCAGGTTGATGTTCCGATGATCAGTATTGTTGAGGCTACGTACGAGCGGACAAAGGAAATGGGCATCGAAAACGCAGGCCTGCTAGGGACAAAGTTTACGATGGAGCATGATTTTTTCAAGGAGCAATTCTGGAAGCATCAGGAGAAAATTACGGTCCCATCTGAAGAGCAGCAGGCGTATTTGCATGAAAAAATTGTAGACGAATTAGAAAACGGCATTGTGAAAGAGGATACGAAGAAAGATTTTATCCAGGTGGTAAATCAGATGGTGGAGGAGTCTGGTATTGATGGTCTGATTCTTGGATGCACAGAACTACCGATGATTTTAAAGGAAGGCGATGTATCTATTCCGCTTATCAATACGATGGAAATTCATGTTGATAAAATGGTAGAGCAGGTTTTCCGTGAGGAATAATTTGAGCCTGGCCCCAAGCTAATCCATAGGGGTCAGGCCGTATCATTATTTTTTTAAAAAAGCAAATATGAAACACTGTCTTATGTATTCGGCTATACGGGTAATAACGATATCTCGGACAGGCACCTTCAAAAAAAGGATGGTCAATTTACGAGAGCTAAGTCTTTCCCTACGTTAAAACCACTGGGACCGGTAATTGAAACAGAATTGGACCCTAATCAGGTAGATATTAAGCTGTCCATTAACGGGGAAGTGAGACAGCACTCTAACACGAATGATCTTATTCATAAAATTGAGGCCTTGATTGTCAAGGTGACAGAGGTGATGACCTTGAACCCTGGGGATGTGATTATCACCGGAACCCCTTCGGGAGTGGGGCCGCTTAATCCTGGTGATGATATCGAAATCGAAATAGAGGGAATCGGGAAGCTGAAAAACCAAGTGATCGAATAGTCTATAACTTCAGCTGTATATTCTAAATTTGAAGGAATCCACTTTAAGCAGAAAGCTGAAGTGGATTTTTCATTTGTATGAAAAAATCTAAGTTGTTGCATATAGAGGAATTCGTAGTTTCATAAATGTCGAAATATTTTTAGAATAAATAGTAGAGTTAATAAAAAACAGGACTTCATTTCTAAGAGATGGAGAGCGTGCTTTTTGAAAACGTGTTAAATTTGATGAAGAAACAGGGGCGAACGTAATCTTATAAAAAACCATGCAAAAGGGGTAGTAAAATGAAAAACATTACAGTACTTGGAGCAGGTGTTATGGGGCATGGCGCGGCTCAATTATTTGCCCAGGCAGGAAAAAATGTGAAAATCCGGGCCAGACGCGAGTCATCGTTGGAAGATGCAAGAGAACTTATGACGAATAGTTTAAAAATTATGGTGGAAAAAGAAATACTTACGGAAAACGATATGAATCAGACGTTAGCGCGTATCTCGTATACAACGGATTTGCATGAAGCGATCGAAGGTGCTGACTTTATTTTTGAATCCATTCCGGAAGATCTTGAGAAAAAACTGGATACATACGAAATCATCGAAAATAGTGTTTCAGACGAAACGATTATTTCCTCTAATACGTCCACTTTCCCATTGGAGGAACTAACTCAAAAAGCGAAGCATCCGGAAAGGTTTGTCATTACTCACTTTTTCAACCCGCCACAACTGGTGCCAATTGTGGAGATTGTCAAGGGAGAAAAAACAGAGGAAAGCGTCGTCGAAACAACTTATGATTTAATGAAAGAAATCGGAAAATCGCCAGTAGTTCTGAAAAAAGAGATTTCAGGTTTTATCGTCAACCGCGTTCAAGTAGCTATGCTTCGCGAAGCATTCCACTTAATGGAAGAGGGAGTGGCTACGGCGGAAGATATTGATATTGCCATGAAAGGGAGCATGGGCTTTAAATGGGCTTTCTGCGGACCGATGGAAAGTCAGGATTTAGCCGGCCTGCAGACCACACAAGCGATGGTTGGAAAGATATTAGAAGATCTCTCTAATACAAGGGAAGTCCCTTCCTTCTTAAAGGAAATGGTGGAGAACGAACAGCTTGGCATTAGAACGAATCAAGGATTTTACCAATACGAAGATCATGGTGAACAAGCCATTCATACACGGGACGACCATTTTCTGGATCTCCTGAAACTATTACAACAAAAGCAACAATGAGAAAGAGGCTGGGACATAACTAGCCGAAAATAGTAAAAAAAGGGTTCCGATTATCGAATTTTGATGACCGGAACCCTTTTTTACTGAGTCAATCTCATAATTGGTTAGACGGTTTCCGTTTCAGGCCGTGTACTTTCTCAAGTTCACGGCCAAAAAGGCAAAACCTAATTCATTTTCAACGTTATCGCTGCCCCTAACGGACATGCGAGTGAAACGCAAATTAGCCTTCAGAAATCCAAAAACTGGCTCTACATCTACTTTGCGTCTGCCGTAGAGTTCGCCGGTTTTCTCATCCGAAAGCTTCTCTCTCACCGTATTTTTTTGTTGCTCCCACTTTTCATTATAATAGATTTTTCGATTGTTCCCTTCTTTTGCCTTCGTGCACGGGGAACGGAGCGGACATCCCGTACAATCTTCGCTCTCGTACACTTTGAACTCCCGAGTATAACCGTTTCGATCGGTTTTCTGGGATCGGTAACGGAACGTCACTTGTTTTCCGTTAGGACACGTATAGGAATCTTCTTCTTCATTGTATGACCAATTCGCGGAGTGGAAGGCATTTTTTTGAAAGCTCTTCGTCTTCTCTTTACGATAAGAGTTGTATGTAATCAGAGGCTCACGCTCCCGGTTTTCCAGGACATCTTCATAATTTTCTTCACTCCCATAGCCCCCATCGGCGACGATGTAGTTCGGAAGTTCAAAGTAATCCTGTTCGATCCGATCAAGGAAAGGACCGAAGGTACGCATATCCGTGGGGTTCGGAAAAATATCATAAGCGAGGGCGTATTGACCTTCCGTCGCAACTTGGATATTATAGCCGGCTTTCAATTGCCCATTCTTCATGTAATCATCTTTCATCCGCATAAATGTCGCATCGTGGTCTGTCTTCGAATAACTATTCCTTTTCCCGAAGATTTCCATGTCGTTCGCATATTTTTGCTTGCGCGCCGCAAAGTCTCTGAACTGTTTCCTGGCCTGATTCGGTTCTTTGCGTTCGGAACGAATTTGTTTTCGTTCACTTGTGTCTTCGCTTTCTTCAATTTTCCGGTTCAAGTCTTCGACTTTTTCATCTAATGTTTCGGCTATATCAGAAAGTTCGTCGACCGATAATTCCTCCGGATTTTCCCTTTCTATTTCAGGGATGATTTCCTTTTCCACTAATTCATCATACATTTGGTTGGACTTTTCTATTAGCTTGTCGCTGTAGTTTTCGACGGCCTTACGCCAGACGAACGTAAACTTGTTGGCGTTTGCTTCTATCTTGGTTCCATCAATAAAAATAGCTTCCGCATCAATGATATCTTCTTGAACCAGTCGGGAACGAAACTGGACAAAGCTCTGGCGAAGAAGATCTTTGACGGCGGGGTGGACACGGAACCGATTAATGGTTCGATAGCTGGGTTCATAACCTTGAGCCAGCCACATCATACGCACACTATCCTTGAGTAGCCCTTCGATTTTTCTTCCAGAGAACACGGATTGGGTGTAGGCGCATAAAATGACCTTCATCATCATGCGTGGGTGATACGCCGGGCATCCCGTGTCACGCAGGAATGCTGAAAAGGCTTCATCCGGAATACTTTCCACCAACTCATGCACGGCATAGGCGATATCATTATCTTGAAGTTTCATTTCCACATCCATAGGCAAGATTACTTGGTTCATGTTATACTGTTTAAACATAAGGACACCTCCGATGGTTATTGTGTGGTAACTTTAATTTTATCAGAGGTGGTCCTTATTTTCTTTATTGAAAATAAAAGAAAACCATAAAAAAGTGGTCGGCATCATTTTGATGCCGACCACTTTCCGTTTAATTTACTGGGTTTTGTCCCAGCCTCATTATTTATGTTTTAATTTTCTTACAATTGGGAAGGTGGATAAAGTGTTCATGTTTATTGGACATTTCTAATTGAATAGGAGGCTTTGCATCGTTTATGGAACCGAAAAAAATCAGGTGGGCTGTCTTTTTGCCCATGGCTATTCTTTTGTCTATAACCGTCCTGAGTGGAATTATCAATCCAGCAGGGTTTTATGAGGCGCAGACAGCCATTGTCGACTTTGCTTTCATCAATTTCGGATGGCTGTTCAATTTGACGGTATTAATTATCATTTTTATTTGTCTCTATTTAGGATTTTCCCGTTATGGGTCGATCAAATTCGGTGGAGTTGATGCTAAGCCGATCGTAAACAAGTATACCTGGTTTGCGATTTCCCTGACCGCCGGCATTGGAGTGGGGATTTTATTTTGGGGGCTTGCCGAACCGATTACACATTTCAGCTCCCCGCCGGAGGAATTAGGGATAGAACCTGGTACAGAACAGGCAGCGGTATTTTCCCTGTCTTCTGCACTTACCCATTGGACGCTTGCACCTTATGCGATTTATGTCCTGTCCGGGATAGCGGTGGCTTACGCCCACTATAACCTAAAGCTTCCATACAATATCAGTGCCACATTATATCCGCTGATTGGCAACAGGGCGTTCGGTTGGACAGGGACTTTTGTCGATATTTTAGCTATGTTCGCCATTGCCGGAGGAATGGCTGCCGTTCTGGGGGAAGGAATCCTTCAAATCGGAAGCGGCATTAATCATTTAACCGGTTTTAGTACAGGCCCTTTTCTATGGGGAATATTGATTGCTGTCATTACGGCTACATATGTGATTTCCAGTTACACCGGCCTGCAAAAAGGAATTCGGTTTCTGGCTGATCAGAATACAAAAATTTTTCTATTCCTGCTTGCGTTCGTATTTGTATTTGGTCCGACCGTTTTTATCTTGAATCTGGGGACGCAGGCAACGGGCAATTTTTTGACTAATATGCCGCAAAAGTTCCTGTGGATGAGTGCTATGGAGGGATCAGAATGGCCGAGATGGTGGCCGATTTTCAACTGGGCCATCTGGCTCGCTTACGCCCCGATCACCGGGATGTTCCTGGCTCGTTTAGCATATGGCAGGACACTGCGTCAGTTCGTGGTAGTAAACATGCTCCTTCCATCTCTGTTCGGCATGCTCTGGTTCTGGGCATTCGGTGGTTCCGCCGTCTTTTTCGACTGGAAAGGGGACGGGCAGCTATGGAACCTGATTAATAATGAAGCAGGAGGACTGGAATTATCCCTATTTGTATTCCTGGAACAATTGCCTCTTTCTACGATTATCAGCTGGCTGATGTTACTGACCATCTTCATTTCCTTTACGACGCTTGCTGACTCACTGACTACCACGGTGTCCGCACTAACAACTACCGGGAATACGATTTTGAGTCCGGAACCGCCAGCCAAGGTGAAAGTTTTTTGGGGTGTGGTGATGGGGCTGATGGCGCTCCTTACGATTACAGCCGGTACCGGGGGAGAGATCACCGGTGTAGATGCAGTCAAGCAGATGGCAACTGTTGCTGGTTTTCCGGTACTGTTTTTTGTAATTGTCCAGGCGATTTCGACGGTGAAAGGGATCGCCACTCATGCCCAGATCCCACGTGCAGGTTATCAGCAGGCTCCTATGGAAGAAGACAGGAAGAAGGTATCCAATTAGAGGTTATAAAAAAGAAAGGAGAAATCGCTATATGATTGAAACCCCTATAAAAGAAATGGCCAAACGATATGGAGAAATTAGAGGACAAACGGAAACACTGGTATCCAATCTCAATATAGAAGATTTCATGGTACAAGCAGCAACGCATGTAAGCCCAACGAAATGGCACCTTGCCCATACCACCTGGTTCTTTGAAAAGTTCATTTTAGAAGCCTACCAGCCTGGCTATCAGCATTTCAATAAAGCATTCAATTATCTCTTCAATTCCTATTATGAAACAGTAGGTGAGCCTTACCCGCAAAGCCAGAGAGGGGCAATCACACGGCCGACGGTTCAGGAAACTTTGAATTTTCGTGAATATGTCGATGATCATCTGCTCGATTTGCTGGATAAAGTTACGGAAGAAGACGCCGGGGAGATTCATCAGCTAGTGGAAATTGGCCTTCATCATGAGCAGCAGCATCAGGAATTGATCCTGATGGATATCAAATTCAACTTTTCCTTCAATCCGCTCTATCCTGCTTTCCAGGAGAGAGATGACCAGCCATCATTGGAAGCACCAGCGTTAACTTTTCATGAAATTGAGGGCGGTTTAGTAGAAGTGGGACATGACGGGAATGGCTTTGCTTTTGATAATGAAGGCCCTCGTCATAAAACCTATCTGGAACCGTATCGGCTGGCAAATCGACCGGTCACGAATGGGGAATTTCTCGAATTTATTGATGATAATGGTTATGAAACCTCCCATTATTGGTTGTCGGATGGCTGGCAGAAGGTTAACGAAGATAAGTGGCGTCACCCGCAATATTGGGTGCAGGAGGATGGAGAGTGGTATATCTTTACATTGGCAGGTCTGAAGAAATTGGACATGCATGCCCCTGTTGTCCATATCAGTTTCTATGAAGCAGATGCCTATGCACGTTGGGCTGGTAAACGACTCCCGACCGAACAGGAATGGGAGCATGCGATGAGGAATGAAGAAATCGCAGGAAACTTCATGGAAAATGACACCTATCATCCGAATTCCTATTATAAGGGAGGCAAGTTTGATAAAGCGTTCGGAGAAACTTGGGAGTGGACGCAAAGTCCATATGTTCCTTACCCAAGAAATAAACCGCTGGATGGGTCGCTGGGAGAGTATAATGCGAAATTCATGGCCAACCAGATGGTGTTGAAAGGCGGGTCTTGTGTGACCCCCCGCACACATACGAGACTGACCTACAGAAACTTCTTTTATCCCGATATGAAATGGCAGTTCAGCGGGTTCCGACTGGCTGATGATGGCTGAAGCAGAAAGGGATAAGCCCGACCTCCCGGTTAACAAGTGCCTGACCCCCAGTGAGTTACCGTTTTACTACAGCGGGGGTCAGGCGCTTGTTGTTTAAGCTCTATTTGGGAATGTTAAAGGGAATATAGCTAAAAATAATACTCGAAAAAATCAGAAAACATCCTAGACTAGAAGGCGAAATTATTGTAAAGTAAGAAATGAAGCGTTACCAAAAACTGCATAAAAATATTCACTAGGGGTGCCTTTCCTTAAAGGCTGAGATCAAAGTATAACTTTGGGACCCTCGGAACCTGATCTGGCTTGAAACACCAGCGGAGGAAAGTGACGACGATGGCGTCGTGAAAGAGCAAGTCTATGTTTCTATCATGATTGCCAATTAAAGTAAATGGGACATACCACTTTTCCTCCGGGGGAAGTGGTATTTTTAATGCTTAAAAAAGGTGTGCTGGTATGAAACTGGTGGCAGTGACGAATGGAAAAATGGAAACGAGGGAGTTGTCAGCGGCAATTGAAGAAATTGAGCCATTGGTAGATTCCATTATTTTAAGAGAACCTCATATGGCTGAAGATGACTATCAGTGGATGGTAGAAGAGTTGATCGTAAGAGGGGTGGATAGGGCCAAGCTGTGTGTCCATTGTCGATTAGACGTGGCAGGTAAGACCGGTGTTCTGAATCTTCACCTGAAAGAAAAGGGCTCCGGGGTGACTAAGGTGAAACAGGCGGATTCTTCTTTAAAGGTCGGGGTATCGGTTCACTCGCTTCAAGCGGCTAGACAGGCGGAGGAGGAAGGTGCCGATTATGTGATGTTTGGTCATGTCTATGCTACAGACAGCAAAAAAGGAATGGCGCCAAGGGGCATCGAGGAGCTCGAATCTATTACTTCTTCGATTGATATTCCTGTGATCGCGATTGGCGGTATCATTCCCGATAGAATAGTAGAAATACAGAAAGCGGGTGCCGCGGGAGTTGCTGTCATGTCAGGGATATTCGAGGCTGCTCAACCGCTTCAAGCTGTAAAAAGGTATGTAAAGGAGCTAACGATCCATGAAGGAACATTATGATGTGGCAATTATTGGCGGTGGCATCATCGGTCATTCAATTTCCTACTATTTAAACAAGAGCGGGGTCCGCGCTGTCGTCCTTGATAAGCAGGTGAGTGGCAGTAAAGCTACGAAAGCAGCTGCAGGTATGCTCGGGGTCCATACAGAGCACCAGGCATCAGACGCCTATCATCAATTTTGTGAGAAGAGTAGAGATTTATATCAGAGCTTATGGAAAGAACTTCATGAACTAACGGCGATTGATATCGGGCTTTCTCCGTTTGGAATGATGGAAGTCGCAATGGATGAAACGCATAAGCGGGAGCTCCTGGAGAAAAAGCATGCATTTGCCAGCCTGGAATGGCTGGGAGCAGAACAGGTGAGGGAAAAAGTACCTGCTCTTCCGCCGGAGGTGTCCGGGGCGTTGTTTATGACCAAAGATGGCCATGTCGAACCAACAGCCACGTGCGAAGCTTTGAAACGGGCGGCCTTGCTTTATGGCGGCGACTTACTGGAAAACACGAATGTCCTTGAGGTTACAAAAACGGAGGGCATTTTCACAGTACAATTAGAAAATGCTTCGATAACAGCAAACCAGGTCGTGGCAGCTTCTGGAGCGGACAGTGGGCGATGGTTTGAAGCGACAGGGATGGATAATCCGATCAAAGCTGTGAAGGGGGAATGCTTTTCGATTAAACCAAGGAAGCATTATTTTAAGGAAGCGTTGTTCTTTAAAGATTTTTACATCGTCCCTAAACCGGATGGGCGTTACATCGTTGGAGCGACGTCCAAACTTGATGACTTAAGTTCAGGAACAACAGCGGGGGGATTAGCGGATCTGATGAGTCGGGTGTTTGCGGTTTTTCCAGAACTGAAAGAAGAACCGATGCAGGAGTTCTGGTCAGGCGTCCGGCCTGGGTCTGCTGATGGTCTGCCGATTATCGGTGAGCACCCGACACTTACGGGGTTCTACTTTGCCACCGGACATTATAGAAATGGTATTTTACTGGCACCTGCTACGGGGCAGATGATGAAGGATCTGATGACGAAGCAAGATGTACACCAGGCTTTCCGGGAGTTGTTTTCACCAGAGCGTTTGGATAGGAAAGGAGCATCCAGTTATGAATATTCAACTTAACGGAAGAAGCATTGATTTACCCGACAATGTCACCACAGTATCGGAACTGCTTGATTCTTATGACATTAAGAAAAAGATCTCCGTGGTGGAGCACAATAAAGAAATTATCCGAAGGTTTGATTATGAAAAGGCGAAGCTTGCCGATGGGGACAAGATTGAAATTGTACATTTTGTAGGAGGAGGATGAACATGTTAACGATTGGTGATAAGACATTTCGTTCAAGATTGATGCTTGGGACAGGGAAATATCCGAGTTTTGCAGAACAAAAAGAAGCAGTGGCCGCTTCCGAAACGGAAGTTCTTACGTTCGCTGTCAGGAGAATGGATATTTTTGATAAAAATGAACCGAACCTGCTGGAAGAATTGGACCTTGAAAAATACAGCCTGCTTCCGAACACGGCTGGTGCCAAGACAGCCGAAGAAGCAGTCAGGATCGCCCGCCTTGCCCGTGCCTCCGGTTTGTGTGACATGATTAAAGTCGAAGTAATCGGCTGTGACAAAACGCTATTACCGGATCCGTTTGAAACGATGAAGGCGTCCGTGCAGCTGTTGGAGGAAGGGTTCACGGTACTCACGTATACCTCGGACGACGTTGTATTGGCCAAGCGGTTAGAGGAAGCGGGCATTCATGCCATCATGCCGGGGGCCTCTCCGATCGGCTCCGGCCGGGGAATCGTCAATGAGATGAACCTGCAATTTATCATTGAACAGTCAGAAATCCCGGTCATCGTCGATGCTGGAATTGGTTCTCCGAAGGATGCCGCTCATGCGATGGAGCTTGGTGCCGATGGAGTACTATTGAATACTGCCGTGTCTAGTGCCGGTGATCCGGTCAAAATGGCGGAGGCTATGAAGTTTGCTATTCAGGCAGGAAGACTCGGGTATGAGGCAGGAAGAATCGGGAAGAAGGCATACGGGATAAAAAGCAGTCCGGAAAGCGGGCTGGTCACCTGATGGCAGAACGGTACTCCCGCCAGGAGCGGTTTGCCCCGATCGGGAAAGAAGGACAAGCACTATTAGCTGAAAAACATGTACTCATCGTCGGAGCGGGGGCTTTAGGCAGTGCCAATGCAGAAATGCTGGCGAGGGCCGGGATAGGCAGGATTAGGATTATCGACCGCGATTATATCGAGTGGAGCAACCTTGCCAGACAACAGCTGTATACGGAAGAAGACGCTGCGGGCTCGAGGGCGAAAGCAAAAGCAGCGGAAGCCAGGCTGAAAGCAATAAACTCCACAATCAATGTGGAAGGAATTGCGGAAGAATTTGACCCGGAAAATGCAGAACTGTTGTTGAAAGATGTTGATATCCTGATCGATGGGACCGATAATTTCAACACGCGTTTCATCATTAATGATGCTGCTTGTAAGTATAAGGTCCCCTGGATCTATGGCGGGTGTGTCAAAAGCGATGGCATCTCGCTGTCTATCCTGCCTGGTCAAACACCGTGCCTCCAATGCCTGATCGATCAGCTGCCGCAGGACGGGGAGACTTGTGAGACTGCTGGCATTATCGGACCGGCTGTCCAGGTGACCGCAGCCTATCAGACGGCGGAATGTCTGAAGTTCCTTACCGGTCATTCAATGTCGACGCACTTGGTTTCTTTTGATGTGTGGGGTAGGCAGTACAGTTCGATTGACGTAGTGAAACTTAAAGATCCTCATTGTGCTTCTTGCTCAGACGACGCTCAGTTTCCTTATTTGAAAAAGGAAAAAGGCATCCGAACCGCCGTCCTGTGCGGAAGGAATACGGTCCAAGTCCGACCGGGCCGGAAAGAAAACGTTAACCTGGAGCGATTAGCCCAGCGAATCGAACCTTTTGCCGGGGAAGCCAGGGTAAATGAGGTGCTCCTCCGGTTCCATATGGAGGAGAAGAGATTCGTCGTTTTTAAGGATGGAAGAACATTGATCCATGGTGTGGAGGATGTGCAGGAAGCGAAGAAGTTGTATCATCGATATGTGGAAGCATGAGCTGAAAAAGTGCCTGATCCCAGTGAGCTAACGCTTTTCTACAATGGGGGTCAGGCACATTTTTGATGCCCCTTCACCCCAGGTCCTCCAGTTAATGGTAAAATCACAGGAAAGGAGAGTGGTGGATGGGTGGGTAAGAATCTGAAGGAACAAATCAAGAAATTAGAGGAGAGTCATTTGAACCTGGATGTGCGGAAATCTTCGGAAGAACTCGATAAAATCCTGACGGATGACTTTTTTGAAATTGGCAGCTCAGGGCGAATGGTTTATAAGGAAGAATGTATAACCAGCGGGGTGGATCTCGATGAACTGGAGCTTTATGACTTTGAGCTTCATCCACTGGGACCGGATATTGTCTTAACTACTTATTTTATCCATAACAAAACGAAAAATCGTAATACGCTTCGGAGCTCGATTTGGAAGCATCAGGAGGGAAGATGGCGGTTGTATTTTCATCAGGGGACGGTTACGAATAGGCCAATACCAGGTCCTGAAAAGTAAAATAATATAGAGCTATTAAAGGGAGATATACAAATGCCAAAAAGTGTCTGCTAATCTTTTATTTATGTTTAGCATGAATTACTAAATTTTAAAAAAATATTGACGCTAGACCTGATTATGATAGAATAAAGCCTAGTTTATTTATATGTATTATCAATATTCTTATCTGGAGAGGTTGAGGGACTGACCCAATGAAGCCTCGGCAACCGGCAAATTTTGCACGGTGCCAATTTCAGAGGAAGGCGAAAGCTATTCCGAAGATGAGAATCGATAGGCAAGCGTTAAGGCGGTTGTAGTCGACTCTTCTCTCTTCGTGAGGGAAGGGTTTTTTTATTGGAAAAGGGAGGGCAGGCAACATGTTGGAGCAAGAAAAAATTTATAGATAGGAGGAATTTCCATATGGTAATCGCAATGATGACTTGGGTAGGAACAATGATTTTCTCTTTTCTGTTAGGTACGTTTCTCTGTTATAAAGTTGAAAAGTCTGGCGTGAAAAGATGGGGAGCTACGGGGAAGTTGTTTAAGTACAAATAAGAGTCGGAAGGATGTTGTTCAAGCATGATTTGGTATGTAATTGTATTTTGTTTTTATATTATTTTTCTTATATGGGCTAATGTGAAAAGTCTTAAAACGGCAGAATCGGTGGATGATTATACTACTGGTGGACATAGAATGGGATTATTACTTGGAATTGGTACGACTGCAGCAACCTGGGTAAGTGTGGCCTCAGTTGTTGGGGTTCCAGGATATTTATACAGTTCAGGTGTTGCTGCGGTTATAGGCTGGGTAGCGGGCTGGTGCTTTGGGGGAGCTTTAATTCCGATTGTTGCTTACAAAATTAGAAGGCCTGAAAAACCGGCCAGGACATTTCCCGAGTATATCCGGCATCGGTTTGAACCCTTTCAGAAAAAGAGTACGCTGCAGGCGATTGTTGGCATTTTAATGTTTATTGGCTATTTGCTGTTAGTCAACATTCAGGTGACTGGATTTGGAATTGTGTTTTCCAGCATCACGGGCATTGATTATAAGCTGGCGATATTCGGTTTTTTATTATTTATTTTAATTACAAGTGTAGGAGGTTTCTGGTCTGTTGCTGCTACGGATACATTAAACACCATCCTGATTACTGTCGGGGTTTTACTTGCAAGTGGTGTCATATGGTCACTCACGGGTGGGCTAGGCAATATAGTAGAAACGCTTGCAACGACTACTGCTCCAACCATTGAGGGAGGACCACCCCTTGAAGAAGGAATTTTGTTGTCCCCTTTAGGAACGTTTGGCTTGGGGGCACTGTTTTCCATTTTTATTTCCAATTCACTAGGAACACCATCTTCACCTCACTGGGTTACACGGATGCTGGCTCCTAAAAATGTTAAAGTCGCTATATTACAAATCATGGGCACCATCCTGGTACTTATTTTCATTATGGGTCCATTAATTATTATCGGGTTAGGCGCGAAAGTTCTAATACCTAGCATACCTGCAGGGAAAACGACTGACTACATTATTCCATTAGTGATCCAGGAGTATACCCCGCCTATTGTTGGAGGGATCACATTGGTTGCTATTTGCGCAGCGGCTATATCTACTGCGAATTCCATGCTTCTGCACTGTGCCACTTCTCTATATTATGATGTGTACTTGAATATATCTTCTAAAAGGATCAGTGATAGAAAGTTTAAGAACTGGCTTCGACTGAGTATCTTAGGCATTGCAGCTGTAGCAGTTGTATTAGCTATTAATCCACCGTGGTTCTTGGCGATGGGATTCGTCTATATTTATGGAGGATTTGGAGCAGCCTTCTTCCTGGTAGTTATCCTGGGACTTTATTGGAAGAGGATGAACAGAGCTGGAGCCTATGCAGGCATTACCATCGGAGCAGTGGTGTATGTGGTGGCTAAGGCAATGGGGTTTACCGTGCCATTTGTAATTGCTGTGGCTGCGTCACTAATAGGAGTATTAATCGCTGTCTATTCTACTAAAAAAGCTCCTCTTGAAGCATATGAACCTTATTTTAAGGCAGAGATCAGCGATTCAACAAGAAGGGTATTGAATGATGTTAGAAATAGTTCCCATGAAGAATCGCAGGATAGATCTAAAATAGGATAAGAAAGATTTTTGGAGCTTGCCTGCTTAATCATGGATAGGTAACGCAAGAGACCAAAAATATTCATATAATTACCAGGGTTAGAAGTAGAGTTAACTACAATCAACAAGGGAGGCTTCCGATGATGGAGGCCTCCCTTCTAATTTACATAATTGGTATATCCTGAATTCCACACGAAAAACCAAAGGCCTGTAATCAAAAACACCAGCTTGCGCTCAAGCTGGTGTCTCCTTTGGAAGTTAACAACTGCCTCCAATACCCGGCATTGCTTTGATTTCGATTCCGTGCGGGGAATCTCCAACTTTAATTGTTTCCGTAACTTCTTTTGCCTCCATATCAATGACGGCCACCTGGTTAGTCCCGCTTATAGTGACATAGGCTTTTGTCTGTTTCCTGTTGAAGGAGATGTGCTTGGCACCCTTCAAATCAGGCAGGGTAGCGATTACTTCGTTCGTCTTCAAATCTATCATTTCCACCTGGTTGTTTTCCATTTCCGTTACGACAGCGAGACTTTCGTCTTCCGTAACCACAACATCCGTGGCATTGCCATTAGTGCTAATGATAGAAATCTGTTCAAAGCTTTCCGTATCATAAACCTCCAGTTGATTGGCTTGGCTTGCTGCTACGTATAGTTTGCTGCCATCCTCATTTGTTCTGACGACCCGAGGAACATCTCCTGTATCAATCGTATGGATGACTTCGTTATTCGTTGTATCAATAACATAGACCCTGGCATTTTCATGATCGGTGACAAACAGTTTTTCTCCGGAGAGAGTAAGATAGTTCGATTTGGCCTCTGCTCCAAGATCAATTTTTTCTTTGACTTGCTGTTCGTTTGTATTAATGACGTCCACAAACTGATCACCGACGGTAGAAACGTAGAGTGTCTGGTTATCTTGGCTCAATGCTAATCCATGAGGCAGTGGACCCACTTCGATTTCCTTTTCCTGTTCCAGTGTCTGTGTGTTGATGACCCCGACCGTTCCACTGTTCTGGTTGGCGACGTAGGCGTTTCTCATCGTACTGTCAAAAACTAGATTGGTAGGCTTTTCTCCTGTATCAATCGTTCCAATTGGCTGGCTTTCTACAATGTCAATGATCGTGATATTATTCTGCGATTCACTCGGTACGTAGAACTGAACATTCGTCAGCTGTCCAGCCTCTGCTCGCCTCGATGCTTCTTCTTTAGAAATCATTGCGCACCCTGTAAGAAATAGCAGTGTAAACAGGAATAGCGCGAACAATTTTTTCTTGAAAATCATATGATGATATACCCCCGAAAATTTATTTGCCGTTAATCCCTTGTAATCTCATCGGAATAACTGTAATATATTTGTTACAAAAAACTATAATACATCCTGAGGAGGAAGTAAAGTTGAAAAAGAGCCTATTTTTATTTACAACTATAATTCTTTCGGTCGTATTGATCGGTTGTTCTCAAAATAAAGAAACGAATGCGGACAGCTCAGAAGAAAAAGAAGCAACAGCAGCAGAATATGCAAATAGTGAGTTGCTTGTCGATACCGATTGGGTAGAAGATAATGCAGAGAATGTAACACTGATTGATACAAGGAGAGAAGGGTACGAAGGCGGCCACATTCCAGGTGCTATTCCATTTTCTACTTCCGACCTTGTGGATCCAGACGCGGAATTTGATGGCGTTTTGCTTGAGGCAGAAGGATTCGCTGCAAAAATGCAGGACATCGGTGTCAACCAGGACGACACGGTTGTCATTTATGACGATGGATCAAGCTTAAGTGCTGCCCGTTTGTTTTATGCCCTGGAATTCTATGGTCATCAGGACGTGAAAATCTATAACGGGGGATTCACTGAATGGCTGAATGCCGGTAAAGATACATCCACGGAGGCACCGGAACTACAAACAGGCGATTTCGTTGCTACCGCGAATCAAGAAAAAATGTGTGACATCGAAACATTACAGACATCCGTTGATGATGAAAATGTCGTTATTCTGGATACGAGATCAGAAGCGGAATATACAGGAGAAGAAGTAAGAGCAGAACGCGGAGGTCATGTACCAAATGCGGTCCATATCGAATGGAGTGAAGCCATTACAGAAAAAGATGGCGTTCCAACTTTCAAATCAGCAGAAGAACTAACGGCACTATATGAAGAAAAAGGCGTAACCAAGGACAAAACGATTGTTCCATACTGCCAGACCAATGTACGCGGAGCACATACGTATTTTACCCTTCGTCTATTAGGCTATGATTCTATCAAACCATATGAAGGATCCTGGGCAGAGTATGGCAATGTAGCTTCTACAACTATCGAATAAAAGGTGATTATGATGGCATATGAAAAAGAAGGCGTCACCCAAATCGACGTTAACGAACTGAAACAGGCATTGAAAGAGGATCAAACGATCGTGATTGATATTAGGGAACACGAAGAATATGTGGAGGCCCATATTCCAGGGCTTCCGCTCATCCCTATGAGTGAGATTGTCGACGTAGTTGATGACTTTGAAAAGGATAAAGAGTACGTACTTGTTTGCAGAAGCGGACGGCGCAGCCATGAAACCTCGAAGTTTTTCAAAATGAACGGCATTGAACAAGTCAAAAACTATGACGGCGGCATGCTTGCCTGGGATGAAGATGTGCAGACAGGCGAAGAGAATATCATCAAAGATGTGAAAGATCTTTATTAAAGGAGGAGTTTAAGATGGCTTTAAGCACAGAAGAATTGAGCACAGTGATACCTGATTATACGGTGGACGGGATTGGAGAAGTTTGCCCTCACACCTTGAATATCGCATTAAAAGCATTGAAAAAAGCAAAGCCAGGTGAAATCGTCATGGAAGTGACGGATCACTCCATCGCGACGAAAACTATTCCCGCAGCTGTAAAAATGAACAAAATCGCTGAAGTATTAGGTATCGTATCTGAGAACGGCGAGTATAAAATCTACCTGAAAAAGTTGTAACGCAGAGAGGAATCGATACACATGTTTTTTATCTTGGATATGTTCATCCTTGCTGGAATATTCGGCTTTCTATACGGTTTTCTGCTGCAAAAAGCAGATTTCTGTTTCACAGCATCGTTCCGTGACTGGATCAGTGTCCGAGATAGTCGAATCGGAAAAGGGGTCCTCGTCCTGATTGCTACCGCTATGCTCGGATTTGGACTTATGTTGACCCTTGGCTTCGCTTCGGTCAAGCAAGTCTGGTCGATGCCAATCGGCTTTTCTAACCTGATCGGCGGTATTCTGTTCGGTATCGGAATGACGATTGCCGGCAGCTGTGCTTCCGGTGCCCTATATCGTGCAGGTATGGGATACATCCAGTTCTGGATTGTCATCGCCTGTATGATTGCCGGGAACCTGTTGTTTGCTCTTGTATATGATCCATGGGCAGCCGACTATGTCATGGAGCCATTAGCATTGACCGAAGAAGGATTCAGCCTTTTCCAAATGAACCTGCCATTTCTGCTAATCCCTTTCCTGATAGTCGCCTTAATGCTGTTTATCGCATCTCATCAGTTTGGATGGATCGGCATATGGCAAGGTGCTAAAGAATCCTTGCAGGATATGAAAGGAAATCCACTAACGAAAAGCCACTGGGACATCCGGTTTGTTGCTGTACTGCTAGGGATACTTGCAACCATTCAATTTGTAGTCATGTCTTCGATCAGCATCACAGGACCGGAAACCCGGATCGGCGGGGTACTCTTATCCTTCTTTTTCGGAGAGGATTTCATTTACCAGAACACCTACCTGAACGGCATGTTCGCAGACTTTCCAGTGATCGGACTTGGACCGGAAGAAACCCTGGTCATTTTCATGATCATCGGGGCGTTCGTCTCAGCCTTATTAAGCAAAAGCTTCCGGATCAGAAAGCCGAAAGCCTCAAGGCTTCCTTACGCCATTGGCGGCGGCTTGCTGATGGGAATATCCTCCCGGATGGCACCAGGCTGTAATATCGCCAATGTGGTAGCCGGAATGGGCGGCCTTTCCATCAGTAGTTTGATTGTCATTGTCGGTATGGCTGGCGGTGTGTTCATTGCTACAGCCTATATCTTTAAAATGCCGTTGATGTTATTCCAAAAGATGGACTTTGATTTTGATGAAAGTGCATAGTTTATTAAATAGGCAGCCTGGATCCGTACGTATGTGATTCAGGTTGTTTATTAACGTAGTCTCTGTCTTCTCTTTTACTTTATTGCAGGAAAAATACCTGCCCCCAGTGAGTTAACTCTTAAAGATGGGATTCATGATTAATTACTAATAGGCCAAAAACTGATTTAAGATGTAAAATAGGAAATCCCAACTTGGGGTTTCCTATTTTTTAAAGTCACCTCCCGTAGTTCTAATACTAAATAGAGGGATTATTTGGTGTAAATAAAATGAAGTAAGGCCTAAAAACTTTAAACGAAAACTTGTAGATAAATATGTATCTTTTGTTTATTATCATTGATTATACGAGCAATAATATCCCCGAGACGAAATCTTAAGATTTTTTTGGAACAACTTGCATTCACTTCAATCGTATTTTAGAAACTCAAATTTTGTTTCCGCTAATCAATCCCCTCTCTAATATCAATATTTTATAAAACCAAGTAAAAAAATACCAAGAGGTCAATTATTCTATTTAGAGAAATATTTTAAACAGGTAAAAGCAAAAATTTAAAACAGAGTAATAAAAATCTCTTATATGCTAGTTAATAATCAGAAAATTCTAATAAGACAAAATTATAAAAAGTTAAGTGCAAGATTTTAAAACAACAGATAGGAAATCTTCGTTAGACTTTTTAAGTGAGGAGGAACTCAATTTGGCTGAAGTGTTGCTTGTTGATAATGATAAACAGAGTCGGCATGAGTTCTGTCAGATTATTCAAGAAAGCAAGTATAATTTTCTTTCTATCTATGAATCAAGTACAGCTGATCGCGCTTTATTTCTATTAAAACAAAACAAGCCTAGTTGTATGGTTATTGATTTATCTTTGCCTGATATGGATGGAATTAAATTGGGACGAACTGCTTTGGAAATGTATCCAGATTTACCGGTGATCGTAGTGACTCACCTAAAAATGTTTAGTCTCGTACAGGATGCTATCAATGCAGGATTCTCCGCCTATTTGTTGAAAGCGCTTTCTAAAGCGGATTTAGTTGAAACATTGGAACGGGTGTTGACTCCCGAGCTGAGTAAGCAGATAAACAATATCATGAACAGAGGGCAAGGTGGGATTGTATCAGATTTAAGTAAACCGATTGAGAGTGCTATTCATATTATTCAGGAGCGTTATAACGAATCACTTACCTTGAAAGATGTTTCCGATCAGGTTTATTTGAGTCCCTCCTATTTTAGTCGGATGTTCAAAGATGAGACAGGAAAAAGTTTTGTCGAGTATCTCGCTTTTGTCAGGATGCAAAAAGCAAAGACAATGCTCCGACTGTCATCGCTTCCAATTGAAGTTATTGCTAATAATACGGGATTTACAACTGCAGGATATTTTGCAACAACATTTAAAAAGCATGTGGGAAACACACCTAGTGAATACCGTGATCAATTCTATTGGAAAAATGAATCACGAACTATTAAAGCTTGAAGGGAGATAGCTTATGCTTCCGATTTATAAGGAAATGAAACGATGTCGTGACCTAATGAAAAAAGGGGTTTTGGGTACTATCATTCGTACGGAAGGATCTACTTACCAAAAAGCTGGAGCAAAATGTTTTATTAGTGAAGATGGTTTTATAACTGGACTTGTAAGCGGAGGTTGTGTGGAAGGAGACCTAGGTGAATATGCCAAACATGTTATGGAGACTGGAAACTCCAAAAAAGTATTTTATGATTTCCGAGATGGAGGAGATGATTTATGGGGATTAGGGCTGGGTTGTAACGGTTCGATTGAAATATATTTAGAGCCGTTTTACCCTATGTCCCCTTCATCTATTCAAATCGAAGAGTTTTTTTCTCGGGCGTTAAGTAGTTCAATATGCATGATTACTATTATTTCCTCAGATAATCCAATATCAAGTGAAAAGGAACGAATAATCATTGAGGAGGAAAACTCAAGCCATAATGAGATAAAAGATGAGCGAATTAAGAATGAGTACAATAAACGTTTAAAGAATAATGAAACAGGTCTTTATAGACGTGAGGAGTTAGAAGTCTTTTTCGATTTCGTTATCCCTTCTCCTCATGTCATTGTGTTTGGGGCAGGACCAGATGCTGTGCCACTTGTTGATGGGGTAAAACGATTGAATTGGAGAGTTTCTGTCATCGATCATCGGCCAGAGTTTGTTAGTGGCTCACATTTTCCTGATGCGGATGAGCTGATTTTGAACAAAAGAGGGACCTTACCTGAAATGACATTGAACGAGCACTCGTTCATCGTTATAATGACCCACCATTTTGAACAAGACCAGCAAATACTGAGTGAGCTACTGAAAGTGAAGACAGGTTATATCGGGATCTTGGGTCCAAGGAAACGTACGTACCAGCTACTCGAAGGAATATCCAATGCCAAAGACATTTCAGAACAAGAACTGATTAATTTTTATAGTCCTATAGGGCTTGATATTAGTGCAAAAACACCGGAAGAGATTTCCTATAGCATTGTTACTGAGATGATCAATGTTCACCGCGGAGGTAATGGTATTTCACTTAAGATGACAAAGGGGCCTTATATATGGGAGCAAAAAAGAGAGGAAGAAGCATCATTGACAACATGAAAAAAAGAGAAGTCTGGGGAATTGTTTTAGCTGCAGGGTTGTCTTCTCGTATGTCCGCTCCAAAGATGCTTCTACCTTTCAAAGGTAAGACATTGATTCGTTCAGTTATTGAGAAAGCAATCAACTCCTCCTTAGATGAAGTTGTAGTAGTAGTAAACCCGGAAGTAGAGGGTCTGGTCAATGAAGCAAGAATTCCTGGTGTTCGTAAAGTGGTCTTGAACAGCAGAGCGCATATAGGGTTGTCAACTTCGGTGAAAGCAGGATTGATCGCATTGCCTGAATATGCAGAGGCTGCTTTATTCCTTCTTGGGGATCAACCTTATATAACAGAACACGAGATAAATAAAGTAATTGAAAGATATAAAAAGGCGAGGAACTCTTCCATCTTTCAATCAACTTCTTTTGGTGTCAGGGGACACCCAGTGTTGTTCCATAGAGAGCTATTTGGTGAGTTATTCAGCGTAACCGGCGATGAAGGTGGAAGATCAGTTATTAAAAAATATTATCAGCAAGTTGAGTTAGTAGAGATGAGCACAAATCACCTTTTTGATATCGATACAAAAGGTGATTATGAAAAAGTGTTGAGTGAGGAGGTTTGTTTATGACTCAATCAATAGGGACTCCTGTCAATCGAGTGGAAGATGATCGCTTATTAACCGGTCAGGGGAAGTACATGGATGATATTGGAACACCACCCAATACCGCTCAGGCTGCTATTTTGAGAAGTACGTATCCTCATGCGGATATTATTTCAATCGACACATCAGAAGCTGAAAAGGTAACTGGTGTGAAAGCAGTCATCACGGGTGAGCAAATTAAACAGTATATGAAACCTTTTAGTGTGGGTGTAAGTGCTCCTGTTAAATATTACCCGGTTGCTGTTGATAAGGTTCGTTATGTTGGAGAACCTGTAGCAGTAGTATTAGCTAAAAATCGATATATTGCTGAAGATGCGCTGGATAAAATTAAAGTGAAATATGAAGCACTCAAGCCGATTGTCGACATAGAGCAGTCCTTGGAATCTGATGCTCCGTTACTCCATGAAAATGTGGGTTCCAACATAGCGAATCATCGGACTTTCGATTACGGGGAGGTCAATCAGGCGTTCGAGCAAGCTGACCATGTAATCAAGCATAAATACCACTTCCCAAAATACTCTGCAATACCTGTAGAGACATATGGAATCCTAGCAAGCTATGAAAATAGCGAAGACTGTTATACCATCCATGCAAATTTTCACGGGCCATTTGTTATTCAGGCGGTAATGGCACAAGCATTAGGTATCCCTGGTAACAAACTAAGAATTGTAGTCCCTAAAGATATCGGGGGGAGTTATGGAATAAAAGCAGGGGCATTTCCATACATGGTTCTGTTAGCCATCACCAGTCGTATTGCTGGCTGTTCAGTAAAGTGGATTGAAGATCGGCAAGAGCATTTATCAGCAAGCTCCAGTGGGACAGACCGAGTCACTTATATAGAGGCTGCTGTAAAGAAAAGTGGCAAGGTAACGGGCTTAAGGATGAAAATGATTGACAATGTTGGTGCATATATACGAGCTCCTGAGCCTGCTTGTTTATACAGGACGCATGCTAATTCTACTGGAGCTTATGATATTCCAAACCTCCATATTGAAGCAATTGCAACCATGACTAATAAGTTGCCGACAGGACTTATAAGAGGATATGGCGGTCAAGAGCTTTATTTTCCATTAGAAAGACTGATGCAGCGAGTTGCAAAGGAACTTGTTATGGACCCTGCAGATGTCATAAGAGAAAACATAATCAAGAAGCATCAGTTTCCTTATAAGACTGCCTCCGGAGGTATATATGATAGCGGGGATTATGAAAAGGGATTTGAGCTCGCGATTGAAACCGGCAAATATACAGAGTTTAGAAGAAAGCAGCAAGAGGCAAGAAAGAAAGGGAAAATTTTCGGTGTAGGACTTGCGAATATCGTGGAGCCTTCAGGTTCAAACATGGGATACATCACGGTGGCTTTAACACCGGAGGAAAGAGCTTCTTCCCTCCCTAAATCCGGGTGTGCTGAAGCGGCAACCGTATCTATGGATCCGACGGGTAGCGTCAATGTGAGAATCAGCACTACACCATCCGGTCAAGGTCATGAAACTGTTGCAGCCCAAATCATAGCTGATGTACTTGGTATCCCTATGGATAAAGTCAATGTAGTGGCGGAATTGGATACTTCAACAAGCGCCTGGTCGATTGCATCAGGAAGTTATTCCAGTAGATTCGCATCCTTAGGATCCAGTGCAGTATTTTATGCAGCCCACAAGGTGAAATCTAAACTTTTTAAAATAGCGGCCCATCAGCTGCAGGTGGAAGCTAGTGATTTGGAATTAAAAGCAGGAAGTATTTTTGTCAAAGACAATCCGGAACAGAAGTACTCATTAAAACGTGCTGTCGGTACAGCACATTGGAACCCTCTGGCTCTGCCGGAAGGAATGGAACCAGGTATCTATGAAACTTATTATTATACAGCCAAAAATACTGAACCGCCTGATGAACAGGATTTAATCAATTCTTCAGTGACCTATGGATTTGTCTCTGACCTGGTAACGGTAGAAATTGACCCGGAAACAGCAAATGTAGAGATTATTGATTATGTGACCATCCATGATGCAGGGAAATTATTAAACCCTAAAATTGTAGATGGACAAATATTCGGCGGGCTTGCTCATGGGCTGGGTGGCGCCTTGTATGAAGAATTAGCATATGACTCAAAAGGGCAATTTTTAACTGGATCTTTTATGGATTACCTTTGCCCTACTGCCCCAGAAATGCCAAAAGTAACGATAAAGCACATGGAGACTCCTTCACCGATTACTCCACTTGGAGCCAAAGGGCTTGGGGAAGGCAATACGATGAGTGCTCCTGTAGCTGTTGCCAATGCCGTTAGTGACGCATTGTCCCCTTATAATATTGAAATTGACACACTTCCTTTAAGTCCAAATTATATATGGAGACTTTTAGCAAAGTCAGATATCTATCAAAAACACAAAGAGGTGAATGCATGATGGAAGGAAAAGGAAAAATGAGTTTGAATGCTGGGATTGAAAGGTCATGGGAAGTATTAATGGATTCAAATGTACTTGAGAAATGCATTATGGGTTGTGAAAAGCTGGAGCAGATTGAAGAAAATAAATATGAAGCAGAGCTGGCAATGGGGATTGCTGCAGTTAAAGGGAGATATTCCTCCACTATAGAGCTGGCAGAGTTAGACAAGCCTAAGCACTACAAGTTGATCGTAAAAGGGGAAGGAGGTCCTGGTACAGTAGAAGCCGTGGGTAACATTGACTTAATAGCCGAGGATGAGACCGAAACTACACTTAAGTATACTTACGATGCAGAAGTTGGTGGGAAAGTGGCCATGATAGGTCAGCGGATGCTCGGCGGTGTTGCAAAAATGATTATTCAGGACTTCTTTAAGAAATTAAAAAAAGAACTGGAAAACACAAAGCAGCATACTTGAATGGAAAGGAGGTTGAGTGATGAAACCAGCCAAATTCGATTATCACCGGCCAGATAACCTTCCTGATGCACTAAGACTTTTAGATGAAGCTGGATTTGACGGAAAGATAATAGCTGGTGGACAAAGTCTCGTCCCAATAATGAATATGCGCTTGGCAACTCCCGAGTGTCTGATCGATATCAACGGATTAACTGATCTTGACTTCATTGAGTGCAAAGACCATGTAGTCAAAATAGGTGCTATGACACGACAAAGCCAGGTAGAGGATTCTGAAGTAGTAGGACAGAATATTCCTTTACTAAAAGAAGCAGTCCCATTTATTGGACATGTGCAAACAAGGAACAGAGGCACAATTGGTGGGAGTATCGTCCATGCTGACCCGAGTGCAGAACTCCCACTTGTACTGATGACACTTGGTGGGAAAGTAAAGATTTCTTCGGGAGATGAAGAACGAATAGTTGATGCAGAAGATTTTTTTATAACCTACCTTACTACTGATTTAATGCCAACAGAGATACTAACTGAAATCCATATTCCTGTCTGGGAAGGGCAAACAGGCCATTCATTTATGGAGGTTGCTCGTCGACATGGGGATTTTGCGCTGGTGGCTGCTTCGTGTCAGATGGCCGTTGACGAGGTTGGCAGGATTGGAAACGTACGTTTAGCTTTGGGTGGTGTAGAAGCTATTCCATTTCTAATAGAAGATGCCCAAACAGTGCTCTGCGGAGAGCAGTTGACGGAGGGACTAATCGAACAACTAGCAGAAATAGTAGGGGAGAGTGTGGAGCCCGAATCAGACCTTCATGCCTCTGAAGAGTATCGACGGCATCTAGCTAAAGTGCTGACTTCGCGTACGTTACGTCAGGCATATGAAAGAGCGAGAGGGTGATAAATTTGGCGATGCAGGAAATCGAGGTCACTATCAATGGCACCAGATATGAGGAAATGGTGGAGCCTAGAATGCTCTTAAGTGACTTTTTGAGAGAGGTATGCGGACTTACTGGTACGCATGTCGGCTGCGAACATGGGGTGTGTGGAGCTTGCACGGTCGTATTAGATGATGCTGCAGTTAGAAGTTGCTTAATCTTCGCGGTGCAGGCAGACGACAGGAGTATACTTACGGTAGAAGGGCTCGCACAAAATGGAGAATTAACGACTCTGCAGAAAAACTTCAAGGAAAATCATGGACTACAATGTGGTTTTTGCACCTCAGGGATACTCATGGCAGCCACTGACTTTATTGAAAAAAAACCAGAAGCAGACAGTCAGGAAATTAAAGAAATGCTGTCAGGACATTTATGCAGGTGTACAGGCTACGATGGCATAGTAAAAGCTGTAGAGAAGACTATTGAAGAAAACAAAAATTCCGTAAAGGAGTTGAACACATGAATATTGCAAAGTTACTAGAGTTTGCAGTAGAAAGACACCCAAATAAGACTGCGGTTGTACAAGGGGATATTCGCTTGACCTATTCCCAGTTGGATTCTAAGGTGTCTCAAGTGGCTGCCTCTCTGCAACGGATAGGGGTCAAGCAACAAGACCGGGTAGTCGTTATATTAAAAAACCGGTTGGAAAATGTACTTACTTATTGGGCTTTGCAGAGGCTTGGTGCTATTTATACGCCTATTAACTTTCGATTATCGGCCAAGGAAGTCGAGTATTGCGTGAACGATGCGGAAGCGTCCGCAATCGTCTATGAAAATGTCAGTCAGGAAGCTGTCCTGAATGCAGACTTTAAAGAGCGGCCTATTCTGATAGGCGTACATGACGTAGAAGGGGCAGATATTTATTTCAAAGAGTTAGTAGAAAGGAGTCCAGTAAGCTACAAACAACCAACCGTTCAGGATGATGACATAGCCCTTATGCTTTATACCTCAGGAACGACCGGCAAGCCGAAGGGAGTTCCGAGAAGTAATAAAAATGAATATGCGTCTGCTACAGCCCACATTATACAAAACCATTATACAGTAGGTGAAAGTACCCTTGGAACGATGCCTCTTTATCACACGATGGGGATGAGATCACTGTTATCAATCGCCTTTGTCAATGGTAAGTATGTGATACTTCCCGATTTTGATGCTAACGATGCGCTTGAATTGTTAAGTGAGGAACAACTTACTTGCTTATATTTAGTTCCAACACTTTATCATGATATGTTGAACCAGCCACATTTTGAGGAATACGATCTCACTTCTTTGAAAAAATTAGGATACGCAGGGGCGTCCATGACCACTGCCTTGACAGAAAAATGTGTGAAATACTTTAAACCTGAAGTTTTCGTCAATCATTATGGAAGCACAGAAGTGTACACATTCACAATTAATCCAAATGTAAGAGAGAAGCCTGGATGCGCTGGTAAGCCTGGGTTCCATCAAAATATCCGTATAGTGAATGCTGATCCAAATGGGGGCGCCAGTCACAAGGATGTAGTGAACAAGGAAGAGGTTGGGGAGATTATTGCGAGCCTGGATTCCAGTGAAGCTTTCAAAGGGTATTGGAATCGGCCGGATGCTACAAAAAAATCGATTCGAGATGGTTGGTATTTTACTGGTGATTTAGGATATATAGATGCAGATGGAGATTTGCACGTAGTAGGTAGAGTAGATGATATGATCATCTCCGGTGGAGAAAATATTCATCCATTAGAAGTAGAAGATATTTTAGCGAAACACCCTAAGGTGTCAGAAGTTGCTATCGTCGGAGAAGAGGATAATCGTTGGGGGCAGATCGTAACTGCTTATGTAGTACCATCCGATTCATCACTTACTATTCAGGGGTTGGATGAGTACTGTAAAAACCACCCGAAGTTATCTAATTTCAAGCGACCTAGAAACTATATTTTCATTAAGGAAATACCGAAAAGTCCAGTAGGAAAGATCCTTCGCAGAAAATTACGTGAAGGGGAATTTGAATTATTTAGTGATGAGCAGGTAGTCCAGTAAGAAAATAGAAGGGAGAAATAAATATGACAACGAGTACACAATATGATCACATTCGAGTGGAAAAAAACAGGGAGGACAAAATTGCGACGATTGTTTTTGATCGACCAGAAAAAATGAACTACATCAGCATGCTCGCACGAGCTCAATTTTCTGAAATTTTCGAGGATTTAAATGCAGATGAAAATGTAAGGGTAATCGTTATTAAAGGAGAAGGTGACCAAGCCTTTAGTGCTGGGGGAAGCATTCCGCAGTTTTTGGAAGCTCATCCGGAAGAATTATCTCACTTGGCGGAAAATGTAGCAGCTCCTGAGCGTTCTCCAAAACCGGTGATTGCTCAATTGCAGGGATATACATTCGGGGTAGGTTTTGAAATCGCTATGGCTTGTGATTTTCGGATTGCTGCAGAAGATACCTTGTTAGCATTGCCTGAAATGAATTTGGGGATGATACCGGGAAGCGGTGGTACTCAACGGGTAGCACGGGCTGTTGGATTGACTAGAGCTAAAGACATGATTATGCGTGCCAGAAGAATTCCTGCCCATGAAGCTTATCAATGGGGGCTGCTCACTCAAGTAGTAGAAAAGGATCGATTAGAAGAAGAGGTAGCAAGTGTGGCTAAGGACCTTACTCGCTTCTCACCATTGGCACAACGTGTATGTAAAGAAGTATTAAATTCTGCAGAAGAAGGTCCGTTAAGTACAGGGCTGCAAATTGAAGGTAGAGCTTATGGCATGTTAAGGGGAACTGAGGATTTTAAAGAAGGTGTAGAGGCTTTCGTAGAAAAAAGAAAGCCGCAATTTACAGGAAAATAAGGGAGGCCTGCAAGGGCTTCCCTTGCAGCAGCCAGTTTTTATAACCAATAAATTCTGAATTTTCAGAAAGGTGGTAGGGGCTGTTGATGAATGAACAGAACAATCTACTTAAGAATTTGAACGTAAATACCATCAGCGCCGGGACTCTTGCAGCAATCTTTGGATGTACTGGCCCAGCTTTAATTGTCATAGGAGGAGCTCAAAATGGAGGGTTATCGCAGGCTGAAACGATTTCCTGGTTGTTTGCCATCTATTTTTTCGGCGGGTTACTTGGGCTTATTCTATCTCTGAAATATAAGCAGCCAATTGCCGGTGCATATTCTATTCCAGGGGCCGTACTTGTAGCAGGTGCACTAACCCATTTCTCCTTAAATGAAGCAGCTGGAGCTTATCTTGTTTCAGGGATTATTGTATTTATCTTAGGTATAAGTGGATTGATTGGAAAGGTTATGCATTGGCTCCCCGTTCCTATTGTCATGGCAATGATTGTAGGAGCGATGATCAGATTTGGAACAGGCATGATTACATCCGTAGAAGAAGCTCCCTTGATCGCAGGGGCAGCCATTCTTGTATATTTACTTTCATCAAGGTTTATTGCACATGTTCCTCCGATATTAACAGCATTTCTGGTCGCAGTAATTTTTGCAGGTTCAATGAACCAGTTTCAAATGGGCGCTATGGAACCCAGCTTTATTGTACCTGGTTTTGTGATACCTACATTCAGTATTGATGCTATCCTTTCGATTTCCATTCCCTTAGCATTATTGGTAATAGGTGCAGAGAATGCACAAGCGTCAGGTGTATTGATCGCTCAGGACTATAAGCCGCCGATCAATGCCATGACCATTTATAGTGGTATTGGCGGAATCATTACTTCCTTATTCGGAGGACATAATGCTAATGTTGCCGGTCCAATGACTGCTATATGCGCTTCTGAAGAAGCTGGTCAAGATAAGAAAGGTCGCTATGCTTCCGTTGTTGTGAATGGTGTGCTTTTTGCAACCTTCGGATTGTTAGCGGGGGTTGCTGTCCCATTTGTTACTGGTATGCCTTCCGTATTGATCGGGACTGTCGCAGGATTGGCAATGATTGGGGTCCTTTTAAGTTCTTTACAATCAGCTTTTTCTAATCCAAGGTTTCAAATAGGTTCCTTCTTTGCTCTTGTCATCGGTATGTCCGGGGTAAGCTTCTTTGACATCAGTTCGCCATTCTGGGCTATAGTCGGCGGTGTTCTAGTTTCCTTAATTATAGAAAAGAGAGATTTTGATGCCGTTAAACAAAGCAGAAAAGAAGATTCATCACGTACGAAAGTTGAAACAGCTTAATGTTAATTTTGAGTTCAGTTCTCCGAGAGAAAACTTTAAATAATACAATCAGGAGTGCTAATCGCAATGCGGTTCGCACTCTTTTTGTCGTCGATATATCAACATTTATGTGGATTTAACAATTCAATAATCACAATAATTAGTAACCTTTTTAAAAGCATCCATAAACCTATGTACTACTGCTGGTTGACTTGTAAAGACAAAAGTTAATTGGAGTGTTGTCTTCAATGTTAGCTTAGTGATAGTCCAAGTTTATTCTTAGGACCTTATGTTAAAATATGTATATAATTTTCGGATTTTTGTACTTAAACTAACTAGTCAGCATTGTAAAAAAAGAAGGACTCACATTACTATAGGAAGAAACTGAATGCAGAAACAGGGCCATGGCCGGTAGAGAGGAACGGTGAAGTCTGTAAATGGCTGGCATCTGATTATCGAGACACTCCTTATGTTTGCCATGAGGATGGACCAACAGAAGATTCAAAAGAGCGAGCTGGCGGAGGAGGAAGCTATCTTTCGAATGAAAGTCAATATCGCTTTACCCGTGTAAGAATTGGTCTTGGCGCCTTCCTGGCGGTCATCTGCATGTTGCTGCTCGAGAACACTATCCAGAAGACACCAGTGTTTACATCACCAAAGATTTCAAGAATTTCCTTATGGATACAGTAGACCAGACCGTGGAGCTTGTGAAGGCTGCAGCAAACGCAGTAGAAAGATAATTTTATTTTAAAATAGGTCACAGTTTCTCATGGGAGCTGTGATCTTTTTATGATAAGAAAGGGGGGTATTAACTTATATTAATTAATAAAATTTCTATTGACGTAAGCGTTTGCATGATTTATAGTTTTAGTTACAGGTAAACGATTACGCAAACGTTTACCTCGGTTTTAAATAGAAATGAGGAGTTAGCTATGGCATCAATTAAAGACGTAGCAATCAAGGCACAAGTTTCTACAGCAACGGTTTCCCATGTGATCAATGGTACTCGCTTTGTAGCTGAAGAAACGAAGGATAAGGTCTTTTCAGCTATGGAAGAACTAGATTACCGGCCTAATCGGATAGCCCGCAGTTTAAGAAGTCGTAAATCATACACCATTGGGCTCTTAGTCCCATTAGTGGCAGAAGATACATCTAATTTCTTTTTTATGTCGATTGCTAACGGGATTGAACAGGTTTTGAAAGATAACGGATATAATTTGATTTTAAGTAATTCGAATGAAGATGTAGATACCGAACGTGATCAGATAAGAGTATTTAACAGCCAGTTCATTGATGGGTTAATCATTGCCCCGGTCAATGGCGAAGATTGTAACTATGAGAAAGAGCTCTCAGGAGATTATCCGGTCGTATTCATTGACCGTCATCCTGCTGAATTAAAGGGAGATATGATACTGGTCAATAATCGTCAAGGTACCTATGAGGCTGTGACAAAGTTAATTAATAAAGGTCACCAAAAAATTGGCTTCATCACAGGATCGCTGGGGATTACGACAAGTGATGAGCGGCTGGAAGGCTATAAAGAAGCACTTGAAAACTATCAGCTTCCAATTGATGAAAACTATATGAAAGAAGGGCCGGCTACTTTCCAACAGGGATATCAGCTGGCGAAGGAATTACATGAAGCAAAGGTTACGGCACTTTTTGTCGCGAATAATGTTATGACAATGGGGGCGGTATCTTATCTGCAGGAAAAAGAAGTGAAGGTTCCAGAAGAAATGGCAATCATCGGGTACGATGATTATGATTGGATGAAAATCACCTCGCCACCGTTATCCGTAGTGAGACAGCCAGCCTTGGAGCTTGGAAAAGCAGCAGTAGAGCAATTATTGAAGAAGGTGGAAGGCTCACAGGATGAACCGGTGGAGATTATGCTGGATTCTGAGTTGATTCTAAGGGGTTCCTGTTAAAAGGCTCCTTTTCTTTTTAATCATTAGGTAAACGATTACGTAAACGTTTTTTTAAGGAGGTGTCCGCAAAACAACAAATTATTTGGGGTTTTGTAGAAAGGAAAATATGTATCAAAACAAAGGGAGGAAAGGTTAATGAAAAAATTTACGTACGTGTTTCTGGGTCTGATGCTTTTGTTGGCGTTAGCTGCCTGTTCTAATGGCAGTGGTGGAGCGGAATCAGATGGTGGTAATGCAGGCAATGAAGAGTCAGGGGGTTCGGAGACGAGTGACACAGTTGAGACTGGTGAAGTGGATACCAGTGTCGAAGCGACTGGCGACGAAGATGTAGTATTGGAATTCTGGATTCACCAAACAGGGGAAGATGAAACAAATGCTTATATAGAATTGATTGATGGTTTTAATAAAGAGCATGAGGATATCCATGTGAACGCGGAAGTCATCATAGACGATGGTGCAAGTGCTTATAGCGATAGCATTAATGCAGCTCTTGTAGCCGGGAATCTTCCGGATGTCATGGCGATTGATGGACCATACTTATCAAGTTTTGCCGATGCAGGGGTTATTCAGCCTATCGATGATTATGTTGATCAGGAAACTGTCGATCAATACGTTGATTCTATTATTCAGCAAGGAACTTATCAGGATCAATTGTATTCACTGGGTGCGATGGAAGCTTCCGTCATGCTTTACTACAATAAGGACATTTTAGAAGAAGAAGGAATCGAGCCTGCTCATTCACTGGATGAAGCCTGGTCATGGGATGAATTGTTGGAAAATTCTAAAAAGCTGACGACAGAAGACCGTTATGGGTTAAACCTGTTTATGAATTATGGTGTTGGAGAATGGCTGACATTCATGGGTGCTCCACTTGTCTGGTCTAATGGCGGTGATCTGATTTCCGAAGATGGAAAAGAAGTGGACGGGTATTTGAACAGCCCGGAAACATTAGAAGCTCTAAATTATGTCAAAGAATTGTTTGCTGAAGGCGTTGTCACGGAAAGCCCTGGTGAGATGCAGTTTGAGGAAGGAAAAGCAGCACTTGCTCTTGGTGGACCATGGATCGCAGTTTCTGCTGAAGAAGCCGGGATCAACTGGGGTATGATGCCTTATCCATATAAAGATGAGAAAGTATCTCCTTCTGGAAGTATGGCATATGCGATCACAACAAACACAGAAAACCCTGAAGAAGCAACCGAGCTGATGAAATGGATGACGAATGAAGAAGCCACGATTAAGATCTCAGAAGCCACAGGTATGCCGCCGGCTCAGGAGTCTGCATTTGAGAGTATGGATAAGTTCAATGAACTACCTTGGAGCGTGATGAAAGAGCAGGTTATTGAAACAGCACATGCCCGTCCGTCTACGCCGGCTTATCCAGTGTTAACTGATGCCTTTGCCCAATCCTTCCATGCTGCTGCGCTTGGAGAAGATGTGGAAAGCGTGGTAGAACAGCAAGTTTCACGGGTAGAACGTGAGCTGAAGCGATTCAACAAGTAAGACAGAAATCATTCAGAGCTTCCCTTGTGAAAGGGGCTCTGGATTGGCTGTAGGTCAGATGGAAAATGATAGGTTCACGAGGATAGATGAGGGAGGTAGAAAAAAGTGAAAGGGAATGATAGCTCAGCAGAAAAATTGGAAAATGAGCGCCATTTTCACCAAACGGCAAAGCAACCGCAATTGAAACCAACCCCTCCTCCACGAAAAAAAGGAAAACTGAAATCCCAGGCTTTTAGAGAGGCCATGACAGGATACTTCTTTCTTGCTCCGGCCTTGGTCCTGCTGGGTGTTTTTCTTTTATATCCGATGGGAGCGGCATTTTATTATAGTTTCACAGATTTCTATATTCTTACCCCTGACGACGTATCTTTCATTGGGCTGGAGAACTTTAAGTATATTGTGGAAGATGCCCAGTTCAGGCAGGCATTTTGGAATACGGTCTATTTCTCAGTGATTGTTGTGCCAGTCCAGTTATCTGTAGCGTTGGGTTTAGCTTTATTGATCAATAAAAAGCTTCGTTTCCGGGTATTTTTCCGGACGGCATTCTTCTCTCCGGTAGTTATGTCACTTGTCGTCGTCTCTATTTTATGGACGTTTATGTACAATCCAAATGAAGGTCTTATCAATCAATTATTGCAAACCGTGGGTATCCCGCCGCAGCCTTTCTTAACCAGTCCGGATCAGGCGATGAATTCGATCATTGTGATGTCCGTATGGCAAGGGGCCGGGTTTCAGATGATGATTTTCTTAGCGGGACTTCAAAACATCCCGAATCATTTGTACGAAGCAGCAGATATTGATGGCGCCAGCAGTTGGCAGAAATTCTGGCATATCACACTTCCAGGTTTGCGAAACATTGCATTGTTTATTTTTATAACAATCAGTATCGCGGCCTTCAAACTATTGGTTCAGCCGATGATCATGACGCAGGGTGGACCATTAGGTACGACCAAGTCACTTGTCTATCATATCTATGAAACTGGCTTTAACTACCGAGACGTTGGGTACGCTTCGGCTATGGCGGTAGTCTTTACGGTTATCGTATTGGTTATTACTATTATCCAGCGTGTACTGATTAAAGAGGAACGGGGGTAAATCCATGAGAAAAAAACGAATGATCAATAAATTCACCTTGTATCTCTCGCTTGTTATCCTGACATTCATTTTCCTCTTCCCATTGGTATGGATGCTTGTATCCTCTTTAAAAAATGAATTTCAGATTTTCCGGGACATGCAATCGCTGCAGGCATTTCTTCCGCCAGCTCCAGCTGATGTCGAGGGCGGTTATTTTCACAACTATGTGGCAGCCTTCCAACGGGTCGACCTGCTAAGGTATATCATCAACAGTCTGATCTATACAATTGGCATCATTACCTTCGGGTTGATTGTCAACTCGATGGCAGGATATGCTCTGGCAAGGTTCCGATTCCCGCTTGCAGGTTTTTGGCTGGGGGTCATCATCGCTACGTTGATTATCCCTCCGGAAAGTATTTTCCTGCCGCTGTATGTACTCGTTTATGATCTTGGGTGGGTGAATACCTACACCGGTCTGATTGTGCCGTTCATTGCCAATGCTTTTGCTATCTTTCTATTTCGGCAGTTCTTTCTGGATTTTCCGAAAGAACTGGAGGAGGCGGCCAAGATTGACGGCTGTTCCCAGATCGGCATCTTTTTCCGGATTATTGTTCCGTTATCAAAACCGGTGTTCGCTACGGTGGCTATCGTGTTGTTTATCAATCACTGGAACGACTTTTTGTGGCCGCTTGTGGTCGCCTCGGATGAAAGTATGCGTACCATTCAGATCGGCCTGCAATATTTCATGAACGAACCGCCGATCAAATGGGGGCAAGTGATGGCAGCACTTACGGTGGCAACGATACCAATGCTGTTAATATTCGCTTTTTTACAAAGGTATTATGTCCAGGGTCTTACACATACAGGATCCAAGAACTGACAACTATGCAGGGGGACAAGAGAGGAGTGTCACATATTCATGATTCAAAACCAAGAAACAACTACGACGAACAGCTACTACCAGGAACGATTTCGGCCACATATCCATTTTACGCCTGAGAAGATGTGGATGAACGATCCGAATGGACTGGTTTATTACAAAGGGGAATACCACCTTTTCTATCAATACCATCCGGATAGTAAAAAGTGGGGGCCGATGCACTGGGGCCACGCTGTCAGTAAAGATTTGTTTACATGGGAACACCTTCCGATTGCTTTGTATCCCGATGAGCTGGGGATGGTGTTTTCCGGGAGTGTTGTTGTCGATTGGAACGACACCACTAGTTTTTTTGATGGAAAAGAAGGGCTGGTAGCTATTTTCACCCATGCAGATGGCGATCTCCAGCGTCAGAGTATTGCTTATAGTAAAGATCAAGGACGATCCTGGGAAAAATATGCGGGCAATCCGGTCATTAAAAACCCGGGCATCCAGGATTTTCGCGATCCAAAGGTGATCTGGCATGAGGAAACAGCCAAGTGGGTGATGGTACTTGCTGCCGGCAGAAAAGTTCAGTTTTACACTTCCCCGGATTTGAAACAATGGACCTACGTCAGTGAGTTCGGCGAAGGCTGGGGTGCACGAGAGGGCGTGTGGGAGTGCCCGGATATTTTCCCGCTTATCAACGAGAAAACAGGTGAGAAGAAGTGGGTACTGCCGATAGGTATTGATGCTGGTGGTCCTGCTGGTGGATCGGGTACGCAATATTTCATTGGATCTTTTGATGGCAAGACATTTACACCAGAACAATCCAAACAAGAAGTACGCTGGCTTGATTACGGAAAGGACTTTTATGCTTCGCAGTCATTCTCAGATGTTCCGGGTGGTCGCAGGGTTGTCATCGCCTGGATGAGTAACTGGCAATACGCCAATGAAGTACCGACAGATCCATGGAGAAGCGCCATGAGCCTTCCCCGTGAACTAAATTTAACTACCGTGGATGGCGAGGAATGCGTAATCCAGAAGCCTGTCCATGAGTTGGAAAGCTTACGTAAGAGCAGACCCGCTTCAGAAACCTTTACAGTCAACAACTCTGATAAGGTTACGAAAAGGCAGCCGGTACTTCCATTTGTAATAGATATGAAAGTTGTAGCGGGAACCAGCCAACGGTTGGAGGGGCGCGTATTTGTCACAGGTGATGACCCTGGTTTCCTGTTTGGTATCGATTTTTCCAAGGATGTCCTCTATGTCAGACGGGGATATACGGAAGAAGGATTTTCCAAACATTATAACGGAACATTTGAAGCTCCATTACGGAAGGGCAGGTCCGATTACCAGCTGACCGTTATTTGTGATCACTCATCGGTTGAGATATTTACCGATGATGGCAAGGTGGCCTTAACCAATCTGCACTTGCCCTCCGAAGCAATATCCTACGAAATTGTCATGGAGGCCGTCGGTGGGACAGCTGATGTAAGCGATTATAAGGTAAGTGAACTTTCTCCACGTTGGCAGCAAGCTAACAGATAACAGACAGAAGGAGTGTCAGGAATGAAGGGAACCGGTGCAATTATTTATGTCATTTGTGATTGGCTGATGCGTTTAGCTCTGCTGAATGTACTATGGATCGGATTCAGTCTGCTGGGAGCAGGAATACTGGGCTTTTTCCCCGCTTCCGTTGCAGGGGTTGCATTACTTAACGAATGGCTGTCCGGTCGTCGTCCGGCTCCATTATCCTTTTACTGGAACATCTATAAACGTAAATTTACCGCTGCAAACACCATATTTATTCCTGCGCTCCTTATTTTCGTTGTCTTGATGCTGAATACATATGCCAGTCTCCATTTTGATGGCGTGTGGTTTTATGTATTTGTAAGCAGTACGTTGTTCCTGGCCGGAGGGGCGGCATTTATCCTGCTGTTATCCCTGCTTCCGCTCAGTCAAGGAGAGAAAGCGATCACAGCTGTTAAACGGGCCTTACACTTATTGATGTACTATCCTGGCAGGGTTGTAATGATGGTGATCGGAATGGTACTCCTTGGTTTATGCATCAGACTGGTACCAGGTATCTTACCTTTGTATTCGATTAATATCGTGCTCGGCCTGGTTATCTATTTATTTTCCTTTTATAAAAACTCACCGAAACCCGCCTGATTGCGTTTATATTCAGGCGGATTTCCCCCTTTCTTCAGCATCAGCTTTTGCCACGACAACATTTCAGCCCATTTTTATTTTTTACACCTTACGTAATCGATTAAATGAAAGAGCTATAGTCAAAAGGAGGAACACTATTGAATGCTAAAGTAGCTAAAAGTATCTCTGTGTTAATCATTTGTACGCTTGTGTTGGCTTTATTCCCTACGACTCTCCTTAAAGCGGAGACAAATCAGGAGTCATCAGCTGATAATCCGTCAGAAACTTACCGGTCTCAATTTCATTATTCTCCCTCAGAAAATTGGATGAACGATCCCAATGGACTGGTTTACTATGATGGGGAATATCATTTGTTTTATCAGCATAATCCTACCGGTAACCAATGGGGCCCGATGTATTGGGGACATGCTGTAAGTGAAGATTTAATAAACTGGGAAGAACACCCTATTGCGCTCTACCCTGATGAAAATGGTTTTATTTGGTCGGGGAGTGTTGTAGTGGATAAGGGCAATACAGCTGGGTTTCAATCAGGTGATGAAGCCCCTATGGTTGCTATGTTCACCCATGAAAAGGGAGGACATCAGACACAGAGTCTCGCTTACAGTAATGATAAAGGGCGGACTTGGAATAAATACGAAGGCAACCCTGTGATTGAAATGCCGGAAAATACCGACGTATTCCGAGATCCAAAGGTCTTTTGGCATGAAGAGACTGAAAAATGGGTCATGGTCCTATCAGCAGGTCAAAGTGTAGAAATCTATCGATCGGCTGATTTGAAAGAATGGGAACATACGGATTCATTCCCGCGTCCGGAAGATGCAGGAAGCGGGGTATGGGAAGTTCCTGATTTAGTAGAATTACCTGTCGATGGCGACGAAAGCAATAAAAGGTGGGCTTTGCTGGTAAGCGTCAGTGAAGGAGCAGCTGCAGGGGGCTCTGGAATGGAGTATTTTGTCGGTGACTTTAACGGAAAAACATTTACCAAGACCCAGGAAGCCACCCCGGTTGATTATGGGGCAGATATGTATGCAGGAATCACATGGAGTAACATCCCTGAAGAGGATGGACGCAATATTATGCTTGGCTGGATGAATAACTGGCAATATGCACAGGATATCCCGACCGAAGGCTTCCGTGGTGCCATGTCTTTACCACGTGAACTAGGCCTCTCATCTAGGAGCGATGGCTCACTCTCTCTGACACAGAAGCCTATTTCCGAGTTTGATAGCTTAAGAGGAGAGAGCACAGAGTGGACAGATGAATTGGTCGATGGAAATGGCAAGCAGCTCCTATCTGAGACAGAAGATTTAATAGAAATTGAAGCTGAGTTTGATATGAAGGGAACTTCAGCAGAAGAATTCGGTTTCCAGTGGAAGAATAGCAATGAACAATCAATGGCAGTTTCCTTCAATACCCAAACTCAACAATTGAATGTAGACCGGTCAGAAGCAGGGGAATCCAGCTTTTCGGATGATTTTGCCAAGAAACACGAAGCACCCATGCAGATAGAGGATGGGAAAGTAAACCTACGTATGATTGTTGACCGGGCATCCATTGAGGTGTTCGGAAATGATGGAAAAACCGTGCTGACGAATCAGGTATTCAGAGACCAATCTCCATCTTCCTTAGAACTTTACACAGTCAATGGAGATATTCAAGTAAACACAATTAAAATTACAGAGTTAAACAAAGCCGACATCCGGGTGAAAGAAGATACGATACCGGAAGATGTCCCTTCTACTCTGGAAAATGGAAACTTTGAAACGGGGGATTTGAGTGGCTGGAAACAACAAGGAAATGCGTTTGCAGGTGCTGTATCCGATGCCGAAAATTACTGGGACACTCATCCGTTTCAGCAGGAGGGTAAGTGCCATGTATGGGGATTTGCTGGAGAGTCCAGCGACCCTGATTTCCGGACAGGGACGTTACAGTCAGACTATTTTAAGCTCTCGGGAAATGGAAAAATTGAATTTTTGATAGGTGGCGGGCAGGATATCGAGAAGTTATATGTTGCTCTTGTCCGGGCAGAGGATGGCAAAGAGCTGTTTAAAGCCACAGGAGCCAATGAGGAAAAATACCGACGTGTGTCCTGGGATGCCAGTAAATATGTTGGGGAAACCCTTTATCTGAAGGTAGTTGATTACCATACGGATGGTTTTGGTCACATTAATGTAGATGATTTTCAAGTCTATCATGAGGGGGAAATCCTTGGAGACACGATTAAAAATGGCGATTTTGAAACAGGCGACCTGACAGGCTGGACGATTAAAGAAGGAGACGCATTCAGCGCTGAGGATGTCACTTCCGATACAGACTGGGGATGGGGAGGTCCATTCAATCATCAAGGCGATTATCATTTATGGGGAGCTAAAGAGGGAGGAGATGAACAGACGGGTGTGCTTAAGTCGTCTCCGTTCATTCTCTCAGGAACAGGGAAGATTTCCTTCCTGATTGGAGGAGGAAACGACATTGATAATTTATATGTCGCCCTTGTCCGAGCCTCGGACGGAAAGGAATTGCTGAAAGCGACCAATACGGAATGGAACGATGACGAAAGCTATACACCTGTCTCCTGGGATGCTTCCGATTACCTCGGAGAAGAACTGTATATCAAAGTAGTAGATAAAGCAACCGGTGGCTGGGGCCATATTAATGTAGATGATTTTCAGGTGAAACAAACCGGTCTGCTGGCCCATTGGCCATTGAATGAAGCAGAAGGAAGCGAAGCGAAAGATGAAGTTACAGGTAAGATGGATCCTGTCTCGTATGTATTCAACGAGGCGGAATACAAGCCTTCCACGGACCCGTTATGGCGTGATGGATTAATTGGAAACGCGCTGTTGTTTGATGGTTATTCAACCTGGATTACCCGTGATGCTGAAAGCATGATCCAGCCTGAAGAAGCCCTTACGATTGAGGGATGGGTAGCTCCGAGGTCATACGAATGGGGAGATCTTGGACAGGTTTCTGCGATCGTTAACCAGCATGATCAATCAAAAAATGAAGGGTATATCTTAGGGATGGGAAGACATGGGAAGCTGTCTTTTCAAGCCGGTATCAATGGCGAATGGAAAGAGGTTGCCCCGGAAGGAAGTATCCTTCCGAAAAATGAATGGTCCCATATTGCTGCTACCTTTAATCAGGGTGACCAGAAGCTCCAGTTATATTTGAATGGCGAGCTTGTTGGGGAGACGGATACACCGGAAAACGGGACAATCTCTCCGTCTGACAATGACTTGCTGATTGGTAAACATAATCAGGCGGCAGTGATCAATGGTGTATTCACCGCCAATATGTTCAATGGAATGATGGATGAAATAAAAATATCCAATGAAGCAAAATCGGCGGAAGAAATAAAACAAGGCTATCGTGAAACGGTCGATTCATTTGAGAATAACCAGCTTCCGAAGCCTGATTTGGAAGCGGACCGAAGCCGTTTTGATGGCGATCAGCACCGGCCGCAATATCATTTCATGCCACCGGAGCATTGGATGAACGAACCCCATGCACCCATTTATTATAATGGGAAGTATCATATTTTTTATCAGAAAAACCCGCAAGGCCCATATTGGCATCAAATACACTGGGGCCATGCTGTCAGTGATGATATGGTTCATTGGGAAGAGCTTCCGGTCGCGTTAGCACCTGAAGGAGACTCTGTTTCACCTGATGGTGTCTGGTCAGGCAGCGCTACGCTGGACGGTAACGGCGAGCCGGTCCTCTTTTTCACGGCCGGGGATGATAGTAAATTCCCGAACCAGATGACCGGGCTGGCTGTAAGTGAAAACCCGGAAGACCCTGACTTGAAAGAATGGAAAATGCTCGATGAACCAGTGACGGTTCAGGAAGAAGGCTTGCCAGCTGAAGAAGGAGAAGTCATGTACGGTCAATTCCGTGACCCATTCGTTTGGCAGGATGGAGATACCTGGTATCAACTGGTCAGTTCAGGGATTGATGGCGTAGGCGGAACGGCTTTATTATACTCCTCTTCCGATTTGGAAAACTGGGAATATGAGAAACCTTTCTACACTGGTGATGCAGAGAAATATCCAAAGACAGGGGATGTATGGGAACTGCCGGTATTCCTGCCGCTCGGTAAGGATGAGGAAGGAACAGAAAAATATGCTTTCTTCATTAATCCGTGGTTTAAAGATTATAGTCCCCATGATGTGAAATACACTTTCTATTGGATCGGTACCTGGGACAAAGAAAAGATGGAATTTGTTCCTGATCAGGAAGAACCGCAGTTGTTTGATTACGGGGAACATTTTACCGGACCTAGCGGAATGGTGGATAAAGATGGGACCCCAATCTTATTCAGTATTGCTCAGGATAAACGAAGCGAGCAGGACCATTATGATGCCGGCTGGGCACATAATGCTGGTTTGCCAATCGAATTATCATTAACAGAGAATAACGACCTTGGCATCAAACCAATTGAAGAACTAACTTCCCTAAGAGGAGAGCAACTGGCCTCTTTTACAAACAAAAAGCTGGCGGATGCCAACGAACTGCTAAGTGATGTGAAAGGTGACATGCTTGAACTTGTAGTGGAAATCGATCCAAAACAAGCGGAAAAGGCAGGGATAAAAGTCCGCCAGAGTGAGAATGGGAAAGAAGAAACGTTACTTTATTTTGATAAGATGGAGCAGACATTTAATGTAGATCGTAACAATTCCAGTCTGGATCCCGATGTCCGTAAAGGAATTCAGGGAGGCGAGTTAACGATTGAGGATGAGAGTGTGAAGCTCCATATCTATCTCGACCGTTCCATGATTGAAGCATACGCGAATGAACAGAAAAGCATCACCACCAGGGTGTATCCGACAAGGTATGATGCACTTGGCCTTGAGCTGTGGAGTGAAGGCGGAGAAGCTTTCATTAATTCGATGGAAGTGTGGGAAATGAAATCCTCCTATGGCGAGGCAGCTTCGGTCTTTGAAAAAGAATCAGAACCTGTCCCGCCTCACGGAGAACTCCCTAACCATGATTTCCAAACTGGGGATCTGACAGGCTGGAATATCATTGAAGGTAATACGTTTACGGATGATCATGTAACAACTAAAGGTGATTGGGGATGGGGAGGCCCGTTCCACCAGGCCGAAGACTCCATTGATCCTGAGCGTTACCACCTTTGGGGATTCCATCCTGATGCAGGTGGAGATGCTGCTACCGGTATCTTGCAATCGGACACCTTTGAATTAGGAGGGAACGGTCAAATCAACTTCCTTGTAGGTGGAGGAAACAATATCGAAGACTTGCATGTAGCGCTTGTAAGAGCTTCCGATGGAGAAGTTTTATTCAAGGAAACTGGAAGAAATGATGAAGCTTATCGAAGAGTGGAATGGGACGCCTCCGAATACTTGGGCGAACAGCTCATCATTCAAGTAACAGACAATGCTACTGGTGGATGGGGGCACATCAATGTCGATGATGTCAATGTCCCTGTCGCATTGGGAGAAATAGAGCAACTGATTCTGTCACTAAAAAATATGCCCCTTCAAACTTCCGGTGATTTAGATGAAAAAATGGAACGATTTTATGAAGTGAACGATCACCTTTCCGATTTGGAGGAAGCTAATGAAAATTGGAAGGAAAAACTATCAGAAATAAAAGCAGAGATGATCGCGTTTTTAGAAGGTAAACTGAAACCGCATCAGGAATCCTATCAGTTGACCGATGACCAGTTACGTTTTCTGGTTGAATATGCAATCGAGCAAACAGACGAAGAAAATCCGAATGATGAAGGGGAAGTCCAGGGTTATGTTATGAAAAGAGTAAATAAGCATGTAACTGGGGAAGAGGTACGAGAAATTGTAAAAGAGCAATTGGAGCAATAAATCGTTATAGCTAGTTGATTGGAAAAACCGCAGTGTGTTGCATCACAGCTGCGGTTTTTTAATGTCCAAAAATAGAAATTGTGTATCTATCAACCTGTGAGTTGATGTATTTTTTGTTTTAAAATAAAGTATCAAATACTTTACGTTTACATACATTATATAAACTTAAAACCGACTAAACCACTCGTATTAATAGGTGGTTAAGTTCTGAAGTACATGACTATCTTAGAGAGGTGAACAAATTATGGCTAAGTGGGTTGGTACGGATCCCACGTTTTACCCTTCTCCTAAATCAGCAATGGAAGGTCCAAGGGAGAAACTTGCTTACGTTGCGCTCCTTCAGCCGGATGCACTTGGGGTGATCGATCTTGACCCTGACTCAGAGACTTATGGACAATTGATTCATCAATTGCTTTTGCCTGGGGAGGAGGAAGACGAACTTCATCATTTCGGCTGGAATGCCTGCAGTTCTGCGCTTTGCCCTACCGCTTTTCATCCCACGCTGGAGAGACGTTATTTAATTCTTCCTGGTATCCGCTCGTCCCGTATCTATATTGTCGATACGCAGCCAGATCCGAAGCACCCCCGTATTGTCCGAACGATTGAACCGGAGGAGGTCAAGGAACGAACGGGCTACAGCCGCTTGCATACCGTTCATTGCGGGCCGGATGGAATCTTTATCAGTGCTCTGGGCTCCGGGGATGGGGACGGTGGTCCGGGCGGTATACTTGTTTTGGACCATTTCAATTTTAATGTGTTAGGTGCCTGGGAAATGGACCGCGGGCCGCAGCATTTTTCCTATGATTTCTGGTGGCATATTGCGCATGATGTGACGGTGACCAGTGAATGGGCAACACCGGATCTTTTTGAGAATGGATTACACCTGGATGCCCTCTTGCAGAGAAAGTATGGACATAAAATGCACTTTTTTGACAGCCGTTCCAGAAAGCATCTGACTGAAATTGACTTTGGCGATCAGCATCAGATGGTATTAGAGCTTCGCCCGGCCCATAATCCGAAGAAAACGTATGGATTTGTGAGTGTTGTCACCGATGTCACCAATCTGGCCAGCTCAATTTGGACGTGGTACCAGGAGGATGGGAAATGGGACGTGAAGAAAATCGTTGAAATTCCTGCCCAGCCGGCCGACCCGGACCAGCTTCCGCCAGCACTCAAAGACGTTGGTGCCGTCCCGCCGTTAGTGACCGACATTGTGCTTTCCCTTGATGATCGTTACCTTTATGTCCCGTGCTGGGGGACTGGGGAACTAAGGCAATATGACGTCAGTGACCCGTTTAATGCGAAATTGACGGGAAAAGTGGAGATTGGAGGAATCGTGAATCAGAAAGCCCATCCGAATGGAAAAAAGATAACCGGCGGACCGCAGATGGTGGAATTAAGCAGGGACGGAAAACGGCTTTATTTCAGTAATTCCCTCTATAGTTCCTGGGACGATCAATTTTATCCGGAAGGCATTCAAGGAGCCGTGGTCAAAGTAGATATCCTTCCAGAAGGAGGAATGGAAATCGATAAAGACTTCCTTCTCCAATTAGAGAAGGGCAGGGCTCACCAAATCCGGCTGGATGGGGGAGACTGCTCCACGGATACGTTCTGCTACCCATGATCTTGATCGGAGGAAAACAAAATGGAAATGCTAGTTTCTGAGGGCAGCCAGATTGCCATTGCTGCCCTTCTTGGTGCCTTTCATGGACTGAATCCGGCGATGGGCTGGCTCTTCGCCGTCTTTCTAGCCGTTCAAAAAGACGACTGGCGGGTGCTCATTTATGCGATTATCCCGATTGGCATGGGGCAGATGTTAGGAGATGGAGCGGTCGTCCTCCTTCAGACGATCGCCCGGTTTCAATTTCCTTTGCATATCGTCCATTTGAGCATCGCTTCCATCGTGCTTGGCTACGGGATCTATCGTTTGTTTCGCTATTTTCGTCATGTGAAATGGACGGGGGGATTGAAGGTAGGGTACGGACAGCTGCTGCTTTGGTCGTTTCTCGCTGCCTCGACTCATGGATCCGGACTGCTGCTCTCTCCGTTCATCTTAGGAGCAGATTCTATTGCTGACATTCTGCCGCTTTATTTATTTCATGAACTTGCGATGCTTACTTCGATGACCGTGGTCGCCTTTATTGTTTACCATATTGGCATGATGAAAATACGAAAGTATATTGTTAATTTTGATTTGATTTGGGCAGTTTTGTTAATCGTTGTCGGTCTGATTCTCTTCCTGATGAATGTGAACATTGGTGGAGAGATGCCGGGTCACATGCATTGAAACCCGGCGATTCGCTCTCTCTTTTTAAAGTGCCTGACCCCCAGTAAGTTAATGCTTTACTGCAGTGGGGGTCAGGCACTTTTTTAGTATTAGGTCCTGCTTCGATAGTGAATCCGAAACAAATAACTGGTATGGTAACTAAAGAGATGATTTACAGGGAAAAGGCTACTTAAAAGCGTCTGATCTTTTGGGGTCAGGCATTAATTAAGAACTAGGAAAGAGAGGTGGGGCTAATCAATTCAGAGGTTAGTATTTTAGGTGTGTTAGTGGCAATGGCATTAACGATAATTTTGATATTCAGGAGAATTAACCCTCCATATGCCATGATGGCAGGTGCTTTAGCTGGCGGAATTGTCGGAGGCCTTCATATAACAACTACCCTCGACTTCATGATCGAAGGTGCTCAATTACTGACACCAGCCGTATTACGGATTTTAGCAGCAGGAGTTTTGGTTGGGGTTTTAATAGAATCAGGCGCGGCCAACGTCATTGCGAATACAATTGTTACAAAAATGGGAGAAACAAGAGCTTTATTAGCGATTACGGTATCCACATTAGTTTTAACAGCAGTAGGTGTGTTTATCGCAGCAGCTGTTATTACAGTTGCCCCGATTGCTTTAATGATCGCCAAACGAACCGGAGTTTCAAGACTAAGTGTTTTAATCGCCGTCGTATGTGGGGCGAGAGCAGGGAATGTAATGTCACCTAACCCGAATACCATAGCAGCGGCTGAAAGCTTTTCCTTACCGTTAACGAGCGTCATGTTTGCTGGACTAGTGCCAGCTGTCGCAGGAGCGGCGTTTACATATTTTATTGCCAAAAAGATAAATAATAAAGGTTCGATGGTCACTAAAAATAGGGAAGAAAAGACAGATGAGATGAATAAGCCTTCTTTTTTTGCGGCCATTTCAGGGCCATTGTTTGCGATTTTTCTCCTATCCTTACAACCGTTATTCGATATTAAAATTGATTCATTACTTGCATTACCAGCTGGAGGGATCTTTGGGGCGGTTGTAATGAGAAAAACAACAGATTTAAAGTCTTATATGTCAAGTGGGCTTCAGAAAATGGCTGGGATATCCATTTTAATACTAGCGACGGGTACGTTAGCCGGCATTATCGTGAATTCCTCACTCAATAGCATGATTATGAGCGGCTTGAATGCATTTGATTTACCCATCTCTTTCATAGCACCTCTATCAGGTTCGTTTATGGCGTTAGCGACTGCATCCGCAACATCTTCTGCGGCGATTTCCAGTAATGTGTTTGGTGAAATATTGTTAGAGAATGGAGTCAGCGCTTTAGCTGCTGCAACGATGATCAATGCTGGTGCCGTTTCTTTTGATCATTTACCGCATGGTCCCCTCTTTCACATTTCACGGGATAGTTTCTACATGCATATGAAAGAACGACTGAAAGCACTGCCATATGAAACGTTAATTGGAATTGTAATCGTGATTGTTTCTACGATTATTTATGGAGGTTTACTTTAAAAGCTGGAGTATCTGGAAAGTTTTTACTTAAAACTGAAAATCCCCCAACATTTCGATATTAAGGTTAGGGGAAAATATATTCATTCGTTTCGGATGATTAAACCAGGTTCTGATCGGGTTTTGGAGCAGTGCATTAAGGAAACAAATATATATGAAAAACTATTCTTCTAGTGGCAGAAGAAGGGGAGTTACGAATAAAAAAGTTTGACAACTTCCCCTGTATTTTGTCATAATGTTGACTAACAACATACTGGTACCTTTAATTCAGTCCCGTGAGGCTGACAAGGACGGCGTTTTAAGAAAGATCTGTAGAAATGTACAATTCCGAGAGAGTTGTATCTTTTTCATGCAGTATCTTAAGGCTTCTTGTCGGAAAACGGCAGGAAGCCTTTTTTTATGCCCAATCTTTCCCGCTCCCGGTACCGGTATCTAATTACAGATACTGGAGGAATCGAATATGAAAATGACTAATAGCGATTTTGCATTAAAGGCTGTACCTCAGTCAGAACGACACGGATTCTGGAAGATGCTGATGGTGATGATGGGACTGACTTTCTTCTCAGCGAGCATGTGGTCAGGCGGTACACTCGGTACAGGTTTAACGTTTGTTCAGTTTATGGCGATTGTCCTGCTTGGTAACCTTATCCTTGGCGCTTATACAGGTGCGCTTGCTTATATTTCTGCAAAAACTGGCCTTTCCACTCACTTGCTCAGCCGTTATGCTTTTGGTGAAAAAGGATCCTACCTTGCCTCGCTACTTCTTGGCGGAACGCAGGTCGGATGGTTTGGTGTCGGAGTGGTCATGTTCGCGCTTCCTGTTCAGAAAGTGACCGGTATTGATATGATTTGGCTGATCGCAGGTGCTGGGGTATTAATGACAGCTACTGCTTTCTTCGGGATGAAGGCGTTGATGTGGCTTAGCTTTATCGCAGTTCCCTTGATTACGATTCTTGGAAGCTTCTCCGTTTTTCATGCAGCTGGAAGCATGGGTGGCTTTGAGCAGCTGATGGCGCACAGTCCGTCTGAATCACTTGGACTAGCGGCTGCACTGACGATTTGTATCGGTTCCTTTATTAGCGCTGGTACGTTAACCCCTGATTTCACCCGTTTTTCCAAAACTAAAAAATCTGCCGTCACTAGCACGGTCATTGCGTTTTTTATAGGGAATTCACTTATGTTTCTATTCGGTGCAGTAGGTGCAATGGCGACAGGAAAAGCGGATATCTCCGAAGTGATGTTCACGCAAGGACTGATCATTCCAGCCATTCTGGTACTCGGGATGAACATCTGGACAACTAATGATAATGCACTCTATGCTTCTGGTCTCGGTTTCTCAAGCATTACGAAAATCACTAAAAACAAAGTGGTCATTTTTAACGGGATTGTCGGAACAGTAGCCGCGATGTGGCTGTATAACAACTTCGTCGGATGGCTGACAATGCTCGGCTCTGCACTACCGCCGATTGGAGCAATTATTTTAATCGATTATTATTTATACCGTCGTAAAAACATGGCTGCATTTGAACAGCAGACGTTCAAAAAAGTCAAATGGACCGGAATCATCGCCTGGGCAGCAGGTGTCGCGGCCGCCCAATGGGTACCAGGTATTGCACCAGTGAATGCCTTGATTGCTTCCATCCTTATCTATACCGTGCTGTCTAAGTTAGCCGAACAGACCGTACACCACCAAGTTGAAGAAGGAGAAGTTGTATGATTATTAAACAAGCGAAACTCCGCGGAAAAGAAGGCCTTTGGTCGATCGTGATAGATAATGGCGTTATCCAGAAAATTACGCAGGACCAAATCAACCAGGAGGATGAAACCACCATCGATGCAGGAGGGTCGCTTGTCATCCCCCCATTCGTCGAACCGCACATCCATCTGGATACGACCCTGACTGCCGGAGATCCGGAGTGGAACAAAAGCGGTACTCTTTTTGAAGGAATTCAGCGCTGGGCAGAACGGAAAGATAAGCTGACGGCAGCGGATGTGAAAGAAAGAGCAAAGCAGGCTCTATCGATGCAGATCGCAAACGGCATTCAGTATGTCCGTACCCATGTCGATGTCACAGATCCTGAGCTGACCGCCTTGAAAGCTCTTTTAGAAGTAAAAGAAGAAATGAAAGAAGCGGTTGATCTTCAGCTCGTTGCTTTTCCACAAGAAGGCATTCTTTCCTACCCGAATGGAAAAGAATTGCTGGAAGAAGCATTGAAGCTTGGGGCAGACGTGGTAGGAGCTATTCCGCACTTTGAGTTCACCCGCGAGTATGGGGTAGAATCTTTGAAAATTGCGTTTGATCTCGCTCAGGAATATGACCGGTTTGTCGATGTGCACTGTGATGAAATTGATGATGAACAATCCCGGTTTGTGGAAGTCGTCGCAACAGAGGCATTAGAAAGAGGCATGGGGGAGAAGGTGACTGCAAGTCATACGACCGCCATGGGCTCTTATAACGAGGCCTACACATCGAAGCTGTTCCGTCTGTTGAAGATGTCCAGGATTCATATTGTCGCTAACCCCCTCGTCAACATCCACCTGCAGGGCAGGTTCGACAGCTATCCAAAGCGGAGAGGTTTAACGAGGGTAAAAGAATTAAAGGAAGCCGGTATCAATGTTGGTTTTGGCCACGATGACATCTTCGATCCGTGGTACCCGCTCGGAACAGGCAATATGCTGCAAGTCCTTCATATGGGGCTCCATCTCTCCCACCTGATGGGATATGAGCAAATCAAACAGGGCATGGACTTCATTACTGAAAATAGTGCCAAAATTTTAAACCTGAAAGACAAGTATGGCTTAGACGAAGGTCGACCAGCCAACTTGATTATTCTCGATGCTGAAGATGAATACGAAGCGGTAAGAAAGCAGGCGGCAGTCCGTTACTCGATCCGCCACGGAAAAATTTTATCCAAAACGAAACCAGCTGAAACGACGGTACATTTTTAATAGAGTGACGGCATAATGAAAGACTGGCTGACTGCCGGTCTTTTTTTGTATACAGTGAGATTGGTATTGTGTTTGTAATGGTAGTCATTATGTGATAAAGTCGCTGTTTCCTAAAAGTTACACATGCAATTTTTTCAACTCAGTACCTCGGGTAAAAAGTTGGAGCAAAGGATTGTTGCCCTTCCTTTAATAATTAATCACCTCTATATAACATGCCATCTCCATAATACTCCCCAGTTATTCTATTCCAATCATCTGAATCTCTTAGTAACTCAAAACCCGGATGTAGAGGGGGATTGGTAAATAGTAATTTAAAGGAGCAAATAAAGGAATTAAATTAGTGCCTGACCTCCAATTAGCTAAAGCTTTAAATGATTGGGAGCCACTGGCACTCTTTTTATTATCTAATCCTATTTTACGTTTATCATTCAATCCAAGTTTCTCCTCCTGTTATAGTAGTATAGGCATATATACAGTTGAATGGAAAATAAGACATATTGAGTCATCCTTGTTCCTCCAGTAAATGGTAAAATTCAGTGAGAGGGGTGGTGGGTAAGTGGATAATAATTCGAAGAAAAAAAGGATAGAGAGATTTGTACTTTGAAGTACGTATATTTATAGAGGAACTAAAAAATGTTCTGGCGGATACATTTAAAATTTTGAGAGAATTATATATAAGGAAGTGTGTGTTGAGAGAGAGGAAAGAAAGCTAGTGGTTTCGAAGTTCTTCTGCTGGAATAAAATTGTCTCTAAACCATTCATTTCAATAATAACCAAAATCATAAATTACAGTTTTATTAGAATGAATTTAAAACTTTTACTGCAAGGGGAGTTTCGGTAAATGTCTTATAAAATAGTAAAAAAATCAGATGAAAACCAAATGAGATTGTTAAAGTTCCTAAAAAGAATATTTCCTTATACATTATTAGTAACCATTTTAAGCTTTATAAATTATGGGTTAGGTTACACTTTTTTGTATGGTTTTTTTATTGGAGGTGATCTTAATAAAGAAACCGGTGCTACAATGGATTTATTTATAAATCCTGCTCCTTTTGATTTTTATGCAGTTAGTTTAATGGGACTTTTTATATCACTCAGTGTATTACTATTAATGACATTAATATATCATTTGCTCTTTAAAGTTAATGAGGGGAAAATAGAGAAACTAAGGAATTCATTTATTGTCTTCGTGTTGTTTTGTGGTTTTCAATATTGTTTAACTTTATTTTTAATAACTGGATTTAATGGCTCTTTTATAATTTACTTTAAATCCTTTATAATTTGGCTGATTCCTTTTGCGATTGCTATAGTGTTGGGTTTTATAATGATGATGTATTATAGTTGGCATATTGGAATAACAGGAATGGTAATAGGTATTTTATTACCGGGGTTACTATCAGAAAAATTCGGGCATAATTCATCAATTTTTTTAAGGGAAATGTCCCCTTGTGACTGCTAAACTAAAGTAGACAGTTTCCGCTAGATTAGAAGAAACACTTATTTACCCAAATATACCAGTAAAATATACAGCTCTCCCATTGTATGATATTTAAGATTATACAGACATCAATGGAGGGCTCAGAAAAGGTGGATAAGTGGGAAATGTATATGGAGATTCAACAGTTAATTAAGCAAGGATTTAGTAAATCGAAGGTGGCGGAAAAGTTGGGGGTTTCAAGATCAACGGTATATCGCAACCTGCAGAAGTCTCCTTCGGAGATGGCTGAATGGGTAGAAAGAATAAAAACGAGAGAGAAAAAGTTAGATCCTTACAAAGCGTTAATTTTATCCTGGCTGAGAGAACATCCTGATATGTCGGCAGCACAAGTGCAAGATTGGTTACAGGAAAGGTATGAATCACTGGAGATTGGCGAGAGCACGGTTCGTGCCTACGTTAGAGAATTACGTACTGAATATAGAATAGAGAAAGAGACTCTACCACGGAATTATGAAGCTATTCCTGACCAGCCAATGGGAGAACAAATGCAGGTTGATTTTGGTCATACAAAACAAAGAACACCTGACAATCAAGAGGTGAAGCTGAGCTTTATCGCATTTGTTTTGTCTAACTCGAGATACAAATATAAAAAATGGTTAGACAGACCTTTCACTACCCAGGATGTGATGGAAGCACATGAAGATGCATTTCGGTGGTATGGCGGAATCCCAAGAGAAATCGTTTATGATCAGGATAATTTAATCGTGGTCAGTGAAAATGGCGGGGATCTTATCTTAACGAAAGAGTTTCAACACTATAAGGAAACCAGGCGTTTAAACCTTAGGGTTTGTAGAAAAGCTGACCCGGAAAGTAAAGGGAAAATTGAAAATGTGGTTGGCTTTATCAAGCATAACTTTGCAAGACATAGAGTGTTTCACAACATTGATTCCTGGAATGAGCAGGGTTGGCAGTGGCTAAACCGGACAGGGAACTATAAAATCCATAACACAACAAAAAAAAGACCGGCCGAAGTGTTCTCCTTGGAAAAGCAACACTTAAGACCAGTCGCAGAAAAATTAACTATCAAAAACAATTATGAAAATAGTATAACAAGAAGCGTCCATAAGGACAATACAATTCGTTATTTGTCGAATCGGTATTCTCTTCCACTTGGAACATTCCATAAATATGATACCGTCGGTATCAAGGAAACGGAAGACAAACAACTATTCATCTATATTACCGATACAGGAGAATTGATTGCAAAACACACTATTCCTGAAGGAAAAGGCCAATTAGTAAAGGATAGAAGCCATTCGCGCGATCGAACAAAAGGCATCAATGCATTTATGGATACGGTTGCGAAACGGTTTGAAGAGGTAGATTCCGCATACGACTATCTTAATATCATCCGGCAAAACTACCCTCGGTATATTAGAGATCAGTTGCAGATTATTTTAAAGCAGACAAAGGAGAACAATGGGGCAATCTTATCAGCAGCACTGAAAGAATGTGTGAAAAGAAATCTTTATAGTGCGACAGATTTTAGCGATATCGTTTCATACATCAAACGACAACGCCAAGTTGATGATACAGTAACCGATAACGCCCGGGCTGTATCATCTATAAATAAGATTTCAGGCTGGCTCATGGATACGGAAGCCCAAAAGAGAACAGTAAATGCCTATACTGAAATATTGGAGGGTGAGTCTAATTGAGTCAGCTGAATCAATTACAAGATTTGATGAAAACCCTCCGCCTGACCGAAACAGCTAACCATCTTCCTACACTCATAAGAGAAGCTGAGCAAAAGGACGCATCCTTTACTCAGTTTCTCCTGGATGTAGCAACCTATGAACAAAAGCGCAGAGAAGAAAAGCTATTAGAGAAACGGTTTAAATGGGCGACGTTCCCGTTTTTCAGCACTTTGGAAGAATACGATTTAAAAGAACAGAAATCATTAAGTTCGAAGAAACTAAATCAGTTAAAGGACTTAACGTGGATGGAGCAGCTATATAATATTATTTTCCTTGGCCCGCCAGGCGTCGGCAAAACCCACCTATCGATTGGGCTGGGCATTGAGGCTCTCAACCAAGGATATAAAGTGATTTTTACTACGATGGGTGATCTCATTCATGTATTAAAGACTGAAGAAATCACAAGGAAATCGAAAACAAGAATGAAGAGAATACGAGAAGCAGATCTAGTTATCATTGACGATTTAATGTTTATGGCAATGGACAAACAGGAAGCCAATATGTTTTTTCATTTGATCAATGATTTATACAATCAAACATCGATTATATTAACGTCCAATAAAGGTCCTAAAGAATGGGGGGAATTATTAGGAGATCAGGCAATTACAACTGCGATTCTAGATCGTATATTGCATCGAGTGGAAATCATTCATTTAAATGAAGACAGTTGGCGAATGAAGCATCGAAAAACCATATTTGGGCAGCAAAGTGTTTCAAATTAATAAGCAGAAATTGTGTCATTTTACTTGACGGTCACACCCCTTATATAATGATGTTTGTAAGTTTGCTTTTAATGTCCATAGCTAATGTTAAACTGTTGAAGTGGAAAAATTATTTCTTTTATAGGTTTTTATTTTTTAGTCCCCTAGTTTGGTTATTATCCTTGTTGATTTGGGGTTGGGTGATAAATCCAGTAGATTTAAAAAGTTTAATTATAACTGGCGCAACTAGTGTAATAATATCTTTTGTATTATCATACCTTTTAAATTTCAAGCCAAGGACTTTTCCAGGCATGAATCACCACATTAAAGATTTTTTTATTATAGAGAACTTAATGATAGATAGAAAACTGTTTCTAACGGTAGTTTTTACTGCAATTTTAGTATTTACTACAATTGTTCCAAATTTAGTATACGGGTCTGGGAAATACATTAGGAGTTTAATTGTTCCATTAAGGGTCTGTACAGAGCATCCTCCAAATGTTTATAGAGATACTATAGAGGTGGATGGGCAAATCTTTATAGGTTATATTTTTTCAGAGAAAGATTCAGTTTATTATATTGCAGATGAAAATTGGGAAATGAGAAGGCTGAAGGGGAGGGAAATTTATACTTATCCTACTCCTCAAGAAAAAATAGAAGAACTTTGTAAGCAATAAAGGACTTTAATGCAGCTATTATACCCTAATGGAAAAGATGTGATGTAATGTCTAGAGAGTCAATTATGCTTATTGGTATAATTATTTCTGCGGTATTTGGTGTGCTTAGTTATTTTTCTACCAAAAAAGGTGTTTTTATTAATACGGTAAGCGCTGAGAGAATAAAATGGATCAATCAACTAAGAGAGCATTTTAGTGAGTACACTAAGATGGTTTATATTTATGCGAATGCTGTAGATGATTACAATAAAGGTGAAATTACTTACGAAGAATTTAGGAAAAATAATTATAATGATGATATTGTCTATAAAACTACAATGATTGAATTATACTTAAACCCAACTGAAAATATAAATTTAGCTTTAATGGATCTCCATATTAAAATGCTACAAGAATTAAGAGAAGAGTTTAGAGAATTAAGCTATGATACTTATTATGATTTTCAAGAAGACATTGAGTTCTTACATCAAGTAATCCTAAAAGCAGAGTGGAGGCGATTTAAGCTAGAAAGTAAAAAAGGGAAAGAAATCTCTAATAAGAGAATGAAAGAAATATTTAAAGAAGTTGGAGAAGAAATTAATAAAAGTAAATATAATAATTTATTAGAAGATAATGATGGTTTAACATACCCAATTGAATAGAAATAAAGTCATAAATAATGTAATTACTATTATTTACTGTATATAATTTTAAGTTGATTTATAGGTGTCCAGTTAACCACAGCTTAATAAAGGAAGAGAAGAGGAGTAATTCCTTTTCTCTAAATTATGGGCAGGATTAATTTTTTTTATCTTTTTGTATAATATTTCCCAGCTCATCAAACTGTATGTAAGTGCCTGACCTCCAATGAGTTAACGCTTTACTGCAGTGGGGTAAGGCACTTTTTTTTGTTTGTTCTTTATACTCTATTTTCCATTATTATAAGGGGCGCTTCGGTTTACATGTATGTCTGTCGTGATTGGTAAATGATCAGAGGCCAGTGTATCGATTACTACTGATTGGCTTGGCTTCAGTACGTTAGAGGTGAAAATATAATCAATTCTTTTTGTTGGATCGGCAGATGGATAGGTATAAGCTTCCGGTTGGTCGGCAAAAGCATCCTGGTAATGATGATACAAAGGCTGCAATTCTTCAGAGTCAGGGAGTGCGTTTAAATCTCCCATGATCACGTTTGGCCCATTTGTTTCATTTGCAATATCGATGGTTTCCTCCACCTGAAGGATACGCTCTTCGGTAGTCAATGCAAGATGCGTGTTGAATACATTAAGATGTGTACCCTTCACATTGATTTTCGCTTCCAGTAAACCGCGTTGCTCGGTATCACCGATTTTGGATAAAAAGTGATTCTCAGATTCCAAGATAGGGTAGCTGCTCAAAATAGCCGTGCCGTATTGGCGATTGGGTTCACCTTCTTCGGAAGATTCAATGTCAAGGTTGGCCCCATAGACATAAAACATACCTAGACGCTCTGCAATCTGTTTGGCCTGATCCTGAAAATTACTTCGTGAGGACCAGTGGTTGTCCACTTCCTGTAGTCCGATAACATCAGCTTTTGATTCTTTGATTACTTCTGCAATCCGTCCTAAATCCAGCTCCCCATCTACTCCTTCCGCATGGTGAATATTATAGGACATGACCTTTACTTTCACCGACTCTCCTCGCGGAAACTCTGAGTCCTCCGCATAAACAGTTCCAGCTGTAGAAACTAACATGACAAGTAACATAGAAAAACATAAAATCTGTGATAGCTTCTTCATGTGCCCATTCCTCCTTACTTATTTTGTTACCAGTGTAGAAGAGAACCAGATGACTATCTATGGTGAAAGTGTTAATAATTGTAAAGTTTTGATGTGCAAATCACCTTGATACAATATTAATCTTGTATAATATTACCCTCATCATCAAACTGAATCGTCTGCACATCATCATAGACCCGGCGTTCTGTACGAACCAAGTCATAATTATCATCCAGGATCGGGAAAATATAGACTGGCGTTAAGGTCAATTCCACACCATCCGACTTATTTTCAAAATCCATCTGGAGATGGCCATAATGTAGGCCACCATCAATTAAGTGTTTGACGCCATTTTCATTTGTTTCCCAATACTCCGGCTCATCTTTGGTGGCGCTCCATTGCGTGTGCGTATTAAATTCTTGTGGCACAAGGTTGCCGTCTTCATCTCGAATCATCTTTTCTCCTCGTAAGCCGTCAGCGGCTACACCCACGTCATAGGAATGAAAGCCATTGCCGTCTCCATCCAAATCAACCCAGCTGCGTTCGAACATTTCATCATGGCCCGAGATAACAGCAGCTACGCCATATTCTTCAAACATTGGGGAATAGACACGCATGGCGACACCGGATTGGTTGTCGGCATATTCGTGATTTGGCGGTGCACCATGGACACCGCTGGAATAAGCGGCATGGTGGAATTGGACTAACACAATCTGTCCTTGTTCACGTGCATCTTTTAGCTGTTCTTCTACCCATTGATATTGCTCCGTGCCTGGGTTGAAGTTTGGAAGGTCAGAATCCTCGATTGATAGTTCGTGGAAAAGCTTAGTGAACGCATGGTTATAAGCTTCGGTTGTAAATTGTCCTTGGGTATCGGTAGTGATATATGGATCGCCATCCACACCTTGTTCTGCCCATACGGATTCATTTAATATAGAGTCATTTTCACTGTATACTTCCCCTGTAAAAGTCCCGGTTGCTGTAGACTCATCAGGGACACCATTGGTAGAATCCAAGGTTAATAACGTGATAGGCCCGATATCTGTCCGGTAATAGGAATCTTTATACTGCGGGTTGTCCTTATCCCCAGGAGTATCGAAGTATTCATGGTACTTATTCCGGGAGATGACCGCCGGTGAACGATCTTCCGCAGTCCCATATCCGCCATTTATGGAGGCATAAGTTTCCCAGTTTCCTATCGCCGGTAATAACGGGGTATGTGTCGCGAAATCGGTAAAATCCCCGGCAAAGTGTCGCCAAAACTCATCCCAGGCCGGCTGGTATCCGGAACCTTGGGATAGATCACCAGCAATAAGTAATGCATCGGGATCAGCTGCTTCGATATGAGCCAGGTTTTCATTTAAAGCCGTTTGCTGGTCGAGCGGGTAACGTACCAGGAACATATCATTTCGATTCTGGTTTCCATACTTTTCATCAAAAGCTGATCCTTTACCAGGACGCTCCTCAGAACCTGGGGCGTAAGGGTTCATCGGATGTAATTCCCACTCTCGATGTTCCAATTCACCGTATGGTTCGGTCTCCGTATCGGAAAAGGCAATCAACGATAATTCATCCCAATTTTCGCTGTCAGGAAACGTTTCAAATTTAGACGTGTGTGTCTTTTTCCCTTGTTTAACGACAACGTTGTATCTGGTGTCAGGTTCTAATCCATCAATGGTTACCGAGTGTTTGTAGTTGGAATTGGATTCTAACCAGGAACCCTGCGGAAGTGTTTCTATAACGCCATTGCCGCTATCATAGGTTAATTCCTGTTCCAATTCTTTTTGTGTGTACTCCATCAAATCCATGTATTGCGGTGTAGAAGTCATTTTTTTCGCCTTCATGCCGGGACCGGTTACGATGACTTTGCCAGGTTCCTCTATTTCTGAAACCCAGTTAATTGTCATCGATGTGCTGGATGGGGACTGTAAGTAAGGTAAGACACGAAACCCTGTTTTTGGCTCACGGACGGTTGATTCTGAAACTTCCTGGCCTGCTTTTCCTTTTGGCGCTGCTTCTGCATAGGGAAGCGGACTGGTTACAGCGAGTAATGAAGCAATGGTTGGGATTACGATTCTTCGTAACAATACACTTTTCTTCATTATCATTCTCCCTTATTTTTTTATTGCAGATTCCTCTGCTTTGAAAAATTAATAGAAAAGGAACTAATCAACACCATTCGTGCCGTTGAAAAAGGTAGAGTAGTCTAAAAGTGTGAGGTTGATCTAAGAGGATGGAGATATTTTTGACACTGTCTTTTCTTGCACTTATTCCGTGAAATATAGAAGGGCATCCCCCCTATGTAATAGGATTGGTTAAAGCCTACCATACGGGTGTAGGAAAAGAATTGAATTCTAGCAGATAGTGATAAAATAACTATGAAATTGTAACTAAGTTACTAGACCACAAATAAAGCCTGCCCCCATCCTAGGGAGCAGGCTTTAAAAAATTTATTTAGTAGAAACACGTAATGGGATACAGTAAACTTAAGATTATAGGTCCTTAGTCGTCCATTTATGTTGTAATTAATAATATGATTTTATAGAATGTTAGATAATTCAAATAAAAGAAATTAAGTGATAAACGATAGTTACGGCTGCCCAATAATGAAAACGCTAACAAAAAAGTGTGCATTATTATGTTCTGCCGTTTCGAGAAGGGAGAAATATATGACTAAGATATCTGTTGCACAAATAACTCCAGTTACAGGCGAAAAAGAAATAAATATGAAGAAAATGAAAGAACTAATTGAGAAAGCAGCTGGACAAGGAGTCGAGTTAATTGTTTTTCCAGAATTAGCGCTAACAGGATACAATTGTGGAGACCATTTTTTTGAAGTTGCAGAAACGATTCCCGGGCAATCTGTATTTGGCAAGTAAAAAATGTAGTAAATGGCAGTTAAAAATGTATGCCACTTGCCACTCCGCATTTTAGATTAAAGATTCCTTGTATCGAAAGCTCTCTCCGGTAAATAACAGTAGATGGGAGTGATGAATCAACCGATCAATCACTGCTTCCGTTAAGATTGGATCTCCGAATACATGGTTCCACTGCCCAAACTGTAAGTTTGTTGTGATTATAATACTTTTGGTTTCGTAACACATTGATATCACTTGAAAGAGTAGTTCTGCTCCTTCTTTATTCAATGGAATGTACCCCAATTCGTCTAACACTAATAAATCAAGCTTTTTAATCTGCTTCATTACTTTCTGAAGTTCTCCTTTTTGATTGGCTTCAATGAGATGATTCACCAAAGATGCCACCGTAAAGAACTTTACTTTACTGCCAAACCTATGTATGGCATTCAAGCTAATTAACGTTGCCAAATATGTTTTTCCTGTGCCAACCCCTCCATACAAAATGAGGTTTCCTTTTTCATGGATGAAGTCACCATTCAACACAGATTCTCGGCTAATCCCTTGTGGGATTTGAATATGCTCCCACTGAAATGGTTGTGTACCTGTCTTGGGTAGTTGAGCCTGACTAAGTAATAGGTTGATTTTTCTTTCTTCCCGATTCTCTACTTCTCGTTGGAATAATTCCAGAAGGAATTCTTCATTTGTATCGGCTTTGACCTCCTGATAGTGCTCACGAATCCAGCTTAGTTTCAAACGTTTCGCCAACATTTCTATTTGATGATTCACTTTATGCCACCTCCAGTCTCCATAAGTGAGTCATAGTGAGACAATCCCCTGGTGGCTGCTGGCACTCTAGGAACTTTCATCGTTGGCGTAATTGTTTGATAGCTGCTGTCTCCTTGTATGATGGAATAAACACAATGCTTAATCTGATCTGCTTTAGGGTGACCATGCTTCATTGCCGATTCAAGTGCTTGATTCAATAACTCAAAATCATTATTCTTCAACAGTTTCCCGAGTAATTGTAAGGCTTCTTTCTGTTCTTGCTCTGTGCAATTGTTTAAGTATTTCGTCCATACTGGCGGGAACTGCTCATACAAGCTTGAATACTTGATTGCTCTTGGACGTCTGGACAACAAATCTAAATAAGGCTGCCAGATCATCGACTTTCTCTTTATTCCATACAATCTGTTGTGCTTCACAATCACCTCGTTATGATCATTTAGAATGACTACAGAATTATAGGTGATTTGGACATTTACTTTCTGCTTGGCAAAACGCGGGGAAGTAGAGTATTGCTTATGATCTACCGACACCATCCCATATTTATCTGCGGTTAATGTTTCATGCCTTACGCAATCAAAAGATTTAACGGGGGTCATCAACCACTCATCTTTATCTTCTGAGTGAAGGTGTGTTTGTAAAATACCCTTATCATAATGCATACGATCTCTGTCTTCTTCGGCTAATGCCCATAAAGTCTTGTTGAAGTGATCAAGGTCCAGGATAGTACATTCAGGCAATAGGAAATTATTTCGTACATATTTCACCATGGCTTCTACATGCCCTTTTTCATTTCCTTTCCCTGGATTACAAAACTCATAGTTGAAGCCGTAATGTAATACGAACCGTTCAAATGTGTTGGTGAGCTCACGCTCTCCCTTAGCCCCTATTTTCTTTACAGCTGGCGAAAGGTTATCAAACCGTATCGTGTGTGGTACGCCTCCCATATAATGAAACATACGCTGAAGACCTTCCAGTAAACACTCTGTATTTTCCGAAGGAAAAACCTGAAAATAAAAGGTATTACTGTAGGGGAAGGACATCACTAAATAGGGAAGGTCAATCACTTTCGATTGATAGATGAATGGTGCTTCCCCAAAATCTACTTGGGCAGTCCCAGGGATAGATTCAAGAGGCAGAGCTGCCTCTTCCACATACGCTTTCAATTCTTGCTTTTTCTTTGAAACATAGTCACGCACACTTCTATATGAACCTGTAAAACTATGATTCTTTACTAGCTGTGTGTACATGCGTTTGGCCGTGCGATGATTCTTCTTTTTCTTCTTAAGATCTTCGTTGATCCACTTCTCAAGAATCGGTTTGACTGGATCCATGACCGGTGAACGGCGTGTTTGCTTCTTTCTGGGCTTGAATTCTTCCTGATTGGCATACTTGCTAACCGTACGTGGATCGACCTTCATGCGCCGTCCTATATCTGCGTAGGATTCACCTTTTTGATTGGCTTCATATCTGATATAATTAATTTCAGTCACTGCTAACATCTCCTAATAGCCTCCTGTCGAACGTTGTTGGTCCAACGAGGAGTTTAAAGTTATTGGGAGTGATTGGCAAGTGACTTTTTTTATGTTTTTATACTACATAAATTAGCTGCCAAACCTTACATTTTTAGAATGCCATAAACAGGCAATCCACTGATTATTTTAAAGAATTAGCCAGGACATATAATATCTATATTATTTGGGGGTTACCTGAAAAAGGAAACATTCCAGGTTTATTATATAATTCTGCTGCTATTGTAGGACCTGAAGGGTATTTAGGCAGGTGGCGAAAGAATACATTACCGGGTCATGCTACTGATAAAGGTGGAGCGGGTGCCTTTCCTGATCGAAGATTCTTTAAAAAGGGCGGAGATCTGGCAGTTATTGATACTAAGCTAGGAAAAATAGGATTATTAATCTGTTATGATATTTTCTTCCCGGAGCTGGCTCGTTATCTAACATTGAAGGGTGCAGATCTAATTATAGGGATATCAGGTTCGCCTTCTTTTGAGCGAGACATTTTCGAACCTATTGTGAAGGCAAGAGCCATGGAGAATGTGATCCCGGTGGTCTACACAAATTTAGTAGGTAAAGAAGGAGATACAGAATACTGGGGTGGCGGGTGTATGATTGGTGCTGGTGATGTAAACTCCAAGGTCCCCGGGAGTCCTGAGATTTGTAAAGCTTCTTATACCGAAGAAGGAATCACCATTGGTGAAGTTGATTTGACACATTCGCAACGTGTTCGCCCATTCTTTCCTGTCCTTAGAGATATAGAAACAGATATGTACCATAAATTAGCCAAAGTTCATCAAGATCTGACCTGAAAAATTCAGATCATGATGCATAACAGGATAGTTATGATAAAGGAGGCTGGGACATAACTAGCCGAAAATAGTAAAAAAAGGGTTCCGATTATCGAATTTTGATGACCGGAACCCTTTTTTACTGAGTCAATCTCATAATTGGTTAGACGGTTTCCGTTTCAGGCCGTGTACTTTCTCAAGTTCACGGCCAAAAAGGCAAAACCTAATTCATTTTCAACGTTATCGCTGCCCCTAACGGACATGCGAGTGAAACGCAAATTAGCCTTCAGAAATCCAAAAACTGGCTCTACATCTACTTTGCGTCTGCCGTAGAGTTCGCCGGTTTTCTCATCCGAAAGCTTCTCTCTCACCGTATTTTTTTGTTGCTCCCACTTTTCATTATAATAGATTTTTCGATTGTTCCCTTCTTTTGCCTTCGTGCACGGGGAACGGAGCGGACATCCCGTACAATCTTCGCTCTCGTACACTTTGAACTCCCGAGTATAACCGTTTCGATCGGTTTTCTGGGATCGGTAACGGAACGTCACTTGTTTTCCGTTAGGACACGTATAGGAATCTTCTTCTTCATTGTATGACCAATTCGCGGAGTGGAAGGCATTTTTTTGAAAGCTCTTCGTCTTCTCTTTACGATAAGAGTTGTATGTAATCAGAGGCTCACGCTCCCGGTTTTCCAGGACATCTTCATAATTTTCTTCACTCCCATAGCCCCCATCGGCGACGATGTAGTTCGGAAGTTCAAAGTAATCCTGTTCGATCCGATCAAGGAAAGGACCGAAGGTACGCATATCCGTGGGGTTCGGAAAAATATCATAAGCGAGGGCGTATTGACCTTCCGTCGCAACTTGGATATTATAGCCGGCTTTCAATTGCCCATTCTTCATGTAATCATCTTTCATCCGCATAAATGTCGCATCGTGGTCTGTCTTCGAATAACTATTCCTTTTCCCGAAGATTTCCATGTCGTTCGCATATTTTTGCTTGCGCGCCGCAAAGTCTCTGAACTGTTTCCTGGCCTGATTCGGTTCTTTGCGTTCGGAACGAATTTGTTTTCGTTCACTTGTGTCTTCGCTTTCTTCAATTTTCCGGTTCAAGTCTTCGACTTTTTCATCTAATGTTTCGGCTATATCAGAAAGTTCGTCGACCGATAATTCCTCCGGATTTTCCCTTTCTATTTCAGGGATGATTTCCTTTTCCACTAATTCATCATACATTTGGTTGGACTTTTCTATTAGCTTGTCGCTGTAGTTTTCGACGGCCTTACGCCAGACGAACGTAAACTTGTTGGCGTTTGCTTCTATCTTGGTTCCATCAATAAAAATAGCTTCCGCATCAATGATATCTTCTTGAACCAGTCGGGAACGAAACTGGACAAAGCTCTGGCGAAGAAGATCTTTGACGGCGGGGTGGACACGGAACCGATTAATGGTTCGATAGCTGGGTTCATAACCTTGAGCCAGCCACATCATACGCACACTATCCTTGAGTAGCCCTTCGATTTTTCTTCCAGAGAACACGGATTGGGTGTAGGCGCATAAAATGACCTTCATCATCATGCGTGGGTGATACGCCGGGCATCCCGTGTCACGCAGGAATGCTGAAAAGGCTTCATCCGGAATACTTTCCACCAACTCATGCACGGCATAGGCGATATCATTATCTTGAAGTTTCATTTCCACATCCATAGGCAAGATTACTTGGTTCATGTTATACTGTTTAAACATAAGGACACCTCCGATGGTTATTGTGTGGTAACTTTAATTTTATCAGAGGTGGTCCTTATTTTCTTTATTGAAAATAAAAGAAAACCATAAAAAAGTGGTCGGCATCATTTTGATGCCGACCACTTTCCGTTTAATTTACTGGGTTTTGTCCCAGCCTCTTTTTATGAGCCTTTGTTTGAAATGGTGCAGGAACATATACATAAAAGAATGTCAGAAATGACAGTGGTAGTTCATAAATAATCTGCTGATGGTTAGTGGCTTCCTGTAAAACAAAGCATTGCTTTATTGGTATATCATGTTATATTATTTATGTGTGAGGTGAAAAAGTTGGAGAAGCCACTATATGAAATCATTTATGAAAAATTAAAATCAGATATTATCTCAGGGATATATAAATCAGGGGAAAAAATTCCATCTGAAAAAGAATTGTCTGAAATGTGGAAGGTAAGCAGAATTACGCCAAAAAAGTCATTGGAGAAATTAGTTAGTGAAGGCTTGATAGTGAGGCATGCAGGAAGAGGATCTTTTGTAGCTGAAATAACGGATGATAAAGTTTCTGGAGACATAACTTCCAATAAACAAAATAAACCCAATTTAATAGGGTTTGTGATACCCAACCTGGATTCAAATTATGGTACAGACCTTCTTAACAGCATTGAGGAGGAGGCAGAGAATAACAATAGTCACATTGTAGTGAAACGCTCATTAGGTGATCCTGAAAAGGAAAAAGAAGCAATAAAAAAACTAATTGAAATCGGTGTTTCTGGAATCATTATCTTCCCTGCTCAAGCGGAGCAATATAATGAAGAGATACTCAAACTCGTTGTTAATAATTTTCCCATTGTGTTAGTAGACCGGTACTTAAAAGGGGTTCCGGCTGTTTCGATCAGCTCAGATAATTTCATGGCAGCTAAAAATGCTACTGAATATTTATTTCGTCTAGGGCATGATAATATCTGCCTTTTAACTTCTCCCCATTATGATACCACTGCTCTGGAAGAAAGGTATGAAGGGTTCATTGAAGCACATGTAAAAAATAACATCACTATTGATAAGAGCAAATTGATGAGTGATATTTCTTTTCCTTTGATCGATTATTATACAAAAGGAGATATTGAAAAAGATATACGTAATATTAGAAAGCATTTAGAGGAAAACCCTCAATTGACGGCATTGTTCGCCACTGAATATCGAATTGCTTTGCTGGCAGAAAACGCTGTGGCTCAGATGGGGTTAAAAATCCCCAATGATATTTCTATTTTATGCTTTGATTATACAAGGGAAACCGTAGAAAAGGATAAGTTTACTTACATTAAGCAAGACCAGGAGCTAATGGGAAAAATGGCTGTGCAAAGTGTCTTCGAAATGTTGAAAGGCCAAGACCAGAAAAGAGAAACGGTCAAGCTTCCAGGAGAAATTGTCGAAGGTAAATCAACGAGGCGGATTAATCAGTAACGATTGAAATCTGCTAATTAGCAATTAACAAAAGCGATGGGCGCTGGTAAAGAGAGCGTCCATCGTTTTTTTATACTTTGCGAAAATCACTGAATAATAGATTAGTATATTTGGTATATATAATATATTGACCTTTCAGAAAATTTATATTATTATGTTATTTGAAAGCGGTTTTATGGAAGCGGAAGGAGGTTTAATGAACTTATACCTGAAAGTAATCCGCACTCCCTGATTATATGAAAGTTTCAGGACATAGTGGGTAGAGGGAAAATCGAAGTCGTCAAAGTTTTCTAAGCTAAACCATACTATTAGAGGAGTTGATGAGATGAAAATAAGTAAACGCTGGCTTTTTGGGATAGTTTTCCTGGCATTTTTCATGGTGGGGTGTAGTTCTGACAGTTCTGGAGAAGATGCTGTTGATTTGAATTGGGCGTCTCCAGCTGGATATACACCTCAATCACCAGTTGAAAGTGATGCCGAGTATATTAGTGAAAAAGTAAGTGAGTTTGAAGAAGAGAATCCTGATGTCAACCTGAATGTCGATGTAATGGCTAATAACGTTAATGAAGCAATGGCTCGTTTGATGGAACAAGCCGAGTCAGGAAGAGCCCCTGATCTTGCGGCAATAGATGGATACATACTGCCTAACTTCTATGATCATCTGCAGCCATTGGATGATCTGATGGAAGAATACGGAATAGACCCAGACGACTACCTGCCCTTTGCCAAAGATGTGGTAACTGGTCCAGATGGTAAAATTTATGGATTATATATGAACACAGATACTCGTGTACTTTTTTATGATACCGATGTTATTCCAGAGCCGCCAAGTACATGGGATGAAGTAATTGAAGTTTCAACAAAAATTCAGGAAGAGGGCTATAATGGCTTAATGCTGCCAGGCGGTCGTGGTGAAGGGACGTCTGTAACTACATTGTGGCCGCTCTTCTGGGCGCAAGGTGGAGAATTGACCGATGACGATGGTAACCCCACCTTTGGTGAAGGAGAGAACAGAGAGAAGATGCTTAATGTCTTAACTACTATTCAAGAAGCGGCAGAGGCAGGCGCTATTCCTCAACGAGTCTCCAGTTATGGTGCTGAAGGAGATTTAGACCAGGAGGTTGCTACCGGAAAAACGGCTATGTTCCTGGGTGGAAATTGGCAAGAGACAGTCATTCCAGATTTAATTGGTGAAGAAGAATTTGAAAGTTGGGACGTAGCGCCACTTCCACAAATTGAAGAAGGTACAGATGCTACCAGTGCAGGTGGCTGGACGTGGGGGATCTTTACGGAGGATGAAGAAAAGCAACGGGCTGCATTTGACTTGATGGCACGACTGTATATGAGTGATCAAGGCATGGGAGAGTTCAATAACGTATTTGGTGGCCTGCCATCCCGTGAGTCTGTATTTGATTCCGAATATTATAAAGGAACTAAATTCAGTGATGAATATCGTGAAATGTTAGAGGAAGCTCAAACTAGACCGCCATCACCTGAATATAGCAAAATTTCTACAGAGATGCAGATTGCTATCTCGGAAGTTATTTCAGGAGGAAAAACTCCAGAGCAAGCTTTAGATGACGCGTGGAATTCGGTAAATAATTAGTAAGGGGGGGTTCGATGAGTAATTTCCAAAGTGTTAAATCCCCTAAAATCAAACCAGGGAAAAGGGCATTTGTAAATTCGCCCTTCCCCTGGCTTTTACCTTTAGGGCTTATACTGACATTTGTCTTTGTTTATCCCATCTTTGAAATAATCAGGCTGAGTTTCACTGATGCCTCCTTATTGGGGTCGGACTATTCTTATACAACAGAATCCTATGGACGTCTTTTCGGTCAATCTGAATTCTTTAGCATGTTACTGATTACAGCTATCTTTGTCAGTTTCAGTGTTGTATTCCAGTTGTTTTTCGGTTTCATTATCGCTTTTTTGATCGATCAGGGGCAAAAGCTCGATTTGAAAGGTACGGTGATTGTCAGGACCTCCGTTTTAACGGCCTGGGCGATTCCGGGAGTTATTATCGGGATTATCTGGAGAGTGATGTATACCGAGACAGAGGTGGGAATTTTTAATAGTTTAGTAGGAATGATGGGAATGGATTTGATACCGTTTCTATCGGATCCTACTATTGCGTTGATTTCAGTGATTGTCGCAAATGTCTGGAGAGGAACAGCGTTCAGCATGATTTTAATATACGCGGCCATTCAAACATTGCCTAATGATGTCATGGAAGCTGCGAAAATTGATGGAGCTAACGGACTGCAAAGGTTGTTCAAAGTGATGCTTCCGATGCTTGCCCCAATCATTTTGGTAACATTGATTATCATTTCAATCGATACGTTTAATACATTTGATATGGTTATGGCTTTAACCGGTGGTGGACCTGGGCAAAGTACAGAAGTTATTGCTTTAAGTATTTACACTACTATTTTCAGAGAGTTTAATTTAGGGCAAGGGGCTGCAACTTCAGTAGTTCTATTAAGCATAAATGTCATCATGACACTGGTTTATTTAAAAATACTGGGAAGACAGGGGGAGAAATAGTATGTCGCATCACAATAAGACGTTGGTGAAAAAAATCGGTATATATTTCAGCTATGCTGTCATTACCTTGTTTTTCTTGTTCCCCCTCCTTTGGATTATATCGATGTCGTTTAAAACATCACAAGAACTCTTTGCTATACCACCCACTTTAATGCCGGAAACTTTTGCTTTTGAAAACTATAGATATGTCTTAGAGACCACTGGAGTGGTAAATTACTTGAAGAATTCAGCTATTATTGTCTTCTTTACCGTGATTTTTACACTTTTGGTTTCTGTTCCGGCGGCTTATGCATTGTCCCGGTTTAAATTTAAATTGAAAGTACCGATTCTGATCACTGTCTTAATGACTCAGATGATTTCTGCTGTAGTCATATCTATTCCGCTGTATCGGCTGTTCAGTAATTGGAATCTACTGAATAACTATATCGTTTTAATCATCGTGTATGTATCCGTAGTATTACCCTTAGCCACATGGTTTTTGAAAGGGTATTTCGATACCATACCTGCCGTTTTGGATGAAGCGGCTACCATAGACGGAGCAAATAGGTGGCAGTTTATAACTAAGATATTATTCCCTACCAGTATGCCTGGAATCGTTTCAGTAACCATATTGGTAGCAGTTCAAAGCTGGTCACAATTTGTCATTCCATTCATTCTTTTGGATGACGAAAGCTTATATCCAGTTTCAGTGGGCGTCATGAATCTACAATCCACACAGCAGGCTGTCACTACTCATTACCTTGCAGCTGGCAGTGTGATTTCTGTAATCCCCGTAATAATTTTGTTTGTAGTTTTTCAAAGGCTTATCGTCGGTGCTTTGACAAGTGGAGCAGTCAAGGGATAAGAATTAAGTAATGTACATAGGAGGGAATTGATTTGTTTAAAATTGAACAAAAACTTGAAAACAGAATTCGTGAATTAAGTGAATATCGCTATAGAGATTCGATAAAAATCAACGATCTATTTTTTCAACAGGATGAACAAGGGGAAGTGGGAGCAAGGCCTCCAGAAAATGATAATTGGGAGCAGCTAAAGATTGGTGACCATTGGAAGGGATGGGATAAGTATATTTGGCTGAAAACCACCATTCAGTTTCCTAAAGAGTGGGAAGGGCGTTCGATATTAGGAAGATTTGATTTTGGTAAAACTGGAGATGGGAACAACTCTGGTTTTGAGTCACTTCTTTATGTTGATGGAAGTCCTTACCAAGGTGTGGATACAAACCATACAGAAGTGTTTTTCTCCCAGGAACATATCAATCAAGACTTGACGTTGCATTTTAGATTATGGTCCGGACTGGATGGGATGGAAGGAAGACACTTGGAACAAGAACATAAAATCCGACAAGCGGAATTAGCGTGGCTGGATGATAATACAGACCTTCTATATTTCACCGCAAAAGCAGCAATAGAATCAATCAACGTTATGCCTGAAAGCGATTTAAATAGAACAAAACTATTAAAAATTTTAGATAGAACATTTAAATTGATTGATTGGGCGAATCCTGGGAACTTAGCATTTTATAATTCTATCGAGGAAGCGAACCAGCTATTGCAATCAGAGCTTGAGCAACTGAAAACGGAGGAGGGGGTAACCGTCCGTACCATCGGACATACCCACATCGATGTGGCATGGCTCTGGAGGCTTCGACATACAAGGGAAAAAAGCGCCAGATCTTTCTCTACTGTATTACGATTGATGGAGAGGTATCCTGATTATGTATTTCTTCAGACACAACCCCAATTGTATGATTATATAAAAAATGACTATCCAGACATATATGAAGGAATAAAGGAAAAAGTCAGAGAAGGTAAATGGGAAGCAGGGGGAGCGATGTGGCTGGAAGCTGATGCGAATATTCCCTCTGGAGAGTCCTTAGTCAGACAGATACTGAAAGGACAGACATTTTTTGATGAAGAATTCGGTGCCCCAGCTTTCAAATATTTATGGTTGCCTGATGTGTTTGGTTATTCCTGGGCTCTTCCTCAGATTTTGAAAAAGTCTGGGATCGAAGCATTCATGACAACGAAGATAAGCTGGAATCAATACAACCGGATGCCCCATGACACCTTTTATTGGCGTGGAATCGATGGATCGGAAATACTGACTCACTTTATAACCACACCAGATTATAATAATAGTGATTTTTATACGTATAATGGCGTGATAGACGCTCCCTCTGTCAAAGAGATATGGGATGAGTACAAAGATAAACCATTGAATCAGGAGTTACTATTATCCTACGGATATGGGGATGGGGGAGGCGGCGTTAACCGGGAAATGTTGGAGATGCGCCGCGGTTTAGACAAAATACCAGGTATGCCGAATGTTACAACAGGCCGAGTGGACGAGTACTTTTCTGGATTAAAGGATAAGGTGGAGGAAAGTGACCAGTATGTTCATACCTGGGATGGAGAATTGTATCTTGAGTACCATAGGGGAACTTATACGAGCCAGGCTTATAATAAGAAGATGAACAGAAAAATGGAGCTATCTTACCGTGAAGCTGAGTGGCTGAGCACTCTCGGGTATCTCATCTCAAACAAATGGGATGGGGCATCTCAAGAAAAGCTGAATGAGGGCTGGAAGATTATTTTGCGTAACCAGTTCCATGATATCATTCCAGGTTCATCGATACGAGAAGTGTATGAAGATAGCAGGGAAGAATACGAAATTGCAGATGAACTTGCTAATACTGTCAGGGAGACACAAGAAAACATTATTTTATCAGGTGAAGCCGAAAACAGCTATATCGTGTTCAACTCTTCTCCATGGACTCAATCCAATACAGTTTGTATCGAAGGCTTAGCTAATAAAACCGGGAAGTGGAAGACACATCAAGGAGATGATTTGGAAGCTCAACAGGAAGATGGCTGCTGGTATGTTCAGGTTAAAGGTATACCTTCGCTTGGATATACTACGATTATCTTTGAACAATCGGAAGAGAGTAAGGCAAGTGGGGATGTTTTCACTACTGGTCAAAATAGTATAACCACACCATATTACGAGATTGAGTGGAATGATCGAGGTCAACTTACAAAAATCTATGACTTGGAAAATGGGCGCCATGTGTTAGATGGCAATCCGGGCAATGTATTCCAAGTGTTTGAAGACAAGCCCTTAAATTTCGATGCCTGGGATATTGATTTATTTTACCAGGAAAAATACAAACAAATTGAGCAAGTAGAAGAGATTACAATCAAAGAGATTGGACCACTTCGTTCAGTCATATCATTCAAGTGGACATATGAAGGTTCTGCCATCGAACAAGACATGATCGTTTATGCGGCGAATCGTAGAATTGATTTCAAAACGAATGTAGAATGGTATGAGCACAACCAGCTGTTAAAAGTTAAATTCCCTGTAGAGGTAAGGTCGCCAGAAGCTACTTATGATATTCAATATGGAAATGTTAAACGCCCGACACACTGGAATACCAGCTGGGATTATGCACGCTTTGAGTCGGTTGGGCATCAGTGGGCGGATCTATCAGAACGAGGATATGGGGTCAGTCTTCTGAATGACTGTAAGTACGGTTATGACATCAAAGACAACGCCATGCGGCTCTCCCTTATCAAATCTGCTGTGCATCCCGATCCTGAGCAAGATCAAGGGAAACATCAATTCACCTATTCCTTATATCCACATAGTGGTGACTGGTACGAGGGAGGAACAGTGCAAGAAGCATGGTACTTAAACAATCCGCTCTCCTATGTTAAAGGCACTTCAGAAAAAGAGGACTTTTCTCTGTTTGCAGCTTCAACAGATAATGTCATGGTGGATGCCGTCAAAAAAGCAGAACAGAGTGATGAAGTGATTGTAAGAGTTCATGAATATGCAGGGAAGAGAAATGTATTAGAGCTGCAAAGTGATGCTGCTATTTTAGAATGGACGGAATGTGATCTAATGGAAAAACCTGTTGGTGAGACAGTGAAAAGCAGTGTGATCGAGTGTAAGGTTTCTCCTTATGAAATTAAGACCTTCAAAGTTAAGTTCGGAAGTAATTAAAAGTCTTGCCAGTGTTTAAGTTAGTGAAACCATTTCTATAATAAAAAATGGTGCCTGTTCCATCATTATTGGAGCAGGCACTATTTTAGATTGATTTATTCACAAATAATAATAGTACAAAGGATTCAAGAACTACTAATTAATACGGTCTCTCTTCCTGTACCGGCAAGTCATCCCAGAAAGAAACACCCTTATCCTGAATGCTTCCATCAGCAATCGCTTTGGCTGCTGCATCCATTGCTACTACTGCCTGTTTCGTCAGGTATCCATTACTCTTTTGACCGAGTACTTCAAAGTCGTTGGCATTGTCCTGCGTTCCTCGCATTTCAAAAAGCAGAGTGGAGATGTCGTAATCATGGGCGAGTCCATAGACGCTGATGCCGTTGTCAAAAGCGGACCCTTTTCCGGCATAGTTGGCGAGATGCCCCCAGCCTTTTGGTTCGATTGCATCGTAGACGACAGCGCCCAGTTGCTGGGATCCGTGAAATACATCCGGTGCTGTGTGGTCAGGGTGAGAAGGGAAGATAGCGCCGGATACATATTTATCGTCTTTTATCCATTGTGCTCCTTGATGATGAAGGTCGATCATATAATCGATATCATATTTTTGAAGGACATTTTCATGAAGTGCCTGTGTTTCTGGCTGTGTCTTGGCGTCATGATCGCGGTTCAGATCTACCTCATTCGCGTTCAGACGAGTCAGGTGACGTTCGCCCTTTGCTGCGTAATCTTCTAATTCATAATTGACATCTCCCATTGCACCGTCGGCATTATACATCGGGATGATCAGGAGATTGACGTTTTCTAAGATTCCTTTTGTCTTCCCCGTGCCAAGCTGCTTGATGAATTCGAGTGAACCTTCCGTCGTTAGCGCCTCGTCCCCATGCTGCTGGGCGATGTAGAGGATGGTCGGGTTGTCCTGATTCTGCATGTACTTCACCATATGCATGTCCCGTCCTTTCACCGTTTCCCCGATCACTTCGAGCTCCATATTTGCCTGTTTTTTCTCTTGTGTTTCCAGGAAGTCCACCATTTCCGTGTATGTATGCAGGATGGAAGTGTTGATCGTCTCGTACCCTGGTAGTCTGGTCCGTTCCCTGCCGCCTTGGCTTTTGGGATGTCAGCCATCATTCCACCGGTTAGGATTGTGCCGGATAAGGCGATGGTTGCTAGTTGTTTTTTCATACATATTCCTCCTTTGTTTACACATTTCGACAAAAAACACATGAATCCTTTTCTTATTACCTAATTATGAAAATGGTCTTAGTGAGCTATTGGTAATTGGTCATAGAGATCAGGAATATAATGACAGTATAAAAGGGGGAGAGCAGGTGAAAGAATTTTTCAAATCGAAAACAGCAAAAGTTACTGGGGTTGGTTTAGCTATTATCCTTATTGCCTCCATATTTTATGGAGTTGGCACTACCCAGGCCAAAGGCGACTTCCAGGATTCAAAAGTAACCCTTTCCGAATTGCTTAACAAAATCAGTGAAGCGGAGGGAGAGCTTGAAAATCTGGAGGAAGAGGTAGAGCAGGCAGTTGAAGAGAAGGAAGAGAAGGTGTCGGAGAACGAAGAAGAGATTCGGGATACAGAGAAAAGGCTGGATAAAGTGAAGGCTGATTATAAAAAGGAAAAAGAAGCGTATGACGAAGCGGTAAAAATCATTGAAAAACGCGATGCAGCTGAACAGGAGCTATCCACTTTCCAGAAAGAGATCGATGACTTTAATTCCACCATCAAAGGTAAAAAGAAAGAAGTGTCTGACTTAGAAAGCGAGATTGAAAGGCTGACTAATATAATAGTAGAAACTGGAGAGGAGCCAAAGGAATTCGCAGCCGGGCAATACCTCGTTGGTCAGGATTTTCCGGAAGGGAGATACAAAGCTGTCCCAATAGGGGAAGGAAGCAATTTTATCATATATGGAAGTTCCGGTTATGCAGATGTAAATACCATCTTAGGGGATGGGAGTTTTGGCGAAACGGAATATATCTTCTGGACGTCTGAAGGAGATGTTATGGAGACTGCTGCAAGGGTGAAATTGGTTCCTTTGGAATAATTTTCGTAAAAGTACATGTTTGCAGGGAGGTGCACGATTCACAATCAAGGAACTCTTTTCAACTTTTTGTTATAACGATGAGATTAATACCTGCAATCAAAGGAAATGCTCGGAGGGTAAGCTCCGAGCATTTTATACTTTTAAGAACGTTTAACCTTGTTGAAGGATTAAAGTGTTCGCCATAAGGACTTGGCATACGCCAAGTTTTATAAATATTTTACCAGTGAAAGAGTAAGAAAATTGAAAAATATTCGATCAAATATGCTAAACTATTACATTATACGAAGGGAGGAGAGGTAGATGACTCGTTTGTTTTATGGTGCGGCTTTTATCATGTTTGTAACCGTTTTCTCGGTCTTTTTATATTTTTCTATTAAAGCTTTCAGTATAAATCCTGACACTGTAACACAGGCTTATTCATACCCCCGGCATCACATTGTTCTCATTCCCGAAGAAATCAATAATGATTATTGGCGACTGGTTGAAAAGGGGGCTCGGGCTGCGGCCAGGGATTTCGGCATAGCCTTGGAATATACCGGGCCGAAGCAGGCGGATCAGGAAGAACATCTGAAATCTATAAATATGGCTGCGGCAGCGAAAGTGGATGGAATCCTTACTCAGGGGCTGAGTGAGGAACAGTTTACGCCTCTCATCAATAAAGTGGTGCAAAAAGGGATTCCTGTTATGACAGTTGATACGGATGCTGCGAAAAGCGATCGTATTTCTTATATTGGGACAGACAACTATTATGCGGGGATATTGGCTGGTAAGGCACTGCTCGCCGACACGGAAGGAGAAATAAAAGTCGGCATCATCACCGGAAAATTCGATACGAATCACCAGAAACTGAGAGTCCAAGGTTTCAAAGATGCAATAAGGGAGCAAAATCGTGTCGAGATCATTGCAATCGAGGCTTCCCAGATTACAAGAATACAAGCTGCGGAAAAGACTTATAAAATCCTTCAGGAACATCCAGAGATCAATGCTTTTTACGGGACGAGCGCACTCGATGCCCTTGGCATTTCAGAAGTGCTGGAATATATGGGAAAGTCACAGGAAACGTATGTCATCGGTTTTGATATTTTACCAGAGACGCTGGAATTGCTTGAAGCAGGAAAAATTGAAGCGACCGTAATCCAGCAGCCGTATGAAATGGGGTACAAAAGTATCGAGGCGATGGTTCAGGTGCTGGAGGGGAAAGCTGTCGATTCGATCAACCATACCGAAACGCGCGTAATCCGGCAAGGTGACCTGCCATTAAATAGGAATGAAATGATTGAGGCGGAGGTCCAATGAAACGCATCAGGACGAAAATCATGATATTTGTTGTCCTCCTTGTTCTGTTAGTAAATGGGGTCACGTTTTACCTTTATCAAAACAGCCAGCATACCATACATAAATACCATGACAGTTTCCAGCGATTTATCATACTTAATCAGATTTCCCAGGAAACAGCCACTGTATATGAAGAGATGAATGCTTATATTTTAGAAAAATCTCCGGAATTCCTCGTAAATTATGAAGAAGCCAGTACGAAGCTGAAGCAAGATAAAGAACGGTTGTTCGAAGAAGTAGGAAATGCAGAGAACCAACTGATGGTCACGAATTATTTTAATTTGATTGATACATTCCTGGAAGAATGCGAGCTTACGATTGATGCTTTCCACGAAGAGGACTTGAATGTCTATTCGTTCCACTTGAATGAAGCTTCGCAGGTTTCCCAATATATCCAGGATACGACATTGAGTCTGTTGAACAGTGAGCTTACCGGCTACCAGGATTTTTATCATCTGATGGAAGAGAAGAATTTCTACTTTCAAGCGATGGGAATTTCTCTGTTCTTCTCTACGATAATTTTGAGTTTGCTGGCAGCTCTCTGGTTTTCGAGAGGGCTAACGAAACCGATCAGGCTTTTGTCCGAATCTGCCAGGAAAATATCCAAAGGGGATTTTTCCGGTGAGGATGTTGAGGTACGGACCAATGATGAGATGGCATTATTAGGAGATACCTTCAATCGGATGAGGGGAAATATCCGCGAGCTGATCAAGGAAATCAAGGACCAGTCGGAACTCGACAGGCTTCTTAAAGAAATGGAGCTGAAGAGTCTGCAAAGCCAGATCAATCCTCATTTCCTTTTCAATACATTAAATACCATCAATAAGATGGCTTATCTGGAGGATGCCGATAAGACGAGCAGTTTAATCGAATCGGTCTCGGCACTGCTGCGCTATAACCTGGGAACCCTGGATAAACCATCCACCTTGAAGGATGAAGTGAACATAGTGAAGGAGTATTTTTTTATCCAGCAGACCAGGTTTGGTGATCGTGTGAACTTTGAGACAGCCATTGAGGAGGAGTGCTTGGATATCGAAATTCCAATTCTGACATTGCAGCCGATTGTGGAAAATGCCTTTATTCACGGCATTGAAGGATATGAACAGGAAGCAAAAATCGGGTTGAACGTATATAACGAGAACAACCAGGTAGTCGTTGAAGTATGGGACAATGGCGCCGGCATGGATGATATCGTCAAAAAGAAATTGTTGGATTCGGATGATGGCGCCAGGAATGAATTAACCTCAAAAGGTCATTCGACCGGTCTTGGCATGCGTAATGTCATCAAACGGCTGGAAATTTTTTATAAAGGAGCATGTGAAATCGATATTGAATCCGAATTGGAAATGGGAACTACTGTGCGATTTAAATTACCTTATTATGTGAGGCAGAGGAGCGATCACTATGTTGCGTCTCATGGCGGTTGATGATGAATGGATTGAGCGGGAAGGCTTGAAAAAGATAATTGCCAATGAATGTCCTGGCGCTGATGTGGTTGCCGAAGCCGCTAATGGCAGGCAGGCGATCGAGACAGCGCTTGAAGCCGAACCGGATATCATTCTAATGGATATTAAGATGCCGGGCATCGATGGGGTGGAAGCGGTCACGGAAATCAAAAAAAATTTACCGAACACACGGTTCATCATGGTGTCGGCGTTCGATACATTTGAATATGCGAAAAACGTGATGCAGCAGGGTGTCAAAGAATACTTGCTGAAGCCGAGCCGGAAACAGGAAGTCGTCGCGGCGGTACGGCGGGTGGAAAGGGAAATAGTCGAAGAGAGTCGTCAGGTGGCTGAAAAGCAGTACCTGGAACGTCAATTCAATAAAGCATTGAAGTTCATGCAATCCGAGTGGGCGCTATCTATGCTGGTCGATCACATGCAGGACCTTGACTTGACAGAATGGAGTGAGCTGTTGGATATCAATATAACCTGCGGCTATGCGATGGTAATCGATTTTCGTCAGGCGAACGATCGGGATAAGAGTTTTGCATGGGTGAAAGAGTATATTAGAAACCACTCGAAAGATGTTCAATTATTCAGTCCTAACCATGAAGAAAAGCTGCCGGTTAATGTATCGGTGACTACCATAAACTGACCGTCCGTGCCAGGAGTTTCCGTCCACCCGAAATCTTCTTTTACTGCTTGAAGAAGTAGCTGCCCACGTGGATCTTAGTCCCTATTACCTTAGTAAATTGTTCAAAGAAAAGAAAGGTGTTACTTTCATCGAATATTTGACCGGTATCCGCGTAATACATAATACAAGAATGTTTTTTATTTTTTAAACTGCGCCTGCTTCCGGTATTGATTCGGGCTTCTTCCCACCTTTTTCTTGAACACCCGACTGAAATAATTCGGATCCTTGTAACCAACTTTGAAGCAAATCTCTTTCAGGCTATGAACCGGATCGTTCATCAGTTCCTTTGCTTTGCCCACACTGCTTCCGTCAGCTTCATTAGAACTTGAGTCACTGCAGGCTGCAAGCGCCAATATTAGTGCAAACATAAGCGATACAAACGTCCACTTCTTCTTATTCAATTACAAACTAACCCCCTAAAGAATATTTATGAAACCGCTATCATTTAAAATATATCATGGGGGTGAGGTGTATCAAATCCTGATGATGTCAAAAAATTCTTGAGCGTACTTGGTTCTGTGGAAGGACAGGATGCTTTCAACACGTTGAAAGGATCGATTCCAGCCCGCAAAGATGCGGACGTTTCCAAGTATGATGAATATGGCAAGGAAACGATTGAGGATTTTAATGAAGCAAAACTGGCGCCGAGTCTTGCTCACGGATCCGCTGCTGCAGAAGGGTTCCTGACAAAAGTGAATCAGGCGGTGAACATCTTCGTAACACAACAGAATACCGAACAGTTCATCGACTCATTAGAGCAGGCAGCAAGTGAACTAAAATAACCGGAAGGGGGTAGAGGTCACACTCTTCCCCCTTTATTTTATTTTACAAAAGTGTACTAAAGCTTTAGGCAAAAAGGACTTGGCGACAAGCCGAGTGATATTTCATCTGAGTAGAGGGAGGTTTTACGATGGAACCAGCACGATCCTCTGTGGATCATTCAACTGAGACAGAATACAAAGTAGAATCCGAAAAGAAAAAGAAGAAAAAAGCGGTAACGAAAGACCACTGGATGGCGGTGGCATTTTTAGCGCCGTCCGTTATTCTGCTTGGTATATTCGTTTATGGCTTCATAGGCTGGACAGGTTTTGTGTCCCTGAGCAACTGGAATACGTTGGTACCCGACTTTTCGTTTGCGGGAATCGAAAACTATGTGAACCTGTTCCAGGACTACCGTTTCCAGGCAGATCTACGTAACACATTATTTTTTACCTTATTTTTTATTGGAGCGGTCATCGTTGTCGGAATTACCCTGGCAATCCTGTTGGATCAGAAAATCAGGCAGGAATCTTTATTCCGCAATATTTTCTTTTTCCCGATGGCATTATCGTTTGTTGTTACGGGTGTGGTATGGCAATGGTTACTGAACCCTTCGACTGGCGTGAACCTGTTTTTAAGCAAAATTGGTTTGGAATCGAAATGGTACACCGATACGACGATAATCCCTGGTGTCGAATGGGGGAAAATTGAGTTCGGGATTCCAGTGGCACTTATTGCGGTTGTTATTGCGGCAGTATGGCAGATGACCGGCTTTTCGGTAGCGATGTACCTTGCTGGGTTACGCGCCATTCCAGAAGAGGTGAGAGAAGCGGCGCGAATGGATGGAGCGTCTGAATTTATGGTGTATTGGAAAGTGGTATTGCCGATGCTGCGGCCGATTACTATCAGTGTCGTCATTATCATGGCGCATATCTCCCTGAAAATATTCGATCTCATCTATGCGATGACAGGCCCTGGCGCAAATTACGTTACCGATGTGCCGGGGGTTTATATGTTCGAAACAACCTTCCGCGGAAACTATTATGCAAATGGAGCGGCTATTGCAATCATCATGCTTCTGTCTGTCGCTATTTTCATCGTTCCGTATCTGATTTCGAGTCGAAAGGGGGACGCCTAAATGGCGGTGAGGACTTTGACACGCCCGATCATTTACCTGATTCTTATTGCGCTTACTTTATTTTATCTGATGCCTGTCTACGTCATGCTGGTGACAAGCTTTAAGCCGCTCCAGGAAGTTACTCTTGCTGATATGTGGAAGCTTCCGACCACAATCGATTTCAGCAGTTACGTTACTGCTTTTACACGGCTGGCGCCTAACCTGATGAACAGTTTCTACCTGGTCATTCCGGCAACAATTCTATCGGCACTGTTCGGTTCTTTAAACGGCTATGTGCTTTCCAAGTGGAAATTCAAAGGATCGGATGTGCTGTTTACTGCAATATTGTTCGGGATGTTCATCCCGTACCAGAGTATCTTAATTCCACTTATTCAATTTTTGCGTGAAATCGGCTTGTACAATTCCATCGCCGGTCTGGTATTCGTCCATGTTGTCTATGGACTGCCAATCACAACGTTGATGTTCCGGAACTTCTATGCCAGCATCCCCGATTCCATGATCGAGTCAGCGAAAATCGATGGAGCTGGATTCCTTGGTATTTTTCGGCATATCATGTTCCCGCTCTCGATCACTGGTTTCGTGGTGGTCGGCATCTGGCAGTTTACGAACATCTGGAACGAATTTTTGTTCGCGGTCACAATCACAACTTCAGCCCAGCAGCCAGTTATGGTTGCCCTGCAGAACTTGTCCGGCAGCCAGATCGTCCAGTGGAACGTCCAGATGGCCGGGGCATTACTTGCAGCATTACCGACATTGCTTGTCTACATCTTTTTAGGCAAATTTTTTGTGAGAGGGCTGTTGGCTGGTTCTGTGAAAGGATAAATTGCTCAGTTTCTATGACAAAATAGTACAGACCAGGACAAAAAAATGAAGATAGATAGGAATTTATCCCCCCTTCTCACCATGATAGAATGCATGAAAGCGTTATCTAATTTGGTGAGAAAGGGGGGCAGTGTTTAACACTAGATAACTTTTATAAAAAAAGGAGGAAATCATGGCTATTAAAAAAAGTTTCCTAGGGCTGTTTGTTTTTGTCATCATGTTATCGTTAACTGCCAGCCTGGTTTGGGCCAATGGTCCAGAAAAATCAGGCACCAATAATAATAAGAAAGTAAAAACTTCGGTTCACTCCCCGGATGGAAAGGTAAATGTTGATTTCCAGCTGACAGATGAGGGAGTACCTCAATATCAAATCGCTTATGAAGGTACGAGCCTGGTTAAGCCTTCTTCCTTAGGATTTCACTTCAAAGAGCAAGCTCCTCTGGATAGCAACTTTGAGATCGTTGACACCTCCATAGAAAACTTCAATGAACATTGGGAGCCTGTATGGGGCGAAAAGAAAAAAATCAAAAACCATTACAAGCAAATGACTGTTTATCTGCAGGAAAAGGGTAATCTGAATCGGAAGATGAACCTCATTTTCCGGGTGTATGATGATGGAGTCGGCTTCCGTTATGAGTTGCCAGAACAAGACAATCTAGATGAAAACCTGGAAATTACTTCAGAGGAGACGGAGTTCCGGTTTTCCAGCAATAATACATCCTGGTGGATCGAGAATGACTGGGACAGCTACGAATATAATTATAATCAAACACCTTTGAGTGAAGTAGATGAAGTAAGCACACCGTTTACCATGAAAACACCGGAAGGCATCCACCTAACTATCCACGAAGCTGCTCTTATCGATTATTCCGGAATGGCACTGAAGGCGGTGGATAATGAAGAAAATACACTGAAGAGTTATCTGGCACCATGGCCTGACGGTGAGGTAAAAGTGAAAAAAGACAGCCTGCCGGTCGAGACACCGTGGAGAACGATTGAAATCGGTGAAAATGCCGGAGATCTTGTTGAATCGGATATGATTTTAAACCTCAACGAACCATCCGCCATCGAGGATACATCCTGGATTGAGCCGATGAAATATGTCGGTGTCTGGTGGGAAATGATTAGTGGTAAGTCAACCTGGTCATCAGGAGAGAAACATGGAGCCACAACCGAGAACGCTAAAAGATATATCGATTTTGCTCATAACTATCTCGACACGGAAAATCAAAATATTGGTCTCTTAGTTGAAGGCTGGAATATAGGCTGGGATGGTAATTGGATAGATAATGGTCATCTGTTTAGTTTTACTGAACCATACCCTGACTATGATTTAGAAGGAGTCGTCCAGTATGCGCAAGATCGAAATGTTTCCTATATCATGCATAATGAAACGTCCGGAGATATTTTGAATTACGAAGAGCAGATGGATGATGCCTACAGTTTATATCAAGATCTCGGAATTCATGCGATCAAGAGTGGGTATGTCGCCGATCACGGCATTCACAACCCGGAAGGACAAAAACACCATGGACAATATATGGTGAACCACTATAATAATGCCGTTAAGAAAGCAGCCGAATATGAAATTATGATTAATACGCATGAGCCTATCAAATCGACTGGTCTGGAACGTACGTATCCAAACTGGATGAGTCGTGAAGGTGTAATGGGGATGGAATATGCAGCGTTCGGGGATGAAAACAACCCGCCAGAGCATGATACGATTCTGCCGTTTACCAGAATGATGGCTGGACCGATTGATTTTACGCCAGGTATCTTTGACGTTGAAATTTCTCATGCGGACACCAGGGTACATTCCACACGTGCCAAACAGCTGGCACTTTATGTAACCATCACCACTGGAACGCAGATGGCCGCTGACTTGCCGGAGAACTATAAAGATGAAGAAGGCAATATCCTGCCAGAATTCAAGTTTATCAGAGATGTACCGGTCACATGGGATGATATTAAAGTTCCAAATGCGGAAATAGGGGATTATGCTACGATTGTCCGCCGCAGTGGAGAAGAATGGTATATCGGAAGTATAACCGATGAACAAGCGAGAGACCTGGATGTAGCACTTGATTTCTTAGACAACGGAGAGAAATATGTGGCTGAAATATATTCAGATGGACCCGAAGCTGATTTAGAATCAAATCCTACACCAGTATCCATCGACAAGGTGATAGTTGATTCCAAGGATACACTGACAGCTTCGATGGCAGCAGGTGGTGGCCATGCTGTAAGAATTTACCCTGCTGATGAGGAAAACGTAAAAGAGCTGCCAGAATATGAAGCACCGGTTCTTTCCATGGAATATACAAAAGTTCCGGAAACAATCCAATCCAATGATGAGTTTGATGTGACGGTAGAAGTCACGAATGAAGGGAATATTATTGGTGGTAAACAATTGGAGCTGCAAATTGACGGGAAAACTGTAGCTGATGAAAAGGTGCGAATCGCCCCTGGGGAGACAAATGAAGTGACCTTAAGCTCGAATAAACTATTTGAAATAGGAAAGCATCAGGTAAGTATCAAAGGCCTCAATAGTCAAACAATTACAGTGAGGGAAAAGGAGCCGACCTTCAGCTATAGCGACCTTGAGGTTGCCGTAGACGATCAAATCATCACAACTGAAGCCACTGTCACTAACTATGGAAGTTATGCAGGAACTACAGAAGTGCCATTAACCTTTAACGGGGATGTTGTAGACAGTCAAGTAGTTGAGGTACCTGCCGGACCTGGAGGGGGCACTACAGAAGTTTCTTTCAGCTATCAAGCTCCTGATGAAGCGGGAATCTATCAAGTTGCCATTGGAGACGTTGATGCCAAGACGGTAGCGTTGCCAGTAATTGAAATGGCGGGGACCTGGCTGTTCCAAAAAGGTGACGATATGAGTTGGAAAGAACCAGGTTATGATGACAGCCAATGGCAGGAAGTTACCCTTCCATCCAGCTGGGAAGACCATTCGGATTACCATGATGACAATGTATATGGTTGGTACAGGAAAACCATCGAGATCCCGTCCGAATGGGAAGGACATTCGCTGAAAGTCAGACTGGGTAGAATAGATGATGTCGACGCTACCTATGTAAATGGTGAAAAAGTTGCCCAATCCGGTGAATTTCCGACCGGCGAAGGGGAAGAAGGAATGATTTCGGCCTGGGATTGGGATCGAGAATATGTCATTCCTGCTGAAACAATCAAGTACGGGGAAGAAAATGTCATTAGCATCCGTGTATTTGACGCGGGTGGTGGCGGAGGACTCTATCAAGGTCCTGTTGACCCGATAGAGGTACTGCCTATAGAAGAATAAAGTGAAAAAATCTCCTTCCTGCTAGATTTCTAGTAAGGAAGGAGATTTTTTTATTAGGGGCAATAAAATTTTTTAGAGGCAGACTAATCATTTAATGTTTGAAAAAAGGCCTGACCCCCAGTGAGTTAACGCTTTACTAAGGTGGGGGTCAGGCACTGCTTGCTGTTCGTGACGGGAGCAGGCTTTAAATTTAATTTTGTAGAAATACGTTAATACGGTCTCTCTTCCTGAACATGCAAGTCATCCCAGACTGAAACATCCTTATCCTGAATGCTGCCATCTGCAATCGCTCTGGCTGCTGCATCCATCGCTACTACTGCCTGTTTGGTCAGGTATCCATTACTCTTTTGACCTAGTACCTCAAAGTCATTGGCATTGTCCTGCGTTCCTCGCATTTCAAAAAGCAGGGTGGAGATGCCGTAATCATGGGCGAGTCCATAGACGCTGATGCCGTTGTCATACGCGGAACCTTTTCCGGCATAGTTGGCGAGATGCCCCCAGCCTTTTGGTTCGATTGCGTCATAGACAACAGCACCCAGCTGCTGGGAACCGTGAAATACATCCGGAGCTGTGTGGTCCGGGTGAGAAGGGAATATGGCGCCGGATACATATTTATCTTCTAGGTGCGATGACAAATAACCCCAAACCTCAATAGAAATATGATTAGTTAAAATAACATGCTATAGATGCTGTTATCTTTTATTTGCTTTATACTTAAATGAAAGAAAATTCACACTTTAAATGAGGTGTTACTATGAAACCTATCTATTCAGAGAAGTATAATTTAATATATCAGGATCTAAAAGCTGTTTTTGAAACAAGTTTTGATGTCATTTATGTCACAGATGGAGAAGGAATGACGCTACGTGTAAGCGCGTCTGCTGAAAAACTGTGGGGAATTAAGCCGGAAGAACTTGTTGGTAAGACCGTATATGAGCATGAAACGAATAATATCTTTAATCCTTCCGTTGCTAAACTAGTATTAGAACGGAAAGAAAAAGTACAGACGTTTCAAACTACAAAGACGGGAAGAAGATTATTGGTCGTTGGCACTCCTATAAAAGATGATAGTGGCGAAATCATCCGGGTAATTAACACGTCGAGAGACATTACGAAAGAAGCCAAGTTGAAAGATGAGGTTGCTGGAGTTAAAAGGCTGTTGGAGGGCTATCGTAAACAATTGGAACAGATTCATGAAAGAGAAAGACAGAATCACTCTATCATCCATAAAAGCAAATCAATGGAAGAGGTTATTATGTTATCAAAAAAGGTAGCTTCCGTAGATTCAACTGTGTTGATTACAGGAGAGTCTGGGGTCGGTAAAGAGGTTATTGCTTCTTATATACACCAGAACAGCAGTAGACATAACAAACCCTATATAAAAGTTAACTGCGGAGCTATACCGAGAAATCTTCTGGAATCTGAACTTTTTGGTTATGAAGAAGGAGCTTTCACGGGAGCAAAGAAAGGCAAAAAGATCGGGGTGTTTGAAGCCTCGGATGGGGGCACGCTTTTTTTAGATGAAATCAGCGAATTACCTATCGATCTACAGGTGAAATTACTACGGGTGATCCAGGAAAAAGAGATACAGCGATTGGGTGGAACAAAGCCGATAAAAATAAACACACGCATCTTAGCAGCAACAAATAAAGATTTGAAAATGAAAGTAAAAGAAGGGGCTTTTAGAGAAGATCTATATTATCGAGTCAATGTACTACCTATTAACATACCGCCATTACGGGATCGGAAAGAGGATATTCCGTTATTAGCTCTTCATTTTTTAGAAGTTTTCAACAAAAAATATAATACAGAAAAAAGGTTCAGTCAATCAGCGATAGATGCTTTGTATAAGTATGACTGGGAAGGTAATGTAAGAGAGTTGCAAAATATAGTAGAAAGAGCGGCAGTTTTTATTGAAGACAATGAAATAAAAGACAATAACCTGCCATCAGATATAACAAAGAATGCTACAGGACAAGCTTCAATTAGCATTCACAGGCTAGTTCCTTTAAATGATGCAAGAAAAATTGTAGAAGATAAATTGCTTGAATTGGCTCAAGAGAAATACAAAAACATGTACGAGATAGCTGAAGCCTTAGGGGTGAATCAATCTACAGTAAGTAGAAAGTTAAAGAAAGAAACCAAAAAATGCACCGGAGCATGAATTTCATGCAACGGTGCATTTTTTTAGGTGAAACCACAGATATAATATAACCCTTACTTTGCTGTAAATTGCTATAATTCAGTTTTTATAAATAATTCTGAAACTTGGCATGGATTTTGCAATGAATATTACAAAAGGAAAAAAGGAGGAGAAAGATGTCATATGAAACATTTGTTGTAGCAGCAATTCAAATGAATTGTCTGCTAGGGGATAAAGAGAAAAACTTGAAGAAAGCAGAAGAAATGGTAAGAGAAGCAGCAGGTAATAATGCTAAATTAGTTGTAGTTCCGGAATTATTTAATACTGGATACCGCGTTGAAGAGAAAGACTATGAACTTGCTGAGGAGATACCTGGAAGTACAACTGAGTGGATGATTGACTTATGCAAAGAACTTTCTATTTATATGATTGGATGTATATTGGAAAGTTCTACTTCACGGGGACGGGTATATGACACTGCTGTTCTTACTGGCCCAGATGGAGTTATAGGTACTCAACGAAAGAAACATTTATGGGATCGGGAAAAAAACAGATTTACAAAAGGAACGGAAGCATTAAAGGTATTTGATCTAGGCTTCATCCGAGTAGGTATGCAAATTTGCTACGAAATTGGGTTTCCAGAACCAGCTCGCTATTTATCAGATCTAGGAGCAGACATACTAGTATATCCTTCAGCATTTGGTATGGCGAGAAACTATGCCTGGGATATCGCTTCAAGGTCGAGGGCATTAGAAAACGGAAGTTACCTCATAGCGTGTAACCGGGCAGGAACTGAAAAGGGAGAAACCACCTTTGCCGGAAACTCGAGAATAGTGAGTCCCAAGGGAGAAATTTTGACTAGGGCAACAAAGGAATATGAAATTGTCTACAGTGAAATAGACGTTGAAGAAGTAGTTGAACAGAGGATAGCCATTCCCTATCTGCGTGATTTTAATAGAAGAACATTAATTAGTGAAGGAGATGATAACGATGAATGATGTGCAAATTATGATGTGGATCGGGCTAGCAATCTTTTTAGTAATGATTGGTTTTCTCGGATATCTTGGTTATAAGAAAACGAATACAGTATCTGATTTTTCCATTGCAGGGGAATCCTTAGGCCCGGTAGTACTCGGACTTGCTTATGCAGCAACCTTCTTTAGTGCATCAACTTTCATCGGTTATCCTGGGTGGGTCTATCAATGGGGGTTTTCATCTATATGGATTTTCTTGACTCTGATAATGGCTTCACCACTTGGTCTAATAGTCGTTGCGAAAAGAGCCAGAAAATTGAATATTACACAAAAGTCACTCTCCCTAGCTGATTGGCTAGGCGATCGTTACAACAGTGATTTCATTCGTGTAGGAACAGCATTGGTCTGTCTGTTTAATATCTTTTATATTGCAGCCCAGTTTGCCGCAGGGGCGTGGATATTTAATACACTTCTAGATATTCCTTATACACTGGGGCTTACCCTTATTGCAATTCTAGTAGTCGCATATGTGTATACTGGCGGATCCTTCGCTGATATCTATACAGATGCAGCCCAAGCGATTCTCATGGGTATCATGGGGGTGCTCGTATTCATTTCAGTATTCTGGATGTTTCCAGGAGGCTTGACAGAAGGTTTTACTTCTATATCCAACACACTGGCTGAAAGGGATCCTTCTATGGTGGCTTTAACTAATTCATCATCAATTGTATTCTATTCTGTTCCGGCTATTATCGGGGCCTTTATCATACAGTTTGCTTTCTCCTCACAGCCGCAGCTTTTTAATAAAGTGCTAGCATTGAAAGATCCAAAAGACATGAGGAAAATGATTATTGTATATGTAATTACTGCTTTTTGTTTTAGCCTAGTTGTCTTTGGTGGCTTATACGCTTCTGTTACTGTATCCGTTGATGAAATAGATAAAGCGATATTAAGCTACGTGCTTGAAGCCTTTCCTCCGGTTGTTGCAGCCTTTTTAGGAATTGTGGTTATTGCAGCGGCAATGTCTACAACAGATGGTATTTTTGTAGTAATGTCAACCTTGATTGCTAATGATATTTATCGGAAATTTCTTGTACCAAAAGGATATATAAAAGCTACTCCAGAAGAAGCTGATAAGACTGCACTGAAAATAAGTCGTTATTCAGTTCTGATTGTTGGTGTGGTTTCCTTTATTTTAGTACTTAATCCACCTGCATCCATTGGTATGTTCATTTGGGTTGGTATATCGGGGGTTGCTTCAGGAACTTTAGGTCCTCTTCTTATTGGGTTGTTCTCGCCAAGTATGGCTACTACAACTGCTGCGAAATTTTCACTTGTAGCAGGGGTTGGTTCTTATGTGGTTATACTTCTATTAAACTTTGAAGAAAGTACCATGGCAGCAGGTGCATGGGCAGTTCTAATAGGATTATTTACCATGTTGATAGTCGGTTACTTCACTCGTAACAAGGAATCTACGCTGGATTCTGAAATGAGAAAAAGTATTTAAGGAGGTCGTAACATGTGGATTAATGAAATGATGACAATTTGGTTGTATGGCTCATTGCTTTCTATAATTTTGATCGTTATATTGCTTTATGTATGGTATAAGCCAGAGGATAAAGATAGATAGTAAATATTCTAAAGGAGATTAAAACACACCGGCTCATGTAAGAGCTCGGTGTGTTTTCGTTTCAATGACCCACTTGCCATGGACGGTTCGCCATACTTTTGCGACGTGCTGATTTTTGTGGCATCTCATCTTTCTTGACGACTCTGGGCTCCATCCCTCTTTCAAACCTCTTTTTCAACCCGCCATCCATTTTGAATACTTGCGCTGGTTTGAAAACTCTCAAGGATTCTTCTTCGCATTTCGGGCAAAAAGAATAATTCTTCTGGCCTGAGCTACTGTGTTGCCATTCTGTAAATTCGCCGCAGTCCCGGCATAGGAATGTATAGAATCCCATGTTATTTCCCTACTTTTGGTAAGACGTCTTTATCGAAGATGTCTTTAGGAATGCCGACGGTACAGCAGGCGTTTGGTATATCTACGATTCCGCCAATATGGCCTTCTACGGGAGCGGTGCTCAATAGCATATAGGCCTGCTCGCCTGTAAATCCGAGTGTTTTCATATATTCGATGGCATTGAGGCATGCACGGCGATAAGCGATGTGAGCATCCAAGTAGTGTTGCTGGCCATCCATTTCACTGACAGAGATTCCTTCAAAAACGAGGTATTCCCCGAATTTAGGATCAACCGGGCCTGGTTTGAACATTGGGTTGGATTTAATGCCGTATTTGGCCATGCCATCCTTGATGACGTTCACTTGGAGGTCAATCCAGCCTGGCATTTCGATTCCGCCGCAGAAGGAAATTTCCCCGTCCCCTTGTGAGAAGTGAATATCACCGACGGATAGTTTGCCGCCTTCGACGAAGACAGGGAAATAGATACGGGATCCTTTTGATAAATTTTTAATGTCACAGTTACCGCCATTCTCACGTGGCGGGACCGTACGTGCGCCTTCTTTGGCAATCCGGTCAAAGTCGGCATCTTTTACTTGTCCGAGAACAACGCTGTCGCGTTCTGGGAGTGTAGCCAACGCTGGTTCGCGGTCAGGGTCGGTATCCACTAACGCTTTTTCCCGCTTGTTCCATTCATCCAGAAGTTCCTGGGATGGAGCAACCCCGATCAAGCCAGGATGGATGATACCTGGAAACTTAACGCCAGGGACATGTCGGGAAGAGGCATAGATGCCATTGAAATCCCAGATGGATTTGGCTGCTTCAGGATAGTGATCGGTCAAAAAGCCGCCGCCATTTTCCCTTGCGAAGATTCCATTGAATCCCCATTCTGCTTCAGGAAAAGCCCCGATATCGAGGATATCTACAACTAGCAAATCTCCTGGCTGGACACCATTCACATAGACAGGTCCACTTAAGACATGGACACGGCTCAGGTTGACGTGCTTGATGTCGGAAGGGTCGTCGTTGTTTTCGATTTGGCCATCTGTCCAGTCGAGACATTCCATCCGGAAAGACTCACCTGGATTGACGGAAAATGCAGCTGGAATATCGGGATGCCACCGGTTGTGTCCTGGTATTTCCTGATCATCCATACGTTTGGACAGGTCGACTTTAAACATTGGTTTTGGCATAGGGTCACTCTCCTTAAAATTGTTTTATTTTAAGCAACTTTGTTGACCGAGTCATTTCGTGAGGTGGAAAAACTGATGGAGATGAAGTAAACGACAGCTGCTACCGCGATGATGTAGAAGAATAGGTTATATAGCGCATTCCATACTCCCATGAGTGAGAGAAAAGCTGGAATGGTAGCGGTGATCCACGACTGAACGAACGTGACTTTTCCTACATACGAGCCGATATCCATTTCCAGGCCTAGCAGTAAGAAGAAAAGCAGCCATAAGTAGGTCCACATTCCCCAGATGATGCCGAATTTCATGTCCCCAAACTGGAAAAAGTTCAATAAAGAAAATCCTCCGGCAATGACAGCTACCCATAGGCAATAGTAGCCAAGTCCGGTAGTGTTGAGGTCAAACAGGTTCGTCAATCCGACGTACAGGTAGGTGAAACCGAACAGGAAGATCCCGGAAGCATTCAAGATGACCGTCGTGTCCCCATTGGCAGTAATAATTAAGTAAAGCGGGGTAATGACTTGCAAGGTACCGACAAAAAGATTAAAAACAGCGGCACTTTTCCCATCTACCCGATTCAAAAGCATCAATCCGTTGACAAACAGAACAGCCCCGACATAGAGCAAACCGACATTAGACATGCTAATCTTCTCCTTCCAGGGGACTGACAACGACCTCTCCATTGCTTAGAGAAGCTCTTAGCGCTCCGTTCGGTATCTTACGCATCGCTAAAGCGACTGGAAGTTCCAGGTACTTTCGTAAACATCGTTTCAAGGCTCTCGCTCCGTACTTTTGATCATAGCCTTTGGAAATCAGCAGCTGACGTACATCCTCATCGACTTCCAGGTGATAGTTTTTCTTCTTAAGGCGACCATTCAGGAGGTGAAGCTGGGATGCTAAAATTTCTCTCATTGTATCTTTTTTCAGCCACTGAAAGGTGAGTACATCATCGATACGGTTGATGAATTCTGGTGGAAACGTGTCTTCGAGTTCTTCGTTGATCAATTGCTTCACAAGAGAGTCTTCTTTCATCTTCCAGTGGGTCGGCTTCGATCGGTGAAACAGTCGTTTCATTTTTTTCCGAACAGTGGGATCGATATAATCTCCCATATCTCTCGAGCCGATATTGCTGGTCATGAATATTAGGGTGTTGTGAAAATCAATGCGTTGCTCCCCGGACGTCAGGATAAGCGTGCCGGTATCAAAAACATTGAGCAAAGCTTGAATGACCGGTTCGCTTGCTTTTTCCAGTTCATCAAACAAGACGATGCCTGGTTTACTGAAACTACCTTCGATCAGTTCATTGTCAAAAATACTGGAACCTTCCTTACTCCCGACATAACCGGGAGGAGCACCGGTAAGTGCCGCTGCGTAATGTTCCTGCGACAACGTATTCATATCGACCCGGCAATAATGTTCCGGGTCCCCATGAATAGATTTCGCAAGCGCGCGGACGGTCTCCGTTTTGCCCACCCCGGTCGGTCCAAGAAATAAAGCGACATAAAGCGGACGATAAGGATCGCCGATGTCCGCTTTCACAATATGGAGCATATCTTCCAAATGCTTGAGGACGTGGTCTTGTCCATAAATCGAGGATGTAAGGTGGTCCATGACATCCTCGGTTTTGAACGTGAATCGGGAGGTTGGATCTTTTTGTCTTTCGATTTGTTCTTCATTTGCTTTTATTTGGTCATTGATAAATGGCATCTTCTATCCTCCTCAAAAAGAAGGGCATCTTAGGTTTGTTCACGGCCGGTCATTTCTTTCCGGCTACTCGTTCCTGTGGTTCATGATGAAGGCCTTCAATTGGGCACTCTGCGGTTCCGACGGTCTTGCGGGTGATTTGTTCGACATTTTCTTTCGCTTGTTCCGCATCCATGACCCATGTCCGGTAGAACTCGAATGGACAATCTGCTACACCGTCATCACTGTCTCCCGATTTGATCGTACCGGTGTAACCGCGATGCAGCAGCTTGAATAAATGGTTTTGAGATTGCCAGTTTGCTCTCGCGTCCCGGATCTGAGAGACAGAGAGTTCCGCATATTGGATACCGTTTTCCTCTGTACCACAGGCACCAAGGGTTCCGCCGTCAAAACCGATGATGCTGGAATGACCGAAGTAAGAGTAGACGCCATCGAAGCCGGTTGCGTTGGCCACCGCAACATAGGAGTTGTTCATCCAGGCCATCGTTTTAGGTACCATGATCTGTTGTTCTTTCGATGGATACATGTAACCCTGACAGCGGACAATCAATTCGGCACCTTTCATCGCACAGTCCCGCCAGATTTCCGGATAGTTTCCGTCATCACAGATAATCAGACTGATATTCATTCCCTTTGGACCCTCGACGACATGCGTGGAGTTACCAGGATACCAAGGCTCGACCGGGTTCCAAGGAAGGATCTTGCGATATTTCTGAACAATTTTTCCTTCGTTGTTCATGAGGATTAATGTATTATATGGTGTCTTGTCCGGGTGATCCTCGTGTTTTTCGCCGGTTAAAGAGAAAACTCCCCAAACGTTTGCTTTTCTGCATGCTTTTGCAAAAATATCCGTTTCTTCACCTGGAATCGTAGTAGCCGTATCATACATTTCCTGTTCGTCATACATGATACCCATGGTGCTATATTCCGGGAAAATGACTAAATCCATCCCGGGAAGGCCTTTTTTCATGCCGACGATCATATCCGCAATGTTTTCGCAGTTTTCCAGCACCTCCTCCTTGGTATGAAGTCTTGGCATTTTGTAATTGACGACTGCAACTCCCACCGTGTCATTACTGCTTCCGATATCCCCATGTCTCATTTGATAAAAACTCCTTTCATGAATTTTTTTCTTCATCTTTTTAATAATGCAAGATCCGTGCCAAAGTGAAAATTGCAGTATTCAGGCACTTTTACACGAAAATATTTTTGGAAGTGTGTCAAAATGGGACATATTATATCAGATAATTCAAAAAAGTGGGAAAAATAGTATAATAGAGTTGTGCAGCTAGAGTGTCCTAATTTGAAACAGCTTTCTCATAATAGAACAGGAGGAATGATGCATGAAAATAGGTTTGCTCTTCTCACTGACAGGGACAACTGCGATTACGGAACGCGGCCAGTGTGCCATGGCCCAATACGCGGTTTATGAGTTCAACAAAACGCATAAACCAGTGGAGGTTATCATTCGTGATATTGCTTCTGACCCTGTCAAAGCTGCCGCTGAAGCTGAACTGTTAGCTCAGAATGGTGTGAAAATATTTGTCGGATGCTATACATCTGCCTGCCGAAAAGCCATCCTTCCGGTTTTGGAAAAATACGAGTGCATGCTTGTCTATCCGACGTTATATGAAGGGATGGAATGCCATGCGAATGTTTTCTATACAGGAGAAGTACCGAATCAGCAGGTACATATATTATTGGATTTTTTAACATACCAGTATGGCAAAAAGGTCTACTGTATCGGAACGGATTATATTTACCCGCGGGAGACGAACATTCAAGTGAAAAAATATATGAAAGAAAAAGAAGGAGCAGTGGTTGGGGAGTACTATGTGCCGTTTGGACATAAGCAATTCTTTACGATCCTTCAGGATGTGATGGTTAAAAAGCCTGATGCTATCTTTTTGACATTGGTCGGATCGAGCGTCATTCCGTTCTATGAAACCTATTATGAGCTGGGAATAGACCCGGAAGCGATCCCTGTGTTCAGTCCGATTACAAAAGAAACAGAAATTGCTGCCATGAAACCGGAATATGCAGCGGGACACTATGGCGCTGCCAGTTATTTTCAGTCATTAGATAACGATGATAATCAACGCTTCTTACGAGAATTCAGGCGCCATACGAAACACGACCAGGTGGTTTCTTCTGTGATGTACAATACATATTTAGGTACCAAACTGACCCTGGAAGCGATTATGCAGGCACAAACCACAGAGTTCCGGTCGATCTTTTATGAATTGAGCAGCCGGAAAATCGAATCAGCCTGCGGATCCATTTTAGTAGAAGATAACTATCGTCACCTGGCAAGGCCTTCCCGGATTGGCAGGGTGATGGACGATGGCCAATTTTCTATTGTCTGGGATTCTTCTGGTAAAATCAGTGCCAGACCTTTTATGGAAAAAAAGACAGAACAGCCCCGACTCGAATCCGATGTTATCGATTTATTGACCCAGATCAGTGAGGAAGCAGTTGTGGTGCTATCTAATCAAAATGAAATCGTTTATTCTTCACAAAAAGCAAACCAGCTGATCCAGCAGCATGCCAACGGAATAAAATCTCCCTCCTCTTTAGTCAAGTTAGAAAGCTCCTTCCATTTAAACTATTATAAAGCGCAAGACCAAAAATTGATGGTCATCACACCAAAGCCAGCGATATCGATCAATCAGTCGCCGAAGAAATTTGATAAGATTAAGACATTAAATGAAGCGTTTAAAAAACAGCTAGAAATCGGAGAAGTCGCCGCCAAATCTACAGCCAACGTCCTGATTACAGGAGAAACAGGAACAGGGAAAGAAGTAATGGCAAGAGCAATTCATATGGAAAGCGATCGGAAGGAGGAGCCCTTTGTTGCGGTGAATACCGGTGCGATTCCTAAAGACTTAATTGCCAGTGAACTCTTCGGCTACACAGGCGGATCGTTCACCGGTGCAAAAAAAGGCGGCGGGATCGGGAAGTTTGAAGCAGCTAATGGCGGAACGCTGTTTTTAGATGAAATCGGAGACATGCCCTACGAATTGCAAGTAGCGTTATTACGTGTGATAGAATCCAGAAAAATTGTGCGGGTCGGTGACCATCTGGAACGGGATGTTGATGTAAGAATTATCGCAGCGACCAACCGTAACCTGAAAGATGAGATTGCTTTTAATGGCACGTTTCGTTCCGACCTATACTACCGCCTGAATGTCCTTTCGATCGATATACCTCCATTGAGACAAAGGAAAGAGGACCTTGCCCAGTTAGTAGATGATATTATCGAAGAAATCTGCGATAAGTATAGAAGCAGTCCGAAAAAGATAAGCAGTAAAGCCATAGAAAAAATCAGTAACTATCCGTGGCCGGGAAATGTGAGAGAGCTGAAAAACATATTGGAGCAGGCAGTTTTGTTTGCCCACAACCAGGAAGAAATAGAGGTCCAACACCTCCCGGAGGAATTGTATGTAGAGAATGAACGTTATGTTAGTTCGAGAAGTTCGCTTAAAAATAATGAAAGGGAATTAATCCAGGAAGTGATCAAGTCGTCGAGTTCGATTACGGATGCAGCTAAAACTCTTGGTATTTCAAGGAGCACGTTGTATAGGAAGTTGAAGGAATATAAATTGTCGTAGTCAATATTTTGTATATAATAAAAGTGCCTGAGCCCCAGTGATTTAACGCTTTACCTTAGTGGGGGTCAGGCACTTTTTTTAGAGATTCAAAAACTTGAACATAGAATCCATTACTACGTGGAAAAGAGATAACAAGATACGGAAGATCAACCATCTTTCCTTCTCTTACGAAAGGGCCTTCTCCGAAGTCTACTTGCGCAGCTCCGGGCTTACTTTCTAATGGCAGAGAGGCATCTTCCCCTTCGTCTAATAGTTCTTTTTTTCTCCGGGACACGTAATTACGAACACTTCTTTCTGAACCCTTGAAGCCATCCTCCTTCAACAACTGCCATATGCGTTTGGCAGTCCTTCTGTACTTTTTCTTTTTCTTCATGTCATCCTTCAACCATTTATCAATCGTGGGCTTTACGGGATCCATAACAGGTGCTGGTTGGTTCTTTTTTGAGTTATCCTTTTTGTACGAAGGGTCGAACTTGTCTTGGTCTGCATACTTTTTCACAGTACGGTAGTCCGTGTTTGTCCGCCTCCCCACATCGGAATAGCTGCACCCTTTTTTATTTACTTCTTTCCTGATATACTCAATGTCAGTCACTTCTAACATCTCCTTCATGACCTCCTGTCCTTAATTGGTTGCTCAACAGGAAGTCTATTAATTTCAGGGATTGTTAGCAAGTGGCTTTTTTTGTTTTTAGCCTTCTTAGGCAACCAACATAGAAGGCCTTCCGTAACCTACATTTTTAGAATGCCATAAACACCTTTACAAGAAGAAGCACATTCCTAAAAATCCAATGGAGAATATAACGTTATTGAAAGATAGGAAACATGTAATTCCTACGTTCTCAAAAGAACAATTAAATACGTTGTTTAATCAATCCGATTTAACTACGTTTACGGGAGTGGCGGGGAACGGGGGAAGCCCCCCTAGAAGTCCCTCAACCCGAATGATTTACGTATCTATTTTTAAAAAACCTCCCCGTGTCCATTTACTTAAATTCCCATTTCTGCAAAATATATATTTTCACAAAAAATTAGGGTGTTTTGTGCTATTTAAGTCGATAAGTTTAGTGCAGAAGTTCCATAGATTAAAAATTTCCTATATACTAGAATTAGAAAAATTTGTTATGGGGGTAATAAAATGTCAGTTAACGGGTACTTAACAACTTTATCGAGTAATCTTGTACTATCTTCAAGCGAAAATTCAAGTATTAGAACTTCCATTAGTACATTATCTTCCCGTTTAAATTCCTACTTTAATAATGGCCAGTTACATAAGCACTTTCAATTTGGTTCAAGTACAAGAGGAACAATACTTCCTAGAAAGGCTGATTCTAATTCGGATATAGATTATATGGTTGTATTTAAAAATCCAAATAATTATAAGCCAGAAACTTTGTTAAATTACCTACGTAATTTCATGAAAGCTAAATATTCTCGTTCTGAAATATATAAAGATAGCCCAACAATGGTTTTAGAGTTAAATCACATTAAATTTGAACTAGTACCTGCTATACAAGATTATTGGGGCAACCTCTCAATACCTTCAAGAACTAACTTCCTTTCAGATTGGATGTCGACAGACCCGACAGGTTTTAACGAAAGCCTGATAAATGCTAATCGGAATAATAACTCAAAAATTAAACCAGCTATAAGACTAATGAAATATTGGAATACAAATAAATTAAACTATTATTACTCATCGTTTTTGTTAGAAAAGTGGGTAGTAAATAAGTTTCATTATTCTTCCAGACCTTACATAAAGGATTATGTTTTCGATAGTATCGAATCTCTTTCCTACAATTATAACGACTCTCAATCATTTAAGGGTAAACTCGATAGGGCAAAACAAATTGTACACAATACAAGAATATATGAACACCAAGGGAAGCCGATATCTGCTGAAAATGAAATAAAGAAACTCTTTCCAGAATTTTAAGTGAGGTTATTTTTATGGTTGAGAGATATGATTCGTTAGATAAGCATTACTTAATAATTGAAAAGTTAAGCAAAACAGCTGAAAATCTCTTTTGGATAAATGCGTTTTTATCAATTGCAGTGTTTTTTGTAAATGATTATGATACCATAAAAAGCATTTTCCTATTCATTTTTATAGTTACAACAATAGGTTACTTTATAATCGAGAATTATTTAGGTGTATTTAAAATCCCAGAGGTTGAGGACAAAAGACGTGTACACCTTTTAACAAATTCCTTTAATGTTCCTTTAGATAATGAAAGAACTAATAAGTATTACAATAATGGACTAGTGTGACCGTCAAGTAAAATGACACAATTTCTGCTTATTAATTTGAAACACTTTGCTGCCCAAATATGGTTTTTCGATGCTTCATTCGCCAACTGTCTTCATTTAAATGAATGATTTCCACTCGATGCAATATACGATCTAGAATCGCAGTTGTAATTGCCTGATCTCCTAATAATTCCCCCCATTCTTTAGGACCTTTATTGGACGTTAATATAATCGATGTTTGATTGTATAAATCATTGATCAAATGAAAAAACATATTGGCTTCCTGTTTGTCCATTGCCATAAACATTAAATCGTCAATGATAACTAGATCTGCTTCTCGTATTCTCTTCATTCTTGTTTTCGATTTCCTTGTGATTTCTTCAGTCTTTAATACATGAATGAGATCACCCATCGTAGTAAAAATCACTTTATATCCTTGGTTGAGAGCCTCAATGCCCAGCCCAATCGATAGGTGGGTTTTGCCGACGCCTGGCGGGCCAAGGAAAATAATATTATATAGCTGCTCCATCCACGTTAAGTCCTTTAACTGATTTAGTTTCTTCGAACTTAATGATTTCTGTTCTTTTAAATCGTATTCTTCCAAAGTGCTGAAAAACGGGAACGTCGCCCATTTAAACCGTTTCTCTAATAGCTTTTCTTCTCTGCGCTTTTGTTCATAGGTTGCTACATCCAGGAGAAACTGAGTAAAGGATGCGTCCTTTTGCTCAGCTTCTCTTATGAGTGTAGGAAGATGGTTAGCTGTTTCGGTCAGGCGGAGGGTTTTCATCAAATCTTGTAATTGATTCAGCTGACTCAATTAGACTCACCCTCCAATATTTCAGTATAGGCATTTACTGTTCTCTTTTGGGCTTCCGTATCCATGAGCCAGCCTGAAATCTTATTTATAGATGATACAGCCCGGGCGTTATCGGTTACTGTATCATCAACTTGGCGTTGTCGTTTGATGTATGAAACGATATCGCTAAAATCTGTCGCACTATAAAGATTTCTTTTCACACATTCTTTCAGTGCTGCTGATAAGATTGCCCCATTGTTCTCCTTTGTCTGCTTTAAAATAATCTGCAACTGATCTCTAATATACCGAGGGTAGTTTTGCCGGATGATATTAAGATAGTCGTATGCGGAATCTACCTCTTCAAACCGTTTCGCAACCGTATCCATAAATGCATTGATGCCTTTTGTTCGATCGCGCGAATGGCTTCTATCCTTTACTAATTGGCCTTTTCCTTCAGGAATAGTGTGTTTTGCAATCAATTCTCCTGTATCGGTAATATAGATGAATAGTTGTTTGTCTTCCGTTTCCTTGATACCGACGGTATCATATTTATGGAATGTTCCAAGTGGAAGAGAATACCGATTCGACAAATAACGAATTGTATTGTCCTTATGGACGCTTCTTGTTATACTATTTTCATAATTGTTTTTGATAGTTAATTTTTCTGCGACTGGTCTTAAGTGTTGCTTTTCCAAGGAGAACACTTCGGCCGGTCTTTTTTTTGTTGTGTTATGGATTTTATAGTTCCCTGTCCGGTTTAGCCACTGCCAACCCTGCTCATTCCAGGAATCAATGTTGTGAAACACTCTATGTCTTGCAAAGTTATGCTTGATAAAGCCAACCACATTTTCAATTTTCCCTTTACTTTCCGGGTCAGCTTTTCTACAAACCCTAAGGTTTAAACGCCTGGTTTCCTTATAGTGTTGAAACTCTTTCGTTAAGATAAGATCCCCGCCATTTTCACTGACCACGATTAAATTATCCTGATCATAAACGATTTCTCTTGGGATTCCGCCATACCACCGAAATGCATCTTCATGTGCTTCCATCACATCCTGGGTAGTGAAAGGTCTGTCTAACCATTTTTTATATTTGTATCTCGAGTTAGACAAAACAAATGCGATAAAGCTCAGCTTCACCTCTTGATTGTCAGGTGTTCTTTGTTTTGTATGACCAAAATCAACCTGCATTTGTTCTCCCATTGGCTGGTCAGGAATAGCTTCATAATTCCGTGGTAGAGTCTCTTTCTCTATTCTATATTCAGTACGTAATTCTCTAACGTAGGCACGAACCGTGCTCTCGCCAATCTCCAGTGATTCATACCTTTCCTGTAACCAATCTTGCACTTGTGCTGCCGACATATCAGGATGTTCTCTCAGCCAGGATAAAATTAACGCTTTGTAAGGATCTAACTTTTTCTCTCTCGTTTTTATTCTTTCTACCCATTCAGCCATCTCCGAAGGAGACTTCTGCAGGTTGCGATATACCGTTGATCTTGAAACCCCTAACTTTTCCGCCACCTTCGATTTACTAAATCCTTGCTTAATTAACTGTTGAATCTCCATATACATTTCCCACTTATCCACCTTTTCTGAGCCCTCCATTGATGTCTGTATAATCTTAAATATCATACAATGGGAGAGCTGTATATTTTACTGGTATATTTGGGTAAATAAGTGTTTCTTCTAATCTAGCGGAAACTGTCTACTTTAGTTTAGCAGTCACAACTAGACCCTTCATTATTGAAGCTAGGGGCTAACATCTTTGAAAATTCATTGTTTGCCGAAAGAGTTACTCATGAAATGGCTAAAAGGGAAAGGGTAATATTAGGGACATTTCTATTATTATTTTTATTGGCAATTCTCTTTCGGAATACTGAATTGGAACTAATCTCGATACTTGCCCAAACACTTTTCGCTAGTACTTTAATATCAGCATATTTAAGGCTTGAGGTTTTACATTCAAAAAATAAATCTATCTATAATTGCTTATATGACATTTTTTTGTTCCATAGCCAAAGCACAAGTGAAAATGACGAAAAGTTATCTGCAAAGTTACTGGATTGCTTTGTTAAGTATGAATCTGCAAAGGCATATTCGGGTGTAAAGCAAGATTCTAAAGTGTTCCTTAAAATTAACCCGCAAGTAACACAAGAGTGGGAAGAAATTAAGCGTAGTCTCAATATAGAAGGTGAAAAGTAAACCCTTTTGTAAACTTTAGGGGAAAAAGCATGAAAAAACAATATGAAGTAACGTTCAATTTAGTTAACGGAGAAATAAGACATATAATAGAAGAAACTTCACTAATGCGTGCTAGAAATTCAATTAAAAATTATTTTGAAGATATCGGAGATAGCCCAGTTCTTGAAGTTACCGATAACTTAGTACTTATTAAGGCAAATGTTCAATAATTTGAGGTTAATGAATATGAAGAATAAAAAATGTGTATTATTAGTTTTTATATAGGTGGTTTTCTATATTCAGTTTAATCTATACATTTAGGAGGTAAACAAATATGGCAATGAAATTTAATGAAAGTGAGTTAAAAGCCTTAGCAAAAAATAATCAAGGACTTTTTGAAAATAGTAGTCAAATACTTAAATCTGCTTCTGCAACATTTGACATTAACAAGACATATGATATTTTTATTTCACATAGTTTTCGTGACGCAGAAGTTATTCATGGATTAAAACTTTTCATTGAAAATATATATTCTTTAAGCGTATATGTTGATTGGATAGATGACCCCGAATTAGACCGAACAAAAGTAAGTAAGCATACGGCAAATAGATTAAGAAGCAGGATGAATAACTGCAAAACTATGTTAGTTGCACACTCTGAGTCTTCCCCAGATTCAAAGTGGGTTCCATGGGAAGTAGGATATTTTGATTCAAAAAATGGTAGAATTGCAGTTATACCTATTACTCAAAGCACAAGTTATTCAGAAGTATTTGAGGGGCAAGAGTATTTAGGTTTATATCTTTATGGTGTTCATGGTAAAGCTAAAGAGTCACAAGAGACAAGAATATGGATACAAGATAATCCTAATAAATATATAGATTTATCTCAATGGATTAAGGGTGAAGAACCTTATGAGAGGAGTGCATAATTTTGGAGGAAAAGCTTAAACACTTAGAATTCATTCAACAAGCAATTACAAGAATGGCTACGAATTCATTTTTGTTAAAAGGGTGGACGGTAACTTTAATAGTTGGTGTTTTAGCTTTTGCGAATGTAAAGGATATGGATTCTAACTTTATTGTTATTGCACTAATTCCAACGATAACATTTTGGTTGTTAGATGCCTTTTACTTACGACAAGAAAGATTGTTTAGAGAGTTATATGATGATGTAAGAATTAATAACAAAGATAAGATTGATTTCTCAATGAGTACAAAACCATATATTAAAAATGTAGATAAATGGTTTAGAGTATGTATATCTAGAACGTTATGGCTTTTTTATCTACCGATAATATTGGTAATTATTTTATCAGCTTGGATATTGCCAATATTATAAACTATTTTGAGAAGTGATTTTAAAACGTCTAAATATCTTGCAATGATTAGAGAATACTATTATTATGAATCTTGCTAGTTAATCGTATGAATAGTGACGAAAAGAAAACCACATTGACGTTTGAATATACGGTCAAACCACGGTTTCTTAACGATAATTAAACTTATAAAATTGAAAGCACGACTCAAAATCGTGTTCCTTCTGGAGTATCTGTTCGACCAGTAGCGTTTATATGATCCCTTTTTATTTGCTTCGTAAGTCATACATGAAAAAACTATGGTAGTCAACATAGTTATCATTATGTTAAAAAAGTATCAGTTATCATTAATAAAAATTACATCATATATGTTATTTGTTTTTGTTTATTTATTTAATTAATCATATAAAACTATAATGGAGTGCTTTATGCCGTATCATTCGTACGACGAGAGAACCTACACACTTTTCTTGAAGAGCCCGACTTTTGTTCGAAATATCTATATAATTGATTTGGTCATTACGTTCTAGATTAACTGAGATTACAAAACCCCGTAGATTAGTAAAAAATCTACGGGGTTTTGTAATCTAAATTGATAGTCTATCTAATTCACATATAACATTATACAAAGAAAAGAAGGAAACCATTCACCTTAGGTTAACACCTTCTTTCTTTTAACTGTTCAGCTAATAAATTACAATTGAACATAACAAGAGATTTTCTAAGAAAAGGAGCACTTAATGTGAACCCCTTAAAATTAGGCTGGATTGATTATTCCAATGAACATAAAAACAAAGTGATGGCTGTACTTGATTTGCTTTCTGACAAGGGAGCTGTTGATGAGCTTGGAACTGGATTAATCCGAGATGGGTTTGGGGATCTTTTCTTTCCAGGTACGTCAACCATCCAAACTCGGGCGAAGTATTTTTTCATTGTTCCCTATTTGATGATGGAATTAGAAAAAGAAAAACATTCCTCACCTAGTGAGTTTCTTGAAAAGCTTAGTTCAAGGGAGATTGACTTGATTGATATTTTGGCAGAACAGGATAAAAGAGGTGTTATCGGCGCACGGGCTAGGAAGAAGTTAAAACGGAAGCCTTCGAGCATCTATTGGAATGGACTGAAGACCTTTGAGATATTCAAGCAGGAACATCTGTCTCTAGAAAATTATGCGAAAGCGTTTGTAGCAATGCAGCGACGGAAAGAGTCGGCGTTGTCTTTGGGGAATGAATATAGCGATGATCTTGAAGCGGCGGGCTCTGAGTATACGAGCACGTTCTGGCAATGTATTCTTCCTATGACAAACTGGAAGGAAAACCTTACTATGAATTTGTCTGAACCTGAGGCATCATTTTTTAAAGAAAGAATGATTAAATCACCGAAATCAAAAGATAGTTTGTTAGCATTTTTGCTTCAACAGGATCCAGAGGATGTATTGAAGGTTGAAAGCTTTGATGCTATCGGTGAACAATTTTTACTCCCTGACGGGTTGCGTGAAGATTACATATTAGCTAAAAAGTTCAGCATGTTCATTTCAGGGGCCAACATACGCTACAACGTTATTCTTTCTAAATATGAGAACGAAGAAGCGATAAGGAAGTGGGATGCCTGGAAAGAGAGTGATTTTGTAAAAAATGAATTTGGTCATTTTCAATTTCAGGAGGTGCTGTATCGACTGAAAATCAATAACCCATTGCTTCGGAGATTTATTAGTGAATGGCAAAAAGCAGTATTAAAGGGTGTTGAACAAGAAATTGATAATTTGCTCATTAAACGAGAAATTGAACTGAAATCGAAGGAACGCGCCAAGCTTTATAATACGAAATATTATGCATACGAAGAGGGGATTTGGCTAGGATCGGAAAAGCTTCAATATCGCTTTCCAAATGCCAAGATACTCATCGAAGATATATTCGCTGCACTGGAGGGAAGTCATGATGCTTAAACCAGATAAGGACCGTTTGAACTACAGTGACTTGTTGAAACCACCGGCTGGATATGAGGTTTCTTTTGCAGTGGGAACGACTTACTCTTTGGACTTGGAGGCATTGGTAGGAGTGCCATTAGCACTCAGTCTTTCTGAAGAAATGGATCAGACATTCCAGGATGACCCTATTTATATGTTAGAGGGACTGCGGAAAAGCTCTGATCAGATGGCTATTTTTTGCGAAGCTGGACAAATAAAAGTGCCGCAACATGGAAATTCCTTATTTGCTTTAATGGAAGATAGTGTTTTTGAAGTGGCACTTGAAAACGATAAATCATTTCACCCTAAAATTTGGTTGATCAAGTATGAAAATAGCGAAGGGTATATTTTGTACCGATTGCTTGTGTTGACGCGCAATCTGACATTCGACAGGAGCTGGGATCTGGCATTAGCTCTCGAAGGGGAAATGTATGACGAAACAATCGATAAGAACCAACCATTGATTGATTTCCTTAAATTTCTAGCGCCACAAGCGACCAGTGAAGAAAAGAAACAATGTATCGAAAAAATGATGGTAGACCTTCCGTTCATTCATTTTGATACAGGTGAAAAACATTACTCGGATTTTGATTTTTATCCAATGGGGGTAGAAGGACATGACTGGGAAGATACTGGTTTATTTGAAACTTATCATCAATTAATTATTATGTCCCCTTTTTTAAGTGAAGCGATCATCAGTGAGTTAGATGAATATGCCTTGTCAGACGCTAGAAGAGTGTTGATTACAAGAAGGACCGAGCTTCATAAGCTGACAGAAGAAATCATCAATAATTTTGAAGTATATGTATTGAAAGACATCATTATAGAGGGAGAAGGAGCTGTCAGCGAAGAGGAGGAGCAGGTTGAACTGGCACAGCTTCAGGACATTCATGCCAAATTGTACGCCAGGTCTAAATATAATCAACACCACATTTATATCGGCTCTGCTAACAGTTCAACGAACGCATTCGAAGGGAATGTGGAATTTTTACTAAAGCTGCAATATAAAAAGTATGGATTCCGATTGATGCATTTACTGGATGACCTATTCGGGGAAGACGAAGCGGACAACCCATTCGAAAAGATAGAAGAAATACCGGAGGAAGAAGAAACGGAAGAAGATTTAACGGATAAGCTTCAAAAAGCAATTAAACAGATATGCCGTGTGGAATCTAGTGCAAGAGTTCAAAAAACGGAAGAGGACTACTATGCTGTTCACCTATCATTTGCATCGATTCCTGAGGGGTATGATTTCTCCATAGGCCCATTGTTAAGTAAGAAGAGAGAGACGATGCAAGAAGAAATCAAGATCGAGGACCTAAAGATGCTTGAGTTAGGAGAGTTTTATATTGTGAAGGCAGAGAAAGATGGCGAGACAGTGGAACGGATTATCAAGATACCGACAAAAGGATTACCGGAAGAGCGCCAGCAGGAAATCTTTCGATCTATTATCAATAATCCATATGCTTTCTTACAATATGTCGCTTTTTTGTTAGCAGATGATTTTCTACTAGCTGCCTTAGAACAGATGGAACAGAAGAGTCTGGTTGCTGTCGATTGGGATATGCAAGCGGGCAATTATCCTGTTTTATATGAGAACATGTTAAAAGCAGCAGCTAGGTCACCGGAAAAACTGGAAGACATCCATCATATCATCGAACTGATAGATGATAATGCTATCATTCCGGAAGAGTTTTACCGTTTATATGAGACGTTTAATGAAGCAACAAAGATGGTGAAAAAATGATTGATTTAAGACAAAGAGAAGATGAAATACTAGATGGATTGAAAGATTTCCAAAAAGCGACCGTCGAGAGAGTCCATCATCTATTGACGAATGATTTCACTCGAGTACTTGTAGCGGATGAAGTGGGACTTGGCAAAACGATGATCGCTCGAGGAGTGATGGCCAAGATAGCCAGATACCACCAGGAGGTCTTAGAAGATCCGCTATTTAAAGTTGTTTATGTTTGTTCTAACCAGAGTATTGCCAGACAAAACCTTCAGAAACTACAGATTGACGAACGGGTCAAGCTGGAAGATTCTTCGGATACTAGATTGTCGATGCAGCACTTGAAAATCTTTGAGAATAATTACGACCAATCTTTAAAAGACCGTTATATCCAGCTGACTCCGCTTACTCCTTCGACATCGTTCACTATGACGGCTGGCTGCGGGAGTGCAGCAGAGAGAGCGCTTATTTTTGCTGTGTTGAAGAGGTATAGTTTGTTGGAGGATTATTTGGAAGAACTCGATATTCTCCTAATGGATACAGCGACAAAGGGATGGCAGGGGGCCAAAATTGAGTATGAAGGCCGTGTGGAGAATTGCAATGCAGCAAGCGGTGGAGAGTACATTCGAAACATGCATCAACGTATCGAAGAATTTCTAGAAAAAGACTGGTTAATTATCGATGAAATTCATGAAATCTGTGAGCGAATTAAACAGGAAGGTGTACCTGGGGAACGTTTGGAAGGCGCAAATATTGTGATTTACAAGCTTCGTAGGATGATGGCTGAGATCAGCGTCGATATTATGGACCCTGATCTTGTCATCATGGATGAATTTCAGCGTTTTCCGGAACTTGTAAATGCGGAGAGTGAAAGTGAAACCGCTTTACTCGCGCGAAAGTTTTTCAACAGTCCGAGATCTACCGATGAAGAAAGAGTGAAAATCCTGTTGCTTTCTGCAACACCTTACAAACTCTATTCCACCATGGAAGAGATCGCAGAAGCAGGTGAGGATGAGCATTATAAAGAGTTCCTGCAGGTAACTGGGTTTTTGTTTGAACATCATCGGGAACAGCAATATTATTTTGAAAAGGTTTGGGAAGATTTCTCGACGTCCTTACGCTTATTCACTAACGCGGATGCAGCTGTGATACAGGCGAAGAAGCAAGCAGCCGAAGATAGTCTATACCAAGGAATTGCCAGGACAGAACGTATGACAGTTGAAGGTTCGAGTGAACTGATTGATGCTGATGTTATCCCGTTAGAAATAACGAAAGAAGATGTATTGTCTTATGTTCACCTGGATCGGTTGCTGGAGGATACAGGGTTGAGTGATAAAGTACCTGTCGACTATGTGAAGTCGACGCCTTATCTGATGTCGTTCATGGAACATTATAAATTGAAACAAAAGATTACGCAGTATGTAAAAAAGTATCCGGATAATATTCCGATGGTCGATAGAGCCCATTTGTGGATCAAAAAAGGGACAATCAATAATTATCGTCAGCTCCCTGATACAAATGCCAGAATGGCAAAACTGAAAGCGTTGGCCTTGCCAAAAAATGCAGAGCGTCTATTGTGGATTCCGCCGTCATTACCATATTACGAATTTGGCGGTAGTTATGCTGGGCAACATCGCTTTTCGAAGATGCTTATTTTCTCCGCGTGGGAAATGGTGCCACGCGCAGTTTCTACCACAATTTCTTATGAAGCAGAACGTAGAACCGTAGGTGAACTGATTAATAAGACGAAGAAAAAGAAGAAGCAAAAGAATCGTAAATATTTTAGCGAACGTCGTTTTCCTCAGCCGCGTTTATCTTTCGCAATGAAAAACGGTAATCCGGCAAACATGAACCATTTGACGCTTCTGTATCCTTCTGTGACGTTGGCTAACCTGTTTGATCCTGTCGATGTATTGAACAGGAAGTTAACGCTAGGTGGTATTAAACAAGAAATAGCTGAAAATATCCAGCGTTTGCTTGATCAACTGCCAGTTTCGGAAAACGTCAATGAAAGTCGTGAAGATGAACGTTGGTACTTTATGGCTCCATTGTTATTTGATTTAGAAGAGGAAGCGGTGGCAAGTTGGTTTGAAGGGGATCATCTTCTGCCTGTGATGGAGGAAAAAGAAAATCCCTCGGATGATAAAGCGGCACTAGTTAAACACTTGGAAATACTACGCTCTATTTTTCTAAGTAAAGAGTTGCCTGAACTCGGGAAGCAGCCGGAAAATTTAGTAGAAGTTTTGGTTAATATGGTACTAGGATCACCTGCTGTTTGTGCATTACGAATGCTTGATGATATAGAAGGGGAATCTCTTCCTTATGCCGTTCGTCTAGCTAAGACGCTAATTGATAGAATGAACACACAGGAAGCGATTGCAGTTGTTGAATTAGAGTACGGGAAGAAGAAAAGCCGAACCGTGCACTGGCAAAACCTCCTTAAGTATAATATCGATGGAAATATCCAGGCGATGATGGACGAGTACGCTCATATGTTGATAGAGGAAGCCGGTCTGAGCTATGTAGACCGTCATAAGCGTTATAAGGGTCTAGTCAAATTGATGATAGCAGCTTTGGATACTCATACTGCGACCTATAACGTGGATACCTATGAAAGTTTCAAACGAAGAGCACAGGGGCATAGCGGTACCAATCAGGCTATGAAGATTCGCACTAACTATGCAGTAGGTTTTGCCGATAAAAGAAACGAAGAAACGGCCCATAAAAGAAAGAAGAATGTCCGATTAGCATTCAACTCACCATTCCGACCATTCGTCCTGACTACCACCTCTGTCGGACAAGAAGGATTGGATTTTCATTATTATTGTAGGAAGATCACGCATTGGAATCTGCCATCCAACCCGGTCGATCTTGAACAGCGAGAGGGACGTATCAACCGTTATAAGTGCTTTGCCATTCGTCAAAATATCGCTAACAAGTATGGGAATATTGATTTCCAATCAGATATATGGCAAGAGATGTTCCACACAGCTAACCAGCAAGAACGAGATGAACAGACTCCAGAGCTTGTGCCGTTTTGGTCGCTCCCAGAAAATCAAGACATAAAGATTGAGCGTATTGTACCGATCTATCCACTAAGTAAAGACGGAGTAAAATATGAGCGGCTGATGAAAATTATGCAGCTTTATAGGTTAAGTTTGGGGCAAGCCCGTCAGGAAGAATTGCTGGAGTATTTGTTTGAGCATGAGGTAGAAGCTGAGCAGTTGCAAGATTTATTCATGAATTTAAGTCCTTATTATAAAGAGAAGAACAATTTAATGGGAAGTTAAGGAGAAGATTACCATGGGAGATTTGAATATATATCGATTAAATATTTGGATTTGCTGGTAGATTATAATAGTAGAATTTGCCTTAATTGAAGTGCCTGAACCTTAATGGGGTATCGTCAGGCACTTTCCATAGTTCTTCTATTAAATAATTCTCTTATAAATTTTCTCGTATTACTCTTCCTAAGTTATTTCTTTATTCCATACATGGTTTTATTGATTATGTTAGCTATATATGTACGGTCTAACCAAAAAGCTTGTTTAGTGATAAGTCGCCCGTCAGGTAAAGCGGTTTTGTCTTTACCATCTCTAGCTTTTGGCCGAATATGACAAATTCCATTATACCCTGGTTTGGGAAGGTTGTTTTTAACAATCACACGATTTTTCTGTTGCACAGCTTCTAACTCTATACCTCTATTGATAAGGGTTTTTACATCCATCCAAAAATCTTTAAGTTCACATTCGATTCTATTCTTGGGCATATTCCAGAGCGTGATTCCACTGAAATACAGTTTTCTCTCAGGGTTGTCTTTCTTTCTTTCTTTATAGTGGAATATGACGAACAAGAACTTAGTTTCTTCAAAATGGTTTTTAAGCCAACTGTCATCCCAATCTTCTTTAGCCCACCCCGTAAAATCGACATTTTTGAAAGACATATGTTCCTCCGGTGCACCATGTGGTTCAAGACGTATAGTTTTAACGTCGATATTCGCTTTTTCGAACTCCTCGATTTGGCTTAACTTTGTCCCCTTTATACCTAATAATCCGCTTATGAATTCTTGTAAGAAGCTTTTAGATTTGTAATTGATTTTTAATCCTGTTTTCTTAGATATTACTTCGAGTGTCAAATCTTTATATGGAGAAAATCTATCTGCCAATAACTGAAACAGTGACTTATTTTTGAGTTCATCTGTGGTAGAAAAGCGTACGAGGTCTTCTTGTGTTATTTCTTTTCGGACAAGAGCTGTCATATAACTCTGTTTAAGAGAATAAGCCCTTTGCATTGCTGGTATATCGTTATATGGTTGTGTCCTCAAAGACTTTTTATTTGCACCTTTTGTACTCGCAGCTAAGTAGTTCGTATCTGCTTCTGACAGCTCGTGGGCTTGTCCGTTCCGTATTTTTCCGACTATAACTTCCCAATCTTGCTTGATTATTTCAAGGTCTTCTTCAGAAAAGGTATGTAAGTATGCCTTTATTACTTTATAATCCGCCCGTGCAAGTTTGGGAATCCAGTGATAGAAAAGTATCAAGGTTTTTTCATTTTTACGCCAAAAGCTGGATGATTCAAAACTGACAAGAGCTTCATTGTGGTAATTGATGATGTTCAATACGAGTCGTTCCTTTGCAGATAATGTACCATTCTTATTTTTTTTGACAGGTGTCACTTTCAACTCAATTCCTAAATCAGAAAAATCAGCTTCACTATTTGAATTGATTTCATAACCAAAATAACTTTCTTCAATTATTTGGCCCAGCTGCCCTTTCGCTTTTCCATTCTGAATTCTCTTACCTCTGTCAATTTCCCCGAAAGTTTTACCTTCAGCTTTCTTCGCTTTATCTAGTAATTCTTTTTCTGTTTGATACAACTTAAGCGACCTCCTTCCAAAAGTTGTCACTTTTATTTTAGCACAAAAGAAAAAGCTGATACGATAAGTACCAGCTTATAAAGAGAATCCGATTTGTACAACTTCTTCACTGTCGTTTTCAACAGAGTCGATTTCTTCTATTCTTTTGCCCATTATTTCTATCAAACCTACAACAAGGGCATTCCCCATACAGAAATACCTCATCCGATCTCTCATGCCAGCAGTCCAATCATCCTCAAAGCCATTAAGACGCTCGCATTCGATTGGAGTAAGGAATCTTTTTCTTCCATTCACTTCAACAATATGAGTACTCCGGTTAACAGTACCTTCACTTGTAAGCATCGTTCTACCCGGCTTGTCCAAATCGTCGACAGGGGACATGCCACCTTCTGAAAAGAAGTATTTATGGCCATCAGCAGATGTGCGTTCTATTTTTTTGGGGCCTCTCAAATATTCGAACTTCTCTTCAGCTTCTTTTGTCAGATAGAATTTATCATCTACTAGTTCGTCGTCTAACAATATATCCTTTAATGGAGTAGGGTCAATTAAGTCGGGTTGCACATGAGCGGTATAGATTTTACCTTCTCGCATGACACCGGCATTATGGAAGTTGAAAGAGAAGTTATCAGAAATTTCCACACGGTCAACAGGAATGTAATCGGAAGCTTCTCTATTTTTGAACGGTTCTTCTGAAACAGGAAATGGTTTTGCAAAAAAACCTTCCTTGAATACAATATCCTTTGCATCCAATTTTTTCTGCCTCTGATCGAATGCAATACCATTTTTGTATGCGAAGATGAACACCCTTCTTCTTCTTTGGGCAAATCCATACTCAGCTGCGTTGATGACGCGCCATTCTACTGTATAATTCAAATTTCTGAATGTAGCTAACATTACAGCGAAATCCCTGCCTCGTTGCGAAGAAGGAGACTTGAGTAAGCGATCCACATTTTCTAATAGGACGAACTTAGGGTGGGTCTTTTCTATTACTCTTTCAATTTGCCAAAAAAGTACGCCTTTCTTTCCTTGGATACCTTTTTCTCCATTAAGAGAGCGAGCTACAGAATAATCTTGGCAAGGGAAGCCCCCGACTATGAGATCAGGCTCAACTTGTTCAAATACTTCATCAGGTACATCGGCAATATCTTCATTGACATGTTGACCTTCTGTGAAATTTCTCGTATAGCATTCAAATGCTTCTTGGGCTTTTTTTGACGGTTCCCACTGGTTGGCCCATGTAACTTTAAAAAGGTCTTTATTGGCATTTTCAAGCCCTACACGAAAACCACCCACACCAGCAAATAATTCAATGACTTGTATTGTGTTTTCCTTTTTCATTATGCGAACATCCTTTCGCCTTTCTTTCTATCATTATAACGTAATAAGACAAAAAGATCAAGATCTTTGTTTATCTCATGTTCAATAAATAACTAGACTCGGATTTAATGACTTAATAGTTTATTTTAACAATAATGATAGATATTCGCCATACAATCCAGCAAAATTCGACAGTAATCAGTTCGTTACTTATAAAGGGCATGAAAAAAGAATAAACAAATGTTAGAAAGAGCCTCTATAAGGTTATTTATATAAGAAAGCCCATTAAAGGAGGGGTGAATTATGACTGCAGATATAATGACCAAAGAACAGCGTAAAAAGACAATGAGTAAGATTCGTGCACGATCCAAGCTGGAAGATAGGGTTACTAGAGCATTGTGGGCGAGAGGGTATAGATTCCGTAAGAATGTTAGAAAACTGCGGGGTACTCCTGATATTGTTATTCAAAAGTACAAGGTAGTCATTTTTATAGACTCTTGTTTTTGGCACGCATGTCCTACCCATGGAAATATTCCGAAGAGTAACACGGAATTCTGGAAGGACAAATTTGCGAGAAACAAAAAAAGGGATGAGGAAGATACACTATATTATAGGAATCAAGGGTGGAAAATTCTAAGGGTTTGGGAGCATGATCTTAAGAAAAAGAAGTTCGACGATACAATCAATCATATTGCAGAATTTATTGACCAAGCTAAAGCCCAAAGTGAGAAAAAGAATCATGAATCGGATTGTTAACTATCATCAAATCAGTTAAAGGTCCGGTGTGGAATATGTGAATTTATGGTAAAATGAATGTGGAAAATATAAAAAATCACACAAATTACTACCATGACGAACAGACTTTGGTTCATGAAGGGAGGTAAAATTTATCGCAGGATATATAATGACGCTGAATAGTCTGGAATCTCTTCGAGAAGTAGTATGCTATGGTATTTATTCCACAAAAATCAAAACTCCTGATAACAATCTATGGTCGACTACTAACGAACAAACAATGGCGGATTTTGCAGGTATGCAGGCTGGAGATAACATTTATTTCTTTCATAAAAGAAAGATCTATGGGATTGGTGAATTAGTCGATGTTAACGGGAGCTGCATCCACCTTAATTTTCCGGAAGCTAATGAACCTTACCAAATTGGATTTCATTCGATAAAGAATGAAAAATTGACGCCTGATGGTAATTGGACTAAAGGAGAAAGCGAGTCAAGATGGGTTTGTACATTTGCCCCAGCACCATATTTTTTCAAAGATGGGATAGACATGGATGCTGCACTTCAATCGAATCCATCAGCGTTCAAGATGCTCAGAGCTTTTCAACAATTATCTTTTGTTAAGGTAGACGATGAAGAAAACCAAGCATTAAAAGATATAATTTTGAAGAAAAATGAAGAACATCTAGATGGTAGTCCGACACAGAAAATTTATAAAGATAACATTGACTCTTACCATCATTTTATCAAAGAAAAAACTTCTTCGGGTGATTATCAATTTGACATTCAGCGAGTAATGGAAAATTCAATAAAAGGGAATGCCATCAAGTTCAGGAGAGAGGTCACTCTAGAATTAGCGTTGATGCATAAACTCAATACTGCCGAAGAAAATGTTGCTAGGATATTCGGCCAGTGGGATTATATATCACGACAAGTAATTGCTTCACCATTTAAACCTATAAGTTGGATGGATAAGATAGATATATTTGGGTATAAATACATCAAAAATTACCGTCCTACGTTATCCAAGTACTTGGTTTGTGAATTGAAGAAAGACTCAGCTAATATTTCTGATGTGAACCAATTGATGAAATATATAGATTGGGTGAATAACGAATATACGTTCGGTGATTATTCCATGATTGACGCGTTTATTGTTGCTCATAATTTTCCTGAAAACGTTATAGATTATGTGAGAGAAAAAGGGAAGAGGATATATACTACAAAACTACGTGACGACCGTTTTTCAGAAGAATGGAATAATATTAGACTTGTGACCTACCGATATGATAGTGAAATTAAGGATATTGTTTTTGGGGAATTAAAAATGAAATAGATGGTAAGGATGGATCATCATACAAAGATAATTATGCAATACAAATTTTGAAAGTAAAATAAAATGCTAACATCAATGATTATTAGTGTTAATGATAGTACATAAACTCAAGAAAGAGACGGGCATTAGATGTAGTCCGTCTCTCTTAATTGTTAATAAATGGATGTAAAAAGCCGATAGAATTGGAAGATATTATAGATAGGTGGATACATAATGGCTGGAAAGCGGCGAACCAAAAAGCAACAAAGAGAATTGGAATCTATCATGCAAAGTGCGATGGTACTTTTAGCATTATCGATGTATTTAATGACAGGGTCATTTTTCATTATGCTGATCAGTGTAGTGATGACAGTAGCAGGAATCATTGTCTTCCTCCTATTCCGTAAAATGAGGGAAAGAGAGAAGCTGAAACGGTCAGGGATTGAAACGATAGATAAAATGGATGGGCTACAATTTGAAGAGTACCTGGCTGTGTTATTTAAAAATCATGGATATAAAACAGAGGTAACAAAAAGCAGCGGCGACTATGGAGCTGATTTAATACTGAAGAAGGACAATACGAAAACCGTTGTACAGGCTAAGCGGTACAAAAAGAACGTTGGTATAAAAGCGGTCCAAGAGATTCATGCTTCCAAGAATTATTACAAGGCTGACGAGGCCTGGGTGGTTACGAACAGCGATTTTACGAACCCAGCGAAGGATCTGGCTAAATCCAACCAAGTCAAACTAGTTAATAGAGAAGCATTGATAGATTTGATAATTGCGATCAACTCCGAGAGTAGTACTTCCATGGCGCCACAGGAAGTGGCCATGGCGGAAACTGCTAAAAAAGAGCAACAGAAACAGGCGATGCGATCATCAGTGGTAATAGATGCGAAATGCGTGGTATGCGATAAATACGTATCTGATAAAGTGAAAAATCATTGCTTAACCAATAAGAAATTCAATGGAGAGATCTATTGCTTTGATCATCAGAAAACTGTTGGCTCCCCAAGAAAACAAACTGTCTGAACATAATAAAAGGTGAAATCCCCTTATGCTGCACCGGGGTTTCACCTTTTCCTATTATGGCTTAATGTATATCGTCATTCCGATAAGCCTCTAAGAATGGCTGGAGCTTTTTCCTCGCTTCCCTGCCCCAGTTCTTCACAGCGTTGATGGTGGTATTTTCTAATTGAGCAATTTGAGCGTATGTTAAATCTGCCAAATGATGATGCTCGAACCATTTGCGTTGTTTTTCGTTGAGAACCTCTAGTATCTCTTCCAGGAGAAACGGATCTAAATGTTTGGACGGGTGGTACGGTATCGGCGTGGTGCTTAAGCTTTCCAGAGTTTTTGCATGGGTCTTTTCGATACGGTGAAGATCAATGAAGCGATAGTTGATTCTATGATAGAAGTGCGTACAAAAGGTGGAGCGGTCAGGGTCGTGTATTTGCAAGGTTTCATATAATACAATGAGTCCTTCCTGGTACAACTCTTCTCGATCAAGAAAAGGGAATTGGTTAATGAATTTGTAGATTATTTTCTCGCATTTGGGGAGGTAGCTTGTAAAGTCTGTTGTCATGTAAGTTTCCATTCCGAAAGCGCTTTCTTTCAATTGCCAGCTTTTTGATTATATATGGGTATTTAGTCGGCGGGAATGAAAATTACATAAAATACAAATTATTGACATATTACAACAATTTATTTATGGATAAGTGACTAATGGCACAGACGTCAGGACGGATTAGTGGGTATATTGGAGTGTTTGATTTTGATTCGTGTCACTGACCCACGGTATTTTGATCTATGGATAGGTTTTAGATTTACCAATATTAGTTTTTGTTGTGGAAGTGTGTGGGTGAGGTTCAGGCACCCTTGGTGGGTAGGCATAACTAAAAAACAAGCACCTGCATGAATGGGTGCTTGTTTTAGTGTTGGGGGGGTCTAACTCTTCGTCATTTCTCTGACTAATTCACGGTTTCTCTTTTTGAAAACTTCGTTATGAGAAGACACCATGGCCACAGCATTTGCATCCGGCTCAATGAATTGTTTGGCTTTGTTGACGGCATTGGCTGCGTCCTGGAAGGCGCCGGCGATCAGGTTCAGCTTTCCTTCATGGTTCAGGATATCTCCTGCTGCATAGACGCCTTCCACCGAGGTTTCGCTCGTTGCCGTTCCTTTTACGAAGTACTGATCGACTAGCTGGATATCAAATTTAGTGTTTTTCAGTAACGAGGTGTCCTGGTCGAAGCCGTGGTTGACAATGACGTCATCTACCTCTAAGTAAAAACTCTCCCCAGTCTGATTGCTGGTCAGTTCCACCTGTGAGATGGTTTCATGATCTTCTGAAGCCAACAACTTTGAAATCGTGGTATAAGGGAAACATTCTACCGAACTGTTTTCTAATTGGGTAATTTGCGCTTCATGCCCGTTCAGGCAATCTTTCCGGTAAGCTAAGTAAACTTTTTTGGCGACTGGTTCCAGTTCATTCGCCCAATCGATCGCTGAATTCCCGCCGCCGGATATGATGACGGTTTTATCTTTAAATGTTTTCAGTGATTTCACGGTATAGTGCAGGTTGCCAAGTTCGAATCTCTCCGCTCCTTCAATGTTCAGCTTCTGTGGCATTAAGATACCGCTTCCTACTGCAACAATGACAGTTTTGGAATAATGAATTCTTCCTGAAGCCGCTTCGAGTAGAAAGGTGCCAGTTTCATCCCGTGAAATGGAAACGACTTTTTCATTGAGAACGACTTCCGGGTTGAACGTTAATCCCTGTTCGATCATTTGGTCCATGAGCTGCTTTCCTGGAACGGGAGGGAGGCCGCCGACATCCCAGACCATTTTTTCAGGATATATTTGAACTTTCCCGCCTAATTGCGGCTGGAATTCGATGATTTTTGTTTTCATTTCCCGTAGTCCACTGTAAAAGGCAGAATAAAGCCCCGCAGGACCTCCGCCGATAATCGTAACATCAAAAATTTCCTTTCCCATTGAATAACTCCCCCTCCAATATGTAAAAACCATTTAAACCGATAAACTTTATATGGAAAATGTTGTTGACAAAGCGAGTGAGCCGACTTATAGTATCATTATAAACGAAAGTGATAATCATTCTCAACAAAATATTTTATTTGGAGGCTTCACGATGCGCCGTTTATCAACTGAACGTCTACATATCGGCTATGGGGAAAAAACGATTGTCAGTGATTTGACGTTGGAAATACCAGATCAGAAAATCACCACGATCATCGGTTCCAATGGGTGTGGGAAATCCACCTTGTTAAAAGCGATGACACGGATCATTCCATATCAATCAGGATCGGTGATTCTTGATGGTGCCAGTATCTCGAGGGAAGATACAAAATCCCTCGCCAAAAAGATGGCGATTCTCCCACAGAACCCGGAAAGCGCTGCCGGGCTGACGGTTGGGGAGCTGGTTTCTTATGGGCGATTTCCTTACCAGAAAGGGTTCGGCCGTTTGAACAAAAAGGATATCGAGGTCATTGACTGGGCGCTTGAAGAGACTGGAATCCTGCCATTCAAATACCAGCCTGTCGATGCGTTGTCCGGCGGGCAGCGTCAGCGGGTCTGGATTGCTATGTCCCTTGCCCAGGAAACCGAGATGATTTTCCTTGATGAACCGACGACCTATTTGGATATGGCCCACCAGCTCGAGGTTCTGGAACTTTTGCAGAAATTGAACAGGGAACAGGGCCGGACAATTGTTATGGTGCTGCATGATTTGAACCAGGCCGCCCGGTTTGCCGATCATATCATCGCGTTGAAAGACGGAAAAGTTGTGAAAGCCGGATCGAGTGAAGCGGTGATCCAGCGGGAAGTCCTCCAGGAAGTATTCAAGATTGATGCGGAAATCGGCAAAGACCCCCGCACCAATAAACCAATGTGTATCACTTATAACTTACTTAAAGGAGAAGACGACAATGAAAAAGATACTTATGCCAATCCTGCTCTTATTCGTGCTTATTCTTAGCGCATGTGGAAGTACTTCAGGTGAAGAGGCTTCCGGTGAAACAGAAAGTGACAAGGAAAATGACAAGTCAGAAACGATTACCTATGAGTCCGAAAATGGTCCGGTAGAAGTACCGGCGAACCCGGAACGAGTCGTTGTACTATCCTCCTATGCCGGCAATGTCATGGCGCTTGATGTCAACCTTGTCGGAGTTGATGCCTGGTCGAAGATGAACCCAAAATTTGAAGAGGAATTACAGGGTGTCGAAGAAGTCACCGATGATAACCTGGAAAAAATAATTGAGCTTGACCCAGATTTGATTATTGGACTTTCCAACATTAAAAATGTCGATAAATTGCAGGAAATCGCTCCAACTGTTACCTATACATATGGCAGCCTGGATTATTTAGAGCAGCATATTGAAATCGGAAAACTTTTGAACAAAGAAGAAGAAGCGAAACAATGGGTGGAAGATTTTAAAGCACGTGCCCAGCAGGCAGGCGAAGACATCCGTGCTGAAATCGGGGAAGATGCTACCGTTTCCGTCATTGAAAACTTCGAAAAGCAATTATATGTATTTGGTGATAACTGGGGAAGAGGCACAGAAATTCTTTATCAGGAAATGGACCTGAAGATGCCTGAAAAAGTGAAAGAGATGGCGCTCGAAGACGGCTACTATGCCATTTCTCCAGAAGTACTTCCGGAGTATGCCGGCGATTATATCGTGTTCAGTAAAAATGCCGATTCTGAAACCTCTTTCCAGGATACCGATACGTACAAGAATATCCCGGCCGTGGAAAATGACCAGGTCATCGAAGTGAATGCCAAGGAGTTTTACTTCAACGATCCGGTGACATTGGAGTATCAGCTGGAGACATTCCAAGACGCATTTCTAAACTAGTAATCTATGAGAGGAATTCATCCGTTGAATTCCTCTTCTTATTTGGCTAGCTTCGACGCCCAGACACTCGCGACATAAGCAACCCGTCTTGCGGAAGGGAAGGACGCCTTCCTCCAGCCGTTTTGCTTATGCGTGTCGTGTCTTTCCGGGCGCTTGCGCTTTTCTTTTTGAATCATTTTACAGAGAAGATGGGGTTTCTATGACGAAGGACAAACAGCTTACACATTCATTTACATATCAGATTATTATCGGCTTGGTCGTATTAAGCCTTTCATTCGCAGTAGCGATGCTTTTGGGTGCAGCAGAGACGACAGCACGCGATGTATGGCTGGCGCTTACTTCTAATGTGAAGTCGGAAAGCGTCAACATCATCCGTGAATTGCGGCTGCCTCGAGAAATCGCCGCTATTTTAGTCGGTGCGGGTTTGTCTGTTGCCGGTGCCATCATGCAGGGAATGACGAGAAATCCGCTCGCTGACCCTGGACTGCTTGGGTTGACGGCAGGGGCTAATGCTGCGCTCGCCGTCACGTTGGCCATTTTTCCAACCACGAATTATCTAGGGATGACGATCGCCTGTTTTATCGGAGCAGGTGTAGGGGCAGGGCTCGTGTTTGGCATCGGCTCGATGAAAAGGGGAGGATTCTCGCCGTTTCGGATTGTGCTGGCAGGGGCTGCTGTTTCTGCGTTTTTGTTTGCTGTGGCGGAAGGGATCAGTCTAACTTTTAAAGTATCGAAGGATGTCTCGATGTGGACAGCCGGCGGGTTGGTCGGGGTTTCGTGGACACAAATCCAGGTAATCTTGCCATTCATCCTGATTGGACTGGTGATTGCCTTTTTGCTTGCCAGGCAGCTGACGATCCTCAGTCTCAATGAGGAAGTAGCCGTAGGTCTCGGGCAGAAAACGACACAGATCAAGGCGATCTTATTTATCCTGATTATCCTATTGACCGGCGCTGCCGTAGCGGTGGTCGGGAATATCGCGTTTCTTGGCTTGATGATTCCTCACATCGTACGCCCGATTGTCGGGAAGGATTATCGCTCGATCCTCCCGATGTCGGCTGTATTCGGTGCTTCTTTTATGCTGTTGGCTGATACGGTCAGCCGGACGATAAACGCACCGTATGAAACACCGGTGGTAGCGATCATCTCTCTGATGGGATTGCCATTCTTCCTATTTATCGTACAAAAGGGAGGGAGGAGTTTCTCATGATACATCCGGCTCTTATAAAAAAACAACGCATGCTTATGGCGGTACTAACCGTCTTAATTATCGTGACCATCCTGGTGAGTATGGGGATGGGCTATTCTTCTGTATCTTTTGATCGCATTCTCCCGACGCTGCTTGGAAACGGAACCTTTAAAGAAGAATTTGTCCTGTATTCAATTCGGCTGCCCCGAATCATTATTACGCTATTGGCAGGGATGGCGCTGGCACTGTCGGGGGCTATTTTGCAGGGGATCACCCGAAACGATTTAGCGGACCCAGGCATTATCGGGATCAACGCCGGGGCTGGGGTTGCAGTCGCTGTGTTCTTTTTGTTTTTTCCAATTGAAGCAGGCTCGTTCGTGTATTTTCTTCCGATTGCAGCCTTTGTTGGAGCCTTTCTGACCGCCTGCCTGATCTATGTCTTCTCTTATCAGCGAAAAGTGGGGATTCAGCCGACGAGGCTGATCCTGGTTGGTGTCGGCTTCTCGATGGCGTTATCCGGTGCCATGGTCGTGCTCATATCATCCGCTGAGCGTGAGAAAGTAGATTTTATTGCAAAATGGCTCGCGGGGAATATCTGGGGTACTGATTGGCCATTTATTTTTGCCATCCTGCCATGGCTGATACTCCTGATTCCTTTTACCTTATATAAGTCGAACCGACTGAATCTATTAGGACTAAGTGAGCCGGTTTCTATTGGCGTTGGTCTCGCGGTTGAAAAAGAACGGATTGTCCTGCTGGTTACGGCCGTAGCGCTTGCTGCTTCTGCCGTTTCGGTAACCGGGGGGATCGCCTTTATCGGATTGATGGCACCTCACCTTGCTAAATCATTAATCGGTCCGAGAAACCAATCGTTCCTGCCCTTGGCTTTATTGCTCGGTGGGTGGCTGCTGTTATTTGCGGATACGATCGGGCGGAATGTTCTCGAGCCTGATGGGGTTCCTGCAGGGATTATGGCAGCGTTGATCGGTGCTCCTTATTTTATCTATTTATTGTTGAAGAAGGTTTAGCTTGCTTGCTCCGGGTGACTCACCCACGGTATAAAACGCTATGACTTTTTGTTATTTTTACCAGTAGTAGTCTTTCTTGTACTTTAAGAAAGTTTAACCTTGTTAAAGGATTAAAGTATAAGAAAGACTTTGGCTTTCGCCATAAGGACTTGGCGATAAGCCAAGTATTTCTAATGGAAGTGAGGGGGCGAGGTTCAAGACCCTTGGTGTCGCTGGTGGTTTATACTAATTACGAGCCAACCTGATCGTAGGATGGTAGAATATAGATAGATATTCTGCGAGAGGGAGAAGAAGACATGGCTGGAAGCAAAACTAACAGGAAGTTTAAAATAGCGTTGAGAAAACTTTTCTTCAAGAATGTTCTCCCGCTGCTGATCGTCATCGGCGCCATTCAGTTTTTTGCAAACAACCCGCTTGATATAAATGTAAGCAATCTTACTAATGAAAATAGAGGAAATCTATCAAAGCAAGTGTTGCAGTATGAAGATAAAATGGAGAAATACGCAAAAGAAGAGGGAATAGAAGATTATGTACCTATTATTCTTGCCTTAATGATGCAAGAATCTAGTGGGAGAGGGAACGATCCCATGCAAGCCTCTGAATCATATTGTGGTTCTGTCGGTTGTATTGATGATCCGGAAAAATCGATTGAACAAGGAGTTTCCTATTTTGCTCACACACTGGAGAAAGCTGATTATAACGTTAAATTAGCTTTACAATCGTATAATTTCGGAGCTGGATTTATCGATTATGTCAGGAATAATGGCGGGGAATACACGCAAGCGTTGGCGATTGAATTCTCTGCGAAGAAGTACGAAGAGTTAGAACATACCGGTATTTATAGCTGCATTCGCGAAGAGGCACTGCAGTATGAAGCTTGTTACGGTGACATTTATTATGTCGATGCGGTCTTGAACTATTATGATGAAGAGAACGAGGAAATTATGTAAGCGAAAGAGGCTGCCACCTAAGTCTGGTACTTAGGAAGCGGCCTTTTTCTCTATTCTATTGGGACTATAGAAGTAATAAATCGGGATTTGCAGGGAAAAATGGAGTCTTGCTCTTTTTGTCGAAGTATGGAAAGATGAACATAGGTTCATTTTTCAAAGGAGGCAAAAGCGTGACTTGTAAACTCAAAGAATTCGAAAATAGTATCATAGCTGAACACCTTCATCGTGCGCTGACTAAAATGGATGGCGTGGAATATGATGATAGCGCCCAGGGGCCGACCATCGGTTACCGTTTAAAAAGGCAAACATTCCAGTTCGCTACGCTGCATGGTGGGAAGGCGTATCAGTCACTTGTTTTACATATGGATCCAGGCAACCCGGACTCACGAATTGGCAAAGAAAAGCAACGGGAGGTCCAGAAAGTACTGGATTTTGATATCGCAAGCTGCCGTAATCACCTTTTGAAACGTCACGAAGTTTATATTCCTTTTGAGAAGCTGGATTGTTTGAATGCGCTTGTCTGCATTCAGCCGTTTATTAATGAAGCGATGGAAGTCCAGAAGGAAGAAGGAAGGGTCGTAGTTTAATCCTTCACCTTTATAAATACTCTATTCACATTAAAAAACCTAATATCAGACATGAATAAGTGTCAGGTATTAGGTTTTATTTATTCTACTTATTTTGGATAGGGGTCATAATATGGAAGTTTTGATTGAATGAATCGATTAGGGATAAGAACGTATTCCACGCACGAACATCACTCTCTACTTTTATCTCGGAAGGATCTGGCTTTTCGTTAGTAGAAACTAACGTATATAACGTTTCTTTTGGCATCGTAACCGTAACAGCTGCATCTTCGGCCAATTCATCATGTAAATATCGGAAAATCCCGCGCTTCAACTCGGTTGAAACTGTGTCTTCTCTGTCTGGGATAACAAAATTGATTTTATAATCAAAACGCCCAGCTTCTCGTCCTTTAATGCGAATACTAAGTAAATAAAGCACATTTTCGAGAGATAAACTATTTAATACATCCTCTGTAATAATCGAACCTCGGGCTGGAAGAATGCCGTAGCGCAGTTCCTGAGCTCCTGTTAAATATACATTTCGCCACGGACCTGATTCCGCCACATAGCCTAATTGTTCTAAAGCATCAGCACAAAGCAGTTTGGCTTCTCTGTTACCTGGGTTTGCAAAGATCACCTGTTTGGTCACTTCTGCAACCCATTGATATTCTCCTTTTTTGAAGTCCTGCTTCGCTTTTTCGATCACACGGGACTCGCCACCCATATATTGGACATATTTTTTTGCTGATTCTTCCGGTAATAATTTATTTAGATTAACCGGGTTCCCATTATACCAGCCGATATACTTCTGATACACGGCTTTGGCATTATGATTGACGGTTCCATAAAACTGACTGTTATACCATTCTCCTGCAAGTGGTTCTGGAAGTTTCACCATTCTTCCAACTTCATCAATGGTATATCCTTTGTTAATCAGCCTTAATGTCTGGTCATTGATATATTGATATAGATCTCTTTGTTTTTCCAAATAGTCAATCGCTGCTTCGTTTCCAAAACGGGGCCAGTTGTGCACACCAAATACGGACGTTAAGTCCGCTCCCCATAAATTGATGGCCTTTTGAATGCTGGTTGCCCAGGCTACCGGGTCTCTGACTTCCGCTCCTCTTAATGTATAAAAGTTATGAAGCGTCGCATTACAAAGCTCGGCAATACATAACGAACGTTCACCTGGGATATAGATGATCATTTCCGATGGTGCTTCCGTGTGCAAAGCTAATTGAAACTCCATCGCAATCCCATCAACCTCATGTTCTGCGTAATCTTCATTAATTTCAAAAATGTTGTCTGTGAAGGTAACGTTTCCGATGGATACAGCTTTTCCGATGCCATTATCGACCTGCCCTTTCTCATCCCGGGGTAAAACGGACCCGTACATATAGACACCACGCCGGGTCATGGCCACCCCGGCATTTACATTCTCTTGTAAAACAGAATGAATAAAATTCTGTGGGGCATAAATCATCGCATCTTCTTTAGCAAATTCTAATACCCCTAAGATCCCTCCATAATGGTCGGTGTGCGAGTGGGTGATGATGACCGCACTTACAGGAATCTCGCCAAAATAATTATTTACCAAGCGCATAGCTGCCTCAGCTGTCTCTTTGGTAGTCAAACAATCAATGACAATCCAGCCTGTACTTCCTTTGACGAACGTGATATTCGCTAAATCAAACCCTCGAACCTGATAGATATTGTCCGTAAATTTAAATAACCCTGTATTTAAATTTAAATTCCCCTGTACCCAAAGCTTCGGATTGACAGTAAAAGGGATATAGTTATTGAAAAGAAAACGGTACCTCTTTAGATCCCATACCGGATACACGGAAGCCTGGCTATGGATGACAGGCAGGTTTGTATTCACAAGCATCCCGGCTTTCGCCAGTTTATTTTCAACTTCTACCTCATTCCAATTGATTTTTTGATAGGTTTCATGATTGATTCGCGCTGTCTTTCTGGTAGCATCTTTTCTTAAATCATGCGGTATATGTGCATTATGATTGTGCTCATTAAATTTCATAAAGGGCACCCCCGGGGTAATGTGAGCTTAATGTGTTCATCAAAATAATATATGCGACTTTTAAATTCGCATGATAGGAGGGGGCTAAAAGCGGTATAGTAGTCTTTAACCTAGGGGCAAATATTATTGTGAGAAATTATTTTCCAATGGTTACACTCAGGAGGGTAAACCACCTATAAAGGAAGACTTCAAAATAAATTATCTGAAATTTTTTAATACTGTGTTGACTTGTTTTTCGTAACCTGTTTATAATGAATAAAAGTTGATACTTCATAAAAATAAGTTTTTGAAGTGGCTACTTCACACTTCAGAAAACTTCATCTATCATCCTGCCAAACCTACCCAATAACTATTTACAAAGTTAGTCGACTATTCACTTCCATCAACCAGGCATTCATCTCATCACAAGTATTTAACAAGAAGGAGGACGAGTATATAAAGGTCAAACCACCCGTTATTGCTTTAAGGCTTTAACATTAAAAATCAAGGAGGAATGTGTAATGCAACGAGAAAACGAGGAGTTTGTTGAAGACCCTAGGTTTCGGCAATGTACAAAAGAGATGTGGGCGACCCTTGGATTATTTGTGATTAATATCTTAATTGTAGGTGGAGTTGCTATAGGCATCGGCCTTAATAAATCGGCGGAATCAATGAATTATATACTGGGTTTTCCTGCCTGGTTTTTCTGGGGGGGAATTATCGGTAGTTCGGTGTTTTGTGTACTTCCTTATTTCATGGTGAAGTTTTTCTACAAAGATATGTCAATTGAAGCAGAAGAAGATTCGAGAGGTGATTACTAATGGCCTGGGATGTTCTGATTCCGATTTTTTTATACTTATTTGTCACATTTGCCATAGGTGGTATGTTGCATAAGCACATTAAACATAGAAAGACAAGCTTTCAAGAGGAGTACTTCATCGGAGGTCGTTCACTTGGACCGATTGTGTTGACTTTTACACTTCTTGCATCGGCAGCAAGTGCCGGTACATTCATTGGTTCACCAGGTGTCGCTTACGACCAGGGTTTTAGTTGGGTGCTTATCCTTCTTACACAAGTGGGGATGGGAGTTTACATTCTGGGTATTCTCGGTAAAAAGTTTGCGATTATGGCCCGAAAGATTAATGCCGTAACTTTAACAGACTTTCTGAAGGAACGGTATCAAAGTAAAGCAGTAGTAATCGGGAGTTCGCTTGGTGTCATCATTTTCATTAGCGCCTATATGGTTGCTCAGTTTGTTGGGGGTGCCAGAATTCTGGAATCCATAACTGGTCTTCCGTATAAAACAGGCTTGATAATCTTTGGTTTAGCTGTAGTGCTATATACCGTTTATGGAGGATTCCGTGCCGTTGCACTGACGGATGCTATCCAAGGGATCATGATGATACTGGGTGGAGTTATACTCTGGATTGTATTCATGATTAAGACTGAAGGCTTTACAGGCATGATTGGTGAATTATCGGCAAACCATCCGGAAATGGTGGAGATTCCAGGTGCTGGTGGAGCAACACCTGCCATGTTGTTTTCTTACTTTATGTTATTTGGAATTGCAGCTATCGGCCTCCCCCATGCATCTGTCAGAGGGATGACGTTTAAAAACACCGATGCGATGCATAAATCTTTGATATACAGTGGTATCATTATGGCGCTGTTTTCAATTGGGTTTGCAACGCTTGGGCCGTTTGTAAAAGTGATGTACCCGGAAATTGCAGTCGCTGACTTGGCCTTACCAACACTGATTCTGGATTTGATGCCAGGATGGGTAGCTGGATTAATTCTGGCTGCACCGTTAGCAGCAATCATGTCCACTGTGGATTCCATGCTGTTAGTTACTAGTGCCTCGATTGTAAAGGATATTTATTTAAATTACATTAATCCGAAGGCCAGTGACAGAAAAATAGCTAAACTTTCGTATATTACTACATTACTGTTAGGTGTAGGGGTCGTTTTATTTGCATTGACACCACCGGATTATTTGCAGTTGGTCGTTGTCTACGCTATTGGTGGTCTAGAAGCAACGTTCTTTGCCCCAATCGTGTTCGGGTTATATTGGAAAAGGGCTAATACTTGGGGGGCAATTACTTCCATGTACATTGGCTTAATCAGTTATATTATCATGGGTCAATGGTTCCCAAATCCATTTGGTATGCAGACGATCGTAACGGCTACAGCATTGTCTATCATTGCCATGATTACTGTCAGCTATTTAACGCCAGCACCATCATTCCAGGTGGTTAAAAAGTTCTGGGGAACGGATAAAGTCGGTCAGCCGCATAGCAAGGTAGGCGGGGGATCACTTTAGTAGTAACAAAAAGGTATGGAAAGGGTTTATAAGATGGGATACATCAACGATTTAATTCGGAAAAAATACAATACTATGACCAATCGCCAACAAATAGTTGCAAAATATATACTTGAACATCCCAAACAAGTTGCATTTCACACAGCGAAAGAAGTGGGGGAAAAGTCGGGGACAAGTGAAACCACGGTTATAAGGCTATGCTACTCTCTTGAATTATCAGGTTATAGCCAATTACAAAAAGAAGTACAGGCTTCTTTGTTGAATGAGAAGCAGGAAATAGATCCATTAGTAAAGTTTAGGACTTCAACTACAAAGCTGAGTGAAGAGGACAATCTCCCTGAATACCTCATGATTCAGGATATGCATTATATAGAGAAAACCATTCGGAATATCAGTAATCAGAATTACCAGCCGGTCATTGACATGGTGATTTCATCAGAAAAAACATTTGTGGTAGGGTTTCGCAGTTCCTATGCACCAGCTAACTGGTTAGCCTTCAGCCTGAATATCGTCAGAGGAAACACACGTCTTTATCGCGGGGAAATCGACGATGCGATTCAGACCATTTCTGAAATGGATGAAAAAAGTTCTGTAATCGCATTATCTTTTCCAAGATATGCAGAAGAGACAGCAAAGTTTGTAAAAGCAGCTAAGGATAAGGGAGCGAAAGTTATTGCCATAACGGATAACGAATTGTCGCCGGTGGGGTTATTGGCAGATCGAATCTGGAGAGTAGAAACACCATCCCCTACAGCATTGAAGGGGATGGCCCCAATTTTTTCTGTGTTAAATATCTTGGTACAGGGCGTTGCTTCTACCCAATGGGAAGAGGTACAAAAAAGGGTGGAAAACTATGAGAAGACAAGCCAACAATACTATCCATTTGTAAGAAACAAAGAGGATATGACAACTGGTAAGAAAGGGGCAGCCGATGAAGATAGATAAAGTGAAATTATATAAACTGAAGATGCCTTTGAAATGGCCATTTGAAACTAGCTTTGGAAGATTAACAGATAAAGAATTTATTATATTGAAAGCATATGGTGACGGAGCTGAAGGATATGGAGAAAGTGCTTCTCTTCCTTTTCCGGTCTACAATGAAGAAACCACTGGTACAGTCTGGTATATGTTAAAGAAATTTTTACTTCCTAAACTATTTGAACAGAAGGAAGTCGGTCATCCAGAAGAAATAAGCGAGCTCTTTAAACCTATTCGTCGTAACTACATGGCAAAAGCCACGTTAGAAGGCGCTGTCTGGGACTTATACAGCAAACAAAGAGGCCTTCCCCTTTCTGAAGTGCTGGGCGGTACAAAAACAGAGATCGACGTTGGTGTAAGTATTGGGATTGAGCCGACAGTCGCAGAAGTTTTACAAAAGGTAGACCGTTTTATGAAAGAAGGTTATAAAAAAATCAAGGTTAAAATAAAGCCAGGTTTTGATATTGAACCGATAATGGCAATCAGGAAGGAATTTGGTGAGGACGTACCATTGATGGCAGATGCTAATTCCGCTTATTCCCTAGATCAAATAAATTTATTAAAGGAATTAGACCAGTTCAACTTAATGATGATCGAGCAGCCTCTATCTCATGATGACATCATTGATCATGCTAAGCTGCAACGACTTATCTCGACACCTGTCTGTTTGGACGAAAGCATTCACTCACTTGAAGATGCAAAGAAAGCGGTAGAACTTGGGAGCTGCAAAATTATCAATATAAAAATTGGCCGAGTTGGCGGTCTGACAGAAGCAAAGAAAATTCACGACTTTTGTAACGAAAACGGTATTCCGGTATGGTGCGGGGGTATGCTGGAAGCGGGAGTTGGCAGAGCCCACAATATCGCTTTATCTTCATTGGCTAACTTTACTATACCAGGTGATACCTCAGCTTCTAGTCGTTATTGGGAGAGGGACATCGTAGAACCTGAGGTGACTTTTAATAAACCTGGTAAGCTGGAGGTCCCTTCCAATTCGGGAATCGGTTACAACATTAATGAGCATGTATTACGTAACTATTTGGTAGAGGAAGAGGAATTTTTAAAAGAAAAGGCTTATTTTTAAAGGAGGAAATATTATGTATGACATTATTATACGGTATGGAAAAGTGTTGGATGGCACAGAAAATCCTTGGACAAAACTTGATATCGGGGTAAAGGATGGAAAAATCGCTAAAATGGGAGATTTAAAGGGAGAATCAGCAACCGAAATAATTGATGCATCTGATTTAGCCGTTTCACCAGGATTTATTGATACCCATGTTCATTCTGACTTACTTTGTACCAGGCCCGATATTCATAAAATAAAAGTTATGCAAGGGGTAACGACCGAATTATTTGGGCAGGATGGTATTTCGGTTGCACCTGTCTCTGAAGAAACAAAGCCACTCTGGCAAAAGCAACTAAAAGGACTGAATGGGGACATTGGGGAATGGCCGTGGAATTCAATTGAAGAGTACTTAGAATTCCTGGATCGTTCTGATATCGCAGGTAATGGTACTTATTTAGTACCACATGGAGCGGTTCGTACATTAGTGATGGGGTTTGATGGTCGTAAAGCGACCAAAGAAGAAATGGACGAAATGAGAGCCCTTGTTGAAGAAGGAATGAGAGAAGGAGCTTATGGTGTATCTTCAGGACTTGTTTATCCGCCGAATGTTTTCTCCAATAAAGAAGAATTGATTGAAATTTGTAAAGGGTCAGCAAAGTATGATGGGTGTTTCGTGGTTCATATAAGAAACGAAAGTAATCACTCTCTGGAAGCTTTGGATGAGGTGATTGATGTTGCACGACAATCAGGTGTACGTCTCCATGTTTCACATTTTAAGGTAGCTGGTAAAATCAATCGAGATAAATTCGAAAAAGCCTTAGAGAAGATGGATGAAGGAAGAAGGGAAGGTATTGAAATTACATTTGATCAATACCCATATACCGCTGGATCCACCGTATTCCACGCAATATTGCCTCCCTGGATGCATTCCGGCGGTACGGTAGAAATGTTAGAAAAATTGAAAGACCCTGATACTCGTGAACGGATTAAAGAAGATATTGAAAATAACACAGATTATGAAAACTGGGTATACAACTGTGGGTGGGAAAACATCACTATTACTTCAGTATCAACAGAACAAAACCGCTGGGTAGAAGGGAAAAATTTGATCGAAATAGCAGAAAAGAAAGGGAAAGATCCAGCCTACGCAGCATTTGATCTTCTAGTAGAAGAGAGTGCCGGCGTGACAATGGTCGTTCACTGGGGGAATGAAGATGATGTTATTTATGGGATGCAACATCCATTACAGATTGTAGGTTCAGATGGCATCTTTGGTGGGAAGCCACATCCAAGATTATATGGAACCTATCCACGTGTGTTGGGCAGGTTTGTCCGTGAAAAGCAGGCATTAACCTTAGAACAGGCAATTCGTAAAATGTCTGGAGCTCCAGCTCAGTTGCTTCGTTTGAAAGACAGGGGGCTAATTCGCGAGGGTTATGCAGCAGATATTGTCATCTTCGATCCAGATACTATCAATGATAAAGCTACGTATGAAAGTCCTCTTGAAGAACCTGTAGGCATTCAACATGTACTGGTTAACGGAGCTATTGCGGTTAGAGATGGAGAGTATACTGGAGAAACAAATGGAAAGGTTTTAAGGCGGGAGTCGAGTAGCCATGCAAGCAACCTATACCTATAAACCCGTAACTGAACTGGACGATTTATTAGAGATAGTAGATTTACAGCTGAATGTGTGGGGGGAGGAGGTAGTAACTACTCTCCCTCAGCTTGTTGCTGCCATTCATAATGGGGGAGTGGTTATCGGTGCTTGGATTGACAATGAACTCGTTGGTTTTTGTTATGGATTTCCTGGTGTGGCTAAGGGATTGAAGGGAATTCACTTATGTTCGCACATGATGGCGATTTCTGCTGAAAACAGAAACCAGGGGATAGGAGAACGTCTAAAATGGGAACAGAGGCAGTGGGCGATTGAATATGGTTATGAAAAGATGACCTGGACTTTTGATCCCTTAGAAATAAGAAATGGTTATCTTAACCTAGTTAAGCTTGGAGGACATGTTCAAACCTATATTCCTTCTTACTATGGTGAGATGGGGGATAAAATAAACGAAGGTTTACCATCCGATCGTTTTCTCGTAGAATGGGACCTTAAATCTTCCAAGGTACAACAAGCATCATTAGGGGATAAAAATCCTCCCTCCTTTTGGAATGACTATAAGCGTATACTAGATTTTAGAAAAGTTGAAGATAAAATAATTCCACTCCATTTAAAAGTGATAGAAGAAAACGAAAAAGGTTACTTACTACCTGTCCCGAAAGATTGTCAAAAATTAAAAGTTAGTTATCCTGAACTTGTCTACCAATGGAGAATGACAGTAAGGAAGCTAACAAACAAGCTGTTAGGAAAAGGTTACACGGTAGTTGGTGTCCTACGAGGTGAGGACGTCGGCTATTATGTTTTGGAAAGTAAGCGGGAGGTGTAGAAATATCCAAACCATAACACTTAAAGATTGGCTGGAGTCAAATAAGGATTGGATTTATCAAACTTTTGAAGACTTACATGATCTTGCCGAAGTAAGTTGGAAAGAAGAGAAAACAAGGGATTATCTCATTACCAAATTGAATAAATTTGAATTGTCCTATCAAACATTTGAAAATCACTGTGGGGTGGTTGCCAGCTGGCAAGGAAAAAAAGAAGGTCCGACGGCAGCTATTCGCACGGATATGGACGCTCTTTGGCAGCCGGTCAACGGGGAATGGAAAGCTAATCATTCCTGTGGACACGATGCCCATATGACGATGGTACTTAGTGCGATCAAATGTCTAAAGGAAATGGGTTTCAAACCCGAGTACGGTAATTTTAAAATCATTTTTCAGCCTGCAGAAGAAACAGGGAAAGGTGCCCTTGCGATGGTAGAGGACGGTGTTCTGGAGGATGTTGATTACTTATTGGGCATCCATGTCCGGCCCAAGATAGAGCTACGATTCGGCCAGGCATCTCCAGCGATTTACCATGGTGCAGCAACCTTACTGAAAGGGAAAGTGACTGGTGTCCAAGCCCATGGTTCGCGGCCAAACCAAGGGGTCAATGTCGTAGATGCGATTGGGGCTATTATTTCTGCTGTTAACGGCATCAAAGTTGATCCTACTGTCCCCAGCTCTGCCAAAGTGACGCAAATTAACGCAGGTGGAACCAACATCAATCTCATCCCCGATCAGGGCGATTTCAGCATCGATATACGAGCGCAAAAAAATGAGGTAATGGATGAGTTGTTGAATAAGGTAAACCGTGCTGTAAAGGGAGCAGGAGAGGCGAATGGAAGTAAGGTAAGTCTTGATCCAGTAGCCAAAATGGCAGCATCCATTCCGAATCAACGAATGGAACGCCATGTGAGAGCTGCCATAACAGATGTCCTTGGTGAAAACGGGGTTGTCGACCCACCGGTTACACCCGGAGGCGAAGACTTTCATTTTTATCCGCTTGAAAAAGAAGGGCTTCATGCTACGATGATTGGTCTAGGAACAGACCTGGTACCAGGTCTCCATCATCCTGATATGAAGTTCAATCATCATGCTTTAGAAAATGGAGCAGCTATCCTGGCTAGAACGGTTCTCGAGCTATTTGAAGAAGAAATCGTTAGGGAGGAGAACAGTAATGCTAAAATGGAATAATATGACTCGTGAACAAATCGGGGAGTTATCCGAGCGTGCCATGGTAGTCCTCCCGATCGGAGCAACCGAGCAGCATGGTCCTCACTTACCGGTGGAGACGGATAATATCCTAGTGAATGCTATTGCTGAATTAAGTGTAAAAAAGGCAGCAGAGGATATTCCGGTCATTTTAGGGCCTTCGATGCCGTTTGGTTTTTCCCACCATCATTTCTTATATCCCGGTGTACTTTCTTTGAAAATCGATACGCTTCTGACGGTTCTTAATGAATTGGTGGAAAGCGTTATTAGAAGTGGATTCAAGAAAATTTTTATTCTAAATGGCCACGGTGGAAATGATGAAATTATCCGTCTGACAGCTAGGGAAATGGCATTAAAGCACCCTGTTACTGTAGGAGCGGCGTCCTATTGGACACTAGCTGAACAGAATCTCTGGAACTACATAAAAGACCATCAACTATTCCCGGCTCCCGGGCATGCTGGACAGTTTGAAACATCTCTGATGTTAGCTTTAAAACCAGAACTCGTCCAATTGGAACAGTTGTCAATGGCGGATTCGGGTAGAGATCCCCTTGAAATGAAAGTAGACATCGGGGCAGCGAAAATAGAGAACAATGACGTATGGAGGAAGATTGACGGGTTTTCTGATCACCCTCAAGAAGCACGGTTGGAGTTTGGCAATGATTTTTTGGAAATTATAAGAAACAAAACTGCTGAGCAAATGCTAGAATTCTATAAAAGTTGATAATATTAACCCTAATAGCCACTTATTAAGTGGTTATTTTTTTTCTGCTTGAGTCTGTTCGCATCATTTCAACAACCTTCAACAAAACCTCCCGTAATTCATCAAAGGAAATAAATCATATCTTGCAGAATACACCAGATAACTGTGTTTATAAAACAAGTCGCGTGATTAATACATAGGAAGGAGGGTTACCGTAGCTGGTTGTCGTACTAAAGATGGTCATTGGAAAATTTTATAAAAAAGGGTGATAGCTGTGCAGGATTTGTTGAAAAGTTATTTTTCAGCGAGAGATCTGAATGTTTCAGAAGAAGACTGCAGCAAGATTGCTCAACAGATGGAAGGGCTCGATGTTCTCAGGAAAGGGTTGGATGTCCGTTATTTGAATGACTCGGATATTGGCATGTACCACAGACCTTTAAGGAGGCATGACAATGAGTAAGGTGCAATTGTTTTCGAGGACAATTGATGAGTTGAGTGGGTTAATCCGGGAAAAAGAGGTCTCTCCGGTTGAGGTTACAAAAGCGACACTGGAGCGGTCGAAGAATCTGAATGAGCAGGTCAACGCCTACATTAATATCACCGAAGATCAGTCACTGGCTATGGCCATGGAACATGAGAAGGAAATCCTGAACGGGAATTACCGCGGTAAACTGCACGGGATACCGATGGCGCTGAAAGATATTTTCTATTTCGAAGGGGAAGTCGCTACGATGGGTTCAAAAATTCATCAGGACTTCATCCCGGACTATGACGCAACTGTTGTATCGAAGCTGAAGGAAGCGGGTGTCATTTTTACCGGGAAACTGAACATGCATGAATATGCCTGGGGAGCGACGACGACCAATCCTCATTATGGCCCATGCCGGAACCCTTGGAATTTAGAAAAGATACCAGGCGGATCAAGCGGTGGTTCGGGGGCTGCGGTGAGTGCGGATATGACCATCGCTTCGCTAGGCACGGACACGGGAGGATCGATCCGGATACCGGCTTCCAGTTGCGGTATTATCGGATTGAAGCCGACTCATGGACGGGTGAGCAAGTATGGTTGTTTCCCGCTTGCCTGGTCACTCGATCATATTGGACCGATGACGAAAACGGTGACGGATGCAGCGATTTTATTAGAAGCAATCGCCGGCTTCGATCGTAATGACCCGACCACCGTCGATGTACCGACAGCTGCCTATACCAAGAACTTGAATGAAGACATTGGTGGTATGGTAATCGGCATTAATGAAGACTATTTCTTCCGGAACGTCGATCCAGAGGTGGAATCACTGGTAAGGGCAGGCATTCGAAAGTTAGAAGATAGGGGAGCGAGTGTCGTTCATGTAGAAATTCCATCTTTGAAAAATGCTGAGTTTGCTGAGCTCATTACTATCATGACGGAAGCGAGTACCGTCCATCACGCAAACTTAAAGGAACGGGCCCAGGATTTTGGGGAGGATGTAAGATTGCTTTTGGAAGCAGGTGAAGTTCCATCAGCGGTAGACTATTTGCAGGCCCAGCAAATTCGGAGAAAGCTCGATGTGGAATTTGCTGAAGCAATGAAGCAAGTGGATGTCATGATTACTCCTACACTTCCTTTTACACCAATTGATATCGGAGCAGACACGCTGTCATTGAATGAGGAAATTGTGAACTTCCTCGATCACATCATCCGCTTTACACTCCCAGGTAACCTGACTGGCCTGCCATCCTTGTCTATCCCTTGCGGATTGAGCAACGGGCTGCCGGTAGGTATGCAGATCATGGGCAAAGCGTTTAAGGAAGAAGATGTACTGAGAGCGGCGTATGCTTTTGAAAAAACGAATCCGATGAACGGAATGAAACCAAAGTTGTCCGAAAGCAAACTGGTTTAAAAAAGAGGAAGATTTTTAAAAGCCCAGCCTGCGTGCCGGGCTTTTTTCTGAATGGAAGGAGGGGGATTGCATTCAGTTATTATTGGGCAAAATTTGAACTGAGAAATAGCAACTTATATAGATTCGACACTAGAATATATTTGAACTCCATAGCAAGACCTTCGAATAAAGATAAATGTATTGGGGCTGTTGTAGGCAAAAATCCTGGCTCTGCTAAACCTTGCGATAAAAATTCCTCATCCATTCAGGAAATAAAATTGGATAGGGATCAACTCTTAAGAAATATAAAATCAATATTAATTAAATCTCACCAACGTATAAATAAGCCCATTCCAGAAAGTTCATACGTGCAAATGCTAAATTTATTTTATATTTGTGATAAAGACCTGAACCAAGCAATAAAAAAGATAGAAGTACATCATTCCAGTCAATCAATTTGTGGCACGGAAGCGAAGGATTTTCCATTCCTATGGTATGTTTGGGGTGGGGATAATAAGAAACTGAACTTTTATAAGTCAAGAATTTTTAATATTAAAGCAGACAGGCATTTTTATCTAGATACGAAAACAAATAAAGTTGTCGATGGTGCTCCACAACTAAGTGATTGTGCAAGGCATACGCAAGGAATGAAACATGACTTCATTGTCCCGTATATATCCTCAGTACTATATAAATGAACAATTTTTATATTGTAAATAGGTTTGACTTTAACAGACGGTAGCAAGTGTTGGAGTCAATTGAAAGTGGCCTGACGCCCAATACGCTAATGCTTTAGCATGGCGGGGTTCAGGCACTGTTTTTAGGGCTTTTTTTATGAGAAATAGCATAACTATATATATAACCATTATTGTTCAGGCACACCCATTCTGATGGTGTGTCTATATTATTTAATGGAGGAAATTTCCTTTTTTTGGCGAAAGGTACAATTATAGTAGTGCCATCATTTATAGAGGTACCATTTTGTTATTGGGTGCTTTATACAACAAAGTTAGGCGAGTTTAAGGAGTAGAAAGGACGAGGATTATGAAGAAAATAAAGGCAACCTATCTAATTAACACGATTGTGAGTGGAATACTAGCATTCCTTATTTCTACCTTTTTTGCTGGAGGCACGATCGCAGAAAACTATACGGACGAGACTTGGGTGGCACCAGAGTTCTTCGTGATTTTACCTATATGGGCTTTAGGATTCTTACTTGGATTACTTGTTTACAAAAGCAAATCCCCTGGAATGTATTTATTTATATCCATACTTATCACCTGGGCTTCTATTCCATTCGGAATACGATTGGGTTTTTATCTAGCTACATAAGTTTCATGTCGAAATAGCGCTACAACTACAAATATAGCTGAAATAATTGTATATACTGGTGCCTTCCCCAGTGCGCTAATACTTTAGCGTGCTGGGGGTCGGCATCAGCTATTTGTGTAATTTAAGTAATATGGTTTGCAGCTCTGTCAAATCGTCAATTACGATATCAGCTTGAGAAAGTTCATCTTCTCGGGCAAAGTCAAAGTTGCATCCAATTGAAACTAAACCATTATCTTTGGCTGCATTTATATCTGAAAGTCTGTCTCCAACTACTGCTCCATTAGTGATGTTGTATTTTTTTATAATATTTTGGACTAAATCCGATTTATTTAATGATTTGATTTGTTGAATACTAAATGTTTCCGTAACCCATTCATCCAAATGATAGTAACTGACAATCGCTTTTAAATATTCCGTTAAACCATTGCTTGCTATGTATATGGAACATTCATTCTCTTTTAAATAACTAAAGACTTCTTTTACGTTAGGATATAAAGCACCCTTCCCACTTCGTATATTTTCCATTAGTCTTTCTAGAAAATACGCATCTGTTTGTTCTCTTTCTTCTAAGGAATGGTTTGGTAACAAAGCCTCCCACACTTTTGGTAAAGGAACTCCCATAATTTTACGGTATTTATCAATCGGCGTTTCTTCATCCCATTTGTTCAATGATTGTAAACGGCTGAAAGCGTCATCCAGTGATAATTCCAGTATCTTATCTGTTTGAAATAGTGTTCCATCCATATCAAAGATTAATGATTGTGCCATTTTTTTCTCTCCCTTTTAAAATACTTAACTTATTCCCTTACTCAGTTTAACAATAAATGTAGAAAAATTAACTAAAATGACGTGCCTGACCCCACTACTGCTTAACATGCTGGGGGGCAGGCAATGTTTTTTTGTGAAACAGAAGAATTGATTATCCGGAAGAGAAGAATAATAATAAATGGTGTGTTACGCTCTTTTTTAATCGAGTGAAATCCTATGGATAATAAATATGATTCTAGAAAAGGTGATATTTTTATGAAAGCAGTGCAAGTAACAGGATATGGGGACGTAGATAAGTTAAAAATAGTCGACATTCCGATACCTGAACCAAAAGAAAAGGAAGTCCTGGTGAAAGTAAAGGCATGTGCCATTAATAATACGGAAATCTGGATGCGAGAAGGTGCCTATGGTACGGGTTCTAAGTCTGGCTGGCGGCCAGAAGGGGTGCAATTCCCACGTATACCTGGATCCGATATTACTGGTGAGATCGTTAAAGTTGGGGCTCAAGTAGACGAAGCCATGGTAGGAAAAAGTGTAGTTTTGTTTCCTTTTACTTCTAGTGGCGAAGAAGGTAGCGAACATATCTCGGAGGATATGTCCTTTATCGGATCGGAATACGATGGGGGTTATGCAGAATATGTGGTATGGCCCGCTGACCTTTGTTTTGATATGCCTCTTGCTGACTATTCAGAGAGTGCCGTTTTTTTCTGTAAGCGGGTTAACCGCTTGGCATATGGTACAACAACTGCAGGTTCAACCTGGAGAAACGGTTATGGTAACGGGGGCAAATGGTGGCGTCGGATCCTTAAATGTACAGATTGCCTCTCAAGTGTTTGGTGCTAAAGTTATTGCGATTGTCGGTGACTTGCATGCTGAGGAGACGATGAAGGAATTAGGGGCAACACATGTATTATCCTATCGATCCGATAATCTTGCGGAAGAGACTTTAGAGGCCAATGGAGGACCGATCGACTCCGTGCTGGACGTGGTAGGGGATGCTTTGTTTCCTACATCTCTTCAAGTGTTGAAAAAAGGTGGCAAGTTCTGTATCTCCGGGTCTGCTGGCGGCCAAAAGACAAATCTTGATTTTAGAACCTTGTACCTCAAACATATTACCATGTATGGATCGGTACTGGGGACTAGGGCTGAGTTTAAGGATATGCTTCAGGCGATAGCTGAAGGAAAAATAAAGCCAGTCATCGACAAAAGTTTTCCATTGGAAGAGGCCAGAGAAGCGCAAGTATATTTTAAGAATAAGGGTAAATTAGGGAAAATCTTATTACTGCCTGAGGAATAACTCCATTCATTATTGCACCCGGCGAAATGTGCTGGTAAAGGATATTTTCAGACAAAGTGACAGGTTTTATATCCTTTATTTTATGGTATAATAACTACAGAAGTAATATATATTAAAAAAGACCGCAGATGCGCCAACATCTACGGTCGGTAATAGAATGGTTCCCTGCAAGGGGGATCGGCTCTACAGACGGAATAATCCACCTGAGTCCTCAGCTCAAGGGTGGATTATTTTTTTTGGTTAAACGACAGTATACCAATCACAAGTGTTGCGAATGCTACTGCAAACATCAACGCTTCGAATACTGTCATCGGCCTCACCCCCTTTCTTAGGGATGATGCCGACCATCCTTGAGTCACCTATTCTATTACATAGTGATATTATAATGGTTAAACTTTCCTGAAGAGGTGTGAATTAAGTATAAATAATGCCTGGATCCACCGCGCTAATACTTTAGCATGATGGGGGACAGGCTTCATTTTTTGTTTGTTATGGCATTTATCTTAATAGACTTTGGCGGTAGGTTTATTAGCACAGTGGTATCCGTAAAATGAGCTTTCGAATGAATGAAATGATCCGCAAGGGAATTCGCCTTTTTTATTAAATGGCAGGTTTATTAAAGAAGAAATTGCTAAAATGGAGGAAAGATAGAAAATGGATTATGTTAAAAGTTTAAGAAAATTAGTCGGTCATAGACCCTTAATACTAACGGGTTCTGTGGTTTTAATATTAAACGAGTATAATGAACTATTATTACAACATAGGACTGATGGTGGTTGGGGGTTGCCTGGTGGACTTATGGAACTAGGTGAAAGTTTAGAAGATACTGCACGAAGAGAAGTGAAAGAAGAAACTGGACTTGATATAGGAGAATTGACGCTGTTAGGTGTTTTTTCAGGGCAAGATTATTATTTTAAAGTATCAAATGGAGATGAACTTTATTCAGTAACTGCTGTTTATGTTACAAAGGAAGTAGAAGGATATATCAAAATTGATAATACAGAATCATTAGCTGTTCAGTATTTTAAGCTCAATGAATTACCAAAAGGACTAACTGAAGAATATAGAAGTTATATAAATCCGTACATAAAACAATTAACTACTTAGCGTCTCCGTTCAATGATCATTATTCAACAAGCGGTGGAGTTAGTATAAGATCTACTTCGAAATTTCTCCGCTATAGGGGGCGATTGTTCAATATAAACGTGCTTTTAAACTAACGGAGCGGGTTAGTTTAAGTAGATCAGGGTTCCTTAGTAAATCTATACAAGAACATCACTGGGGGGGATATGGAATGATTAAAGGAATATATGAATTTATAAGTGAAGAACAGTTAAGAAAGTATGCAGAACTAGCTGTACGAGCTGGTGTAAATCTGCAAAAAAATCAATTGTTGATTATTCATAGTGATATACAAAATGCTACGTTTGCACGTCTAATCCAAACGGTAGCCTACAAGGCAGGAGCTTCAAATGTATTTATAGATTGGACAGATGAACAATCTACCAAAGAATTTTACTTACATGCAGCAGATAGCGCCATCGATCACTTTCCTGATTGGCAGGCTGCCCGTTTTAAGGAGTGGGACGATAAAGGTGCTGCTTACATACATATCATTTCTGAAAACTTAGAGGTCTTTAAGGAGGTTTCTTCAGAAAGGATAAATCGTTTCCAAAAAGCTTCTCGTACCAAATTGAGGGAATATCATGCGAAAATTAGATCCCACGAGGTGCGCTGGTGTCTTCTAGCTGTCCCGAGCGTTGAATGGGCAACGAAAGTATTTCCCAACCTAAGTGAAGAAGAAGCTTTACAATCGTTATGGAGATTAATTTTAAAAGGTTCTCGGGCAGATGGAAAAAATCCTATAAAAGATTGGGAGAGTCACAATAGAGCCTTCGAGTCTCGAAAAAAGACCCTAAACGAGAGCCAATTTGAATCCATGCACTTTACAAATAGCCGTGGAACTGATTTATTCGTTGGTCTACCTGAAAATCACCTCTATATCGGTGGGGGTGTCACAGATGAAAATGGAATACCTTTCTTTCCGAACATCCCTACGGAAGAAATATTTACTGCTCCCCATAAAAATAAGGTGAATGGCAAATTGGTAGGTACTAAACCTCTTATCTATGGGGGAAGTGTCATCGATGAATTTTATCTGATTTTTAAAGATGGACGGATTACCGACTATTATGCTGTAAAGGGACAGGAAGTGTTACAAAATCTTATCGAAACAGACGAAGGTTCACATTATCTAGGTGAAATTGCCTTGGTCTCTAATAAATCTCCTCTTGCTCAGGCAGATACGCTTTTTTACAATACATTGTTTGATGAAAATACATCCTGTCATATTGGAATTGGAAATGCATCTCCTTCTAATATTCAAAATGGCATGGACCAATCTGAGGAAGAGTTGAAGGCAGCGGGTCTGAATACTTCGCTTTTGTCAGTCAATGTGACCTTTGGTAGCGAAGATATGAAAGTAGTGGGGATTAAAGAAGGTGGAAGCGAAGTCCTGCTGATGAAGGATGGGGATTTCCAATTCTAAATTTCTCCAACTTAAGAACAGAGAAAACCGATTTCTGGTAGATTATATATAGCATTCCTGTAACAAATGATGATTATGGTTATGTATGTTAAAGAATGTACTTAAACAAAAGGGTGCGATTATTCAATAAGAATAGTCGCCTTTTTATTAAGAAGCGGGCAGTTTAGTTTAAGAAGGAAAATTATACTTCAGTAGAGAAAGGGTATTAATTACAGATGTTAATTTAGAAAGGGAATGAAATCCCTCGGAATATTTTGGGCAGAAGTTATGTATTTAAGTTTATGGAACGGGCATATAACCAAAACCAGGACCGTGTTTTAACATTCGATTGCAGCAAAAACTACTGAAAATATTATTTTGATAAAGGGTGTGTTGTTATTAAAGCGATTATTTTTGATTTTGATGGTACACTTGCTGACACTTTGCCAGTTTGTTTTTATGCATTTCAATCTGTATTTAAGGACTTTGACAACAAAGAGGTTACATCAGATGAGATAAAGGCTATGTTCGGTCCATCTGAGACTGGAATCATCAGAGAAAACCTTTTGGATTCAAATTACGACAAAGCAATTGAATTATATTATGAGAAGTATAAGGAAAAACACCAAGAACTAGTTCTTGAGAATGAGGAGATTAACGATTTACTCCTGTTTTTAAAAAAAGAAGGTTATAAATTGGGGATTGTAACAGGAAAAGCTAGCAGAAGTTTGCTTATCTCTTTAGATTGCCTTAATATGAAGGACTTATTTGATGTGATCATCACTGGTGATGATGTTTCTAAACCAAAGCCTCATCCCGAAGGATTGAACAAAGCAATGGCACAGCTTAATATAACTAATACCGATGCTATTTTTTTAGGAGATAGTGACGCTGACATTTTGGCTGGAAAACAAGCGAACGTACATACGATCGGCGTACAGTGGTTACCAAATTATCAGACATTAGAGTTTGGTGTTGAACCAGATCAGAGGTTAAGCAACATAAATGAATTTATACAAGTACTAAAGAATGTATATAAGTGAAAGGGAAAAACTTAGAGATTGAGGTGCCTCTCCCTCCATTACGCTAACGTTTTAGCATGTGGGGGACAGGCACCGCAATTTTAGTTCGAAAAAAATCATACAGAACTTCCAATTTTATGGAAGTTCTGTTTTTTTATAGATATCAATATTAAACTTCGAACACGGTATGGATGAATATTCGTGTTTTAGTAGAAGGTGAAGATGATTTAGCTCATGCTCAAGCTATACAAAAGCAATTTGCACTGACGACACTGGATGGAAAAAAGGCTCCAGCCGTGATAAAACCTGCAAACACATTGCTTCTAGAGAATAAGGTGGAAGATCTTCCTGCCCTCGATTTCTTTAAAACGATGACAGATTTAATGATTCTAAACCCCACGATGAATAATGAGGCTCTTGAAAAGCAATTTGAGCCTATCGGTATTGATTTAACCTATGGCTTTGATGCGAATAAATTAGATCCAGAAACAATTGCGGGGCTGGATCGTGCTGCCAAAGATGCATTTCAAATTATTACAAATGGTTTAGAAGAATCAAACCCTAAGAATGTTAATGGATGGTTGGTAGTTACCGGGTTGGGTACTTATGGGGACAGGTTTCTTTGGAGGGCATTTGTTGCTTTTAGCGGATTTGGTGTAAACGTGGATGAAGAGTCTACCTTGATCAGAGCTTTTACTGATGATCAGGGGAATGAGCTAAACGGGAAAAATAACTACATTCTTCATTTTAATAAAGACCAGCTGCCCCCAGTAGAAGCTTTCTGGTCCGTGACCATGTATGGTTCGGATTTCTACCTGGTGCCTAATGAAATAAACCGTTACGCTATTGGAGACCGCACCGAGGGGCTTGAGTACAATGAGGATGGCTCACTTGATATCTATATTCAAAAAGACCGGCCAATAAATAATGTATCAAATTGGCTGCCTGCACCAGAAGGAGATTTTAATTTAGTATTAAGGATGTATCAGCCATTTGCTAGAATATTAAATGGCACTTACGAAGTACCAGGGGTAAAACGTGTTCGATGACCAATTTTATAAGGGGCCTTCCATATACAATGATTTATGCATCGGTTGTATGTGGAAGGTCTTTTTATATGCAAAAAATATTCCCCCATTTCAAACATGGCCTAAATGCCTAATTCAATATGTTACCATTGATATGAAAGTGTTTAACGAGTAAAACTGATGCTACTAACACTATTTATCAAAACCACTGACAGCTAAAAAGGGAAAAAAAGATATTTATTTTTGATGTATAAAGAGGAGAGTCCATATGGAAATCGTTTATTTTGCAGGTGGATGTTTGTGGGGAGTTCAGGCTTTTATAAAAACGTTACCTGGCGTCAAGTTTACGGAAGCCGGAAGAGCTAATGGGACCAGTCATACCCTTGAAGGGGAATATGATGGCTACGCCGAATGTGTTAAAACAGGATTTGATCCGTCGGTTGTAACAATCAGGGAATTAATGGGCTATTTTTTCGAAATCATTGATCCCTACAGTGTGAATAAACAAGGGGACGATGTTGGCGAGAAATACCGAACAGGTGTATATAGTGAAAATCCTGACCATTTAAAAGAGGCGAAGGCGTTTATTCGTGACAGAGATGATTATGACCGTATAGTAGTTGAAGTATTACCGCTGACAAACTATGTAAGAAGTGCAGAAGAACATCAGGATCGGTTAGCCAGGTGTCCGGATGATTATTGTCATATTCCAGAAGAAATATTAAGTAAATATAAGTAAGCGAGAAGTGTCGGTTGATGAGCCCAAGCGGTCTGAGATGAGGGGGCGTACCATGGAGGTAGGCAATGAGTATCTACGTGTCGTAATAGAGCGGTTTGACAGCTTGAGGGATCTAGGGGTAAAAACTATCCATCAACTATCGGAAGAAGATATCCATTGGAACTACAATGACGATTCAAACAGCATTGCTGTTATTGTTAAACATATGAGCGGCAATATGGTATCCAGGTGGACGGATTTTCTGACGACAGATGGGGAGAAACCAAGTCGAAAGCGCGATGAGGAATTTGAAAATGATATCACTTCTAAAAGTGAGCTGCTTAAGCTCTGGGACGCCGGGTGGGATACTTTATTTACGGCTTTGAAATCTTTGAATGAACAGGATTTATTACGCAATATAACTATCAGGGGAGAAAGCCACCTCGTCCTGGAGGCGATCGAGCGGCAGATGGCTCATTATGCGTATCATATCGGGCAAATTGTGTACGTAGGAAAGCAACTAAAAGGCGAAGAGTGGGAAAGCCTTAGTATTCCAAAAGGGAAGTCGGAGGAATACCTGAGAGAAATGCAAGAGAAGCATAAGGGAGCCTCAGAAGAGTAGAGCTTTGCTTAATTACATAACTAAATAGCAATAAAGGATGATGGTGTGGAACTTTCAAGTATTATTATGGTGATCTTTGGGATGATTTTGACTTAGGGACCGATCGTTTTAGGGATATTTTTATTGGTCTGGTTGGTACGGAGAAAAGTGTCCAGAAATGGATAGAGATTTAAATAGCGGTGCTTGATTCCACCTGTGCTAATGGTCTGGCATGCTGGGGATCAGGCACCGTTTTATGCTTAGAGGACAGGTTGTTGTAAGAAAAGGATAACTGTGTCCTCAAAGGTGGGCAATAAGGACAGGTTTGCGCTCGAGAAGGGAAAAGTTGTCCGAAGAGGATACTAATTAGGACAGGTTTGCGGTCGAATAGGGAAAAGTTGTCCGAAGAGGATGCCGATAAGGACAGGTTTACGCTCGAGAAGGGAAAAGTTGTCCGAAAAGGATGCCAATAAGGACAGGTTTACTCTGTCAAAAGAAAAAGTTGTACAGAAACAAGGTTAATTAGGACAGGTAGAGTTGGAAAATAGCCAATTGCTGTCCAATAAATGTTTTATAATGATGGTGCCATTTTTGTTTGAGATAAGATGGAAAAAAGAAGGAGTATGCAAGCAGCTGGTCGAATATAAATTCCGAGGGGATACATACAAGAATGAAATTTTTGAAGGAGGAAACAAATGGGGAGAATCATTCATTTCGAAATTCATGTTGATGACATGGAGCGGGCGAAGGGGTTTTATGGTGAGGTCTTTGGATGGAGGTTTGAAGACTGGAGTGAGTTTGCCGGGATGCCTTATTTCGGGGCTGTAACTGGCGATGAAAAAGAGCCGGGAATTAACGGGGCTTTGATGCAACGGCAAAGTGCTCCTCCGGAAGTGAACCAGGCTGTCAATGGTTATGCGTGTACGATGGGCGTGGAAGATTACGACTCTATTGAAGCTAAAATTCTCGAGCAGGGAGGCAAGGTGGCCATGCCAAAATCTGCACTGCCTGGAATGGCATGGCAGGGATATTATATCGATACCGAAGGAAATATTTTCGGCGTTCACCAGCCTGATGAAAACGCCAAATAGAACCTAAGAACCCTTATACCACAGGGTTCTTTTTATGAGTGATAACTAACACAGGAGGGATACTTTGCTTAGACTCTACATAACAAGACACGGGGAAACAGAATGGAACGTACAAAAACGAATGCAAGGCTGGGCGAACTCTGAACTGACGGATAATGGAGTGGAAAATGCAAGGATATTAGGGGAAAATCTCAAGTCTACCGCATTCGATGCCGTCTATTCCAGCCCCAGTAAGCGAACAAGAAAGACGACAGAACTGATTCTTGGAGGCCGCGAGCTTCCAGTTACCTATGAGGATAAGCTGAAAGAGATCCATGTCGGGGACTGGGAAGGTCAGACGAAAGAATTTATTGAAGAGAATTACGGCGATGCCTACCATTATTTTTTTAACAAGCCCCATCTCTATGAATCTTTCAATGGCGAAAGCTTCTTTGAATTACGGGAAAGAGTAGAAGAGTTTCTGGAGCAATTGAAGCGCACCCATTCATCTGGAAATATCCTGGTTGTCACACACTCGGTGTTTATTAAAAGTTTATTGGCAGTAGTGAAAGGACTTCCGGTAGAAAAGCTTTGGGGACCGCCGTATATCCAGGATACAAGTTTGAGTATCGTAGAAATGGATGGGGAAGCGTATCACGTGATTGTAGAAGGCGATGTCTCCCATAAGAAAAATACACTAGAAGCATAATGGTAAAGTAATTGAGTATTTTTCGAAAGTTTGTAATAATAATGTTTAAATTTATGGGGGGGATGGAAATGATTTATCGTGCTAGTATGGAAGATTTAGAAGGAGTAGCAAGGTTGTTTCAAGCATATCGTGAATTTTATCAACAGGAGTCAGACTTAGAAGTAGCAAAAAGATACATAAAAGAACGGTTGCAAAACAATGACTCTGTAATTTTTGTAGCCAAGAGTGAAGACATGTTAATAGGATTTGTTCAATTATATCCTACATTTTCATCTGTTTCTGTTAGTAAAGCTTGGATCTTAAATGATCTGTATGTAGATAGAGCAGCTAGAAATCGAGGGATAGGTGCTGTGCTTTTGGATAAGGCAAAGGGCTACGCAATGGACACTGGAGCTAATAGTATTAGTTTGAGCACCGCACCCGATAACTTTAATGCTCAAAGATTATATGAAAAACATGGATACCAACTAGATACACAATTCTTACACTATGAATTAAATTTAGACAAGATTTGAGCTATAAAGCTGTAAAAGTTTTTTATAGATAGGGAGTTTAAGTTATTTTCTTAATTATCGCATGCTGGGTTCAGGCACCATTTTTTAAATAAGTTTTCATGCCGAACGTTGACACCCCTTCCTGGTCATGCTAGTATGCTTGTAATCCATAGGAAAAATCTCTTATTAAGAGTGGTGGAGGGACTGGCCCGATGAAGCCCGGCAACCATCCTGCCTATTGATGCGGGTACGGTGCTACTTCCAGCAAAGCAACCGCTTTGGGAAATGAGAGAGGTACGTGTCTGAACCTCTCTGATCGAGAGGTTTTTTCATGTAGTGGATCAAGCTAATTGAATATTGTGTATCTTCAGGTGCTGTGTAAACTTATAAATGCTTATTCAGCTTAAAAGGGAAGTCCGGTGAAAATCCGGCACGGTCCCGCCACTGTAAATGGGAGCACCCTGCATCATGTCACTATCTTTGTAAAAAGGTGGGAAGGCGCAGAGGTGTGAAGATCATGAGTCAGGAGACCTGCCTGTCGATCGTACACTTAAACCTACGAGGAATAGGGAGGTGTTAGGCGCATAACGGGATCAGTCTGTCTTTGTTGACTGAAAATGGAACATGCTTACTTAACTATCTCTCTTGTATAAGAGGGATTTTTTTAATGGAATGAAAAAGTATCGGGAGGAATGGAGATGACAAACGTAATAAGTTCGACAATCGGTTATCCAAGAATCGGTGAAAAAAGAGAATGGAAGAGGGCTCTCGAAAGTTTTTGGAAAGTTAAGATGGATAAAGAGGAATTTTTGTCCGAAATGAAAAAATACCGTCTCCATGCACTGAAGAAACAGAAAGAGCTGGGAGTAGATTTGATTCCAGTCGGTGATTTCAGTTTTTATGACCAGGTGCTCGATACAGCGGTTATGTTCGGATTTATCCCTGAGCGATTCCGGGATGGAGACGACCTTTTGAGCACGTATTTCGATATCGCCCGAGGCAATGATGAAGCGGTGGCGTCAGAGATGACAAAGTGGTTCAATACCAATTATCACTATATCGTACCTGAAATCGAAGCGGATGCAGTACCAGAATTGACGGAAAACCGGGCGCTCTTTTATTTCAATGAAGCGAAAGACGAACTCGGAATTACCGGGAAACCAGTCCTGCTTGGTCCGGTCACTTTTCTACATTTGGCGAAGGGGTTTGAGAAAAAAGATATTGACCAGCTTTTAGAAAAACTGGTGCCGCTTTATATACAAGTACTTCAGGAGTTAGAAGGTGCTGGTGCGGAATGGGTGCAGATCGAAGAGCCTATGTTGACTGGAGCAATTAAGGATATTGACCTTGCACGTTTCAACCGAGTATATGGAAAACTCCAACAGGAAGTTCCAGGTGTGAAAGTTCTACTGCAAACCTATTTCGAAGCCGTTGACCATTACGAGGCAGTCGTCTCCCTGCCGGTTGCAGGTGTCGGACTGGATTTCGTACATGATGATGGGGTTAATTTGGCTGCGGTGAAGCAGTACGGTTTCCCTGAAGATAAAACGCTGGCAGCCGGGGTTATTGACGGCCGGAATATTTGGCGGGAAGATTTAGGTGAAAAATTGACCCAGCTGGAGCGCCTGTTAGAAGTAGTTGACAAAGACCGTCTGATCATCCAGCAGTCCTGCAGCTTGCTGCACGTGCCAGTGACGGTGGATACGGAAGATGAATTGGATCCTTTGTTGAAAAATGCGCTGGCCTTTGCTGACCAGAAACTAGAGGAAGCTGCCATTTTGACAAAAGGAATCAATCAGGGAGAATCTACGATAAAGGATAAAATCATCGCACAGAAGCAAAATCGCGAAGCATTATGGAATTCTGCTGCCAGAAACCGCCATGATGTCCGAAAAGAAGTGGAAAGTTGGGAGGGAGTAACACCTGAACGGTCTATGGCATATGCCTCCCGTCAGCAGGTTCAGCAACAATTTCTCAAGCTGCCGTTATTACCTACGACGACAATCGGCAGCCTGCCGCAAACAGCTGATATCAAACAGGGACGTCAAAATAGGCGGAGAGGAAAATGGTCGGATTCGGAATACCAGGCATTTATTGAAGAAAATATAGCGGAGTGGATTAGCAGACAAGAGGAAATCGGTCTGGATGTCCTGATCCATGGGGAATTCGAGCGCAATGACATGGTTGAATTTTTCGGTGAGAAGCTGGAAGGGTTCGCGTTTACACGATTCGCTTGGGTGCAGTCCTATGGCTCGCGCTGTGTAAAGCCACCGATTATTTTCGGTGACGTGGCTTTGACAGAGCCGATGACCGTGAAGGAAATCGCCTATGCCCAATCACTGACGGAAAAGCCGGTAAAAGGAATGCTAACAGGGCCAATTACGATTCTGAACTGGTCATTTGTTCATGAAGGCATCAGCAACTTTGATGTTACGAAGCAAATCGCCCTCGCGTTGCAAAAGGAAATCAAGTACCTGGAGGATGAAGGGATTCAGATGGTCCAGGTAGATGAACCTGCATTGCGTGAAGGCTTGCCGCTTAAACCGGAAAAGCAGGAACAGTATTTACGTGACGCTGTCTACGCCTTCAAACTCGCCACTTCTTCCGTGAAAGATGAAACACAGATCCACACCCATATGTGTTACTCTGAATTTGGAGAGATCATGGAGACGATCGATCAATTGGATGCGGATGTCATTTCGATTGAAGCTGCCCGAAGCCACGGTGAAATTATTTCTGATTTTGAGAAAAACTCCTACGAAAAAGGGATAGGGCTTGGCGTCTATGATATTCACAGCCCACGGGTACCAGCCGTGGAAGAGATGGAAAGGAATATTCTTCGCGCACTGAAGGTTCTCGAACCCCGTCAATTCTGGGTTAACCCAGACTGCGGGTTGAAAACAAGAAGGGTAGAGGAAACCACTGCAGCTCTGACCAATATGGTGGAGGCGGCTCGAAGGATACGAGAGAAAGTGCCACAAAATTCAACTATATCTTAGATAACCGGGAATCCCCGTGCTGAATCTGATTAAGTACTGGCCATCCATTTCCCTAATGCTTTCATCCGGCGGGGAATAAGGCTGATCACCTTCATAATAACGGCGCCTGCCCCCACTGCGCTAATCATCTAGCATGCTTGGGAATCAGGCACCTTTTTATGCTTAAAGGACAGGTTGATGTAAGAAAAGAACCACTGTGTCTTCAAAGGATACTAATAAGGGCAGGTTTGCGCTCGTAAAGGGAAAAGTTGTCCAGAAACAAGGTTGATTAGGACAGGCTGAGAGGAAAATAGCCAATTGCTGTCCAATAATTAATTGAAAAAGTCAGATAACGGTATAGACGAATAAATAAAAATAATGTATGGTATAAATTAAATCATTCCAAAATTTAATAGGTGCATTCACTAGGGGAGCCTTTCTTTTAAGGCTGAGATCAAAGTATAACTTTGGAACTCTTTGAACCTGAACTGGCTAAAAATCCAGCGGAGGAAAGTGTATTCATGAAATATTTCATCTATGATAGGTCATGCCACTTTTCTTTTCTGGAAAGTGGCATTTTTTATGTTAAGAGAGTGCTGCTATAAGACTGACTCTTTGAGTGGCAGATTCTAACTTCCATTCAACAGATAACAATTGAATAAGAATACTTCACTAGGGGAGCCATGAATTGGCTGAGAGAAGCTTGAAGCTTTGACCCTTATAACCTGATCTAGATCATACTAGCGGAGGGAAGTGAAGCGGGTGAAATCTTTCTTTAATATATTCAAAAATAATAGCTCGCTCCTTCGCATGAAGGGGCGGGCTATTTTATTTTACTTTTAAAGGCTTTCGACATAAGAACTTTGTCGATAAGCCAAGTTTGTCTAATGGAAAGGAGCGGATGGTTCATGGATGACCAGTTAGTCCGTTTATGGAATGAAGTGGAAGAAAGAGAAGATGAACTGCTGGCACTATTGTCCGATTTAGTAGCCTATCCAACGTTGAGCCCGCCTGCCCGGAATGCGAAGGAGGCTCAGGAGTATGTGGCTAATAGACTGAAAGAATTGGACTTTACGATCGAGTCGTGGGATTTGTATCCCGGGGACCCCGTGGTGGTGGGGACTAAACGGGGACAAGACGAAGGCCAGGCGAAAAGTCTGATCATCAACGGCCATCTCGATGTAGCTGCCATCGAGGAAAATGAGCAATGGGCCTATAATCCATTCGAATGTACGGTAACGAAGGACAAAGTATTCGGGCGCGGGGTAGCCGATATGAAAGGAGGCATGGCTGGGGTTCTTTTTGCATTACAGGTGCTCCATGAAGCTGGTGTAGAACCTAAAGGGAACCTCTATGTCCAATCCGTTGTTGGCGAGGAGGTTGGAGAAGCAGGGACTAAGTCTTGCTGTGAAAGGGGATATCATGCTGATTTAGCGCTAGTAGTCGATACAAGTGACTGTCAAATCCAGGGACAGGGTGGTGTGATCACTGGCTGGATAACAATCGAAAGCAGTGAAACACTGCATGATGCCCAAAGGCGGTCGATGATCCATGCTGGCGGTGGTATCCATGGGGCGAGTGCGATAGAAAAAATGATGAAAATAATTACTGCGTTGCAAGAATTGGAGAGGCATTGGGCAGTTACGAAATCGAGTCCTGGATTTCCTTCGGGGTCCAATACAATCAACCCGGCTGTCATTGAAGGCGGCCGACATGCTGCTTTCATTGCTGACCGATGCTCGTTATGGATCACTGTACATTACTATCCGGAAGAACACTATGAAGATGTGATCAGAGAGATAGAAGCGCACATAAATCATGCAGCTAAAGCAGATCCCTGGTTAAGAGATCACCCACCTCAATTTTCATGGGGCGGCACGTCGATGATAGAAGAGCAAGGAGAAATTTTCCCTGCATTCTCAGTGGACACCAGCCATGTAGGGGTTGAGTTGTTGGCAAACGCACATCAACGTATTTTCCAAACTCCGGTTGATTATTCCATGTCTCCTACTGTTACAGATGGGGGATGGTTAGCGGAGGCCGGCATCCCTACTGTTCTGTATGGCCCAGGCACACTCGATCAGGCACATGCCGTTAATGAGTCGCTTGATCGAAACCAGCTTCAACGATTCACCAAAACCATTGTTGCTTTCTTAAATGAGTGGTTTCAACAATCTGAGCGAAAGGATGAGATGTGATGTTTACCGATCGTCTTTATAATCATGCTAAACCGATTTGGGATGCCTACCTTGAACACCCATTTGTTAAGGGCATCGGAGATGGAAGTTTAGATATTGAAAAGTTCAAGTTTTTTATGGAGCAGGATTACTTATATTTAATCGATTATTGCCGGGTATTTGCGTTGGGAAGCGTGAAGGCAACTCGCTTAGATACTATGACCATGTTTGCTGATTTACTGCATTCGACACTGAACGAAGAAATGGATCTGCATCGAAACTATGCAGAAAGACTGGGAATCAGTAAGGAAGCATTAGAAAATACCAAACCATCTTCTACACTTCTAGCCTATACGAGCTACATGCTGAATAAGGCTCATCAAGGATCGGAGGCTGAGGTAGTGGCATGCGTGCTTGCCTGTACGTGGAGCTACAATGTTATCGGGCTGGCATTGAATGAAAATGAAGGGGCCAGTGACCATGAATTCTATGGGGATTGGATAAAGATGTACGCTTCGGACGAATTTACAGAGCTTGCGGAAGCTATGAAAAAACTGATGAATGAACTTGCGGATGGTAAGCCGGAACGAGAAAAAGCTCAGTTAGAAGAAATCTTCCTTCATACGAGTAAACTGGAATATTTATTCTGGGACATGTCTTACCACAAGAAAATGTGGCTGGAGAATTCGGATCTATTGAACAGCTGAAACGATTGACAGAAAAGAACCTATTTAAAAATTAACCTAGCAAAGGAGATGGAGGAAACATGGAAAAAGGATTAAAGTTGACAGATATTTTAGTAACCATCATCATCGCACTGATATTTGGGGTGATATATAAATTGTGGGGCCCGCTATATGGAGTAGTTGCCACACTAGGGATACATCTGGAGCAGCTGATTTATGGCATGTGGTTCATAGCGGCGGTAGTGGCTTATTTGATCATACGAAAACCTGGCGTAGCTTTATTAGCAGAGGTCGCTGCTGCCCAGGGTGAGTTTATTTTTGGCGGGGAATGGGGAGTCGCCACCCTTATATTCGGAATTGGCCAGGGACTTGCTGCTGAATTGATTTTCGCGGCGTTCCGTTATAAGCGCTATGATATGCTGGTTGCCTCATTAGCAGGTGTCGCAGCTGCGTTTGCTTCCATCGGCATTGACTTTTATTACGGTTACATCGGAGATTTGGCACTCTGGAACTTACTTATTTTGTTTGGAACCAGAATAGCGGGAGCGATTCTTATTTCCGGTATTTTCGCTCATCTTCTTGTCCAGGCCTTAGAAAAGACAGGTGTTACCAACCTTGTACGTCCAGCTACGAAAGAAGATTATCAGGCTTTAGGCTAGCAGGAGGGATAGTATGACAACGATTGCCAGTATGACAAACATGCGGTTGAAGTTCCCCGGAGTGGACTCGTTGTTATTCGAAGACTTCTCTCTTTCTATTGACAGGGGAGAGAAGGTGTTGATACTGGGGCCATCCGGGTCTGGTAAATCAACCCTTTTACAAGTATTAACAGGACTGATACCTCATGCGGTGGAAGTGCCAATGAAAGCAGATGCGCTAACCATTCCAGAGTCCTGGGGATTTTTATTCCAGGATCCGGACGCTCAATTTTGTATGCCCTATGTAGATGAGGAAATTGCGTTTGTATTAGAAAACCTTCAGATTCCCCGGGAAAGAATGGATTACTATATTAATCATTATCTCCAGCAGGTTGGACTGAATTTCGATGATACCCATACGAAAATCCAGACGTTATCCGGGGGGATGAAACAGCGGCTGGCCATTGCCTCGGTGCTTGCCCTGGAACCTGAGGTATTATGTTTAGATGAGCCGACAGCCATGCTGGATCCGGAGGGTACTAAGCTTGTTTGGGACACAATCAAAAATGTGGGAGAAGATAAGACCGTAGTGATAGTCGAACATAAAATTGACCAGGTGGTCGATTTTGTCGATCGTGTCATTCTTCTCGATGAAAATGGGACGATCATTACCGACGGACCTAAACAGCAGGTGTTTGATCACCATAAACATGTACTCATCGAACAGGGGATTTGGTACCCAGGCGTTTGGGAGGACTACATGCAGGACAAAAGCAGGCATATTACAACACCAGGCAATACAGAGGATACAAAACCAGCGGTTCATCTATCCGATTTTTCTGCTTTTAGAGGTAAAGTCAAAGCCCTCCAAGTCGAGGAGGCATATGCTCATCCCGGGGAATGGGTGACGATACTTGGCGAAAACGGGGCAGGAAAAAGTACCCTGCTGCTCGCCATGATGAACCTTTTAAAGACCACGGGCACTTACACCATTCTTGAACAAGATTACAAGCGGATCAAACATTTGGCTGAGTATGTCAGCTTTGTCTTCCAAAACCCGGAATTTCAATTCGTCACGAATTCTGTCTATGAGGAAATTGCATTCAGCCTTCATTTAGCGAAATGGGACCAGGAGAAAATTGCCCGGCGCGTCAACGAGATGCTGGAGTTGTATCATTTGGAAGATCATCGACACACACACCCTTACCAGTTATCCATGGGTCAAAAGCGGAGGTTGAGTGTCGCTGCTTCAATTGTAAAAGAACAGCCGATTATCCTGTTGGATGAACCTACCTTCGGCCAGGATGCAAAAAATACATTTGCCATTTTAGAGCAACTGGACCAGTTAAGGGCTCAAGGGACGACCATTATTATGGTGACACATGACCTGAATATAGTGAAAAACTTTGCAACGAAAGTGTGGAGGATGGAAGACGGGGAACTCGTCATGGAATCTCCTGCTCCGAACTATTTAGAAATGTTACAGCCAGCAGTCATTTCATAGGGGGGGGAAGCGATGGCAATGGACTTTTCTTATAAGGAAACATGGCTCCACAAAATTAATCCGAGCTTGAAATTACTCATTATGGTTTTCTTATTCATTCATCTGTTGATGATTCATAATACTAATATACTCATCAACTATATGGTAGGAATGCTCGTTCTTTACTTGTTTTTTACCGGACATCCGTGGAAGCGGTTATTGGTAATTTCCATTCCTTTTCTATTAATTTTTCTTACATCTTCCACTTCGATGATATTCTTCGGGAAAGGGGAGATCACGTGGGCCAAGTGGGGGTTGGTCCATATTACCGAAGAGAGTTTCTTCCGGGGATTACATTTAGGCTTCCGGGGGATTAGCTTTGCCATCTTAGGAATTGTGTTTGCACTGACAACTCGTCCTGTTTATCTGTTTTATTCCTTAATGCAGCAATTCAAACTGAAACCGAAATATGCCTATAGCTTTATGGCTGCCATACGGTTGATTCCGCTGATGATCGAAGAGATGCAAACGTTGCATTATGCATTGCAAGTACGTGGTGTCCAAGGAGAAAGAGGGATAAAGGAGTTTTATAAAAAAATTAAAGCCTATTCGATTCCCCTGCTATCTCAAAGTATCCGAAGAGCCTATCGGATTGCGGTGGCGATGGAAGCCAAGCGTTTTACTAATCATGGAAATCGAACGTATTTCTATCGATTAAGTTTTTCTAAATTTGATGTCATCTTTCTGTGCTACCTACTTGTAATCATTCCATTATCCTATGTGACCGCTACCCACTTTCCCTATTTTTCCATCACTGATGTTCGATTTGGCAGTTAGACGGGATGAATATATGAACGATTTTTACTTTTTTAGTTTAAATGTTCGTTTTTTAACCTGAAAAAGCTTGATGTTTCTCCGTGAGGCACGATAGAATAGCTGTAAATTAAAATGTTCAGGGGGATTGCAACATGTATGGAGCACCGAACCAAAATCATGCGAAAAAAATGATGCTATTAGGGTCAGGAGAGTTGGGGAAAGAAGTAGTGATCGAGGCCCAGCGATTAGGAATAGAGACCATTGCAGTCGATCGATATAAAGGTGCGCCTGCCATGCAGGTAGCTCATCGTTTTCATTTAGTGGATATGCTTGACGGTGATGCGCTGCGTAGTGTGATCGAGCAGGAACAGCCGGATTATATTGTTCCGGAGATAGAAGCGATTGCTACTGCAACACTGCTAGAGTTGGAACAGGAGGGCTACAATGTCATCCCAACTGCCTACGCCACTCAATTGACGATGGACCGCGAAGGTATTCGGAGGCTGGCAAGTGAAAAACTGGGACTTCCGACAGCGAAATACGAATTTGCCAACTCTTTAGAAGAATTAAAAGAAGCGGTTGATACTATTGGTACCCCGTGTGTAATCAAACCGATTATGAGTTCTTCCGGAAAGGGACAAAGCCTGTGCCGGACAGAATCAGATATCGAGAAGTCCTGGCAGGAAGCCATGAATAGCGGGCGGGGGAAAAGTACCCGTGTGATTGTAGAGGAATTCATTCATTTTGATTCGGAAATCACGCTGTTAACGGTTCGCTCTGCTAATGGAACGTTTTTCTGTCCGCCAATCGGCCACCTGCAGCAGGATGGGGATTATATCCAATCCTGGCAGCCCCATGCCATGAGTGAGGAACATATTAAGGAAGCCGAAAACCTGGCAAAGCAAGTCACCGATGAAATAGGCGGCTTCGGCGTCTTTGGTGTAGAGCTGTTTATTACAGAAAATGGCGTGTATTTCAGTGAAGTCTCCCCACGACCGCATGATACCGGGATGGTTACCTTAATTAGCCAGGAGCTATCGGAATTTGCGCTTCATGTCCGGGCGATATTAGGGTTTCCAATAGAGGAGATTGCCCTTGTTTCCCCGGGAGCCAGTCATGCAATCAAAGCAACAGAGGAAAGCAACGACTACCAAATCTCCGGAATTGAAGAAGCGTTAGCTGTACCTGACACGCAAGTGCGTTTATTTGGAAAGCCTTCTACAAAAGTCGGCCGTCGCATGGCTGTGATACTGAATAAAGGAGAAAGTGTAACGGCTGCGTGCAAACAAGCGGAGGAGGCAGCTTCCAAGCTTGATGTAGTGAACGTTCATTCGAAAACGTATTGAGAAAGTATAATAAGTAGGGCCAAATTTTGATGTGGTTACATGAATAGTTTTACGGTAAGTTTATAAACGCTTTTTAATTAGAATCTGATGATTCCTGCACCTGTAAATGCGAATAACGGAGCCTGAACCCCTATGAGGTAATGCATTAGCATGCTGGGGATCGGGCTCCGTTTTTAATTTATTTTTCGAGTAGTTTTAATCCATATTAGGGCAGATTAATAGAAGAATTGAATTCGAGATAATGCAGTATTTGAAAATATTTAGTAATGTTTTAGTATTGAATATGGACTTGAGGCATTTTCTAATAAAAGTATGGGGGAACTCTAATGAACATACAGACTATACTGGTTGCAGGAAACTATGAAAAGGAATTTCAAGAACTGTTACCTGCTGAAACACCTCAGAGCTTTCGTTTTAAACAGATGGATGAAATTACCGAAGAGGATTTGTCATGGGCAGATGCCTATGTCGGTTTCAAGCCATGCCCTGGCTTCCATTTTGCCGGAATTAAATGGGTTCATTCTTTTAATGCGGGTGTAAATAACTATTTGGAAATTGATGGATGGAAGGAACGTGATGTTCTTCTAACCCGTACGGTTAGCACGTTTGGACAAAAAATAAGCGAGTATTGTTTAAGCTATGTATTAAGGGATCTTCAGTTTCATCATTACTTTGGAATAAGACAATGGGAGAAGAAGTGGGCTCCCAAAACTCCCCAAATGGTGAAGGACCAAACGATTGTTATATTTGGTACAGGGGAGATTGGACAGGAGATTGCCAAGGTATTTTCAAGCTTTGGAGCCACCGTTTTCGGCGTCTCACACAGCGGCAAACAAAAGGAGTACTTTCAAAAAGTGACGAAAACCAGCTCTGCAAACACTCTGACTGCCCAGGCAGATTGGATTATTAGCACATTGCCTTTGACAAATGAAACGAGTAAGTTATTTGCTCGTGCGTTTTTCAGCAAGTTGAACGGCGCTGCCTTTATCAATGTCGGTAGAGGTCATACGGTAGACGAGCAAGCGCTCCTGGAAGCGTTAAATTCCGGAAAGGTTCGTTACGCAGTGTTAGATGTGCTTGAAACAGAACCGCTGCCAGAGAGTTCCCAGCTATGGGAAAGAGACGATATCATCATCACTCCTCATATATCGGCTGTGACCGAGTTGAACGAAGCGATCGCCTGCTTTTGGGACACATTGGAAAGAATTGAAAATAATGAAGATTTACCTAATAGGGTGGATTTTTTGAAAGGGTATTAATAACGTTTCATCACAAATGATGGTGCCTGACCCACTGCTGTAATGCTTTAGCATACTGGGGGTCAGGCACCATTTAAAGGCACCATTTAATATAACAACATTGAGGACGGCGGTTTGATTAAAAAGTTAAAGGAATAGCTGCAAATTTTATTACATAAGTATGGGGAGGAGATGTTTAAAGAGGAGGGGGCATCATGAGTAATCCGATTGTCGAGAGGTCCTTGGATGAAATTCGATTTTGGTCCAGAATCATGAAGGAACATGCTTTATTTCTCAGTTTAGGATTTACTTATGAACAAGCGCAATTGATAGCGGAAGCTCAACAGTTTATTACCCTTTTTGAGCGGATAGAGGAGAAGTTAGCGAGGTTTAATGTAAACTCGGATATCCAACAAGTTAAATCCTTCAACAATGAAGTTTATCAAGCGGCTGTTGCTATTTGGGGTTATAAGAGAAAAGTCTTAGGTTTAACGTTGCGCTGTGAAATAACGACAAATAACTACCCATTATTAGTGGACCATATCAGCAGAGAAGCTGCTTACTTTGCCAATCGTCTAAGGGATCTTAATGAGGGAAAGTTGGCACCCGAACCTGATACCATCATTCAGGAAAATTTATTCTTTCTCAGGATAATGGCCGATCATGCCAAGTTTATCGGACACCTTTTAGATCCATCTGAAAGAAAACTGGTGGACCAGGCAAGAGAATTCAGTCATGATTTTGACCAATTAGTTTTTCAAGCCATTGATTTAGATTCGATGCGCCCCCAATCTGAAACTGTACCGCTGATGGATCAGTTTCTGGATCAAAACAGGGTATCGGTTGTGTCTTTAAGGGATTTTAAGAAGACAGCTAGAGAGTTAATAGAGGCTTGTCGTATTAAGAGTAATATACATCCACTACTGGCCGATCACACATTTAGAGAAGCGGAGAGATTCTTAGAAATTATAGACTTATTCGATTCTCACCTCTCAGGAGGAAGATAGCTGCTTTTGTCGCCTTATCAGGTGATTTTTTTACTTAAAAAAATAAATATAAATAAGTTGCCTGCCCCCTACTGCGATTATGTATTAACATGCTAGGGGGCAGGCAACTTTTTGTTTGGTGGTAGATTTTTTATAAGAGATGAAAAGTTCCTATCATTTCTACCATACATATGTTCTAAAGTAGATTCTCTCATATATTTTTTCTCAAAAACTCTTCTTTTTGATAGAGGAATATATAAAGGAGGAATAGAATGGTATATTCACACGACCCTCAAAACCAGGTGGATGCCGTGGTACTCGGTGTCGGGTTTTCTGGTTTGTACATGCTGTATCGTTTGTGTGAAGTCCGTTTAGTTGATGTAAAAGCGTCTTCGATCGAATCGATTGCTCCGAAAGGGATTCGTACGGCAGATAATGAATATGGATTGACGACGTAGCGAATGGGTATAAAGGGTTTTCTTTCAAGTAATTTGAAAGCGTTACAAAAAGGAGGCTATTATATGGTTCTTGATCCTCAAGCGAAGTTTCTGTTAGAACAAATGGAAGCGGCGGGTGACCCGCCGATGCACGAGTTAACACCGGAAGAAGCGAGGGCTTCTACTGATTTTTCTCCTCTTGCAGGGGAACCGGTAGAAGTAGCAAAGGTGGAAAATCGTACGGTTCCAAGTACAGCAGGAGATATTCCTGTCCGTATCTACACGCCAGAAGGGGAAGGACCGTTTCCGGCACTGGTTTTCTATCATGGCGGCGGCTGGGTCATCGGCGATTTGGATACCGTTGATGTTCCGTGTCGTCTGCTTGCCAACCAAAGTAATTGTGTCGTTATTTCGGTAGATTATCGATTGGCACCGGAGCATAAATTCCCAGCGGCAGCTGACGATGCTTATGCGGTAGCAAAATGGGCGGTGGAACATGGCGCATCAATTGATGTGGACAGTAATCGTATAGCGGTTGGCGGAGATAGCGCCGGTGGAAACCTAGCTGCTGTTGTCGCCTTGATGGCGCGCGACCGAGGGGATTTCTCGTTAGCTTATCAATTATTGATCTACCCGGTTACCCACCATTCCTATGAGACGAAATCCTACAAAGACAACGCAGATGGCTACCTGCTGACCAAAGATTCAATGGAATGGTTCTGGGATCACTACTTACGGACAGAATCGGATGGGAGGCATCCGTATGCATCGCCTTTACTTGCCGAGAACCTGAACGGGCTTCCCCCGGCACTGGTCGTTACTGCAGGGTATGATCCGTTGCGTGATGAAGGCCAGGCTTACGCTAAGCGATTGACAGAAGCTGGTGTTGCTGTTGAAGCGAAGTGTTATGTAGGAATGATTCATGGGTTCTTCTGGATGCCTGGTGTACTGGAGCAAGGGAAGCAATGTATCGATCAGGCCTCCTCGGCATTGAAGCGGGCTTTTGAAAAATAGGATTGGAATAAGAGAAAAACACTTCTTGTGACGGGAGTGTTTTTCTCTTTTTAATGAGGTACCTGCCACTGCGCTATTGTTTTGCATGCTGTGAGGGTCAGGCATTGGAAACGAAAGAAGAATTAAGATAGCATGCTTAAGTGGACAGGTTGTTGTAAGAAAAGCACACCTGTGTCTTCAAAGGTGTCTAATAAGGACAGGGTTGCCCTGTCGAAAGAAAAAGTTGTCCAGAAACAAGGTTAATAAGGACAGGTTTTGTTAAAAAAGAACAAGATTAGTCCATAACCTTACTTATGGAGCGTGGTGTTACTCGGGCTAATCCAGTAAAACCCCAAGACGTCCAAACAGACAGGAGAATTCCAATGATGATAGTAGCGAATGTCTATTCTCTTAAGATGGTTGTAGAGAGTTGAGTGGATCACCTATCGGAGAATTTATAAATAATTATAATTGTTAAAGGAAGTTTTTAATGGCACTGTTATTTCAATCGCTTGTAATTGGTTTTATATTTGGATTAGTTATCTTACTGGTAAATCGCGATAAACCTAAGAAATTCTTGATTTTTATTAAATACTTTTTCGTAGGTATGGCTGGTAATTTTTTATATGAATGGATAATGAATAATCTGTTCAGCTAACGAGGGCATTAGCTGGAATTCTGTTTCAGTATCTCGAAATCAAACCTTCCTTATAGGGGGGCGATGATAGAGGGAATGAAAGAATTGATGTGCTGGCTAGAAACAGATTTCTTTCGTTTCTTTCTTTCATCTGTAATAATTACCTACATCGTTGAAAAAGGAGGCAGATTATGACAAATCAAACTACAACGAAACCTTTATTTGAACCTTTTACTAGTGATAAATTAAACCTTCCGAACCGTACCGTGATGGCACCGATGACACGCGGATTCTCACCTGGAAATGTTCCTGATGAGGAAGTGGCGGCGTATTACCGCAGACGGGCGGAGAATGAAGTCGGGTTGATTATTACAGAAGGAACAGGGATTGACCATCCTGCTTCTGTGTCTGGTGCGAGTATTCCTGTGTTTCATGGAGAGAAGGCATTGAACGGCTGGGCCAATGTGGTGAAAGAAGTGCATGAGGCCGGCTGTAAAATTGCACCGCAGCTGTGGCATGTAGGAATGACTCGCAGCAAGGGAGACCTTCCCAATGAAGAGGCACAGCCGGTGGGACCATCAGGTCTAAGCTTAGATGGGGAGAAAGTGAATGAACCATTATCTACAGAAGAGGTAGAGGCGTTGGTGGATTCCTATGCCAAAGCAGCAGCGGATGCGAAACGCCTCGGCTTTGATGCTATTGAAATCCATGGGGCTCATGGTTACTTGATCGACCAATTCTTCTGGGAAAACACCAATAAACGCACCGACCGTTATGGCGGAGGTTTCGTTCAGCGCACGCAGTTTGCCGTAGAGATTGTAGAAGCGTGCCGTCGTGAAGTCGGGGAAGACTTCACGATTATTTTCCGTTTCTCCCAGTGGAAAATGAATGACTTCCAAGCGAAATTGGTTCATACGGCTGATGAGCTGGAACGCTTCTTACAGCCGCTTGTTGAAGCTGGTGTTGATATTTTCCACTGCTCCACACGCAGGTTCTGGGAGCCTGAATTTGAGGGTTCCGACTTAAACCTTGCAGGCTGGACGAAAAAACTATCAGGCAAGCCGGTCATTTCTGTCGGTTCTGTCGGTCTTGATGGTGTCTTTACGGACTTCTCTGGTGCCGAAACAACAAAACTTGACGGATTAATGGACAAATTGGATCGTGATGAGTTCGACCTTATAGCAATCGGCCGTTCGTTATTAATGGATCCAGAATGGGTGAAGAAAATCCATGAAGGCAGAGCGGATGATCTGTTAGCCTTTAATAAAGAAGCGCTGCAAAAACTATATTAATGTAAAGTTCGAACACAGGCGTCCTGATAGCAGGGCGTCTTTTTTTACTGTTATTTTATACATGGACGATATGGCAAATCCAGGTCTTAACAAAAGCGCAAATCCCTACTAAGGAATTGCGCTTTTTTAGTAATTGGAAAAATATTTTATCGTCTTTATACCAACGGATAAGATGAAGATACTAGCATAGAAAGAGTCCCTTCTATTTCAATCAAACAGGTATTTTGTTGTTAATGATCTCCCTATCACTCGAAGTCTCGAAGCTTTGTTTTTTGTGGTAGCAGAAGTAGGAACCGAATAATAACAGGTAAAAGATCAAGAAAGAACTTACAGGATCTCCCACAGAAAAAGTCGAGTACATCGCTCCTGTGAGATCAATCGCAAACCCGGCGTACGCCCATTCTGTAATTCGAGGAAAACCAGGGACTAATATCGCAATCACACCCAGTAATTTGGCAACTCCGATAAATGGAATAATGTAATCAGGGTAGCCCAAGTGATTGAATAAGGTAATGGCATCGGGATGAGAAAGAATATTAGTAATCGCACTAAAAAGCATCAAAGCTGTCAGAAGACCTGTGGAAATCCAATAAGCAATTGAAAGTTTTTTCATGTTTTCTTTCCTCCTTTCGTTTACTACGTTGTAAATTTTACCATTGATAATAACGGGAGATTTCTTCTGAATTGCTAACTTTTTATGAAGGCTTGTACCGGATCATTACTTGAAATGAAGATGTTTTTTTCATATAATTGACTAGTCAACTATAATGTCGGAACTACTGAGGTGGTAGCAGTGAATTCCTATGAGAATATTGGGATTTTTATTCGAGATGTAGATTTAACCATTATCAATGCTGTTACAGATCAACTAAAGCCGTTCAACCTTGCTCCAGAACAGAACCTTATTATGCTTCTGCTTTGGGAGCAGGAAGGATACACACCAAATGAAATTGCTGAACAGTTAAAAAAAGATCGAGGCAGTATTACCCGTATGATTTATCGGCTTGAAACAAAAGATTATATCCGAAGAGAAAGTGATAAGAAGGATCGTCGATCTTTCAAAGTCTATCTTACGGAGAAAGGAAAAGAACTTGGAAAAGAAGTTATCCCATTCACACAAAGTATTGGCGAATGCTTAACAAATGGGATCACGGAGGAAGAGCTAAATACTTTAACAAGGACACTAATGAAGATTAAACAGAATGCTCTTAATATTGGAGCTGAAAATTAAGGAGGGTAATGGAATGAAATTTGTCGTTATTGCCGGAAGTATCAGGAAGGAATCTTATAACAAGAAACTTGCTAATTATATCCGACTACGTTATCAGCAGAAAGCTGAAATCAAACTTTTACATATTGAAGAACTGCCTTTTTTTAACCAGGATGAAGAGGAAAATCCAGTAGCGACTGTAAGAGAATTTAAACAGAAGATAGTGGAGGCTGATGGTATTATCATTGTTACACCTGAGTACAATCATTCTGTGCCGGGTGTTTTGAAAAATGCGATAGACTGGTGTTCCAGGGTAGACAAAGTCATGACGAATAAACCAGTGATGATTGCGGGCGGTACGATGGGTGCACTAGGAACGGTCCGTGCCCAAATGCATCTGCGTCAGATCCTTAATGCTCCAGGTGTAGCCGCGCTTACTTTACCGGGAAATGAGGTTTTGATTGGCGCCATTCATCAAAAGATGGATGAAGAAGGAAAATTAATTGATGAACCAACGATTCAATTCTTAGATGACGTGATGAGTAATTTTATCGGCTGGATAGAAAAAACAAATAAATAAATAGATAGAATACGATGTTTTCGCTTGCTATTGCCTGAACTACTTTAGCATGCTCGGCAGGCATTATTTATGAATAAGTATGGAAAAAATGTGTAAATTGCATGTCCTTTTGATTACATCCGGCATTTCGGCCAAAATTTTTGTTAGTATAGAACCGTAGCACCCAGCTACCCAACGCCCGCCCCCTGGCGTTCGGTGAAATAACTTTCCAACATGAGCAGGGACGCAGACACTATGGTGTCTGCGTCTTCTTTTGTATATTTGTATAGGTGAAAGTGTCTTTACAACTATACATACATATGTAAAATTATATCTGAGAGGAGGCGTTTGGATGAACAGGTGTTTACTTGTGATTGATTATACGAATGACTTTGTGGCAGATGATGGGGCGTTAACCTGTGGAAAGCCGGGACAGGAAATTGAAGGTGACATACAAGGGTTAGTGAAACAGTGGGTGGAAGACAAGGATGCTGTCGTTTTTGCAGTGGACTTGCATCACCAGGACGATCGGTATCATCCCGAACATAAACTATTTCCTCCCCATAACATTGAGGGAACCGATGGCAGGGAACTGTATGGTTCACTTCAGGGCTTGTATGAAAAAAACAAGGACTTGTCCCATGTGAAATGGATGGATAAAACACGTTATAGTGCGTTTGCAGGAACTGACCTTGATCTTTATTTAAAAGAAAGAGGCATCCATGAAATTCACCTTATTGGCGTCTGCACGGATATTTGTGTGCTCCATACAGCGATGGATGCATACAACTTAGGGTATTCCATCGTTGTACATGAGCGTGCGGTAGCCAGTTTTAATGAAGAGGGGCACCAATGGGCGCTTGGTCATTTTGAACATGTGCTTGGTGCCAACGTCATAAAAAGCAACGAACGAGCTGAAAAAGCTTGAGTTGGATAAGATGAATAAAGACCTGCCCCCAGTGCGTTCATGTTTTCGTGCACTGGGGGCAGCCTCGTTTATTTAGCTTTTTTCTTATTGGGCGGGTGGAACCGTCCAATACCTAATTCTCTTCCCTCTTTATAAATAGCTTTGACAAAGCTGATGACCATTAACAGCATGATAATAGAGAAAGGCAGAGCGGCAATAATCATCGTGTTCTGCAAGGCTTGCAGTCCGCCTGTATAGAGAAGGGCAAGTGCAGTAGCCGACAGCAGGACTCCCCAGGTCAGTTTGATCGTAGTTCCGGGAGTTTCAGAACCTCCGGTTGTCATCATCCCCAAAACGAAGGTTCCTGAATCAGCTGAGGTGATGAAAAAGGTGCCAATCAGGGTCATGGCTACAATCGAAGCAATCATTCCTAATGGCATATTGGAAAAAACACCGAAAAGTGACTCTTCTGTTGCCAGGGAGGAAATTGTGTCCACACCATTATGTTCCAGTGAGATTGCAGCACCTCCGAAGGTAGCAAACCATAAAAAGCCGATGACGGACGGGACGACCAACACCGTAAATACAAATTCCCGGATGCTACGGCCGCGGGAAACCCGAGCGATGAATACGCCGACAAACGGAGACCAGGCGATCCACCAGGCCCAATAAAAAATCGTCCAATTATTGATCCATTCCCGTGTTTCTTCATCTAACGGCGCGATGCGAAAACTCATAGTCGGAAGGTGTTGAAAATATGCTCCGATTGAGCTTGTAAATAAGTTCAAAATGAATAAAGTCGGGCCTACGGAGAAAACAAGCAAGAATAAAAGACCTGCCAATCCCATGTTGACATTGCTGAGTATTCTGATCCCTTTCCCCAGGCCGGTCCAGGCTGAAATCATAAATAATACGGTGACGACCGCGACAATGATAAACTGCACCAGAATGCCCGTTGGGACATTAAACAAGTAGGATAAGCCGCCATTAATCTGTACTGCTCCAAAGCCAAGGGTGGTCGCAACACCGATAACTGTGGCAATAACGGCGAGGATATCAATAACTTTGCCAGTCACTCCATCCGCTTTATCTCCAATGATGGGTTTCAACGTGGCACTAATCAATCCGGCATGTCCATGGCGGAAATTGAAGTAAGCCAACACAAGTGCCACTATCCCATAGATCGCCCAGGCATGAATGCCCCAGTGGAAGAAGGTGTACTGCATCGCATCTTTGATTGCTTGATCTGTCCCCGTTTCTACGGTTGGCGAATTGATGGCATAGTGACTGATTGGCTCTGCTGTTCCCCAAAAGACAATTCCAATTCCCATACCTGCGCTGAATAACATAGCAATCCATGTTGGTCTGGAAAACTCGGGTTTCTCGTCTGCTTTTCCCAGCTTTATTCTCCCCAGTGGCGTCAGCAAAAAAGCGAGGCATACGAGCACGAATAAAGTGACGGCGATTAAGTAATACCACCCTAGTTTGTTAGAAATGAATGCCTGTACATTCTCTGTTGTCTTTTCTAAGCCATCTGGCCATACAACCCCAATAATTACGAGCACCAGCATTATTCCTACCGATATTTTAAAAACCGTTGTGAATTTTTCCTTCACGGTTTGGTCCCCTTCCATTTATGAAGATAGTTATATTATCTTGAAGGGAAACCGTTCTTATTCTTTATTTTCTGTTTTTGTAAAGGGTTTTTGCTTAATAAGAAAGAACTAAACTTTAAGGATAAACTTTTTATTGTAGCAGAGGGTGTCCATAAAGCAGTGTCAAAAGGACAAGTTAGCACTGTGAAGAGGAAGAGTTGTCCTTTAAGGAGTTCCAAAAGGACAAGTTAGCACCGTCAAGGGGAAAAGTTGTCCTCAAAGCAGGCAAATAAAGACAGGTTTTGATGAAAAAGAATGAGAGCTGTAGCAAAATTATAAAGGAGGTCATCACCGTGAGTATACGATTTGATGTGACAAGAAATATCCAGGTACCTCAGCAAAAAGCTTACACATCTCTACTTGATCTGGATGCTGCTGAACATTGGATGAAAGGCTTAGTCCGGATGGAACGTTTGGATGAGGGGCCACTCAAAGAGGGAAGTGAATGGAAGGAAACAAGAAAGATGTTCGGAAAAGAGGCTTCTGAACATTTTGAGGTAGTCGAGCTTTCTGAGCCCGACAAAATCGTCCTTCGCTGTGATGGTACGAAAGGAACAACCGGTAAAGGAGAATTTGTGTTTACATACCTTATCCATTCCTCAGGAGATTCTTCTGATATAAGACTTAAAGGTGAGATAAATGAGCTTACTGGCTTGTCAAAACTATTTGGTAAGCTGATGGCCGGGTCCTTTAAGAACGCTTGTGCAAAAGATATGGATGCGTTAAAAGCTTATTTGGAGGGTGAAGAAAAGCGCCATTCAGGTTAACGATGGTGAAGGCAGTACATAGCTCTCTGGTTTTCAATTTAGAACGGATGATGAATAGGAGGTGGTTGAAATGAAAGTTTGCGTAATATATGGCAGTACAAGAGAAAATGGAAATACAGAACTTTTAACAGAAGAAGTCGTCAAAAACTTACCAGACGTTACACGAATTGATTTGAAACGGTATCGGTACCACGATATTGTTGATCAACGACATGACATCAATGGATTCTCCCCAGTAGATGATGAGTATGATCAGATCATTGATCAAATCATGGATTGTGAAGTTTTAATTTTTGCTACACCAATTTATTGGTATGGCATGAGCAGTGTAATGAAACGCTTTATCGATCGCTGGTCGCAAACGGTAAGGGATGAAAAATATCCGGACTTTAAAGAACAAATGAGTCAGAAAGAAGCATATTTGGTCGCAGTCGGTGGAGATGAGCCGCGAGTAAAGGGCCTCCCGCTTGTCCAACAGTTCCAGTACATCTGCGAATTTATCGGTTTGAATTATAAAGGATATCTCATAGGGGAAGGCGGTAAGCCTAAAGATATTCTTACCGATAAGAAGGCTATTGAGGATGCACAGAAGTTAGGGGAATTGATAAAAGGTTAAATGTACGGTTTTGAGACGACATTTCAGAAGCTAATTCTTTATCCATGAACGATTGGCTTCTATTTTTATGAATAAGTGGCAGCACTTTGAAAATGTTAAGCTTCCCATAGTGGACCATTCTACTTTGGAAATTATTTATACGGGTAGACAGCTCTTTTTGGCTTACATTAAAAAAGATTAAGTTTTATCAAAAGGAGCTAACCACATGTTTTCACATATTAAAGAATTACAGTATAATGCCAAGCCTTCCCAGCCTGATGCTGTTTATGCGAAAAAGCTGCAGGAAATATTAGGTGGGCAATTCGGCGAGATTTCCGTCATGATGCAATACCTTTTCCAGGGGTGGAACTGTAGAGGAAACAGTAAATACAGGGACATGCTGTTGGATATTGGCACCGAAGAAATTGCCCATGTCGAAATGATTGCTACCATGATTGCTCAATTACTCGATGGTGCTCCCGCCCATGATCAGGAGCAGGCAGCCGAGGATCCTGTTGTGGAAGCTGTGCTTGGCGGAATGAATCCGCAGCATGCGATTGTGAATGGCTTAGGCGCGCAGCCAAATGACAGTTCTGGTTATCCATGGAATGCCCGTTATACCATTGCCAGCGGCAACTTACTTGCTGACTTCCGTGCTAATTTGAATGCAGAAACCCAAGGAAGACTGCAGGCGGTTCGTTTATATGAGATGACCACTGACCCTGGAGTCCGGGATATGCTTTCTTTCTTAATTGCCAGGGATAAAATGCATCAAAACCAATGGATGGCTGCTATTGAGGAACTGGAGCAGACACAGGGAGCGGTCGTTCCGAGCACGTTTAATCCGGAATATGAAAAGCAGGATGTTGCCTATTCGTTCATGAACTTCTCGGAAGGGGAGGAAAGCAGCACAGGACGCTGGGCTAATGGTGCTGCCATGGATGGAAAAGGAACATTTGAATATGTCCAATCGCCTCAGGCCAATGGTCAAAAACCGGCCTTGACTCCGGCTCCGGCATTTATTCACGGTACGCCTCCTGGGCAGGCTGAACTAGCACAGGATATGCCTTTACAAACGAATTAATTATGATAAAAAGCTTGAATCAGCTGTGGTTCAAGCTTTTTGTCGTTTTACATGGGGAGTCTTTAAGGGCGGGGTGTTGTGATAGGAACCATTTTCTATTACGCTTATTTTAACAGGAAGTAATAGAAAGCGAGTGAACATTGTGGAGAAAGTCGGTAGAAATGAACCGTGTCCATGTGGGAGCGGAAAGAAATATAAAAAGTGCTGCGGGAAATCGAATGTAGTGACATTCCCTACCCAGCAGATAGATGAAGAACTAAAAAACTTTCAACAACAATTCCAGGAATATATGTTTGAATCTTATCCTTACCTGTTGCCTCATCGGGAACCTGAAACGGACGAAGATCAAATCCTGTTTTTGGTGAGCCTGCTATATCGTGGCATATTTGAACAGCTGAAGGATGGCATGACGCCTTATCAACATTTTTTATCGAAGCGTAAGAAAAATATTGTTCGGCCTGCGACGAGAAAAGCGGTTGAAAATTGGGAAAATACCATACCTGGATTTTTCTATCTGGAAGAAGTGGAAAGCGAAAGTGTTGTGGTGGTCCGTGATTATTTTCACGATCAAACCTATCGAGTGGATAGAGTAAGTATTCCGTTAGAAACAGAATACTTTGAAGAATTTCCGTTTTATCTCGGCCTATTATTCAACTGGGGGGAAAATTATAGTTTCCTTCCGATTGCTATGCCGGGTAGTGATGAGCTCAAAGATTATTATATCCAACAGCTCGAGAGGCGGAGAAAACAAGGTAATGCTATGATATCTGCGCCTGACTATATAAAAGAGCATTTTTTACAGGAAGTGGAACATTGGCTCCATGATATGCCGAACTCGGTGCAGGATATATGGGATGGAAGACCGGAAGAACTGGAGGTATTGTTCCTGCTTGATGAACATGTTCCCCCTCACGTGCAAGGAAAGGAGGGGTATCATGGGCTAAAACACTTCTGGCAGAGTTTTTGTCAGGAGCACCAACCGCAAATCAGAAAACCAGCTGTCCTTGCAGCTGCACTTGAATATTTCATGGTGGCGACGCCATTTTTCGAGCTGGAGGACTACGATGTCACGCAAAAGGAGATCGCTGAAAAATATCGTGTCAGTACCGGCAGTATCGTCCGCAGGTTTGATGAGTTTGAAGATTTCATTTTCCAGATGATGGATGAGAAGATGGGCGAGCATCAAGACGCGGTAGTTCGTAATGTGGAACCGGGGAAAAATATCGACATGGAAAAAAGCATTTATGAAATGCACAAAAAGATCGAAGCGTCAGGGCTTACGAATGAAGATGATATCAATCGCTTTATGAAGGAGCAGCACCACGAGCCTTTTACCCCAGCCAATGATAAGGAACGCGCCCAAATCCTTGCTTATAATGCCATGCAGGTCGAGGACATCGACTTAAAGGAGGAGCTCGTAAACAAAGCGTTGGAGTATGATGATAAAAATATTGATGCGCTCGTCCTCCAGGCGCAAATGGAAGAAGACGTTCTGAAGAAAGAAGTAGGCTTGTTAAAGGCAGAGAATACCGGGCTTCGTTCGATGCGACCGGAATGGAGACAGGATGATGACCACAGTATCTGGGGATTTATCGAAGCACGTCCGATGCTCCGAGCACAGGAAGCGACTGCGGATTTTTATGTAGAAAAAGGTGAAGTGGAAAAAGCGATCGAGGGTTATGAATATCTGTTGCACTATAACCCAAATGATAATCAGGGTATTCGCTTTAAACTGATGACGCTCTATTTAGAACAGAGAAAGGTTAAGAAGGCGCGTGAGCTGTTGGAGAAGTATCCGGAAGATCATACGGTGGATTTTTATTATGCAGAAGTGTTAATTGAAATTTTAGAAGGAAGTTCCTATGAAGAGATAAAGGAATTGCTGGACAGAGCATTTGAGGCTAATTTATATATCATGGGTTTTATTACAGGGAGAACAGATCTGCCTGAAGAAATACCGGATCAGTATACACCAGGATCACTGGAAGAGGCTACCGTCTATTATCATCGACATAAACATATCTGGGAGTCCGTGGGGCTACCTTAACTTTATGACGCCAGGTATATATCAAAATGCCAGTCCCCTATGAAGATTCGGAGCCTGCCGAATAAACACAGTTAATATAAGTGCCAGACCCTATGTTGCAAATGCTTTAACAGGCAGGGGGTGGCACTTTTTTCGTGAGAAGAAGGCTAACTAGGACAGGTTAGCCTCGGCGAGGGAAAAAGTTGTCCTTAAAGCAGGCGAATAAGGACAGGTTAGTCCCGGTGAAGGAAAAAGCTGTTCTTAAAGCAGTTGAATAAGGACGGGTTAGCCTCGGCGAGGGAAAAAGTTGTCCTTAAAGCAGGCGAATAAGGACAGGTTAGCCCCGGCGAGGGAAAAAGTTGTCCTTAAAGCAGGCGAATAAGGACAGGTTAGTTCCGGTGAAGGAAAAAGCTGTCCTTAAAGTAGGCGAATAAGAGGGTGGGACTCAGGACCTTCATCAAAAAGGTCCTTTTTTACTGCAATTCTTTAGCTGGCGAATATTGCTCATCAATCGTATCCATCTGTTTCAATACTTCATCTCTTCCGTGATAAATATGTTCATGCATGGCGACACGAGCCCGTTCCATATCCTGTTCTTCGATTGCTTTTAACAGTGTCTTGTGAGCTTCCAGCGAATGCCTGAGCTGCTCTTCATTGAACCAGTAGAAGGAACGGAAAATCAGTGGAACGACGACCACTTTCGTGATGTGGGAATAAATATGCGGGTTTTGTGAGGCGTTGATGACGGCGTTATGGAACTGGTGATTGATATCCAGAATATTCTCGATTGTCGTCTCGCCTGTTTTGATATAGTTGTCGATTGCCTTTTCATAGGAGTCGTTCGCCAGTCGCATATTTTCAAGATCGGCTTCGGTCCGGTGGGTGGCTGCCTGGGAAGCGGCATAGCCTTCCAACAGTGTCCGCAGGTCATAGATTTGCTGGATGTCCTTTTTCGTGAAATGACGGACGCGGACGCCTCGTTTCATGGAAACGGTAAGCCCTTCTGATTCTAATTGTTTTAAAGCTTCCCGGATTGGTGTCCGGCTCGTCTCTAGTTTTTTTGCTAAAAACTCTTCTGTCAGCCGCATTTTGGGCGGAAACTCTCCGTGTAAAATGGAACGTTTGATTGATTCATAGATGGTCATTCGTTCAACCTCCCCTTACTTCATTGTATACAAACAGGGTGGCTTCATCAAACGAATATAGGTCATTGTATACAAAGAAGGTATAATAAGCTTATTTTTTGTAATTTTAACAGACTGGGTTGAAAGTTTGTATACAAACTGTTAGCATATAACACAACATTCTGAAAATTAATCCAATTTCGAAAGCGCTTTTATCCGAAGGAAGCAAAAGACCAGCAGCTATAAAAAGACAAAGAGGTGTATGGCATGATGCAAAGTTTAGAAGGTATCAAGGTATTGGAGATGGGAAGCTTGATTGCCGGGCCGTTCGCGGGCAGGCTGATGGCTGAAAACGGGGCCGATGTCATTAAAGTGGAACCGCCGAAGAAAGGCGACCCGCTCCGTGATTGGAGACATGTGTACGAAGGGACTTCATTATGGTGGAGACTCCAGTCGAGAAATAAGAAGTCGATCACTGTTGATTTGAAAAGTGAGGAAGGGCAGGAAATCATCAAGTCCTTGATCATGGAATGCGATATCCTGATTGAAAATTTCCGGCCGGGGACCTTGGAAAAATGGAACCTTAGCTATGAGGAATTGTCGGCGATCAATCCCGGACTGATTATGGTGAGAGTTTCCGGATACGGTCAGACGGGGCCATATCGTGACAAGCCGGGATTTGGCAGTGTCGGGGAATCGATGGGAGGCCTTCGCCATCTGACCGGCTATCCGGATCAGGCGCCGACGCGGGTCGGTGTCAGCCTTGGGGATTCTGTTGCTGCCATGTATGCCGTAATTGGCGCCATGATGGCGATTTATCACCGGGACGTGAAAGGTACAGGAAAAGGGCAGGTCATTGATGTGGCGTTATACGAAGCAGTATTCAGCCTGCTGGAAGGTGCGCTTCCTGAATTCGATAAGGTAGGTGCAGTCCGTGAGCGTACAGGAACTTCCTTGCCGGGCATCGCTCCTTCAAATACATACGAATGCAGCGATGGTAAGTATGTTGTCATCGGTGGTAATGGCGATGCGATTTTCAAGCGACTGATGGATGTGGTTGGACGTCCGGAGCTGGGTGAAGATGAGCGTTATCAGAGTAACAGCGGACGCGCGGCTGATGCTGATTTTCTCGATGAAGTGATTGAAGCCTGGACAAAAACGGTCGATTTTGAAACCGCTTTAGCGAAACTTGATGAAGCGCGTGTGCCAGCGGGGCCTATATACAGCATCGAAGATATCGTGAAGGATCCGCATTACTTGAGCAGGGAAATGATCCAGAACTTCCAGCTGGGTGAGGGCGAAACTCTGAAAGTTCCTGGTGTAGTTCCTAAAATGAGTGAAACACCAGGGGAGACGAAGTGGCTCGGACCTGAACTTGGACAGCATACCGATGAAGTGATGAAGGACTGGCTGACGTATGATGAAGAAAAAATTGCAGCTTTGAAAGCCCAGGGCATCATTTAGAAAGGAGGAGGAAACTTGACACGGATTTATATTCAGGAAGTTGCAACAAGGGACGGTTTCCAAATGGAAGATCGTTTCGTACCGACAGATGACAAAATTGCATTGATCGATCAGTTGAGTAATTCCGGAGTAGACAAAATTGAAGTCACCTCGTTCGTTTCACCGAAGGCCATTCCAAATCTAAGGGATGCGGAGGAAGTGATGAATGGGATCAAGCGTAAGGAAGATGTCACTTACACGACTTTGATACCGAACGTCCGTGGAGCAGAGCGGGCAGCAGCGTGTCAGGCGGATGAAGTCAACCTCGTCGCTTCTGTCAGTGAAACGCATAACAGGAAAAACGTAAGGCGTACTGTCGATGAGTCGTTTGCCAGTTTTAAAGAGATTGCCGACTACTTATCCGGGACAGGAATTGATATTAATGGAACGCTTGCTACGACATTCGGCTGCCCGTTTGAAGGATCGATAGCTGAGGACCGTGTCCTGGAGCTTGCGGAAGTGTACCTTGAATTAGGAGCAGGTGGGATCACCCTTGCTGATACGACAGGGATGGCAACGCCGAATCAGGTACATGGCTTATGTGAAAAAGTGCGTGACCGCTGGCCGGATCTTCCGGTAACCCTTCATTTCCATAATACAAGAGGGATGGGGCTCGCCAATGTCATTGAAGGAATTCGCGCAGGTGTGACCCGATATGATGCTTCGCTTGGAGGTCTGGGCGGCTGTCCATTTGCTCCGGGGGCAACCGGAAATATTTGCACGGAGGACCTTGTCCATATGCTCGCCTTTATGGGCTATGACGTGAATGCGGATTTGGACAAGCTGATGGACTTATCCAAACATCTGGAAACGTTAGTAGGTCACGAAGTTCCAGGTCAGGTTATCAAAGCAGGCAAAATCACGGACTTGCATGAGCAGTAAACAGTTTCTAAGTAAGCAAAGTCTTTTTTTTTACACTTTTAAATCTGAAAATTTTGAAATAAAAGGAGGCAACACACGTGGGCAGCGAAAAAAGAGAACCGATCAAAAACCCGAGAATTTGGATCATATTAGGAATCTTGCTTGCGATGATTACCCCTTGGTATTTCCCGGACAGCTTCGGTGAGATACTCGTTTATGGTGTACCGCTCTGGGCTGTGATCATCATTTTGTCGTCATTATTATTGTCTGCTTATTTATCGTATGTGCTGAAGTATCACTGGATGCTGGAAGAAGACGAGGAAGAAGCCGAACAGAAAGGAGCGAAATAAGCTATGGAATTAGCATTCTCCGGTTGGTCCGGTATTTTAATTTTGGCCATGTATGGGTTGATCATGCTTGGTGTCGGGGTTGTCACTTTTTTGCGCAACCGACATATCCATCAAAGTCTTGATGAGTATTACCTTGGCGGCAGGGGACTTGGTGTCATGGTCCTGTTTTTCACTTTTTTTGCAACACAGTACAGCGGAAATACCGTTGTCGGTTATCCGCCGTCCGCTTATCGGATGGGGTATGAATACTTAGTTTCTGTACCATTTTTTATTACCATTATTATGGCATACTTATTGTTCGCTCCACGGTTATATCGACTGGGCAAAAAATACCGTCTCGTAACCCCTGCTCAGTGGTTTGAAAAACGATATAAGTCAAAAGCAGTTACGATTCTGGCGTCGCTATTGATGCTTTATGGCTTGGGTAATTACCTGCTGGAGCAGCTCGTTGCCATCGGTCAAGGGGTTTCCGGTCTGACTGGCGGTACGATTCCTTATCAGGTAGGCGTTGTCTTCTTCGTCATCATTATGGTCATTTACGGCTGGCTTGGAGGAATGCGTTCGGTTGCCTATACAGATACAATGCAAGGGATCGCGCTGTTATTCGGTGTGTTCATGCTGTTGATCGGTTCGATTATTTATTTTGGCGGCCTGCCTACATCAGCTGATTACATGCAAGCCTACTCTCCAGAAAAGTTAGGTGTACCTGATGGTCCGGGCGTCATGAACTGGTTCAGCCTTCTTGTAATGATCGGTATCGGTGCGGCTGTCTATCCACATGCAATCCAGCGGATTTTTGCAGCCAAAAGTGAGCGGACACTGAAACGCTCATTCAGCAGAATGGCCTGGATGCCTTTTTTGACTGCCGGTGTTGTATTCATCATTGGAATTATCGGAATTAACGCTTACCCTGGGTTGACCGAGGGTGAATCCGAGCAGCTGGTCGGGATGATGGCCAGTGCTGTCGCAAGTCAGAACGTTATATTCTATTGGGCAATGGTTCTCTTGTTTGGCGGCGTCATTGCAGCTATTGTGTCGACGGCTGATTCCGTATTGCTTACTTTTTCTTCGATTATTTCGAACGACTTGTACGGCAGCTATATTAACCCGGATGCATCCGAGAAGAAGAAGCTATTAGTAGGGAAATTGGTAGGGCTGGTTGCTGTAGGAATTCTAATTTTGGTAGCCTGGTTCCCGCCTGGCACGTTGTATCAGATTTTCGTTCTGAAATTTGAATTGCTCGTGCAAATCGCACCCGGTCTGATCATCGGGTTATATTGGAACCGTCTTCATACGAAAGCGGTGTTCGCCGGTATGCTGGTCGGTACGATTATCGCTTCTTCCATGACGTTGTTCGGCCTTTCTTACTTTGGAATCGCCAACGGCCTCTGGGGTCTTTTGGTCAACGTAGGAATCTGTGTCGTTGGCAGTCTGTTTATGACTGTATCTGTTGTGGAGGAAAAAGAAGCGAAGCAAGTCATTGGCATGTAGGGGCAAATAGGTTTACTCTCTATTTATAGCAGTTTGATAGAAAAGAGATGACATACTATGGAAAAACCTGCAACAGCACTCTCACCAGCGAACAAGTTCGAGCCGTGGCGGATGTTGCTGTGGCTATTGATGGCACAGATCATGGTCGCGTTCATCGGCCGCAGCCTCGGACCGCTTGGTGTATTGATTGAAGAAGATCTTTCCTTAACAAAAGCACAAGTCGGACTGCTGCCGTCTGCCCTTTTTCTCGGGCAGGCGGTTGCCTCTATTCCGACCGGTTTCTTGGCGGACCGCTTCGGTTCCCGGCCATTACTGATGGTAATGTCGGTGACACTCGGTGTCAGTTTTTTATTGATGACACTGCAGCATAACTATGTCCTGGTATTGCTGTTAATTGTCATTGGCGGGATCGGCTATGGCGGGATGCATCCGACGACCAATCGCGGGATCGTATATTGGCATGAACAAAAACAGCGAGGTACCGCGATGGGTATCAAGCAGATGGGAATCACGTTCGGTTCGGCATTGGCTGCGATTTTACTGTTGCCGCTTGCCGAGACGCATGGCTGGAGAGTTGTCGTCTTGCTTGCCTGTATCGGGCTGATTGTGACGGGAGTAATTGCTTACTTTTTATACAGTGACCCCGAGCAGGAGAAGGATTACAACCGGGTAAAGGGGGCGCCAGGCAGTACGTTTAAATCGATTGCCGCAATGGCAAAAAACAAAGCATTGTTGTTGATCAGTCTGTGTGCGATGGGCATCAATGGCTCGCAAATGGCATTAAATACATATCTTGTTCTGTTTGCCTATGAACAGCTTGGCATCAATCTTGTGTTAGCCGGATTATTGCTGGTTGTTTCTGAGGTTGGCGGCTCGTTTGGACGGATCGGCTGGGGCGTTATCAGTGACCGTGTCTTTGGTGGGGAGCGGCTGAAAGTGATGGCGATTATTGTGACGATTACACTGGTAGCCAGCGCAGTCGTGGCCTTTTTACCGTCGGGAACGCCGTATGGTCTGCTCGTCCCGCTGTTTTTTGTATTCGGATTTGCGGTATCCGGTTTCAATGGCATCTGGATGAACCTGGCGTCAGAGCTGGTGCCGAAAGAGCAGGCCGGCTTATCGAGCGGCTTCAGCATTACGCTCGGCTCCATGGGGGTCATTTTTCTGCCGCCATTGTTCGGACTCGTTGTTGACCAGACACAAGGGTATATGTTCGGCTGGCTGTTGATTTCCTTCTTGATGATTGTCGTCATGTTTTTATTAACGTTATTGAATAAGTTGAAAAAAGAGCAGGAAAGGAGCTATGGACAGTGAAATTCAATCCATCAGAACTAGAAACGAACCAAGTATATAAACTACTGTCGGGGTCAGTCGTGCCGCGTCCGATCGCCTGGGTGTCGACGATTTCAAACGATGGCATCCTGAACCTGGCCCCTTACAGCTTTTTTACCGTTGCTTCACGGAAACCGCCAATGCTTTGTATCTCGGTGGGTCCAGGTGTAGGGGAGCGTGTGGGAACGGTCAAAGATACACTGACCAACACTCGTGATAATGGTGAATTCGTGATCAATATAGCGACGACTCCGTTAGGGAATGAACTGCAAAAGACAGCGGAGCATGTCCCGGCTGAAATTGATGAATTCGCCGAAGCGGGACTGACTGCGGTTGAGAGTGAACTCGTGAAGCCGAGGCGCGTGAAGGAAGCACCGATTCAAATGGAGTGCCGGCTGCACCAGATCGTCCCACTTGGCAGTGATCATCTAGTGATTGGCGAGTTGGTCATGTATCACATTAAGGAAGAGTTTTATCAGGAAGCCTATAAAGTGAACCTGGAACAGCTGCGTCCCCTCGGCCGGCTTGCGAATCAGTTCAGCGAAAGCAAGGACTTTTTCACATTGCCGAAAGAGGATCTGGAATAGACCCGCTATGCTAGGAAGGAAAGTGGTTTTCTTTTATATTCCTTATGATTTTTGCAATCAAACGGACCACCAATTTTCCTATTAAGAGGACAATTCCTGTGAAAATTACTACTGAATCCTGAGTCAAGGGTTTAAACCAGGTCACATTAGGTGGAGTGATCCATTCTTTTCCCAGCAATACCGACACCATGATAGTTACGAGATTTACGGCCATGATATAACGGAGTTTGACCTTTACAGACAACAAACCGACCACAATCACGAATAAAATTGTGCCAGGAAACAGGAAAGGAGCTTCTCCTCCATTTATGTATTGAGTGGTTTCGTAGTAATGAAATAAAAACGGTAGTGGCACTAAAGAAAGCAACAGCCATATTAACTTGATGATGAACACCTCCTTTTTACTTGATATAAATTATAAATGTTCATGGTACCACATAAAAATGCCTAACACCCACTCTGTTATCGAAAAGACGTGCCTAAGAGGAGAGGTTGTTGTTAAAAAAGCGCGAGCGTGTCCTCAATGATGACTTATAAGGACAGGTTAGCCTTGTCCAAGCAAAAAGTTGTCCGAAATGGGGGCAAATAAGGACAGGTTAGCGCCGGTAAAGGAAAAAGTTGTCCGAATAGGGGGCAAATAAGGACAGGTTAGCCCGGGAAAAGGCAAAAGTTGTCCAAAAGAGGGTAAATAAGGACAGGTTAGCCCGGGAAGAAGCAAAAGTTGTCCAAAAAGAGGGTAAATAAGGACAGGTTAGTCCCTGGAAAAGCAAAATTTGTCCTTAAAGAAGGCTAATAATGCCAGGTTAGCTCTGGCAAAGCAAGCAATACCTGCCCCATTGAGAGAATATTTACTTTTATGGGGCATTTTTTATGAGAGGAACTAGAGGAGTATCGTCGGGGGTGTAGAAATTAATAAACGAACTATTTATTAAGGAGGAACCTGATGATTAATCAACTCGGACAAGTGATGGTGTATGTCAATGATCAGGATAAGGCAGTCAGTTTCAGGACGGAGAAAATTGGGTTTCGGGTGATTGCGGATGAAAGTAATGGGGACATGAGGTGGATTGAGATGGCGCCAGCAGAAGGCGCGGGGTCAAGCATTGTTCTTCATGATAAACAATTGATTGCAAAAATGTATCCTGACATGAATCTCGACACGCCGTCTTTAATGTTTTTTTCGGATAACCTCGATCAGTTACATAAGGACTTATCCGGTAAAAATATGACGGTCGGGGAAATTGTTGAGATGCCTTCTGGAAGCGTGTTTAATTTTGCCGACGAGGAAGAGAATTATTTTGCTGTGATGGAAAAGTGAAGAGGATGAAGAGGTAAGAGTCTGGCAGGCATTGGTGTTAGTCAGACTCTTTTTTATTGAAAATAAATGGTTGCCCACACCATTCCTCCTATAATGAAGGTGGTTATAAGCGTAGCCTTGCCAATCCACAACAGCCGATGGTTATCATCCGATCGCCGATGGAGCAAAGCGATATAGTCGGCGATTATCCAAGTCGCCAGTGAAAACAAGACGATTCCTAAAACAGGAAAGGAGTCTTGTACATGAAGTTCAACAAAAGCATAGATAGCAAGTATTGCAAATGAAAAGTTTCCCAGAATGGTATAAATTAGTAACTTTTTATCCAATGGTACTCGCCTCCACCGTTCATCATAGATTAATAAAGTATGTGGTGTTATGTAACAATAGTATAATTATGGCAAAAAATCCCTACTGTGACAATTAAGAATGGGAAAAAGTTGAAACGATTTAGTGAGTGGTTCGTAGAATGTATAACAGCAGAAACGGTTGGGAGATGATCTAGGGATGTGGGACCGGTGGGAAGAAAAGAAGAAAAAGACGAGGAGAGCGCGGAAGAAGAAAGGTGATTATACGTTTTGGGATGGTTTCTTCGATCTTTTATTCTGGGTGCCTGAGTTATTGATTTTACCGCTCCGTCTGATTTTCTTTCTTTTCCGAGGCGTCGGAAAGCTGTTTAAGGATGCGTTTGATTTTATTCCGTGAAATGGGGGGGTGGTTTTGAATGGTATTTGCCGTCCCAATTGGAGTGATTTTGGCAACTGTGTTCTTTGCTCACTTTTTGAGTGCTGGAAAGTCCGTGAAACGTAAATATGTCGTGTGGGGTACGACGGTATTATTCGTCATCGCACCCTTTTTGTCATTCCTTATTGGTATCATTTTTGCGAACATCGTAGGAGACGGGTTCGCCGGAGGAATGATGATGGCAGTATGTTTTGCGGTTATTTTTTTGATCGGGCTGGTCGTACTGTTGATGGGTATTGTTAAGAAGCAGGTAAGAAGCGAGTAAATATTGGAGGGACTATCGATGATGTGGATAGCTTTAGGTATCGCTGCAGCAGGATTTTTTATTGGAGAAGGGCTGAAGAATTTCAAAGAGCCTGATGGGAAAAGTCTGCTGGATGCGTTTGAAGATGAGGATCGGGCACATGAACTGATTCCTGAAAAAGATGTACATAATTTTATGGGGATTTCTAAGAAGGATGCCAATGCTTTAAGACAAGAACATCCTGATATTCCGCACCTTTCAATTAATGGGAATGTTTACTTTCCAAAAGAAAAGCTGCGGGAGTGGCTGTTGAACTTAGCAAAATGAGGGGGTTTTTAGAGTGGTAGGGGAACTTTCCAGGTGAGTGCCGTAAGTAGGAGTTAGCGAGATAACTGCAAGGAGGAATAGCGTTGTCATTAAAAGCAGGGGATACGATCACCTTCGAACGGACATTTACAAAAGAAGACGTGGAGTTATTTACGAATATTTCCGGGGATGAGGGCGTGCATCATTTAACCCCGGATGAGCAGGGGAGGCTTGTCGTGCAAGGATTACTTACGGCCACCCTTCCGACGAAAATCGGTGGAGATTATAACGTCCTCGCCCGGACGATGAACTTCGAGTTTATGAGGCCGGTATTTACCGGGGACACCATCGTTTGTGAAGCGACCATTGACAACTTTGAAAAGACAGAGAACAATCGAACAGAGATTATGGCTTCCTTTTCCTGTACCAATCAAAAGGAAAAGGAAGTGCTGAAAGGGAATTTTGCTGGAGTTATTCTATAAAAAATATTATGGTTTGTTTTAGGTGGGGAGGTCTAAGCCCACAAATTTAGCCTGGAGTGATTGTGTTATTCTTGTGGTATAATATGAATAAATACTACTTATGTGGTGGTGGATTCATGAAAAAACTTGAAGGTAATGAGGCAAAATTATTCAAAGAAATTATTCAGGAAGATGAAATGATCGTTGAGGTTGATGGGAAAAATTATTATTTATCGGTAATTGAAACCTCAGAAACAACAGTTAAAGAAGATGTGGAAATAGATCCTCATTTAAAGCAAAAGTTGCTACAAGCCAAAAAGGATATTATGGACGAAAATATATATTCAACTGAAGAAGTATTGGAATTGATTGATCAAGGTAAAGTTTAAATGGAAATAAAGTGGACAAAACAAGCTTTCCAGGCTTTTCAAAATATTAAAAGTAACCGTTTCACTTTGCAAGAGACTAAAGAATACAAAAAGAGATTAGTGAAAAAGATAGATAAAAAGATTCCTTTACTAGGCACAAGTATTCCAGTGCAAGACCACCATGGATGGGAAGGTAGCTATAAAGTAATTATCGATAACTTTGTAGTGTACTATTCTTTTTCACCTGACAAAAAGACATGCTATATAGAATATTTTAAGCATTTTAGACAAGAAAAATAGCTTCACATAAGAATCAAAAGAAATGGTTTGCCCTTCCTAAACGGCTGGGGCAGACCATTTTTATTATCGATCTCTTGATTGCAACAAAAATAGAAATGCAATCAGTGATGCAGGAATGTTATCTCGTTTTTTCCATTCTACTAAGTATCCGGGCATACGTTCGAAGCGATCGACCGCTTCTGTGGGAATGGCTCCCCGCTTGATGATCGCCCATGTTGCGCCATCCTGATCAGTAATGGTGAAATGGCCGATGACGGCATCACCCTCGGCGCTCCAGCGCCACTGGTCGTGCTCGATGTATTGTGTGATTTGCTTCCCTTTATTTTTCGTATCTTTCGTATAGGCCACGTAGTGCCCCTGCCTGTTCTGCACGTAACCCCGCCACGAGAACCCACCTTTCTTTTCTACTTTATATAACAGGCTTCCGTTTTATCTTTTAATAGGAAATCAGCTGAACGCACGGTATCAAACGACATAATAGCGGTGATACTTGTCAGAATTTTTTGTTTGAGGCCGACTTCTTCCTGAATTTCCCCATAAAGCTCGCCATCCATAGCAAATAAACCCGCCTGATAGGATTTCATCGGCTTTTGTCCGAGGTACATCCGGGCAGGAACGCATTCGTACGTGGCATTTGAGTCATCGGTTTCGAAATCGACTTCTGTCTGCTTGGCTTTTTGCCAGTCCAGATAGCCGGTCCGCAACAAACCGAGCCCGCTTATCGTAAAGATGGCGCTATACACGAGAGAAATAAGTATTCCGCTTGGGTTCATGGTAATGAAGCCGATGATAAAGATAAGAGCAATAAAAGATAAAGCAGCGCCTGTAATCAGTTGGCGCCTGGCGTCTTGAAAAATGAGTTCTTTTACTTGAGTCATCCGATCTACCTCCTTACATAAGGTACGTTTGAAATTGGAAAAAGTTTCACTATCTATTGATGGAGGTGGATCTCATGATTCGGACAGGAAGAGGGCGGAAGAGCGTGAAGTTGTTCGAATTGGGGTGGTGTTCGGACAGGAAGAGGGGGAAAGAGCGTGAAGTTGTCCGAATTGGGGTGGTGTTTGGACAGGAAGAGGGGAAAAGAGCGAGAAGTTGTCCGAAAAGGGGCGGTATTCGGACAGTATGAAGGAGAAAGAGCAGGAAGCTGTCCGGATGTGGTAATTATGTCTAAGAACCTGCGCGTTTGGCGCATATCATTTTCAAAGATTATTTGTATTATCAGTTATTCCTTGAAAATTATGTCATATTATGGATAATTAACCATATAGCCTTCCTGGTGTTTCGACATCAGGAAAATGTCACCTTCTGAAAACTTAAAGGGGTTCTTTTCTTATGGTTCTGTGGCCCTTGATTAACAAACCGGTTCACCTTTACAGTGCTGTTGTCAAACAACAATCATAAGCGATTATCTCTAGGAGGCGATTAAGAAGATGGAAGTAAAAAAGTTATTATCCAGTACAATTTTAGTTTCCGCTTTAACTGTTGGAGGTTCTACGACAGTATTTGCTGACCACTCGGGAGATAGGAATTGCAGTGATTTTGATACCCAGCCGGAAGCGCAGGAACATATGGATGCTCATGAAGGGGATCCGGACGGCCTGGACCGTGACGGAGACGGCATCGCCTGTGAAAGTCTCCCAGGTGGGGACACGAACAGGAATGACAACGGTAATGATTCTGCTTCTGAAACAGAAGATGGCTCCACGGAAGATGATACTACAGCTGAAGAAGAAACCAGCGATGAAGGTACCACGGAAGATACAGAAGAAGTGACAGAAGAACAGGGTGGAAAGCTTCCTGATACGGCAAGCCCACTTCCACTTGGCATTCTTGGCGGCCTTGGTGCCATGGCTCTCGGTGCGCTTGGAATGCGTAAGCGAAAATAAGTCTGGTACCACGTTGGAGGGTGTACATGATTCGCAAATTTGCGATGGTACTTTTTGTGAGCGGCTTTATAATTTTCGCGTATAGCGGCTGGCAGTTTTACGAATCCAGGCAATCGGTGGAAGATATTCCACAGGATACAGAAGCCGGGACTCCAGATGAGCCAGTGGATAGTATAGAAACCGGAAGTGTTGATCCGGTGACCCCGTCGATAGATCCGTCGACATTGAATTACAACATAGATAAAGGCGAAAAAGTGGCTGCTCTTGATATCCCTGGTATCGGGAAGCGGTTTTCAACCTTTTGGGGCACCGATGACCAGACACTTGGCCAGGGAGTAGGCATGTACGTAAGCGAATGGACCACCGTCCCTAACCGGGAAGGCGGGCATACGGTACTTTCCGGTCATCGGGACACGGTATTTACCGGTTTAGGTGAACTGGGTGAAGGTGATACCCTGGAGCTTCAATATGACGGGGAAACCTACACCTATGCGATTGAAAAAACGTGGATCACGGATGCCGATGATCGGTCGGTCATTGTCGAAAAAGACGAGCCGACGCTGACTTTGACGACTTGTTATCCATTTGATTACATCGGTTATGCCCCGGATCGTTATATCGTCGAGGCTAAGCTGATAGAGTAGTATAGTTGTTGGTAGCGTGACTGGTTTTCAGAAGGTATGAATGAAACCCGGGCTTATGGCAGCCCGGGCTTTCTTTTTTTAATGCACTATGAAAATAACCAAAGCAGCTTCTCTTTAATAGTAAATTAGGACAAGTTGATGTGAAAAAAGAAAAACACTTTAAATGAAAATCCTTGAATGAAGAAAGGGGATTCTATGAATCAAGTAATCTCAGCCATTTACATATCGGTTTCTATTTTACTTTTCACCTTAATAGGAATAGCGACATCTTTTCCTTACGTCAGCTTAAGTTATTCCCATAGCATAGTCTGCCATGGGTGACAATGGGGCTGGGTGTTTTTTATTTGGTGAAAAAAGAGACCTGACACAACAAAGCAGAAAATGACCGGAGAAGCAGGAAGGCTTTTGCTACCATGAAAGTAAGGGAGTGAGGGGCATGACTTGGGTGGAGTCTTTACAAAAAGCGATTGACTACATGGAAGATTATTTACTGGAGGATATCTCTGTCTCATCTATTGCTGAACAAGCGAATGTTTCCGTCTTTCACTTTCAGAGAATTTTTTCTTTGTTGACGGATACCTCTGTAGGGGAATATCTGAGAAGACGACGGTTAACGTTAGCGGCAGAGGAATTGAACCGGACAGAGTCGCGGATTATTGATATCGCCTATAAGTATGGCTACGACACTCCTGAGGCTTTCTCGAAGGCCTTCCGCAGACAACATGGTATTACCCCAAGCAAAGCAAGAACAAATTCGGGAAAGCTGCAATCTTATAACCGCCTGGTCATCCAGGTGAGTCTGAAGGGAGCAGAACCAATGCAATACAAAATGGTAGAAAAAGAGGAATTTCAAGTGGTTGGTCTCAATCGGGAGTTTTCCATCAATGATGAAGGTAACCTGAAAGGGATTCCGGAAATGTGGGATGATTTCAATGCAAAAGGTACAAGTGCAGGATTGGCTTCTTTGAATAATGGTCCGGTTGAAGGCCTGTTGGGCCTATGTGTCGATAAAAAAGATAACCACATGGACTATTGGATTGCAGCTGCACATGACGGGGATATCCCGGAAGGATTTTCAAGCCTGGAGATTCCTGCTTCTAGATGGGCGGTTTTCGAAGTGCATGGTGCAATGCCAGATGCGATGCCTAAAGTCTGGAAGCAGATCTTTTCGGAGTGGTTTCCATCCAGTGGTTATGAGCATGCAGGTACGCCTGAGATGGAAGTATATTTAGAAGGTAATCCTTTCTCTCCTGACTATTATTGTGAGATATGGATTCCGGTTAAATAGGGTAATCTCTCGGAACTGAGTCTTCCGCATAAGGGCAGGTTTGTGTAAGACTCAGTTTCGAGATAATATGAAGCTACGGAATAAAGTTGCTTGCCATATTAAGGTGTATATTTAAGTTCAGATATATATTTTAAAAGGAGGAATTTGGATGGATAACAGTAACCAGGTGATTTGTGATAAAAGGTCTTACTCTAGTGAGACTAAATCTCATAAACATAATTTTGGTCAGTTTCTTTTTCCTTTACAAGGTTCCTTAGAAATAAGTGCTCCTCTTCAAGAAATAAATCTTACTTCCGATTATTGCTTTTATCTTCCCCCTGCGCATAATCATGAATTTCGTTCAAAAGTCAGGAACGAATTTCTTATCTTAGACATTCCCGAAAGTTTTTTATTGTGGGATACAGAAAGCATGTATTTACCGTTGGATGAGCAGTGGACTTCGATTCGTTTCTTACTATTAAACGAGATTGGTAATAGGGGTAAAGAGTCAGCTTCACTCAGAGATTTAACCAGATATGTAGCACATAAATTAAAAAGCTCTAACCCCGCGTCAATTGAATATATTCACCGTCATTATAAAGAAACTATTACATTAGATACATTAGCTGGAATAGAAAATTATCATCCTATTTATTATTCTACATGGTTTAAACGAACAACAGGTAAAAGTCCCAAAGTATATATAACGGAGTTAAGGCTAAAAGAAGCGAAAAAATTATTAATGAACACTTCTTCGACCATATCGTATGTTAGCCAGGAAATAGGTTTTGAAAACTCTTCTTCCTTCACAAGGTGGTTTGTTAAATGGGAAGGGGTGACTCCACAAAACTACAGAATGCTTAAGAATGGATAAAAAGAACCTTAAACTCAGTAAAGATGAAGCAGTAAGATTCATCTACAATGGGTTTAAGGTCTTTTTATTGAGGTGATTTAAATGGAAAAGAAATGGTCTCCATTCTTAGTTTTACTAGCCGCCACTTTATGGGGGACAGCAGGTACGGCCCAGGCTCTCGCTCCAGATACTGCACACCCAGTTGTAATTGGAGTCACCCGCTTAGCGTTAGGTGGTATTCCTTTATTAATTCTTCTTCTTCTATTAGGGAAGTTAAATTTTAAAATGCCAGTAAAAGAAACGCTTCTAGCCTCTTTAAGCATGGCATGTTATCAACCATTCTTTTTTTCTGCCGTAATGTTGACAGGTGTGGCTATAGGAACAGTCGTAGCTATTGGAAGTGCACCTGTTTTATCCGGAATTATTGAGTGGGTTTTTTTAAAGAAAAGACCTACAAGAGTATGGTGGTATTCAACTGCTTTATCGATAATAGGGTGCTTTATGATTTTTATAAATAGAGAATCTGTAATTGTACACCCTTATGGCATAGTAATGGCTTTGGTAGCAGGATTATCTTTTGCGAGTTATACTTTGGTTAGTGGAAAATTAGTTAAGAAAAATTCATCCATTTCAATAGTGGCGATTGTATTTACACTTAGTGCAATCTTTCTATCCCCATTGTTATTTATCTATGACATGACATGGATTACTAAAGGGGATGGCATTGCAGTAAGTCTCCATCTTGGAATTGTTGCAACCGGCGTTGCCTATTTTCTGTTTGCCAGAGGTCTGATAAATGTTCCTTCATCAACAGCCGTTACTCTTTCATTGGCAGAACCCCTAACTGCTGCACTGTTGGGCGTATTTTTCCTTGGAGAGCATTTATCTTTAACTTCTTGGGTAGGTATCTGTTTCTTATTATTAGGGATTGGTTCGTTAATTCTGAATTCAAAGTATTCCAGTAAAAACATAAAGCTAAGATCCGGTTCCAATGTAAGTAAATAAGAGCAGAAAAAATATTGGGTCAGTATTTAAGTAACCAATATAATCTCGAATCCGAGTCTTAATGAAAAGGGGGCTTTACTATTAAAGAGGAAAGGATATTTCAATGAATTTCAGTTTTGTGAAGTTTGAAGTGTTATTACCAGAAGAATACATTGTACCTTTACGTGACCAATTGAACAAAAATAAAGTATTAACTGTTGGAGAGTATGATCATGTAGTATCTTATACTGAGACCAAAGGGTATTGGAGGCCCCTAGAATCTTCAGAACCTTATTCAGGTGAAAAGAATAAAGTAACATTTGGATCAGAGTGCAAAATGGAATTTAAGTCGCCTTACAAGAGAATAGAGGAGATAAGAAATATTATTAAAAATATTCATCCATATGAGGAACCTGTAATTAATGTCGTGCCATTAATTACGTAGCTTTTAGAATGATTTTTTGATATCGAGTTTTAAAGTATAGGGGGCTTATCTGGAGTAAAGATAAGTCTCTTTTTAGTGAAAAAGGATTGAGTTCCTGAAGATGATTTGAAATAATTGGAATTATGTATAGGGTGACTTTATCAATAAATACACTACCATCAATTAAGGAGGTACTATGAAGAAAACATTATTAGCTATATCAGCAATTGTTAACCTACTTTACTTAATAAACGTGCTTGTTGATTTCGGTATCAGGCTGTCCAGTGTAATGAATGTTGTCTTGGGGTTGATATTTGTAGTAAGTATTTTGGGGTCATTATTTTTCCTAATACAATCTAAAAAAAATTCGGGCTATCACCCTTATCTCTCACTTACGGTGCTTACATTAAGTATAGCTTCCTTTGGATGGTTTACTTTTATAAATTATTTATCATTAATAATGGAAGTGTAAAGTCTCTTATAAGGTCGATATCTTGAAATCGAGTCTTCATGTAACGGGGGCAAATCTTGAATAAGACATGCTTTTTTTGTATGGGAAAAGGTCATTTTATTAATAAATACAATCTGAAAAAGGAATGGGGACTTGTATGACTGAAATTAAAGAAATAGGATCTTTATGTTCTTTAGACGACAAAGGCTATATCATAAACCAGTCTGATAACAAAAATATCAATAAGAAATTCAGAGAAGTCATCCAACTTATAAAGGAAAGCTGTCTTTACGCTTTACCAAAGGAAATTCACAGCATTTACATAAGAGGTTCTGTGCCAAGAGGGTTAGACATTGAAGGTGTATCGGATGTGGACGTAATAATCGTAACCTATTCCAATCCTCAAGAACTTGACCTGAATTGGGTGGAGGAGACGGAACAATTTATTGATCAAAAATTTTCTTTTATCAACGGTATAGAATTAGGATTCAGCCCTTTAAGTGAGGTTGAAGAGTCAAAATATTGCTCTATGATCCCTTTTATTCTAAAAACCTATGGAATTTGTGTTTATGGTGAAAACCTAATAAGTAAGCTTCCTGATTATAAACCCGACAGCTCCTTGGCGAACGAACACCTCATTCACTTAACATCTCTAATTAGTAAAGCCAAGCATGATTTAACGGGAAATGAAGACATTGAGGACATTAAGGATTGCTGTTCATGGATCATGAGAATTATTGTGAGGGCTGGTTGTGCGCTTGTCATTGTTCAAGAAGAGTCGTATACAAGGGATCTATTCCCAGCCTATGAACTATTTTCGAAGCACTATCCTGAAAAAGAGCAAGAGATGAGAACAGCCCTTTGGTACGCAATCAACCCCTTATCAAGCTCAGAAGAGATATTGAAATTCTTGGGTCACTTTGGAAACTGGATAGAGGCGGAAACAGAAAATTGGCTTGACGTTTATAACCCAACAAGGAAAATGCATCTACCACTTCAGTGATATAGTTACTGTTTCTTTTTTATTTAAATTAAAGGGTAAACAACAAAGTTATCTCGAATTCAAGTCTTCTGTTAAAGGGGCGATTATTCAATAAGAATTAATCGCCTTTTCTCTACTTAAGAATGGGATAGGTTTGTTGAAGACACAGGTTTGAGAACCGTTTTAAAAAAACTATTTACAAATTTGGTAGATAAAAGGATAATGTAGAGAAATATCTAACTGCGATGAAGAGAAGAGTAGGTAAATCAATTTTCTTACAGAGAGCCCCGTTAGGTGAGAAGGGGTAGGAATTGTTTACTGAACCAAGCCTCAGAGCATCATATTGGAACCTTTTGAAGGGGATAGTGTGACGGGAGCTCCCGTTATAGAGCTAGGGTATAAACAACGATAAAGTCTGTCGTACCCGACAAGATTAATATGGTGACATATTAATAAACTGGGGTGGCACCGCGATAAAATACAATCTCGCCCCCAAGACACATGTCTTGGGGGTGGGATTTTTTATTTACCAAAATCATTTTACTGATAATCAGTCAATAATGAAGGAGGATTTGATGTGGATATAAAGAAAGTATTTTATACGTGGAAGAACCCCTTTCTCCTACTATTCGGTATCGGATTATCAAATATAGGGGATTGGATCTATTTAATTGCATTGAATTTGATTGTTTTAGATATGACGGGTTCACCTCTCGCTGTGGCAGCCCTATACATTCTAAAGCCTTTAGCGACAATATTCACTAACTTCTGGTCTGGAACCATCATCGACCGTCTGAATCAGCGAGACCTTATGGTGAGGTTGGATTTAGTAACGGCAGTTCTAATCTTTATTCTTCCTTCGATATCATCCCTTTGGCTGATTTATTTGGTTGTTTTCTTAATCAATATGGGAAGTTCAGTTTTCGAGCCTACTTCTATGACATACATAACTAAATTGATACCTTCAGAAAAGAGAAAAAGGTTTAATTCCCTTAGAAGTCTCATTGATTCTGGTGGCTTTCTGATTGGTCCTGCCATAGCTGGTCTGCTTTTTATGTTAGGAACTCCTTACATGGCAATCTATATAAATGCATTAACATTTTTAGGATCAGGATTAATTACCTTATTACTCCCCCAACTAGATGATTCAACATGGAAACAAAAAAGTTTTCCTGACCTATCCTTCGGGCTTCTAAAGAAGGACTGGAATATAGTTAGGATTTTCACTCATAACTTTCCTTTTGTAATGGTGATCTATTTCTTGTTTAGCCTGATGATGGTAATGGCTACGGCTTTAGATTCACTCGAGGCAGCTTTCTCTAAGGAGGTTTTACAGTTATCTGATTCGGAGTATGGCTTTTTGGTAAGTATTGCAGGGTTTGGTATTGCAGTGGGCGCAGTTGTAAACACCTTATTTGCTAAGAAAATATCTACTTCATTATTGATTGGGTTGGGACCGTTATTTGTTTCCGTTGGATATATTGTTTACGCTTTTTCATCAAGTTTTGAAATAGCTGCGTTAGGGTTTGTAGTGCTATCATTTTCACTTGCATTTGCAAATACAGGCTTTCACACCTTCTATCAAAATAATATTCCTGTTAATGTTATGGGGAGGGTAGGAAGTATTTATGGTCTTATCGAAGCGTTTATTATCATAGTAGCAACTATTTCTATTGGTATAGCTGCTCAATTATTATCTGTTAAGTTGGCTGTAATTATTGGTTCATTTTTAATGCTTTTAGTTACAGGCGCATTGTGTTTGATGAGTTTTTACTTTGAGAAAAAGTTTGATGAACCCGTATATGAGACTGAAACAAATGAAGGTTTATGGGAAGTAAATTAATGCTTTTACATTGCAAACTTCATGGTAATCCTTAGTTGGGAGTCCTGTTTTATCTTGATTACAAGTACTCCAGAAAAAGGAGCGATCGTTTAATTAAGAGGTATTCGTCACTACCTGTATTATTTTGATGTGGAAAGGAAGTATTTCAAATGGATGTGAAAATAGAGCCATTAAAAGGATTTACTCCACAAATAGGTCACTTAGTGTCGCAAATGAACTATGTGCGAAAAACAACATTAGAAGCTGTATTAGGACTAACAACCTCCGAATTGGATTTTTTACCAAGTAAGGAGGGGAATAGTATTGGAGCCCTTTTATTACATATAGCTGCTGTAGAGAAAGGATTTCAAATAGAAATTTTTGATGGCCGAAGACCAAATGAGCAGGAAATGTTGGAATGGGGAGCTCCATATAGTCTTGGAGAAAAAGGAAGAAAAAATATTAATGGATATCCATTAGAATTTTATATCACCAAACTTGAAGAAGTTAACATAGAACACTTCAGAAATTTGCAACGTTGACTGATGATTGGTTATACGAAAACAGGCTATGGGATAATAATCCATCTAATAACTACTTTATTTGGTTTCACGTATTTGAAGATGAAATTAATCATAGAGGGCAAATAAGAATAATTAGAAAAATGTTGTTAAAAGAATAATCATTTATTTCATTGTTTATCATGTATGTTTTATCAGATTATCTTGAAACCGAGTCTTCCGTTATTGGGGGGCGATTCCGTAATAGTAAATTATGATGCCTCATCATTTACGAAAAAGAAATGGTTTTAAGCAATCGAAAAGAATTCTTTAGAAGACATATATGTAAAACTTAGGAATATAGGAGGTAAGAGATATGAAGATTCATAGAATGAATCATGTAGGTATAATCGTAAATGTTCTATCTCCTGCTTCTTAACCTTGAATTTAGAGAGCTAGGGGAAAACGAGGGCCAGAAGGGATTATTTTAGAGTATGCGGAGCAAATAAATATTGAGGGGACTTTGTTAAGCAAAAAGGGACGAAATCTATCTGTTGATTAACCACTTCATCCTCCTATTTCTTAATGATCCCTCAGTAAGGAGGTTAATATTTGAAGAAGCAAGTGTTGTTTATTCACAGTGCAGGTCCTCAGGAAGGGAAGCAAGGAAGTAGTCACCTAATCGCATACTTACAAAAATCTATTAGTGCGGATTACCACTTTTCCTCTCCTGCCATGCCAGATCCTGAAAACCCGAGTTATGCTTTGTGGAAGGACGTACTGAAAGAGAAACTTTCTGAATTGAAGGGTAATGTCATTCTGATCGGCCATTCACTTGGTGGCTCTGTACTATTAAAATATCTTTCAGAAGAATCTTGTGACTTATCGATATCTGGCTTAATTGTGATGGGAACACCATACTGGGGCCTAGATAAAGAGTGGCCATTTAAAGAATTTGACCTCTCTGATGATTTTGCTTCGAGACTTCCTAAAATCTCACAAATCTATCTTTATCATAGCCGTAATGATGAAGTGGTCCCTTTTAGTCATTTAGAGCACTATGCCTATAAGCTTCCACATGCGAACACTAGGATCTTCGAGTACTACGGGCATTTATTTCAGGATGATTTGCCTGAACTTGTACAAGATATCGAGTCTTCCGGGTAGTGCGTGTTTGTTTTCAGTAATTTTACTACAAAGGGGGAAATTTGGTGAGCAATATAATGCTGCGAGACGTAATGGAAGATGATCTTCCGTTTTTCTTCAAACACCAACAGGATCGGGATGCCAATCATATGGCGGCATTTACAAGTGAGGACCCGCGAGATTGGAACAGCTTCTTAACACAGTGGAATAAAATTCTGGCGGATGAAGACATCATCAAGCAAACCATCACTGTTCAGAATAATGTTGCTGGAAATATTCTGTGTTTCGAACAGTTCGGCGTACCAGGAGTCAGCTACTGGATAGGTAAAGAATATTGGGGCAAAGGAATCGCTACCGATGCTTTAAGGGAATTTCTAAAACAGGTTACCATTCGTCCACTTTATGCGCGTGCTGCCAAGGACAACATTAGGTCACTCAAGGTATTGGAGAAATGTGGTTTTACAATCTCTGGGGAAGACAGTGGGTTTTCTAACGCACGAGGTCAAGATGTAGAAGAATTTGTTCTTATACTTGAATAAAGATTATTTGCACTACGAAATTGCGCTCGTTATTCTTAATCCTGCTAAATGATTTTTAGAAACTTTAGGGTTTCTGTAGGATGGAGGAACCCAACTTCGGGGTGAGTAAAATGTGCTCATTTAAGAAATTAATTGCTAAAGGTGACAGATAAGATGATAATTCTTCTATTTACAGCTGTTCATATATTGTTAGGCTAAATATTAATTTATTTCAAAGGGAAATTGCCAAAACCACTAAGTACTTTTTCTATTATCTTACTTGGTATGAGTTTCTTATATCTTGTCAAAGGATTTTTTATATAAAGCACGTACTTGCGTTCGAAAAATATTTATGGTGGCGAGTGTTCAAGGATAGGAGATGATACGGTATCTCCTTTCGAATACAGGAATATTGAACAGAGAAGTGAAGTTTATATGGGATGACGGTGAAAGGTTGAGGAGGGGTGTGTTTGGGTAAAGCCTGGAATTTATTTTTAGGAATGTTTGTTATCTTTGCACTGACAGGGTGTATTGCGGAAGATTATGATGTTGGTGTTCCAACCGCTCATTTAAATACAGAATCTCACCTAGTTGCAGGGAGTCAATACATACAATTAACAGAAGCAAATATTGACTGGCGTTCCTCAAGTGGAGAAGTAGAGAAAAACATAGGTAATGTTGAAGAATTTGGGTTGTCTCAAGAGGAAATAAATGTTTTTCCAAACCAGGAAGCTTCTATAGAGTTTGAAGAGAATAAAGAAAATGGGGGAGATATTTGGACTGACCCCACGATAACAGCTGCATTATGGATGAATGGAGAAAAAACCGACATCAAATGGAATGAATATAGAGAATTTCGATTTCCAACGAACAAGGGAAATTATGTTTTAGAAGTTACGTTTGCAAATGGAAACAAAACTGCTCAATATGTAGGGAATATTGTTATTCGATGATTATTTCACCAAAAATTTCAAATAAGCTAATTACGATGGAATTAGTAGAAAGTGCCTCCCTCTCGTCGCATTAAGCTAATACTCAGGGGGGGGGCAGGCACTTTATCAATTATGGATGTTGAAGATTAATCGTGTATAATAGCTTTTCCTTGTTCCCGTAGCGTTTTTAAAGAAGTAAGCATATGGTTTATTTCTTCATCGGAATGTCTTTCCCATGACTTTAATTCGGCTACTATTTTCAAAGGCGATTTAGACCTGTAAGATCGCGTGGGATTCCCTGGGAATTTTTTGTCGGTTACGTTTGGATCGTTATCAAAATCACCTAATGGTTCTACCAAATAGATTCTTTCTTTTGAATTAGATTTTGCTAATTCAGCACCCCATTTCGCAGCATCTAATGTGGCAGTGAAATAGATATAGTTTGATTTTTTGTCCTGGTAGTTGGATAAGTGTTGCGGTTCCAATAGGTCTCCAATGTTTAGTGCTGCTTTCGTACCGTGAAAGAATGGTCCTTTATCTAAGACATCTTTTTTTTCATCCATACAGATACCCCTCTTTTTTTAGATTTGTGTATAACAGTATAGGCCAGGAACTTTAGAAAGAGTAGTCTATAAATAATATCTATTTAGGAGTATAATGGAAGTAGAAAGAATCATTTGACGAAAATACCTGACCCCCACTCCGTTATAACACTAACAGGGTGGGGGTCAGGTATTGTTTTGTATAAAGTAAATGTTCCGCTATATTCCAGTCTCTTTTTTTGTCAGCAACCGGTAACTGGACGAAATTTTGATATACAGGAGGCACAGGCCAAACCCTACAATGTAAGTGATACCAGTCCACAACATATTCCAACCCGTGTGATACACAACCTTGCCAGTAAGCAGAAAAATATATTCAATAAATGACACTACAAAAGTAAACAAAAGAACCAGATAAAACGGATGAATCCGCCTCTTTTTCAGCACATAAGCGAAAATAATCGCTATCATAGGAAAGTAACCAATGTTATAAGGGACTATCGATAAAGAAGGATTTAGATAGACTGGGTTTACCGTCCAAAACTGCACCAGACCTAAATCGTTAAATAAAAAGGCGATGGTGGCGCCCAAGGGAAATAACATGATAACTAACCGAGGTTCTTTCGTAAAGAAGTAAATGCAGATCATCCAGGGGATAATCATACCGAACATAATATTAAATAACATTGGAATCACTTCTTTATATTTGATAATCTAATGCCTCTTCTGTACGTTCACCTAATCCTATTCTTCCATTAATAACCTTCTGTTTAAATGGTTCCCCTATGTTTACATCCAAAATTTTCTGAGCATAGGCCAGGAAATTGACTATTTCTTCTTTCGAGAGACAGCTGGTGTCGCAGGGGAAATTCTCTATGTCTTTAACAGCGCCAACCAGTTGTTTCAGCAAGACGCTTCCTTCTGGAGTAATTTCTACTTTTTTGAACCTTGGTTTCTCCTTATCAATGCCTATACGAATCAAGCCCCGCTCTTTTAGTGGTTTCAATAGTCTAGTAACAGTGGAGTTGTGCCAGCATCCTAACTCCCCAATCTCTGTTGGCGTAAGAACATTCTGATTCGTAGACAGTAAAAATAAAATATGCTGTTGGGCAGGGGTGATATCATATCTACGACCCAGTTCAGCCCACTGTTCTTCCATACAAAAGTACAATGCTCTGATCATTAGAAGTAAATTTCTTTTCAGCCAAACGTCCACTTTTTTCAACCTCACTTGTAAGTACAATTGTAGATACAACTGTAGTATTCGTTAGTTTCTATTCTTTATTCATGTCAATAGAAAGTGCCGGGTCCCTGCCCATTGATGCATTGTTGAGGTGGGGGTTAGGCACTTTTTACTGTAGTCATATTTTTAAGACCATTACATGATAGAATAATCAGGTTGTCATTCCTAATTTAAAAAAAAGGAATTTACTCCCATCTTGTTTAATTACCAATAGGAGCACTATGTGAAAATGGGAGGCAGCAAATATGTTGTTAGAGGACTTTAAGGATTTTTTAGTAAAATACAGAACGTCTTGGAATAGCTTAAATTCCAAGAGGATGCTAGCGCACCATTCAAAGGATTTGGAAGTCAGGTGGGCTGGCCCTGAAACCATTGTTTCTGATTGGGGTTTTGATGAGGCTGAACATGGCTGAATTCAGGCATATAAGCAATATCAAGGTAGAAACCCTAAATGGTTTTTTGATGACGTTTTAATAGAAATCAATAAGCACAAAGAAGGTGTAGCTATCTTTTGGGTGAGCTTAGAAGTGGATGGGGAAATGACTGATGTAAAATTACTTTTTATAGAGACTTTCCGTAAAGAAAACTATGGATGGAAGAAAATTAGGGAGTATGTTGAAAATAGCTTTACTAGATAAAAGTGAAACATGTGTTTAAAGTTCTCTTCAGGGATGATGGGAACAAAGAATGCTGGATAGGGGATGTTATGGTTTGGAGCGAAGGGAAAAGGCTGTGGTTGTAGGGGGAGGCATATCTGGAAAATTGGCAGCACGTGTATTGGCTGATTTTTTTAAAGAAGTAATTATTCTGGAACGTGATGCAGAACCACAAGGTCCATTGCCGAGGAAAGGAGCACCTCAAGGCGAGCATATCCATGCCCTGCTTTTTGCCGGCGCGAATGGTCTCGAAGAACTGTTTCCTGGTATTACGGAGAAATTTAATGCAAGCGGAGCCGTGAAAATCAATGCCACCAAGGACATTGCGTGGTTTCACCATGGAGTTTGGAAACTCCGTTATGATGGGGAATACGCAACGATTCTGCAAACACGGCCGCATTTAGAATGGCTTCTGGAGCAATACATAAAAAAGATTACGAATGTGACGATCCAGTACAGCCAAAAGGTCAGTGATTTTCTATATAATGAAAAAGAAAATCAAATGACTGGAGTGGAAATAAGGGATGGCAGCGACTCGATTACTTTGCATGCCGATTTGATTGTAGATGCCAGTGGTGTTAGTAGCCTTTCTTCCAGGTGGCTGAGGAAACGAGGAGTCCCTATTCCGGAAGAGAAAGTTAATATTGATTTGTGTTATTTTACAAAAACAATCGAACTTCCCGACAACCCAGACAGAGACTGGGCGATTAAACTTGTCTATCCTAACCCTCCTTCTGAAAAAATCGGTGGAGGTATTTCGAAGGTAGAGGGGAATCGTTATTTAGTTACCTTTATGGGCTACCATAACGAAATAAATGAAAAGGAAGTACGGAAGAGTGATGCTAACTTAATAGATATCGCGAAACAATTGCCGAAACTGGACCTTTATCATGAACTGCAGGATGCTACGGCATTATCATCAACCTCCACCTTCCGAGTTCCGAATATCACGTGGAGAAGGTTTGATAAGGTGAGCAAATTTCCAAACGGTCTTCTGACGATTGGGGATACGATTTGCAGGATTGATCCCTTTTTTGGCCAAGGGATGAGCATTGCCGTCCTGGAAGCTTTAGCATTGAAAAAGCTGCTGGCTAACCGGGATAGGTCGACTCAACATCTAGTTGATCGCTTTCACCGTGAGGTTAGGAAAATCATTTCACCTATTTGGAACATGGTGCTAACCGAAGATTTCCGTTACCCGGAAACGGTGGGGAGGAAGCCAGCAGGTCTTTCTATCCAGCAGTGGTATGCGAAAAATATTTTTCTTCTATCCTCTGAAGATAAAGGGACCTACAATTCTTTTATCCAGGTCATGCATCTGCTTCGCCCAACTTCCACTTTGATGCACCCGAAAATTATAAAAAATGTCTGGAAGCGGAAGTTTATCAATAAGCGTTAATGTTGTTTTCACAAAATGCCTGCCCCTCACTCTGTTACCAAACTAACAGGTTGGGGGCAGGCACGTTTCGGAAACGTGTCCAATTGGTTTCTTTTCTATTTATCTGTTACTTTATTGGTAGTAGGAGACATCTTATTGGAAATAAGTCTATCAATGGCTTTGTTTTATAGAAAAGGAGATACATATGCGAAAAATCGGTAAATCATTTTTGATCTATTTTATTGGGATTTCGATATTAACATTAGGAATTACGCTCACCATTCAATCCCGATTAGGGACGTCACCATTTGATGCCTTACTCGTTGGTTTATATCGCACATTTGGATTAACCATTGGAACGTGGGAAATCGTGGTTGGTTCGACTATGGTGTTGCTTAATGCAGCGGCTTTAAAAGCAAGACCGGAATTTTTAGCTATATTAACTTCCATTATTACAGGGATGGGAATTGATACCTGGCTTTTTTTATTAGGAGATTGGTTAATACCTACTCATTTAATTGAACAAGTATTATTAGTCTTACTAGGCATTCTTTTAGGCGGAATAGGTATCGCTATTTATTTGGAATCAAACTTTGCCCCCAATCCTATGGATCGATCGATGGTAATTTTAACAGATAAAACAAGCTGGTCTTTTAGCAGGTCACGGGCGATTATTAGTATCGTATTAGTAATCATTGCTTTCTTTTTTAATGGGGCTATTGGTATTGGAACGCTGTTAAATGCATTAATCACAGGGGTTATCATCCAATGGGCTCGTCCATATGTGCTGGCTATTCTTCATAAACGTCCTATACAAGTGGCAAATACCAGTGAACGATCGATGTAAAAGTGCCTGCCCCCGCCCTGGCGAATTGGGGGCAGGCACTGTCGTTTTATAAGGAACGTTAAACGGTGGGGATAGGCAGCTAATAGTCTTTATAAAGTGGATCATGACCATTAGAAGAGAAAAACGCTGGAGTTATGGTCTTTATAGGCAGTATAAGAACCATAAGCAAATTTAAATTCTATTGGGATGGTCATTAAAAGAAGGATCGCGTCCAGTCAAATAGAAAGTGCCTGTCCCCGTTGCATTTATCTTTACTAAGGTGGGGGTCAGGCACTTTTTTCTTTGAAATGACTGCTGACCTTAAGATACGAAAGGGAGGATAGTTGAAGAATTGAAGTCGAGATCATTACCTTTTTTCCAATTTAAAACGATGAATGGATTTGTTTAATAAATTGAAATATAGGTCCAAAATAATCAACCCGATCCCATAAGTAATAAAAGTAAAAAATATATTCCACCCATGTACGTACCTCACTTTATCTAAGTACAGAGCGGTCAGTTCTGCTCCGTTTAAAATTAATAAAAATACCAGGTAGGTGCGCCATCGTTTCCATTGCCCAAAGTAAATCATGTAAATAAATAGCAGACCGGTTGCTGGATTAAAACCAAAATCGATATTAACGGAGTTAAAAATTAATAATTCTGTCTGTGGATGAAGGGTCCAAAATCCGATTTCCATTCCAAGTTGATTACAGGTTATCGATATAAGTGAGATAAAAGGAGCAACCGTTAAAAATAACAGCGGGACGCGACGACATATCAAAATGGCAATAGTCCAAGGAACAACAAACCCCACAATAAAATTGAAAAGAATTAGATTCACCCCATTTTTTACTTTATATCGTTATTATGGGCATTACTCAACCACCAGAACGTTTTGTCCTGCCAGAAACTGCAGGCGAAAGATCGGTTCGCATCCAAGGTGGTGTTCAGTCTCTTATTGCTGCCGTAGCAGATACGATTCCAGCAGGGGTAGTTGAGCTTGAAACGCGTGTTACAGCTATTCGACTTGACGAACACGAAGCTGTCACAGTTGAAGCAGCTCGTGCGGATGGAAAGAGAAAAGAATTTTCGGCAAGTGCTGTTATCCTGGCATTGCCACCTCGGGTTGTGGTGCGGTACATAAATTTCTATCCTTCGTTACCTCAAAATGTTCTAACAGACTTAAGAAGCAAGCCTACATGGATGGGAGGACAGGCCAAGGCTATTGCAGTCTATGACCATCCCTTTTGGAGGGAGTCAGGGCTTTCCGGATTTGCAACAAGCTGGGTTGGCCCCTTACAGGAAATCCATGATGCTTCCCCTGAAAGAGGGGCCGGGGCGTTATTTGGATTTTTCGGTATGCCAGCGAAAACGCGCCATGAAATGGGAGAGGAGAAAGTTTTACATTTGGTCAGGGAACAATTGGTCAGACTCTTTGGACCCTCTGCTCAAAATATAAGGACTCTCCTGTACAAGGATTGGTCCAGAGATTCCGACACGGCTGTGGAGGAAGACTTGGAACCGCTTAGAGATTTTTCGAGATATGGTCAACCACCAGCAGCAGGGGTATGGGAAAAGAAGATTATTTTTGCTGGGACAGAGGCTAATTCTTCATATGGCGGTCATCTTGAAGGTGCATTGCTGGCAGCTGAACGTGCAGTTTTTGAAATTACTGAGTTAAATAACAAGCTTTAATTTAAAGAAACCAATCCACAAAGCGTCATTCAGCTAGGATGGATTGGTTTTCTTTATTGGTGTCTGCGGGAGCGGATTTTTTGTTAAGGGCAAGTAAAAGCGTCATACCGATGATACAGGCCATCCCGATCCATTGGAAAAAGCCAAAGGGCTCTCGTAACCAGAGAACCATCGTTAATACGGCGGAAAGGGGTTCCAGGTTGCCGATGAGGCTGGTTTCTTTAGGTAATAGATGTTGCAAACTCTCAATGTAAAACCAAAACGCAAGCATCGTACCAAATATAACGACAAAAATGAGATACATATAAATTTCGGCTGTAAAGGCTGAGAATTCCGCTTGCCAGGGAGGATGGATAAACCCTAAGGAAATTCCTCCAATGACCATTGCCCATCCAACAACCACAAGGGAATCAAATTCTCTAAGTAAAGGAATGGCATATAAGGTGTAAAAGGCAAGGGCCACCCCCGATAAAATCCCCCAAAAGATAGAGATACCAGGCACGGATAATTGTGACATTGTTCCGTTGGTCAGTAATAAAAAGGTGCCGAGTAAAGCAAGCGAAACAGTCACGGCATCCTGTTTTTCGAAGGTCGTCTGTTTACGGAGAAACAAATAAACGATAATCATAACCGGAGCGAGATATTGCAAAAGCGTAGCAACCGCCGCATTCCCGTAATTGATGGAAGCCATGTAGGTATACTGCACCCCGAGCATGCCAAGTAAGCCGAAAACGATCATCTGGACAGCTGTGTGCTTATCTTTCCAAATACTAATGATAGAATAGTTATCTTTTCTGAAAAATTGGATAGCGAGCAGTAAGATGCCGGCTATGAGCAAGCGGACTGTTACCAGCCAATTGACATCGATCGCGTAATCCTGGAAGAGTTTTTGGGAAACTGTACCCCCTACACCCCAAAAAATAGCTCCCGTTATAACAAGAAGTAATCCTTTGCTTCTTGTATGTCCTTTCCTCATTTGCAATCACCTCAAAAATATCACGATAGTGTTATAATAATTGAAAAATAGCGGGAGTCATACCTTTATCGAATAGAAAAGTATCACTAATTTGAGGTTGTCTTTATTTTTTAGCAATCGAGAAGAAATCCATAGCTACTGGACGTGGTAAGCTTAAGAAAACACAAAAAAGGAAGAAGAAAATAATAGTGAAAGGGGATTGTTACATGAGTTCAAATTCCAACGTTTTTGCGCGGCCTCCAGTGGTTGACCGCGCTACCTGGCAGGCCGAATTGGATGAGTTGCGGATCCGGGAGAAGGAGCATACTCGCGAAGGTGACGCAATTGCGGCAGCCCGTCGTCCGCTGCCGATGGTCGAAGTGGACTCGTCCATCCCACTGATTGGCCCGGATGGCCCGGTCACACTGCTGGAAGCATTCGAGGGCCGCCACCAGCTGATCGCCTATTTTCACATGTGGCACGCAGGCAGGCCAGCATCGGAGCAGTGCGAGGGCTGCACCTTTTCCACGGCCCACATCAACGAGCTGTCCTATCTGAACTCACGGGACGTCAGCTATGCCACTTTCTGTGAAGGACCGTATGAAGAGAGCTCGAAATATCGCGACTTTATGGGCTGGACGGTTCCCTGGTACTCCGTGCCACAGGAATCAGCTGACCAGTTAATCGTCGACCGGCATTTCGGCATCCTTGTCAGTTATCTCCGGGACGGCGACAAAGTATATGAGACTTACTGGACCACAGGCCGTGGCAACGAACGGATGGCTCCGTCGTACGGCCTGCTGGACCTGACTGTCTATGGCCGTCAGGAGTTCTGGGAGGATTCGCCTGAGGGCTGGCCGCAGCATTGGGGCTCTAAAGGTGGGCAGTTTCAGATGGACGGCCGCCCAACCGCCCAGTGGTCCCGCCTGGCAGCCGGCCGCTCTGACGATCTCGGTACCTAGGCTGCCTTCCATGTTTAAAGAATATAAAGTACTATTCAAAAAGCCGTCGGGTTTTGAATTTATCATATAATACACTTTCAAATGAGGGAGCGATTACTAAAGAAATGTAGTCGCTTCTTTAGCGGACGTTATTAAAATATAAGAACAGTAAGTAATATCTCGAGTTCAATCTTCTTATATTTTTAAAAAACTCCATCCTCAATTCCTGTTATTGTACCTGTCAAGCTCCTCGAATGCTTTATACTTATACTCATTCCGATCTATTTTCTCTCTTACGTTATTGTATTTCTTATTTTTCCTATCTATATAAACACCGATTCCTAAAAATATGATAAATGGGCTTAACGAGTATAACCAGAGGATATCCATCCCTCCCTGTTTTATAGGATTTAATGTTCGTTATCGAAGGCTGTTTCCAACATATACGAATGAATTTGGAATACGTTTCAATCATCAAAAGCTTTGGCAGTGTGCGGGATAGGCACAGACCATGTCTTTTGGTTAGATTCTAGTGACAAAGAGGGATTATTTTGTTCAAGTCGAAGTTATATATGGGGGGCCCATTCGTTAAATGGAGGATACATACCCGGCAACAGAGCATCATTTGTTGTTAAAAAATAGGAGCTTCATAGTTTTTACATGCTATTACATACTTTAGGAGGATTTTTATTTTGGAAAATAGTTCATTTCGCAAGTTTCTTGATTCTTATTTAGATGTTTGGAAAAGTTCGTCTTTACCAGACATGAAAGATATCATTTCCAAAGAATATCAAGCGAGGGAGATCTCCAATAACGAGATAGTAGACTTTGGTTATGAAGAGGCGGTAGCTGGCTGGGAACAAGGATTTAATTTCGCAAGACAAGAAGGGAACGAATGGGACTTAAATGAAGTGTCGATTATTCCTTTACGAGAAGATGAAGTGATGGCAATCTTAACAGCTACATTAGCAATCGAGGGAAAAAAACTAGAGAATGTCAGCTTATTCTTTCAGACATTCAAGCGGAATGAAGCTAATGAGTGGAAATTGATAAGATGTTACATAGAAACTGGAGTACCGGAGGTAAATATAAAAGAGATACAATTCAACTAAAGGGAATAGTCGATTTTAAAAAGGGGGGAGTCGATGTGTTAGTAAAGCCAAAGCAATTGCAACGGGGAGATCGTGTTGCAACAGTAAGTCCTTCCTGGGGAGGTGCGGGGGAGCCTGATCTTAAATGGCGTTATGAACAAGGTGTAAAACGGTTAGAAGATATATTCGGGCTGGAAGTTATTCCGATGCCCAACAGCTTGAAAGGCGGAGACTATCTTTATGACAATCCAAAGGCTCGTGCTGAAGACTTGATGACGGCCTTTAAAGATGACAGCATTAAAGGGATTATCGCAAATATCGGTGGGGATGACAGTATCCGCTTACTTCCCTACATTGATTTCAATGTGATACGTGAAAATCCCAAAATTTTTATGGGTTACTCGGATGTGACCATTTCCCATCTGTTTTGTCTTAAAGCAGGAGTTTCTTCCTTTTACGGACCGGCTATTATGACTGATTTTGCTGAAAACGTTGAAATGGATCCGTACACGGTTGAAATGGTGAATCGAACGCTTTTCTCAAATAAAACTATTGGGCAAATCCAGCCTGCAGAAGCATGGACAAGTGAGCATTTGGAGTGGAAAGAAGCGAATAAAAACCGACGTCGGACCATGCAGCCGAATTCAGGTTACGAGGTTATACAAGGTTCTGGTACGGTACAAGGGCATTTGATTGGTGGCTGCATAGAAGTGCTGGAGTTTGCAAAAGGGACAGAGATTTGGCCTGATCAGGAACATTGGAACGGAAGCATTCTTTTCTTGGAAACATCGGAAGAAAAACCTGACCCTGGTTTTATCCGGTATTGGTTACGGAATTATGCTATACAGGGTATCCTGGAAAGGGCGAATGGAATCATATTTGGTAAACCACAGGATGAGAAGTATTACGATGAGTATAAAGCGGAAATTCGAACGGTAATGAAGGAATTTGATTTGGAGGATTTACCGATCCTATATAACTTGAATTTTGGCCATACCGAACCGAAAATCGTTTTACCTTATGGAGCAAAAGCAGAAATTAATTGTGAGGCTAAGACTTTTTCCATTTTAGAGAGTGGAGTGGACTGAGGACCCAAGGACAATACAGGTTTTATATTCTGAAAACTATGGTATAATAAATTCATAAAGAATATATAATAAAAAGACCGTAGATGAGCCAACATCTACGGTCGGTAATAGAACGGTTCCCTGCAAGGGGGATCGGCGCTTCAGAAGGAAATAATCCACCTGAGTCCTCAGCTCAAGGGTGGATTATTTTTTTGGTTGAACGAATGCGTGATTCCATAAAAGGGTTGCGCTTTTTTATTGGAAATAGTGTTGTGTAAATGATGGGGTTTTGAAATAATTGGAATTGAATCAAAAATAAGGGATGTGAAGGATGAAAATTAGAAAGGCAGCTGTAACGGATGCGAAAGATGTGGCAAAGGTGCAGGTTGGTAGCTGGCATTCCACGTATAAGAACATCGTACCTGATGAATATTTAAACAACATGAGTTACGAAAGCCGGGAGGAAAAATGGAAAGAAATTATTTCCAGTCAACCTGTTTATGTAGCTGAAAATGATGATGGTAAGATCATAGGCTTCTCGAATGGCGGTGCAGAAAGGACGGGGAAGTACCCTGCCTTTGGAGGCGAATTATATGCTATATACATATTGAAAGAACATCAAAGAAAAGGGTTAGGGAAACAGTTATTAGCGCCAATACTTCAAGAGTTAAGGGTTAAAAGTGTTTATTCCATGCTTGTATTAGTGCTGGAAGATAATGATGCCAGTTTTTTCTATGAGCATCTTGGAGCTGAAAAAGTGGATACGGTTGAGATTGAAATCGCAGGTAAAAAACTAAAGGAAGTTGTTTATGGATGGAAAGACATAAGGGAAATTCCAATTTAATAAGGAAAGGAACAGACTTACATATGAAAAACTTAATAAAGGTATTTGGTGATGTTTCCCTGCTGTTGCTTCTGGTATTACTTCTGGGATGTACAGCAGGTACGGGCGAAGAGACTAACAAAGATACTGCTGTAGATGCAGAAGAAAAGAAAACAAATAATAATGAAGATAGTGAAACAGAAAAGTCAGGAGAGGGAGGTTCTGAGGAAGCTTCTTCAGGAGAAGAGACAAGTGAAGAGGAGTCAGATCATGCAAACGGAAGTGCAGAAGAGGATCCGCTAGCTGATTATTCTTCAGAGGAGATTGAATATGCTCGTGTTTGGCTGCAACTTGGCGAGTTAAAAGAAGTGGACGAATTGAATGTCAGACATATTCCGTCTGGTACTCCACTCAACCCTGATGACGAAACCAGTGCGGATTATCCGGAAGATGTAATCCAATTGGCAGGCAGTCGATTAGTAGCTGGTTCGGTCACATACAGCGGGAATGGCGATGGAACCATTAATGTCTATCAGGTTCCTTTACGCTGGGATGGAGAATACCCTGCAGGAGAAAGTTTTTACAAAGAAATTATTAAAAGTACGGAGCTTGTGGCGGTGGACCCTGGTAACGAAAAAGATATTATTGAATTGATCGAAGTCCTGAATATCCATAACTGACTTCCCGGCTGCTAGCCCGGAGAGTGGTGCCAATTTATACATTAGGAGTTCTATATGATACCAAAATCAAAGAGTTGGAAAGATCCTGCGCTATTATTATCTTCGATTGGGATTTCTAGTATTGGTGATTTTATCTACTTAGTTGCCATCAATATTATTGTCTATCAACTGACGGGTTCTGCCGCTGCTGTGGCCGGACTCTGGATCATTGCGCCATTAACGAATATCGTAACAAAATTATGGACTGGCAGTTTTATCGATTATCGCAGCAAGCGTAAAGTCATGGTCGTCACTTACATCATGAGAGCTGTGTTTATCAGTTTTATCCCATTTGCTCCCAATATGATCGTCATCTATGGGATTCTAGTTATATTGAGTGTAGCAAAGTCCTTTTTTAATCCATCCTCTATGACGTATGTTGCTATTCTTGTAGAAAAGGAGAAGAGAAAGCGCTTCAACGCCATTCGTTCTTTCACTGATTCTGGAGCTTTTATTATTGGACCGGCAATTGGAGGAGCACTCATATTATTAACGTCAGTCGAAACAACTTTATTGCTTAATGCAGGGTTCTTTGTTCTATCAGGAATTTTGTTATTATTTCTTCCTGAAAAAGAGAAGATTGATAAAGAAACGATACCGGCTTTAACCTTTTCGCAAGTGGTTCGTGATTTTACAGAAGTACGTACATTCATGTCCAAAAATAAATATGTAGCATTTATTTATCTCGGCTTTATTATGGTGATGGTTTTTTCCTTTGCCATGGACACCCAGGAAGTTGTGTTTACACAACAAGTCATCGGTCTGTCTGAATTAGAGTACAGCTTGTTAATCAGTATAACCGGAATCGGTTCGGTGACAGGAGCCGTTTTGTTATCCTTTTTTTCAAATAAATTCTCGTTAAGGTATATGATTGTTATCGGACTTACCATGACGACGGCTGGGTATATCATTTATGCATTTTCCTGGTCTTTTGCTTCTATCGTCGCTGGTTTTGTCATACTAGGATTCTTTAATGTATTCCTGAATGCAGGAATCATGACGTTCTATCAAAATAATGTTTCCGTTGAGATTATGGGAAGAGTAACAAGCATCTATCAGTTAATTCAAAGCGTTATTCAAGTGCTATTTATTCTCGGAATCGGATTTCTTGCTGATATGATCTCTTTACGAATCACCATTGTTGCTTTAGCGCTGGTTATGCTGCTCTCATCATTTATATTTTCTTATTTAGTAATCAAGCCGAATAGGAAATCTTTTTACCAGGAAGACACAGCGGAAAAGAAGGAACTAAGTATGTAGGTAAACATTTTTTATTAAATGAAAAAGGTGGAATTTTAATGGGTGTACTAATTGCCATATTAGCTATCCTGTCTTCCGCTGGGTTTCTATATTATTGGGGAAAATCAGGCTTTGACTGGGGTACAACTGAACCAAAAAAGAAGGAGGACGAATAATGATTTTATTGGGGTATCTTTCAGCGATGGGCGTTTGCTGATTGAGTAATCGGCTACCTGCCCTCCCTCTGTTACCTTTTAGCAGGAGGGGGGAATGTACCATTCCTGTAAAAAACAATAGAATCGTGCACGTAAAGAAGAGGCTTCAGCAATGAAGTCTCTTTTTTCATTCAAACGCCCATTTTATTGTTTTGTGTTGACTTGGAAGCATAGGAAACATACACTATAAACAAACATTCAAATAATTATTAGAATGAAGGTGAACATTATGAGTGAAGAGATAGTGAAAAAAGCACCGAAAGATACGTGTGATACGTTTTGTTATGATGAAGAGCTTGTTCAACGCGTGCAGCCGGAAATCGAAAAGGTGGAAGGCGTGGAGTTGATTTTCAAAGCTCTGTCGGATGCCACTCGTATGAAAATTGCCTATGCGTTAACACTGGAGAAGGAACTATGTGTCTGTGATGTGGCCAATATCATTGGCTCAACGACGGCCACGGCTTCTCATCATTTAAGGTTATTGCGCAACATGAAATTAGCCAAATATCGTAAAGAAGGAAAGCTTGTGTTTTATTCCTTAGCGGATGATCATGTTCACCAGTTAGTATCGATTGCTTTATTACATTCCAAGGAAGGTTGACGGCAATAGATAGGAGGTACACCAATGAGTCGCATAGATCCAGAAACAACGTCCAGTTGCTGCACGAATCACACAGAGCCGGAAGTCCAGGAAACAAAAGAATCCTGCTGTTCTGAGAAGAAAACCGAAGAAGCTTCTGCCAATTCTACATGTTGCGGAAGTGAGCCGAACGAAAAAGAAATGTCTCCGATAGCTTCATGCTGTGGGAGTGATTCAAAAGAAAAACATACAGGAAGCCCATCTTCCTGTTGCAGTTCGGGAGAGAGTACAAACGTGCAAGTAAATGACGTGAGTACGCAGCCAGCAGGGCAGCAAACCATGGAGTTCAGAGTAAATGGGATGGACTGTCCTTCCTGTGCAGCTACCATTGAGAAAGGGCTGCAAAAGACCAAAGGAATCCAATCGGTCCGAGTAAACTATGGCACCGGAAAAATGGCCGTAGGCGCCGCTGATCGTTCGGTATATGAACTTATTCCGAGTCAGGTGCGCAAATTGGGCTTTGAAGCTGAGCCTATGGATAATAATAAAAACATGCAAACGTATAAAATCGAAGGGATGGATTGTGGTTCTTGTGCCATGACGATCGAAAAGCACTTAAGCAAAAATCCGAATGTTCAAGCGGTCAAGGTGAATTTTTCTACAGGAAAAATGCAAATTGATCATTCCACAAACCAAAAAGAAATAATTAAAGAGGTTCAACGAGCTGGTTTCGATGCTTCCTTAAATACGGTCCGTAACCAGAGTGAAGCATCTGATAGCAAGAAAAAAGGAGCCTCGACGACCACCCTCTCCGGAATTTTCCTGGCTCTTGGTTTTATCGGTTCTTTTACTGACGTAACCTCCGGATTAATTACGGCACTATATGCGGCAGCGATTGTGATCGGTGGATATAAACCAGCGAGAAGTGCCTTTTATGCGATTAAAAGTGGCTCCTTAGACATGAATGTGCTCATGGCCTCTGCGGCCATTGGAGCTGCCTTGATTGGGGAATGGTTTGAAGGAGCGACGGTCGTATGGCTTTTCGCCTTAGGTAACACATTACAAAACAGGTCGATTGAGCGTACCAGAGATTCCATCCGAAGTTTAATGAACCTCACTCCATCAGAAGCTACTGTAAAAGAAGGGAATCAATTTATCCGGAAGCCCGTAGAAGAAGTGGGAATCCATGACATTATTGTCATCAAACCCGGGGAGAAACTGCCTTTGGATGGAGAAATTTTATCAGGGGCCTCGAGTATTAACCAGGCACCGATTACCGGAGAATCCTTGCCTGTAGATAAACAGGAAGGAGACACGGTCTATGCAGGTACGGTCAATGAAAGTGGATCGCTAGAAGTAAAGGTTACAAAGTTAGTGGAAGATACAACGATTGCAAAAATCATTCACCTTGTGGAAGAAGCCCAGGAGAAAAAGGCTCCAACTCAGGCATTTGTCGATCGCTTTGCAAGTGTCTACACGCCGATTGTATTCATTCTTGCCTTGCTTGTCATGGTAGTACCGCCATTACTTGGTTTCGGAACATGGGGAGAGTGGCTCTATAAAGGCCTTGCATTATTAGTGGTCGCTTGCCCCTGTGCCTTGGTGATTTCCACGCCAGTGGCGATTGTATCTGCGATTGGAAATGCAGCTAAAAATGGTGTCCTCATCAAAGGTGGCACATTCTTAGAAAAGGCTGGAGCCATTCAGGCGATCGCTTTTGATAAGACAGGGACGCTGACAGAAGGTAAACCGAAAGTTGCCGAAGTGATTTCCCTTCAGAACAACAGGGAAGAGCTGATCCGTATCACTCGAACGATTGAAGAGCATTCCACTCATCCAATCGCTCAGGCAATAACCACTTATGCAGAAGAGCGAAGCATTCGTGCTATGGAAGGGGAAGCCTTTAAGGCGATTGCGGGTAAAGGAGCCCAGGCGACGATTAACGGTGTTGAGTACTTTGCTGGTAACCCTAAGCTGTTTCAAGAGATGGGAGTTCCTTTTCAAGGATTAGAAGAACGTATGGACTCCTTACAAGGAAACGGAAACACGCTTGTAGTGGTAGGGACGCAAACAGAGGTGCTGGGTTTAATAGCTGTTGCAGATACCATCCGAGACATTACGGTTCAATCCATTCAAAAGCTCAAGCAAGTTGGGATGAGAGAAATGGTGATGTTGACGGGTGATAATGAAGGAACGGCGAAAAAAATTGCAGGCGAAACTGGAGTCGATCGTTACTTTGCTGAGCTGCTTCCGGAAGACAAAGTGTCTGCGGTGAAGAAACTGCAGGCGGAAGGAAAACGCGTTGCGATGGTAGGGGATGGAATTAATGACGCTCCGGCCCTTGCGACAGCTGACCTTGGCATTGCCATGGGCGGTGCTGGCACAGATACAGCCATGGAGACCGCCGACATTGTACTCATGGCGGATAATTTGGAAAAACTTCCACACACGATCCGTTTGAGCCGTAAAGCACTGGATATTATTAAGCAGAACATTTGGTTCTCCTTAATTACTAAGTTAGCCGCGCTGGTTTTAATTTTTCCAGGAATCTTAACTTTATGGATGGCGGTGCTAAGTGATACCGGCGCTGCGTTAATCGTTATTCTTAATAGCATGAGATTGTTAAGGAAAAAATAGCGGATATGGAATCCACATGATAAAGGTAAAACGATAGCCTTGTTCTTGATTGCCTGACTCTATCGTGTTAAATTAAACACAATTCAATAAAAAAGTTGTTTTCTAGGGTTCCGTAACTTTTACAAGTTAGTCTGGTCCGAGAGAAAACACACAGTGGTGAGCTGTGACACGGAAGGACAAAAGCCTGGGAGATGCTGTATGAACAGTGGTCTCTCAGGCTTTTTACTGTTTGACTTGAAAGGGATTTCGCTACATTTGCTAGGCGATATGATATGGGGGGATATCTAGTGAACTGGTTGAAAGTTTTTATTGCGGCGTTGTTTGAAGTACTGTGGGTAATTGGACTGAAACACGCCGATAGTTTTTGGGCATGGGGAGGTACAGTCGTCTCCATCGTCATCAGCTTCTATTTATTGATCATGGCCGGAAAAAGGCTTCCTGTAGGAACGGTTTACGCGGTTTTCGTCGGACTTGGGACAGCGGGTACGGTCATTGCAGGAATTCTGTTTTTTGAAGAACCTTTTAAATGGTCAAAAATTATGCTGATCGGCTTTTTGTTAGCGGGGATTATTGGTCTGAAACTAGTGACTGAAGATAAAGAGGAAGGAGTGGAAGCGTAATGGCATGGCTATCCTTAATCCTTGCAGGACTTTGCGAAATGTTAGGTGTATTAATGATAAACAGGGTGCACAAGCATCGTAATTGGCAGTCGCTTGCACTCCTGATTTTGGCGTTCGGTGCCAGTTTCCTTTTCCTTGCCCTGGCTATGGAAACGCTGCCTATGAGCACGGCCTATGCGATTTGGACAGGTATTGGTGCCTCTGGCGGAGCGGTTATGGGGATGTTTTTATATGGAGAACCGAAGGACCTGAAGCGAATCGTTTTTATTTCCATGATATTAGGTGCTGCGATAGGCTTGAAGTTAATTTCATAACAAATGCCTGACCTTCCGCTGGAGAAGTTCAGGCATTTTTTTATCCTTTAAGAAAGTTTAACTTTGTTAAAGGATTAAAGTATAAGAAAAGACTAAGGCTTTCGCCATAAGTACTTGGCGATAAGCCAAGTTTTTCTAATTAATATTCGGCATACTCATTTTTTTCTGGCGGATCGTAGGTGACATAGGTGCCTCCGATGAAGTCATGGATCGCTCGTTTATCGTGTCTTAGACCGACCATGAATGCACTGACGATCAGGCCGATTCCCAATGTGAGCGCATAAACAAAAATACTTACCAATTCCCTCATCAGCATGTTGCCTATGCCTACATTTTCTCCATTTTTCTTCACGATGCGCACGCCTGTCGCGCGTTTTCCTACGGTATATCCGTACCAGAAGAGAGGGAGAAGGATGCTATATAAGAGGCCGATGCCATCTAAGGGGTTATAATCGTCATTCGCAAATTCTCCAAACAGGATGGCAGAAATGATTCCTGTCACGATCCCCATTAAAATACCATCGATGATTCTTGCGCCTAATCTGTTCCAGAAACCTACCGGGTTATGTACTTCCATCATCTTTCTCCTTTCTTTTGTACTTTAAGAAAGTTTAACTTTGTTAAAGAATTAAAGTATTAGAAAATCTAAGGCTTTCGCCATAAGTACTTGGCGATAAGCCAAGTTTTTCTAATGTAACCTTTCACTATCGTATCATATCCATATTATTCAACTGAAAGATTTTGATGCAAGGAATTCTTCTAAAATGTTCCTGAGATCCGACTTGATCCAGGCAGGGGGAGGCAGGCACTTTTTATCGAATATACGTCATTGGTGATATATTGCATATTTCAATCTAATGTATTTTCCTGTATACTTTTTCATACAGAAAGATTATCCAGAAAGGCTGATTCCCATGCCCATACCAACAAACCATTCGAAGCCCGTTCGTCAATCTGCCAAGGAAAATGCGTTCAACCAGATCCAGCAATGGATTATTGAAGGAACCTTGCGTCCAGGCGAAAAACTGAATGATACGGAACTGGCTAATGCGTTAGGAAGCAGCAGAACACCGGTCCGTGAGTCCCTGCAGCTGTTGGAAGTACAGGGGTTTGTCAAAATGTTTCCGGGGAAGAGTACAGAAGTCACGGAAATCGAACGCGAAGCTATCAAGGATCTCCTCCCGCCATTGGCAGCCTTACAGTCGTTATCCGCGGAACTGGCAATCGATCATATTACTGCGGATCAGCTGGCCCAGCTGGAAAATATCAATGAACGGTTTGCCGAATTGATTTCTGCCAACCATGCCTATGATGCATTGAAAGTCGATGAGGAGTTTCATCAGGTGATTATTGATATATCGAAAAATACGTATATCAAAAACATGGTAGCATCCTTGCAGGCACACGTTCGCCGGCATTTTTTTCATAATTCTATCATCCTGGCCGAACGATCCATCGAAGAACACAAAGTAATCCTTGCCGCCATGAGAGATGGGGACAAGGATAAAGCAGCAGCCATTATGAAAGATAACTGGCTCCGTACCGTAGAAGATTTTAAATAGCAATCGAAAAAGCCGGCCCCTCTGGTAATGAGGAGGCCGGCTTTACTTCGTTTATGAGGCATGAACGGGAGCCTTTTGCAAGCGACTGATGATACCAGTAAGGGCAATGACGATAATTGCCGGCAACAGCCATCCAAGCCCCTGGTTATATAGTGGCAAGGTTTGTTCGTAAAAGCCTACAATCGGCTGCATCCAGCTGAAATACTCGATTCCCAGTGATTCACAGAGCGATTTCAGCCCATCGAAGATGCTGATTAAAAATGTGACAGCGATGGTTGAACTATAAACGATCGTGGCATGATTGAACAATGGAGACACGAATGTCAAAAGAATTAGGACGATCGCTAATGGATACAAGAACATCAAGACTGGCACAGAATACGTGATGATGTTAGCCAGTCCAAAGTTCGCAATCACAAAGGTGATCGTAGCAAAGAAGACAACCAGTGTCTTATAACTAATCTTCGGAAACAACGTATGAAAGTATTCCGCATTGGCTACCGTCAAGCCAATCGCTGTTGTCAAACATGCCAACGTGATCGCAATGGCGAGCAGCACAGAACCAAAGGTCCCGAAATAATGGGAGGCACCGTTACTTAAGATCGGTCCGCCGGTTTCAAAAATCCCATAAGCCTGTGTGCTTGTCGCACCTAAATAGGCGATACCGACATAAATCGCTCCAAGCAGCACGATGGCAATACTGCCTGCCTTGACGGTTGCTTTTAGGATTTCAGTATTGGAGGTGACGCCCATGGAGCGGATCGCGTTAATAACGATAATTCCAAATACCAAGGATGCCAGTGCGTCCATTGTATTATATCCTTCGAGAAAACCCGTGATGAAAGCTCCATTGGTATAAGTTTCCTGAGGAGCTTCCATCGCTCCCATTGGATTGGTGATGACCGCTATTAGTAGAACGGCAAGCAGAACGACCAACCCAGGTGCCAAAAACTTTCCAACATTATCAACAAGTTTGGCAGGTTTTAAGGAAAACAAGAGAACGATTGCAAAAAATAGCAGGGTGAAAATAAATAATCCCAATTGCTGCGATGATTCATTTATATATGGTGCGATCCCGACATCAAACGCAACGGTCCCGGTACGGGGAGACGCGAAAAATGGCCCGATGGTCAAATAAAGCAGGGACGTGAAAAACACGGCATAAACTGGGTGTACACGGCTGGAAAGCTCCTGCAGGTTACGGCTTCCCGAAAAACTCATTGCAATAATTCCAAGCAGTGGTAGTCCCACGCCAGTAATTAAAAATCCAATGACGGACGGCCAGAGATTGGTTCCGGCATTTTGGCCGAGCTGTGCCGGAAAGATCAGGTTCCCGGCTCCAAAAAATAATGCAAATAGCATGACGCCGATCGATGTGTAAGCTGAAAAAGACAATTTCCCCTTCATGAAGTCTTCCTCCTCATATGGTTTTTTAGTAGATTAGCAATATGCAATATATCAATGAAATCTATCATACTCCTCCTATATGCAAAATGCAATATATTACAGAATATTTTTATATGTAAAATAATTCATGTAATAAATTACCATTGAGCGACAAGTTTTAGCAGATTTTTATCGAGGAAGGTTTTGCGGACTGCAAATTAAAGAGGTTATGAGGATTGTCAGAAGTGCGAGATTGTTGATAGCTGGTCTTTATAGCGCAGATTATGACCGTATGCAGATGTAATGTTTTATATCCGGCATTTTATGGTATAATAAACGAAGAAGTTATATATATTAAAAAAGACCGCAGATGCGCCAACATCTACGGTCGGTAATAGAACGGTTCCCTTCAAGGGGGATCGGCTAAAGCGGGATAATCCACCTGAGCCTCTAACTCAAGGGTGGATTATTTTTTTTGGTCAAACGACAATATGGCTATGATCAGAGTCGCGAATGCAACTGTGAAGATCAATGCTTCGTATACTGTCATCAGCACCACCCCCTTTCTGTCGGGGATGCTGCCGACCACCCTTGAGTCACCTATTCTATTACATAATGTCATTATACCATGGTTATTATTACCTCAAGAGCAAATATAAGAGTTTTATGCATGTGAAAGTAGAAACGGCTCCAGCACTATTTTATATAGAGCTGAAGCCGGTTCGTTCTTGTTTAAGTGATGGGTTTATTTTGTGTTGGCTGCTGAGTCAGATTCCAATATCGGAACTTCACGGTATTGGGTAGCCTGCTCATAATCATAGGCCATTCCGAGAAGTTCTGGTTCACTCCACATTTTTCCGAAAAAGGCGAGCGAGAAAGGCGTTCCGCTTTGGTAATAGCCGGCAGGGACGGTGACGAGTGGCTGTCCGCTGATATTGACCTCTGGTGCTGCTGTCGGCTGGTGGATCCCTTCTTCCAGTGGCGGGATCTCAGCTGCCATCTGCGGGTAGACGAAGGCGTCCAGGTCATGCTTTTCCATCACTTCATTGATGTAGGACTGAAAGTTTGCCCTTGCTTCGAAAAAGTAGTCTAAGTCAGGCTGCTGATCCGGTTTTTGCAAATTCCTTTGTAATTCCGTTTCATCAAAGTTCTGAAGCGGCTGGCCTGCAGCCCATGGTTTTGTTTCTGATTGATTGAATAATTCCGATACTGCCGGTAGGCTGCCATCCGGGTCCATCCGGTTGAGATAGGTTTGGATGTCGTAGACGAGCGCGTCGTAACCGATGTTGCCGGTGGCTTTTACATATTCAGCGAAACCGGACCCGGCGAAAGGATCGGTGACAACTTCGGCCCCTTGCGCTTCGAGCTCCTGGATCGCGCGGTCATACAATTCTTGTGTTTCTTGTGATAATGGTTCTCCTCGCCAGCCGGGACCGTAGAGTCCGATGCGTTTTCCTTCCAGGACATCTTCGCTTAAGCCGGCGGCGTAGCCTTCCTCTGGCAGGTTGGCATCTGCCTTTTCCGTCTTCGGATCTTCGGGATCCGTACCGGCGATAACATCGAGCATTGTTGCTGCGTCTGCAACCGTCCTGGCGTGCGGGCCGAGTACGTCTCTCGTGCTTGCAGCAAACGGAGCGGCTCCTGTGTTGGAGACGAGGCCGAAAGTTGGTTTTACTCCGATAAGGGCCTGGGAAGCAGCTGGATTCTGAATCGATCCGCCGGTTTCTGCGGCAATTCCTAAGACTGCCAGATTACCAGACACAGCGGTGGCTGTACCGGAGCTGCTGCCTCCTGGTGCGAAGGCTGGATTGATGACGTTCAACGTTTTTCCTGCCCAGCTGGTGTTGGCATTGGTCGCTGAAATGCTGAAGGCGGGCATGTTCGTTTTGCCGAGAATGATTGCACCTTCTTCTTTTAACTTGTGCACGATTGGTGCGTCGACCTGTGGCAAGAGTTCGATGCCGCCGGCTTCTTTACTGAAACCTTCCCAGCCGAAAGTGGAAGGGAAACCGGTGACATCCACCGTTTCCTTGATGACGACCGGTACTCCTGCCAGTCGGCCGGGAGACTGTTTCTTGTTGATACGGTCCTGTATTTCACTTGCTTCCTGTAAAGCGTGCTCGTTGATGAACGTGAAGGCATTGTATGTATCTTCAAATTCTTCGATGCGCTCCAGGTGGGCCTGGACAACCTGCGAGACGGTAAACGCACCGTTTTTATAACCCTGGCGGAGATCGTTGACGGTCAATTCTTTCCCGCCTTCCAGCCGTTCGGTCAGGTCGATTTCCTGGTATGGGTAGGTTTTATGTTCGATTGAATTTGTATGTCCAAAAGCATCCTGCGGAGAAGTGGAAGTAAAGTTCCCACTAATCGCAAAGGTGGCCGCAATTGCCACAATTAGCGTTATGACTATAGCTCTTATGTTTTTCATATGGTACTTGTCACTCCCTTGGTTATCAAAGGTAGAATAACATAGAATCATAGGCTATTAAATAGTTTTTGAGTAGCAGATGGTAACTATAAGAACCGGGAGAAGATTGGTTTTTTCTGCGCGCGGTCTTTATGGAGGGTGTTAGGTACGTTGGAGAACGGCTTTTTAAGTCGGACGGTTATTAACGGGTGTACCAAGACCGTTAGAAGATAAAAAAAGGGTGAGGTGGTCTTAAGGAAGCTGTTTGTAGTCAGTTTGTTTCCAATTATTGGTTTACGGCGAGGGGTTGAGGCTGGAGTTCGGACAGGATGTGAGCGGAAGCGAGGAAAGTTGTCCGAAGAGCGGTTAAGTTCGGACAAGAAGGGGGACTTAGCGTTTAAAGATTACCTCTATGTTGGTCTGGCTTCAATTCGGCATTATGCGCGGAAAAACGTCATCCTTACCATTGAAATTCTGGAAGTATTGTTTGCCATAGCGGAAGTGAGACGCCATTATAATTGTGATTCTATTTGGGAATTTGCTGTTTATACGATCAGGTCCCTGGAATTGGATTATATTCATAGTCTGGAACGGGAAAAACTCTATCATTCGTTATATAAGATTGCGAAAATCACCAGGAATGAAGCTGGGTATGATAAACAGGTAGGTCGTATGCTGAATGATATAGAGGATGAGGAAGATCGGCAGGATGTTATTCAGTGTATCCCGATAAATAGTGATGCTGCGTTTCATTCCCGTGTCCGTTCGGACGGCACTCGAAGGTAACCAGCCTGGCGATAAAAAAAGAGCACCCAATGACAGGCGTCCTGCTACTGGGTGCTCTTTCTTATTATTTATGCGTTGGATGTTCGGTATGAAAATCGGGAGCGATTGCTTTTTTAATGAACAAGGCAGTCACAAACACGCCGATGGTCAGTGCGAGTGCGAACCAGTAGGCGTGATGGACACCGGCGGTCATCGCCTGGTTGGCTACTTCCTCCGTTACCGGCCCGCTCTGGGAGGTCAGGTAGCTGTTCTGTCCCTGGGTCATGATGCTGACAAACACCGATACACCGAGTGCGCCGCCGATTGGCTGGAGCGTGTTGGCGATGGCGGTTCCGTGCGGGTACAGATGCTTCGGCAATTCGTTCAGGGCGTTCGTCTGTGATGGCATCAGAATCGCTGAGACCGAAAGCATCAAAGCTACATAAGCAATGATAAACATCCAGATTGGTACGGATGGGTTCAAGTTGCTGAAGAAAATCATCACGCCGACTAAGACGAGACTGCCTGGAATAATCAGTTTTCTCGGGCCGAATTTATCGAATAGCGATCCCATCACTGGCGACATAAGGCCGTTCAATAATGCCCCGGGGAGCAGCAGGAGTCCTGCCATTTTTGCCGAAAACCCGAGCGGTCCCTGCAGGTACATCGGCATGACGATTTCTGACGCGAACATGGCCATGATGACAATGACGAAAATCGTGATGCCCCTTGCGTAACTTTTATAGGTGAAAACCCGGACATCCAGTAATGGCTCCTCAAGTTTCAACTGGCGAAACACAAACCAGATCATGCTAATCAGACTGATGGCGATGATCACCATGATGGGAAGGGAGGAAAAACCTTCCCCGCTTTCTCCGGCACTGCTGAAACCATACACGATCCCACCGATGCCAATCGATGACAACACGATTGACAGCACATCGGCTTTCGGTCGCGTGATTTCTCCGACGTTCTGTAAGTATTTCCATGCAAAAACGATGGAAAAGGTGGCAAACGGGATAACAGTAATAAACAGCCAGCGCCAGCCTAGTAAATCCACGATGACACCGGATAGTGTTGGTCCGATTGCCGGCGCGAACATGATAACGAGACCGAATGTCCCCATGATTTTCCCCCGGACTTCCGGAGGGTAAAGCAATAACATGGCGTTCATGATGACTGGAATCAACAAGCCCGTTCCGACGGCCTGGATCATCCGGCCTGTAAGGAGCATGGGAAAATTAATGGCGGCGGCCGCGATGATGGTCCCGGTCAGAAAGGTGGTCATGACGCCGATGAACATCTGTCTGGTCGTAAACCACTGGATTAGCAGGGCTGAAATCGGCATCAGGACGCCCATCACGAGCATGAAGCCGGTCGCCATCCACTGGACCGTTGGTGCTTTAAGCTGGAATACTTCCATTAATTCTGTCAGCGCGATGTTCAGCAATGTTTCATTTAACACGGCAAAAAACGCCCCGATCATAAATGTAACTAGTATAATCTTTCTATTTATTTGTGATTCCATGGTATCCCCCGTAACTATTTCTAAAATAAACACTTCATTATAATCCACCATTTTCTAGTTGATGGCAAGTATTTTAATACTGCGAGTAGAATCTGGTGGTCCCTATAAAAGTATAGCATGAGAGAATATAGAAAATTTCTCTTGTATTGCTAAAACAGTATAGGGAGAAAGTTAGTGCTGTTCCTTAAGGGGAGAACATGGCAGCGTTAGTTAAAAAAACGTTGGCGTTAGGGGCAGAAGATATCTGTTAGAAGTTTCCCTGTCAACTCTATTTTAAAAAAGTTGGGCTGCTTAGAAACGATTCATCGCAGAGTTTTCTCTTTTCAACACTTCTACCACCATTTCCCCGATTTGTCTGCCTAACCGTAATCCTTCATCATTATCCACCTTGAAATGGACGCCGGCATACAGCCGTGACATCGCGCACTGTTCCATGATGGTTTTTATATCCGTTGCGTCTGCTGGGAAAATAGAACGTAAGATTGCATCTCCGCATCCAGCAACCGTGGCATGAGCAGAAGGGTAGGCGGGAAAGCGTGGTGTAGGCAAAATCGGATGGATGTTCCGGCCGTATTGATTGGGTCGCGCTACATCCCAAAGGTATTTGAGATACCAGGAAATAACAAAGGCATCATTAATCCCGGCATGAAAATAAGCAAGGATTCTGGCGACTAAGGGGGATCCGAGCTTGTATTTTTTTGCTAGTTGAAAGATGATCGGGGTCATGTTCTCTGTTGTTTCGGCGTTGGCCCAATAGTTTGCGATCTGCATTTGCTGTGACGTCAGGCGGGATAATGTTTGTTCCACGATCAATAACTCGCTCTCCCAATCCACACTGGATGGATCCTTGATTTTCCACCTGATCGGCTGCCCCAAAGGGTCCAGGAAGGAATTGTTTACTCCTCTGGTAATGAAAAACATAGGATAGGATGCTGCTGCAGGAAAAGGGGTCGGGGGATTTTGCTCGCCTTGATATGGGTACGCTGACCATCTTCTGTAGGCAGTTCTCATTGTTTCAGCCCCTAACATTTCTACTTATTGCGTAAAAATATATGTGGAAGTGCAGGGAATAAGAACACGGGTCAGAAAAGAATACCAACAGACTTTTTGCTGGCATTCTTTTTTTCATAGGAGTAGAATCATAGTTTAATCATGTTAAAAAAAGGGTGTTTGAGGTTCATGTTACATAATCCAACAGGAAAAGAGCGCATCGGTCTGGCGTTTTTGCTTGGCATGCTGGGAATATTAGGACCGCTGAACATTGATATGTATTTACCGAGTTTCCCTGGAATAGCGGAAGACTTTGGAACGACAGCATCGTTTGTGCAGCTGAGTCTGACGACGTGTCTCATTGGTCTTGCGGTCGGGCAGATTGTCGTCGGGCCGATCAGTGATTCGCTGGGGAGGAGGCGTCCGCTTCTCGTTTTTATCTTTCTTTTTGCCCTCGCCTCCTTGTTATGTGCCCTGGCACCGAATATTTACGTATTCGTCGTGGCCCGCTTTTTACAAGGGTTTACTGCTTCAGCAGGTGTGGTGCTGTCCCGTGCCGTAGTACGGGATGTTTTCGACGGAAGGGATCTGACGAAATTTTTCGCCCTCCTGATGGTAATCAATGCGACGGCTCCGATGATTGCGCCGATGACCGGGGGAGCGATCCTGATGCTGCCCTTCGCCACCTGGAGCACGATTTTTTATTTCTTATTTTTAGTGGGACTGGTGATTGTCCTTACGATGTACATCAAATTACCGGAAACGCTGCCGAAAGAAAGACGGATTCCAAGCAAGCTCGGGGAAACGATCCGCACGATTGGCAAGCTGCTGAAGGATCGTTCTTTTATCGGGTATGCGCTGACGATCGGGTTTGTTCATGGAGGAAGCTTCGCTTATGTATCGGGGACGCCGTTTGTATACCAGGGAATCTACGAGGTTTCCCCGCAGGTGTTCAGTGTACTATTTGGGATTAACGGTCTTGCGATCATTTCCGGCAGTGCGATTATCGGGCGCCTCGGCGGAATCATTCACGAACGGAGTCTGCTTCGCACGGCTGTCATCATTGCGGTGACTGCCACGGCGTTTCTCCTGACGATGACCATTATCGAGGGTCCGCTGGCTTCGCTGGTTATCCCGATTTTCATATATATGACGGCGATGGGGATGGTGCTTACGAGTACGTTTACGCTCGCGATGGAGCATCAGGGTCACCGCGCCGGGAGTGCCAGTGCCGTGTTAGGCATGCTGCCGTTATTATTCGGCTCGCTTGTTTCTCCGCTTGTCGGTTTGAATGAATCAACCGCTGTACCGATGGGGGCAACGTTATTCATTACCGCATCGATCGGATCTGTGGTGTTTTTTACAATGACGAAGAAGAATCAAGTGTCACAAACGCAATAGACTGTATTTTATTACTAGGAAGTAAACCTCCTTCCCCTGCATAAATTTTCCGTTTCAAGAAAAGCTAATGGCAGATTATGTGAAGGAGGTTTTCTTTTTGGACAACAGCAAAAATAACCATGAGTCTGACGATAAAAACATGGAGCGGGAGACGTTAACGACGCGGCAGGGACGCCCTGTGACGGATAATCAAAACATCCGTACGATTGGGAATCGCGGCCCGGCCACACTTGAGAACTACCATTTTATCGAAAAGATTTCCCATTTTGACCGGGAAGAGGTGCCGGAGCGAATTGTGCACGCACGGGGTTCTGGTGCATTCGGATATTTTGAGACGTATGGGAAAGTCGGAGATGAGCCGGTAGAGAAATATACGCGTGCGAAAGTATTTTCAGGTGCCGGTAAGAAAACACCGCTCATGGTTCGTTTTTCTACAGTAGCAGGAGCGAAGGATGCTCCGGAAACGGATCGGGACCCTAGAGGGTTTGCAGTGAAAATGTATACCGAAGACGGCAACTGGGACCTGGTCGGAAACAATTTGAAGATCTTCTTTATCCGTGATGCAATGAAGTTTCCAGATATGATTCATGCCTTTAAAGCGGACCCGGCATCAAATATCAAAAGTCCGGAGCGGATGTTCGACTTCGTTTCCCGGACGCCTGAAGCTACTCATATGATTACGTTTTTATTTTCGCCATGGGGGATACCTGCTACTTATCGCCATATGCAGGGCTCCGGGGTGAATACGTATAAATGGGTGAATGACAAAGGCGAGGCTGTGCTGGTGAAGTATCACTGGGAGCCGAAACAGGGAATCCGTAACTTGACACAGGAAGAGGCAGACATGATTCAGGCCAAAAACGTCAGTCATGCGACCCAGGATTTATATGAAGCGATTGAGCGCGGGGAATATCCGGAATGGGAGTTGTTTGTCCAGATCATGGAGGATGATTATCATCCGGAATTGGATTTCGATCCGCTGGATGATACGAAGCTTTGGCCCGAGGACAAATTCCCGTGGCACCCGGTCGGCAGGATGGTGCTGGACCGTAATCCGGAGGACTTCCATGCGGAGATTGAACAGGCGGCATTCGGTACCGGGGTTCTCGTTGATGGAATGGATTTTTCCGATGATAAGATGCTCCAGGGGCGTACCTTCTCGTACTCTGATACGCAGCGCTATCGTATCGGTGCGAATTATTTGAAACTGCCGGTCAATGCTCCGAAAACAGGTGTTCGGACCAATCAGCAGCGCGGTCAAATGGATACCCGTGACCCGAGAGAGTCCGGAGACAATCCGCATATCAACTATGAACCTTCCATGGTCGGTGGTTTTAAGGAAGCAGACGGTTCGAAAACGCCGTCTCACGAGCCTACGTACCATGCGGCAGCGATGAGTGAGCCAATTGACCGGCCGAATAACTATGGTCAGGCTGGTCACACATACCGCAGCTTTGAAGATTGGGAGCGCGAGGAATTAATCAAAAACCTTTCGAATGCCCTCGCGATTTGCGACCAAAGAATTCGCGATGCGATGATCGATCACTTTACCCAAGCCGATGAAGACTATGGCAGCCGTGTGAAGGAAGGAATCGAAGCAAAAATGAAAGAAATGCAGGAGATGCAGGAAGAGCATAAAGTTCCGGGCCGCAAGTCTGGTGAATCTAAGTACGGTCGTGGATCTACCGCGCAGCACCAGGCAGTAGAACAAGCGGTGGAGACAAGTCACGAGGCTGATCCTTATTAACCCGTGAGGGCTGTCTGTCAGAGTGATCTGATGGACAGTTTTTTTTATGAATATATTATTGCAAATGCAACAATAATGAGGTAGACTGTACATAATATTTTATTGCATTTACAACAAAAGTGGTGAGGAGTTTATTATGACGGAAATTTTGCGGGAAATTGGCATGATTGCACGGGCGTTGGATTCGATCAGTAATATCGAATTTAAAGAATATGATCTGACGAAAGGACAGTATTTGTATCTGGTGCGAATCGTTGAAAATCCGGGAATCATTCAGGAGAAGTTAGCCGAGATGATCAAAGTGGATCGCACGACAGCAGCTCGTGCCATTAAAAACCTGGAGGCGAATGGTTTTATTGAGAAGAAGGAAGATCCGGATAATAAAAAAATCAGGAAAATCTATCCGACCGAGAAAGGTGAACACGTTTCGCTTTTTATCAAACGGGAGAATGACTATTCCAATAGTGTAGCGTTAGCGGGTTTTTCCGAAACAGAAGCGGAAACCATCCACCAGCTGCTGCAACGAGTGAGAAAGAATATTGAGAAAGACTGGGAATTTGTGAAAAAGGGAAACAGGAGAAACTATTAATGATAGAAAGTGGGGCAATGGAACATGGAGGTAACGATAAGCAAGTGTACGATTGATGATGCATGTCGGCTTCGAGAGGTCGGTTATGAAACTTTTAGAGAGACATTTGAACACCAGAATTCACCGGAAAATATGGATGCCTATCTCGATAAGGCGTTTACCTTGCATCAATTAGAAAAAGAATTATCCAATGCTTCCTCGCGCTTTTTTCTTATTAAATTTGATGGGGAAGTCGCTGGTTATTTAAAGGTGAATGTCGGTGAGGCGCAGACGGAAGATATGGGGAAGGACGCCATGGAAATAGAGCGGATTTATATCAAAAATAAATTTCAAAAACACGGACTTGGTAAGCGTCTGCTGGATAAAGCTATCAAATTAGCAAGGGACCACAAAAAACAGAAAATCTGGCTTGGTGTTTGGGAGAAAAACGAAAACGCAATTGCTTTTTACGAGAAAATGGGGTTTGTACAGACAGGAGCTCATTCTTTTTATATGGGTGATGAAAAGCAGACGGATTTGATTATGACCAAGAAACTCTGATGAAAGGTGGATTTTATGTACATACCAAAGCATTATGAAATCACAGATTTTGAAGAAATAAGGGATTTTATAGAGAAGCACTCCTTTGCAACCCTTGTAACGACCCATGAAGGTAAACCGCTGGCGACGCATTTGCCTTTGGAGCTGGTTAAACGTGGAGATGATTATTACTTGACCGGCCATTTGGCTTACCGCAACCCCCAATGGCAAACGTTCGGTGATGCCCCTGTTCTGGTTATGTTTCAGGGACCGCATGCTTACATATCATCTTCGTGGTACCAGACAGAAGACGTGCCGACATGGAACTACCAGGCTGTTCATGTGTATGGAACTGCTACGATTATGGAAGAGCAGGAACTAAAAGACGACCTTAGCCGCCTTTTACAAAATTATGAGAGCCACCGCAAAAATCCTATTTTATGGGAAAAACTTTCCCCGCAGGCTAAAAAACAAATTAAAGGTATCGTGGGGTTCAAAGTGAAAGTGGAAGACGTTCAAGCTGCTTATAAATTGAGTCAAACTCGCCCGGAAGTGGACTATGAAAATATCGTGGAACAATTGAGTCAGGCAGATGACTTAAACTCTCAACAATTGGCAGAAGCAATGAAAGCGAATAGGCAGAAAGGCGATTAACGCGGCTGCTTTGTAGAACGCTGTCTATAAAACTGGTCTGGATTTCTTCCAGGCCAGCTTTTTTTGCTGGATGGAATAGAAACTTTCATTCATTATGTTATGATGTTTTTAGTATATATTGGAAGATGATCATCAGTTATTGGGGGGATTGGGTGGAAATAACGGAATGGGATATCCAGGAAGTAAAACGTTTAAAAAAGAGACGATTAGTCTATCACAATCTCTTCATGCTATTAATTTTGGTTCTTTCTGTCTTTTATGTAGAGAACGGAGGGTCGATCCCCGTCCTGTTTGGAATCTATTGCGTTCTTATTTGGATCATTACAGTGAAAATGTTGTATACCCTGATGACGGGAAAGGAAATTGGTTCAAAGGCAAGCAGACGTGTCCATGATTTTGATCGAGATTATCAGGGAGAAAAGCGCTGGAAGAGAAGAAATATGGCAGAGACCATTTTTGTCTCAGCATTAAGTGTTGGTGTTACTTTTTTTGTATTGGTAGTGGATCTTACTACTGCAAGGGTAGACTTTCCGCTCGATGCTATCCCATTTATCGGGGCCTGGATAGGCTCTAATGTGGGGGAAATGGTCAGAATTAAAAAGTTAAAGGGACAAGAGGTGCCCGTAGGAGATAACTACCATCACGGAACTTAATCGTAAGAGACCTGTGTTGGAAATCCAAACTAACGGAAGCAGGGGGATGGGAGTATGACAGATGAAAGTGAAAAGCATCCGATACTAGATGATCCTTACGCAAAAACTCCTGATTTTACTTGGTTCGACGGTTTATTCTTCTTGCTCGTACTCTTCGCGCCTATTCATTCCGGGATTGGTATTTTACTTGCAGCTTCCCTCACATTCTACGTCCGGGCTGGCTATTATTTGTTACGTAAGGAGTCGATGAAGCGGGTAGGAATAGAGTTTATCGGTGCGACGATGTTTCTTATCGCCTGGCTATTACTAGACTGAATAACTGTCAGTATGCTGATAAAATACATATAGCCTTATTTATAAATTATTGTCATACCCCCACACAATAGAAATATAGAATGTATATGACTGCTGTCATAAGTCATCAACTAAGGCGCAACTATAACCAGGGATTGTGCCTTTTTTAATAGATTTTTTAATAAAAGAGTTTTGCGCAATCGAGAAGAAATATTTATCATGCCTAAGTGATACAATCTAAAAAATCGGATTGGACAGAAGCTCAATAAGAAGGGTATACATGGACCTTTCATTGAATAAAAGAGTGAAAGGAGTAATGACAGATGGGAAAGCGTAAGAACTTAGCACCACTAGAAGAAATGTCAAAGGATTCTTTAGATATATCTGAAGAATCTAGTTCAGAACGTGAAATAGTCACGACACGTCTCTTTCATGCAAATAAGGAACAGGTATACGAAGCATTTCGTAATCCGGAGTACCTGTCGCAATGGTGGGGGCCGAAGGGATTTACCAACACGTTCCATGAATTTGATTGGAGCGACAATGGTCTATGGCGTTTCACGATGCATGGCCCAGATGGAAAAGAATACGAGAATAAAAGTGTCTTTGTTGAGTTAGAGAAGTCAGAGCGAATTGTACTCCGTCATCTTGAACCAAATCACGAATTTTTATTGACGATCACCTTCACCGAGCAGGAAGACAAGACGTTGCTTACCTGGCACATGCTGTTCGAATCAACTGCTGAATGCAAAAAGGTGAGTAGATTCGTTCCTGAGGCTAACGAACAGAACCTGGATCGTCTTGAGGCACAGCTAGTAACGATAGTTTGACAGAAAAGGATTAAGGTAGTGAACCCATTAAAATAACGTTTACGTAGATGTCTACGTAAACGTTTATTTTATGTGCTGCTTGTGTACAGTTGTATTTTTTTCAATTGTAGGGAGAAGATGTCGCATTGACCGTACTGTTTAAAGAAATTGTTACAATTCATGTTAAAGGTGTAAATTTTGAATAAGGATTCTTTAAAATTTCAGAAGTAAAGAATATGGGCGGCACAATCTAGATAAATTTTACACAAGAATAATGATTCCTAAATATGTCGTTTACCTTCATTGTGTATATTGAAAGTGACATCAATGATAAAAGGGGTGGCAAGATGAAAAAGCTGTTGCTTGTATTGCTTACTGTCCTGTTTTTTATCTATTTTCCTGATTTTAAAAGCGAACCACATGAAAAAGAGAAAAGTGTACCTGAACCTGCGCCGGTCGATGTCAAGGTGATGAGTTATGATTTTTCTAATGCAGAAAAAGAAGGAGTCAGGGATGTGGAACGGATGGCGGAAGAAATAGAGGAAGCAGGGGCGGATGTCATCCGTGTCAGGAAGCTGGAATCCTCTGAGCCTACTGATTTCCAGCGCCAGACCACAATGCTCGCGGAGCGGCTGGGTATGTCCTATATCAGTAGAGAACAGCTTGCTTCCCAAACAGCAACGGGTGATAGTGACAGCGGTCGAAACGATACAGCCATATTAAGCAAGCACCCAATTATCGATGCCGTTAATCACACCGCTCCACATACGGATAACAGTACCATGAAGGATGATCTGATTGAAGCAATTATTAATGTCAATGGCATACAGGTCCGCCTTTTCGACACCCAACAAACAAAAAATCAGACACAGCAAATGAATGAAATCAAAAAATTTGCGGCCGATTCCGAAGGTCCGAGCATTGTCATGGGGGATTTGGACCAGTCTGGCTACGGTTCCGAAAATGAATTGGCAGGGAATGATCTTGCGAATGTTAAGGAAATGGAAACCTACACGTATTCCTTATCTGATCCGGAGAATAGAATGGATTACTTTTTTACTGACAGAAACAGAGGAGAATCCTTCTCGTCCGGTAACCTCCTGCTTACCTCGACTTTGGATTGAAAACAGTGGAATAATAAATCAGAGACTCTTCGAAAGCGGAGAGTTTTTTTAATTTGGACAAACTGCGGGATGATATATTTAAGGAGATTACATCTCTTAACATGATTATAGTTTATTCATGTTAAAACACTGCAGGAGAGTTAGAACTCTTTATAGAATGTCTTTACAGGTGTGAAAAGTGGACATGTAAAATCATTCCCCATTGAAGTATATTCAAGTAAAGAAGAAAATTCGGAAAGTGAGGCGGACGTATATATGAATCCGAAGGTTGATGAATTGCTTCGTCATACTGAAAAATGGCAAGAAGAATTCGAGCAGATGAGGGAAATCGCTCTTGAATGTGGACTGACCGAAGAAGTGAAGTGGAGGAATCCCTGCTATACGCTAGAGGGCAAGAATATCGTGTTAATTCATGGTTTTAAGGAGTACTGTGCGTTTCTGTTTTTTAAAGGTGCCTTATTAAAGGACAAGCATGGGATACTAATCCAACAGACGGAGAATGTCCAGGCTGGTCGGCAAATTCGTTTTACCAACGTCAAGGAAATCGTTGAATTGGAAGCCGTTTTGAAACAATATATATTGGAAGCGATGGAAGTGGAGAAAGCCGGTTTGGAAGTGAAAGTGGATAAGACGATGGATATTCCAGACGAGCTTCAGCAGAAATTCGAGGAAAACGCTGCATTGAAGTCTGCTTTTGAAGGTTTGACACCGGGACGGCAACGCGCTTATATTCTTTATTTTTCCAAAGCTAAAAAGTCTGAGACGCGCACGTCACGAATTGAAAAATACACCCCGCATATTTTGGCTGGAAAAGGTTTGAATGATAAGTAGGGGGACCGGCTATTGGTGATGACTATTAGCAGGGTGAGCTTTCGAGCGGGCGGTTCTTAAACAGGTTATAAAGACCACTTAGCAGCAGGGATGCGTGGCTGGCGGTCATGATAGAGTGGGTTAGGACCGCTGCGTAGCGGATGTGGATCTGGGACGATCTTTATAAGATCTCTAAAGACTGTGGAGAAGAGGGAAAACATAGCTAACAGTCATTATGTGGACAGGATTAAGTGAAAAAAGCACTTCTCGTGTCCGGAAGTGGTATTCATGAGGACAACTTTAGGGAAAAAGGCTGTAATCCTGTCCGCAAAGGTGCTGACGCCCCCAATAAAAAAGACCAACCCGAGGGGAGGCCACTGAAAAAGTCCTTTATAACCTAAAGGGTCTGTCAACGTTTGTTGTTGATTCTCACGAATCGCTTATCGGTGGATGCTTGCCGCGGGCACGGCCTCAGCTAACTTGGTCAAGAAAATCACTTGACCAAGTGGATCTTCGGCTCGCGCTGTTCCCGCAGGCGTCACCACAGAACGCTCATCGTGGAATCAACAGAGGTATAACAAAAAAGAGTGATTTTCTTTGATTTATAAAAGAAAGTCACTCTTTTTTTCTTGTACAATGAAAGTAATACATAAAAGTGAGGGGTTCGATGTTAGACTGTCAGTTATCCATGAATTTAAGCCAGTACGATGGGCTATACGATATGGTGGTCCCTAAGGACCATCTTCTTCGGGAAATCAATGAGCTTATAGACTTTTCCTTTGTTTATGACGAACTGAAGGACAAATACTGTCATGACAATGGACGGAACGCTGTTCATCCCATTCGTATGTTCAAATACCTCCTTCTTAAAACCATCTATACGTTGTCTGACGTGGATCTCGTGGAACGAGCTCAGGTTGACATGTCCTTCAAATACTTCCTCGAAATGGCTCCAGAAGATGACGTCATTGATCCCAGTTTATTAGCTTACTTCCGTCGCAAACGTCTGAAAGACACAAACCTTTTAGATCTCCTGATTGGAAAAACCGTGGAGGTCGCTCTTGAAAAAGGTTTGATTCAATCGAAGTCTCTCATCCTTGATGCGACGCACACCAGGGCTCGATACAATCAAACATCTCCTCAAGAAGTATTGCGCAACCGTTCCAAAAACGTCCGTAAAATGATTTATTCAGTCGATGAATCGATGAAGAAAAAGTTTCCTGAAAAACCAACCGAAGATACGCTTGAAGCTGAGCTGGACTATTCGGAACGTCTTGTCGAAGTCATAGAAAAGGAACCAAAGCTCGTCTTTATACCCAAAATCAAAGAACCATTGAATTTACTTAAAGAGACGATTACAGATGACCAACTGGAAATGCAGGAATCCCAAGATCCTGATGCCCGTTTGGGGCATAAATCAGCTGACTCTGCTTTCTTTGGGTATAAGACGCATCTAGGCATGTCTCAGGAACGCATCATTACGGCGGCCACAGTGACTACCGGAGAAAAAACGGACGGAAAGCAACTACCTGAGTTAGTGAAGAAAAGCCAGGAAGCTGGATTAGAAGTGAAGGAAGTCATTGGAGATACTGCTTATTCGGCAAAGGAAAATATCAACTATACGAAAGAAAAGGAAATTGAACTCATTTCCAAATTGAACCCTTCGGTTTCTCATGGATATCGTAAGAATGAAGAAGAGTTTGAATTTAATAAAGACGCTGGCTTGTACGTCTGTCCGGCTGGTCATATGGCTTTTCGAAAAGCCCGTCAGGGCAAAAAGGGTCAATCAACAAATCAGGTAGAAACCCACTATTTTGATGTCGAAAAGTGTAAACGCTGCCCCCTTCAGGAAGGGTGTTATAAACCTGGTGCCAAAACCAAAAGTTATTCAGTCAGCCTAAAATCAGAAGAACATATCGATCAACTCACCTTTCAAAACAGCGATACCTTTAAAGAAAGGGCGAAAGAACGATATAAGATTGAAGCGAAAAATAGCGAATTGAAGCATAGACACGGATATGAGGTAGCCTCATCTTCGGGTCTCGAAGGCATGCGCATGCAAGGTGCGATGGCGATTTTCACAGCTAATGTGAAACGAATCGTTAAACTAATGAAGGAATTGAGGTAGCAAACCTTTTGTAATTAAACAAAAAGCGTTCTGTGTGGAATCTAATTTCCACACAGAACGCTTTTTTAAATTCCAATTTTCAAAGATCTTCAGTTCTTCAGTGGCCTCCCCGAGGGATTGGTCTTTTTTTACGTTAAGATGATAGGTTTTCGGCTTTCTTTTCCAGCACTGCTGGTGTATTTTTCCACAGATAACCGATGACTGCTCCGATAAGCGCTGGCAGCATCCAGCCAAGTCCGATCCCGTAGAGGGGCAGATAGGCTGCATAGGAATGACTGATTGATTCCAGCAGAGAATGGGAAGCGCCAGGGACTGTTTCTGCCAGTGCATTATAACCATCGATGGTACTCACGAAAAACGTCAGGATCATCGCGCCGGCGTAGACACTGCGCTTGTGCTGGAACAAATTCGAGCTTAGTCCTAAGAAAATGAGGACGATCGCCAGTGGATATAAGAACATGAGCACTGGTACGGCAAAGAGAATGATATTGGTCAGGCCGAAGTTTGCGACCATGAACGAAACCAGCGATAGAATCAGGACGAATGTTTTGTAGCTGAGTTTCGGATAAATCGAATGGAAAAATTCGCTGCAGGCAATGATCAGTCCGATGCTTGTTTTTAAACAGGCAAGCACGATAATGATTGCCAGCAGGATGGCACCGAAAGTTCCGAAATAATGCTGGGATACAGCGGCGAAAGTGAGGCCGCCATTTTCTAAGGTTCCGACGATGGAGACGCTGGAGGCACCCATGTAGGTGATCAGCCCATAAATGATCATCATCAGTCCCATGGCGAACAGGCCGGATTTCCATGTCGCCTGGGCAATCGCCTTTTTATCGGTGATGCCGAGGTTTCTGATCGCATGGATGACCACGATTCCTAATGCCAGTCCTCCGAGTGCGTCCATCGTGTTGTACCCTCCTTTGAAGCCGGTCATAAAGGGCAATGTGCTATAGTCGCCGGTCGGTTCACCGAAATTGCCCATCGGTTTTACGATCGCGGTAATAATCAACATGGATAAGAACAATAAGAAAGCCGGGGTCAAATATTTACCGACGATGTCCATGACCTTGGCCGCATTCAGGGAAAAATAATAGACAATAGCAAAAAACAGGAAGCTGAATATGGCTAGCCACAAACTGCTTTGCCCTGGTTCGATAAATGGTTCAAATCCTACCACGAACGGGACAGTTGCTGTTCTCGGAATGGCGAAAAACGGGCCGATTGTTAAGTAAAGGATGAGAGCGAATATGACTCCAAATACAGGATGTACCCGGCCCGCTAAATCCTGGAGCCCGTTGCTTCCGGATAGAGCGATTGCGAGAATTCCCATTAACGGGAGTCCGATAGCTGTTACAAGGAATCCGATCAGTGCCGGCCAAAAGGAAGTTCCGGCGAGCTGGCCAAGCTGGATCGGGAAAATTAAATTACCTGCTCCGAAAAACAGGCCAAAGAGCATGGTGCCGATAACGGCGTAAGTAGAGAATGGTGTTTTCTGTTGCATCTGAATGTTCCTTTCCTGGTGTATAGTGCTAGTTGAACGAATAAAGATAATCCTATCAATAATGTGGGAAAGGGACAACCGTTTACGGGGATTTGGTAAAAAATATCGACTGAGTTCAGATTCCTATTAAATTGTGATAACATTAGTGAAAAATGTACTTGTAAATGAGGGAATGATCATGCCAAGAGAATCGAAGCGCCAGAAATTATTAGAAGCGGCTGCACTTATTGTGACGGAGCAGGGCAGTGACGCGCTGACACTGGACGCCGTTGCGAAACGGGCAGAAGTCAGTAAAGGCGGGCTTTTGTATCATTTTTCAACCAAGGAAGCGCTCGTTAATGGGCTTGTGCAATATATGAATGATATCTACCGGGAAAACGTCGAAGAATTAGTAGAGAAAGATGATGGAGAAACCGGAAAATGGGCCAGATCTTTTATCAATGTCATGCATGATAAAAGTAAGGAAAATCGGACGATCAGTGCCGGAATGCTCGCTGCTCAAGGGATTAATCCGAAACTGCTCAAACCTCTTCAGGATACGTATGCCGACTGGCAGAATCATATTGAACATGATGGAATCGACCAGGTGGACGCGACGATTATGCGCCTGGCTGTCGATGGCTTGTGGCTGTCAGAAATTTTTGGTCTTGGACCGCTGCCACCAAAATTAAGGGAACGCGTGCTTGAACGTCTGCTCGAACAGACCTATGAATAGACAGGAACATGATTACATTAAAAAAAGTCACCGGTTCTTCGTGAGCCGGTGACTTTTCGTTAGTCAGGATGCTTCTCTTTCTGCTGCCGCTGCTTTCTCTCTGTCTTCGTTAACCATTTTGATAAACGACCATCCTAACATCGGAAGGATGAACAACAGTGGGAAACCACCGATGATACTGATCGTCTGCAGTGTCGTCAGTCCGCCCATGTTCATGAAAATCATCGGCAGGATGGAAAGGGCTAATGCCCAGAACAGGCGGTTCCAGCGAATTGGTTCCCCTTCGACATGCTTCTGAACGACGGAAGCGATGACGTAAGAGCCCGAATCGTACGTCGTTGATAAGAAAATCGTCGCAAGCAGGACGAACACGATAATCGCGAGTGTTGCCAGTGGCAGTTCGGTCAGTGTACCGATAATCGCCGCAGGGGCGCCTTGCTGATTCAAGGTTTCAATGACTGGATATTGTCCGGTCAGTTCCAAATACATGGAGTAGTTTCCTAAAATACCGAAGAACAGCACAGTACCAAGACTGCCGAACAACACGGTTCCGAATACGACCTGGCGGATGGTTCTCCCTTTGGAAATACGGGCAATGAACAGTCCGACAAATGGTGCGTAGACAATCCACCATGCCCAGTAAAAGACGGTCCATCCTTCCGGGAACCCGGTCCGTTCGAACATGGCGAGATCGTTGAATGGCTCAGACCATGTACTCATCAGGAAGAAATTGTCCATCATTCTTCCGAGAGCTGTTCCCGTGGATTCGGTGATGAATGTCGTCGGTCCGACTGCAAATACGAATATTAGTAAAATGAAAGCGAGCCAAAGATTGATGTCACTCAATCTGCGGATTCCTTTTTGCAAACCAGAATAGGCACTCAGTCCGAAAATCATGGTACAAAACATCAAAATCACGGACTTGGTTGTCATCGTATCGGGAATTCCAACCAGATGGTTTAATCCCGCTGAAATGATTGGGGCGGATAAGGCGAGGCCGGTTCCACCACCACCGAGCAGGCCGAACATGAACAGGATGTCTACGAGTCGTCCGATCGGTCCGTCGGTATATTTTCCAAGGACCGGACGGCAGGCTTCACTGATTTTGAAAACTTTCGTCTTTTTAACAAAGAACATATAGCCGATTGGCAGGGCCGGGATCGCGAACATGGCCCAGGCGATCGGTCCCCAATGGAAAAATCCATAAGTGGATGCCCATTGAATCGCTTCTTGTGAGCCAGGTTCCAGCCCGAAAGGAGGGCCTTCGTAATAGTAAGCCCACTCGATGACACCCCAGTACAAGATGCCGGTGCCGATCCCACTTGTAAATAACATCGCAGCCCAGGAACTTGTTTTAAATTCGGGCTTCGTGTCTTTGTCTCCGAGCTTGATATCTCCGTACCTGCTTGTTCCGATGAATAGTAAGAACAGGAGCAGGGCAAGTCCCACACCTAAAAATAGGAAACCCAATCGTTGGGTCATTACTTCATTAACGGCTAATACCACTTCTTTACCTTGTGTTGGAAAGACGATGAGAGGCAGGGATACGAGCAGTAATAAAGCGAGTGCCCCTCCGAACGTTTTCCAATCCATGAGTTCTTTTCTCAAAAGAAATCCTCCTCTATGTGTTGAAGTTATTTCGTTTTCTCGACGTATTAAACTGTACAATCCAGACGGTTTTCTTTCAAAAGTGATATAGGACAGGAAATAGAAGCATAGAGCATCTTAGTGGAAATGCGAAGCGTTCAGTTCATTTATTTACTGATTTTGGCGATAAATACTTTAAAGTAAGTATGGATATGATATTTACGATTAATTTTGAAAAAGGGTTTGAAACTTAACAGTCCAGATGGTATAGTTTTGACGGAATCAAAAACAACAACGTTCACCTTTTGAAGGAGGAATTGTCATGAAGAAAAAAGTAATCCTTACTTCTGCTGTAACAGGAGCAGGAGATACGATAAAGAAAAACCCGCATGTACCGGTAACACCAAAGGAAATTGCCGAATCAGCGATTGAATCTGCGAAAGCGGGGGCGACGGTCGCCCATGTGCATGCCCGCGATCCGGAAACAGGCGGGATCAGTCACAATGTCGAGCATTATCGCGAGATAGTCGACCGAATCCGTGAATCTGAAACCGATGTAATCATCAATATCACCTCTGGGGGGGGTGGTGATTTCATTCCGAGCCTGGATACACCGGCAGCAGGTGGAAACGGCACGGACATCCAGACGCCTGCCGAGCGTCATGAACCGGTTGGCGAACTGCTTCCGGAAATGTGTACGCTGGACTGCGGCAGCACGAACTTCGGTGACATGCTTTATATGAGCCCAACCGATTGGCTGCGTGAACAGGCGAAACTTATCCAGGACAGCGGAGTGAAGCCGGAGCTGGAATGCTTTGATACTGGCCATGTCCGTTTTGCTAATCAATTAGTGGAAGAAGGGTTAATTGACGGGAATCCGATGTATCAGTTCTGTCTTGGTATTCCGTGGGGAGCAGCGGCTGATGTGGAAACCATGTCATATATGAAAAACCGCATTCCAGATAATGCGCATTGGTCCGCGTTCGGAATCGGACGGATGCAGATGCCGATGGCTTCGCAGTCCGCACTTCTTGGCGGAAACGTACGTGTCGGGCTCGAAGATAATATCTATCTGTCTAAAGGCGTGGTGGCGAAAAACGAACAGCTTGTTGATAAAGCAGTCACGATGTTGAACGGTCTGGATTTAGAGCCGATGACACCACAGGAAGCTAGAGAATTGCTGAATCTACGGGACACGAACGGAGGTAAATAAACATGAGTGTACAAAAAGCAGCAGTAGTCGGAACAGGGGTTATTGGTACGGGCTGGATCGTCCGGATGCTCGCCAACGGGTATGATGTCGTGGCGACCGACCCGGCAGAAGGTGCAGAAGAACGGATGCGAAAGGCCGTTGAACAGGCATGGCCGTATGCCGAACAGCTTGGTCTTGCTGAAGGTGCATCGAAGGACCGACTCACTTTTGAAAAGGATCTGGCGGAAGCGGTGAAAGATGCCGATATGATTCAGGAAAACGTCCCAGAAGTCGAAGAACTGAAGCGGACCGTCCTGCAGAACATCGATCGACATTCGAAGCCGGATGCGATAATCGGTTCCAGTACGTCCGGTATCATGCCGTCTGAACTGCAGGCCAACCTGCAGCATCCGGAGCGCTTCGTGGTGGCGCACCCGTTCCACCCGGTTTATATTTTGCCATTAGTGGAAGTGGTACCAGGAAAACAGACGACAACAGAGAATACAGAGAAGGCGAAGGCTTTTTACGAAGCGATACAGATGCGCGTGCTAGTGGTTCGTCATGAGATTGAAGGTCATATCGCCGATCGTTTGATCGAAGCGATCTGGCGCGAGTCCCTTCATATCGTTAATGAAGGAATCGCAACAACCGAAGAAGTGGACAAAGCGTTTACCCACGGAGCCGGCATGCGCTATGCCCAGTATGGTCCGTTCCTGACTTTCCATTTGGCCGGCGGAGAAGGCGGTATGCGCCATATGCTGAAGCAGTTCGGTCCGGCATTGAAAAAACCGTGGACGAAACTGGAGGCACCGGAGCTTACCGATGAGCTGTATGATAAAGTGGTATCCGGTTGCGAAGAGCAGTCCAACGGCATGTCCATGCGTGAACTGGATGCGCATCGGAATGAGTTTTTAGTTAAGTTATACGATCTCGTCCAGGAATACTGGCCAAAAGAAACAGAGAAAACACGCGTATAAGGAGGATGGCGTCATGGATTTTAAATTTCAACAAACCGTCCCGGCGGCGTGGGTGGATTATAACGGTCATATGAATGATGCGGAATACAACCGCGCGTTCAGCCAGGCGACCGATGCGTTCATTGATCATATCGGGTTAGATGCCATAGCGCGAAATAAGTATGATTATACGATTTTTACTCTCGAAACCCATGTCTGCTACTTGCAGGAGATGAAAGAGGGACAAGCATTCGAAATTACTTCCCAGGTGCTTGATTATGACCAGAAGCGGATCCATCTGTTCTTATCGATGTATAATGCCGATGGCGATCTCGTCGCTACCTTGGAAGAAATGCTGATGGGGATTGATGTGAATGAAGGACGAGGGGCACGTTTCCCGGGAAATATTGAAGCTGTGATTGCTCAATTGTTCGAGAAAGACAGCGGTCTCGACAAGCCGAAACAGGCAGGCCGAACGATTGGAATCAAAAGAAAATAACATTAAAGCAGGCTCTCTATTCATAGGGAGTCTGTTTTTTTGGGGAGCATCACCCATAATTGGAAATAACATGTTAAACTTTTGAGATAGGTAACAGTGGAAAAAGGAGGGGCAGCCTTGAAAAAAATCTATTATTTTTTGGGAGCGATCGCCGTAATGTTGCTTGCTGCCGGGTGTGCGAAGGCGGAAAGTGGCGCCGTGACGATACAAAAGAACCCGGATTCTGATTATGAAAAAACATTCGACGAACTAACATTAGGCGAGTTAAATGAATACACGTATCATCGACCTAAGGATGAAAGTTTGACAGGCGAAATTTTCGTTGAACTTTATGAAAATGGGGTAAAACAGGAAAACACCACTTCCTTATCTCTTGACTGGGAGGAAGGGGGAGAGCAAAAAGGCGCCCTGGGAATGGGACTCATTGAGCACATCCAGGAAGAGCCTTCTCTGTTGTTGTATAGCCCGGATGGTACCCTGAAGTCCAGTAATTTACAAGAAACGAATTGGAAGGATTTAAGTATAAGAGGCTGGCAGGACGCTGTCAGGGAAAAAGAATGGAGCCTGGAGACAGGAAAAGAGTATATTTTAGGTGCTTATACTGGCTCGACGGGGAACGAAATGAGTATGTATGATTTAACTGATGAAGAAGAGTTAGAGGAAATGCTGAACAGTCACGAATTTGTTTTGTTGTTTAAAATAAGTCTTACAGAAAAATAGACAAAGCTACCTTACATACTAAAAAGTGCCCTGTTAAGGATAGATTGCACCCAGGAGGAGATCGATGCATGCGAACGGTTTTATTAATAGTTTCTTCTCTTCTATCTATCATGAGTATCCTTCCATGGATACTCATTCAAATTAATATGGAATACTTCAAGCTGGTTACTTTCGGCCAGAAGGGGCCCGCAGGTCTTGTCCTTCCACTGGTTTATGCTTTCCTGAGCCTCATTCTGGCAGTCTTTTTGAAAAAGGGTAAAGCCAGGGTGATTCTGCTAATCTGCAGCTCGCTGTTTCTAATCTGGAACATCATCATCACTTTGCTTGCGGTTGTTTTGGCACAACAATAACGATAGTCATTTATTAAGCAGAGTTTCCGAGTAAGGAAGTTCTTTCTTTTTTGTCAAGGAACAAGATGTCGAAGTTAAATGAGAACTTCCGATTGAAAGCCGGGTTTTTGAAACTTAATCCTGTCCTGGCCCGTAGAAATAGATAGAAAGCGGGGGGACGAACGTGAAAAAGTTAATGATGATGATGGTTCTGTTCGTTATGGTTTTTCCGGTAAGTGTATTTGCACTTGATTATGAAATCGACCGGACAGCAATTACTGCTGAGCTGCTTACGGACGGAAATGTAAAAGTGAAGGAATCACATACGTACAGTTTTGAAGGTGAATTCAATGGAATCACCAGGACGCTGATTCCGAAAGAAGACACAGCGATCACGGATGTGCATGCATCTGAAAATGGTAAGGAGTTAAAAGTGGAGCAGGAAGATGAACTTTATAAGATTCATCGAAGCGGCGAAGGTGAAGCGGTCACCATAGATATTTTTTATACGATAGAAAATGGGGTCGAAGTATTCCAGGACGTTGCGGAGTTTTATTGGCCATTTTTCGATAAAAGTAATGAGTCTGACTACGAGAATATGACGATCACCATTGTTCCGCCGGAGCCGACAGAGGTGAAAGCGGCTTATGGGTTCGATGAGGCTTATGATACAGCACAAGTGTCCGGGGAAGGAGAAGTGACCTTCCAGCTCGGAAACGTATCGAGCGGTAAAAACGGCGATATCCGGGTTGCTTATGTTGCGAGCCTGTTTCCTAATGCGCAGGTAACAAGTGACAAGGCGATGCTCGATACGATCCAGGCAGACAAAGAAGCTTTGGATGAACAGATCGCGGCAAAATTGGAGCAGCGGGAGCGCTGGAATCGCTTGGGTCCGTTTATTATCGGCGGATTACTGCTAATTGCTTTCGTCATTAGTGTTCAGGCATGGAAAAAGAGACAGGAAACGTTACAGGAAGCGAAGCGGCAAATCAGTGGAACTGGCCGTTTTCCGAAGACTTCTATGAGTCTTCCGGCTATGCTTGCGTTTTCAAGCCATGGTCAGGTGACCACGAAAGCATTGACGCCGGCGTTACTTGAATTGGTTAGAAAAGGTCATATCGAGAAACTGTCGGAAAAGGAGTTCCGCGTGGTGAACCGTGATACCGAGTTTGATCATGAGCGCCGCTTGATCCATTGGTTATTTGATGAAGTTGGCAAGGACGGCAAGTTCCATGTGGACGATTTGGAGGCCTATACCAAAAATAAAGATAACCATGAGCGGTACCGGAAGGAATTTAATGCGTGGCGGGAAGCGGTAAGGCGTGAATTCCGCCAGCATAAATTGTATGAAACAAATACGAAACCACGATGGATGGCTGGGATTGCTGCTTTTGTTACATTGCCATTCATGATCGTTTTTCCAGTGTTTGGTGTATTTAGCTGGATGATTGCAGCGTTCGTGTTATTTGCATTCTTCGTCGCGTTTACTATTGCGTACCAGCCTTTAACGGTGGAAGGACAGCGAATCAAGCAGGAACTGCAGCCATTGAAGCTGGGTGAGCAATGGAAGCAGTGGGAGGAAGAAGATCAAGTGCCTGCCTTACTCTATCAGGTAGGGATGGGTAAAAGAAATCTATCTTCACAGCCGTCGGGTGCCTTCGCGGGGTCAGGAAACGATTGGGTTATCTTTATGCTGCTGGCCGCCACGATGCAGAGCAGTTTCCAAGAGGCCGATAAGCACGCGTCCGTATCAGCGGCTACTGGCGGAATGGGTTCTGCCGGTGGTGGTGCTGGTGTTGGAGGCGGCGGGGGAGGCTCCGGCGCGTTTTGACAAAAGTCCGGCTTTTTACTGCCGGGCTCTTTGTATGTGCTAATTTTCGTTAGGGAGGTATATGTTCGCGTTAGGGCGGTATATGTTGGAGTTAGGTCGCTATGTTGCTTCGTTAGGGCGGTATAGGCTGGAGTTAGGTCGTTATGTTGCCCCATTAAGGAGGTATTTCGCTGGGATAGCCTGGATGAAACCTCTATAATGGGAGAGAACTGACAAACAAAAACTTTCAGGTGATCGGGGGTACGATCATGACAGAATGTAATAATTTATTTCGCAAGCGAATCGGCATGGCTGAAGATAAAACGCTCACGATGGATTCGCTCGGTGAATTGCTTGAAAAAACAGGACGGACGTTTCCTTTTGAAAACGCACGGATATTGTCGGGGACAACACTCCCGCTGACAAAAGAAAATCTTGTTACGAAGTTACTGAAGGAACAGGAAGGCGGGGTGTGCTACGAGCTCAATCCGCTGCTGTATTTTTTCCTTGTCGAAAATGACTTTGATGTCCAGCTGGTACGCGGGGAAGTTTTTGTGCAAGCGAAACAGGATTGGACACATCTTGGAAGGACGCACGTTGCCATCATCCTTGAACAAGATGGGGAATCCTGGCTGGTCGATACTGGCTTTGGGGGCAACGTACCACTTCGCCCGGTCCCTCTGACAGGTGAAACAGTTCGTTCTGAGAATGGCCAGTACCGGGTAAAACAGGAAGACACGAAGTATGGAAATTATGTGCTGGAAATGAAGCTCAATCGTAACCAGAGTGACTGGCAGATCGGGTATACTTTTGATACTACCCGGCCGGTGAACGAAGTTGCTGAGCTGAATGAAGTGCAGGACATCATTGAAACGGACGATAACTCCCCGTTTAATAAAAATCCACTGGCCGTCAAGCTTACAGGTCGGGGCAGTAAAACGCTGACTGATTCCTCTTATACACAGTGGATAGATGGGAAACAAGAGAAGAGGGAGATAGACAATACAGAATTTCGAGCACTGGCAAAAGAGCAGTTTGGTCTTGAATTTTAAGTGAAACAAATCCTGATTCCATTCGTATATAGTAGTAGTTCAGGAAAGTGGAGGGATGGGCATGGAGCTGTTTATTTGGATATTACTCAGTGTCTTCCTTGTTGTTACGATAATTATGATCCCTATCCAGGTTCGTTATTTACGAGGAATTAAGGAAGAAATGCACAAGAAAAAACTATCCCAGGATAAGTACTATGATCAGATGAAATTCCAGGAAGAACTGCTGCACATGAATTCACAGGGGAATTTGTTCTTTATGCCGGCAAATTTTATTGCCTGGTTATGGCTGCGTATGAAAAAAGAAATATAAATAACGCTTGGATTGACATCAATCCAAGCGTTTTTGCTGTTTATTCAACTGGAAAACGTTAGGTCCGAAGGTATTTGCGTTAGGTCAGAACATCCAGCTGTTAGGGAAGAAGTTTCCTGCCTAACTCCAAAAGATATGTTTAATCCGGTCTAAGTCTGCAATGAATTCCTGCAGCTCTTCCTGACTCAGGCGAACAAGCAATTGGTCATTCAAAGATAGTACCTGGCCGTCGGAATCTTCCTGATTCGTTATCAGGTAGTGGTAAATGATATCGAACTGATCTTTATTGAGAGAAGATGTAGTAGATAGCTGTTTGACTTGCTGTAAAATAAAGGCGTCACTATCTTGGTCGAACTCGCCGGCTATGATAGCTCCTGAAAAATTCATGCGCTCACTCCTTTAGAAGGTTAGTCTGTCCAGTTTAGAAATGAAAATGTAAACAGGAATTTTTACATTTTTCTAGAAATAGATACAGGGATAAACCATGCAGAAAGCGAGGCAGAAAAAATGACTATGAAAACAACCGATTTATGTGATCAATATCCGGAAAAGGTACGTATCGTCGATCCAGCTTATGCTAGCTTCGGTAAAAAGAAAAGCTTTTTTGGCCCGATTTCAACGGTAAGGGTGAGAGATGATAATGTGCTTGTTCGGAAAGCACTGGAGACGATTCCGGCTGGCAACGTATTAGTTGTCGATGGCATGGCTTCGAAAAACTGCGCACTGTTGGGAGGCAACCTGGCAAAAATCGCCGCAGATCGAGGGTTGGCTGGGATTATCGTCAACGGCTACATAAGAGATCGCCTGGAAGTGTGTGAAGCGGATGTTGGTGTCATGGCTTTAGGCACCATTCCATTGAAAAGTAAGAAAGAAGGCAAGGGTAAGACAGATATCCCTTTAGCGTTTGGGAATACCGAATGGAATCCAGGGGATTATGTGTACGTGGACGAAGACGGAATCATCGTGTCACAAGAACCGTTGGAATTGTGAGGAGGTACGAAAGTGAAAGAATTTGAGGAGTTTTTAGCAAAGATTGATGATCCGGATCATCGCGACCGGACAGAGGAAGTGCTACAGTGGGTATCGGAGAAATTTCCGCAATTAAAACGGGAAGTAAAATGGAATCAGCCGATGTTTACCGATCACGGGACCTTTATTATTGCTTTCAGTGTAGCCAAAAAGCACTTGGCCGTTGCGCCGGAACAGGCTGGGATTGAACAGTTTTCAGATGAAATCAAACAGGCTGGATATGAGCACACGAAACAGTTAGTGCGCATGCCGTGGAATCGTCCGGTTGATTATTCCTTATTGGAGAAAATGATTGCGTTTAATATTAAAGATAAAGAGGGTTATTCCGCTTTTTGGCGGAAATGAGGCTGCTTTCTTCCTGCCTAAAGAAATCCATCTAAGCTTTGCTTGGGTGGATTATTTTTTGTATCCACAATTAGTTTGGGGAGATCAGGGCATTATAAGCTTCTATCAGGAATGGAAGCTTAAAGGCTGGGGACCAGGTGATTTTTTGTTAAACTAATAGAAGATGATTTTGTGAAGTGATGGACTACATATCGGTACGGAGACAGCAGCAGGTAGAAGGAAAGGAGTCTTTCAAAATGGTTGAACAGTTAATGGATATGTTGAAAAAACGGGAAGATGAGATGATTGCCATTCGCCGTCATTTGCATGAAAATCCTGAACTTTCTTTTCAAGAAGAAAAAACAGCCGCCTATATTGCTGATTTTTACCAAGGTAAAGGAGTCGATATCGAGACAGAGGCGGGGAATGGACATGGCATTATCGTCACGATCAAAGGTGGAAAACCAGGTGAAGTGGTGGCGCTTCGGGCGGATTTTGATGCGCTGCCGATTAATGAAGAAGCAGAGGTACCGTTTAAGTCGAAGCGGGAAGGAATCATGCATGCTTGCGGCCATGATGCTCACACGGCTTATCTTTTAGTACTTGCTGATAGTCTGATTCAGCTGAGAGAGCACATTCATGGCACGATCAAAATCATTCACCAGCATGCAGAAGAAGTTCCTCCAGGCGGGGCGAAAAGTATAGTGGAAGCAGGGTATCTGGATGATGTCGATAGCATATTCGGTGTCCATGTTCTGCCGATGGCGCCTGCAGGGACGGTCGGCTACCGCAGCGGCTATACGTTTAACGGGCGGGCTTACTTCAAACTACGCGTACAGGCGAGCGGTGGACATGGGTCCTCCCCACATAAGGCGAATGATGCCATCGTTGCGGGCTCTTATTTTGTGACTGCTGCCCAGACGATTGTGAGCCGCAGGGTAGATCCTCTTCGTACCGGCGTAGTGACGATTGGATCGTTTGATGGGAAAGGGAGTTTTAATGTTATCAAGGATAGCATCGAAATTGAGGGAGATATCCGGTATTCCGATAATGAAACGAGGGATGTCATCAGCAAGGAGATACAGCGGATTGCTAAAGGAATTGAAGAAACCTTTGGTGTGATCTGTGAACTCACATATGAACCAGATTATCCGCCGCTTTACAATGATCCTGAGATGACTGCGTTTGTTGCGGATACCTTAAAAAATATAGACGATGTGGATATTAAAGAAATCAAGGAATTTCCAAGGCTGTCGCCTTCCGAGGATTTTGCTTTTTATCTGGAAAAGATTCCTGGTTCGTATTTCTTTATCGGGTGTACGCCTAAAGGTGTGGAGGAACCGTACTTCAATCATCATCCCAAATTTGAAATTGATGAGGATTGTCTGCTTGTCGCGGCTAAATCTGTCGGTGCTGTGGTGTTCAACTTTCTCGATGCCTCATAAATTTTTTCTTTTAAAAGGAAGCGGCTTTAGCTGGCTGCTTCTTTTTTTGTATGAACGGGGGGATTTGGATGGTCGATCCCCCTTTGCTTGTACAGACAAAAACAAACAACTTGATTGCCGATAACGTTAGTGGAATGGTATAGTTTTCTTTGTGGTTAGACAGGAGGACGTTACATGAAGAACGCAATAATAATTGGAAGCGCTTTTATCGGCGTAATTGTCGGGGCTGGCTTTGCCTCTGGACAAGAAGTTCTGCAATATTTCACCAGCTTCGGTATCATGGGAATTATCGGGGCAATTCTTGCAACCGCTTTATTCGCCTATGCAGGGATGGCGCTCGTATGGATTGGAAGTCGAGTGAAAACCACTTCCCATAAGGAAGTCATTTACCAAATAAGTGGTAAAGTATTAGGGACCATCATTGATTATGTACTTATTTTCACTTTGTTTGGTGTCGGGGTAGTCATGATTGCCGGTGCAGGTTCCAATCTTAATCAACAGTTTGGATTGCCGGTAGTTGCAGGAACCATCCTTATGACCCTGCTTGTATTGATGGCGGGAATGTTAAAGGTTGACCGTGTTGTCAATATCATCGGAGGAATTACGCCTTTCCTCATTTTGTTTGTCTTGCTGATATCCGTTTTCAGTTTTATGACCGCAGATGGATCATTTGCTGAGTTGGACAGCCAGGCTAACGAGTTAACCACAACATTGCCGAACTGGTTCATCTCTGCTATCAACTATGTGTCATTTAACATTGCCGTAGGGGCATCCATGGCGCTGGTCATGGGCGGAGCAGAGACCAACCGTAAGACAGCGGCGCTGGGCGGCCTGTTCGGTGGTCTTGGTATTGGTATTCTCATTATATTAAGTAATCTGGCTATTTTTACGAAAGTGGAGCACGCTGGACAAGCAGACATGCCGATGCTTGCCATCGTCAATGATGTATCACCGGTACTAGGGGTAATCATGTCGATCGTCATTTTTGCCATGATTTTCAATACAGCACTCAGCATGTTCTATTCGTTTGCTGCCAGATTTTCTACTGTTGAAACCAAACAGTTTAAGGTGTTTTTCACTGGTACGATGGTCGTTGGTTTTATTGTCAGCTTCTTCGGGTTTACCAAACTGGTTGCCTACTTCTATCCGCTGATCGGCTATCTAGGGTTGACGCTGATTGCCGTGTTAATTGTTACACCGTTTCAGATGAAGAAGGCCTTTAAGCAAGAAGAAAAAAGCGAGCCCAAGTCCGTGGAGCAGAAACAACGGGCAACGAGTTAATCCAGCAATTTTTCGTTAGGGCGTTATGTTACGGAGTTAGGTCAGAATAGTCCTGCGTTAGGGCAGTATAACCTGGCGTTAGGGCGGTATATACTCCCGTTGGGGCTTGAAAACGTTAGAAAAAAAATCCCTGAGAGCAGCGCTTCGATCAACTGGCTCTCAGGGGTTATGTTTTTTTATAGAAGAGAATTCTTTAAAACATCCTCTCTTTGGCGTTCCTGTCCAATGATCCATTCCTTCGGCTTTTTAGTTGGAGTTTTTTTCGCTTGTTTGTTTTTGATCATGCTGGATGGTAAGCGTCAGCATGATGATGCTAAAGATAGACGAAATCAAGGTACTGCCGATTAGTAGCCAAATGATCGTATTCAATTTATTTTCCAATTGTCACAACTCCCTTGATGTATTGTTACTATTTTTGGCCGATTCCGAAATTTTATTTATCGGAATACGCTATTACTCTCGCTGGTACACACGAATACTATAATTGGTGGGTCAAAACGGAATTCATAACGATGGAGGGAAAAGTATGGACAACCACAGTCGATTGATTTTTTATGGAGCAATCAGTGTCGATGGTTTTCTTGCCCGTGAAAATCATGCCTTGGACTGGCTGATTGGGACAGAGGGCGAGCACGACACCGGGTATGAGGAATTCTACGATTCGATTGATACCATTTTGATGGGAAGGAAAACGTACGACCAAATCCAAGTACTGACGGATGAATTTCCATATCAGGACAAAAAATGCTATGTGTTTTCCCGTTCGACTTTCGGCTCTACGGAACATGTCGAGTTTATCGATGAAGATATTGCTGCGTTCACGAAAGCTTTGAAAAAAGAAGGGGGCAGGCGAATCTGGATTGTTGGCGGAGGCGAGGTGCTTTATCCGTTGTTACAGGAGCGGATGGTGGATGAGTTTATCATCCAGGTTGCCCCTACGATCATCGGCCGGGGAATTCCACTATTCATCCCTGGTGAAACGGAAAATCAATTGAAGCTGCTTGATGTGAAACAGTATAAACAGTTTGCAGAACTACATTATGAATTGGCGTGATTTCACCGTACCCGATTTGGGTGCGGTCTTTTTTAGGCTCTTTTAAAAGTTCGTTTTTGTTTGTGAATTTTCTGATTATGTTATGATGGCTTTAGCACATTTTGGAAGGTGTGATGTCTGATGGCATATAAAATAAAGGATTCAAACTATGCAGCTAATAACTTACAAAACTTATTCATGCAGAGGAGATGTCACATTGAAAACACAAGAACGGAAGCTTCAGTCTGAAACGGAGCGGTTGATATTACGACCACTACAGAATGACGATTACGAAGTGTGGCTGGAGGGATTTCGAAACCGGCTTCCTTCCCAGTATAAGTATGATGGCGATGGTATCGATGTGGACGCTTGGACACAGAGAAAATTCCATGATGTCGTTGCCAGATTTAAACGGTTAGCCGCACGGGATGAGACGTATGTGTTCGGGGTTTTTCGAAAATCGGATCAAAAACATATCGGCAGTGTGGAGTTTTCAACGATTATGAGAGATGAATTTCAGTGGGGGATGCTGGGTTACCGGATCCATAACCAATTCTGGAAGCAAGGTTACGGGAAAGAGGCGGTCGAGGAAGGGCTGACTATTGCCTTTCATCATCTGGAGTTTAATCGGATTGAAGCTCATATTAATGTAGATAACAGCCCATCGATCCGGTTAGCGGAGAGTGCGGGAATGACGTATGAATGCACAAGGAAGCGGTTTATTTATGAAGATAATGCCTGGACGGATAACCTCGTGTATTACATAAATGCCAGATAAGCAGTCATCAGGCGCAATACTTTGAGAATGAATGGCGCTCTGAATCTGGAAGAGTCCGCTGTGAGTGTCCTGATAACCATCAAAGGAACACGGGGCAGAAAATTATGTGGGACAGTCTTTATAGGCTTGACAAGGCCCATTAACATATACAAGGAGATATACGAATGATATTGGAAAACGAGAATGGTTTGCTGCTTAAGCGAATCGACCACTTAGGTGAGCGGGCCTGGAGAAGTGATGCGTGTTATAAAATGATATTTTCTCCGTTTGGCAGGGGCGTATACCAGACGCCCCATGGTGACATCACAATCGATAAGCATGCATTCTTTATCTTTAACCCGATGGATGCTCATAAACAGCTTTTAGCTACAAAGGAAAAATTCCTTATCGAGGTGCAGCCTTCTTTGCTGCAAGCTGCTTCCGAACAATTGGGAATAGGGGAAAGAGAACCTGAATTTTCGTTGATTTCTTATCGTCATCCACTGATTTGGAAGTGGATGGCTTTTGTAAGAGACTTTCTTTCTTTTAACGAGGATTCAGATCCATCGACCAATCAATTTTTCCTTGATAACAGTTTGACTCAGCTTTCTATCATGATGCTTCAATATGGCACAGGTTCTCATCAAGAGGAGTTTCCTAGCTTTAAAAGTCAGATCAATATAACTATAGTGATCGATGCTCTAAAAGAGAGCTACAGTGAAGGCTGGACACTGGATGAAATGGCTGCAGTTGCCAGGCTGAACAAATACCAGCTTGCCCATCTTTTCAAGGAAGAAGTCGGTCTGTCTCCCTTTTCCTGGTTACAACTATATCGTCTGTTCCGTAGTCAACATGATCTTCTACATACCAGGAATTCGATCCTTACCATCGCGCTTCAGCATGGATTTAATAGTGTAGCTTCCTATAATCGCTTATTTAAAAAAGTTTATCGGAAGACCCCTTCTGAATTTCGCCATATTCACGGTTCGAAATAGCAGTGCTCCAGCGCTTACCAGGAGAATAATCAAGCCACTGCCAAGCATGAGTTTTTGTATGGATATAAAAGTTACTAAAAGACCGTAAAGCCCTAAAGAGATGGTGTTAGAAAAGTATAAAAGAACGGCATTGGTACTGAATGCACGCCCTAGCTTTTTTTCAGGAACAAGGGTCTGAAGCAGATAGACTCGTGCTAATCCAGCAATCGGGAGCCCGATTCCAACGATTGCACCTCCAATAAAAAAGTGTGTGATGTCATAGAGTGCGCCATAATAGATAATTCCTGCTCCCCATATACTTGCCCCGATCAGGTAGTGGCGGAGCGTCATTTTTTTTATGAAATACGGCAGGACAATATTCGTTATAATAACAACTCCACCGAAAACTCCTTGCAAGATGCTATAGAGCTCTTCGCTTTTCGCGCTTTGTTCTGCTAACGCGAGCAATAATCCTACTTCCCAGACCCACGTATTGAAGAAAACAGTAATAAACGTAAAGATGAATAAATGTTTGATGGTGGAATGGGCTTTTGCCCAGGAGGCAAATTCCAAGATTGCTTTATATAAAGTTTTCAATGATTTCTTTTCGGAAGGAGCGGTGGTATCTTTCCATTGGAGCCTTGTTATAAAAAGTGCGCTAAACCCGTAGGTCAGAGCGTCTATCGTAAACAAATGGACTGTTCCAAAGGAATTCAATAACCATACGATCAATAGGGGACTTAGGACCGTCACCCCTCTTGTCAATGTGTCATACAAACTGTTAGCACTGGTCCTCTCCTCGTTCTTCGTGATCGAAGGCAGGACAGCGCGATGGGCCGGGTTGAAGAAACAGCCGATACTTTGGATAAGAAAGCTGATGGCTAACAAATACACATAAGTTAATGCATCGAAGTAATACAAAGCTACAATCGACAGGACTAAAGGGGTGCGAGCTAAATCTAAATAGATAAGTAATTTTTTCTTGGGCAGCCAGTCAGCCATCACACCGCCAATCAAGCCAAATAGAAGATACGGCAAGGTTTCTGCCATCGCCATAATGGTAGTATATAAGTTAGATCCTGTTATATCGTAAGCTAAAAACAAAAATGCCATCCCGGATAGGATGTCTCCCAGCCGGGAAACTCCACCCGCTAACAGATAATACCGTATATTTTTGTTCAACCAAATCGTTCGATACATCTAATCACCTCTTGCCTAGATTATAAGCGGGCAGGAGGTGATGGTCTTTTTGATTATTGGCAAAAAACAGACCAATTTTTGCATAAATAGGAAGGTGAATGGCCCCTGTGCACGCTGCATGTAATATTCAACGATTGGAAAATAGCTCTAATGACCGTTAGAGAATAGGAATGCGAAGCTCATGGTCTTAATAACGAGGATAAAGACTATTAGAAGGCAGGAGTTTTTGTGGGGCGGTCTTAAGAGGCTTTATCAAGACCGCGAGCGATCGAAATTTTGAAGTGGGCGGTCTTGATAAGAGGGAAAAGAGTTTAAACAGGAGGCTGGAAATGAAATGTAAGCAGGTAGACGCTTATAATAGTAAGCACTTTACCATTACCCCTATATCCAGGATATTGGAAACACAAGTCAATGCAATGCAAATAGCCTATATGCACCTGGCAAAAAAAGGAGTAATTGGTGGACATGAGGCGACAGTTTCCCAAATGTTGCTGGTGGTAGAAGGTGAGGGATGGGTGAAAGGGGAAGACCGGAATCCTGTGCTTATTAAAAAAGGGCAGCTTGCTATGTGGGAACCAGGCGAGTGGCATGAAACGTACACGGAAGATGGATTGGCTGCCATCAATATTGAGTCTGATCAATTGGAACCATTCAAGGCACTACCTTTATTGTCAGAATGAAGCTTCTACTAAACCAATAGGAGATGCTATTAACAATATTGGGGAAGTGCCGTATTGGAATAAAGGGATTGGAACATTACTCGTTACCTCTATGGTGAACTTCTTAATGGTGCAAAAAAGAGCAGACATGGTAGTGATGGATCCTCAAATCAGAAATTCACGAGCTATTAAATGCTACGAGAAGTGTGGTTTTAAAAAAGTTAAATTACTCCCAAAACATGAGCTTCATGAAGGGGAATATAGAGATTGCTGGTTAATGGAATATCAGAAATGATATAGCATCTAATAGCTATCAAGGATGAGATTGAGTTGGTCAAGGTGTTAGACTAATTATTATCGAAAGGGAGTTAGATAGATGATTAAAGGTTTGTATGAAGCGCATTTGCCAGTGAGTAATATGGAAAAGTCCATTGAATTTTATCGTAAGTTAGGGTTGGATTTAGCTCACCGTGGAGATGCGGTGACATTCTTTTGGATTGAAAAGGGGAAGAGTTGGCTAGGGCTTTGGGAATCCGATAAGGTTGAAACGCCTTACCATCCTTCCCTCCGCCATATAGCCTTCCAAGTGGAATTGGATGATTTGATGAAGGCGAAAGATTGGCTGGAAGAAAGAGGAGCCAAGGTAAAGAATGCCTTCGGTTTTGAGCCGGAACAGCAGCCATTGGTGCTCCCGAATAATCCGCAAACGCACGCTGCTTTATATTTTCATGACCCGGATGGCAATTCGTTAGAGTTTATTACGCCGCTCAAAATAGATGAGGAGATAGACTTTGAAATGATGGAGCTGAAGGAATACAGGAAAAGTCAGAGTAAGTAGATTAGGAGGTTGCATATGTCGATACAGGGGCTCAATCACTTTTTGTTTTCTGTTTCTGATTTAGAAAAATCGATAGCGTTTTATGAAAATGTCTTTGATGCCAAGCTATTGGTAAAAGGCCGAAGTACTGCCTACTTTGATGTCCATGGGATGTGGTTTGCACTCAATGAAGAAACAGGCATCCCTCGCAATGAAATAAAGCAGTCCTACACCCATATTGCCTTTTCAATTGATGAAAGTGATGTGGACAAAATGTATCAGAAGCTAAATGATCTGGATGTTTCTATTTTGTCGGGCAGACCCAGGGATAAAAGGGACAAGCAATCGATTTATTTTGAAGACCCTGATGGTCATAAGTTTGAATTACATACGGGTACGTTACAGGATCGATTGGATTATTATAAACAAGAAAAAGCCTATATGGAGTTTTATGATTAAAACTCCATATAGGCTTTACTGGCCGCCACTGTTGGAGGCAGAGGCGGCTGTTGTGGCTGTTATCCCTGCCAGGGTCGCAGCCTGCTGGGCTTGCAAAATAGTTTCCAAAGTGGTAAATAATCCGGTTTGGATGGTGTTGGCTTCTCGCAGTTTATGGCTTACTAGAATGTTGACCGCTACCTTGACATTCATTTCCTTTTGCCAGCGGAAGGATGCTTCCTGGTCCAGGGCGTCTTTGAATGCCAGGACGTCGTTTAAAGCGTTTATTTCATCTCCGAGGAATGCGAGCAAGCCGGCTTCCGGATAAAGTAACTTTTTAAAACGGATTTCCGACCTTTTTAATGCTTCAGAAGCGCGGATCGTGCGTTCTACAAGTTCGTCTGGCGTATGCTCCTCATCCAGGGCAAGCATATGGCTTAGGAATTGAAGGTGATTCCCCTTCCAAAACCCATTCTCATCGAGTGCCCGGTAGATATACTCGACCTGGTCGATGAGTTTTTCCATTTCTTCTTCCCGTTGAGTCAACAATGCGGCCAGCGGATAATCATCGTTGGAGGTGAGAAATGGATGTTCTTTTTTCATTAACCGATGAATCGAAACCGCCCGTTCCACTTTTTCCACCAAGTCAGCACCCTCCGTGTGATCCTGCATGAACGCAGCAGCAGCCAAGTAGGTATACTGGGAACGGTTAAAACCGCTTCGAATCATAGCGTCATAAACCTCCATCATGTCAGAAAAGGCGCGGAATGGATCATCGAACCGTGTATCCAGCATGGCGGCCACAGAATAGCGAAGCGGGGAGTTCAAATAGGAAAACATGTTGGCTTCTTTTTTAATAGTTTCCGAAAGATTTACATAACGATCGATAGCAAATTCGCGATCACTGGTCACATAGACGGACGCTACCATCATCACAATCTTTTTATCCGTCCATTTCATCTTTTTTCTCAATTGGTTATAAATATCCAGGTATGTAGCTTTCAATGGAGTAAGTTCTTGCGCTAACGTCATACGTGGTCCCCCTTCTAGTGGTTAGGTTTCTATTAATTTATACGGATGAATGTTAAAAACGTTTCTATTTTATATGATAATATTGGTAGAAAAGCAGGTATAGACTAGCATTGGGGGAGACAATGATGGATGAACGTGATTGGCAACTATTAAAAGTCTTATATGAAAAGAAGAATATTACCAGAACAGCTCAGCAATTATATATCTCCCAACCTTCGTTAACGAAACGGATCCAGCAAATTGAAAAGGAATACGATCGGGCCATTATCAGTAGAGGTGCAAAAGGAGTCCAGTTTACGCCGCAGGGGGAATTCCTAGTCACATGTGCCGATGAAATGCTAGGTCGTCTTCGGAAGATAAAAGAGACGGTCCAAAACATGGATGAGGAGGCTAGCGGGACGCTCCGATTAGCGGTTTCCAATTATATAACGAGACATAAGCTGCCGGGGCTGTTAAAACGGTTTCGTGAACAGTTCCCGAAGGTGAATTTTAAAGTTTCCACCGGGTGGAGCCGGGAAGCTTTTGAACAGGTGTATCATCGTAATGCTCATATTGGAATTGTGAGGGGGGATTATCAGTGGGGAGATGCTAAGCAGCTTCTTTTTGAAGAAAATGTCTGTATCGTTTCTAAAGAAGAGATCGACCCTCAAGATCTACCGTACCTGCCCAGAATTCAATATGACACGGACCACACGTTAAAGTCATTGATTGATAATTGGTGGACTCGAACATTTTCTGAAGGTCCGTTGATCGGGATGGAAGTGGACAAAGCAGATACATGCAAAGAAATGGTAGTAAATGGTTTAGGATACGGCATCCTGCCCAGTGTGCTCGTTGAGGAGGATCCTGGTCTTTTTTCTATCCCTTTGCAGGATGATGAAGGAAAACCGATTGTGAGGAAAACCTGGCTGCTCTATCATGAGGAGTCTTTAGAACTGACAGTAGTGAAAGAGTTTATAGAGGTTGTTCGACAATTGGATTTTAAAAACGATATTTGATGAAGCATGGGCTTGCTGCCTGTGCTTTTTTTGTATTCCTTTTTTATATGGCTCTCGATAGCTTTTTTGTATTTTATAAGCGTCCTCAGCCTTTCTATAATGAAACGGAAGAGGGGGCGTGGATGGTGATGGGGTTATCGAAATTGCTGGAAACCAGGATGAAGTTGTATGAAGGAAACGATTTTGATGTGGAGCTTATGAGTCCTGAGGACATGACAGGGTTTAGTTGTATGAACAGAATGAAACGGGCAGTCATTCATATGCACACAGAATGTATGTTGATAAGTGAACCTGTGACAGGCAAATATTTTTGTTTGCCAACTATAGGGGTCAAGGAGTTCCATGACCAATCCGCCGGTAAGTTAGACGTGGGCTTCACAGTAACCTATGAGAATGGCTATCAGATCTTCGTTCAGATTTTTTAGCCGTTTAACGCGTGGGAGGGTGTGAGTCATGGAAATATTCATTCAGATTTTAATAAAAGTTATCTTCCCAGTGTTTATGCTAATTGGACTAGGGGCATTTCTTCATCGGAAATTTTCGTTTGATATGGGTACGCTGTCTAAGTTGAATCATTTTTTGCTTATGCCAGCCGTATGTTTTGCGAATTTATACGAGAGTAATATAGCGGGAGACACGCTCTTTTTTATTGTAACCTTTCTTGCCTTGCAATCTCTTTTTTTAATGGGGATCAGTGCCGGGGTATCGAGAATCTTTAATTTTGAGAAAGGGTTATCCGCCACTTTTAAAAACAGTGTCGTATTAGTGAATTCCGGCAACTTCGGGTTACCTGTGAGTCAATTGGTGTTTCAACACAATCCGTTAGGGTTATCTGTTCAGATTGTCGTCCTGGTTTTTCAAAACCTTCTTACGTATACCTATGGCCTATTCAATTCGGTATCCGTTGGGAGAAAGGGGTCCCAGGCGATTCTGGTATTCCTGAAGACACCCGTGTTTTATGCCTTTTTATCCGGTGTGTTTTTTCAGGCAACGTCAATAAATATTCCGGAATTCATTTGGACTCCAATTGAAAACACGTCCAATGCTTTTTTAGCGATTGCGCTTATTACGTTGGGAGCGCAGAGTGCCTTTATAAAAATCTCACGTCTATCAATACCATTGGTACTGACGCTTGTTGGCAGGTTAGTTATGGCCCCTGGTATTGCCCTGGTTACGATTTTACTATTAGGCTTAGAAGGTACGGTCGCCCAGGCGTTATTTATTGCCAGTTCATTTCCTGTCTCACGGAACAGTTCGCTATTTGCCCTGGAGTATGGGAACCATCCCGATTACGCTGCTCAGGCTGTTTTATTAACTACGTTGTGCAGCATCATCACAGTTACTGCCGTGGTATCGTTATCAAACGTAATATTTTTATAGGATAATACAGGTGCCTGAGTCCCTTTAGTATAGCGGAGCTCAGGCACCTGTTTTTAATGGTCTCTTTAAATAGTGATAAAAAAATCGTACAATAAAAAGGTTAGTCGCGCAGGAGGGGAGGCGAACATACATGGATGTAACTGAGAAAAAAATAATTAATCCAGCCTCCGGGGCCATCGTTATGGCTTTGGGTATTTTTTTACATGGGGTCATGAGTCATTTTTTGAGCCAATCAGCAGAACGATGGTTCGCTTTAACTTTTTTGTTCCTGGCTATCGTTATCTACTCCAAATTAGTTCAGCAGTTTTTTCAAAAAGACTTTCTTACTCCTTTTTTAAATAATCCGGTGAATTCTTTTGTGATAGGTTCCTGGATTGCCGGTTTTTCGGTATTGGGAATTGTGCTGGAAAACTATACGCCATTGCTTCATTCATTGGCGGTGGGCGTGGCCGTGATCAACTCATGCTTGTGGGTGTTTTTTATTTATGTAAGCATGAAGAATTTCAAGCGATTGTGGCAGCGGCCAACATTCCATGCGACTCATGGTGTCGTCCTGTTGTCTGCTGTGGCAGCACAATCACTCGTCGTTTTATGGGAAAAAATGTTTCCTGGCCTGCCTGATTTGGTAAGTTTATCTGCGTTTGGGCTGGGTGTCTTTTTTTATGCCAACGGACTTATGTTAATTTTGAAGCGCTATTTGTCAACAGATTGGTCGCTCATTGAAGACTGGACGAATACGAACTGTATCATTCATGGTGGCCTTTCGATTACAGGCCTTGCTATGATTACAACGAATTTGCTGGATGGTTTATTGCTTTATTATTATTGGTTAGTGGTACTGATCGTCTTTTGCTTGGTGGAGGGTGTGGAAGTTTTACGTGCCATCAAACGAATCCAGCAAAAAGGCTGGAAAGAAGGGATCTTTACCTACCATATCAGTCAGTGGTCACGTAATTTCACATTTGGGATGTTTTTTGCTTTTACAATGGCGATGCGTAAAAACAGCTATGATGGAAATCTACTACATGAATTCCATCACTTCTTCTTGCCTGTATTGGCATTGATGGTCTTGCTTGCGCTTTTGATTGAGGTCACGTTATGGGCTTGTGAGGTTTTAGTAGGTAATAGATTTACTTCATGAAGTGTTCACGAGTTAGGTTAGTTAAAAGCTGGAAGGGGTGAAATCATGGATAGAGTTAGTTTGTTTGCAGGAATAGGTTTAATATCCGTCAGTGCTACATTATTTACAATGGAACGATTTATAGCCGCTTTCTTATATGCCGGTGAAAGTGTCCCTGTAAAATTGAGTGGTTCCGGTTCTTTTCCTTCGGAGCCAGCGATGCCAGGACTTTTTGATAATATATTAGTTGGATGGCTATTTATCTTGGGACTGGTTTTTATCTTATTTTCACTACGGGGATACCTTTATAATGACCTTAAGCGCCACTGAAAATAGCCGGGACGGTCTTTAGAGGGCGGATAAGGTACATAAGAATCGATGAAACTGGAATAGACAGTCCTAATAAGTGGTTTAAAGACCGCAAGAAGGAGGATGGCCAGGTGGGACGTTCATAAAGCCAGCTAAAGCACCCCAGGTCCTCCAGATAATGGGAATTTTTAAAGGGAAAGGGAATGGGTATAGTTGTTACATAGTTATTTTAATTGGGGGATTGGTTATGAAGATATACACCATTGGACATTCCGACCATGACGAAGAGCAATTCCTGGACATGCTTGGTGTTGCTGATATCGAATTCGTAGCTGATATCCGGGCATTCCCGGCCAGTCGAAAGTATCCTCAGTTCAATGAGGAAAAGTTGAAGAACTGGCTTGAGAAAGCTGGGATAAACTATCGGCATTTTCCGCTTCTCGGCGGCAGAAGGAGCAGATCCGGGGAAATTGGCGAGAATCTGAATGCGGGCTGGGACAACCGCTCGTTCCATAATTATGCTGATTATACATTGACGGAGGACTTTCAAAAGGGCCTCGAAGCACTTAAGGCCGAGGCAAAAGATGCCAACGTGGTTTACATGTGCTCGGAGCGACACCCGGCGCGATGCCATCGTCTGCTGATCAGCAACTGGCTGCAGGCGAATGGCTGGGGGGTTTATCATATCATTAATGGTTCGAAAGGGCGCCCGGAGCTTGTTGGTCATGAGCTGGGAAAATGGGGTGCGGTGCCCGTGATAGAAGCGGACGGGACGGTCGTTTATCCGGTGTTGGATGAGTAGTTGGGAGGATTCGATTGTTACCTTTTTTCAAAAATTTTTATCAAGGAAGATGCAGCAATGAGAACAGAAAAAGAGAAGATGCTGGCGGGAGAAATGTATGATCCTGCTGACCCGGTACTGGCAAAAGATCGTGAAGAAGCAAGGCGCAAGGTGAGATTATACAATCAAACCTTGGAAACGGAAGGGGAAAAACGGGCGAAGATGTTGAAGGATTTGCTTGGTTCTTCCGGGGAGAATGCGTTTATGGAACCGACGATTCGGTTTGATTACGGCTATAACACCCATGTTGGTGATAATTTTTTTGCTAATTTTGACTGTACGATTCTTGATGTTTGTGAAGTGCGGTTCGGCGATAATTGTATGCTGGCGCCGGGCGTTCAGATCTATACAGCTACTCATCCGCTCGATGCGACGGAGCGTAATTCCGGGAAAGAATATGCGAAGCCGATTACGTTTGGAGACAATGTCTGGATTGGCGGCAGCGCGATCATTAATCCGGGGGTAACGGTCGGGGACAATGCCGTGATCGCTTCTGGTGCCGTGGTGACAAAAGATGTTCCCGCTAATGTGGTGGTCGGCGGCAATCCGGCCAAGGTAATTAAACAGATTTAATCAGAGCCTGAACATCCAGGCTCTTTTTTATTGTAGCGTGATTGTGCTTAGGGCGGTATGTTATCGAGTTAAGGAGGTATAGGTGCCAGTTTGGGCAGTATGTTACTGCGTTAGGGAGGTATCTACCTGAGTTAAGTAAGTATATATCAGCGTTAAGTAAGAATAACCCTCTATTAAAAAAGTGCCTGCTCCCAAAAGGAAAGCAGGCATGTTTTAGGTCAAGAAGTATTCCTGTTGTAAGCGGGCGTGCGGTATTTTTTCATTAAATGTCTTCTGCCGAGCACATTGATGGTGATTACCCCTAACAAGGCGACGGCACCACCGATCAGCGACAACACAGATGGAAGTTCATTCAGCCAGACCCATCCGAAAAAGACAGCGACCGCGGGCTCGAGATACATCATGCTTGTCACCGAGCTGGCATTGCCGAGCGACAGGGCGGTCGACCAGGTGACGTATGCGACGCCCGCCGGGAAAATACCGACATAAATGGCAGCGAGGTTCGCTTCCATGCTTGCCTGCTGGACAGTATCAAACAGACCAGGACTGAAGATGAAAAAGGGAATGGTACCGGACCAGGTGACGTAAGCGGTCAGCTCAATCGGTTTGTAGCGGCGGAAGAACGGTTTTTGGAAAACGAAAAAAATGGACGTTGCGATCGTCGCCATTACTAATAGCATTGCCCCAGAAGACAGGGTGAAGCTCGATCCGGAAGAGCCGACCGTGATTAGCAGGATGCCGACAAATCCGATGCCGAGGCCGATCCAGCCGAAGGTGCCGAGCTTTTCTTTTAACGCGATGACGGCAATGATCGCTGTGAAAATTGGCGCGGCTCCGATCAGCATGCCGGCGGTTCCGGACGAGACGGTGATTTCACCAAATGTAACACCGGTGTGATAGATACTTATGCCGACAAATCCAAGGGCCAAAAGCGGGAGAACATCTTTTTTAACCGGCAGCTTAAACTTCACGCCTGGCCACAGGGCGTAAATCGCGAACAGGGCGGATGCGATCAGGTAACGGAACAGCACCAGGTGTCCCGCGGTATAGCCGCCGTGGAGGCTCGCGCGGATCGCGGCAAATGTCGAACCCCAGATCAGTACCGTAATAAATGCCAGTGTAAATGCCTGTTTGTTCATTCACAGCAACCTCCTTTTCAAGCACCGAATGATTCCTTTTTTGCTTCCTTGTTCGGGGAAGCAGAGATCTTTTTTGTAAAATAACTGTGCAGCGCCATGCCAGTGATGATGATGAAAAGTCCCGCCAGGGCGATGCCACTAGGGAGCGGGGCTGACAGCAGCCAGGCTTCTCCGAGCAGAACAAATAATACCTGTGTGGACTGGGTCGCTTCGACGGCAGCAAGCTTTCCTTGATTTTTTCTCGCCCGGTCCGTTGCAATGAAAAATAATGTCGTTGCGATAACACCGGAGCTGATCGCGACAATGAACGTCTGCAGCAGCTGGTCATTGGACGGGGCGCCAGCAGTGACCCAACCGGCAGCCGCGATGAGCAGCCAGAACGGAAGGCTTGCGAGGGTCATGCCGAGCACCCGTTGAAAGGTATCGAGCCTTCCGCCGCACACCTCCATCATTTTCCGGTTTCCGAGCGGGTACGCAAACGCTGCGACCACGACCGGCAGCACGCCGATCAGCATTTCATAAATCGTCAGCTCGCCTGCTTTTTGCACCTGGATTAATGCCACTCCAAAAAGAATCAACAGGGAAAACGTCAGGGCCCTCACTTCCAGCTTGTTCCGTACTTTGACTGGTCCTTCGGCGGTCTCGACTGTTTTGTGAAAAAGCGGGCCAAGCAGCGCTCCGGCAACAATCGTCATTTGCCAGGTACCGGCGACAAGCCAGCCGGGCCCGTAGGCTGCCGCGTAGGTTAGCGGAGCATAAAATAAAACAAATCCGACAAAACTCCAAGTGATCCAAGGAAAAGGATTACGTCTTAATTCGGCAATCACTTGCCGGCCATTCTTCCTAACGAGTACAATAAGAATTAAAAACGGTACCATAAAAAGAAAACGCAGCGATGAACTCCATAACCAGCTGCCGCCCGACAACTCCATGGAGCGGTTCAAGATGAAGGTCACCGCAAAGAAAACAGACGCCAAAATCCCAATAAGAATTTCTTTCATATCATCCCCGCTTTTTCAATTTGTAAAGTATACTATTTATCCTATAAACTATATTATACATATATTCCTAGTGCCTGCCTAGGAAATTCAGGAAGGAGAAATCCAGTGGACGAGTACCAGAAAGAAGTGGAAAAGTTAGCGAAGCAAGTAGGTTCCACCCTAAGAAACATCCGAAAAGAAAAAGGAATCAGCCTTCAGCAGCTTAGTGAACAGACGGGGGTTAGTGCGCTGACGCTAGGGAACATCGAGCGAGGCGAGGCTAACCCGTCGCTTGCTGTGATTTGGAAGATAGCGAATGGCTTAAGGATTCCGATCTCGATGCTTTTGAATGAACAGCAGGAAGTGAAAATATCCCCGAACCATGAAGGGAATCGGGTTCTCAGTGACGACGAAGCCATCCGGCTCGAGCCAATGTTTGATACATCGGGCTATGGCTCGATGGAAATTCACCGCGCCTTTTTGAAAGGGAATGAGACGTACGCCCCCGGTGCCCACCAGCCAGGCGTGGTTGAGTATGTGACCGTGATGGAAGGGGAAGTGCAGGTGAAAGTCGACGATGAGGTCTACCACTTGTATGAGTATGACTCGATCAAGTTCAAAGGCGACAGGGAGCACGCCTACATCAATCCGACCGACCAGGTCGCAGTCCTGCATTTTGTCATGACCTATGCCGATGGCCGGCGGTGAGTTATTTGATGGTTAGCGGACAGGATCGAGGACGACAAGCAGAAATCTGTCCGCAAAGTGTGGTGAACAGGACAGGATCGGACGAAAAGACGAAAAAGTTGTCCGCAAAGCATGGGGAACAGGACAGGATCGGACGAAAAGACGAAAAAGTTGTCCGCAAAGCGTGGGGAAGCGGACAGAATCAGGCGAAAAGACGAAAAAGTTGTCCTCAAAGCATGGGGAAGCGGACAGGATCGGGAAGTAAAAGCAATAAGCTGTCCGCTTAGAAGGTGAACCACGACAAGAAGACCAAAGCAGTTTTATAACCATTATTATAGGAGGGAGAATCTTTATGGATCAGTTTATGAAGCGAGCAGTTGACTTAGCTGTAAACAACGTACGCGAAGGCGGTCAGCCTTTTGGCGCGGTACTGGTTAAAAATAATCAAGTTGTAGCTGAAGGGGTTAATGAACTGCATCAAGCTTATGATGTCAGTGGGCATGCGGAGCTGCTTGCCATCCGCCGGGCGCAGGAAGAACTGAAGACGCATGATCTGTCTGGATTTACGATGTATGCCAGTGGCGAGCCGTGCCCGATGTGCTTGACCGCGATGTATTTTGCAGGTATCGAAGATGTTTATTATGCTGCGTCCGTGGATAAGGCGGTAGAAGCGGGGTTAGGTAAGTCGAAGCAAGTGTATGACGATTTGCAAAAACAGAAAGAAGAGCGCTCGCTTGTGATGAAGCACGTGCCGTTGGAAGAGGGACAGGAAGATCCGATGAAACTCTGGAAAGAACAATAAAATAGGTTATCGGGAGATCTTCTTCCTTAACATGGCAGGATTCTGACTTAACGAGGGTATGTTCTGTCCTATCTCAAACATGTTCCGCCCTGTCTCGATAAACTTCTGCCCTAACGAAAGAGTCTTCTTACCTAACGATCGCGAGGAGTGTGATGAATTGATTAATGTCAGAGAAATACCAGTGAAAGATACATATGAATTGCGGAGCAAGCGTCCCGAGCTGGCTGCTGATGCGCCACAGTATCCAGGGGATGACGAGGAATTCACCTTTCATTTAGGAGCGTTTGAAAACAGGGAGCTGACCGGAATTTCCTCTTTTTATATGGAAGCGACGGACGCTGTGTCCTCTCCGAAACAGATTCGCCTCCGGGGCATGGCGTTCGATGATCCGGATCAGGCCCTTCGGGTTGCTACGACGTTACTGCATAAGGCGAACCGGATTCTTTATCATGGTAATGCCGAGTACCTTTGGTGTGAGGAGCCGAAGGAAGTGCAGGCTTTTTATGAACGAATCGGATTTATTCCAGCAGAAGAAACGACGCACGGGATTATTTTTTATAAAAAAATAGTAAAACCTTGATAGTCAGAAGCAGGTTTAGGCCTGCTTCTTTGTCTATTGTTTATGACTCTGGTTGTTCACCTTCTGTTCATTTTTGAAATTTATCATGATAGGTCGGAAGGAAAGTCTCTTATAATAGTAGGGAAAGGGTGAACGTAAATGACATCGATTGTGGTGGTGGATGATGATCAGGCGATATTGAATCTCGTGGACATCCAGCTGAAGGATGCCGGCTACCATGTCTGGAAGGCGGCGAATGGAAACAAGGCGCTGGAAATTCTGGAATCTCAGGCGATTGACCTGGCGGTGGTGGATGTCATGATGCCGCACATGGATGGCTATACATTGACGGAAATTGTGAAGTCGGATTTTGAGATCCCGGTGATCCTTTTAACGGCGAAAGGGGAAATCGAGGATAAGGAGAAAGGATTTCGCTCCGGGTCGGATGATTATGTCGTGAAGCCTTTCCATCCGAAGGAACTGCTGTTCCGGGTTCAGGCGGTGCTGCGGCGCTATGATAAACCGGCAGATACAGTGATAAAAATCGCCGGACTCACAATTAATCGTAAAAATTATGAAGTCCAGTCTGGGACCCGGACGATTCTGATGCCGCGAAAAGAATTCGAGCTCCTGTCACTGCTTGCTTCCCGGCCAAACCAGGTGATGACGCGGGATTTTCTGATCGAGCAGATTTGGGGGATTGATTTTGAAGGGGATGAACGGACCGTCAACGTCCATATCAAAAGAATCCGGGAGCGGCTCGCCAAATTGACGGAGGAAATTACGATTCGTACGGTGCGCGGGGTCGGCTACCGGTTAGAGGTTGAGGGGTCATGAAGACGCTCTATTCCAGGTTTCTGATCGTGACGCTTTTGATCATCACAGGCAGCACGATTATTGGATTTTTATTTTCGAATTCCTATTATCATCAAAAAGTGAAGCCGGAGAATGATGAGAAGAATATGGAGATTATCACCGGTATAGCAAGCTTTGCAGAAAATCAGGACGACCTTGACAGTTATCTGGAGCAAATGGGGTCGGCCGGCTACCAGCTCTATCTCGTCGATTCATCCGGGGAGGATAAGTTTTACGGGGGAGAATTTCGGGACAAAGAGCTGCCAGGAACCATCGTCGAACAGGTGCTGGCCGGGGGAGATTATCACGGCATGAAAAACTTCCCCCGGGAAACGTTCGTGTCGGGATTTTTTGCCGATGAATTAAGAAACACGGTCGGGACTTCATTCGATTATAACGGAGAGAGGTATGCGCTGTTTATGCGTCCCGATATTGAGCTGTTGTTCAGCGAGGTTCATATTCTGCTTGGCTGGATTGTCGTGATTATGCTGGTACTAACGATTGTCGCTGTCCTGATTGCCGCCCGAATGCTTGTTAATCCGATTCGAAAGCTTTCGAATGCTACCCATAAAGTTGTCGATGAAAATTTTGATGTTCAGCTTGATATCCAGCGTACCGACGAAATCGGGCATTTGGCGGACCGGTTCAATCACATGACCAGAAGGCTCGGCGAGCTCGATGCTATGCGGAAATCGTTCATATCGAATGTCTCTCATGATATTCAGTCCCCGCTGTTGAATATCCAGGGCTATGCCCGCCTGTTGGAAAACGATACGTTGACGAACGAGGAAAAGCAGGACTACATCAACGTCATCAAGGATGAAACGGAACGGATGTCGATGCTCTCGAAACAGCTGCTCGTTTTAACTTCCCTTGATCAAAAAGGAAAGCTGGAGAAAAAAGAAGCAGTAGATGTGACCGCGCAATTGAAGGAAACGATTCACAAATATCGCTGGCTGTTTGAGGAGAAAGACCTGTTTGTGACGTATGATTTGGAGGAAGCGGTCCTTTTGGGGGATGAGGCGATGCTCTATGCGGTCTGGGAAAACCTCCTGACCAACGCCATCAAATATAACCGACCCGACGGTTCAATTGAAATTTCGCTCCAAAACAAAGCGGCCGAAGTGGCAATTGAGTTTCGCGACTCGGGAATTGGCATGACGCCGGAAGAACAGGAGCTTATTTTTGAGCGGTTTTACCGGGCTGATGAAGCAAGAACGACGGAGGGAACAGGACTTGGCCTGTCGATTGTCAATCAAGTGATCGATATGCATGGTGGGACCATTACGGTCGAGAGCGAACAAGATGCTGGAACCAGCTTCTTCGTTGTTTTGCCGAAAAAATAATCAATCTGTTAACCTTCTGTTCACTTTTCTCCTTTATCTTTAATGATGGAAGTGATGTTAAAGGAGGAAAAACAATGGAAGCATATAGTAGATTATTAATAAGGGTGTCTGCTGTTTTCGCTTTGCTCGGTGCGCTCATCGGCGCGCACATGGCAGGCGCGGGGTCTTACGCGCTCAGGCCGATTCATGCACATATTCTTGTGGTGGGATGGCTGTCCTTATTTGCCTGGGGTGTTTATTATAAACTATTTACGATAACATCCGAAAAGCTTGCCACCGCGCAGGTATGGACTGGCATTATCGGGGCGACTGGACTGACAACAGGAATGTGGGTGCATTTTCTTAACCTGCTCAGCATGCCGAAAGCCGTTTCGCTCGGTTTATATATCGGCGGTGGTTCGGTTCTGATCATCAGCTTTGTGCTGTTTTTGATTTCGACATTTTTTATCGCGTCGACGGATGTGGAGACAGGTGGGGTATCATCATGAGTAAGTTATTTCGTTATACCAGTAGTAAAAAAGGAATGATCATCAGTTTATCGGTATGGCTCGTTGTCATGCTGGGGTTGAGTTTTCTGGCACCTGGTGCAAGGGATTCGGCCGTCAACACGGCAGGGGAAGGACTGCCGGATGATGCCCCGTCTGTAGTGGCTGATGAAAAAATAAAAGCGCATTTTGAAGATAATGACAGTCTGCCTGCTATCCTCGTCTTCCATGATCCAGAGGGGCTGGGGGAACAAGGGATAACCGAAGTGGCAGATGGGCTGAAGGCGATCGAAGATCTTCCGTCTGAACAGAGGGAAGCCATTAAAGAAGTGCTGCTATTGGAGCAGCTGCCTCCCCAGGCACAGCAGTCGTTCTTATCCGAAGATGAAACTACGCTGGTCGTGCCGGCTGAGCTGAAAAAAGGTTTGGAGATGGAAGAAGTCAACGAATCCGTAGTGGCAATGGAAGAGACGATTCAAGGTGCCCTGGGTGAAGGAATCGAGGTCTCCATTACAGGACCGGCGGGGATTTCTTCCGATGCATTGGAATTGTTCTCAAGCGGGGATATGGTGCTGTTGTTCGCGACAGTCGCCCTTATTCTTGTTTTACTGATTGTGATTTACCGATCCCCGCTCCTCGCTTTGATTCCGCTGATTGCCGCAGCAATCGTCTATGAAGTCGTCAACCGTGCAATCGGAATCGGCGGTACGAACGGCTGGTTTACGGTAGAGACACAGGCATTATCGATTATGATGATATTGTTGTTTGCCGCTATCACCGATTACTCGCTGTTTGTTTTTTCGAGATTTCGGGAGGAGCTTCAGCGGGTGGAAAGTAAATATGAAGCGATGCAGCTGGCGATGAGTCGTGTCGGAGAGCCGATTTTCTTCAGCGGGGCAACCGTGCTTGTTGCCGTCATCACGCTCATCGTGGCTATTTATGAACCGTACCGCAACTTTGCACCCGTATTTTCCGTCGCGATGGCCATTATTCTGCTGGCCGGACTGACACTTGTCCCTGCATTGTTCACATTCTTCGGGAGAAGGGCGTTCTGGCCGTCGATTCCCCGTACAGGTACGGAAAATGTCGCCAAAACGAACAAGGTGTGGGGCAAAATCAGCCATGCGGTGACGAAAAAGCCTCTCGTCAGTGGGGTAGCGGTGCTTGTACTGCTCGGGCTGTTTTCAGTAAATGCGTTTCAGGTCAACTATTCCTATAACCTGCTGCAGTCGTTCCCGAAGGATATGACCTCCCGGGAAGGATTTGACTTAATCGAGGAAAAATATAACCCGGGCGAAGTGGCGCCGACGACCGTACTGGTTACTGCTGAATCAGCACTGGATCAGGAAACGGTTGAATCTTTGGCACAGCAGCTGGAGAAGCAGGAGCACGTAGAGGAAGTGACCGTAAACGCTCGTGATTTTCTGTCAGACGACGAAACTGCTGCCAAGCTGAGTCTTGTTTTTACAGGAAATCCTTATCAGCATGAAGCATTCGATGCGATGGAAAAACTGCGGGAAAACAAAGCGAACCTACTGGACGCTAGTGGATTGGACTCAGGGGAACACGAAATTTACTTTTCCGGAGAAACAGCGACCAATCTCGATATCCGGGAACGGAACAACCGCGATACGATTCTGGTGATGACACTGGTCACGGTACTGATTACGATCATGCTCGGGTTCCAGTCACGCTCCATTATTGCACCTATTTACATGATGGCAACAATTCTATTGTCGTTCAGTGCTGCTCTGGGTATTTCCGATTATATCTTTAAAAATATATTCGGATATGAGCAGATGAGTTACCGGATTCCACTGTACGCGTTTGTCTTCCTCGTTGCCCTAGGGGTGGATTATAATATTATGCTTGTGTCCCGAATCCAGGAAGCATACCGGAAGCTTTCGCTTAAGGACGCTGTCCAGCAGGGAATTTCCCGCACAGGCGGCGTCATATCTTCCGCTGGTCTCATTCTTGCCGCAACCTTTGCGGTTTTGACGACCCAGCCGATTATGGAATTGTTTATGTTTGGTTTTGTCGTTGCTGTCGGTGTGTTGATCGATACGTTTCTAGTACGGACGATTCTGACACCGGCGATCATTTTGCTGCTTGGAAAATTGAGTTTTTATCCGTTTGGTAAAAACAAAGAAACCGCTTCGCGTGTAGAGGGAAAAGGGTAAACTATTGGCCCTGATTACTCCGAAGTAATCGGGGCCGATAATTCTTCTCTGACCAATTAAGTTGGTCTTATAATTGAAACGTTTTGTGTTACAATGGTGAAAGTCACTAAAGATTTCTGGCTGTTTAATCTGCTGGTAATGAAAAACGTTTTTTTAAAAAAAGTTTTATGAAAGCGGTTTAAGTCTGTGGGAATTCGGTTATTAGAGGATAATGGAGTGTTTTATGTAAGAGAACCAGAAAGAGAAGGTTTCATCCTGCAGCAGGATGGAAAAAGATGGGAGATCTGCAAGTGTAGAAGGAGATGCTTCTCCACACTCAGGTCAGAATTACACGTGGAGAGGAAGAAACGGATGAAACGATTCAACCTCCTAGAAGAGCACATTGAGCAGGTGAGATTGGAAATGTACCGTGCCTATCAGGACAATCCCCACGGAAAAGAAGTCCTGGAGCTGTCCCAAAGCCTGGACAGGCTTTTGAATGAATTGGACAGACGGAGATCACCTGTAACGAGAGAAAGAAAAGAGAAACGGAAAGCGAAGCTGGCGATAAAGTAGGTCGTGCTTCGACTTCACTTCGTATATTTGTTCGCATACCCGCTTGCCACAATGGCATCGGGTTTTATTTTTGCTTCCATGCCGAGGGATTCGATCCGTGCCATCATTTCCTCTACATAGATTCGCGTGCGGTTCCGTTCTCCGGCACCGATATCGATGTGGCCTTCGATCGTAAAGCTGGCTCCTTTATAAATGTGGGGAAGCACAACATCAATCAATTGGGTCTTTTTTTCTTCGGTAAACAGGTTGGCAATTTCCTCGGTCAGTGAGGTTTCATAGGAAATCCGTTCGCCAAGGACGTGCATTTGCCTTGGTACGATTTCTTTTCTGAAACAGGCCCATACACCGGCCCCGAGGCGCTGAATGACGATGCCGGTAATGAAGACGGTCGCATGCGGATGTACCTGGGAGTCTGTGCCGAGCATCAGCTTGTAGTTGCCCATCGGCTGCTTTTTCATAAAGCGGTATATATAATCAAATACCTCATCGAAGTCCATCTGGCTTCTGGTGGTATTTTGAAACCGTAACGGTCTGGTCATTTGTTTTCCTCCTGAAAATGTTTAAATGTGGTAAAAAGAATGGTTCTTATAGCATATGTAAAAAGTTGAGATTAATTGAATAAGAGTGGGAACTGTTTAGTGGAAAGGCTGTCTGATCGCTTTTTCTTTTCTTCCTATAGGCTACCTGCCGTTACCGACCTGCCTCCTGTCCATACGATAGGAATGAAGACAGTTTAAGTAAGGAGGCAGAAGGTGTGTTGGATAATTTTGAGAAAAAGACCGGGGTAAAGATGGATGATGTGATGCGGCTCGTGCAATCCCTGCGGGGAGCGGATCTTTCTGATGAAAGGACCGTCCGTCAGGTTATCAAAAAAGTATCACGACTTGCGAATAAACCGGTGTCACGTAGTACAGAAGACAAGATTGTAAAAGCGATTCTCAGTGGAAATGTTCCGAAAGATATGTCCACTATTGAAAAGATGCTGAATAATAAAAAAAGATAACAGAGTTTCACTGAAAAACACAACCGAACGTATACTAGGTTGTGTTTATTTTTTACTTATTCTAAAGAATCGGGAAGGGGGAGGAGAAGTGGCGGTCAAAAATACTCGACCCTGGCTGGATGATTTTGTGGAAGCCTGTAAAAAGGAAACATTACGCTTGCAACAGCCGTTTCAAAAGCAGCAGGAGCATGTATGCAGACCTGTCACAGAGGCAGGGTTATCTGCGAGAGAGTTGCAATCTATTTTACTGAAACACGGGTTGTTTGAACCGCGGGAGTGGCGGCATGTCGAAAAGGCATCACAACAAATGGAGAGGAAGGGGATATGGGATCTCGTCAGGGGTGAATACCAGCGTCTGAGAAGAAAATGGCAGGGACCAAAGACAACCATTTACATCTTCCCTGTTGCCCAGTGCCACCTTCCTGCCCGCCGGCGTGTGATTGTGAAAAGTGGGTTAAGTTTTCAGCGGTGTCTGTTTTTATTTTTGACAGCAGATGTCCCGGATATAGGAATCAAGGCTTTACTGGCTCATGAATATAATCATATCTGCCGGCTGGCGCGGATGGGATTCAAAACAGATGAATTGCCTTTAAAGGAAGTACTTGTGATGGAAGGGCTGGCGGAATACGCAGTGAAATCGCTGTATGGGGAAGAGCAGATGTCACAATGGGTGAAGCATCACAGGGGTGAGGATGTACGTCAGGTTTGGAAAAGAGAGTTTGTTCCGGCTCTGGAGCTGTCAGGACAAGAAAACCATCAGCCGTATCTTTATGGAGAGCGCCGTGGACGCTTGCCCGAATGGATCGGCTACCAGATCGGATATGAAATTATAGATTCCTATCAGCATAACCATGGAGAAGACAACATGCAGGAACTGTTGAAGAAGCCGGCGAACCAGTTGATTGCCGACTCTGATTTTCCTCTAGAATATAGATGAAAAAATAACGCTCCTAATTGGAGCGTTATCTCTTATTACCAATTCAGTTGTCTTCTTCTGCTTCCTGTTTTTCCTCGGCGGCTTCTTTCTTTTCTTCGGCCGCTTCTTTTTTTTCTTCCTCTGCTTCCTTTTTCTCCTCTTCCGCTTCTTTCACCTGCTTATAACGCTGGCGCTGGCGGTAACCATAGGTGGAAGACAGGACGACGTCTTCATTTTCAAGTGCCGAGCCAAGCGCACCGATGATGGTAGCGATACTGGTCGCGGTCCAGGCGATGTAGAAGTAGTTGATATAACTGACAGATCCGGTAACTTGCGACTCCAGCATTCCCATTGGAATGATGAGCAGGACGGCAAGCGAAAACAATAAGAATAAAATGACGTAATACATGCAGACGGACACAAAGAGTGTCAGAACGGTCGCTGCATTATATAATTTCCGTATATAGTCTTTGTATCCGGCATTTTTCTTCTCCCATAAGCTGTGGACAAGAATAATCCATACAGTCATGGCACCAATCGAGACAAATGTCAGCAGGAACATCCGCCAAATTCCATAGTCGCTGCTGAGCATCCATAATGTCGGAAAAACGATAGCGTAAGATCCGGTCGCAAATGCAATCATAATCAGTTTCAAGAATGCCGGGAACATCGCCCATGGGCGGTTGGCCCGGACCATTCCGGTCAGCACCCGTAAAGCTCCGCTGACACGTGACTTTACCGTAAACCGGACATCGATGTTGGATTCGTCATCGTCCGGGGTCTCCCGTTGAAGCGGGGACACCCATTCGAACGGACGCTTTCCTACTAATCGGGTTGAGCTCCTATTTTTTAACTCTTTATGCTGTTTTCCATTTTTAGATTCGAGTCGTTGTTCTGCCTGTTCACGGTCTTTTTCAGAACTTCCGTAATACATTTCGTTGACCAGCTGTAAAACAGATTCGCGTATCCGCTTGAACATCGGTGTCGAACCGAGTCCGGGAATACTGATCATGGCGACATTTTCCTGTTCATATGCTTCTGCGACAATCGGCCGTTTATTTTTGAAAAACGGCAGGTCGGTGAGGGCAACCGCAAAGTCCCAGCCTTCATCCGACTTTCGTTCAAGTGCTGCGCCCAGGACTTCCCGGGAATCTTCTGTAACTCCGGTCAGGGAGTCTGTGACACAATCCACTTCCCAGTGATCTTCCTCATTGACATAATAACTGAGCAAATCGGGCAATGAACTCTCTAATATATCTACTAGTTCTTCTGTATAACCCGGTGCAGTAATTAGTCCTAATATTTTTGTTGATTTGCTCATAGCTAACACCTCTGTTATCGACGAGTATTATCCTAATAATGTATAACCTAATTTCATCAATTTAAACAGGGTAAAATACTTTTCTGAAAGGAAATTACTAGTAAACTGTAACTTTTCTGCGAGTGATTCGTAGAAAACTAGCAGGAGGCAGAAAGAAGCCAAGGAGTTTTTTGAAGAAAGGGAGTATTAATAGTGAGAAAGTATGGGCTGTTTATCATCAGTTTTTTTCTATTGTACAGTTTATTTGCATTTCTGACCGGTTGGGTAATGACCGCTGCTTACACCCCCGATTTTTCCGTGAATAATGGGACAGGGAGTGAGACAGATTATGGCCGTCAGACGTTTGTGCCGTTGGTGATGAGTATGCTGGCCGGGACCGCAGCCTATGGCTTTGCAGAAAATTGGAGTGGGAAGAAGGGTTAGGAAGCTGTATGGCAGGTACCTCTTCATTATACCAGTCTTTTTTCTGTAATATCAGTCTAGCTTTTTTTCAACATACTGGTAACCTGAATGGTAGACGTTCAGGGGAGGCTGGGGAATGATTGATTACCGGATTACGAGCAGAGCAGGATATGCAGAAAAGATAGGGGAATTGGTCTCGATGCTGGAGCATACGCGGGCCGTGACCCTGGAAGAAATCAAAGGACTGAGCGAGCGGGAACTGGATTTTTTGCCGGACGATCGTTCGAATACGATTGGTTCCCTGCTTCTACATATCGCATCCATCGAATACGTCCATCAGGTGATTTCTTTTGAAAAAAGGGATATAACCGAAGCGGAGATTGAAAAGTGGCAGGCGGCATTAGAGCTTGGTGAGACGGGCAGAAACTCGATCAGACAGCATGGACTTGAGTTTTATCTGGAGAAATTGTCCCAAGTGAGAGAGAACACGTTAGCCAAACTGAAAAACTATGAGGACCAGTGGCTGTTCGAGGAAAATCAGTGGGGGAATGGAGTCCCTCATAATAATTATTATCTCTGGTATCATGTGATGGAAGATGAAATCAACCACCGCGGACAGATACGAGTGATCAAGCGCATGCTTGCAGAAAAATAAACAGGTGCCTTCCCTTTATAGTGGGGAGGCACCTTTCCTTTAACCTTCTTCTGCTGCCAGGGCATCTGCTTTTGTTTCGTGGACCGTCCCAAATGGGTGTTCCGGCGGTGCATAGATGACATACAGTTTCATTGGTGTCTGGCCGATGTTGGTAATATTATGCCATTTTCCGGCTGGTACCATGATGGCGTAGTCATCTTCGACATATGCTTCAAAATCTAAATTATCTTTAGTATCGCCCATTTGTACCCGGCCTTCACCCTGTTCCAGGCGTAAGAATTGATCTTCATTCGGGTGGACTTCAAGGCCGATATCGTCTCCGACATCAATACTCATTACGGTAACTTGAAAATTTTCCCCCGTCCATATCGCTGTCCGGAACGTATCATTGTTAAGTGTCGCATCCTCGATATCTACCACATAGGGCTCCCCGCCAAAGTCTGTTGTTTCTTGACGAATGTCTCCATTTGCTGCCAACTGTCCCGCTTGTTCCACGTGCCTGATTTCGTCCTGGCATGCGCGTAGGAACGCATGGCCTGTGGAAGATTGAGGCGACCTGTAATAATAAAATCTCATCGCTTCGTAATTCTCTGCTTCTATCTCGGAAGCTTTTCGGACGCCGTCCTGATACGAATGGAACGTGATTTTTTCCGTTTCATAGTCTGGCAGCTGCCCGCTAAGGCGGGTATACAATTCAGTGAAGTGCTGTAAATGCGTGCGTTCTTCGTTTAATGCCTGTAATATAACCGCTTGTTCCTGCTGATCTGCTGCTTTTTCAGATAGGCGATGGTATAGGTGGATGGTTTTCGCTTTTCTTTTGATTGCATCGAGGAGCGCCGTCGTTTCGTTACTGCCACTTCTATTCCATTGGTGTGTCGGAAAGCTGCCATAATAAGGATTGCCATAGAGATAAGAACCATTGTCCATTGCTCTCATTCCTTTCCAGGGATTCACAACCATATCCTATGCAATAAGTGGGCGAGAAGGGAATAAATCTGAAAAAGGCAGGAATTATGGCCCAGAAGAAGAATTAGTATAAAACTGGTAAGCCATATCCTATTCAATACGGAAGTTGCCGGTTACTCGCATGTGAAAGGAGAGACGATAATGAAGTTAATTGATTTAAGTGTGCCTTTAAGTCCTGCGGTAAAGGAGCCGCTTCCTCCATCGATTACCTATCATTCCCATGAAGAGGGAGCAGCACAAGGCGCACAGATTCTTGGCATAGAGAAAGAAGCTTTTCGTGATGGTAAAGCATGGGCGACTGAAACCGTGAGTGCCAACACCCACGCCGGGACCCACGTCGATGCCCCGTGGCATTATGGCGAAACATCAGAAGAAAATCCGGCAAGGACGATAGATGAAATGCCGCTGGAATGGTTTTATGGAGATGCCGTCCTGTTTGACTTCAGCAACCATCCACCAGGCTATGAAATTTCATCAAAGGATTTGAAACAGCAACTGAAGGAAATGGATTATACCTTAAAGCCTTATGACATCGTGCTTGTCAGAAGTGATGCTGATAAAAAACTCTATGATGACAATTACGCCTTCCTCCATGCAGGTGTCTCCGCAGAAGCCACCCGCTGGCTGCTTGATCAGGGGATCAAAGTCGTAGGAACCGATGGCTGGGGCTGGGATATCCCATTGAATATCCAGGCGAAACAGCACATGGCTAACCCGGATAAAGGGGTGATGTGGGAAGCGCATTATGTCGGGATTGAAAAAGAATACTGTCAGATAGAGAAGCTCGCCAATCTCGATCAAATCCCGGTGCGGCATGGATTCCAGGTTTCCTGTTTTCCGGTGAAAATTGAAAAAGCAAGCGGTGCCTGGGCAAGGCCGGTTGCTTATATAGAATAAAAGCCTGCCTTAGCTCTTTTCTTAATGGAAAAGGAAGTGAGCCAATGCACAGAGCAGGTTATTTACAAATTAAATACATGGAGATATTTTCCCTATTTTTGATCGACCACTTAAAATTCAGGTTAAATTACTTCTTTCCGGGGTAGGAATAAAAAGAATTTAAATCTCTGAAGAATAGAATGGTGATCAACATGGGGTTTTTTTATTATATAAAGAAATATTTTAAAATGTCGAGACGGCAGCGTAAAAGTGAATTGAAATCGACGCTGTGGTTTATGCCGTTTTGGTATATCGTCGGAGCGGCTGGTTTATCTGTTTTTACCTTTTATCTGGATTATGTGGTGGATGTCAGTTTATATTTACCGGCGGCCATCGGTTTCAGCGGGCAGACCTTGCAGGTGCTGTTGAGTGCACTCGTCGGAGGGGTGCTGACGTTAAGTGCGTTTACGATTAACTCCCTGCTTGTCGCCCTGACGACATTCAGCGGGCAGTTTTCTTCCAAAATGCTGGTGAACTTTGTCAGTGACCGGGCAACGCAGCATGTGCTCGGAATTTTTAACGGCAGTTTTATTTATGTTCTCTTAAACTTCTTATACGTTACCCATGAAGAAGAAGAGTTTATTGTGGCGACACCGGTTTTGTCGATTCTGACTGCGATTACGGCTGCCGTGACATTCATTTATTTTATCAATCATACAACCACATGGATGCAGGTTCACAATATCAGCTCTAATATGAATACCAAGTCAAAATCGGTACAGGCTTCTCTCGAAAAAGAATTAACGTCTTACCGCCTGGATAAGGAGGTAGAGACAGAATCCCTTCCCCCTGAATCAGAGGGGAAGGTGATCACAACCAGCGAATCAGGGTACTTTCAAGTCGCTGACTTTTCCAGACTGATGAAACTGGCGAAAAACGATGATATCCTTCTGAGATTCCATGTCAGAATTGGAGAGTTTGTTGTAGAGGGGACCCCGCTGCTTACTTACTGGGAAAACGGAAAAACCATTCAGACTGACCCTTACCTCAAGTCGATGGAGATCGGGGTCAAACAAACGGAAATCCAGGACCTGGAGTATGGGCTGATTAAACTTGCCGAAGTAGCCATCAAGGCGTTCGGCCATAATGATCCGCTCACGGTTACGAATACGATTCACCAGATTGCTGATTTGTTGAAAAGCATCGGCCAGTCTTCGAGTTTCTCTCCCTATCTTTTTGATGAGGAAGAGAAGCTTCGCATCATCCTGAATCAAAAGGATTTTCGTTATTACCTTCATAAGGGATTTGCTTCGATTCGAGAGTATGCGAACCAGAACTCGACCGTGATCACCGAGCTGATTACGATGGTATCCCTGCTGAGTAAAACGATGGATAAGGAAGTACACCAAGATCTATGGGAATTTGCACGCCAGACTATTTTAGGATTTGATAACTATAGCCTGTATGAAAATGACTGCCTGTATATATTAGAGCAATTAGCCGAGCTTGCGAAACACACAGGAAATCAAAAGGATTATCTGTTCCTTTTGGAATATATGCTACAGCGTGTCAGTTCGAAGAGTGCCGCCGAGGTTCCTTCGTCTCTATAAGCCAGAACGATGACGGGGGCGAACTTACATATGAAGTTCGCCCCCTGCTATATGTTAGGGGAATGATATAATGGGTAAAAACGAAAGGGCGGAGGTAACATGCCAAAACATAAGATCTATACGATGAGTTTCTCGAGCGTTTATCCCCATTATGTTACGAAGGCGGAAAGAAAAGGACGTACGAAAGCGGAAGTCGATGAAATCATCCGCTGGCTGACAGGGTACAGCCAGGAGGAGTTAAAAGCGCAGCTGGAAAAGCAGACAAACTTTGAGAACTTCTTTGCGGAAGCTCCGCAAATGAATCCTTCCCGGAACTTGATCAAAGGTGTGGTCTGCGGGGTCCGGGTGGAAGACATCGAAGAACCAACGATGCGGGAAATTCGCTATATGGATAAGCTAATCGATGAGTTGGCAAAGGGGAAAGCGCTGGAGAAGATTTTGCGGAAATCATAAGGGAGTTTTCATTAATAAAAAAAGAACTTCCGTAAATTTGGAAGTTCTTTTTCTGCTTACTACATATTTAATTGGAAGCTTCCAGGTGCACAGGTTTTTTTTCCAGACGCTTAGCGACAAAGCGCTTCATACGTTCCATTGCTTCGTCGAGCTGCTTTAATGATGTAGCATAAGAGCAGCGGATGTAACCTTCACCGTTGGCTCCAAATACATCTCCGGGAACGACGGCGACTTGTTCTTCCTGCAGAAGCTCTTCCGCAAATTCCGCTGAGGTCAGTCCGGTTGCCTGAATCGACGGGAACGCGTAGAACGCTCCGCCTGGATTCGGGCAGTCAAGCCCGATTTCATTCAGGCTGCTTACGATGAAGTTACGGCGCTGTTTATAGCTATCGACCATGTCCTGCAGGCTCTGGCGTCCATTTTTCAATGCTTCTAAGGCAGCGTGCTGCGCCATCGTAGGAGCACACATCATCGTGTACTGATGGATTTTCACCATGGCAGAAATGAGTTCTGCTGGCCCGGTTGCATATCCGAGCCGCCAGCCGGTCATGGCGAATGCTTTGGAAAAACCGCTGATCAAAATCGTCCGCTCTTTCATCCGGGCGATGGATGGAAAGCTCGTGTAGTTCTCGTCATAGGTGAGCTCAGCATAGATTTCATCGGATAAAACGAGGAGGTCGTGCTGTTCAATCACTTCTGCCAGAGGCTCCAATTCTTCTTTTGTTAAAAAGGTCCCGGTCGGATTGTTCGGATTGCACAGCATGATCGCTTTCGTCTTCGGTGTAATCGCTTCTTCGATCTGTTCCGGCTTCAGCTTGAATGCATCTTCTGCTTTCGTCTGGATCGTCACTGGTGTGCCGCCGGCTAGTGAGATCGCAGGAACATAGGCGACGAAACTCGGTTCAACAACAATGACCTCGTCTCCCGGATTGACGATCGTACGGAGCGCAAGGTCGATTGCCTGACTCGCGCCTACGGTGACAATGACCTGGTCGTCTGGTTGATAATCGAGATTATAGTTTTTATTTAAATAGCCGCTGATTTGTTCGCGCAGCTCAATCATGCCCGCGTTTTCGGTATAGGAGGTATACCCCTGCTCCAGAGCATGGAAGCTTTGCTCGATAAACGTCCATGGCGTGACAAAATCGGGCTCGCCGACACCAAGGGAGATGACGTCATCCATCTGGGCTGCTAAATCAAAAAATTTCCGGATGCCGGATGGTTTTAGGTCTGCTACTTGTTTGGAAAGATACTGATTCATGGTGATACCACAATTCTTTTATCGTCATCATCTTCATCTTCGAGGATGATGCCGTCATGCTTATATTTTTTCAAAACAAAATGGGTGGTAGTCGAAAGCACGGATTCGAGTGTGGACAGTTTTTCTGAAATGAAATGCCCGATCTCCATCATCGTACTTCCTCGTACCGAAACCGAGAGGTCATAAGCTCCCGACATCAGGTAGACGGCTTTCACCTCTGGAAAACGGTAAATGCGTTCCGCTACTTTATCAAAACCTACCCCACGGGCGGGTGTCACTTTGACATCGACCATCGCTGTCACTTCTTCTTCATTGGCTACTTTTGCCCAGTCAATGAGCGTCGAATAGCCGAGAATGGCTTTCTTTTCTTCCAGGTGTGCAATCATTTCTTCGATTTCTGCTGGCTTCTTCCCCATCAGTTTTGCCAGTTTATTTACGCTTAAGTTGGCGTTCTTTTCGATTAACTTCAATAATTCTACTTCATGTTCCATCATTGGGACCCTCACTTTTCAAAGATACATATGCTTCATTCTATCAAAATTTTCTGTTAACTCAAATGTTTCTGTAATGATTAAGGAGAGGGGGTGCCTGATTGATGACCAGGCCCCCGGGAGCAAGTTGTCTCATAAACGCTCTTGATGTCTCTCTTATTTTTGATTTTGTCTAATATATTTCCGGATTTGTCTCATAAAATTTCAAAACTGTCTCCTTTACGTGCACGCTTGTCTCAATTCCGGCAGGTGGAGTCTCTTATACAAGCAGGTTGTCTCTCTTATGCTCACGCACCCAGCCGATAATTATTGGTAGTTGACGATGGCCGGACCTGGGTCGAGTTTGACGACGTCTTCCGGGTCCATGACTGGTTCATCTTTGTTGTAAAATATCTTGAAGCCGCCATACTGGGACGTGTCGTCACGGACGAATTTCCGGTAGAGTGTCTGCTTGTCCACTGAATTGCCCCAGCCATCAAAGTTCAGCGCGACTTGTACGTTGTCGGTCGGCTGGACCGCGTCTTTATTGGTCAGAACGCCATCAGTGAACTGGTGGAGGAGGACGAATTTATCCGGCAGGTTATTTTCTTCAACGATTTTGGATAAATACTCCACGGCTTCCTGGACTTCTTCACCGTCGACCTGGCCGAGGTCTTCACCCGGAACTTCTCCCTCACCGACACGGAATTCGGTATCGATGGCAAGGTGGACATGCGGCTCTTTCAAATATTTTTCAATCAGTTTCACCTGGTTCATGACAGAGTCGGTGCCGAGCTGGATGTCGAGCAGAAGCAGGGCGTTGTTTTCTTTGGCGAGCTCTGAATATTTCTCAATTTCCTCTTCCGGCGTCATCCGGTAGTACTTGCCATCCGGACCGGGTTCCCGCTGGGCTGCTGTTGTAATCAGTTCAATCGTCGGGATGGCCGGACGCTCTGGGTCAGCATCGGAATAAGCCTGCGTTTGTTCTTTCAATTTCTCCATAAACGCCTCTGGTTCCATTTCTCCGAGGATGCCCATGTTTTCTGAGTTGGGATGCCCGTAAAAAGCGACGAGCCGGTTGTTTTTCAACGGGCCGTCTGTATTATCCTCGGCATCTTTTACTAGCATATCACCGGCTGAAACGGCTCGTTCCGGGTTATCGACGCCGTTTCGCTGGGATTTGGGCATATTCGTTAGTTCGTCTTCTGATAGTTTTTCTTTCAAGGGTTTGGCGTCTTCGGAAGGTTCCAGCGCTTCATAAGGCCGGGAAGGTTCTTGTTCTTTTTCCGCCTCCTTTTCCTCGGACTTGTCTGGCTTTTCCTCTTGTTCTGTTTCTTCTGTGTTATTTTCCTCTTCTTCTGCATCCTGGGAGGTTGAATCCGTGCAGGCGGCGAGAAGCAGGGTTGTAGTGAAGATTGTTAATAAGAAAACTAATCGGTTCAAGGTGTTCACATCCTTATTTTCATGGTGATAATGAGAAAAGCAGCCTGTATTTTAACATATTGTAACGGCTTCAGGCAGGATTTAATGTATTTGAAATCAAATTATTAAGACGAGGCAACTTTCCTTTCGTTACAATGAGGGTATACCCTAATTTTTCCGAATAAAGCCTAAATATGAGAAGGAGATTACGATGAATTCAAATAAACCGTTAACTTTTGAAAAGTCGGAGATAGAGGCGTTGACAGCGCGGGATCCCGCTATGGGAAAACTGGTTGCGCTCATCGGGGACATTTCCATGACGAAACGAGAGGACCATTTTCAAAGTCTTGTCCGGTCATGCATTGGCCAGCAGCTTTCCGTAAAAGCAGCACAGACAATTTATGCCAGATTCCAGGAGCTGGTCGGCGAAATTACACCGGAAAGAGTGTTAGCCCGTTCCGATGAAGAGCTGAGAAGCGTTGGTCTTTCGAAGCAAAAAATTGCTTACTTACGGGATCTCAGTGAAAAAGTGCAGACGAAAGAAGTCGATCTGGACCAGCTCGAAACGATGGAGAACGATGATATCAGAAAAGTTTTGACCAGTGTCAAAGGAATCGGCCCATGGACGGCTGAGATGTTTTTAATTTTTTCACTTGGGCGGACGAATGTGTTGCCAGTGGGGGACCTCGGGATTCAGCGTGCCTGCCAGTGGCTGTATGGGAAAGAACGGGATTCCAATGGTAAAAAGCTCATTCAGAGTCATGCAGAAAAATGGCATCCCCATTATACAGCCGCTTCGCTCTATCTTTGGGAAGCGATCAATCGAGGTTTGGTAGCCGAGTACAGGAATCTCGACGAGGCGTGGATCCAGCTGAATAACGTTAAAAAGCCATGAACCTAGGTTAATCAGGTTCATGGCTTTTTTTGTCTTTAAGAAACATTAATCTTCTACGACAAATTCAAAGTTGCCTTCGAATTTAACGTCTTTCCCAAGCAGGACGCCGCCTGTTTCGATTGCTGCATTCCAAGTCATGCCGTAAGCTTCCCGGTTCACTTTACCGGTTACGTCGAAGCCTGCAATCGTGCTGCCGTCCATTGGGCTTTTGGAAACGCCATTGTATTCGACAGTAAAGGTTTCTTCGCGGGTTACATCTTTGATGGTGAAGTCACCAGTAACTTCATATTCATCATCGGATACCTTTTTGATGGACTTGCTTTCGAACACCATGTTCGGGTATTTTTCTGCTTCAAAAAAGTCACCGGAACGAAGGTGGCCATCGCGGTCTTCGTTTCCTGTATCAATGGAAGTGACAGGAATGGTTACGGTCACGTTTGCCTGGTCCAGGTTATCGAGATCCCCGTTGAAATCGACGTTGAAGTCCGTGAATTCTCCTTTTGCCTTGGATACCATCATATGTTTGATTTGAAAATTCAAGCTGCTGTGCACGTTGTCTAATTTTAATGTAGCCATTAATAATTCCTCCTGAATAGATAATTTTTATCTCGAATTAAAGATACTATAATTTTATCTCAAAGTCAAGATGTTTTTATTTAAAATAATTAATATCGAGGTTTATCAGGAGTTCATTCGAATTAGAAAAATTTATGTAAAAGTAACACAAGCTGGTAATTTCTTGTTATTATAGTTTTATAGTTCGAAAGTTTTAGGTAATACGAATCTGAAAGGTTTGCAGGAATAGGTCTTTATGAAGGCTGATGAGAGGAGAGGGGAGAAAGGGATGAAAACGAAGCCGGTGTATTTTGATGGCAGCAAGCTTGATCCGTCCTGGAATAAAAGCGGGACGGCAAGAAAAGAGACATTCCGGGTAACGGATGAAATGAGGAAGAAGATAAGCGGTAATCCATATCGGAGTAACAACATCATAATTACATAATAAAAAGGCGCCGTTCCCTGGCGTCTTTCTGGTTTGAATAGGCAGAAAAACCGGACTTCGCCACCAATAGCTGGCGAAGTCCGGTTTTTCAGTTAGATGTCTGTCGACGCTTTGCTGGCTGGCAAGGTGCCTGGGTTCAGGCAGGAGGCAAGCAGCAGCCAAACTCAATTTTAATAGTAGAAAGTTGCTCCTACGATGATTAGCAGGATGAACAAAACGACGATCAATACGAATGTGTCACCATAACCGCGTCCGTAACCCATATTTCACACTCCTAACTTTAGATTCTTGAGGTATTTCACTAATACTATATGTAGCGGGACCATGATGTGGATAGGCGCAAGCCTATATTAGAAGAAATGGATGTTTTCATTAGTCAGGTTTGCTATTACATAGTTTTTACACATTTGCTCAGGAAGACAGTTAGACAGCCTGCAAAACAAGGGATGAACGTTGTAATCACTCTGACATAACGGGGATATTTTCCATCCATGGGTTTACAGTCGGCTCAAACATGATACAATGACGGAAACTCTTATTTGGAAAAGGGGAATGGAAATTGAGTAAAAAATGGATTATGGGGCTGCTTTTTGCAGCATTATTAGCATTGGCTGCATGCGGCAACGATGAAGAAGCAAAAAAAGAGGGACAAGATAAAGACCAAAAGCAGGAACAAAAAGCTGAACAAGGTAAAGAAGGTGGAGAAGGCGAGCAGGCGAAAATGCCGGAGCCGGATCTCAAAGATACACCTGAGGTCGTAGCAGAAGTCAATGGAGAAGAAATTAAGAAGGAAGAATTCGAGAGCGCTTATAAACAGCAGTTCCAACAAGCTGCTCTACAGGCACAAATGTCTGGCCAGGAACTGAATCAGGATCAACTGAAAAAGCAAATGGTTGAGAGCCTTGTCGGTCAGGAATTGCTGATCCAGGAAGCGAACAACCGAGGCTATGAAGCGACACAGGAAGAAAAGGACAAAATCCTGGAAGATTTAGCTGAGCAGAATCAGCTTGGATCGAAAGATGAATTCATGGCTGCCCTTGAAGAACAAGGCATGAGTAAAGAGGAAATCGATTCTCAATTGGAACTACAAGTTAAAATGGATCAGTTGATTGCTGAAGAAGCAGGCGATCTTGAGCCATCCGAGGAAGAACTGAAACAAGCCTATGAACAAATGAAAGCCCAGCAGGAACAAATGGGCGGTGAAGGCCAAGGTGAAGTACCACCATATGAAGAAGTGAAGCCTCAGCTTGAAGAACAAGTCAAGATGCAAAAAGAAGGCGAAGAAGCTCAGAAGCTGATGAAGAGCCTTCGTGAAGACGCCGACGTGAAAGTTCATATTTAAGGAACAAATAAGCCAGGTCCCATCAGGACCTGGCTTTTGTTATGATTATCAGCGGTTCTTTTGAAAAAAGTCAAGAAACGCATGGTACAGTTCAATTCCCTGAAAAGAGAACAAGGATACTGCCGTTAGTGAAAACGCTGCGATCATGATCATTCGAAACCATATCATTTGCATTCTCCTCCTTTGATAAAAATAGTAGTTGTTCTTTATCAAAGGCGTACAATCACATAATTCGACTGATAAAAGATGGTAACAAGGAAAACCTTTGGAATGTATGCTGTTGCCAATTGGCTGGCACACCAGGTCATGAGCAGCAGACTGATGGTGATCATGATCGTTCCTTGCAATAAGCTAAACTTCTTGTCCCCCGGATCGCTGCCTCCAGAGGTAGATTGATCTATGATTGGATTATCCGCTACATAGTTCTCAGGTGAGGACTGTGTGTCATTCATACTTGCCGTAGTCGAACTGATAACAAGGAAAAGCAGTAAGAAAACAAATAATTGCTTCATCGCCCCACCCTCTCGTTATCGTAGTAATCCAATTTTACACTATGGTAATGTTGTTTTATATAGTAATAAAGCCCGAAATAATAACGAATGGAGCCTATAGTTATTGCTTTTCAGCGCCTCCGTGTTAGGATAAAACCATCCTGAAAAAGAAGGTGAAGCTTATGAAGAAGATAATGTTAGGAAACAGTGACTTACAGGTAGGAGAAATTTCGCTTGGCTGCATGCGGATGAGTGAGCTCAGCACAAAGGATGCAGCCCATGTCATTGAAAATGCGATGGAAGCAGGCGTTGATCTGTTCGACCATGCTGATATTTATGGGGAAGGGAAGTCGGAGGAAGTGTTCGCGGAGGCCATTGGTATGAATGATGATGTGCGTGAGCGGATGAAAATCCAGACGAAATGCGGAATCCGCAAGGGCTTTTTTGATTTTTCCAAAGAACATATTCTCGAGTCAGTAGAAGCCAGCCTTCGCCGCCTGAAGACAGACTATGTCGACAGTCTGCTGCTGCACCGTCCGGATACTTTGATGGAGCCGGAGGAAGTGGCAGAAGCATTTGCAACATTGAAGGAAAGCGGTAAAGTCCGATATTTTGGCGTCAGCAACCAGAATCCGATGCAGATGGAATTGCTGCGTAAATATCTGAACGACGATTTGATTGTGAACCAGATGCAGCTGAGCCTTGTACATACACCGATGATCGATTCCGGCTTTAACGTGAATATGCAAAATGATCCTGCCGTGGTGCGCGATAGCAGCGTACTGGAGTATTGCCGTCTGAACGACATTACTATCCAGGCGTGGTCCCCATTTCAGCATGGCATGATTGAAGGGCCGTTTATCGGCAACGATGCGTTCCCGGAAGTGAACGCTAAACTGCAGGAACTTGCCGAGAAAAAAGGCGTCACTGATTCTGCGATCGCAATTGCCTGGATTCTGCGTCATCCCGCTAACATTCAGCCGGTCGTTGGCTCGATGAATCCGAAGCGGCTGAACGCTATCGCAAAAGCTTCCGACATCGAATTGACAAGACAGGAATGGTACGAACTGTACCGCGCAGTAGGCAATGACCTGCCTTAAAGCATAGGAAATGGGCGCAGTCAGGATGATTGCGTTCATTTTTTTATAATTTTTTTCATCATGTTACAATGACGCCAATGATTCAGGAGGTGGAACCATATGTTGAATGATCCGTTTGTTCTATCCGTTTTAGCGATGGCAGCTATCATATCGATCCTCTTTGTCATTTTTATTCTTATCCTTCTTAAAAGAAGCAAGCGGAAGTGAACGTTCGTGAAAACTGATTCGGAGCGGCCGGGAAATCAGGATTCATGAAGCCAGTCGTAGTACAGGTTGGATGGATCGTCCATGATTTCTTTTCGTCCTACTTGCGTGAAGCTATTTCTCATTCCACCGTAAAAATAACCGAGAAAGGTTTTTTTGATCGCACCTTGCTTCTGGAGGAAAATTGCCTGCTTGAAGGTTTTGGTGATCACGTCTATGTAATGGTCGACTGGATAGTTTAGCTTCATCTGCCGATAGGCACGCATGACACTGCCCCACGCGGCGTAAATATCCGTGATTTGTAAATAAGGTTTGGTCAGCTTAATAAACGCTTTTGGTATAAAAGCAGGGAGGTAGTCTGTATCCATCATCGGTTTGGATACAGCTTTTTTTATGTCTGACTTATGCGCGGGTGCCGGTTTCAAGGTGCTTCCTTCCGGTTGTTCGGTTTCTGCTTCTTTTTCCCATGGGCATGCAGCTGTTTCTTCAGGAAGGATGACTAGAAAATTCACGCCGCGTTTACCATTGGGGCGGACAGCCGGAACCCGCTTCATGAGTCCTTTGGCTACGAATATGTTGATGGCGCGAATGACCGTGCTCCGGCTGCGGCTTGTTTTCTCCATGATCGTGTCAATTTTGGCAAACGAAACACCTGGAAACTTCACCGAATGACGCCAGATGAATTTCAACACCTGAAGGGCACCAGGGGATAGCGTGGCTTTATGATGGTATAGAAAGGCGCGGACGCGGAGGTCCATCGCATTTTTGTTGGGAAATGATTGAAGTTGACGGATTTCTTGCAGCATGTTCATCATCCTATCACAGTCTTTTACTTCTATAATCGTAATTTCGATAAAAATGGTGTGACGGAATTTGAAAATTTTTTCGCTATGTTCGTTTTTCTCATGCTTTTCTATTATTAAATTTACGTTTTTGCTTCGTTTCCAGTGGGAATGAAGACGACTGGGTCCTTGTGGTGCCTGATGTTCAGCCTTGGGGGTACGGTGTCATCTACCGTGGCATTCCTGGGGTGTCATCCGCGGTTGAAAAAAATAAAAAAATGCGTTATTCTAACGCACAGTATTCTTAGGGGATTTATCAGGCAATTGCTACCGTTTGCGTTGGTTAGTTGGGTGACCATGGTTGGTGATTCATGTTTACTAGGAATATAGCTGGGTATATAATTAATGAGCCTACAGAGAAAAAAGGTGATACAAGTGAAGCATCAAGAGTTAGACTTTATGCTTGATTCGCTTCTCGATACCAAAGAGGAGTTCGAAATCAAGGAGTATCCGAAGTACCGTTATGGCAAAAAGATTGTGGATGATAACGGGGACTACATGATTGTTTATTACCATCAAGAGATAGAAAAAGTAGTATATACGTTTAAAGGTGTGGAAGATATCTACTTCACCTTGTATATGCCAAAACAGAATACTAAAGTAACCTAGCGCCTTTCTTCTGAAAGATAAACATTCAGGAGGAAGGTTTTTTTGTTACCTAAATGGGCATTACGGTTACAATTTGCTGGATACGTACAAATACAGTGGAATCGCCTGCTTTTAAAGCGATATGATCGGGCTGGACTTCGATTAAATCTCCTCTGATCGTATCTTTTGTTGTTTCTACAATCAGCGTGGCACCAAGGATCGACTGAAGGCGATTCACAACAAAAGGATCGATCAAAGTCTTATATTGATGATTGGTTTCTTGGTTTCTGTCTCCTGCGTGTACATCATGACGCATGTCACATTCCCCCATTCTCATACTGCATTCAATTTATGCAAGGTCACTGAAAAGGTGCTGCCAATCAAAAAACCCTTCCTTTCGGGAAGGAAGGGTTAGTCATTACCTTAAGTCAGCGGCTCATACCTGCTTTGGTATTGTGGGTGATAGAGATAATAAATAGGATACCCTTTCGTATAAAAATACTGTATGAGTGGACCGGCGCCGAACGTTCCCATAATGGTACCGATTCCCACTGGGCCACCAATCAACAATGCCGAAGTTGAGGTGGTGACTGCGATGGCTGTCTGGCTTGCCAGCAGGCTGATGTTGAACTTGTCAGCGATGACTAAAAATAATTGATCGACTGGTGCTCGCGGCAGTTGAGGTAAAATGTAAATCGCTACCCCTAAAGCAGTGAAACTGACACCGGCTATAACGGTGAGAAGCTGAATGAAAAATGGTGCGGAAGCTAAGGTCATATGTTTGAACACAACTTCCAGCCAGAAGTCCAATACCAGGCTTTCTAAAATAAGTGGCAGTAAAGCACGAAATTCCGGCTTTTGCTTCATTAACCACCCATTGAGGAAAATGAAAGCGAGCTGAAACATTCCGTACCAAATGCCAACGGTAAAACCGAAACGATCAGATAATCCTACAAATAGTGCCGTCCAAAATCCCGCGCCTAAGGCGGCTTTTATTATAAGGGCTACACCAAAAAAATTCACAACTATTCCAAGCATGTACACCGCGGTACGATAAAACATTATGATAACCCTCGTCTTTCTGATCAAACAATTTTATTGGGCCATTCTATTAGCTGGATTTTTTCACGTCAATAGGGTGCTGAAATTTTCCTTTTATCTATCTTTTTTCCACAATAAGTCCCGTGAAGTGAAAGACATAATAGGACAAGCTTCATGTGAATAGCATGGTATATAGAGACTACCTGAGAGGGTGAGGGATCGTGCAAATTCATGTGGTTGTTTCAGGAGATACGTTATGGGCTGTGGCCCGGCGTTATGGAACGGATATGAACCAGATTGTTTTGGCGAATCAGATAGAAAATCCTGATGTACTCGTGGTGGGTCAGGCGCTTGTCATCCCTGAACCGGGACGGGAGTATGTAGTCCAGCCGGGAGATACGTTGTGGGCGATCGCGCAACGCTTTGTAGTACCGGTGCAGGAGCTCGCACAAGTCAACCAAATCACGAATCCGGCATTGATTTTTGTGGGAGATATGCTGGTACTGCCGTACTTTCCATATCGTGTTCGGTCTGGGGACACGTTATGGCAGATTGCCAGACGGTTCGGGGCGTCTGTGGACCGGATCGTACAGGTGAACTCGATCAGTAATCCAGCGATGCTGTCGGTCGGCCAGGTTTTGTATATTCCCCGTGAGCCGCGGCCTGTTACGGAAATCAATGCTTATATTACGAATACCGGGGAGGAAGGGCGTAGCGAGGTGCTGGCGCTCGGGAGGAATTTTACTTACTTATCGCCATTCACATACTCCATAAGAGAAGATGGTTCTATTACGGATATGCGGGAGACCCCCGTGCTGGAAGCGGCGCGAGCGACAGCCGTTGCGCCATTGTTAGTGCTCACCAATTTCAGGGATCGGTCGTTCGATTCTGATGTGGCGGCGACTATTTTGCGAAGTCCTGAGCTGCAGGAAACCTTGATTACGAACATCATCGAGACAATGGAGGAAAAAGGGTATACCGGTCTGAATGTTGATTTCGAATACGTCTATCCGGAAGACCGGGAAAATTACAATGATTTTCTCAGGCGCGCTGTAGCGAGACTCAGGCCGGCAGGCTATTCAGTCTCGACGGCATTGGCACCGAAAGAATCAGCTGATCAGGTGGGGCTTTTGTATGAAGCGCATGACTATGCGGCGCACGGGGAAATTGTCGATTTTGTCGTTATTATGACTTATGAATGGGGCTGGGCCGGTGGAGAACCGTGGGCGATCGCGCCGATCAATAAAGTCCGCGATGTGCTCGACTATGCGGTTACAGAGATACCTCCCAAGAAAATTTTGATGGGCATCCCGTTGTATGGGCGGGACTGGAAAATTCCATGGCAGCAAGGCACGTTTGCCCGGACGGTCAGTCCAAAAGAAGCCGTGCAGCTTGCCGCCCGGTATGGAGTCGATATTCAGTATGATGACGAGTACCAGTCGCCGTTTTTCCGTTACGTCGACGCGAGCGGCCAGGAGCATGAGGTGTGGTTCGAGGATGCCAGGAGTATGCAGGCGAAATACGATACCATCAAGGAATATGGCCTGCGCGGCGGCAGTTATTGGGTGCTCGGAAGCCCGTTCCCGCAAAACTGGCCGGTACTGCGTAATAATTTTACGATTGAAAAATATTAAACCAAAAGCGTGCTTAGCCGGCACGCTTATTTCTATGAATAGATACAAGAATCTTCTATAAATGTTAAAATGGAGGAAATTGTCTGAAAATAGTATTTCATGGAAAGGAGAATAGGGGTGAACAGAAAAAGGGTCTCCTATGCCGTTCTCCTTTTGATAACAGGGTTGCTGGTCACTTTTTCATTGGAGTTACCGGTATTAGGATATAAAAAATTGGATTACAACGAAGATACCGAAACTACACAAATCACGGAATATTATTGGTATGGCGGGATAAAAAAACGGGAACCGTTTGATGGGAATCCGGATGGGGAGCTGGCCATTTTTCAAAAACAGTCCCGGCTGCAAAACATTCAAATTAGTACCGTTGTATTCTTCCTGATGACTATAGCTGGGAAATGGGCTCGGGAAAGGCGGATCGTGGTGATCGGTTCCCTGGCATTAGCGGTCATTTTCAGTGTAGTTGATATACTGATCGTTACGAATTTTATTTAAAATTGAAAAAGGGGGAACCCAGATGGGCCTGACGAATATCCTGCTTGGTGTCGGTGTAACATTCTTCGTATTATTCATTATCGCTATATCTTCTGCTTTAAAAAGATAAGGGAGGAACGGAATCGGATGCTCCCTCCCTAAAAAGTCATTGCTCCAAATATCTTCTGTCTTTCAAAAACAACTTCCAGAATAGATAGAAAGCCGGAACTAAGATGGCCATTCCAATAATGGTTGCAATCAACAGGGCATAAAACATCGAAGGATTGGTGAACGCTTCCTCGATGGTCAGGTGCGGATAGACCATGTACGGCAGGTGTGAAGAACCGTACGCATAGATGGCAAAACCATACTGTAAAACTACAAACACGACGGCATAACGGAATAATCCCCGCTGTCCGTCCCTGTTTTTCAAAAACAGGGCGGCATAGCCAAATAGAAACAACAAGAGGGACATGCCGAATCCATACAAATGGTTTTCCACATTAGTCAGGAACCACGATGCTTCCGGTTCTAATGTGAATAGGGTTAAAACAGCAACAACAATCGTTACCGGTCCCGCTACAATTGCGTGTTTCCGGTACAATTGAGCAGCTGATGGATCTTTAGAAACGGAGGCATAATCCGCTAAAAATAAGGCGGATAAGAAAAATTGTGTGCAAATGCCAAACAGGATATGGGCGTAGGTGGTGAAACTTGTCAGCAGTTTTCCGTACAGCAGCTCATGGTGACCGTTTTCCATCGTAATAAATCCTCCAAGCGTAACAGGTAAGATACTCACCAATAATGCCGGGATCAGTATGCCCGTAATTCCTGATATCACCTGCAATAGTCTGCCATACCGTTTCACCGAATGAGAAAAGACCATGAAAGTGGTCCGGATCGTCAACAGAACGAGCCCAAGACCGATAGGCAGAAGGAACAAAACCCCAAGCATGGAAGCGGCAAACGGGAAAAAGCTGTATAAGGCTACCACAAATAACACGAGAAAGACATTGGTCACTTCCCAGGTAGGAGACAGGAAGCGGTTGGCAATCAGCGAGGCACCGGTATTATTTTTTTTACCATAAATCATCCCCCAGAAACCTGCCCCAAAATCAAGCGAACCGAGCATAGAGTAAATGTATAAAAAGCTCCAGAGAATCGTAATTGCGATGATGGATGCTTCCATGGTTTATCCCTCCAGTTGCAAATCTTTCATGACCGGGTTTCGCTTGAAGTAGTAACGCATGACGAAGCTGGTGATGAACAGTAATGCGATATACAGCCCGGCGAATAAAAAGAATAACAGCCCGACATAATCAGAATCTGTCGCAGCTTCCGTCGTTCTCATCACATCGGTGATGGTCCATGGCTGGCGCCCGATACAGCTGAAGCACCAGCCGGCCTCAATGGCAATGATGGCAAGCGGTCCACCTGCTGTCAGTCCGGCAAACATCCACGGTTTGAACTCTTTTTTTAATACAAACTTCCATATCACCAGGAAAGCGGAATAGAGAAGCAATAACGTACCGATACCGACCATCACGTTAAACAGGGTGTGGACGAATAAAGGCGGCCATTCATCCTTCGGGAATTCATTCAACCCTAATACTTCTGTGTCAAAGCGGTCTCCAGCCAGGAAGCTTAGCGCACCGGGAATTTCAATCGCAAATTTCACCGACTCGCTCTCTTCATCGGTAAACCCGCCAATTGCAAGCGGGGCATAGGATTGCGTTTCGAATAATCCTTCCGCAGCCGCAAGTTTCCTTGGCATGTATTCGTGGAGCATCTGGGCTGTCTCATGACCATTGGCAGCAGTTGCCAAAGACATAAGCAGACCTAACACGAGGGAGATTTTCAACCCCTTCATATGATAGCTGCGCTCTTCTTTTGTTATGTTTCTTTTTAGTAGTTTAAAGGCGGCAACCGACGCCATTACAAAAGCAGCGGTCATGTAAGCCGATACGGTCACGTGAAGGGCTGTGGCGAAAAAGCTCGGATTGAAAAAAGCATCCAATGGATCAACATCGACTACTTCCCCATTAACGATCCGGAACCCGTCCGGTGTGTTCATCCAGGCGTGGGCATCGGTGATCAGTATCGCCGAGCCGACCGCTCCGATAGCTACCAGGATGATGCTGCCAAGGCGCATGGCCGGTGATAAACGATCAGCAGCATAGAGATAGATCGACATAAAGACCGCTTCAATTAAAAATGCAAAAATTTCAATCAGGAACGGCAGGGCGATGATCTGTCCGACCATTTCCATGAAACCAGGCCATAACAACGATAATAGAACGCCGACAATCGTTCCGGAAGCGATTGAAACAGCAATTAATATGGCGAACCCTTTCGTGATTCTGCGCGCCATGATGGCGTAATGGCGATCTTTGGTTATGATGTGCATGAATTCACTTAAGATAATCATTAATGGCAGGCCGACACCTAGTGTGGCATAGATAATATGAAAACCGAGTGAGCTGCCGAACAGCACACGGGCGTACATGACTGGATCCAATCTACTCACCTCAGGAAGGAATAATCTGCTAGTTAGTAAGCCCTGTTCGACTATTTTTATTCCAACGGGATACTGCATTTATAAAACGTGTGATGTTTACGCCCTTTTTATAGTGGGAAAGTGGTTTATATAACCCAATTCCAACAGAAAGGATGAGCACAACATGGCACGAAAAGCACAATATCAACCTGTAGGCGGAACTGGGATCGATCCAAGTGATGCACAGGAAGTACATTATGCGAAAGAATTCAAGCAAGCAGATAAAGCTGGAGGCTATCGAAAGCCTAGAGTCCAGGAAGCAAAACGTGAAAATCCTGAATTGAAAAAATAAGCACCTTTGAAAAAGCAGCTTGAGAGCAAGCTGCTTTTTTTACGTTAAGAAGTTCAAATTTGCTAAAGGCAAAGTATAATAAACACGAAGGATTATGGTGGTAAAACATGGCGAAGATGAAAGGGAGGTTTTTATGAAACATGCGCTGGTGATTGGCGGTACGGGAATGTTAGCGGAAACGACACTGTGGCTCGCGGATCAAGGTTATCATGTCTCCGTAGTGGTGCGGAATAAACAGAAGATGGATAAGCTGATAGAGCGGTCCACTCGTAGCGATAAATTGATTCCGGTCTTAGTAGATTATAAAAATACAGAAGGATTGATACATAGATTGAGGGAAGATTTTGAGCGGCATGGCACGCCTCAACTGGTAGTAGCATGGATCCATTCGGATGCAGGGAAGGCCAGGGAGGTCATCCTGCATGAAGTGGCTAAAGCTACTGTTCCCTTCAACTTATACATAATCCTTGGGAGCTCACACAACCGTGATGTCTTTCGGCAAGAGATTAATGTACCGGATCATGGCACGTTGCATATCGTGCAATTGGGCTATGTGGTGGAAGGGAATCGTTCAAAGTGGCTGGTGCATGACGAGATAGCACATGGTGTGATTGATGCGATAAGGAACGAAAAAATGGAACATGTTGTCGGTGTACTGGAACCGTGGGAACACCGGCCATGATGGTTGGTTAATGAAGCGAAGCAAAAACTGTTATAGAATTAAGAACTTATATTAAGCCTGGATTTCATGTGAATCCAGGCTTTTCCTATGTAAAAAAAAGAATTTCCTCTACTAGCCCGGTGTTAAAGTTTGACAACTTTGTTACAGTAGAAACATTTTTAAAAAATAATACCAGTAAGTGTGATTTAGTTCACTTAGTTAATAACCGTTCTCAATTATCATGGAGTTAACAAATAATAAGGGGGATTCGAAATGGCGGAGTCAAACGTAAAGAAGACCGAAGAAGTGGTGGAAGAGCATTCGTCAATGAAGGGGACTATTTTTTCGGTAGCTGTGGTGGGGGGAGTCATTTTTCTAACGTATCTTCTGATTTACGGATTGTATATGGCGAGAATATAGGAGGGGATGAACATGCATAAAGCGGAAAAAATTTGGCTGACATTGAGTTTTGGAATGATTATCGGATTCATGTTAATCACAGGCTATCAGGCGTTCGCGAAAGATATGGGACCACCAAGCTACGGGGAACGGATCGATCCGCAAAAGGTCGATGAAACAGCTCCATTCGATAACCCTGGTGTAAAACAGATTGGTGAAAATGAATATGAAGTGGTTATGACGCTTCAGATTTTCAGCTTTACACCAAACGAAATTGAAGTACCTGCAGGATCCACGGTCCATTTCACCATGACTTCAAAAGATGTCACGCACGGGTTCCAGGTAGCGGATACGAATATCAACGCAATGGTCATGCCCGGCTACATTTCAAAAATCACACAAACGTTCGATGAGCCTGGGGAGTACCTGGTCCTTTGTAACGAGTATTGCGGATCGGGCCATCAGCTGATGGGTACGACGATTACAGTAAAATAAAGGGGGGAGTAACATGGAAGCGATAAAAAAAGAGTATTGGAAAGATAAAGCGAATAAAGCGCTCGGAATCAGTCCGGAAGATGCCAGAATCACGAAATCATATTTAATTGTTGCCTTCGTCGCCATTTTAGTTGGCGGTCTTCTCGGACTTCTCCAAGGCATGAACAGGGCTGGCATCCTCGAATTGCCGGTATGGCTGAACTATTATAAAGTACTGACCGCCCACGGACTCTTACTGGTGGTTGTGTTATCGGCCTTCTTCACGATCGGTTACTTTTACGCGGGGCTCTCCCATTCCTTAGGCGGGCTGCTACCGAAAGTAAGGAAAATGGCCTGGATCGGCTTCTGGATGAAAATCTTCGGCTTCGTGCTTGCCGTCATCCCGATTTTACAGGGCGACGCCTCTGTCATGTATACCTTCTATCCACCGATGGCCGCTGCTCCGATGTTCTACATCGGTCTCGTCTTCATCGTATTGGGTGTCTGGATGCTTGCCTTCGGTGCCTTCATCAATGTGGCAAATTGGAGAAAAAATCATAAGGGACAGCACATCCCGATCATCTCCTTTTTCGCAACCGGTGTTTTTGTCCTATTGTTCTTCGGCAGTCTGCCGGTCGCTATTGAAGTATTCTACATCATTCCATGGGCGCTTGGATGGATTGAGACCATCAATGTTATGGTTTCCCGTACACTGTTCTGGGCATTTGGCCATACGCTCGTTAACATCTGGTATATGACCGCCATTTCTGCCTGGTATGTTTTCGTTCCTAAAATCATTGACGGAAGACGCTGGAGCGATTTGTTGACAAGGATCGTTGTCATCGCGCTCGTCATCATGAATATTACTGGCGGCTTCCACCATCAGATCATTGACCCGGGTATCTCGGAATCTGTCAAATACATGCACGTGTTTATGAGTCTTGCCATTGGGTTCCCGTCCTTGATGACTGCTTATGCGATGTTCGCTGTGTTTGAAAAGACAGCTCGTAAAAAAGGCGGCAGAGGTCTTGTCGGCTGGTACAAAAAACTGCCTTGGGGAGACGTCCGGTTCCTTGCTCCGTTCATTGCGATGGCTGCATTCATTCCAGCCGGTGCCGGCGGAATTGTGCAAAGCACGAACCAGTTGAACCAGGTTGCCCATAATACGATGTGGGTGGTCGGTCACTTCCACTTGACGCTTGGTATGACAGTTGTTATGACGTTCTTCGGTGTCAGCTACTGGCTCGTCCCATATGTCTCCGGAAGGGTTTTGACGAAAGAAATCAATAAACTGGGTGTTATTCAAACGATCGTCTGGACAATCGGTATGGTGCTCATGTCTGGGGCTATGCACTGGGTCGGCTTGTTGGGTTCCCCGCGCCGTACCTCTTACTCGACTTACTTTGATAATGCAACGGCACTAAGCTGGGATCCTTACCTGTTCTTCCTGGCGATCGGCGGAACCTTACTGATGATCGGTGTACTGCTCCAAGTGTACGCTGTCTTCCATATGATGTTCCTGGCACCAAAAGGGGAAACTGAGTTTCCGGTGGCAGATGTAGAAGAAGATGCAACACCGACACCAATGTGGACCGAGCGATGGGGTCTCTGGATCGTGCTGATGCTTGGGCTGGTAAGCATGGCGTATGTCATTCCGTTAGTCGACTTCATTGTTAATGCGCCTCCAGGTTCGCCTCCATTCAAAACCTGGTAAATGACAAAAGAAGAGAGCCCGCTCCTGGCAGCAGCTCTCTTTCTTTTAATCGATAACTAGGATGTGATCCTAATGGTCAACAAAAAACTACTAGCTTATCTACTGGTCGCTGTCTTTGGTATCGTCCTGTTCTACTTCGGAACTGATGGCTTTACTGCTTACACATCGGAAGCGGCTCGGGTCAACCAGCTGAAAGAAGAGAAACCCTTATTTCCTGAGGTAACGTTAGAGGACCACGCCGAACGGGTGTATCCTTTTTCCGAGTTTGAAGGCAAGTATGTATTCATTACCTTTTTTTATACGATGTGCGGGACTGTCTGTCCGGAGCTGGAGAAGAATATGAAGCAAGTGTATGAGATGCTGCCGGAAGACGTGGTGGAAGAAGATATCCAGTTTTTAAGCATCAGCTTTGACCCGGAGCGTGATACACCTGAAGTACTGGACACGTACCGGGAATGGCTTGAGAGTGACGGGGAGACGTGGCGGATGGCTCGGATTCCGGATCAGCAGGAACTGGATGAACTGCTCGACCGTTTCGGCGTGATCGTCATTCCCGACGAATATGGCAACTTTGCCCACAATTCGGCTTTTTATCTCGTTGATCCGGAAGGCCGGCTGGTGGAAGTGATGGATTATCAGGAGACGAGAGAAGCGGCAGTAACCGTGATGGATAGGATGGAAGGGGGCGGAGAAAAATGAAGGGAATCTATTATGTGTTATTGCTGTACTTTTTTCTCATGCTCCCTCCCGTTGCCAATCTGATGGAGTCCGTAATGATCATCCATATGCATATGCAGATGACACTGTTTGTCATCATCGGCTTTTTGCTCGCACCTGCACTGCAAAAAAGGTTCCCGCGCTTTTTTGAAGAATGGAACCCGAATGGCATTCCCGGCATCCTGCTGTTTGTGATCGTCATCTTCTATTGGACGCTGCCCCGGTCGATGGACGAAGCGCTCAACCTTTGGTATATTGAGCTGTTCAAGTTCATTTCCCTGCCGTTCTTAGCTGGTGTGCCGCTTTGGGACAGTTGGAAGAAAATCACTGCCAGTCTTAAAAACGGTCTGATTAGTTTATTTACCTTATTATTCATTTTGATGGGCTGGCTGTACATCTGGTCACCGAACCAGCTGTGCAATAATTATCTGATGATCGACCAGATCACCCTCGGATGGGGATTTTTGCTGACCGCTGTCTGTATGATCATTTACCTGGCGTACAGTTATATTACCGATTTTGCCAAAACAGTATAGCCTATCATCCGGCCAATTTCCATGGATGTGGCTTCCGCGTATAAAAAAGCAGTCCAGAAAGCAATAAGATGGGCTGTTTTTTTTATGGATAGGAATGACAATCGGTGTGGATATATATGGTAAGATAAAGGGGAAGTTCTTCCTTCCAGTATTAACGAAATTTTTAAAAGTTGGTGTTTGGTTATGACGAAGTGTGATTGTTGCTCTAACCCTTTTAAGTGGGGAGAGATTTTAAAGAAAAACTTTATTTATGGTCCGATTACATGTCGAAATTGTAACTGCGTACATAAAATTGATGTTCCTTCGAGGTTTCTCACTACCCTGTTCAGTGTGGTTCCCTTCCTTTTATTCGGAATGATTTTATCTCCTTTTCATAACATCTTTTTCACCATTGTAGTGGCGTTGTTGATATTTGTATCAGGTATGCTTGTCACCCCTTTTGTGGTTAATTATAAGTTGGTAAGCAAGTAGACGGAAGGCAAAGGGGTGGCAGCAAAAGGCATAAAAAAAGTAAGCAGGCAGCCACCCGCTTACGTTAGTATTGTTTTTGGTGTTTAACATCCCAATGCATCGCACCTTTGGTATGAACATTGAGCTTCTGCGCCATTGCATGTGCGGCAGTGAAATCAGAAAAGGTTTTAAACAAATGGCTGTTTGTAGCCTTTAAGGTTTCTGTTGCCCCATTTACGCATCGTATAAGAACGAACATATTGCGGGACAGTGGTCTCAAAGCACCATCATCACAATGACGACAGCCTTTGTCCTTTCCCCATGACATCGCTTACGCACCTCCTCCCCATTAAACTTTACCGGAGTTAGAAGAGGACTGTCAGATCATTTGTGATGATCAGGGTAATTGCTATATCATTTGTCATTTTGAGGCAGCGTGTGATTGAGCGGACAGGGAGCCTGGTACAGCCAGGCTCTTTTTCTATTGCTATCATGAGAGAGATTAGTATGCAGCTCCTGATAAATAAACATACCAAAGGCAGCTATCATACCAGGAAAAAGGGGGAGGTCAAACTGGTTAGGTAGCTGCCTTTATTCAATAATTATACTAACAGACATAGCCGCTTTAAACCACCAAAGTAATAAAAATGTAATACCTTTTTTACCCTTGACACATTTATCTCAAAAAGAAAAAATTTCATCCATCACCTGGTAAAACAGTTGTTAGTAAGGTTGTAATGGTCTTTAAACATATTTTGGTGAATTACGGTAATGATTGTCACGTGGTACATATCTTTCCCTATAAAACGGGCCTGTATATTTAGATATTAAGCCTGTATTTTTCAGGTGGTCACTTGTGTTAATCTTTTAGAGATGGAAATTCACGTCCTCCTTTCATGGGGGACGTTTTTATTTGTCATAGACGTATAAAGTATATTGCATTTCACCATGAAGGAGTGACGGCTTTGGATTTATTTATAACGATATTTTTTCTGATTAGTGTAACGTTTCCTGTGTTGCATCTTTATCATTGCCTGCCGTTTTTTCGTAATAATGACGAAAGTACGGGAATCACTAGCGGTTTGAAACAGTGGAAGCATCAACATGGCTATATGAAAGAGGCCGGCATCAGTATTTTGGTTCCCTGTTACAACGAAGAATCGATCATTGAAACTTCAATAGCAAGTATGAAGACACTGGAGTATTCGAAGTTTGAAGTGGTTTATATCAATGATGGATCATCGGATGGCACGATGGATGATTTGAATAACATGCTCGATTTGAAAAAAAGCGAGCTGTCCCCTCAGGGCAGACTGATGCATGAAAAGGTAAAAGGGGTGTACCAGTCCCAGCTTTATCCTCATATGTACGTCATTGATAAAGAGAATGGCGGGAAGGCAGATGCACTCAATGCCGGAATCGAATATTCTCAAAAAGATTTAGTTGTCACGCTGGATGCCGATACGATCTTGGCCGAGAATGCATTGGCAGCAGTCAATAAAGCATTCGAAGATCAAGGAGTCGTAGCTGCCGGCGGAATGGTCCATGTTCTGCAGACAAAAACGAATGAGCCGTTAAAGCGGTTATCGCTGAAAACGGCCAATATGCTTGTCCGTGTCCAGGTACTTGATTTTCTGAAAGCTTTTTATATATCCAAATTGTCACTCGTCCGATTCAAGGCTTTGGCCGTTATTTCTGGAGCGTTTGGTGTCTTTCGGAAAGACATTTTATTTAAGGTTGGCGGCTACCGGAATTCCATTGGAGAAGATATCGACATCACGTTGCGTATCCAGCGGTTCATTGCAGATAAAAAGCAGTTGAAAATCACGTTTATTGCTGATGCGATCGGTTATACCGAACTTCCGGAGACATGGAAGGATTTGACGAAACAGCGTCTCCGGTGGCAAAAAGCATATGTCGACTGTGTCATTCATTTTTGGGCATTTTTCCTAAAAACGTTATTTACCAAGCCTGTTTCCTTTTTCTATATTTTTGAAACCTTTCTGATTGGTACGATTGCTGCTTATTTCATGACTGGGGTGGTGACGTATAACCTGATTACGAGCTCGGAGAATTCGATTCTTGCCTATATGTTTTTCTATTTGTTCTTCCTGTTTTTATTCGGGGTCCTGTACGATCTTGTCGCGCTCCGTATGAACAAGCATTATGGCTTCCGTTTCCAGAAGGGAGATGGCTTCCGAATACTGGGGACAATTTTCTTCGATATTTTCGTGTATCGATTTGTGGCAGTCTATTACGTCATGTATGGAAGCATCTCTTACTTTTTCAACAAGAAATGGAACAAAGTATCCCGGACAGGAAGAAACTATCATCAGAAGAAATCGGAAACGGCAGCTTGACACTCCGTTTTGAGTGGAGGACAGCATTATGGGTAAAAAAGTTCTATTATTCATCATGACAGCCGGGACGGTATTGGTTCTTGGGGCAGTCAGTTATACATTCAACGTGTTCACGTCGACCTCGGCAAGCATCTATGAAGATATTGACCGTAATCCTGAATTTGAACAGCGTCTGGATCATATCGACTTGAAGGACGGGGATCCGATATCCGTATTGATCATGGGGCTGGATACGCAAAAAGGAGAAAAAGGCGGACGGGCCGATACGATGGTCCTGCTGACAATCAATCCGGAAGAAGAGTCTGTCCAGATGGTCAGTATTCCCCGTGATACGTATGTAAAGGTTCGAGGGGCTGAAGAAAATAAGATGAACAGCACCTATCAAGTCGGCGGTACGGAAATGACCATCAAGTCAATTGAGGAATTTCTCGACGTTCCGGTCGATTATTTTGTAAAAGTGAATATGCAAAGTTTTGAAGGCATTGTTAATGCTCTGGATGGTATCACTGTCCAGAACGACCTCGAGTTTGATACCAGGGATGCCGAGCATCTCAAAGGAGATGCGTATTTTCCTAAAGGGGAGATTACGCTAAATGGAGAAGAAGCCCTGCTGTATGCCCGGATGAGAGAGCTCGACCCTAGAGGGGATTTCGGGCGTCAGAAACGGCAGCGTCAGGTGATCGAACAAGTGATTCAAAAAGGGGCAAGCATTTCCTCCGTGACCAAGTTCGGTGATATTTTTGAAGTGGTGGAAGATCACGTGAAGACCAACCTGAGTTTTAATGAGATGTGGAAAATCCAGTCCAATTACAAAGATGCCCGTGCAAAAATTGAACAGTACAAAATCGAAGGCACGGATAAAAAGATCGATGGGGTTTACTACTATATGCCTGACGAAAAACAAGTAGAGGAAATTTCCTATCAATTGAACTCTCATTTAGGGTTGGCCGACCAGGCATCTGATGCAGCAAAAAGGCCGATGGAAGAGAATGTTAAGAAAGAGGACAAGGAAGGGAATCTCTTTACGACCAAAGAACCCAAGCGTGAATCTGGTAAAGAACCAGTAACCGAAGCAGAGCATCGTCCGGACGAAGAAGATCCGCCGGAAGAAAAAGAGCAGGAAACATCGACAGAAAAGCCAACGCCACCGAAAGAGGATGAAGGTGAGGCGGAGTCAGCCACAGACGAAAGTGAGGAGGCACCTCAAGAACCAACAGGACCGGAATCTTCCCAGGACCAAGGCGGCAATGGTGATCCGAACGTCAAACAAGTCATAACCGATAATTGGGCTGTTGTGCCAACCGAACAGGAGAACCATACTCATATCACTTTTGAAAAAGGTTCGCTCGATTGGAAGGAAATGACGACAGCGATCGCTGCAGGTGCCGGCTTGCCGGAAGACGATATGATTGTCTGGTGGGCGGCGGGTGAAGGCACGGATAAAGCCAATGCCACGGTCACCAATCAAGCCCAGACAGAGAATTACCGTGTCCATGTTGCGTGGGTGGACGGTGCCGGTTACAAGCCGGTGAAAACAGAAATTCTTTATGAAAATGATCAGAAAAATTGAGGAGACGACCGTGTTAAAGATAGAAAACGGCGGGCTGTAAGGGTGGGTCCGCCAATAAACATGTAATTCCAACCAATTTGAAAGATACTGCCCGAACAGCGGCTGGATTTTCGAAGTCTATTAAAAAGAGTTGGAGGAAGAAGCGATATGAATGCATCTGATTTTTTAAATATGTATGTGTGGGTAACAGCAGCTGGTGTGTTAGCGTTTGTTGTAGTAGGTTTAATCATCTATCATTATTTTTCCGCTAAAAGCTATAAGAAAATGGTGGCAGAAGTGGAACACGACGCCGTGACAACACTGGATCAGGTGGAAAAGGATTATGAACAAAAGAAAGAAGAGCACAGGAAAAAAATAAAGGAAGATTACGAGCTAAAGGTCGCAGCGGTCAAAGAATACGTCAAAGATATGGAAAAGATCTCTCGAACAGCCAGTGAGATGGAAGTGTATACGATTGTGAGTGAATTGAAGGATAGTCTGGTTCGTGAAGGAAGGATCCAGCCTTCTGATATGATTCTACTGCCTAACGTGTACTTACCTTCGCCTGGGGATAAGAAATTCGTTAAAAATGAGCTTATTGTATTGATGAAGTCGGGAATTTATCTGCTTGGCACCAACGATTTACAGGGAAAGGTGCTTTACGGTATGAGTCAGGACAAGGCGAAGGAAGTTTCTTTTTTGTTTGATGACTTTTTTTCTTCCGATGATCCTAAGGAAGAAAAGACGCTTGTCGCTGATCATCAGCAAGCAGAGCGGCATAACCTGAAGGTGAGGTCCATAGAGAATCCTGCCAGACAGGTATTGGATGGGATGGAGACGATCCATAGCCTGCTGGAAACTAATGAGCTCGACCATCGGGTACTTCCGATTGTTTATTTTACTCAAAGCAACCAGGTCATCAATTATTCCAAAGCTTATAAGCCGTATGTATTTGATCAGAAAGAAAAGCTCGCCAAATTTCTGGTGGGTCAGCTGAAAGATGGCTATCCATTTTATACCGAAAAGGATTTGAAAAAGCTGAAAGCCGTGCTCGAGCACGCGGATATGACCAATGGAGAAGCCGGACACTTCAGTCAGGAACTTGCAGCGGAACATACGTAAAAGAAAAGCGCAAGCGCCCTGAAAGACACGAAACGCATAAGCAAAACGGCTGGTGGAAGGTGTCCTTTCCTTCCGCAAGACGGGTTGCTTATGTCGCGAGTGTCTGGGCGCTGAAGCTAGCCGACTAAAATATTATACTTTCTTATCTTATAACAAAAGCCACCCTCGATTGGGGTGGCTTTTTGTATGCAGTGTTTGTTTTTAATAAAGGCAGGATTCCTTTCAGATGAAAAGGGGGAGGTCAATACTGATGGGAACCTGCTTTATTTATATTCACCCTAACAGATGAATCTGCTTTTATCCAGACAAGTAATCGCTATGTAATGTTATTTTAACTCGTGAGATATTTTTTTCATCTTTCTGCATTAAAAAATAGGCAGCACTGGCAAGTTCTGCCCTAACTTAGGCAGGTTCTGACCTAAACCCAAAACATTCTGACTTAACGCAGGTAACTTCTGCCCTAACGCGTCAACCTTACGCCCTAACTGAGCCATGTTCTGACTTAAAGCAGCTATTAGTTGTTTGGTCAATGGGTTGCGCTGGCGTTTTTTTCTAGTTATAGTACAAATACATAGAGAAGTGAGATACATAGGAGGCTATTATGCCACGGGCTAAGTACAAGAAAATTTATGAAGACTTGAAACAGAAGATAGAAAATGAATTTTATCCCTATCAACAGTTGCTCCCATCGGAAAATACCATGGTAAAAGAATACGACTGCTCACGAAATACGATCCGTCGGGCCATAGGTGAACTGGCTTCAGAAGGATATGTTCAGACGAGACATGGGCATGGAGCGCGTGTGATTTACCAGGACTTCAAACAGGCGGAGTATATGTTCGGGGAAACCGAAACGTTCAAACAATTCGCCATTCGTAATAAAAAAGGACACCGGACGGAAGTGATCGTTTTCGAAGAAATGACGGTGGACGAACGCCTCCATGAAGAGACGATGATGCCGGTGGGAATAGAGGTCTACCATCTCCAGCGGGTCCGCTATCTTGATGGGGATCCGGTGATCATGGATTATAACTATTTTAGAAAAGATGTTGTGAAAGATCTGACAGTAGACATCGCTGAGGATTCTATCTATGAATATCTGGAAAGAGAGTGGAATCAAAGAGCGGTCACCGCGAAGCGAAAAATGACGGTGGAGAAAGTGACCGAAACGGATGAAAAATATTTAAAAATGGATGGCTACAATTGTGTGGTTGTGGTCACCAGTCATGTTTTCAATGCGGACGGTGTCATGTTTGAGTATACCCAGTCGAGGCACATGCCCGGTGATTTTGTCTTTTTTGACCAGACGCAGCGAAAAGCGTAATAAAAAAGTGTACGAGAGAGAGTCTCGTACACTTTTTTTATGTTTTTAAACCGTTGCTGCCTGCTTACGTTCACGATTGTTTTTTTCCTGTTGCCGGGCGGCGAGATGGATGAATACGCTGGATGTCCACGTATGAGCAAGATCTCTTAACCCTTCACCCGTTTCAGCGTGGAAGTTCTCGGCGAATCCTCCATACTTACAGAGCTTCAGGAATTTCTCCGCTACTTCATCCGCCAATTCCTGCTTCCCGCATGCTTCAAAAGCATCAATGAACAGCAGGGTAGTCGGTGCCCAGATGGGTCCTCTCCAGTAAGCATCTTCTTCATATAATGGGCTGTCGATCGCCTCGGAAGCAATTCCCCATTCCGTCAAATACCTGTCGCTGCTTAGTGTTTCAATGATTTTCTTTCTTACGGATTCCGGCAATTTATCTGCCAGGATAAGGGAAACGAGCGGCAGGTATCCTTCGCTGTCGATCTTTTCGCCGGTCCGTGTATAACGGGCGACTGGCAAATCATCGACGATGAAATAGTCGCAGAACAGGTCGGTATATTTCTGTGCTTTCTCTTCCCACTGTTCCTTATCCTGAGGGCGGTCCAATTTACCAGCTGCGACAGCGAGCATGTCCATGGATTTAATCAAAAAGGCCAATAGATCCGGAGAGTCAATGATATCGGCATTTCGGAAAACGGTGCTGTTATCCTGACCGGAATCATTCCCATGGTGGTATTCCGGAATGCCGTCCTGGTTGGAATCTTTGTATCGGAAATAGAAGTTTACATGCGCTTCAATTTGTTGATACATTTGTTCCAGCTGAGCTTGGGTAAGAGTCATTCTGTCCATCATTTTCAATACAAACAATCCTTGTACCGGAGGCTTGGAAAAGTTCCAGCGGATGGTGGAATCACTGAGGGAGCCGGGAATTTGTCCTTTCTCGTCCTGGTGGTCGAACAGGCATTGGATCTGATCCCATGCCAGCTGGTCATCCACACCGGCAAGCGCCAGGCCATTAAAGGCATTGTCCCAGCTCCATACGCCAGGGAAGTTGCTGTTGGACATGAACATCGCCTTCCTTTTCAGCAAGCCCTCTTCATTCTTGATGCACGTCCAGTTGAGATAAGCCGCTTCGCGTAAGGTTTGCTGATAGTCTTCCGGGACCGCCGGCTGTTTAGCTAGAAAATCTTCGAAGTGGGCCTTGCTTTTTGCCAGCGCTTGATCAAAGCTGTATTCTCTGTCGGCTGGAACCGATCCATGTGTCGGAATATCTTCAATGACACAGAGAAACTCATCGGACCCGGCTTCAGCGTCAATATGGATGCTCGACAGGTTGTCCGCTTTATTCGTGCTCCCTGTTGTATCCATAAATACGTTCTGTTTCATGGAAAGCGAACCTTGTGGCGCAAAAATCAAATACTTCGTTAAGTTTTTATAGCTATTAACGATGCAGTATTCGTCTCCACTCTTCCCTAATAGATAATTGTATTCAAAGTTGTAAATCGGCTGGGTATCCAGTGTAAGTCCGAGGTTTTCCCCGGTTCCCCTGACAAAAATCCGTAACTCATCTTCAAAACAAATGTCCAATTTTCCTCCATCGACATGCATGGTGATCTGGAATTCATCTGCCTCGTAGCTATAACTGACGGGTTCCCCGTTTTTCGTCGGAATTATTTTAAGCGCATTTTGATGCTGCTTGGATTTCCCCCTGACAGCATTCACATAAATGCCTTCTTTTTCGGGCTCGTTATTTTCCTGGTAGGTAAGGGCCATATAAGAACCGAAATGGCTCATTGGAGTTACTGTTAAATCCAATTGATACACTCCTTATTTCAAAATTTTCTTGACAACTATTCTCACTGTACTATAATGAACTTGTTTAAACAAGTAGCAAATTTTGAAAGCGGTTTTTGAAAGCGATTAAGATAAAGGGAGGAAATATCATGGGTTTCAAAGAAAACGTTGCCAAAATAATTGAACATGTCGGCGGCCCTGCAAATGTCACGAATGCTTCCCATTGTGTAACCCGGCTGCGCCTCGTTCTAAAAGATGAAAACCTCGTGAATAGAGATGCATTAGAAGAAAATGAATTGGTAAAGGGAACCTTTTCAGCGAACGGCCAGTATCAGGTCATTATCGGTCCTGGAACGGTGGAAAAAGTTTATCAGGAATTTGTAAAGCAGACGGATGCCGAGGAAGTCAGTAAGGATGAAATGAAGCAGATTACGGCAGAGAAAGGGAATCCTTTACAAAAAGGGATCCGGGTACTGGCGGACATTTTCATTCCGATTCTGCCGGCGATCGTTGCTGCAGGTTTGCTGTTAGGATTGAACAACCTGCTTGCCAATCCGGGAATCTTTTTTGAAGAAAAATCGTTATTAGACGTGTATACCGGCTGGACCGGATTTGCTGAATTCATTAATGTAATCGCAAACACGGCATTCACATTTTTACCTGTATTGATTGCCTGGTCCGCCGCGAAAAAGTTTGGTGGAAGTCCGTTATTAGGGATTGTTCTTGGTTTGTTGCTCGTCCATCCGGAATTGATGTCTGCCTATGATTATGCAGCAGATCCAGAAGGTGTAGGATACTGGAATTTGTTTGGCTGGGAAATTGCTAAAATAGGATATCAGGGACAAGTGCTTCCGGTAATCTTTGCAGTATGGCTGCTGACCTGGTCTGAAAAACATTTGAAAAGTTTCATACCGGGTAATTTGCAAATGTTATTTGTCGCACCGTTTGCTTTGATTTTTGCCGGACTATTGACGTTTGGGTTGATTGGTCCGATCACAATGACTGGATCGAACTGGATTACGGATGGCATTTTATATCTATTTGAAGTATCTCCTGCATTTGCAGGCGGTGTTTATGGGTTCATTTCCGCTCCGCTTGTGATCACAGGAATGCACCATATTTTCCTTGGGGTAAACCTGCAAATGGCAGGAACTCTTGGGTATGTCACGCTTTGGCCGGTAAGTGAAACGGTAACATTGGCGCAGGGTGCTGCTGCATTGACGATGTTCTTCCTATTGAAACGTAATAAGAAATTAAGAGGGGTTTCTTTTGCCGCGACGATTTCTGCCTGGCTTGGTGTTACGGAACCTGCGATTTACGGGATCAACCTCCGCTTCCGCTACCCGTTCATCGCTGTCATGCTGGCGAGTGCTGTGGGTAGTGCCTATATCGCTGCGCAAGGCGTCAAAGCAACTTCCGTTGGCGTGGGCGGCGTGCTGTCCTTCTTATCTGTTTATCCAGAACACTGGGGATTCTACTTCCTTGGCATGGGAATCACATTTGTGCTGACGGTTGGTCTGACGCTCGGGTTCCATAAAGGTAACCTGTTCCAGACACGTAAATCTGTAGATAAAAAAGAGGGTCAAACAGTGGAGACAAAAAAAGTAGCAACTTCCTAATAGAAAAGCCACTCCATATTGGAGTGGCTTTTCTTGATCGTATGTTTTGCTGCTTGTCTTCTTGTTCAATAAAGTTCAGGTTTTTATCAGAAAATAAAAGGGGGGAGGTCAAAACTGATGTTCACCTGACTTTATCTATATTCACCCTAACAGAGGAAATTGCTTTTATCCAGTGAAGTAATAGCTATGTAATGAGATTTTAACCCATGATATCATTTTTCCAAACTTCTGCTTTAAATTTTTATGGTACACCGGTAACTTCTTCCCTAACTCAACCATGTTCTGACTTAAGCAAATTTCTGACTGTAACCGCATAAAGGATATGAAGGTATGTTAGGATAAGTGTATATATTTTACAATACACAGGGGATGGAGGGGGATAATGAATAAATTTCAAAGGCAGGCGGTGGTTTTTTCATTGCTTGGTGCTGCCTGCATAGCCGGTGGCATGGGAATGAAAGATTATATCCCCTATTCTCCACTAATCGGGTGGTTGTTTGGGCTTATCTGTCAAATTCTCGCCTTACTATCTGCTATAAAATGGAATCGTGAACAACGCGGGCCTACTAACTAAGGGGGGGAAGATGATTAATAAGAAGTCTAAGTTTTTGCTGGGTGTCACCATAATATCCGTCACATTTTTACTGCTTTTCAGTTTTTTTATCATCACATCCAGCTATTTTCATTCAAAAGAGATTGGTGAATTTACAGCCCAGTGTTACGAACGCGGTGGGGAAGTCCTGTTAGAAATACATAATAGTTTAACGAGTTCCTATTCTTTTGAATGTAAGATGGATAAGTAAAGCCACTCCGGCTGGGGTGGTTTTTCTACTGGGCGCATCCTTGTATAAGAAAGCGGATTTCTGCTGAAGCTATTGGTAGCAGATAGACGTTAAAGTAGGTGCAATGATGACAGCTGGACTGATTTCGATTATTATTCCTTCCTATAATGAATCCGATAATATCGACCTTATTTATAAAGCGGTGGACAAAGAGTTTGAAGCGCTTCGTTATGATTACGAAATCCTGTATGTGAATGATGGCAGTTCGGACGATACGCTCTCCCGGATTAAGAGGCTCGCGAAGGAGCACTCTCGCGTGAAGTATATATCGTTTACGCGTAATTTTGGAAAAGAGGTAGCGCTACTTGCCGGGTTTCAACATGCGAACGGAGAAGCGGTAATTGTGATGGATGCAGACCTGCAGCACCCGTGTTCGTTGATTCGACCGTTCCTCGACGGGTATGAGGAAGGCTATCACCAGGTGATCGGAAAACGGAATCGGAAGGGGGAAGGCTGGCTGCGATCGTGTCTTTCCTCGCTTTACTATTGTGTCATCAACAAGTTTGTGGATGTCGAGCTTGAGGATGGAGTCGGGGATTTCCGGCTGCTGAGCAGGAAAGCGGTGGATGGGCTGTTGAAGCTGAATGAGGGAAGCCGCTTCTCGAAGGGGCTGTTTTCCTGGATCGGTTTAAGTCAAAAGGTCATCCACTATGATAACGTCTGCCGGGAGAATGGCCAGTCGAAGTGGAAGCTGTCTAAATTGATGAATTATGGCATTGATGGTGCGATATCGTTTAACAACCGGCCACTCCGGCTCTGCTTTTATACCGGTATTTTTGTGCTGATGATTTCTGCTCTATATATAATCGTCCATCTGGTCCTTATACTGAATAACGGGATCGTGGAGCAGGGTTATTTCACGACGATTTCTGCGGTGCTGCTGCTTGGCGGCATCCAGCTCGTCAGCCTTGGTGTCATCGGAGAATATATCGGAAGGATATACTACGAAACGAAGCAGCGGCCGCATTATCTGGTCGAGGAAGCCAATATCCGTCGCGGGCCAGACAGGGAAGCGGACCAAACGGGAGTTTACCAAATTCATCGCAGTGGGGATCGGTAATGCGGTCAGATACACTGATAAAACAGTAAAATATCTAAAATGCAGGCGGGGATGTCATGGTAAATAAAAAGCTTATGCTGTTAGTGGCGGCGAGTCTCGTACTTGCTGTCTTAGCTCATGGTTTTTTTCTGCAGGCATGGACGGAAGGCCGTTACATGGTCGGGCACAATGACGGCTTGCAGCAAATGGTGACATTCAAAAAACTTTTATACAACCAATACACCAGCGGTGATTTCTTCTATAACTACGGATTTGGCCTCGGCGGGGGTACCTATAGTCAGTTGTCGTTTTATTTTTCGACGTCGATTGTTTTCCTGCTCAGCGCCGGGGTAACTTTTTTACTGGAATGGCTTGGAGTAGTGAGTGCGGTAGATATCGTTTATTGGGCCAAGGCGGCCGTGTTCATCAGCATCCTCCGGCTGACTGCTATTCTTGCCCTTACCACGCTTATTTTCCGTTATATGAAAGTTCCGTGGCTGCCTGCATTCCTGGGGTCCGCTGTGTATGGGTTATCGGTGATCTATTTCCGGCATGCGACGTACTGGGAGTTCTTTGCTGATGCCATGTTATGGCTGCCATTGCTTGTCCTTGGGGTTGAAAAAATCATCCGTGAAGGCCGGGCGGGATGGTTTATTTTTGCTGTCGCCGTAACGATGTTTGATAACTTCTATTTTGCCTATATCAATCTGATTTTCATTGGCGTATACTTTCTGTTCCGGTTATTCCACCGGCTGGATGAGCAGGAAGTATCCTTGTTTAAAAGAGTCTGGCTGTTTATGACGGCGGGATTGATTGGTGCAGGCATCAGTGCGGTTTCTTTTGTACCGGCGGTCTACAGTTTTCTGAACAATTACCGCCCTGGTTACCGGTTTCCGATTGATATCGTAGATTTTTCCGATAATATCCTGTTTACAAGCCGGATCATTGTTCTGCCGGCTATTTTTCTCTTGTTGCTCTGCCTTATTCCCTTGTATAAGAGGCCACATTTCCGATTATTTGCCTCGTTAAGCGTTCTGTTCGTGCTCCTTCATTTCAGTCCGCTTGCGGCCAGCGCATTCAATGGCTTTTCGGCTCCCCAGTACCGCTGGGAATACCTGCTGTCATTTACGGTTGGAGGGGGTGTGGCTGTGGGACTGCAGTACTTGGGGGAGGTCAGTAAAACAAGCATAATGATTGCAAGTCTGCTCGTAATCAGCCTGTACTTGAGCGTGCTGGTGATCGATCAGCATCTTTCTTTCTTCTCGCTGCCTGGTCTCACTGTCCTAATTTTCATGGTAGTCATCGTGTTGATGACTGCATGTGTCGTGTGGATAGGTAAACGCAGCTGCTTTTACATGTTATACGGGGCAAGCCTTGTTTTTCTGCTCGTTTTTTCGAATGCCATCCAGTACGTCATCTCGGAAATGACCGGTGTGCGAAGTGTATCGCAGGAGTTTTTACATAGCGAAAAATATAACGGGAAAGAACAGCTGGAATTGCTGACGGAAATCAAGGAGCGGGATAGCGACCCGCTTTACCGGATTGACTGGCGGGTCGGGTATTGGAACAATACGCCGATCGTTCAGGATTTCAACGGTATGAGTGTTTATTCCAGCATATTGAACAAGGAGCTGTTGTTTTTCTATTTGTATGATCTGCAAGTGGATATGGGGCGGGAGAGTGTCAGCCGTTACTCGACGCTCGGTTCCCGGGCCAATCTGTACAGCCTGTTGCAGGGCAAATACATGATGCGTAAAAAAGAAGACACGGCAAAAGTTCCCTATGGTTTCGAAAAGGTGGCCGCTACAGAAAATTATGTGATGTACGAGAATACCAACCTGCTGCCGTTTGTACGTACGACAGATACCGTATTTTCTAAAGAGGCGCTGAGAGAAGCCAATGTCCTGGAAAAAGAGCACGCGATGCTGGAAGGGGTGGTTGTCGAGGACGGCAGCTTTTCTGAAAAACCAACAGAAGCGCCAAATCTTATTGACAATACGATCATGAAAACGGCTGGAGCAGAATATGAACATGGGTATTTGAAGGTGAAGGATAAAGAAGGTGGCATAGATATGATTGTCGAGGACTTTGATGGGGAGGCTGGTGATTATTACGTCCGTTTTCATCTCGAAAGTCTCGCCGAGCGGCAAGGGTTTGCGGTGAAGGTCAATGGTTACCGGACGACACGTAAACATAACCAGTCGATTTACAAAACCTACATCGATGACCTGGTCATCCGAGTTCCGAAAGCGGAAAAGATTTCGATACGTGTTCCCGAAGGTGAGTATTTGTTGAAGGAGTTTGCATTATATGAAGAAGACTACACGGTTCTAGACAAAGCAAAACGCCATACGGATGATGGAGCACAGGTGAAATGGGAGGGCAATAACCTGGCGATTCAATATGACAATCACGGTGGAGACAAATGGATGGTGCTGCCTATTCCTTACGAACGAGGATGGCAGGTGAAGGTGAATGGAGAGGAACAGAAGATGGAAAAGGTCAATTATGCGTTCCTGGGATTTCCGATTGAATCAGGAAACAATCAGATTCAATTAATGTATTTTCCTCCTTTCTTTAAAGCTTCTATGGCAGTCACTTTTGTAAGTATCCTGCTTGCTCTCCTATTAGTCGGGAGAAAAGCGAACAATAAACATCATTTAATTAATTATGTTCGCATTTACCATTGAAAGCCTATCTGCGATTTGTTATAGTGGCACAGTAACGTTATAAATCAATAACTCGTATATGCTCGGTAATATGGTCGGAGCGTTTCTACCAGGTTCCCATTGAAAGAACTGGACTACGAGGTGAAATTTATGAATGTTCGGCTTCCAGCCCATTTGCCGAACTATACATATTTTTCCTTCGTAGGCCTGAAAGGTAACCCACCTTCCAGGCCTTTTTATCCTTTAAGAAAGTTTAACTATGTTAAACGATTAAAGGCTTTCACTATATGAACTTGGGGATCAGCCAAGTTTTCCTAATCGTGCATACGACACCACAAGGAGGAATCAGCTTGAAAACAGCACAGAGAAAAGTCGTTATTTTACTAGCAGTCATGGCCGTAATGGTACTGACAGTCCTTGGGGCATGCAGTGCTTCATCCTCAACAGATGCTCCAGAAGAAAACAAACAGCAGCGGCCAATTTTAATTGAAGGGCCGATGCCGATTGAAGCAGAAAACTTCGCCGAACGGCTTGAAGATGTAGAAATTGAAAAATCCGGAACGTTTGAATTCTATATCGGAACCGTCGATGACTACCCTGTTATTGTGGCAAAAACAGGGAAGGGAATGGAAAACACAGCAGCAGCTACCGCAGTGGCTATTGAAAAATACAACCCGGCTGCAATCATCAACCAGGGTACATCCGGAGGGCATGATCCGAATTTGAATGTCTATGATATTGTGTTGGGCGAGCGTACAACCAACATCGGCTCCATGAAGACAGGGGATCGGGAAGAAGGCGAAGGCATCAAGCCGAAAGAATGGATTCCGATGGATCTGATGGCTTCAGAAGGAAGTGCCGGAGAAGATCCGGATGCGGAGAATATCCGCTATTATGAAGCGGACGAAGATCTTCTGGCAGCCGCTAAAGCAGTGAAAGAGGTGCATGAGGAAGGAAAAGTTGTGGAAGGGACAATCGGCTCTGCGGATGTCTGGAACAACGAAGTCGACCGGATCAACTGGTTTCACGAAAATTACGGCACCTCTGTAGAAGAAATGGAAGGTGCAGCGGCCGCCCAAATAGCGAAGGGCTACGACGTTCCTTATCTCGGGATCCGCATCCTTTCTAATAATAAAACCAACGACGGGGAATACGATCCGAATACAGCGGAAGCGAATCAGGAATATGTGTATGAAGTAGTGAAACAGTACATTTCTGATCAGAAGTAATAAAAATGCCTGGCTATCAAAGCGATAGCCAGGCATTTTTATTTAAAAAGTGAATTATCGTTTGCGGCCTTTCATGATGACACTGATGATAAATACGAAAATCAACGCACCAATCAAGGCAGGGATTATTGCCATTCCAGCGAGGCTTGGTCCCCATGATCCTAACAGGGCACCACCAATCCAGGCACCAATGATACCTGCAATAATATTACCTACAATTCCGAATGGTACATCACGGCCGAGGATAACACCTGCTAACCAGCCGACTAGACCACCAACAATTAAATATAGAATAAATCCCATAATCTTTTCCTCCTTCAACTAAATCTTTTATATCGTGTCGTATATGAAATATAACCTGCTTGGCTTCTTTTAAAACCTAACTTTTTTTGGCTTTGTTAACCATCGTTGTTGACTTTCATCATAGGCTTATTCCACAACAAGACCAAAAAATCGAAGACTTTATTTTGAAATGTTATAGGAGGGGAAGGGGTGTGATGTACAACGAGGGAAGCAAATATGATAAATTGAGAAAGAAGCATTCGTTGGAAAAGGAAGCTACCAGGAGGGAAGGGAAATGCGAAGAGAATTGAGGGTAAGGATCGGGTTGATCGGTAATCTGCTGATTTTTTTCTGGGGAATTTACCGCATGTTTTCCGAGAATACGATAGCGTTTATTCCAGTGATCCTTGCGGTAGGCGGTTTCATTGGTTTGATTGCCTCTATCTATGAACTGAAAAAGTTACATAAAGGATAACGACTCATAAACTGACGGGAAGTGATAGTTTGTTACATGCGTTTCTATTATTCCTGTTTGCGGGGCTCGCGGAGATCGGCGGCGGGTATTTGATTTGGTTATGGCTCAGAGAAGGGAAGCCGTTTTATTGGGGATTAGGAGGAGGATTTGCGCTTGCGATGTACGGGGTGATTGCTACCTTTCAAACCTTTCCTTCGTTCGGTAGAGTGTATGCGGCTTACGGAGGTGTCTTTATCGTGCTGTCTGTTTTATGGGGCTGGGGAATCGATAAAAAAACACCCGATTTATACGACTGGATTGGTGCCGGAATTTGTCTGATTGGTGTGTCTGTCATGTTATTCGGTCCGCGTAATTGATAAGCGCATTAATTATTTTTAACTTCCCCTTGACGGAGAGTAATAATCAGCGTATAGTAGGGATTAATTATTCTTGTTCGTTTAAAGAATGAAAGATAAGTTTTTGTGACTTACCCTTGAATTTCTAGAGCAATAATAGTAATACATTGTGGATTTACATCCACGCAGGAGGTAACAACATGTTACAAGGTAACGTAAAATGGTTCAACGCAGAAAAAGGTTTCGGATTTATTGAAGTAGAAGGTCAAGACGATGTATTCGTTCATTTCTCTGCTATTCAAGGTGAAGGTTTCAAAACACTAGAAGAAAACGAAACAGTTTCTTTCGAAATCGTCGAAGGCAACCGTGGACCACAAGCAGCTAACGTGCAACGATAAACGTGAAGCGTTATAAAAGAGACTTCCCATTCGGAAGTCTCTTTTTTTGTGCAATTAGAACGGGCGATATATTGACCGTCGAACGAACGCCATATATTTATAAAAAACGGAAGCCTCCGCCTGGGAGCTTCCGTTTTTTTATCATTCGTTTAACAACAGGGAGCACAGCACACTGGAGCCGATTGCTTTTTCGAAAAGCTGATAGATGGGAGTTTCCATCTTTTTTTAGGAAGGGACGCAGATTTCCATGCATGACGGTTGATATGGTCTAACTTGCGTTTTTTCTCTTCTACTCGTTGACTCACGGAATATAAGTTATACATCATTTACCTCCTATTGGCAGCAGAACTGCTCTTTTTTATTGTTTTCTACATCTTGTTTGGTATGGAAAAACTCCCATTCATTGCCGTCCGGATCCGTTATCCAAAACTTATCCTGCAGGGCATAGCAGCAGGTAGTATTCGTTTCGTCTCTTGTGAAAAAACCGCTTTTTGTCAGTCTGTCTTTATGGAAATCGATGTCTTCCTGCTTTTCTACCTGGATGCCGAAGTGGCCAACCTGATTGCCGGATACTTCCGGTATTGCGTTCAGTGTAAAGTTCAATTGCAGATGTTCTGGCATAAATTTGGCATAATCATTCTTGACTTTCACTGGTCTTTCTCCGAAAACTTTTGTGTAAAACTCAATCGATCTTTCTAAATTTACTACATTCAAGCCGACATGTATGTTCATGTGAAAACCTCCATAAATCAATTTTTTTTGATGAATAGCTGAAAAAAATTACTCTCTACGGAATAAGCAGCACAATTCTTCTGACAGCAGGTGATTCATTTCTTTGTGATTCAAGGTGTAGTAGCTCCAGGTTCCTCTGGTATCTTTGGTGATCAGCTGGGCATCCAGCAGGATTTTCAGGTGGTAGGATAATTTAGACTGGGGCAGGTTCAATTTCTCAGACAAATCGCAGACACATGCTTCGCCTCGGTCGGTTATTTCATGCAGGATATGCAGTCGTTTGTGATCGGCGATTGCTTTGAACTTCTTTTCGTATGTTTGAAAGGTCTTTTCTAATGATACGTCTGTGAGCGGGATTTCTTTGAACACATCAGCTCCTCCTTTACATCAATTTTTTTTGATTTAATAAAAGTATATGCAAAGGAAAGCAAAATGACAACTATTAAATCAAATTTTTTTGATGAAAGGCTATATTCAGGAAAAAACTACTATGTCGAATTCCTTTCGTTTTATTTTACGAAAGCTATAGTAATATAATGGAAGCAGACCAATCAGGAGGTGCTGAATCAATGGCGAATCAACGAGGAATTGAGCGCGTATGGACGGTGGAGTACCAGGAAGGAAGCGGCCCGCACAAGCAAGTCGGACAAGTGCTGCCGCCTGGCAACTGGGAACAATTCGACCCATTTTTGTTAATGGCGGAAGACTGGTTCCAGCAGGGGACGTTTCCGGATCACCCGCACCGTGGCATGGAGACGATCACCTATGTAATCGAGGGAAAATTGAAGCATGAGGACAACCATGGGGGCTCCGGGGTGTTAGAGCCAGGTGATGCGCAGCTTATGACGGCAGGGAGCGGCATCGTCCATTCGGAGGATCCACCCCCAGGTGAAACGGTCCATAGCCTGCAATTGTGGCTGAACCTGCCGAGCAGTAAAAAATCAGCGACTCCGCGCTATCAGGATTTGAAGGCGGAGACGGTGCCGGTTCGAAGGGAAGATGGCGCAAAAGTTCGTGTTTACTCCGGTTCTTCCGGTGATGTGCAGGCAGATACGGACAACCATGTCCCGCTCACCTACGTCGAATTAAATATGGAGGCCGGTGCGAAAATAACGCAGGAGCTGCCGGGAAGCTTCAATGGCTTTATCTATATTATAGAAGGAAGCGGGACATTTGGAAGTGAGGGAACCGAAGGGAAAAAGAACCAGGTGCTCTGGCTCGGACGCACTTCACAGGATTCAGACAGTGAAGTGGCCATCCAGGCGAATGAAAAACTTCGAGCTATTCTCGTTGCCGGAGAACCGATCGGGGAGCCAGTGGTGGCGAGAGGGCCGTTCGTTATGAATACGGAAGAAGAAATTTTCCAGGCTTATCGCGACTATCAGGCTGGTAAATTCAACCGTTCGTAAGGATCTGGTTTTTTTCAGGAACCCTATAACCGTGCGGTTTGCATCATGAGACTTTTTTCCTGTTTATCCTTGTTTTAAAAGTCTCGAAGTCGAAACAGTTGAGAAATTCCTCCTTCGGTAGTACAATCTATAATCGTTGAGCACACCTAAGTTAATCATGGGAGGAATATAGAGATGAACGTACTAGTAGTAAAAGGTAATAACCGTCCTGACGGTATTACAACAAAAATGTATGAAACATTCATGGAAGAGGTTAAAGACAACAGCGATCTGAACATCACGACGTATGATGTATTCGCAGAAGATATGCCTTATTTTGGGCAGGACCTTTTCAATGCGTTGACAAAAATGGAAGCTGGCGAGCGTTTGAATGACGTAGAACAGCGTCTGCTTGACGCCAAGCAAAAAGCAAAAGATGCCTTAGAAGCAGCCGATGTCATCGTGTTGGCATTCCCGCTATGGAACTTTACGATTCCAGCGAAATTGCACACATTCATCGACTACGTTTCTGAAGCTGGCTTCACATTCAAATATACCGAAGAAGGCATTAAGCCGCTTATGCCTGGCAAGAAAGTTATCCTGTTGAATGCGCGCGGCGGTGTTTATTCTTCTGAAGAAATGGCCCCAATGGAAATGTCCGTCAACTTCATGCGCAATGTATTTGGCGGATTGTATGGCATGGACATCGTGGATGAAGTAATCATCGAAGGCCACAATGCGATGCCTGATAAAGCAGAAGCAATCATTGATGAAGGTATGACAAAAGTAAAAGAAGCAGCTCGTAACTTAGCCTACCAACACGCGTAAGGCTGAAATATACGGAAAAGTGTGGTGCCAGAAATGAAAATTGAAGTATGGTCTGACTTTGTCTGCCCGTTTTGCTATATCGGGAAACGTCGGCTCGAGCAGGCACTGGAACAGTTTGCTCACAAGGATGACGTGGAAGTCATCTTCAAAAGTTATGAATTGCAACCTCACATCCAGAGTGATGAGAATGTTTCTGTTTACGAGGTGCTTGCCAGGAAAATGGGTACCACGGTTGAGCAGGCGAAAGCGATGAATGATCAGATGGTGGAGACCGCAAAGACCGTTGGTTTGGAGTATAATTTTGACGAGGTGAAACAGACCAATACGCTGGAGGCTCACCGATTGTTCAAATATGCTGAAATGCAGGGAAAAGGACTGGCGTTCACGGAACGTCTGATGCGTGCCTACTTCACAGAATCCCGTTTCCTCGGACGGCCGGACACACTGATTGAACTGGCTGAGGAAATCGGTCTCGATGGCGAAGAAGCAGAAGATGTACTGGTAAGCGATGACTTTTTGGAGGATGTCCGAAATGACCAGCGTGAAGCCCAGCAAATCGGAGTTCAGGGAGTACCATTCTTTGTATTCAATCGTAAATATGCGATTTCTGGCGCCCAGCCACCGGAACTGTTCCAGGAAACCCTGGAAAAAGTGTGGCAGGAAGAAAACGAGACGCCTTCCTTGCAGCAAATCCAGCCATCCGCTGATGCGTCTTGTACGGATGACGGCTGTGAAGTAAAGGATGACAATAACTAATCAAAAACGCCCGATCAGAGAATCTATTCTCGTAATCGGGCGTTTTTATATATAGAATCTATTTCATGACCAGTAGATGATCAGCCAGCCTGCTTGACGCTTAGTATAGTTACTGTAACCAAAATAAGCGCCATTCCAAGAAATTGAATGAGTCCCAAATGATCTCCGAGAAGCAAAACTCCAAATATGGACGCTGTCACCGGCTCTACCATTGCGACCATCGAAGCCGTAGTCGGGGCAGTCTTTCGAACCCCGATCACATAGAATATAAACGATATTCCAGCCCTACAAGTCCTAAGAGAATGAACCATCCCAGGTCGCTAGAGGTCAATACCTTAGTTGCTTCCCCACTTCCTGTAAAGAATAAAAGGATGAGACAGAAAGAAAAAAAGGCGATGGTTAAGGTGGTCTGTGGCTTTCCGATAGCAGAAGCGTTTTTAAAACCGAATATAAACAAAGCATAGGAAAGACCTGCAGCAAGCCCTGCTGCCGCCCCTGCTAAACTGACGGAAATGGATTCCGTATTGTAAGCACCTGTAAGCAGCACGATCCCCATAAGTACACCGAAAATGCACGCCCATTTAAACCAGGTCGAACGTTCGATATGAAATAAAAAGGAGATTAACAGGACAAACACAGGTGCGGTGTACATCAAGGTAGCCGCTACAGCAATGCTCGAGGCCTGGATGCCAAGAAAATAAAAAGTGAAATTTCCAGCAACACCAACGCCCGCTAATAATGACCACAAGTATAGACGAGGAGAGAAAGTCCAGTTCTTTTTAAAACGAATGAGAAACCACGCCAAGAAACATATAAATCCAACGGCACCCCGGTAAAACGAAATTACCATTGGGTCCCAGCCCTTGGTCATTAAAATATCTGCAATTCCGCCACTAATGCCCCAGCATATAGCGGCTAGCATCACTAATCCTACACCTGCATACTTCATTGTGCTCCTCCTCAACATGTGTGATGTACCAATTGTCTCTACTGATGTGGTCTTAATGTAAATGAAGGACCAAACAAATCTTTTTTCGATCCTTAATAACATATTTTAAATGACCGTGTAGACGGTATTTCCTTTAATTTCTCATTCTTAAACCTATATCAACTCGCATGGAACTTTACTTTTAGGAGATAGAGGTAAAACAGTGAAGTTCACTATACTGTATAAATTTACGCTATAAAAGCAAGCTAATTAAAAAGTGTTTTATAGATAAAATGGAGCTGACGGGTATGGTTAAGCGACGGCGCAAACTGGTAAGTTCAAGAAAAGAGTCTAATCCTGCCACACGAATAGAAAAGAATAAAGGTGCTCTATATGATGATTTTGATAAAAATGAAAATCATATTCGGGCTGTGTATTCAGAAGCATCTGATTTAATCTTTCGCCATTTCTACATAGCGGGCAAACAAAAAGCCGTTCTGTTTTATTTAGATGGATTAGTTGATATACAAGAATTGGATGATTCTGTACTATCGCCGTTGATGGAGGAGTTTACAGCTGAATACAGCGGCGTAAAAGAATTACTGGAGAAAAAAATATCGGTTTCAGGGGTTAAAGAGCTTACAAAACTATCGGATTGTGTAAAAAAGATATCCTCCGGTTGTCCAATTATTTTGTTGGAGGGCTGGAGTTCCGGATTCGCTCTAAATCTTACGAAGTTTGAGAAAAGAGCTATTGAAGAACCACCTGCCGAAGCTGTTGTTCGTGGTCCCAGGGAAGGTTTTGTAGAAACACTGGAAGTCAACCGAACCATGCTTAGAAGAAAAATTAAGAGCCCAAAATTAAAAATGAAAGAAATAGAGATTGGAAAATATTCTGCGACACCAGTGATTTTGGCATACATGGATGGAATCGCTGATGAAAATTTGATTAAAGAAGCCGAAAACAGGTTGAAGCGAATTGATATCGATGGTGTGCTGGACAGTGGAATTATTGAAGAGTTGATCGAAGACTATCCTTATTCTCCATTTCCCCAATTATTATCGACAGAACGTCCGGATGTCGCAACTTCCCATTTGCTGGAGGGCCGTTTCGTTATTTTAGTAGACGGTTCGCCTTTCGTATTAATAGCTCCGGTTACCATTTATTCTTTTCTTCAAGCATCAGAGGATTATTATAATCGCTTTATCATCAGTACGTTGATTCGCTGGCTCCGTTACGTATTCCTGTTGATTTCGTTGTTACTGCCATCTATCTATGTAGCCGTGATCACCTTTCATGCAGAAATGGTGCCAACCAGTCTGATGATAGGGATGGCAGCATCTAGGGAAGCTATTCCTTTTCCTGCGTTGATTGAGGCATTATTGATGGAAATCACATTCGAAGCATTGAGGGAAGCAGGGTTAAGACTTCCGAAACAAGTAGGTTCTGCTGTAAGTATTGTAGGGGCGCTTGTCATCGGGGAAGCGGCCGTCATGGCTGGGATTGTTTCTGCGCCAATGGTTATTGTTGTGGCTTTAACAGGGATTGCTTCTTTTACCATCCCTCGATACTCCGGAGCTTCAGCAATCCGCATGCTTCGGTTTCCGATGATTCTCCTTGCTGGCACCCTTGGACTACTCGGAATTATGCTTGGACTGATCACCATAATCATCCATTTAGCTACTATTCGATCTTTCGGCGTGCCTTTCCTTAGCCCAATGGCACCACTCATGGGAAGTGAAACGAAAGATATCCTGGTACGAGCGCCGTGGTGGAAACTTAACACACGCCCGCATCTGACAGGAAAATACAACAAATATCGACAAGCACCAGGCCAAAAACCCGGTCCGAAACATGGAGGAGACTAATCATTAAGAGGAGTAGGAAAAGGTATGGCTCAGGGTTATCTTCATTTATCCAAAAAACTTTTACTAATTGTATTCACGTGGGGAAGTCTGTTGGTGCTTTCAGGCTGCTGGGATCGTGTGGAAATTAATGATTTGGCCATTGTGCTTGCTGCCGGTATTGACAAAACAGAGGATGATCAAATTGAATTGACTGTTCAGCTGGCTATCCCAAATCAGATGGGAGGCGGACAGCAACAGGGATCAGGCTCCGGGGGACAGGGGGAGAAACCCACCCTTACCAAACAAGCCACAGGTACAACAATTTCCGAAGCTGCTTCGATTTTACAACAAAAAGTTCCACGGCGAATTTTCTGGGGCCATAATACAGTAATAGTATTTGGAAAGGAACTTGCAGAAGGTGGGATCCGGGAATATGTAGAATTCTTCGCTCATCATCCGGAACCAAGACTTCGTTCTTTTGTATTCGTAAGCGAGGAAAGGGCCTCTGCGCTTTTGGAGGTTATCCCTTACCTTGAGCAAAGCTCTTCCCAATTCGCGAGGGAATTAGCCCGCTTTCAAATAGGCCTGCGCGTAACCTTAAAGGATTTGTTGGAAAGTATATCGGGAGGAGCAAGAGCGGTAGCACTTCCCGGGTTAGAATACGAATATGAAAATGTAAAAGAGAAAAAAGGCGGACTGAATATTAACGGAACTGCCGTTTTTAAGGAAGATAAAATGGAAGGTTATCTCGATGATCGGTTGACCAGAGGGTTATTGTGGATACGAAATGAAGTGCATTTAGCTACCGTTTCCTTCACACCGGAAAATGCAGATGGGTATATGTCTTTTAAATTGCTTCGTTCCAATACCCAATTACATCCAGAAATAAAGGATGGAAAATGGAAAATGACCCTCGCGATTACAACAGAAGATGATATTGAAGAAAATCAGACAGACTTAGTACTGACGGATCCTAAAATAATTGCCGAGTTAGAAGAACAATTAGCTGCAAAAATTGACGAGCGGATTGAAGAAACCCTTTCAACAGTACAAAAAGAGATGAAAGCTGACGTGTTAGGGTTTGCTAAATCATTTGAACAGAAATATCCGGATGAATGGGAACAGGTGAAAGACAGGTGGGAGGAAAAGTTCGCAGAAGTTGAAATTGAGGTAGTAAGTAAGGCTTATATTCGAAGGTTAGGTATGTCAACACAGCCCCAAGGCATTCCTGAAGAGGAGATGAAAGAAGAATGAATTGGCTATCACTTTTCGGTGTCAGTTTAGTTGTCCTGCTCCTCTTCTTTTACGAATGGCCTAAAATGAATCAGAACCAGGTAAAAGAAAAAAGGGTGTTTATATTCCTTATTGCCGGAGTATGGCTGGTAGCCGTCATGCTGATATTTTTCCCCGATGTACCAGGACCAATTGATTTAATTACTTTTCTGTTCAGACCGGTGGAGAATTTTTTGTAAACGAAGGGGGGATAATCGTATGGAAACAGGTAAAATCTCTGCATCCCAAATGGCATTCATGATGTATCCTGTAGTGATAGCCACTGGTATTGTGATCATACCATCAATCACTGCTAATTATGCCGCGCAAGATATGTGGCTGTCTCCCATATTGGCAAGTTTAATGGGAGTTCTCGTTATATTTATCGCTCTTAAGCTTCATCAATTGTATCCTGGCCATACGATTATCGAATACAGCGTATCCATTATCGGCAAGGTACCGGGAAAACTTCTCGGGTTCATCTATTTATATTTCTATCTTCTGATGAATGCCGGGGGCACACGTATTTACGCAGATTTTGTGACAGGAGCTTTTTTTAAAGAAACGCCGCTATTTGTCATTCTCTCTACTATCATGCTTGTCAGTTCATTTGCTGTCAGAGGAGGGATAGAGGTTGTCGGCCGTTCAGCGGAAATGATTGTCCCCTTCTATGTCATTATTTTGACCATTTTATGTTTCCTGCTGGTTGCTGATTTGAACCCTAAAAATATATTTCCAATTCTTTCTGATGGTCTCATGCCGTCTATTAAAGGTGCCTACACTCCCCAAAGCTGGTTTGCGGAGTTCTTTTTGATTGCTTTTCTCTTGCCTTATGTCAAAGATATTCAGAAAGCTGGAAAATGGAGTATGATTTCTTTGGGCGCTGTGCTTCTGGGGTTCCTGGCCACTAACTTATCCTTGCTATTTCTGTTCGGGGGAGAACTGACAGAGAGGTTCAACTATCCGTTACTGGATGCCGTACGATATATCAGTATAGCCGAATTTATCCAGCATCTGGAATCTTTAGTGATGGCTATTTGGGTGGCAGGTACGTTCGTTAAGCTGGCAGTTGTCCATTTTGCCTTGGTTATAGGTACCGCTCAATGGCTTAATTTGTCTGACTATAAACCACTAGTATTTCCCTTGGGGTTCCTGACCGTATTAGTCAGTATATGGGGGATATCAAGTGAAATGGAATCCGCTCATTATAGCGGAACGATTTTTCCCTCGTTTTCTCTTGTCGTCCAAACGATAATTCCTCTGCTGTTATTGGTAATTGCTATCCTTAGAAAGAAGCACCATTAGGGAAATTGATGTAAAAAGAAATAATTAATAAGCACCACTTATAGTAGTAATTAGAAAATCTTGGATTAAAGATAGTCTAAATGGTATTATATAGTAGAGAACAATAATCCCTTCTCAGCAGATAGGAATACTGTGTCAGGTACAAACATGTAATCTATGGAAAGCTCTCACTTGGCATTTATAGTGATAAAAATTTTTAATATGATATCTCGAATTTGAGATATTTGGATTTCTTATATTCTTTCCCCACTAGGGTATAAGAAGAAGTAGAGCTGTACACGTCTGGCTATAAATAAGCCGGATAAGCATGGTATTCATCTCCAACTGATGGGATAAAATCGAAAGAGAGATACAAGGAGGAATTTCGTTGTCATTTCATCGTAAACCAATTACATTTGTAAACCACGTCAACATTAAAGTGCAAAACTTAGACCGTTCCCTGGAATATTATCAAGAAGTGATAGGGTTTAAAATTCTGGAGCAAACGAATAACAAAGCAAAGTTAACTGCTGATGGGAAAACATGTATCCTGTCCATAGAGCAGCCGGATAACGTCATACCTAAGCAGGGAAGGACTGCCGGACTATACCATTTTGCCATCCTTGTTCCAAACCGTTCCGATCTGGCTAACATCGTCCATCATTTTATTGCAAAAGGGATTCGAATAGGATCTTCGGACCACCTGGTCAGTGAAGCGCTCTATTTAAATGACCCGGATGGGAATGGGATCGAAATTTATGTGGACCGTGAGCCTTCCGTGTGGAAATGGAGGAATGGGGAAGTTGCCATGACAGTGGATCCATTAAATTTTGCAGACCTGCTGAAGGACGGGAATCCAGAAAAAGCATGGGAAGGACTGCCTCCCGGTACGGTGATGGGGCATATCCACTTACATGTTTCTCACTTACATGAAGCAGAGGAATTTTATACAAAAGGACTGGGTTTTGAAGTAGTCAACCGATTTGGCGATCAGGCCCTGTTCATCTCAGTAGGCAACTATCATCATCATATTGGCTTAAATACTTGGCAGGGAGTAGGAGTTCCTGAATCCCCAGCAAATAGCGTTGGTCTTGAATCATTTACCATCCTGCTGCCTGATAAGGAGTATAGAAAAAATGTGATAGCTAGTCTTGAGCGTAATGGTGCCACTGTCACAGAGGAGAATGGTGTGGTTACTACGAAAGATCCATCTGGAAACCGTATTCATCTCGCTGTTTAATAGGAAAACTTATCGATATCATGATGAAAAATAAGTTAAGGTGAGTTGGAAAGCTTAGTTCTCTACTCCCCAATCACTTTTAATGACCAGCACATTTAGAGAATAGAGTTCTAACAATCTTTAGATTATAGGTAATGACTGTCATGATACATGAACACCCAACTTATGGTCTTTATAGGCAGGATAAGAACCGTGCGAGATGATAATCCGGTCGGAACGGTCTTAATAAGGGTGATTAAAAGCCAGAAAAAGAAATCCAGCAGTTTATACGGAATGGCTCATCAAAACAAGAGTCTGGGACATAACTAGCCGAAAATAGTAAAAAAAGGGTTCCGATTATCGAATTTTGATGACCGGAACCTTTTTTACTGAGTCAATCTCATAATTGGTTAGACGGTTTCCGTTTCAGGCCGTGTACTTTCTCAAGTTCACGGCCAAAAAGGCAAAACCTAATTCATTTTCAACGTTATCGCTGCCCCTAACGGACATGCGAGTGAAACGCAAATTAGCCTTCAGAAATCCAAAAACTGGCTCTACATCTACTTTGCGTCTGCCGTAGAGTTCGCCGGTTTTCTCATCCGAAAGCTTCTCTCTCACCGTATTTTTTTGTTGCTCCCACTTTTCATTATAATAGATTTTTCGATTGTTCCCTTCTTTTGCCTTCGTGCACTGGGAACGGAGCGGACATCCCGTACAATCTTCGCTCTCGTACACTTTGAACTCCCGAGTATAACCGTTTCGATCGGTTTTCTGGGATCGGTAACGGAACGTCACTTGTTTTCCGTTAGGACACGTATAGGAATCTTCTTCTTCATTGTATGACCAATTCGCGGAGTGGAAGGCATTTTTTTGAAAGCTCTTCGTCTTCTCTTTACGATAAGAGTTGTATGTAATCAGAGGCTCACGCTCCCGGTTTTCCAGGACATCTTCATAATTTTCTTCACTCCCATAGCCCCCATCGGCGACGATGTAGTTCGGAAGTTCAAAGTAATCCTGTTCGATCCGATCAAGGAAAGGACCGAAGGTACGCATATCCGTGGGGTTCGGAAAAATATCATAAGCGAGGGCGTATTGACCTTCCGTCGCAACTTGGATATTATAGCCGGCTTTCAATTGCCCATTCTTCATATAATCATCTTTCATCCGCATAAATGTCGCATCGTGGTCTGTCTTCGAATAACTATTCCTTTTCCCGAAGATTTCCATGTCGTTCGCATATTTTTGCTTGCGCGCCGCAAAGTCTCTGAACTGTTTCCTGGCCTGATTCGGTTCTTTGCGTTCGGAACGAATTTGTTTTCGTTCACTTGTGTCTTCGCTTTCTTCAATTTTCCGGTTCAAGTCTTCGACTTTTTCATCTAATGTTTCGGCTATATCAGAAAGTTCGTCGACCGATAATTCCTCCGGATTTTCCCTTTCTATTTCAGGGATGATTTCCTTTTCCACTAATTCATCATACATTTGGTTGGACTTTTCTATTAGCTTGTCGCTGTAGTTTTCGACGGCCTTACGCCAGACGAACGTAAACTTGTTGGCGTTTGCTTCTATCTTGGTTCCATCAATAAAAATAGCTTCCGCATCAATGATATCTTCTTGAACCAGTCGGGAACGAAACTGGACAAAGCTCTGGCGAAGAAGATCTTTGACGGCGGGGTGGACACGGAACCGATTAATGGTTCGATAGCTGGGCTCATAACCTTGAGCCAGCCACATCATACGCACACTATCCTTGAGTAGCCCTTCGATTTTTCTTCCAGAGAACACGGATTGGGTGTAGGCGCATAAAATGACCTTCATCATCATGCGTGGGTGATACGCCGGGCATCCCGTGTCACGCAGGAATGCTGAAAAGGCTTCATCCGGAATACTTTCCACCAACTCATGCACGGCATAGGCGATATCATTATCTTGAAGTTTCATTTCCACATCCATAGGCAAGATTACTTGGTTCATGTTATACTGTTTAAACATAAGGACACCTCCGATGGTTGTTGTGTGGTAACTTTAATTTTATCAGAGGTTGTCCTTATTTTCTTTATTGAAAATAAAAGAAAACCATAAAAAAGTGGTCGGCATCATGTTGATGCCGACCACTTTCCGTTTAATTTACTGGGTTTTGTCCCAGCCTCTTGTTTACGTTAATTATATCAGGAGGCTTTCCTTTCTTTTAACATGGTTACCTTTACGTTGCGAGGCGTCATATTGAACACGATATTCAAAACTATCGCGGTGACACTGCCGGCAACGATTCCGTTACTTGTCAGAATTTGTACACCGGACGGCAGCTGGGCGAACAGCTCAGGAACAACAGTCACGCCAAGTCCCATGCCAACGGAGCAAGCGACGATCATGGAATTTTCAGGTGAGTCGGCGATGACGCTGCTCAACATCTTGATCCCCTGCGAGATGACCATCCCGAACATCGCTACCATCGCACCTCCAAGGACTGCAGCCGGAATGGTTGTCGTCAGGGCAGCAATTTTCGGGATAAATCCTAAGGCAATCAGGAGTAACCCCGTAACCAGAATCACTTTCCGCGATTTGACCCCAGTCATATGGACGAGACCGACATTCTGAGAGAAAGCGGTGTAAGGAAAAGCGTTGAAGATTCCGCCAAGAAAGATGGCCAGTCCTTCCGCGCGGTAGCCTCTGGAGAGGTCCGCTTCTTTTATTTTTTTCCCCGTCAGGTCGCTAAGGGCAAAATAAACGCCGGTCGATTCCACCATCGATACCATAGCCACTAAGATCATCGTCAGGATCGCTGACCATTCGAACGTTGGCATTCCGAAGTAAAACGGCTCTACCATATGGAAATAAGAAGCTTCTCCGACTGCAGAAACGTCGACTTTTCCAACAAGAGCAGCTGCCGCCGTACCAGCGACGATGCCAAGTAAAATAGCAATCGCCCGGATGAACCCGTGGGTAAAACGATATGTTAGGATGATGAAAAGAAGTGTACCGAACGCTAAGGAAATATTCGTCATCGAGCCGAAATCACTGGCGCCTTCACCGCCGCCCATATTCGTGATTGCGACAGGAATCAAGGTGATACCGATAATCGTGACGACCGTTCCGGTGACAACCGGCGGGAAAAACCGTACCAGTTTACCAAAGAAACCACTGATGACTACGACAAATAAGCCGGAAGCGAGAATCGCGCCATAAATAGCGGATATTCCATACTGCCCGCCAATCGCAATCATCGGAGCAACCGCCGTAAACGTACAGCCGAGAACAACGGGCAGTCCGATACCGAAGAAGCGATTATTGACGATCTGGAGAATGGTGGCCACCCCGCACATCAAAAGATCGATGGCGACGAGATAGGTCAATTGTTCAGAAGTGAGTCCAAGTGCACCGCCGACGATTAAGGGGATTAAAACGGCCCCTGTGTACATGGCGAGCAGATGCTGGAGTCCTAAGGTGAAAGTTTTCATGTTAATGCACGCTCCTTATCAAACGTGATTTGCTTGTTTTTCATAGATGAAATGATGGCGAGGGATTCTACCCGTATTCCTTCCTGGCGCAATATTTTGCCGCCATGCTGGAACCCTTTTTCGATCACAATGCCGACGCCTGCGAGACTTGCACCCGCTTGTTTGATGATGTCTACCATTCCGGAAACGGCCTGGCCGTTAGCCAAAAAGTCATCGATGAGTAGGATGTTATCATCCGGTTTAAGAAATTCTTTGGCGATGGTAATGTTATTCATTTCTTTTTTGGTGAAGGAATAGACTTCTGTTGAAAAGTGCTCTGCTAGTGTTATAGGCTTTCGTTTTTTAGCAAATACAACCGGGACACCTAAGATGAGCCCTGTCATCGTTGCTGGTGCGATGCCTGATGACTCCAACGTTAATACCTTCGTTATCTTGGTATCTGAAAATCTGTCCGCGAACTCCTGCCCGATCTGCTTCATCAATAACGGATCAATTTGATGGTTCAAAAAAGAATCGACTTTGATGACAGAATCCGATAGTACGTTTCCTTCAGTTACAATCTTCTGTTCTAATGCTTTCATGGAAATCCCCTTTCTGAATTAAGAAAAGCGCAAGCGCCCTGAAAGACACAACACGCATAAGCAAAACGACTGGAGGAAGGCGTCCTTTCCTTCCGCAAGACGGGTTGCTTATGTCGCGAGTGTCTGGGCGCTGAAGCTAGCCAATAAAAAAAGCTCGCTTTCCACCACTATGAGGAAAGCGAGCTTTGGCTTATTATTGCCATTGACGAATAGAATAGAGGGCGGACATACATCCCCGCTCTATTGTCATGCTGCTTTTCATAGTCGGTTCATTTACGGTAAACCGGTAGAAACTTGCAGGCCCTATCCCTGCGATTATATGAAAAGGTATGTAGTTGTGAAAAAGCGAATGATAACGGTATTCTGGTGTTTATCGTTCGTATAATAGATAATCTACATGAAATACTGACAGATGTCAAAGTTTTTTATCAAAAATATTAGAGACGAATGCGTGTGCCAATATACGGAAATATTTTGAAAATATAGCTTGTGGAACAGGGGAGGCTTTGGAATAATAATAGTAACTTATCAAGCATCTACATAGGAGAGGATAGCATTTAACAGAAAGAAGGGGAGACATGGAGCATGTCATTGATGTAAAGGGATTATCGAAAAGTTTCGGCAGTGTGCAGGCAGTGAATGATCTGTCATTTTCTGTCGGGAAAGGAGAGATATTTGGAATTATCGGTCCGAACGGGGCTGGTAAAACCACCACGCTCGAAATGCTGGAAGGTATTCTGAAACCGGATAAAGGAACGATTGATGTGCTGGGGCTCGATCCAAGCAGGCAGTTGAGGAAATTGAACCATCATATCGGCGTACAGTTCCAGGCTACCTCGATTCAGAAAAAAATGAAAGTAAAGGAAGCACTTGATCTATTTTCATCCTTTTACAAGCAGGCGACACAAAAAGAACATTTAATCGAGATACTTGGATTAAGGGAAAAGTTGAATGTCGCGTTTGAAGATTTATCAGGGGGATGGAAGCAGCGGGTGACACTGGCGCTTGCTACGTTGCACAAACCGGAAATCCTTTTCCTCGATGAACCGAGCATGGGTCTTGATCCCCATGCCAGAAGGGAAATGTGGTCGATGATCCGGCTGATGAGAGAGCAGGGGTGTACCATTGTCATTACGACCCACTATATGGAAGAGGCCGAAAAGCTCTGTGACCGTGTTGCCATGATTTACAGCGGGCAGCTGAAAGCATTGAACACACCACCGGAATTGCTGAATGAAATGAAAGCCCATTACCTGGCTTTTGAAAGCAGCGGGCTGGAGTATGACTACCTGATTACCATTCCTGGAGTGGTGCGGGTGGAGCAGGAGGGGGAAGTTTTCAAGGTTTTCAGCGAGGACCAGCAGATAACCGGTTACCACATTTTCTCCTATTGTCACGAGAAAGGAATCCCGCTTCACAACTTCAAGTTTGAAAAAGGGTCCCTTGATGACTTATTCGTTCATTATTTGGAAAAGGAGCAAACGGGATGACATCTATTATGAGGCTTGCAAGCATTGAAACGAAAATGTTTTTCAGGGACCGGCTCAGTGTATTTTGGACGTTTTTGTTTCCAGTTGCGATGATCTGGCTGTTTGGCTCCATGTTTGTTGGCAATGAAATGAACGGGCTATCGTTCGCGCAGATGTTTGTCCCGTCATGGATTGGCGTGAATATTGTTACGACTTCGTTTTTTACGCTCGGGACGGTGCTGACTGGCTATCGGGAAACCGGTGTATTAAGGCGCTATCAGTCGACGCCGCTGCAGTCCTGGAAAATACTTGCCGCCCATACCCTGCAGGGGACCGTGATTTTCTTTATCTCAGCATTGCTGCTGATGGTATTCGGCATGTGGATGTATGATTTGACGCTGCCGGCGTACATCGGAAGTACGCTGATCGCGTTACTTGTCAGCATTGCCGCCTTTTTCCCGTTCGCTTTATTTTTGACGTCACTTGCAAAAAACACCCAGTCGGCGGCTGCCATCAGCTCGTTATTCTTGAATCTTATGTTGTTCTTATCGGGAGCGACGTTCCCGCTGGAGATCATGCCGACCGTGCTGCAGTATGTCGCGAAAATTTTGCCGCTTTATTATGTGATCATCATGCTGAGGGGGACGTGGAGTGAGGCGCCGATTTCAGCTTACGGACTGGAAGTTGGGATCTTACTCGGTATTGCCGCTGTATCGATTATCTTGGCAACACGGTTTTTCCGCTGGAGTGGAAAATAACCCACCTCTTCACACAAAACAAGAGAGCTCTCCGCATCAAGCGGGGGCTCTTTTTTTATGCCATATGAGGGGGGACGTATTTCGTTTTGAACGCTGTCGTCATCGGTTCGGCTTTCATCATTGCCAGGAGTTGTTTTGCCATATAGGAAGGGGCGTGATCCAGCCCGCTGTTGACCCACTCGACAATCATTCCAAAAATCGCATAAAACTGATAACTGGCGTGCAAATCAGGATCGATCTCAGGGATTGGCTGAAGGGCGATGAGATCGTCGGATGCCAGCTCTTTCAATGCCTGGATGAATTTTTCCTGGAAGCCTGGCAGTGCTTTAGAACGGATAACAATCTCATAGAACTTAGCGTTTTGTTCAACATGGTCGAAAATTTTTATAACAGAGGAAGGGAGGCTTGTTTCTTCTTTATCCTGATCGGACTCCCGGTAAGACTCCCTTAGTCCGGTTATGACATTTTCGATGATTTCGTCCAGCAAGTCTTCTTTGTATTGATAGTGCTTGTAAAACGTGCCGCGGTTGTAATCGGCGGTCGTGACAATATCGGTGATCGTAATGTCGTGAAAGTCTTTTTCTTCCATTAAGGTAACGAGGGAGTTTTGCAACGCCTTTTTCGTCCGTCTGACCCGTTTATCTTTATCCATCCTATGGACCTCCTGTCCGATTTTTCATGCGTTTTTCAACACTTGCCTGAAGCAATGTCGTTTATTAGACAAACCCTCGTCTTATTACTGATTTTTCCTTCTAATTACGTTCATTATACTGAAAAGTGTTGATTATTGCACATTTGTTTTAATAGGAAGAAAGCGGATTCAAAAAGGAGGCGTTTATGAGAGGGAGGAGGCCGCAGGTGGATTTTAATAAAACAAAGGCTGCCTTTCCCATGAAAAGCAGCCTTTTACCTTATTGTTTGATCCAGTCCCAGGCTTGTTCGAGTTGTGAGGAATCGAAATGTTCAGCGGTGACACCAGGAAGGTAATTACCGACCTTGGTGGACACTTCTAACCATTTTTTATCACTGATAATGGCAAACTTACGGAATTGATCCCAGCGTTTGGCATCAAATTTCGTGCCTTTGGTCAATCCTTTCAGACTGGAGCCATCCAGTTTATCAAAAATAGCAAGCATGTTGAATGGAGTGTCGTCTCCGAAAGTTTCTTTCACATGTTGATCCATCTTAAGTGCATCTTCTTCGGTCACTTTTCCTTCTACTTTTAATGCAATCGTAGCCGGATCGCGGCTTTCCAGGAACTTAAACACCAAATCTCCTCCTTTTTGCTGATAAAAAGGACCGCCTCACAAGAGAGACAGTCCAAACAATTTTTAATGATTATAGGATGTGCGGAAACGCTTATTGTCTCCAAGGGGCTTGTTGCCGATATAGTTGTGGAAGAAAAATTCACCCACAGCGAGTACAATACCAGCAAGCAGACCAGCCGACATCCAGGAAGATACATCATTACTTCCGAACATTGGGCCGATAACAGCGATTACCAGGAATGCAACCCCGATATCTGCCGTCGTGGCAAGCATGTTCGTTGTCTTCGGGTAAAGCTTCAGATCTCCCAATGGATAGGAAATGGCTCCAAGTACGACGGTGATAGCAAGAACGGTCAGCAACGATACATTAAATCCTAAGGTCAATACGACGAATAAACCGACAAAAGTCATTAATCCTTTGATAGCAAGTGCTTTTACATGTTCCATGATATCACTCCTTCTTCAGATGTTTTTCATCAGTTTTCCAGTAGATACTTATTAGACCTTAATCCATGCTAGGGACTTGTAACATATATTCCCAAATGAAAGAGAAGGATAAACGTCGAATATAGCGTTTAATGAAAACGAAACATCCGCTTAATGTCAGGGAAATAAAAAAACCATGAAACCGAAGGGGAAATCCGTCGGTTTCATGGTTTTTATCCTAACGCGACATCGAGAATCATCATGACCGTAAAACCGATCATCAGAGTCATCGATGCCAGGTCTTTGTTTCCTTCTTCCTGGGAGCCTGGAATCACTTCCTCTGCGACGACAAAAATCATTGCACCGGCGGCAAAACTCAGTGCGTACGGTAAAATTGGTTCAATCATGGTGACAGCCAGTACGCCAATCACAGCGGAGATAGGCTCGACCATCCCGGAAAATTGTCCGTAAAAGAAGCTTTTCCTTCTGGAGATGCCATCACGGCGGAGCGGGAGGGAAACGGCAACCCCTTCCGGGAAGTTCTGAATGCCGATTCCCAGCCCAAGCGCTACAGCTCCTGCCAAAGACGCCTCCGGAAATTCTGCAGCGGCAGCTCCAAATGCTACCCCAACAGCCAGTCCTTCCGGGATGTTATGCAAGGTGATGGCAAGGACGAGCAAGGTACTGCGCCTCTTTTTGTTCGGCTGGTAGCCTTCCGCCTCTGTCATCGAGGAGCCAGGGTGCAAGTGAGGAATAATTTTATCCACACTCCATAAAAATATCCCGCCAAGCATAAAGCCGACAGCTGCGGGTATCCAGGCAGCGATATCGTCATTTTCCGCCATATCCAGAGCAGGAGCAAGCAATGACCAGAAACTGGCAGCAATCATTACTCCTCCGGCAAACCCTAACATACCGTCTAATAACTTTTGGCTCATTGTTTTTGTTGTGAATACAAGGGCCGCCCCGAGCGCTGTCATCCCCCATGTGAAGAGGGTAGCAATCAGCGCTTGCATCAACGGTGTCAGTTCAAGAAATAAATCAACCATCATCAGGTTCCTCCAGTATGTTTAACAATACATAATGATAAACAGGTTAAGTTTAAGAACAGTAAAAGTCAATAGAAAAACAAGACACAAGGATAAACCATACCCTCTTAGCACGAAATTTTAACCTGTGCCTGCATAAAAAAATAAGCGTCTGGTTTCTACACTCTAAACCAGACGCTTGTTCACTTGAAATCTGTTTATACTTCACTTTGTTATATAAGAAAATTTAAGGACTTTCGTCATAACTATGGGCGATAAGCCATGTTTTTCTTATAGGTCATGTACTGAAGATTTTCGGTCGGTACTCGTTTTTGGATGTTCCCATTTTTATCTTCGTATAGTTCATATTCCCGGTACGTTTCGACAATATTTCCATCCACTTCTTTTCTTTCTTCCAGCACGTAGATTAATTCGGAATAGGGAGTGTGCTGCACTACCTGGCCACTCGTTTCTTTCGCGCCATCGTCCTGCATGACCGGGCTTCCGCCTATAGAAGGCTGGCTCTCGTTTTCCAGTAATCCGGCGAATATAATCATTAAGACTGCCGCTATCACAGAGATAGATTGTTTCATAGGCCATCTCCTTTTCCTCGATCGTTTATCATCCACTAAGAAACTATATGCCTTGTCCCCCAGGAATATGAAGTTGTTGTAAAATGTAGAGGAAAAGGGGGGAAGAGGAATGAAGATCAGAGGATGTAGAAAAGACGAGCGTCCACCGATGGATTTGCTGCTCGAAGCGGATCCTTCCGAACAGCTGGTACAGGAATATCTCGAACGTGGCGAATGCTTCATTGCAGAAGACAATGGGGAAATCGCAGGAGTATATGTGCTTTTACCCACCAGGCCGGGAACAGTAGAAATTGTTAATATAGCTGTGAAAGCTTCCTGCCGTGGGAAGGGATTGGGGCGGTTGCTCCTTACAGACGCAATCGAAAAAGCGGCCGGGTATGGGTATCAAACGATAGAAATAGGGACAGGGAATTCCAGTATCGGCCAGCTGGCTTTGTATCAAAAGTGCGGCTTCCGGCTCGTCGGAATCGACCGTGACTTTTTCCTTCGGCATTACCAGGAACCGATATTTGAAAATGGGATCCAGTGCCGCGATATGATTCGCTTGTCGCAGGATTTGTGAGGAAAAGTGTAATTCTTTCCAATCGGCTGGTTTCTTTGTTACAGTGAAAATACTAATCTGGCAGGTAATCTTAAGCATACATAGTCATGAAGGAGGAACGGTCCTGTGATCATTGCGATCATCTTTTTGATTTTCGTTTCATTATTCTTTTCGGGTAGTGAAACGGCACTGACGGCCGCTAATAAAATGAAGCTGCAGTCGAGAGCTAACAATAACGATACGAAAGCGGAAAAACTGTTGGACTTACTTTCCCGTCCAAGTGAATTTATTACCACCATTTTAATCGGAAACAATATCGCTAATATCTTACTACCGACCTTGGTTACAACGCTTGCCATCCAATATGGATTTAGTATTGGCCTTGCTTCTGCGATACTCACCGTTATTATCATCATTTTTGCAGAAGTGATCCCGAAATCAGTCGCGGCTGCTTTTCCTGATCGAATTGCGATGGCTGTTTCGCCGGTTATCCGGTTTTTTGTCCTTATCTTCAAGCCGGTGACGATCGTGCTCAATTGGCTTACGGATGCATTGACACGGGCTCTGTCAAAAGGGGAAACGGAAGAGGCCTCGATTTCAAAAGAAGAATTCCGGACGATGGTGGATATTGCCGGTTCAGAAGGGACATTCAATGAAGCGGAGTCAAACCGGATACGGGGAATTCTCGATTTTTACAGTTTAAATGTCAAAGATGTTTTGAAAACGCCGCGGGTAGAGATTATCGCTATTCCAAGTGATGCGAGTTATGAAGAAGTCAGGGACCTCGTCATTCAAAACCCTTATACGCGCTACCCGGTGTACCGCAAGGATATAGATGATATTGTGGCTGTCTTCCATTCCAAATACCTGTTAACGTGGGCGATGAACCCGGAACGGCCATTATCCGATTTTTGTTATAAGGACCCGCTTGTCGTGTATGAATTTCATAATATCGAATGGGTGTTCAAGAAAATGACGAAAGAGAAGAAGCACATGGCGATCGTCATCGATGAATACGGCGGTACCGAAGGAATATTAACACATGAGGATGTCATCGAAGCGATGATCGGTATGGAAATCGAAGATGAAATGGACAAGGTAAGCGATGCGATCGTGGAAAAACTGTCCGAAACGGAAATCATTTGTGATGGGAAAATCACGCTCCACCGTCTGAATTCGATTTTTGATACCGAGATACCGGAAGAGGAAGATGTGCTTGCCGGCTATCTGTTGGCAGAGTTCAATCGTTTTCCGGAAGAAGGCGATGTACTCGAGCGCAACAACCTGACCTTCAAAGTGCTGGAGATTGACGGCAGGAAGATCAAAAAAGTACAAGTGATCAAATGATCGATCGGAGAACTGGCCTGGCGCCGGTTCTTTTTTTGTGGTTCGCAGGAAAGTTGCAAATAAAATGGCAGAGTCACAAATAAGTCCGGAAACTCGCAAATATATCGACCAGGCCGCAAATAAAACATTTGTTCACTTTTTGACAGGAAGAAGGAGGAATCGTCAGGAAATTGTAGAAAGGTATTGGTAATGAACTTGGCCGAGAAAGGAGGAGCAATGAAGAATAATTATCCGGAAATCGATCAGGTGATCGAGTATATTGATGCTCATCTTTATGATTCGTTATCACTTTCTGACCTGGCTGCTCAGGCTGGCTACAGCCGTTATCATTTCACTCGTATCTTCAAACAGAGGGTGGGAGTTCCCCCGCTTTACTACTTATCCGCCCTGCGTCTGCAAAAAGCGAAAGATTTATTGATCGAAACCGATTTTCCGATTAGGGAGATCGGAATGGAAATTGGCCAGCAAAGCCTTGGTACCTTCACGACCCGGTTCACCGAGAGGGTGGGGGTTACTCCGGCACATTTTCGTCACTCTGCAAAGCGGGCGGAACATCCAGTTCGTACTCTGAAAAATTTGAGCGGCTGGGTCGATCCGCGTACGTTCATGGAAACCTTTCACACGGTAAACGGCACGCTAAAGACAGAGGTACCCTTTGACGGAATCACTTTAATTGGTCTGTTTCCAAAGCCGATTCCTGAAGGCCTGCCGACTTATGGGACCCTTGTATCTTCGATGGGCGGTTTCGCAATGACTGGTGTAAAACCAGGTGTCTATTATTTAATGGCGACGTCTGTCTCCTGGAAGATGCCCGTGCATGACTTTTTACTTCCTCATAAGACCTTACGAACTAGAGCGAAGAAGCCGATCATCGTAGCTCCTTATAAAGAAATTCCACACCAGAATGTCACACTCCACCCGCCGAAATTGGATGACCCGCCAATTCTTGTTTCTCTGCCACTATTGATGAATAATTTTCTGGAGCGATTACGGCAACATAGCAATCGGTAAGAAATAAGCGGAGCACTTCCATGATAGTATGAAATCGACATCAGTTAGAACAGCGTTCATTCAATTTTTGTTAAAAGGATTACTGAGAAAATATAAGGAGGATGTGGCATGGCAGTAAACAAAGAAAGCTTGGAAAAGAAAGTAGAGGGACGGAACCTGGTGATCGAACGAATTTTTCAAGCTCCGAAGGAAAAGGTATTCCTTGCCTATTCCGATTCCGAACAATTAGCAGAATGGTGGGGGCCCCAGGGCTGGAATACGGAAAATAAAAGATTCGAGTTCCAGCCGGAAGGTGTCTGGCATTATTGTATGCGTTGTCAGGAGCAGGGAGATTTTTATGGCCAGGAATCATGGGGGAAAACGGTATTCCAGGAAATCAAGGCGCCTGAGAAAATCGTCTATACGGACGTTTTTTCTGATGCACAGGGCAATGAAGCTGTGGATATGCCTAAGGTAGTCGTACGTTAGAATTCATGGACCAGGGTGACAAGACGAAATTAGTAACCAGGAGTGAATTTGCATCCGAACAGGAACTACAATCCGTACTTGATATGGGGGTTGTAGAAGGGATAGCCTCTCAATTCCTATGTCTGGATGATCACTTAAAAAAGCTTTAAAGAATGAGATCAGTTTGGGGAGCGCAATCCACTAAGGGTTGCGCTTTTTTATAGCAGGATATATATATGTCTGGAAGTAGAATGTAAGATGAGGAACTCATTAATAACGGTAATTAAGGAGACAAGAAATGAAGTTTCAGAGTCAATTTATAAAAAACATTCAATTTACTTTTCAAAAAGAAGGGGAAGCGTGGCTGAAGCGGCTGCCGGAATTGATTGCCTACTGTGAAAATAAATGGAGCCTCAGGATTGGCGATCCTTTTCAGTTATCCTATAACTACGTTGCCCCAGCTACTCGTGTGGATGGAACGGAACTGGTAGTAAAGTTATCTATTCCCGGGGAAGGGTTTCATGATGAATTGGCAGCACTGCGGTTGTTTGCTGGAAAGGGAATGGTTTCTGTCATTGCGGCGGATGAGGAGAGAGGAATCCTGCTGTTGGAGAAACTAACCCCCGGGAAGATGCTTGCCGACATGGATGACGAAACTACTGCAACTCAAATCGCAGCAAACGTGTTAGAAGATTTACATCGTGCTGCACCGGAACGAACCCGGATACCGACGACCAGGACACGGGAAGCCAATTTACAGCGCCAGTTGAGGGAGCACCCGGATGGGAAAGGCCCGATAACCCGTGAACAAATGGAAAAGGCTTGCGATATTTTTGAGCGTTTACATAAGACATCCGAGCAGCAGTTTCTCCTCCATGGAGATTTTCACCATTACAATGTGCTGGCGACCGGGGAAAATGAATGGAGAGCTATCGATCCGAAAGGGCTGATTGGGGAACGGGAATATGACGTGATTCAGTTTCTGCTGAATAAACTGCCTGAGACCGAGACGCTGCCGGTCATACGAGATCGTATCGGAATTTTTGCAGGTAAACTTCATTTAAATAGAGAAAGGCTGGTGCTCTGGGGCTACTGTCACAGTGTGCTGGCAACCAGCTGGACGGTTGATTCAGATGGAAACTATGATAAACGGTTTTACCAGGCTGTCACTAGTATCGAACAGCTGCTCGATAATTAAGGTGGTGATCAAATGCTCCGGAGAAAATGAAAAGCGTGGTTTTATACTACTATATTGGCGGTCGTTATCTATGCAGCAGCTACACCTGTCACTTTTTTTACCCTGCTTCACGTACTTCCTTTTGTAATAGCCGGCGGGGCGGTTTTGTCAATTTTAATCGAATTAATCACACGTAACTTGAAATACTCAATATTCTTTTCATTGATCCTGCATATAGTGGCAGCCTATCTGATTTACCAAATGATTGCGATCCCCGTCTGGTCGATTGTCGTTTATCTGTTTGCATTTCCAATTGCCATGATATATTGGGGAATAGATGAGCTTTTGAAAAAGAAAAGCTATAATAAGGTGGAATCCGTATAGATGTAACAGGAGGTAAGTCAACATGAAAAACTCGCTTTAGTTTTAATGATCGTCTTAATGACAGCTGCTTGTTCCACAGGGGATGACATGCAGTCCTATGATAAGGAAAAAATCACGAATGAACTGGGAGCTGTCGATTTTGATTATGAGCTGCCGGCTGAAGTCCCGATGGAAGTCGACACGCTCGAAGTGGAAAGTTTTGTACCGGACCAGCCGATTTTTGTTGCTAACTTTCAGGGGACAAAGGGGCAGTCGATGGAATTGGAGGTGATTAACGCGAAAATGGAATCACCAGGCAGCAATTTATTTGATGAAATCGAATTCGGTGAGGGCCAGAAGGGTTTCTTTTACGAAAATGCGCAAAGCAGCCGTATGCTGCTATGGGAAAAGAATGGTGTCCATTACCAATTGAAATCAGCTGAGAGTGAAGATGCGGAAGCGCTCGAGGACGAAGAGCTGATTGCTACAGCGGAAACGTTTGAATAAAAAAGGAGGTCAGCAGTGTGAAGCAATTAGCGGCAAAGTTTATTGATTTTGCGGAGTTGGAATGCAAAGGATCCAGCCCATTATATGAACAGTTAGCGATAAATGTAGCAGATAACGAGGAACTATTGGAACTAAGCTCCCATGCGAGGGAAGGACAGCCGATCCCTAATCTCTTGTTTGGCGCGGTGCATTATCTCCTGTTATCGGGAGAACAGCACGAGCTGCGAAAGTATTATCCAAGCCTGACGGAAAAGCCGGGTTCGCCTGAAGAAGTGTTTCCCCATTTTTTAGACTTTTGTCGCAGCCATAGGCGGTCGATCATGGAATTGATGGGGAAAAAGCTTGTCCAGACAAATGAAGTCAGACGCTGTGCTTACCTCTATCCTGTTTTTTGTCATATACATAAGAAAACAAAAAAACCATTGTCACTGATAGAAATAGGCACAAGCGCCGGGCTCCAATTGCTCTGGGACCAATATAGTTATACTTATGGTGATCATCAGATCTATGGAAATAAATCTTCTGCGCTTCAGTTATCTTCCCGCGTAAGACAGGGGACCATGCCGGATCTTCTTTCTGACGTTCCTCGAGTAGCTTTCCGTACAGGCGTGGATCTTCATGTCAGTGACCTGACAGATGGAGAGGAAACGTTATGGCTGAAAGCACTGATATGGCCGGAACATAGGGAGAGGCTGGAGATTTTTGAGAAGGCTGTGCGTCAGTTCCGTGAAAATCCTCCTTCCCTGGTCGAAGGAGACGGCGTGTCACTACTGGATGAGCTTGCAGCCAACGCACCATCGGACAGTACGCTTTGCATTTTTCACACCCACGTTGCCAACCAAATGCCGTGGGAAGTGAAAGAGGAATTGCTGCAGAAGGTGAGTGCCATTGGGCGAAAGCAGGATGTGTTCCACATCTATAATAATATCGAGGACAGGAAGCTCCATCTTGATTATTTTATCAACGGGAAAAGCTATGCGGAAACAGTGGGGGACACAGATGGACATGGACGTTGGTTCGATTGGCATTTGAACGCCACTACCTGCTTAATGTGACTTGTCTAGTAAATGAAGTAATTGTCTAGTTCATTCTTGATTCTGTCTCGTTTATTTTCAAAACTGTCTAGTAATATTCCGGAATTGTCCAGTAAATTTCTAAGTTTGTCTAGTATGCGGCCAAGCTGTCCAGCAAGCCTGAAAACTGTCTAGTATAAGGTCCGGCATGGAACTATTTTTTTCAATAAACAGGAATCCTTTAATAGCAGGAAAGTAAACGCTGTCATTGACAGGTGGCAGGTTTTCCACTATTGCTAACCTCGAAGCTATGCTATATAATCCAGGCATATCACTGATTTTTCAGACTAAATGAATAATAGAAAAAGCTAAGAATGCTGTGGGTGATACTATAGCAGGAGCGGCTTCTGGAGAGGATGCACCACCCGTGCAGCGCCGAAGGGTTCATAATCTCAGGCAAAAGGACAGAAGGGTTACATAAACCTTTGAACACGATGAGATTGGGGTATCCCGGTCTCTCTTTTTTATCGTTTAACGCATAAAAGGGTGTCGCCATGTTAACGGGCGTCAACCCACTACATAGGAAGTGAGGGGTCAGTCGAAATGAATCGTATTTATAATTTTTCTGCGGGGCCATCGATGCTGCCGCTGCCCGTTTTGGAAAAGGCACAAAGCGAGTTGACCAACTACAAGGAGTCTGGCATGTCGGTGATGGAGCTGAGTCATCGCTCGGCCTTATTCACGGAAATCATCGAGGAAGCGGAGCAGCATCTGCGTGAGCTGATGGAAATACCGGATAACTATAAGGTGCTGTTCGTCCAGGGAGGCGCTTCCCAGCAGTTTGCTGCCGTGCCGCTTAATCTATTCGGCGAAAAGGGAAAAGCAGACTATGTCAACACAGGCTCCTGGTCGAAAAAAGCGATCAAGGAAGCGGAGAAATATGGCGATGTTCGGGTGATCGCCTCGTCTGAGGATGCCAATTTTACGTACATTCCAAAGATCGAGAAAAGTATGATTGATCCGGAAGCTGATTATGTTCATATTACAACCAATAACACGATTGAAGGGACGGCGTTCACAGAAATCCCGGACACTGGTGATGTACCGCTGGTTGCTGATATGTCATCGAATATTTTGTCAGAACGGATGGATGTATCGAAGTTCGGTGTGATTTACGCCGGGGCTCAGAAAAATATCGGTCCGGCTGGCCTGACTGTAGTCATCGTCCGGGAAGACTTAATCGGCAAAGCGTCTAAATCCTGCCCGGTGATGCTCGATTATAAGACGCACAGGGACAAAGGATCCTTATACAATACGCCTCCGACGTTCGCTATCTACATGGCGAAACTTGTGTTCGAATGGCTGAAGGAACTCGGTGGCATCAATGAAATGGAAAAGATCAACCGCGAGAAAGCAGAGCTATTATACAATCAGATTGAAGCATCCAGGCTGTTCACGTCCCCGGTTGAAAAAGACAGCCGTTCCATCATGAATATTCCGTTTGTCAGTCCGTCGGCTGATGTGGATGCGGCTTTTATAAGCCAGGCAAAAGAGCAAGGGCTGGAAACGTTAAAAGGTCATCGTTCGGTTGGCGGGATGCGTGCGAGCATCTACAATGCGATGCCAAAAGAGGGCGTTGAGTCCCTTGTAGCATTCATGCAGAAATTTGAAGACAACAAGCAGTAACATCAAAGAGGTCTCTCCCATTATAGAAGAGACCTCTTTTTTACGTGTTATTTCCCATGATTTCAATGGTATAGGTTCCCCGTTCCGTAACCAATGTGAAGGTCGTTCCGTCATCATAGCGATACAGTGTAGTATCTTCCAGGGGAATTTCGTAGGAAGCATCCGGCAATGGCTGGGAACCGCCGGCCTCCAGGGTAATCTCTCCTTGTCCATTCAATGATAAGGTATGCATCGGCTGATACTCGTCCATCCTTCTTGTTTTGGTACGATACGAGACCGAATCTAGTTGCAAAAATGTCGTATCGACGTCATCAAGTTCATGCTTGGATATTTTTATTTTTTCTCCGTTCCAATGCTTCAACAGTTCATTGAACTCTTCAATCGTCAACATTCTCTCTGGCATATTCATCCCTCCGGTTTTATCTTTTCCTGGAAGTCCATAAAGATACCATCTTAGAGCTAATCGTAATCTTATTTAAAAACGTGTTTTAGGATTGGAAGTTCCTGGGTAAGCATGAAGTAAGACTTTAAATACTTACAACTGAAATACTGAATACTAACCACTTGAGGTGAATGGAAACACCAACTAATCCAGAGCTGTAGATAATGCTTCATCTTAACTCAAAAAAGAGACGGCGTTCAGCCGTCTCTTAACTGTTACATATTCTATATGTGTCGTTCTTCATCAACTTTTTGCTTCATCATAAGTGTGAAACTCAATAATTTGAATTTTTTTGGATGGAAGGTCAAATTGTGTAGAAAGCTTTTCTTTTGTAACTTTCTCAAGCGCTTCATTATCGGTCACATTGTCATCCAATTCGATTTCATCAAAACGTTGAAACATTTCGGGGCGGTCGAGTTCGCTTTCTTTGTGGAAATTGATCCACTTTACTTTAATTAGCATGATTGTACCCCTTTCTACTCCAAGCTGATGCGAAACCCATCTCAACTTGGCCCTGGATTAAAGCTCCCTATCCAGGTATTAAACCAGTATAACATGCATACCATCTCTTGCATACCCCGTGTCATATAACAGGGTGACAGGAGGTTTCAATCAGCCAAAATAGGAAATAGTGCAATATGGGAGATTCAGTAAATTACTGCAAGTTGACAAACAAGGAGGAAACAGCTTTGCGATATCTTGTAGTTTCCGATATACACGGGGAAGCGGATAAGCTCGATCAAGTACTGGATAAAGCAGAATATGATCCACAGGAAGATCAGTTGATCCTGCTTGGAGATTATATTGACCGGGGGCCTTCATCGAAGCGAGTGATAGAGAAAGTGAAACGGCTGGTGAAAGATGATAGTGCGGTGGCGATCAAAGGCAACCATGATGATATGTTCATTCGTTCCAAAGAGGATTTGGAAGCAATGGAACTTTGGAAAATGAACGGAGCCGCCACAACCATCCAATCGTATGAAGGAAGGATGGAGGAAGTCAAAGAAGATCAACAGTGGCTGGAAGAGAATCTTCACCTTTATTACGAAACGGACGATTATATTTTTGTTCATGCCGGACTTGAACCGGAGACTCCACTGGAACAACAGGACGAGGATACGTTGTTATGGACGCGGCACGAGGAAAAGGTCGGTCTTGGCAAGACAGTCATCCACGGACATACACCCGTCCCGGAGATTGCTTATTACGAAGATCAGATTGACATTGATACCGGTGCTGCCTACGGAGGTAAGCTGACGATGCTCGAGCTGCCAAGTCACAAAGTATATACAGTATAAAAAGAGCGGGGATGAGCCCGCTCTTTTTATCATAGGTTAAGGAAATTCACCTTGCAAGAAGTTACTAAGCCGTTTGACATCAGCACTTGACGAGTTTTCTAATAAACTTTGTCTCCGTTAAAAATCGAATTTTTAACCACTACATAGTCGACATGCTTGATGGCATCGAGGCTGGTTCCCCCTGCATAGGAAATGGCGGACTGGAGGTCCTGCTCCATTTCGAGCAAGGTATCTTTTAAGGAGCCTTTGTGCTCGACGTACATTTTTTTGCCTTCGACGTTTTTCTTCTCGCCTTTTTGGAATTCAGACGCAGAGCCGAAGTATTCTTTATAAAGCTTTCCATCCTGTTCGTAAGTTTCCCCTGGTGATTCTTCATGTCCTGCAAAAAGGGAGCCGATCATGACCATCGACGCACCGAAACGAATGGATTTTGCTACATCACCGTGGGTGCGGATACCGCCGTCGGCAATGATGGGCTTGCTTGCCGCCTTTGCACACCATCTTAGTGCTGCCAATTGCCAACCGCCTGTTCCGAAGCCGGTTTTTATTTTGGTAATACATACTTTTCCTGGGCCGATACCTACTTTGGTAGCGTCCGCTCCGGCATGTTCCAGTTCCCTGACCGCTTCTGGTGTACCAACATTTCCGGCGATGACAAAGCTGTTTGGCAGATGCTCTTTAATATGCTGGATCATTTCGATGACCGCATTGGAGTGACCGTGGGCGATATCAATCGTGATGAATTCCGGAGTAAGGCCTTCTGCGGAAAGCTGGCGGACGAAGTCGTATTCTTCGGGTTTGACACCGACACTGATGGAAGCGACCCATCCTTTGTCCTGCATCTCCCGCACAAAAGTCAGACGTTTTTCTGGCTGAAAGCGGTGCATGATATAAAAGTAGCCATTTTCAGCAAGTGTGGCAGCTATATTTTCATCAATGATGGTCTGCATATTGGCAGGCACGACAGGGAGCTTGAATGTATATCCACCGAGCTGGACAGTCGTATCACATTCCGAGCGACTGTTAACGACACATTTTGCGGGAATCAGTTGAATATCTTCATAATCAAATACATTTTCCATAGAAAACACTCCTAAAAACGAATGATTTTTTTAGTGTAATTTTAATTGTTCGTACATTGGGTAATTTACACCATTATTTAGAAATTGTCAAAACTTATTATGGTTTAATGACGTACAAATACGGTCATAAATAAACTAACAGAGAAAAGGTGGGTTGGCAGATGAAAGTCCGGATTGAATTTACTTACAAAACACCGAAGGGGACGACAAGTGCATTTACTTCTGAAGAAATGCCGGCAGGGCAGGCGATTTTGATTGCCGACGATTTAGAAAAGACCGGCCGGGCCAGCAGCTTTACGTTTATCGATCCCAAGGGTCAAACGTGGAGCTTGAAAGAACTGAAGGAATTCATGAAAGGAATTGAAACAGAACCGCATAACATTACCGTTTATTTTGATGGCGGCTTTGATTTGAAAACGAAAAAATCGGGGCTGGGGTGCGCGATTTATTATGAGCAGGATGGTAAGTCTTATCGCCTCAGGAAAAATGCTTTCGTCGATGAACTGCAAACGAACAATGAAGCGGAATACGCGGCACTCCACCTGGCTTTGCAGGAACTGGATTTTCTCGGAGTCCATCATATCGATGTAAAAATCGTCGGTGATTCCCAGGTCGTGATCAACCAGTTGAATGGCGAATGGCCGTGTCTAGAAGATGAATTGTCCAAGTGGGCGGATCGAATAGAAGATAAATTCGAGCAGCTCGGTATTACACCAGAGTATCAGGTAGTATCCCGGAAACGGAACAGGGAGGCGGACCGGCTGGCCACGCAGGCATTGGAGGAAACCGAGATCACCAGCACCATTGAGTTATAACCAGGCTGCTAATAACAGGCAGCCTTTTTTTATGCTTTGAACTTGAAAATGGAAAAATAGTATTGAGAAATGTCCCATTATTTGAAATAATTGTAATTAAATGAATTTCAAATAACGGGGTGAGACATGTGGGTGCCATCGAGACGTTGATGCTTTTCTATCCTACGATCTTTTTGTTATTGGGAATAATCTTTGGAATTGGATATAAACTTTCTAAATGTCGCCTATGCCTGATCGGTCTGTTCGGATATCTGCTTGCCAATGCAGCGTTCTTTTTCTTCCGAAAAGGCGGATTTGCAGGTTTGGAACAAGGTGCAACCGGAGCAGGGTTTGGAGTTTTTGCTGACTTGACCTTCGTGGAAGTGGTGTCTCTGTTGTTTGTACCGAGCGGATACTCCTTTGTTTATACCGGTTTATTGCTGCTAGGTTATTTGTTTACGGCAATTACGCTGGCGGTGTCACGAAAAAATGCCGAAGCGTGATTTTCCAGTAAGGATGAATCGTGGCATCGTTACGTTAATGGGAGAGATTTTTGCAGCAATCGCCGGAAGCTTTTCCGAAAGCATTCGCAAGCGTAACCAGGAGAAAAGGTAGCAGTCCGCCCATCCGTGGGTCTTTTTTGTGGTAAAATAAAGAAAGCGCTTACAACGAGGTGATAACTTCCCATCTTAGTCCAAGTCATAACAGATGACCAAAATGGAGGGATGCAAGTGAAGGTGTTACGACTGGGTCATGCTATGTATGTGTTGACGAGTAATGGGGGTTCGAAGTTTCTGATTGACCCGTTTTTCGAAATGAACCCTGGGTGTCCCGAGGATTATCAGACAGATGAATTTTTAGCTACGATTGACACCGTTGTTCTTACCCATGGCCATTTTGACCACACCAGCGGGCTGGAGCGGCTGACGCAGGCAAAACCGGACGTACTGATTGTGGCACAGTATGAGTTGGCGATGATTCTGATTCAAAAAGGCTGCCAGAATGTCATGCCATTAAATTTCGGCGGCCAGTTCCAGGTGGCAGATGCCGAGCTGACGATGGTAGCGGCAAGACATACGAGCTCCTATGGGGAAACGGAAGGAACGCCGATCTACGCCGGAGAGCCATGCGGGTATATTTTCGCTTTTAAGGATGACCTCAAGCTATACCATTCCGGTGATACAGCTATGATGGCGGATATGAAGCTGATACAGGATGTTTATCAGCCGGATATGGCCATTTTGTCCGCGAGTGGTCATTTTACGATGAATCCGAAAGAAGCGGCCTATGTAGTGGAGCATCTTTTGAATGTGAAAACGGTTATTCCAAGCCACACGTTCCCATCGAAAGAGAAAGCGGCCTCGAAAGAAACGCTCGACGGACTTGTCGAGGCATTTCCCGTGATTTCGTATATGGTGGACAGGGATAAAGAACTGGAAGCGTTATTGAGGGACTATCCTGACACGACCGTAGACGTTCTTGGTTATGGGGAAGAAAAATCATATAGTTTATAAAAGGAATACCCCCGGATCCTCATTCAGGTTCCGGTTTTTTTGTGCCACATGCTGCAAAACAAAAACATTAAAATCTCACCCCTATAAGAGAGAGAATAGCCGGATGGGAGACAGCATAGCGCGTAAGAGAGACAATTTTTTAATTAAGAGAGACAAATTGGAATTCTGTCAATAAAGTGGACAAAAATAGATCACTCAGCGGGCCACTTTTTCTTCCGCGTGTTTTCTTCCGAAACACTTGGATGCCTCCGCATAAAGGGAAGGATACCAAAACCGATCCTACCCTTTATGCAGAGGGAGTTTGTTCTGAAGCGAGCTTCTGACTTTGGCCCGAATAATAGGCCTTTTCTTTTTCAATAGGGCTCTTATCATCCAAGAAGGAATGCATACGCTTCTGGTTATAAAATTTAATATAAAATTGAACAGCTAAAATAGCTTCAGCTTTTGTAGGGAATACGTATTTATACAAGTACTCCTTTTTTAATGAGGCAAAGAAACTTTCGACACAGGCGTTATCATAGGGTGTGCCTTTCCGACTCATGCTTATTGTAGCTTGGGCTTCTTCAAGGGTTTCTACATAAGCCCTGGAACAGTATTGGGATCCTTGATCTGAATGATGGATCCATCCTGCTTCTGGCTCCCGAAGGGAGATAGCTTCTTCTAAGGCATGTAGAGATAGCGATTGTTTCATATGGTCGTCAATACGAAAACTGATAATACGGCGAGAATACAGGTCCATGACAGGATTTAGATACAAGAATCCTTCACCAGTATGAATATAGGTAATATCTGTAGCCCAGACCTTGTTCGGAGCTTCTGGTTGAAACTCTCGTTTCAAATGGTTAGGAAAAGTTTGATTGGCATGTTTCGAATCGGTAGTCGCTACAAATTTCTTTGGTGGCACTGCATACAGTTCTAACTCTCTCATACGGTTAGTCACTTTCTTCAAGGAAACCGATAGTCCATCCTCATCCCGGATTTTTTTATGAATACGAGGGCTGCCGTAACACCCATGATTATCGTGATAGTGAAATAGAATTCGCTCATCTAAATAACGATTGAATGCTTCCCGCTCTGTTTCTGGCCGCTCTAACCTGTGGAGGTAAGCATAATAGCCGGATGTAGACACACCAAGAACTTCGCACATCTTCGATACGGTGTGTTCTGTACGATGTTCATAAATGAACTCGAACTTTACTCTATTTCTTGCGTGAAGATGTGCATTGCCTTTTTTAATATTTCGGCTTCCTCCTGAGCTTCAAGCTTCTCTTGCCGTTCTTTTTCATACATCTCTTTGTACTCAGAGGCCGTTAATAGCTGGTTTTGTTCCTCTTTTTCTGCGTTCTTCTGCTTGTCACGATAGCTCCCTACCCACCGCTTAACGGTACCGTAAGGTAAATTGAGCTTGTTGCAAATATCAGTCATTTTATGTCCGTCTAGGACAATCATTTTAGCTACATACTCTTTAAATTCCGAACTGTAACTCTTCATTTTTTTAGTCAAGTGAACACGTCCTTAATTTAAGCTTTAGGTCGATTAAAACATGGCTCACTACCTGTGTCCACTTTCTATACTAGTTCCAAAATTCGAAAATAAGAGTGACAATATCAACCATATAAGAGAACGCCGTAATTAGAAGAGAGACAATCACAGTACTAAAAGAGACAAAGCCCCACCTATAAGAGACAAAAAAAGCACCACCTGAACTTGCAGGTAGTGCTTCTTGGCTTCATACGATTATTTTCCTTCGATGTCCTTGTTCTGATCAAGGAAGCGGAGCAAGTCGCCGTGGACAACTTTATCGGAATACTCCAGCTCTTGTTCTCCTCTTTCTTTTAGTGGGGCACAGGCCTCACCATCGATTTCTTCTTCGGTTTCTTTGTCATAGCAGGCGCCGTCCTTGGCAGCATAGATATACTTGTCAGTAACGACCGTACCGTCACGGAAGATGGCAATGTCCTCACGATCTTTCGCAAACAGGTCGACACCGAACTGGACGTCGTTTCCTGCTTCAATTCCAAGTAGATTAAGGATTGTCGGTTTCAAGTCGACTTGACTACCGACTGTCTTCATTTCTTTACCTTCTTCACCTGGAATGTGAATGATCAATGGGACCTCCTGGAACTGCGCTTCTTCAAATGTGCGGATTTCTTTGTCCATCAGGTCTCCCATGGCACGGTTATGGTTATCAGAAATGCCATAGTGGTCACCATACATAACGAAAATCGTATCTTCATATTCGCCTTGTTCCTTCATCATTTCCATGAACTTTTTCACTGCTTCATCCTGATAACGCATGGTCTGGAAGTAGCGGTCTACCGTACCATCTCCAGTTTCAGCAGGATCGATCATTACATCTTCATCGTTGTTCAAAATGAACGGATAATGGTGCGTCAGTGTAATGAACTTCGCATAATATGGCTTGTCCAGGTCTTTGATCATTGGCATCGATTGTTCAAAGAAAGGAATGTCTTTCAAGCCATAGTTGACGGAGTTTTCTTCGTTTACATCATATTCGCTCTTAGAGAAGAAGTGGTCGTAACCAAGGGATTTGTACATGACATCCCGGTTCCAGAACGAGTCATTGTTTCCGTGGAACGACACTGGTGTATAGCCTTCCTCTTTGATAATTTCCGGGGTCGCGTTGTATTCATTATTGGCATTCGTTGTAAAAACAGCACCCCGTGACATGCCATACATAGAATTATCTAAAAGGAATTCCGAGTCGGAAGTCTTTCCCTGACCTGTATTGTGATAGAAGTTAGAGAAATAGTAACTATCCTCTTTTAAATCGTTCAGGAACGGAGTGACTTCTTCGCCGTTCAACTTGTAGTCAATAACAAAATTCTGTGCGGACTCCAGAGAAATAAGCACAACGTTTTTACCTTTTGCCTTACCGAAATATTCCCCTTGTACACCCATTTTCCCTTGCTGGCCATTGACGTAGTTGAGTACTTCTGTCAATTCATCACTGTCCGCAAACACTCGCTTGGAGGATGCGTTGGCGGTAACGACACTATCATAGATGTGATAGTTATAGATTCCCAGCAATTTTACTAGTTTCATGCGGTCGAATGTCCGTGTTAAGAGTTCCGGGCGCTCCTGATTAGCCAGGTTCAGGTTCACAGCTGCAATACCAATGACTGCGGCATACAGCATCGCAACGGTACGCTTTTTGAACCGTATTGACGGTTTAACTTTCTTCGACACGAGCCAGGTAATCAGGATGGCGACATCAATCCAGTAAATGGCATCCATTGGATGAATCAATGCCTGGGCACTGCCGCCTAGTTCAGCAAAGTTCTTGTACTGCATCAGTACCGGCAGTGTAATGAAGTCGCTGAAAAAGCGGAAATAGACAACATTGGCGAAAAGCACGAACGTCATCAGTACATAAATCGTCATGAACGCTTTATTCCGGAATCGTCTTGGTATCAACAGGGACAAGCCCAGGAAAAATAAAATCGAACTGATTGGTGCAATTCCGAGAATGAATTGCTGTGTACTATTTTCAATATCTAAGTTAAAAGCTGTTTTCAAAGCATAATAGGTTTTACCCCATAGGAACAGGACAGCTACTAGGAAGAATAGCCAGCCCTTTTTCAATAGACTCTTGTAATCTTTCATCGTGGTGAACCTCCTGTTAATGTTTCATCACTCACATAATAGTTCAATTTAACAAATTCTTTGTCAGAAGTAAATACAAATCTTTACCAGAAGTGAATACAAAAGGGGAATAATAAATCTCTGCTTGAATATACCCGTCTTTACATAGAATTAATCTTATTAATTTTTCCTTTACAATTTAAATGAAAAAATTAAGTTGACCAGGGTGGTCGAAAGGGAGTACAATTAAGTCGACCGGAGTGGTCTAAAATTAACGCGAGGTTTATATATTGGTGAAAAGGAGGGGCAAAACCATCGCAACGAAATTCATCAATTTAGACGATCATAAACGTAGAAAAATTTTGAATGCAGCCTTCCGTGAGTTTGCTGAGAAAGGTTTTGAGCAGGCGTCGACCAATGTCATTGTGAAAGAAGCCCGAATCGGTAAGGGAATGCTTTTCTATTATTTTAAAAACAAGCAGGGGCTCTACGAATATCTCATCGAATACACGCTCGATGTCATTATGAAAGATTATTTACAGCGGATCGATCCGAGCGAGCGGGATTTTATCAAACGGTTCAAGCATGCCGCGCGAGTGAAAATGAAGGCGTTCCTGGAGCATCCGGATCTGTTTCGGTTCAGTGGGACATTCATGCTCGATCAGGAGTCGATTCCTGACCGGTTGAAGCCACGGATGGAACAGCTTCAGGAAATGGGGAACAAAATCATGTATGAGAATATCGACTATTCCCTGTTCCGGGACGATGTCGATGTGGAAAAAGCGTTCCGCCTGATTCGCTGGGCTATCGAAGGCTATCAGAACGAAATGAAGCAGCGGCTCGATGGGGCGAATTTTGCCACATTGGATTTTGATCCGTATTGGAAGGAATTTGATGAGTATTTAGACGTTTTGCGGAAAAGTTTTTATTCGTAAGGGAGGGATCAGGATGAGTGTATTGGAAACAAAAAACCTGAAAAAGCATTTCGGCAAGGTAAAGGCGCTGGATGGGGTCGATATCGACGTAAGGGAAGGGGAAGTGTTCGGTTTTATCGGCCCGAATGGTGCCGGAAAATCGACGACGCTCCGAGTGCTGCTTGGCATGTTGAAGGCGACCGAAGGCGAGGCGACTATTTTCGGGAAAGATGCCTGGAGTGACGCGGTGGAATTGCACAAGCGAATTGCTTACGTCCCCGGGGATGTGAACCTGTGGCCGAACCTTACCGGCGGGGAAGTCATCGATCTGTTTGTGAAGCTGCGGGGAGTCAAGCGATCGGAACGCCGCGAGGAACTGATTCGCCGGTTTCAATTGGATCCTTCAAAAAAAAGCCGTACCTATTCCAAGGGGAATCGGCAAAAAGTGGCGCTTGTCGCTGCCTTTTCCTCGGATGCCGATTTGTATATCCTGGATGAACCGACATCCGGCCTCGACCCATTGATGGAACGTGTCTTCCAGGAATGTGTGATGGAAGCTAAAGCGGAAGGGAAAAGTGTATTGCTCTCGAGTCATATTTTATCCGAGGTCGAACGGCTCTGTGACCGGGTGGCGATTATCCGGGATGGACGGATCATCGAATCGGGCTCTCTTGCCGACTTGCGCCATTTGACGCGGACACAGCTGTTGTTACAAACGAAACAGCATGTACCCGATCTGGGAGAGCAGCCTGGCGTCCATCATCTCGAAGAAAAAGACGGGGCGCTCGTTTTTCAAGTGGATACGGAAAAACTCGATGATGTGATGCGTTATGTCAGCGGGTTCGGAATCGTAAAGATTGAAAGCACACCGCCGACACTGGAGGACTTGTTCATGCGCCATTATGAAGGAGTGGAAGGCTGATGAATAAGCGGTTATATGCCAACACAGGCGTTCTTGCCCGGCATATCGCAAGACAGGACCGGGTACGACTTGTCATTTGGGTGGCTGCTTTTCTTGTTTCTACTTTGCTTGTCGTGAGTGCTTTTTCTACCTTGTATTCCTCCGAAACAGAACGGCAGGCAATGGCAGAAACGATGGAAAATCCGGCGATGATTGCCATGGTCGGTCCTGGCTATGGTCTCGACAATTATACCGTCGGTGCGATGCTTGCCCACCAGATGCTGCTATTGACAGCGGTTGTCGTGGGGGTGATGAATATCCTGCTGGTTGCCCGGCATACGCGGGGAGAAGAGGAGGATGGCCGGCTGGAGCTCGTACGGGCGCTTCCGGCTGGAAGGCTTTCCAGTCTTGCTTCAACGCTCGTGGTATATACAGGCGCGAATCTCGTGCTGGCCCTGCTCATTGCTGTTGGGCTTGTAGCTTTTAATGTAGAAAGCATTGATGTTGAGGGTTCACTTTTATACGGAGCGGCCCTCGGAGTAACGGGAATCTTTTTCGCTGCCCTGACAGCCGTGTTCGCCCAGCTGTCGGAAAGTGGAAGAGGAACAATCGGCCTGGGGATGGCTGTCCTGTTGCTCGCTTATATGGTCCGGGCCATTGGAGATGTGTCCAGCGAAGCATTGGCACTCGTTTCCCCATTCGGGTGGATCGTCCGCACGGAAACATATGTCAACAATCTTTGGTGGCCGGTTGTGGCCACCCTGACTGCGGCTGTTGTGCTTGCCGTTTTAGCGTTTTATTTAAATGCTATCCGCGACATGGACGCAGGATTTTTACCATCTAAAGCAGGGAAAAAACAGGCATCCCGCCTATTAGTCCATCCCGTTGGGTTAGCGGTTCGTCTTCAGCGTACGGGAATCATTTCCTGGGCAATCGCAATGTTCGTGCTTGGCGCGTCGTATGGCTCGGTTCTTGGCGATTTGGAGTCGTTTTTTGCCGACAATGAAATGATGCAGCAGCTGCTTACCCCGGTTTCCGGTGTATCTTTGACCGAACAGTTCCTGTCGATGCTGATGGCGGTACTCGCCATGATCAGCACGATTCCTGCTTTGTTGTTCATGTTGAAGCTGAAAGGGGAAGAGAGCAAAGGGAGGGCCGCTCACTTGCTGGAACGAGCGGTTTCCCGGACGAGGCTGATGGGAAGTTATCTGGTGCTGGCATTGGTTGGCGGCTGGATTATGTTATCCCTGGCCGCGCTTGGTCTCGGAGTTGCCGGCAATGCCGTCATGGAAGATAGTATTTCGCTTGGAAGATTCTATGAATCTGCCATGGCCTATCTACCTGCCATGTGGGTAATGCTTGCACTGGCAGTTTTGCTGATTGGCTTGGCGCCAAGTCTTACTGTCGTCGCCTGGCTGTATCTTGTCTACTCTTTCATCGTCGTCTATATGGGAGGATTATTCCAATTTGACGAGTGGGTCACTAAACTGAGCCCGTTCGGTCATATTCCGGAACTCCCGGTCGAAGAAGTGAGCTGGCTGGCGCTGAGCGTGCTGACTGGTATTGCGGTGGTAGTGCTTGTAGCTGGTTTTGCAGGATACCGGAGGCGTGATATCCAGGGCGGATAAGAGAAAATCTTACTGTATGAGAGACAAAGTAACAGGGATGAGAGCTGCTACCGTTGGTAAGAGTGACAAATTCGAAATTAAAAGAGACAAATTTTTCAATAAGAGAGACAAATTTTGAAAAAAGAGAGAACTGACAAGCGTATAGGAGACAACGACACCACCTCTGGCTGACCCGCAGCCAGAGTTTTTTTCTGTAATAAAAATGTAATCGCATTTCCGTTGACTTTGAATGATTTATTTCATAATATACTAAATAATGAAATGTATATTCCGGAAAGGGAGATGTTGACAATTACTACGGACAGTAAAGGGCTAATATCTGATCACACGAAGAAGTCGGCGGAGCTTTTCGAAAAAGCGGGGAAAGTGATTCCCGGCGGTGTCACTGCCCATATCAAGCATATTGCGCCCCATCCATTGGTGATGGAAAAAGCGAAAGGGAGCAAAATCTACGATGTGGATTGCAATGAGTATATCGATTACCTGCTGTCTTATGGAGCCTTGATTCATGGTCATGGCCACGAGCATGTGCAGCAGGCCGTCATGAACCAAATGGAGACAGACGGCACGACAATTTTTGGAACGCCCCATAAGCTGGAAATCACCATGGCAGAAAAACTGATCGACTTGTACCCGAGCATCGATATGGTGCGTTACACGAACTCCGGGCTGGAAGCGACACTGCTAGCGATCCGTACAGCAATGGCTTATACCGGGAAAACGAAACTGGCCAAATTTGAAGGTCATTATCATGGCGGCTATGATCAGGTGCTTCTTAGTGTGAACCCTGACCTCAAGCAGGCGGGTGGAGAAGAAGCTCCGCAAGCGGTCCCGGAATCCAGTGGAATTCCTGAGTATTATGTAGAGAATACCATCATGCTTCCATTCAATGATTTAGAAAACGCGGAACGGATTTTACGGAAACATGCTGGTGAAATTTCCGGTCTAATTCTGGAGCCGGTCCAGGGCGGGTTCATCCCGGCCGAACAAGATTTCATACAAGGCATCCGTAAAATTACCGAAGAGCTTGGCATTGTATTAATTTTTGATGAAGTGAAGACGGGTTTCCGGGTCGGACTTGGAGGTGCTCAGGAAATGTTCGGAATTAAACCAGATTTAACGGCGCTTGGAAAAGTATTAGGCGGTGGTTTTCCTGTGGGGGCCATCGGCGGAAAGCGGGAGTTTATGATGACAACCGCTGTTGATGACAGCCGTGACATCCTCACAGCCGGTGCTGATAATACGAATAAGAAGCAGTCCGTTTTTCATAGTGGCACGTACAACGGACATCCGACCGTGCTTGCTGCCGGACTTGCGACGATTGACGTACTGGAGCAGCCAGGGGCAGTGGATGATTTGTTTGCAAAAACAAACCTGCTGCGCAAGAAACTGGAGGCCGTTTACCATCAACACGGGCTGACGATGCAGACCGTTGGTGCGGGGAGTATTTTTAATATCATTTTGACGGATAGAAAAATTCTTAACTACCGTGATATGGAGCATCATGATGCCAATCTCCGAAAAGAAATCGATTATGAATTATTGAAGCTCGGCATTTATACGAAACCGATGAACCGATATTCGATGTCGACGGTGCACAGCGATGAAGATATTGAACAAACCGTCTCCGCTCACGACGAGGCGATCCGTCGCGTCTTAAATAAATAAGGGAACCGGGGCGAACCAGACTTGCAATTGGTCCGCCTTATTAACCTTGTGTAAAGTAGAAGAAGCGGTTAACCTTAAAGCAGAATAGGAGGTTGTGAGGATGGAGAATGTATACCAGCGTATCGCAGCTAACATCGGGGACATGAGCAAATCCCACGTCAGGATTGCGACCTACATAGTAGAGAACCAGACGACTGCTCCATTTTTAACCGTAGGTAAATTGGCGAAAATGGCAGGCGTCGGTGATGCCACAGTGGTCCGGTTTGCAACAGCACTCGGGTACAGCGGGTATGCGGAGATGCAGCAATATATGCAAAGCTCCGTCCAGCAGCAGTTGACGACGACCGAGCGGTTGAAAATTTCAAAAGAAGTGTATGACCAGGAATCATCCGGTGTCTATGAAGTGTTTCAGGATGATATCTCAAACATCCAGGCGACGGTGGAAAAACTGGATGAACAGGCGTTCCACCAGGCGGTCGGATCTTTGTTGAAGGCAAGAAAAATTTATATCATCGCCAACCGCAGTGCTGCCTCACTTGGTGTATTTCTGAATTATTATCTCGGCATCATCTTGCAAAACACGGAATTGATCCGATCGGTCGAGGATTCTTCGGAAAAATTGTATGACCTGGGAGAGGAGGATGTCGTTCTCGGTATCAGCTTTTCGCGTTATACTAAGAGTACGATTCAGATGTTTACCTACGCCAAGGAAAAGAATGCGCAGACGATTGCGATTACCGACAATCTGTTATCGCCACTCGTGCCCCATGCGGATATTCCATTGGCGGCATCAAGCCAGATGCCAAGTTTCATCGATTCATTCGTTGCTCCGCTAAGCCTGATTAATGCCCTGATTACATTTGTCGGAAAAGAGAAGCAGACCGATATCCACGAACGTCTCGATGTATTAGAAGGAATCTGGGATCATTTTGATGTGTTTGAAAAACGAAAGAATTAGTGAGGGAGGTAGCTGATTGTTGAGAAAAGTAGAGGTAGTAGCATTTGATGCCCGGTGGATGGACCGTTATAGGGAAGAAGCGGACCAGATAGAAGCGGTATTAGGCGATAACCTTGTGGCTATCCATCACATCGGCAGCACGTCGGTCCCTGGGCTTCCGGCAAAACCGATCATCGATATCATGCCGGTAGTAAAAGAAATTGCAGCAGTTGATCCATGTAAGGAAGCAATGGAAACGCTTGGATATGAAGCGAAAGGGGAGTATGGTATTCCAGGCCGCCGTTTTTTCAGAAAAGGTGGGGACGCTCGCACCCATCACGTCCATGTTTTCGAGGAAGGGAGTCCGGACGCCATCCGTCACTTGGCGTTTCGTGACTATTTACGGGAGCATCCCGATGTGGCAAAAGCCTATGGCACGTTGAAACAGGACCTCGCCCGAAAACATCCGCACGATATGGATGCTTATATCGAAGGAAAGCATCATTTTATCACAGAGCTGGAACAAAAAGCAGTCACCTGGTATAACAATTTGCGTCCATAGACGTGGGGAATCTCGTTAGGGCAAAAGATTGCGGCGTTAAGTCAGAAGTTTACAGAGTTAGGGCAGAACCTTAGCTTGTTAAGTCAGAACATTCCATCGTTAGGGGAGAAGTCTTCCGAGTTAGGGAAGAACCCCCAGACAAAAAAGTTGAAACTTTTTTAAAACGGTCTCGTACATAGTAGTATCGACCAAATGGGAAGGAGGGAACAGCATGTTCGAGTTATTATTTGATTTGCCATTAAACTTACATATCTATCTGTTATTTTTAGCGGTGCTGGTCCCGTCTTCCATGTTGTTAGCTGTTCAGTTTTTGGAAAGTCCGGCCTTTACGAGCGAGCTTTTACATTCAGAAACGGCAGTAGAGCGGACCTTTAGCAAAGGGCAGTTAGCCGCAGCAGTATTACCGAAGCAGACGCAAGTCTTTTTCATAACAAGGTTTATGAAGCGAAAAGACGCTCCAGATGACGATAACGATGACCATTGCCCTCCTCACACTCGATAGATTTTAAATTTGTGAGGAGGAAGAAAGTGAAACGTTTATTTTTCATAGGAAGTATCGTGCTCGTATTATTGAGTGGTTGTGCCGGTAACGGCCAGGCAGGGAATGGTTTCTTAACTCATGTGTTTGTCGACCCATTCACTTTTTTGATTGAAACTACCGCCTCGATTTTTGCTGGAAGTTATGGGGTGGCGATCATCTTAATCACCCTGTTAATCAGACTGGTACTTTTGCCATTTATGATGAAGCAGTATAAAAATCAGCGGGAGATGAAGGAAAAAATGACCGGCATGCAGCCGGAATTGGAAAAAATTCAGGCCAGGATAAAGGAAGAAGATAACCGGGAGAAGCAGATGGAATTACAGCAGGAAATGATGGCTCTTTATAGGAAGCACGGTGTAAACCCGCTGTCAGCCGGTTGCTTGCCACTGTTGATACAAATGCCAATTCTGATGGGATTTTATTATGCGATCCAAAGCTCACAGGAGATTGCGGTTCATTCGTTCCTATGGTTCAGTCTGGGAAGCGTGGATATTCCTCTTGCGATTATGGCCGGTGCCATTTACTTTTTACAGTTCAAAGTGCAGCAAAAGTTAATGCCGGTTGATCCGGCAAATAATAATCCGATGGTTCGCTGGATGGGGCTAATATCCCCGCTTATGATCCTGGTCATTTCCTTCACCATGCCAGCAGCAATTCCTTTGTACTGGGCGATAGGCGGATTATTCCTAACCGGCCAGTCCTGGCTGATGCATAAACTAATCAATTAAAAGAAAGCACGTTACACCCGTAGCGTGCTTTCAATTATAATAGGAGGCAGGTAATATGTGGATTCTATTGGGATTACTGATATTATTGTTTGCGCCGCTCGCTCTGGTTTTCATTAAAGATAAGCTTGGACTCAACAGCAATAAATTTTATGGCGATAAATTGAATAAACATAAGCGAACCTCCAGGGATAAAGCGTATGAAAAAAGTGCCCATTTCACCAACACGATCACCCATCATAACCAGGGCGGCAATCACCACCAGGATGGTGGTTTTCACTAGTGCGAAGTTTCCGTAAAATAATTATGTCAACTCAATCCCAAATTTGGCAAGTAAATCCTTGAAGGCTGGACGTTCATTCCCATCACGACCGACAACATGCTCAGCGGTCACCAGTGAGTTTAAAACCGCTTCTTCTGTCGCTTCCCCAATCGCCCGAAAGGCTGTATCGATGTCTTCTTCATGAATCGTCGGGATGGTTAGCGGCTGAGCTGGCTTGTCGTGCGGGATTTTTACAGCAGTTGAAAAGCCGAGGACGATATCACCACTGCCATGACCAATCGTCGCTCCTGTCCGGGAGAGCCCGGTAACTGACCGTTTAAGAATCCGGTTCAGCTGCCGCTCGGATACCGGCAAGTCGGTTGCGACGATTACCATCACCGAACCTTTGTCCTTTTCCTCCCAGGAATCAAGAAGTGCCTGCTTCAACTCCTGGCCGAGAGGTTTTCCATTCACCCTCAGATCACTTAACATGCCGAAGTTCGATAACACGAGCACCCCCATCGTATATACTCCATGATGTAACTCCATTTGTCGCGACGCTGAACCGATTCCGCCTTTGAGCGAATAACAAAGCATGCCCCGGCCGGCACCGACGGCTCCTTCTTGAAATTCCGAAGCGGTAGTAGTGAGCGCCTCTAACACATGTTCTTTCTGAACAGCCTGGGCTCTGACATCATTCAAAAACATATCGTTGCATTCACCGATGACGGGGTTTACCGTACCGGTCGTCCGTCCGATTTCCGGGTTCTGTTCCATCGTAGCTGCAATTAATGCATCGGCCGCCATTCCGACACTTGCGGTATTGGTCAGTACGATCGGTGTCTCGAGCGTTCCGAGCTCATTTACCTGGATGGTTCCTATTGTTTTTCCGAACCCGTTAATTACGTGGCTGGACGCAATCAATTTTTCTTTAAAAATATTTCCCTGATGGGGAAGGATGGCGGTTACGCCGGTTTGGATGTCTCCATCACTTAACGTGACGTGCCCGACTGTCACCCCTTCGACATCGGTAATACTATTACGTTTCCCTTGTTTCATTTTTCCGATTTTTACACCATAATCTGTCATCCGTTTCAAAATCTATCACCAAGCTTTCGAAGTTGAAATGTGAGTTTCATTGTACCATGAAAGGAGAGGAGTGATGGTTATGAAAAAAACAGCCACTATTATCAATGCCGTAATCAGTGGGATAGTTGTGTTTATGATTTCTACCTTTTTCGCTGGGGGAGCGATCGGGGAAAATTATACCGACAAGACCTTCGTGGCTCCGGAGTTTTTCCTCATTGCGGTAATATGGGGAGTCGGTGTTCTGTTAGGAGCCATATATTTGTGGAAAAATTCGATTTATCTTTTTGTAGTGTCGATGATCCTTATGTGGTTATCCATTCCACTGGGAATAAGGTTTGCTCGTTATGTTGCATCTGTTTTCGCTTGATTCAGAATTTTTTCATCTTTTATCCGAGTAAAGCTTTAAATTGTCAGCAATTAGGCGTACAATGGATAATAATCTAAAACCTCCACTTCAGCTGGAGGTACTTTTTTATCCAGGGCTTTCGTCAGGAGTAAGGGGCGAATAGCCAAACTTATTTATCCAACTAACTGAAGAATCTTATCTAATAAGGAGTCATGAAGATGAAAACAGAAGAACTTGTAATCGTAGAGAGCAAGCATAAGCAGCCGAAACCGAACACCGATCAGATTCCATTCGGCCGAACCTTTACCGACCACATGTTTGTGATGGATTACCATGAAGAAAAAGGCTGGTATGAACCGCGCATCGTACCTTATGAGCCGTTGACACTGGACCCGGCGGCAATGATTTTCCATTATGGCCAGACGGTTTTCGAAGGATTGAAAGCCTACCGTTCCGGTGACCGCGTTCTTTTATTCCGTCCGGAAAAGAACCTGGAGCGTCTGAACCGATCCAGCGACCGCTTGAGTATCCCGGCGATTGATGAGGAAAAAGTGATGAAGTATTTGGAAGAGTTGATCAGTCTGGAAAAAGACTGGGTACCGGACACCCCGGGTACTTCTTTATATATCCGTCCGTTCATCATCGGCACCGAGCCGAATCTATCGGTTGCACCTTCGAAAACGTATAAGCTGATGATTATCCTGTCTCCTGTCGGATCTTACTTTTCCGGCGGCCTGACCCCGGTAAAAATCCGCGTCGAAGACAAGTTCACCCGCGCGGTCAAAGGCGGTACGGGAATGGCGAAAACAGCCGGGAACTATTCCGCTGCCTACCAGGCCCAGAAGCAGGCGTATAAAGAAGGAAAAGCGGACGTGCTATGGCTTGATGGCGTCGAGAAGCGTTATATTGAGGAAGTCGGCAGTATGAATATCTTTTTCAAGATTGATGGCGAGGTTGTAACCCCGGCATTGAGTGGAAGCATCTTGCAGGGAATCACCCGGATGTCCGTCATCGAACTGCTGGAAAAATGGGGCATAACGGTTACCGAACGCCGAATCTCTATTGAAGAACTTTACCAATACCACGAAGAAGGAAAACTGGAAGAGGCGTTTGGGACAGGAACAGCTGCCGTCATTTCACCAGTCGGCGAGTTGAACTGGCTCGGAAAAGAAATGGTAATCAACAACCATGAAATCGGGGAACTATCCCAGAGATTGTATGATACAATTACAGGTATTCAGACAGGGAAGCTTGAAGATACCCAAGGGTGGACCGTCGAAGTCAAATAACCGAAGAAAATCCTCCTAGCCCTTTTCAGGCTGGAGGATTTTTTAGTTCCAATTCCAGTCTTTAGCTATTTAAGCGAACCAAGCATGCGGAACATATTTTCCAGTTCACTTAAAGGAAGGGAAGCCGGATCAGAATCATGTTCATAAAATATCCCCGCCTCCTGCAGGCTGTCGATGTAATATTTCTTCACTTTTTCCACACCTTCTCTGAGCTCATTCCTTCGCATGATATCAGAACCACTCATGTGTCCTCACACCTCCTGTTTGTTGTCCTATGGCCTTTGCTTACTTCTAAGGTTAAAGCAGTTCCAGCAAGGCTTCATCATTTCTGTAAGATAATCTTCCCCACTATTTAAGAAAGTCTCTTTAAATCTGACAGTACAATCCTCTCTTCATCCAACTATCCTCGTAGGCAGAGAGGATTTGTTTTTTGTAAAAAAGCACTAGTAATGCTATACCATCGTTGGATTTTTACATTTTCCTAACATTCAAACAGGAACGTATTTTACACTGAATAGGTAGAATTGTAACTTGCAAGAAATAAATTTGAAAAGGAGTGCTGCAAGTGAACAGAATGTTGCCTTTTACAGTAGTAATTGCCATGGTTTTATCCTTTTTCAGCCCGATGGTGGAAGAAGAGAAATCCGCGTATGCTGCAGGGACAGGCGAGGTTGTTATCAATGAAATTGCCTGGATGGGAACGACGACTAGCTATAATGATGAGTGGATGGAGTTACACAACCAAACGGGCGAAGCTATCGACGTAACGGGCTGGACGCTGGAAGCCCAGGATGGTACACCCGCAATCGAATTATCAGGGACAATTCCTGCAAACAGCTTTTACATAATGGAGCGAACGGATGATTCGACTGTTCCTGATACGGAAGCAGATCTGATTTATGCCGGAAGCCTGTCCAATTCCGGAGAAGCACTTGAACTTCGTGATGCTGCCGGTGATTTAGTCGATGAAGTAGATGCGTGGCACGCAGGAGATAACGATGCCAAGGCATCGATGGAACGACTTCATGCGGAAGGAGAGGGTACCGATCCAGCGAGTTGGGCAGATGCCACAGCTGAGTATTCGGTTGGTTTTGGAACCCCGAAAGGTGCCAATGGCAGTGAAAACGTCAGCGGCTGTGAGGATAGTCAGGAGAATTTATCTAATGTTTCTGAATCAGAAGGAGCTATTAACGTTTACTTCAACAAATGCGTCGATCATACCAATGCCCTCGCTGGAAATGAAGCCAATGACAACGTCAATCTAGAAGACCGTTTGATTGAACGGTTGAACAGTGCTACGGAAAGTATCGATTTTGCTACTTATGAAATCAACCTTCCGGGAATCGTCGATACATTGGTTGCTAAGGCTGCTGAAGGAGTCGATGTGCGTGTAATCGCCGATGCTAAGGATGCCTCTGACCCGCATTATACCGAGCGTTATAAGACGATGAGGTTGTATGTAGAAAAAATGGTCCGGGGTGATGATGGAGTAATTGGCACGGCTGATGATATCCACGTTTTCTCGGATTCACCGATGATGGCAGTGGAAGACAGTACCGCCCGCTCGGAATATGGATTACCGGCTGAGGCCAATGACATTGCGGAAGTGACGGTTGAAATCGGCAACAGCACAGAAACCGGGAGACTGTTTGTTGAAGCGGAAGAAAAAGACGAAAATGCCTATTATTCACCAGGGAATCAGATGCATAATAAATTTGCCGTAGTCGATGACCGATGGGTATTTACCGGCAGTTGGAACTTCACCGTGACCGGCTTATATGGTTCCGAGGAAAATAGGCAAGCAGGCATTCTGGATGGTAATCAGCAGCATGTTGTGGAAATCAACTGGCCGGAGCTTGCCGGAATCTATAAAACTGAGTTCAATGAAATGTGGGGAAGTAATGGAATGGAGCCGGATAAAGCCACCTCGAATTTCAGTACCAGAAAGGTAGATAATACCAAACATCAAGTGAATATCAACGGGGTACCTGTGGAAATCTACTTTTCCGCCGGCGATGATGCCGTTGGCCGGATGACGGAATTTGTAAAAAATGACGCGGACCTGAATACGTATTTCTCCATTTTTGCCTGGTGTGATCAGGAGCTGGTGGATGAATTAAAGTATAAATGGGAAGGGTCCTATAACGATAGGGAAGGTTCTTTGACCGGTTTTGATATAAAAGGGGTGTTTGACACCAGTTTCTGGAATCAGTGGTGGTCTGCCAGTGTAGACATGACAGGAAGAACTGCTTCCCAGGAAAGCGACAACAACCCGAACACCCGCTGGGCCAACCCGGCACCGGTGTATAAAGATGCTGAGTCCCGCAAGCTTCATAGCAAAACGATGCTGATCGATGCAGATACGGAGAGTGATCCGACGGTTATTGTCGGGTCGACCAACTGGAGCAACAATGGTAATAATATCAATGACGAAAACATGCTGTTCATTCATGATGAAGCAATAACCAATCAATTCCTACAAGAATTCCACGCCCGCTACGAACAGGCAGGCGGCACCATGCAGTAAAACCAAAAGCAGCACCCCGGGACATCCAGAAACTGGCGGACCTGGGGTGCTGCTTTGCTGGACAAATTTTTCTTATACTAGACCACGCTGGCGGGATACTAGACAATTCAGGAAGTTTATTAGACATCCTGGAAAGGATACTAGCCACTTTTGGAAATTTACTAGACAGAATGAAAAATTTACTAGACAAACAATGCGTATACTAGACACCATACAAGCATCAAACAAAGTCACCCCGGGACATCCAATATCTGGAGGACCCGGGGTGTTGCTTGTAGTTTAAGAGTGCTGGAGGGCGGCTGCTTTCATGGTGCCGGTTTCTTTGAAGCGGGTATGCCATTCGAAGGCTTTTTCCAGCACATGGGGAGTCTGGCCGCCTTTTTCCCACGCCTCTTCATAATAGGCATAGAGCTGGTCGCGGTACGTCGGGTGCGCGCAATTTTCGATAATCTCTGGCACGCGTTCTTTCGGTGCCAGGCCGCGCAGGTCCGCATACCCCTGTTCCGTCACAAGGACGTCGACATCATGTTCCGTGTGATCGACATGAGAAACGAAAGGGACGACGCTCGAGATATCGCCATTTTTGGCAATCGACTTCGTGACAAAAATAGCCAGACGGGAATTTCGCGTAAAGTCACCGGAGCCGCCGACGCCATTCATCATCTTCGTGCCTAGTACATGCGTGGAGTTGACGTTGCCGTAAATATCGATTTCAAGCGGAGTGTTGATCGAAATCAGACCTAACCGGCGGATGAGTTCCGGGTGATTGGAGATCTCCTGCGGACGTAACAGAAGCCGGTCACGGTAGCGGTCGATGTTCCCATAGACTTCTTCGAGCTTGTTTTCTGAAAGCGTAATCGAGCAGCCGGAGGCGAACTTTATTTTTCCGGCATCCAGTAAGTCGAACACCGCATCCTGTAATACCTCGGAATAGACTTCCAGATCTGTGAACTCAGAATCGAGCAAGCCATGGAACACCGCATTCGCTACGGAGCCGATGCCGGATTGCAACGGTGCCAGATTTTCAGGGAGCCGTCCGATTTCTACTTCTTTTCGTAAAAAGTCAATTAAATGATTCGCCATCGTTGCTGTCTCTTCATCTGGCGGTACGATGGTCGACGGGGAGTCCGGCTGATTGGTGATGACGATACCTTTAATTTTTTCGATATCGACCCGGATACCGATGGTGCCAATACGATCATCGACTTCTGTCAACGGGATAGGCTGACGCTTACCCTGTGCCCCTAATTCATAGATGTCATGCAAGCCTTCAAAGGAATCGGACTGCGCCAGATTCAATTCAACAATCACATTTTTCGCTTTCTCCGCAAAAATAGAAGAGTTGCCGACAGAAGTGGACGGCACAATCATCCCATCCTCTGTAATTGATACCGCTTCCACAATAGCGTAATCTATCGGATTCAGCACGTCCTGGCGTATCGCTTCCGCGGTATGGGACAGGTGCTGGTCGACAAACAGCATGTCGCCCTGGTTGATTTCGTTGCGCATCGTTTTATCAGCCTGGAACGGCAGGCGTTTGTGTACAATTCCAGCTTCAGCCATCAGGCGGTCAATATCGGATCCGAGGGAAGCCCCGGTATATACGTTCACTTTCAAATGCTCTTCCTTCGCTTTTTCAACGAGAGCGGAAGGGACCGCCTTGGCATCACCGGCACGGGTGAAGCCGCTCAAGCCAAGTGTCATCCCGTCCTTTATCCAGGAAGCAGCTGTTTCCTCAGAAACGATTCGATCTTCCAGTCGTTTATCTCGTAATCGTTGTTCATACGTTTGTGTCATACCAAAACCTCCAAGATGTAATTTTCTTATAATTCTAACGTCTTAACGCGTTCATCTCTTGGGTTTTGGTATGAAAAGGCTTAAATTCGTACTGAAATAGAAAATTCACGACATAACTCAGAAAAAATCAGAACGAAAGAATCCTGCGGAATTGGCTTGCATATGTCTGGCTCACCGGTATCTTGGTACCATCTTTCATAATTAATAGAAAAGTAGAATGGGAATCCGGCTGTATCTCCGCAATATAATTAACATTGATGATGTACGAACGGTGGCAGCGCAGAAAAATATCTTCCGGCAAATGGAATTCCACTTCACTTAATGTAAATTTATGGGTGCCTGTGCCACGTTCCGATTGGACCCACGTCTTCCGGTTATGTGCTTCTAAAAACATGATTTCCTCATAAGGAACCGGCATCCAGCGATCTTCCATATGGAGGGTCAGAAACTTGGACAAAAATTTCAATTGCTTCGAAGGTAAGATCGCGGTGACACAGCCCTTCGGATTGCCGGAATCGATAATCGGCACCGAGGTACCGAAGTAAGGCGTGCCAAAAACCTTGCCGTTGATGTAATCGGATGTCTTTTTCCGGACGCTCAACGCTTTGAATGTCACGGTGTTTTCATTGATTTTATCGCCGGGCTTGATCTTCAGGTCTATATGTTTACTCGGTTTATAATAGATGAATTGCTGCGCGTCAGATACAGCAATAGAGGCTTCTTTCGGAAATAATTCTTTGAATGATTCCACCATCGAAGAAATGGAAAAGTAATCCATCTTTCAACACTCCTTCATTACATGCTTCTATTCATTATAAAGAGGTTGTCGAAAAATAGAAAACGTTAACAATCTGAAAATAGTGAAAACGAGGTTGTCCATTAAAGAATATGGTGCAAATACTTTGATTTGAAGCTTGTTTTCCGGTATTATTTTATTGTGAAACACTTTACATAATCCTCCATTCACCTCTCATCCTATATTCATTAAAGGAGAATCTTACCTTATATGTTTTTTGACGCATTTGGCACGGATACTTTTTTACTTCTTACCGCATTACTTTTATTTAGTGGTGTACTCGTAGCTAAATTTTCAAGCCGCTGGGGCATTCCATCCTTGATTTTATTTATCCTTGTCGGAATGCTTTTTGGCAGTGACGGGCTAGGCATCATCTATTTTGATGATGCCAGCACCGCGCAGATTATCGGGGTATTCGCTCTGGTCATCATTTTGTTTGAAGGTGGTCTCCATACCAAGTGGAAGACGGTTCGCTCTGTGGCGCTACCATCTCTATCGCTTGCGACTCTCGGTGTGCTGTTAACTTCACTTATCATTGGATTTTCTGCGTACTTGATTTTCAATCTGACCATCCTCGAAGGCATGCTGCTTGGCGCTATTGTCGGTTCTACAGATGCCGCGGCTGTCTTTGCTGCATTAAAAGAACGGAATATCAAAGCGAAAATGGGAGCGACACTGGAAGCAGAGTCGGGAACCAACGATCCGATGGCCGTTTTCCTTACGTTGTCATTGATCGAACTGCTAACAGCCCAGGATCGGTCGATTTGGATGATGGTTCCGATGTTTTTCGTACAAATGGGGATGGGGCTGCTGTTTGGAATCGTCCTGGGAAAGCTGGCTTCCTTTTCCATCAACCGGATCAAACTTGATTCGAGCGCCCTGTATCCGATTTTTTCCGTGGCTTTTGCCCTGGTAACCTACAGTGTGACGGCATTCCTTGGAGGGAGCGGGTTCTTGGCAGTATATGTGGCCGCTCTTGTTGTCGGTAACAGCGAGCTCACCTATCGTTATTCGATTTTTCAATTTAATGAGGGGTTTGCCTGGATGGCGCAGATCCTCATGTTTATCATTCTTGGGCTGCTCGTTTTCCCGGGGCAGGTATTCACCTCGGCGATTATGCTTAACGGCTTATTGCTATCGGCCTTACTGATTTTGGTGGCAAGGCCTGTCGCTGTGTTTTTGTCTCTTATAAAAATGGGTTATTCGGTAAAAGAAAAACTGTTCATATCCTGGGCGGGACTTCGCGGGGCTGTTCCAATCGTGCTGGCCACTTTCCCGATTGTCAATGGGATAGAAAACAGCCAGGTCATGTTCAATATCGTCTTTTTTATCGTATTGACTTCAGCCCTCGTCCAGGGTTCGACCATTTCCTATATGGCGAAAAAGCTGCATCTTGTCGGACCAAAAAAAGATGTACCGCACCATTCGATTGAGTTGATTTCCATGGGTAAAGCATCAGCAGAAATGATTCAATATCAGGTAAGTCCCGAGTCGGTGGTCGTTGGGCAAAAACTGCGAGACGTCGAGTTCCCGAACCGGGCAAATATTAGTGCGATCATCCGGAACAACCAGGTCATCACACCATACGGAGAGACCGAAATCAAAGCGGGTGATTTCCTGTATATCCTCGTGGAAGCAAAATATAAAGACCAATTGAAAAAAGTGCTGGAACAACGAGTAGAACGGAGAGCCTCCGAATAAAATGTAAACATTCCACTCGTTTGGGAACACTAAAACAAATTGTGTTTCTGCGAAAGGGGATTTCTCATGAAATTCGGCAGCCATGTTTCCATCCGGGAAGGTTATTTAGGAGCAGCAAAACAGGCAGCCGCCATGAATGCGGCTGCTTTTCAATATTTCCCCAAGAACCCGCGCAGCCTGTCGGTCAAAGAATGGAGCCGAGATGATGCCAGGCTTTGCAAGGAGTTTAGTGAGCAGCATGGCCTTCTGTCCATTGCGCACACGCCTTACCCTACCAACCTGACTCCCGCAGATGACCGGAAGCGGGATGAGGTGGTGGCGTCTTTGCTGAATGATCTTGAAATCACCGACGCCTGTGGTTCGATCGGCGTGGTGGTCCATTTTGGCAAGCAGGTAGATGATGGCGATCCCCTTGTCAGCTACCAACTGATGATCGGCGTTCTCAATGAAGTACTTTCCGAGTGGGAGGGAAGCTGTAAAATTCTCCTGGAAAACAACGCGGGAAAGCCAGGCTCGATGGGGACGACGTTGGAAGAGTTGAGCCGAGTGCGCGAGTTATGCGAGGCGCCTGAGAAAGTCGGTTTTTGCCTGGATACCTGTCATGCTTTCGCGAGCGGATTATGGGATGGTGACAACTGGGAAGCGGTGTTGGAGAAAGGGAACAAGCTCGGTTATTTTGATCACCTGGAAGCCATCCATTTCAACAATTCAAAATATGACACCGGTTCCGGGAAAGACCGCCATGCCAATATATTCGGGAGCGGCTACATAACGGAAGAGCAGTTTGGACAATTGATCGCCACCCCACAGCTTGCTGACATCCCGTTTATTTTGGAGACTCCTAAAGATACCCCGACGCATGAAAAAGAAATCTGTCAGCTGCAGAAAAAATGGGGATCAGGTTAATAGAAGAAGAAAAGCGTGAGGCTGAAGCCTCACGCTTCTTTTTATAAGAAACATTAAGGGTTTCACCATAAGGACTTGGCAATAAGCCAAGTTTTTTTAATGAGAAAAATCAAGCATATAAGAGACAATACCCATCTGATGAGAGAAAGGTTCAGGCGTAAGGGCGCCAATTTGGAATTCTGTCAATAAAGTGGACAAAAATAGATCACTCAGCGGGCCACTTTTTCTTCCGCGTGTTTTCTTCCGAAACACTTGGATGCCTCCGCATAAAGGGAAGGATACCAAAACCGATCCTACCCTTTATGCAGAGGGAGTTTGTTCTGAAGCGAGCTTCTGACTTTGGCCCGAATAATAGGCCTTTTCTTTTTCAATAGGGCTCTTATCATCCAAGAAGGAATGCATACGCTTCTGGTTATAAAATTTAATATAAAATTGAACAGCTAAAATAGCTTCAGCTTTTGTAGGGAATACGTATTTATACAAGTACTCCTTTTTTAATGAGGCAAAGAAACTTTCGACACAGGCGTTATCATAGGGTGTGCCTTTCCGACTCATGCTTATTGTAGCTTGGGCTTCTTCAAGGGTTTCTACATAAGCCCTGGAACAGTATTGGGATCCTTGATCTGAATGATGGATCCATCCTGCTTCTGGCTCCCGAAGGGAGATAGCTTCTTCTAAGGCATGTAGAGATAGCGATTGTTTCATATGGTCGTCAATACGAAAACTGATAATACGGCGAGAATACAGGTCCATGACAGGATTTAGATACAAGAATCCTTCACCAGTATGAATATAGGTAATATCTGTAGCCCAGACCTTGTTCGGAGCTTCTGGTTGAAACTCTCGTTTCAAATGGTTAGGAAAAGTTTGATTGGCATGTTTCGAATCGGTAGTCGCTACAAATTTCTTTGGTGGCACTGCATACAGTTCTAACTCTCTCATACGGTTAGTCACTTTCTTCAAGGAAACCGATAGTCCATCCTCATCCCGGATTTTTTTATGAATACGAGGGCTGCCGTAACACCCATGATTATCGTGATAGTGAAATAGAATTCGCTCATCTAAATAACGATTGAATGCTTCCCGCTCTGTTTCTGGCCGCTCTAACCTGTGGAGGTAAGCATAATAGCCGGATGTAGACACACCAAGAACTTCGCACATCTTCGATACGGTGTGTTCTGTACGATGTTCATAAATGAACTCGAACTTTACTCTTTTTCTTGCGTGAAGATGTGCATTGCCTTTTTTAATATTTCGGCTTCCTCCTGAGCTTCAAGCTTCTCTTGCCGTTCTTTTTCATACATCTCTTTGTACTCAGAGGCCGTTAATAGCTGGTTTTGTTCCTCTTTTTCTGCGTTCTTCTGCTTGTCACGATAGCTCCCTACCCACCGCTTAACGGTACCGTAAGGTAAATTGAGCTTGTTGCAAATATCAGTCATTTTATGTCCGTCTAGGACAATCATTTTAGCTACATACTCTTTAAATTCCGAACTGTAACTCTTCATTTTTTTAGTCAAGTGAACACGTCCTTAATTTAAGCTTTAGGTCGATTAAAACATGGCTCACTACCTGTGTCCACTTTCTATACTAGTTCCAAAATTCTCGAAAAAGAGAGACAAATTTGAAAAAAAGAGAGATTGTTGGCCCAAGAAGAGAGACACCCCCCACATGAAGAGAGACACCCCATTTCAAAATTGCACAAATAACAGGTGAATAACTAATTTTAAAAAAACAGTTGCAAAACGACACCGGTGTCGTTATAATAAAATTACAAATAAACGACACTGATGTCGTTTTGGAGGGGCTGGGATGTAAATGGAGAATGGGTTGCTGAGAAACAAAGGGTATTGGACACTGATGGCAGCACAGGCGGTTTCAAGTATTGGAGACTGGTTAAGTATTGTGGCGGTTATTACGATGGTAGGGCTGAAATGGAACGCCTCACCGATGGAAGTCTCAGTCATTATTCTGTGTCTCGCAATCCCGATGGCATTGTTGGGGCCCCTGGCGGGAACGGTGGCTGACAGGTTCAACCGGAAAGCGTTGATGATGACTTCTGATCTCATACGCGCCGGATTGATTCTTGTGCTGGCAGTGGCTGATACGATTTGGATCGTTTATGCGACGCTATTTACCATCGGTGTTTTTTCTGCTGTATTCATTCCGGCCAAAAACGGTAAGCTGAAAGAACTGGTAGCTCAGGATAGTATGAAGGGTGCGATGTCAATCACTTCCATGATAGATTCAATGACCAAAGTGATCGGCCCATTATTGAGCGGTTTGTTAGTAGCAGCATTCGGAGCGAAGGTAGTATTTTTCATCGACTCGGGGACCTTCCTCGTATCGGCATTTCTCGTTCTCTTTTTGCCAAAAACAATCAAGCTGATTGCTGAAAAAGAAGAAGCGGAAGATAAACCGTCATTCCGGGAAGAGTTTAAGGCAGGGATGACTTTCATCCAATCGAATCGCTTTATGCTGGCAGGGTTATTTTTCTTAGGAACCAGCCTATTGATCCTGCAGCTGTCTGACTCTCAAATCATCGTGCTCTTAAGAGAACTCACAGCCGCCTCTCCTGATTTGTTTGGTTACATTGTTACTTCATCTGGAATTGGAATGTTTCTTGCAGGTATGCTGTTAGCGAAAAAGACCGATTACAATGCCGTTCCACTGATGCTCACCGGTGTTTGCGGGATCGGGATCAGCTTTGGTATGATGGCAGTATTCACGTACTTCAATCTAACCTTATCCCTGGTATGGGCGCCGTTCCTGGGATTGATTGCCGGTTTTGCAGCAAGCCTGGTGTTTGTTCCATTCCAGGCTACGGTTCAGGTCGAAACGCCGGTTCATATGACAGGCAGGGTATTTGGGGTGATCAATAGTGTCACGACCACCGCAACGATTATCGGCCCGTTGCTTGGAGGATGGCTGGCAACAGTACTCGGGGTCATTCCAACTTTTATTATCACCGGCTCTTTATTAGTCCTGGCAGCAATGATAGGTTATATTAACAAAGGTAAAATAGAACGGGGGAGCGAAGATGTCTCCGAAAGTGAGCAAGGAACACCTGCAGCAACGACGAGCTGATATCCTGGAAGCCGCTAAAAGAGTATTCATCCAATATGGCTATGAAGCGGCTACCATGAAGCATGTCATGGAAGAGGCTGGTGTCAGCAGAGGAGGATTGTATCAATACTTTTCCAATAAAGAGGATTTGTATGAAACCATCCTAAAAGAAAATCTGTCAGAAGTGTCAGACAAAACGAAGCGTTCCCTTGATGAAAAAACAGCATCATATTGGGATTTATTGCTGCTTCGGGTGTTTGGAGAAGATAAGCAGCCTAATGATGAGATGGATCCTTTGGCGCCGAGTAATCTCGAGTTTTTCATCACAGGAAGGAACGATGAACGTCGCCGTAAATACGGTCAGCAGCGTTACCGCAAAGGTCTGAAAGTGTATGCGGATGTCATCGAAGCCGGACAGAAAAGTGGAGAATTCAGCAGTCAATATGATAGTAAGGTACTGGCACGGACGATTATTTCTTTCATTGATGGGCTGGCACTGGACCATGCCATCCTGCCGGAAGAAGATGTCCAATTGAAAGACCAATCGACAATGCTTCTGGAATATTTAAAAATGACATTGAACGTAGAATGAAATCAGCGTCCCGGGGATAACTCCGGGGCGTTTTTTTGCGAAAGAGGAGAAGCGTGTGATTACCCTCACATACATTAGAGGGAAATTCCGCTAGGATAGAGGTACATTTGATAGAAAAGGAGTGGCTGATGATGAGTCATGAATGTGCTGGAATGAATATAGACAGCAGATCCACACAACTTTGTGCAGCCTTACAGCACTTGAAGGATGAGCATCCAAAGCTTGAAGAAATGATGAAAAAATTACAGCTGGCAGCAACACAAACAAAAGTAACCACAGCAGAGCAGATCACCCACTTGCTTGCTCTCCGGGAAGCGGTCGTATCTTTTATGGAACAGCTCATTCCCCATTCTGAGAAAGAAGAAGGCGTTTTATTCCCGATGATGGGCAAGTATATTGGTACCAGTACCGGTCCGCTTGTCGTCATGGAATATGAGCATGATCTGGCAAAAGAGAGCTTTGAGTCTTTTCTGAATGGGACAGAAAATGTATCCGAAATCGAGGATCCTGCGCGTTTGAACCTCCACGTCCTCGAAGGGTGCACCACACTATTTTCTCATTTCAATAAAGAAGAAAACGTACTGTTCCCGATGGCGGAAAATGTGCTTACAGATGAAGATAAGGAAAAACTGGCGGAGGCCTACCAAGTTTCCACAATAAAAAGACACGGCTAGCTCACCGGCCGTGTCATTTTTCCTGCTGTAAAAACTTACGAATAAAGGAGAAAACCAGTGACCTGACTTCTTCTGATTCATTAAAAAGCGCATGTTGGGCGTGATCGATCTGGACCAGGGTCAACCGACGAAACTTCTTTTGCAAAAACTTCATATTATAACGCCATGCTACAGTCCTGTCTTGATTGCCCTGAAGGACGAACGTCGGCGTGTGCGTCACAGGGTAACTTTTCAGCTTCCTGTTCCAATTGAGCATGGCACCGACCCAGTCCAGCGGAATAGCCCGGCTCTGCAGGGGGTCGATTTTCCGTAATTTCAAATAATGCTCGTCAGAAGAATTAACCCGGAAATTCCGTTTTACTTCCTGTAGGAAGGGAACGATTTTTGCTAAATAATAGCCAATTACTGTCCCGTACCAATGCTCGGAATGGACGAGCGGAGCGGCCAGTATCACTTTGTCAAAGATGTGGTCATGGTTATTCAGCACATAATCGATCGCGATTGCTCCCCCGGTGCTATGACCGATCACATAGAAGGGACCGCTCCTTTCTTTTTTTGCCTGGGAAAGCAGCTGTTCGAGAGATTGGACATAATCCGAAAATCGTTCCACGGAGGCTGTTTCCCCGTCAGAAAGCCCATGACCTTCCAGGTCATAGCTGATTACAGTGTAATTTAATTCATTTAAAAATCTGATAATATGCTTGAGATGGCCGACGTGATCCAAATAGCCATGCAGCAAGAAGACCGTTCCTTTCGAGTGTTTTGGTGCGAACATCTGGACGAGCTTCTTCGTACCATTCGTTTCCACCTTTCCAAAATGAAAGGAGACTCCTGTTGTATTCAATCCATAATAATTTAAATAGGCAGCTACATCCTGGTTTATTTCTACTGGTTGGCTGAAATCAAACGTGTTATTCCAGCGTGATAAACGCTCCAGTACAGCTGTGATATTTTTCATTACTATTTCCCCTTGCTCCTACGTTTTTTACTAGTATCACCACGTACGTTTTTTAGAAACATAAGTTACCATCAGTCCGGACTCTTTTAGATAATTAACAATATTTGGACTTATTTACCAGGTTACTTCCATGGTTGTTCCTGACAAATTCTATACCGCTAGTTAATCGAACTTTGCTATGTTATAGTAACACTAATTGTGCCATCTACCATATAGGAAAGGGTCGAGATCGTGATAGAGAGACATAAAGAAGTGAGAGAATTTATCAGTGAAAAAGTTAAAAGTCAGAAGAGCCAATTGCGGGAGAATCTCCGCTTACACAAAGAAGACTATAAGGACAACATAGCGAATAACGCTGATAACCTGGTGCAATGGCGGGGAGATCTCATTGAGTTATATGCAGAAACCATTGTACTGGACATGGAAGAGACGGAAAAGAAGGTGGCTGAATGGGGAAATAAAGTATCGGATTTTCTGGTCAACATTCAAATGCCGCTGGATTTAGCGCTCGAAGAAATACGCTATTATCGGAATATGATCGGGGAAATCATTCGGGACACGGGAGAAGAAGTATCGTTATCTCTGCGTGACTTCTATGACTTGGTGTCTTCCTTTGACCTGGTTGTCGATCAAGTTGTCGAAATCATCAGTGTTTCCTATATGAAAAAATACAACCAGAAAATGAACGCAACTCAGTCTGAAATCAATGAACTATCGGTTCCAATTATCGAGATTACAGAAAGCGTCGCTGTCCTGCCCTTAGTCGGTGCGGTTGACACCCAACGGGCCCAGCTGTTGATGGACCATGCGTTATCGGAAAGCTCAAAAAATGATTACGATTATTTCATCATTGACGTATCCGGTGTGCCCGTCATCGATACGATGGTGGCTCACCAGATTTTCAAGGTCATCCGTGGGTTAAAACTGATCGGCGTTGAAGTCAAAATGAGCGGCGTACGGCCGGAAATTGCCCAGACGATGGTGCAGCTTGGGGTAGACTTTGAAGACACCCTGTCTTTTTCCAGCCTTCATCGTGCATTGGACTATATCGGATTCGGACTCAAATAAAAATAGACATGCCAGGTGCTGGCGTGTCTATTTTTCTCTTATATGGAGCATTTGTCTCATACTCCATGAAAAATTCTCTTTTATTTTTGATTTTGTCTAATATAATTCCAAAATCGGCTCTCTTATTTGCAGAATTGTCACTGATACCTATCCAGTGTCTGGTAATGATTACACTTGTCTCTTATACGCTGCGAAAACTCACTTATTATGCACAGCTGGCTTATCCCCCGATATGGTTTGGGCCAGCTCGTCGACATGCGCCGTTACAAGTTGTTCAGCCTCCTCCAGGGTTTCAAAAAAGACGTGACGGATGGAGCCGTCATTGTTTTTCTCTGCATGTTTATATTTCGGATCATAATAATGTAGGAGCAGCTGTTCAATGACGGTTCGGTAATCACGCGCCTTCAGTGCCTCAGTTATGATACGTTGAGCCTCTGGCGGGGTTCTTTTTTCAATCACTTCCCAGGCTGCCTCAATCGCTTCATGGTGCTTGTCCGGCTGGTACGTGGATAGAATCGTATCGACCCGGACAGGGATGGACGTATGCACCTGAATACGCGGGCCGGTCTGTTTTCCTTCTATAATAAATGCGGGAACCTCAATGTTACCGAGGCGTTTGCTTTCTGATTCAATGATATAGTAGTCGGTTTCCCCAATTTCCTGGATTCGCTGCCACAAACGGACATCAAAATCCTTTTGACTGCGGTCCGGCAAATCGACACGACCAAACACAGAACCGCGATGGGCAGCAAGCCCTTCCAGGTCAATGACCGGGTACCGCTTATTAGACAGGCGCTCCAGTATTTCCGTTTTCTTCGTACCCGTCAATCCTTCCAATACAATGAAAGTCCGATTCAGACGCGCTGTCGCTTCCAGGTCTGCCACGACCTTTTTGCGGAACGAACGGATGCCGCCTTCCAGCTGATAGCATTTCAATCCCATCAGTTCAAAAATTGTTGCCAGTGTCCGGCTCCGCATGCCACCACGCCAGCAATAAATGATCAGTGGCTTTTTGCCAGAAATATTTTTTGCCTGCTGGTAAAAATCCGGGAGCTTCGGTGACACGAGTGAAATACCGAGGTCTTTCGCTGCTTCTTTCCCAACCTGCTTGTATGTAGTTCCAATCGTGACACGCTCTTCATTAGAAAAAATCGGCATGTTGATGGCACCGGGGATATGGAATTCTGCATACTCTTTCGGAGTCCGGACATCAAGGACGGGACAGTTCATCTCCAAAGCTTCCGCTATCGTCACTTTCTTCATCGATTTCACCTGCTTTATACCTGAGTGTGTATGGTCAGTATAACATGCCCGGCTTACATTTTTCCTTTCGCGTCAACTTAGGTTAGAATATAGGAAGAAAGTATCTGTTCAAGAAAGGATATCAACCTATGGCAAATCATGAGAATTCGGCCAGCACCTGGCCTCTATTAGACACACTAGCCCCATTCCTGCAGCAGGCATGGGAGAACTCCAAATTCCAGAAACCGACCGAAATTCAAAAACAGGCGATTCCGCCGATTTTAGAGGGGAAAGACGTGCTCGCTGAGGCACCGACAGGAAGCGGGAAGACGCTTGCGTATCTTTTCCCCGTCCTGCAGAAAATCGATCCCGAGAAGAAAGATACCCAGGCTGTCATTCTGGCCTCTTCGCGTGAGCTCGTCATGCAAATCCATGAAGAAATGCAAGTATGGAGTGCCGGAAGCGGTATTTCGAGTGCCACGCTTATTGGGGGCGCCAACATTAAGCGACAGTTGGACAAGCTGAAAAAGCATCCGCGTATCATTATCGGAACACCAGGCCGCGTCCACGAGCTGATTAAAAAGAAGAAACTGAAAATGCATGAAGTAAAGACGCTCGTGCTTGATGAAGGCGATCAGCTGCTGGCTCCCGAGCATAAAGGGACGCTCGAAGATATTATTAAAAGTACGCTGGCAGACCGTCAGCTGCTGCTATTTTCGGCAACATTGCCAAAGGTGAGTGAGCTGGAAGCGCAGCGCCTGATGAAGGATCCGGAGATTGTCCGGGTCGGGACAGAATCCGAAAAGCCGGACGTCGACCATGGGTACCTTATTACCGATGCCCGGAAAAAGGTAGACACGCTGAAGCGTCTGACCGTAATTGAAGCGTTTAGGGGGCTCGTTTTTGTGAGAGATATCGGTAACCTGAATGTGCTGGCTGAAAAATTACGTTTTAAAGGGCTGTCGATTGGTGTCATCCACGGCGATTCGAAAAAAGAAGACCGGGTAAAGACACTGAAAGCTTTCCGGGAAGAGAAGTTAGCGCTACTATTGGCGACCGATGTGGCGGCTCGCGGCCTTGACATTCCGTCGCTGAAGTACGTCATCAATTACGATCTTCCTGATGAAACGAGCCAGTATGTCCATCGTGCCGGCCGAACAGGACGAGTTGGATCCCCAGTAGATGGCAACGTTATTTCACTCGTAACCGGAGACGATATCAAAAAGATCGTCAAAATCAGTAAAGAACTCAACATCGATATTACAGAAAAGCAGATGTATCACGGTGAATTAATAGATGCCCGAAAGTAATAAGGAGAGTCGTATATGACAGAGGAAATCGCTGGAAAAACGATGGCTGAATGGCAGGCGGAGTATCCGCTGCTGAAAGAGATCGTGGCAACAGAAGAAGTTTTCTGGGAAAATCCGGATTATCGGCCACACGCTCTTGGGGATGTGGTGTCGAGGGAAGAGCTGGATGAAGCGGCTGCCTTGTTCGAGCGCTTTTTACCTTTTTTGAAAAAAGCATTTCCGGAGGTAGACCTGCCTTCGGAAGGAATTGTTTCCCCCCTCCGGGAGATAGCGGGAATGAAAAAGAAACTCGAGGCTGCTGAGGGTGTTACTATTACAGGTGATTTGTGGCTGAAATGCGACCATGAACTGCCGATAGCAGGTTCGATCAAAGCCCGCGGAGGATTTTACGAAATCCTCCAGTATGCCGAACAGCTGGCGATCGACCATGGTATGCTCGCAAAGTCCGATGACTATAGCAAGCTGTATGGAGAGCCGTTCAAAAGCTTTTACTCCAACTATTCCATCGCGGTAGGATCGACCGGGAATCTTGGTCTCAGCATCGGGATCATCAGCGCAAAAATCGGGTTCCAGGTCACGGTTCATATGTCACAGGACGCGAAACAATGGAAAAAAGATTTACTTCGAAGTTATGGTGTGATGGTCGTCGAGCACCCTGCCGATTTTAGTGTGGCGGTGGAAAAGGGCAGGGAGATGTGCCGTAACGATGAGAACTGTTATTTCGTTGATGATGAAGATTCCAAGAACCTTTTCCTCGGCTATACAGTCGCTGCCAAAGAAGTCGCGCGTCAACTGAAAGAGGAAGGCGTGACGATCGATGCCGCCCATCCGCTGATCGTCTATCTTCCATGCGGGGTCGGCGGAGGACCGGGCGGTGTCGCGTACGGCTTGAAGGAGGTTTACGGGGAGCATGTTCACTGTCTGTTCGCCGAGCCTACCCATGCGCCATCGATGTTACTGGGTCTGCTGACCGGTCTTCACCACAAGATTTCCGTTCAGGATTTTGGCATTGATAATATTACAGAAGCAGATGGTCTTGCTGTCGGTCGTCCATCCGGGTTCGTCGCTCCCATTTTACAACAGCTGATTGCCGGTATTTATACGGTGGAGGACCGGGAGCTGTTTAAAATGCTGTACCACCTTTACTCCAGCGAAAAACTGTTCCTGGAACCATCCGCCCTCGCCGGTATGTATGGACCAGCCCAGGTGACCGGCAAACGGCTGTTCGAAAATCTTGATCAGGCGACCCATCTTGTCTGGTCGACAGGCGGAAATCTGGTACCCGAAAAAGATCGAGAAGCTATGATCAACAAAGGAAAAGCCACCCTTTAGCGAGAGTGGCTTTTCCCAGTTTTTGGAGGGCTCCGGGGTAGTGGACGAAACACCCCGGGTCCTCCAGAAAATGGAAAAATACGTAAAAAAATAAGGCAGTCCCAAAAGTCTATCAAAGACTTTGCTGGGACAGCCTTTTGTTATTTTCTTAACTTCAATCGACGGAATTTAATGTTTTTCGGGTCAAGGCCACTGCCAAGCGACCGGTACAGCTTGCCGTATTTTGGATCGGCGAGCTTGTTGTCTTTATAGTAGACGCGCGGTGTCTTCCATAATGCGAGCAATGCTTCTCCAAGCGGCATCTCATGGTAACGTTCCGGCCAGAATTTTTTAATCTGCTCTTTGACAAGTGGATAATACTTCGGGTTCATCCCCGGGAACAAATGATGCTCTGTATGATAAGAAAAGTTAAAGTGAAGTACATCCACCCACTTGGGAACCGTTACCGTCAAACTGTTTGCCAGTGGATCATTGATCGGGGTAATCGGGTTAAGCCTGTGATTCGTTGAAATATACCCCATTACAATCAGGTTGGCAATCAATAATGGGATGAAAAAGGCAAACAGCCAGTTGGTCAAGCCCATGACAAATAACAGACTGATCCAGAAACCCCACGGCAAGACGACCTGAAGCCATACCACCGGCTGCTTCTTCGGTTTGAATTCTTTCACATAGGTAAAGAACATTTTCAATGAATGGGCCGAAAATTGTACGGCCAGGGATGCGAACGCGAATGTCGCGCGGACAAATAGCGGCAGCCGGTAGACCCAATGGAAAATTTTCATTTTTGATATCTTTTCTAATGTCGGCCAGGCGTCGGGATCTTTTTCCTCATGCTGGGTATGGACATGGTGAATCATGTTGTGCCATTTTCTCCATAGCTTCGGTCCGGTGCTTAACGGGAAGAAAGCGATCGCGCCCAGTAAATCACGGAGCCACGGTTTCCGGACAACCGTGCCATGGAGAATTTCATGTCCGAGAAATCCTAGTCCGGCAAAGCTGAACCCGATAATCACGGAAAGGGTAAGGTTGAGAAGCGGATGCAATTCGAATAGACCAATGGTCAGGAATGCCGCTATCGTCACAATCATATAGGCCAATCCTCCAAATAAACGGGTGGGAACTGGCTTGAACACTCCTTTAGGCAAGTGCGGTTTGATTTGTTTGGCATACCAGCTGAACGAATGAAGGTCGTGCATATTCAGACTCCTTTCATAGAAGGAAAGATAATATTTTATTGCTTCTCATCGTATCAAGGCATATTCCTCTAGTCAATGAGTAATTATTACCTGGTATTAATATGTAGTATAAATTGAAAAATTATTCCATAAAAAGGGTATCCACCTTGTCATAGCGAATAGATAATGGTAGATGAGTGACGTTTGAAAAATTTACTCTTAGATTCCTGTCAGGATATTGAACATATCCAGTTCGTCCTTTCATAAAATCATTAATAACAACCATTTTACGTGGAGCAGAGGAGTGATAAGTGTGGGAGAACTCGTTCACTTCCCCCATAAAAGCATCCGGCTGACCAATGAGGAACTGGCGATTTATTGGAGCATCAGAGCCCGGCTGGAAAAAGCAGCGACCCTGGAGGAGATCCGCAAGCTTCGACATGATGTCAAAGCGTTTCGCCACCGTCTTGCCGCAAAATACGGTATCCCTTTATAGGGGAGGTTTGAAGCCACCACTCTCCTTGGTATAGGATGAGGGAGAGGTGATGAAAATGTTGAAACAGTTCGATGTGAAAACCGATCGACGTGACCAAATGCTGGATATTACCAGTGAAATCGAATCGTTCCTGAAAGAAAAAAGGGTGGAGGAAGGCATCGTCGTCGTTTCTTCCCTGCACACGACGGCCGGGATTACTGTCAATGAAAATGCCGACCCCGATGTAAAGACGGATATGCTGATGCGACTGGATGAGGTGTATCCATGGGATCACCCTAAAGACCGCCATGCGGAAGGAAACACGGCATCCCATTTAAAAACCAGTACAGTTGGTCATGCCCAGACATTAATTATCAAAGACGGGAAGCTGCAGTTAGGAACGTGGCAAGGGGTTTATTTCTGTGAGTTCGACGGCCCTCGTAACCGGAAGTTTCTCGTGAAAATTATTCCAGATTAAAACCAGGACCAGTAAATGGTGCTGGTTCTTTTTTTGCTCAAGATTAGGGATGGAAAGGCATACATAAAAATGAAGAAAGTAAGCGTCAGAAAGGCGGAATTATCTGAAACGTTTTAAAGAAATAATGGCGTGGTATCCATGGACTAGCAGAAAAAGACAAATGCATGGAGGTTAAAACATGAGTAAAGGAAAAAGCATACACGCCTTAATGATATTGTTATTCACGCAATTTATTTCTGGTGGTGTCACCAACACGAAAGGGATCGTTCTCGATCAGGTCGAACAGGATATCGGCCTGGATATGGGCGAATTCGGTTTCGTCGTATTCATATTTCAGCTGGGATTCACCCTGGCCAGTTTAATTTTTGGTTACCTGACCGATAAAAACGGTCTGCGGATCATGATGACGATTGCAGCCGTATTGATGGGGTCTGGTTTTCTCGGTACCGGACTGGCACCAAATATTACATTCTTTTTAGGTTTCTATATGCTGGTCGGTTTCGGCCTGGGTGCGCTTGGGGTTGCAGGTAATGCCATCGTGCCTGCCGCTTATCCGAAAAAACAGAACCAGATGTTCAACCTGGCGATGGGGATATACGGGCTTGGGATGGTATTATTCCCGCAAATTTTAAATTTCCTGTTCCAGTTCGCTGACTGGAGAGTATTCTACATTGCTATCGCAGCTCTTCATATCGGGGTCATTATCTATATCACATCTGTGAATTTCCCGGAAGGAAAAGTGGAGAAGATCAATTTGAAAGCATTTATCCCTATGTTGAAAGATGCTCAAATGGTGTTTTTAATGGTATTCCTTATGATGGAAGTATCAGCAGAAGTATCATTCATGAACTTCTTCCCCTCTTATTTGAAGAGTCTCGATCTTGGCGGCATGTCCGAGGCTGAAAAAGAAGGAATGACAGCAACCATTCTTTCGGTATTCTCGATCTTTTTTATGGCAGGACGTCTGGCAGTTGCCTATCTATCCAATCATATCAATGAGCGAAAGATTCTGATTATGTTCTCCCTTGGGTCTGTTGTAATGGTAGGAATCAGTTTCTTATTTGCTGAGCAATTGCCGTACTTGTTTGCCGGTGCCGGTTTATTCTTCTCGACGTTGTTCCCGACGGCGACCGCATTCGGTACTTCCATTTCGAAAAACCCTGGTACCGCACTTGGTCTCATCTATGTAGCTTCAGGAATCGGCGGCGGATTTGCCGGCTTGTTGGTCGGTGCTGTTTCAGAAGCATTCGGTAATGCCGGCGGCTTCAGTGTCATCATCGGTTTCTTGCTACTCATGTTCGTTACTTCCTTGTTTATGAATAAGGAAAAATCCAAGCAAACGATTTAACAGAAAAGCTCTGGTAAATATCAGTGATTTCGTTACTTTTACGTGGAGAAAATGGGGACTTGGAAATAGCTCGCTTTCCGCGGGGAAGCCGCTAAGCCTCCTCGAGCTAAAGCTCTGCGGGGTCTTACCAGCCTATCCTTTCCCGCAGGAGTCTCGCCATTTCCCAGTCCCCATTACTATGCATAGAGTAACGAAACCATCTTTGTAAATAAAAAAGCGTTGCAATTCCAGAAGGAATCGCAACGCTTTTTTGTTTGTTCTTTTCATCAAGGATATAGCATCCTAGCTGAAAGGCTAGCACATGGAATCTTTCGGGTTTGGATTATTCAAGCCAAATATCGGACGGATGAAGAGGGCAAGGTAGCTTCCTGCTAATGCCATGATCATCCATACCCAGCCGTGGAGGCTGAAGGATGCTATACCACCGAAATAAGCACCGATGTTACAGCCAAATGCAAGTCGTGCACCATAGCCCATCATCAAGCCGCCGAGAATGGAAGCGGTCGCTATACCCGGTTTTATTTTTCCTGGCTTGAAGTTGCCTTGTGCGGCAGCTGCCATAAATGCGCCAAGGATGATGCCGAAGTTCATAACGCTTGTAGAATCTGCAAGAACCGTCGTTTGTAGAGCTTCGGTATTACCTTGCCAATAGCCCCAGCTTGATACGTCAACACCGAATATCGAGAGGAATTTTGATCCCCATAAAGCAAATGCGGAAGTGATTCCCCATGGATTTCCCCGGATGGTCAATGTCAATGCGTTCAGAACAGCCAGTACTACAGCGGCTACTAATAGCGGCCAAGCCCCGCGCCAAAGTTTCTTCCAGCCATTAGTTGTAGCCAGCGGCTTCATATGCGGCGGGTTTTTCTTTCGGGCGAATTTTACGGTCAAGCCGTAAATTCCAAGGAAAATGAGCATCTGCAGTACCCAGCCGCCAAAATAGCCAAGGCCGGTTGATTCGGCTAAGGATATAGGCGGTAGGGAAGGTGTCTGTTCTGTCCAGAACATAAAATGGTAGGCACCTATGACAGAGCCAGCGATAAATCCGAGCAATGTCAGCAGCATAGAAGATTTTCCGCCACCGACACTATACAACGTCCCCGATGCACACCCTGAACCCATCTGCATGCCAATTCCAAATAAGAAAGAACCAAAGATGACACTTATCCCGACTGGTGATACATAACCAACTGGGGCAGTTCCTGTAAAACTGAAATTGGTAGCGAAAATGATAGCGAATAAGGTAGTTGCAACGGCCAGCATTACCATATGAGCCTGTAAACCTTGCACGTTACCGACAGACAAGAGACGTCTGAACGCTGATGTGAAACCGAATCTGGCATGAAGCAATGCCAGCCCCAGCCCGATCCCGATAATGAATAGGATACCCTGAGTCCAGCCTGCCACTGCCACGGTTACACTCAGAAGAATGATAGATATCAATAAACCCGTAAATAAATACGGTTTTTGAACAGGGTTCAATGGCGAAACGATAGTTGTTGCTTGTTTACGCCAAGATGGAATGGCTGTTTGTTTTGGTTGCTGTTCTGCTGTTGTTTGAGCCATTTGTAAAACCTCCTAATTCCGATAAAAATAATGTGTTTTTAACAAGTATATATAATAGGATGAAACGAATATTTTGTAAAGCCATTGATTTACTAAGTTAGATTAACAGGATGAATTATTCAGCAGGTATTGCATAAATATATTATATTATGTATATTTATAACTAACTTATTTTTCAGGGGGACCACGCAATGGAAGCTAACAAGCAGACAACCTATCAAACAATCAATCCAGAAACAAAAGAGGAAGCATTTTCATGGAAAAGCTTTAATAAATTTTTTATTCCTTCTTTCATTGGTATTCTATTATTTCTCGTTCCGATTCCTTTTCAAGGAAAAGTAACAATTGGTGTAGGTATACTGGCAGAATCCGTCCAGGGATTCTTTGCTGATCAGATTCCACTCTTTATGACAATTCTGGTGACGTTATCGGCACTGGGTGCACTGGCGGTTAAAATGGTGCAGCCAGCCTGGGTGGAGAGAAGTCCATTACTTAAAAATCTGTTCGACGTTTCGATTTTCTGGACTGGGGTAAGAATGATAGGGGCAGCTTTTGCGATCATGACGATGATGCAGCTGGGTCCGGAATTCATCTGGTCCGAGATTACAGGAGGAACTGTTCTTTATTCGTTAGTTCCAGTACTTACGACGTGGTTTTTGTTTGCGGCGTTGTTAATGCCGTTTCTAATGTCATTCGGCTTGATGGATTTCATCGGCACGTTGCTGAGAAAAGTAATGCAGCCGGTATTTAAGCTGCCCGGCCGCTCTGCGATTGATGCGACGGCATCCTGGATGGGAGCAGGACCGGTTGGTGTATTGATCACTACTCAGCAGTATGAGCAGGGGTATTATACGAAGCGGGAAGCATCCGTGATTGCGACGAATTTCTCAATCGCATCGATAGCATTCAGCCTTGTTGTCATCACCTTCATTGGCTTGGAACAATATTTTGTTCCGTTTTACTTAGTGGTGACAGTTGCCGTATTCATGGCAGCCATTATCGTACCAAGAATTCCACCGTTGTCACGAAAGAAAGATGAATATGACGAAATAGCTGGCAAGCAGATTGAAGAATACGTACCGACTGGTAAGTCCAGCTTCCGTTCCGGTCTGGATAAAGCGATGGAGCAGGCGGAAAAAGTTCCTTCCTATAAAAATGTGCTTTACAAAGGTTTTGCGAATGTCCTTGATATTTGGCTTGGCCTGATTCCGGTTGTTATGGGACTTGGAACGCTCGCCTTAGTTTTAGCGGAATTTACACCCGTTTTCGTCTGGCTGTCCTATCCGCTCGTACCCGTATTAGAGTGGATGCAGCTGCCAGAAGCTAGTGAAGCCGCTCCGGCTTTAATTGTAGGCTTTGCGGATATGTTCCTGCCTGCTGTGGTTGGCAGTGGGATTGAAAGTGAACTGACACGTTTCGTGATCGCCGGAATTTCGATTACCCAGTTGATTTATATGTCTGAAATCGGGGTATTGATATTGAAGTCGAAAATTCCGCTTAGCATCGGTGAAATGTTCGTTATCTTTTTACAGCGGACCATCGTCACACTTCCGATCATCGTCCTATTCGCTCATTTGTTATTTTAACTAGGACGGGGCATCTTAACAGGGAGGAAGACCCAGGGGACTTGAGTGAATCGTGCTAATTTTTACACAAACTGCCCCTTATCGTTTGCGAGTCAGAATTGACTGTACTAAAATAAGCGACACATGAAAAAAGAAAGGATGAATATTTTGGCTGAACAAGAAAGTAAACGAGACTGGCAATTTAATTTTCTAATGAATAGTGGAAGAACGGTGACACAAGAAGTAGAATTGAGTGAAGAGCATACGGCAAAGGAAGCCTGTGAATTCATTATGAAGCAATTGGAAAGAGGCATGTGGTGGTCACTGGATGATGACCTTGTCATCCGCACCGATCGTGTCGAAACATTCTTCGTCGGTGATTTGGAACGAGAAGAAGAATTCTTAAATAAAGATGATGATTAAATAAAAGAAACAGCGCCCGGCTTGTCTGATCAAGCCGGGCGCTGTTTTTATGGTCAATAGCTGCTAACTAATTTAAGATGGTAACTTCTATTGTTTCTCGTCCAAATGCTTTGGCGTCTTGCAAATCAGCCATGAACAAGTCTATTCGGTTACCTTTGATATCTCCGCCGATATCTCCGGCTATAGCTGTACCGTAGCCAGGCACATGGACAGTAGAGCCGATTGGAATGACATCAGGATCGACAGCGATCACTTTCTTATTCGGGTTTGCTTTCAAATCGATACCGGTATACGTGATGCCTGTACACCCTTCGCAGGAAGCGGTATAGGCTGTGGCCTCAACGGTGACTTTTTCTCCTGTTGTTTCGTTCGAATTGTTAGAAGCCTGTACAGGTTTTTCCTGCTCAAAACGTTTCAGCTGATCAGATTTATTAGTTAAAGCGATTTTCTTTTCGCTTGTTGTATCAACATTTATTTCTGCTTGGGAATGAATTTCGTTGACTGTAATTAAGCTGGCAATAAGGACAAGGACGACACCAATTTTTCTCAGAAGATTCAATCATATTGCCCCCTTCAAATGAACTACTCCGCTCATTGTAGCAGGGGTGAGGGTACTTTAACACTACAGGGACACTACAGTTTGATTGCAATTAGATGACAACTATATATGTAAGCGATTACTTAAAAAATGCAGAAATTAACACGCTGAAATGCTTTTCTAATTGTCTGGTTTGTTATAGAGTATAGGATATGATTCTTTCTAGGAAATACATTATTACATCGGAGACGTACAATTAGAGGAGAGAAGAAATATGAAAAAAGTACCTTTACTCGCACGAATCATCATTGCAATCATACTGGGGATTTTGATTGGTTCCTTCTCGCCGGAAGGTCTGATCGAGTTGTTTGCTACCTTTACCGGATTATTCGGTAACTTTTTAAGCTTTATCATTCCATTGATTATTCTCGGATTCATCGCTCCCGGCATCGGATCCATTGGAAGAGGCGCAGGGAAGATGCTCGGCCTCACTACCGGTCTCGCCTACACTTCCACGGTAGCCGCAGGCTTGCTGGCTTTCGTCGTAGCTGGAACGCTCTATCCATTGATGTTGCAGGGACAGACAGCCTCCCAGCTGGAAAACCCGGAGGAATCACTCGTTGAGGCCGCCTTTTCAGTGGATATGCCGCCTGTAATCGATGTAATGGGAGCATTAATTCTAGCTTTTGTTATCGGGCTAGGAATTTCCAGACTGAAAAGTGATGCCCTGCTGAATGTGATGGATGAGTTTCGTAGCATCATTCAAATGGTGATCGAAAAAGTGATTATCCCGCTTTTGCCATTCCATATCTTTGGCATATTCGCCAATATGACCTATGCCGGGCAAGTGCAGACGATTCTGAATGTCTTTTGGAAAGTGTTCATCATGATCATCCTGCTTCATTTCGTCTATCTCGCCGCTGTTTATACACTGGCTGGATCTTTGCATAAAATGAACCCGGTCCAGATGCTCCGTACCATGCTGCCGGCCTATTTCACTGCCCTTGGGACGCAGTCATCAGCCGCGACAATACCGGTTACACTCGACCGCGTGAAGAGAGTAGGTGTCCGGGAACGGGTGGCGGACTTTGGCATCCCGCTCCTTGCTAATGTTCACCTGGCAGGTAGTACGATAACCATCACCAGCTGTGCGATGGCCGTCATGTATCTGCAGGGTCAGACGGCTGGTTTCGGATCGGTCGCACCGTTCATTCTTATGCTCGGAGTGACAATGATTGCTGCGCCAGGCGTACCAGGAGGGGCAGTGATGGCAGCGCTCGGCCTGCTGGAGTCAATGCTCGGGTTTGGTCCTGCCATGACGTCATTAATGATCGCCCTTTATCTTGCCCAGGACAGTTTTGGAACAGCGACGAATGTTACCGGGGACGGTGCCTTGACAACCATCGCCAACCGGTTTTCAAAATAATTCCTGACATTCACGCCGGCCGCTCATGGCCGGCGTGTTTTCTATGGAACTGCCTTTCTTTCCATAAGCACACCTAGTATACTAGTAAAGTAATAGTCGCTTTTTTATAAAAAGGATTAAAGTATAAGAAAAGACTAAGGCTTTCTAACAATAGTAAGGGGGAGTACCAGTGAAAGCGAATAAAATCTTGCTCGTCGATGGCATGGCGCTATTATTCCGCGCTTTCTATGCGACTGCGATGAGCAACTACTATATGATCAATAGCAAAGGGATGCCGACCAATGCCGTTTATGGCTTTGTCAAACACCTGTTCACCGCTGCAAAAAATTATGAGCCGAGCCATGTCGTGTGCTGCTGGGATATGGGCAGCACCACATTCCGAACGGAAATGTTCCCGGCATACAAGGCGAACCGCGGAGAGCCGCCAGTGGAACTGGTGCCGCAATTTGACCTGGTCAAAGAGGTCGTAGAGTCCCTGGACATTCCGAATGTCGGGCTTGCCGGTTATGAAGCAGATGATTGTATCGGCACTCTCACATCTAAATACAGTGAGCATTCCGAAGTGATTATCCTTACCGGAGACCAGGATATCCTTCAGCTCCTGCAGGATAACGTCACGGTCTCTTTGTTGAAAAAAGGCTATGGCAATTACGCCGAATACCAGCAGGAAACGTTTGTTGAGGAAAAAGGGATCACTCCTGCCCAAATGATTGATCTGAAAGCATTGATGGGGGATTCCAGCGACAACTATCCAGGCGTGAAAGGAATCGGTGAAAAAACAGCATTAAAGCTGCTTACGGAGTATGAGACGATCGAAGGCATTCTCGACAACCTGCCTAAGCTCACCAAAGGCCAGCGGACAAAAATCGAGAATGAACTGGAAATGCTCCACCTTTCCCGAAAGCTTGCCGCTATCCATTGTGAAGTTGATGTCGACTGCTCTCTGGAAGATGCGATTCTGGAAATCAACCAGGAACGAATGATGGAAAAGTTCAACGAGCTGGAATTCAAACGCCTCGAATCATTACTGTCTTAATAGATAACTTATTTAAAAGAAGAGACTGGGACAAAACTATTTCTGTTAACAGAAAAGATATCAATAAAATATTAGTGCAAGTAGGAAAAAATAGCGTAGTCAAAAAAGAAAGTGGTCTTTGCTTTCTGAGGAGGCTGAAGCCGTGCCCGCGGAAAGCGAAGTATTTTAACGAAGCGGTACTTTCTCTATTACTGAATAAATAAATCCCGTACAAATTCTATGGAATTGTTCGGGATTTATTTAGATTCTAGTCTTTTGAGCCAGCCTCATTTTTTGTGGCTAAAAATCTACCATCTATTACCGAAATTCTGTCGAAACATGCTATAATTGATAAAGTATGTTTGAGTTCCATATATTTACCAATTTTCACACAGAGTATCTTTTAAAAGGGAGTGAGCCCATGTTAGAATGCCCGAATTGCCAAAATCAAGTAAGTGAGGGCTCTCATTTTTGTCCCAATTGTGGTACAAAGCTAAATGACGATGCACGGCTACATAATGACGAAATTTCTGCCACGGTAGCAGAAGAGACATCTTCTCGCTCATTACAGAGAGCGCCAAAAAAGAAGAAGTGGATCATGATTCTGCTTCCCGTGGTCGTCCTCCTGTTAGCTGGAGGTGGTGTCGGCTATACGTATGCGCACGAGAAGAACATCAACGAAGAAGTACTTACGCTGAAGCGGGATGCTGAAGCATCAGCTTTGGAGGGCGAATACGATAAAGCCGAATCGCTGCTTACGCAGGCAATTGAAAAAAGGGAAGACTTTTCCGTGCTGAAGAAAGATTTGGCGTTAATCAAGGAAGCAAAAACCTTTGATGCCGAGCTGGCCGGAATCGAAGAGCAAATCCAAAAAGATGAACTGGAGAATGCCAGTGATCGCATTGATAATCTCCGCAGTGATGTCGACGCTAGTAACAGCAAGCTTGTTCCAGGTTTCCTGCCAAAACTCGATACCATGGAGTCACAGATAAAAATCAAACGGATCAATAGCGAGCTCGCTGAATTATCGACTGTTGATCAGCTGGCAGCCAAATTATCTACGCTCTCCCGTTATAACTTAGAAGAGGCGACAAAGGTAAAGGCGAAGATTTTAGAAAAGATTGTTACCGTCGCTTCCAATGATGCAGAAAATCACATAGCGTCCAAAGAGTTCAATAAAGCGATTGCCACAGTAGACCATGCGCTCCAGTTTGCCGTCAATAATGATAAACTGCTTCAGCTGAAAAAAAGGATTCAGCAGGAGCAGGAAGCATTTGTCCAGGCCCAGCGTGACAGGATCGAACGGGCAGCTGAGAAGGCAGCACAGGAAGACTTGAAAAACCAGACAGCTGCTGTCGAAGTGAAAAATATCAAGGCAGAGCTGGATGACCTTGGCGACCTGACTGTTACCGGAGAAGTAGAGAGCGTCGCAACAAAAATAGTCAGTTCGGTCACATTGGAACTGGAAGTGCTGGATAGTGAAGGTAATCCAATGGATGTAGAAGAAAACACGGTTACCGTTTACCCGATGTATTTGAACCCGGGTGATACCGGTAAATTTGAAAAGCAATTTTTTGAAATCAATGAAGAAGTCGAAGTCAATGTCGACAATATTGAATGGTATGTGGAGTAGGAGGGACGCAGCATGAATCGCAAATGGCTGATCAGTATCATTTTATCAGTGATTATTGCAGGTGGAGGCGTCTCGGGAGTGATTTATCTCCAAGATGTGATGCCGGCCAAATTGGATGAAGCATCCGCGCTGGTAGAGACAGGCAATAATGAACAGTCAGATGAAGAACCTGTTACAAAAGAAGAAGAGGAAATCATCGAAGAATCACAGGATCGGGTTTTTCAAATTACAGCTTCGAATGGAGAGCAGGGTTCCGGATTTCTGTATAACGAAAAAGGGGACCTATTAACGAATGCTCATGTGGTGGCCAATACCCGGGAGGTTACTGTTACAACTTCTGATTCAAAAGAATTACCCGGTGAAGTCATCGGCATCAGCACCAATACCGATGTTGCAGTTGTCCGGGTTCCTGCCTTGAATGAAAGTGACCCTTTACCGATTGAACGGGAAAACAAGGCGGAAATGCTGGATAACGTACTGGCACTGGGAAGCCCACTCGGGTTGCAGAACACCGTGACAACAGGGGAAATCACAGGGTTAGACCGGGAATTTGATATTGCCCCGTTTGAATATCGCGGGCTGTATCAGATTTCAGCACCGATCCAGCCAGGTAATAGCGGCGGGCCGCTGATTGATGCAGAAACGGGTCACGTGATTGGCATCAATTCCGCGAAACTGGACAAAGAAGGGATCGGCTTCAGTATTCCGCTTCCCGATATTCTTGATCTTGTGGAAAGATGGTCAGAATCTCCGATGGAAAGCCTGCCTGAAATCCAGGACACTGTCGGCGGGCCGGGGGAAGGCTATAATACCACCCCTGTCGATCAGGCGACTTATATTGTGGAATATTTTTATGAGAGCATCAACCAGGGGGATTTCGTAACGGCCTACTCCTTGATCGGGAGCAGCTGGCAGGGGGATAATTCGTATGAAAACTTTCGCCAGGGTTACTCGAATACATTATCGGTAAAAGTCGATGACTTGATTCCAAAGCAATCTGGAAAAAACGTCCAGGTCACCGCCTTTATTACAGTGGAAGAAAACATAGGCGGCGAAGTGAACATAAAGAAATATAAACTCAACTACATCGTTGGCGTAGAAAATGATCAGATCAAGATTCTATCAGGAAAAGGCGAAGAGGTCTCTTCCTGATCAAAACCCGGCAGGATTGCTCCCTGCCGGGTTTTGACGCTTTTGTGAATAATGGCTTGCGAAAAGAGGAAGCTGAAAGTCGTTGTCGAATAGTTAGAAGAATAATATTTTCTAAGAAAAAGTGAAACGAATGACACGATTCGTTCGTATGACAGAAAGTAAAAGGTATACTCATACAATCATGTATTGAGCAATTAAGGGGGAGTAAATTGGATAATCGAACAATCAACATGCCGACAAGACAGAAACAGAAACTGAAGAAATTCGGGTCCATATTAGGTACGATATTCGGCCTTTTTATCGTCCTGGCTATCGTATTGATGCTAACGCTCAACTGGATCACCGATTACATATGGATGGATTCTCTAGGTTTTAAATCCGTATTTACGACAATTTTCACAAGTAAACTATTACTTGGTATCGGTGGGTTCCTGATCTTTTTCCTATTGACGTATGTAACGCTTTCCTGGGTCAGGAAAACGTATATCGTGTATTTCGATCGGGAACGGCTTCCGTCTATCCTGTTTTCGAAAAAATGGTCGCAACTGATCATGATTGCACTGGCAGCATTTGTGGGGCTTTTGGGCAGCAGTATCGTTCAGGGAATCGGCTGGGAGTTATGGCTGAAATTCCTGAATCACACATCATTTGGAATTAAAGACCCTCATTTTGATATGGACATTTCTTTTTATATGTTTGTCCTGCCATTTATCGATTTTGCGATTAACACACTGCTTGGTTTAGGAGTTTTGCTTCTGCTGGTCCAGGTTGGTTTTTACTCCGTATTTGGCATGTACCGGGAAAGCCGGATGGCTCAGCTCCATATGGGGATTACGCTTGGTGTCATCGGCATTTTGCTGGCAGGTGTCCATGTACTTGAGCCATATGGCACATTGCTCACTAACCAGGTGAATATTTTTCAAAGCAGCGTGGTACACGGGTTAAGTTACACCGATAAAGTGATTAACAACCCGGCTTCTTATGTTTTGGCAGCAGCGGCTGTCATCGGGGCAATCTGGATGATTGTGATGCTCGTACGCGGGAGACTTCAGGCGATGCTTACTCCGGTGGCAATTTATGTAGCCTTGGTTATTATCGCTCAGGGTGCATCTGTCATCGTTCAGAATTACGTCGTATCTCCCAATGAATTTTCCAGGGAAAGTCCATATCTAGAACAGAACCTGGAATTTACTCGGGCTGCCTATGACTTACACGGAATCGAAGAGCGGGAACATCCAGGCAACCAGTCCCTGGATCAGGAAATGGTAGATAATAATGAACTGACCATCAATAATGTGCGAATCAATGATGCCCGTCCGATTCTCGATATTTATAACCAGCTCCAGACATTCCGGACATACTATGAGTTCAATGACATCGACGTCGACCGTTATAATATCGATGGAGAATATACCCAGGTATTCCTGGGGGCTAGAGAGCTGAATACGGTTGATCTACCTTCACAGGCGAAAACATGGGTGAACGAAAATTTACGCTATACGCACGGTTATGGTATTGCGATGAGCGATGTCAATGAAATCACCTCCCAGGGACAGCCGGAGTACCTCTTACGAAACCTTCCGCCTGAAGGAGCACTGGATATTAGCCGTCCACAAATTTACTTTGGTGAAGAAAATTATAAAAATGTCATCGTAAACAGTGATGTGGATGAGTTTGACTACCCGGCCGGAGACGAGAACATGTCGACACGCTTTGAAGCAGACAGCGGCATTTCCTTATCAGGCCTGAACCGGCTCATTTTCAGTCTGGACGCCGGTTCGTTCCGAATGTTTGTCTCTGATCAAATCAATGGAGACAGCCAGATACTGATGACGCGTAATATTATGGACCGTGTGAAACGAATTGCTCCTTTCTTTGAATATGATGAAGATCCATACATTTTCGTCCGCGAAGACGGCAGTCTGGCATGGATGATCGACGCTTACCTGACGGCGGAACGTTATCCTTATTCTGAACCGCACAGCGGCGATGAGAATTACATCAGGAACTCAGTTAAAGTAATGGTGGATGCCTATAGCGGGGAAGTGGACTATTACGCAGTCGACACGGAAGATCCATTGCTGCAGACGTATCAAAAGATGTTCCCTGACCTGTTTACAGAGGAAATACCAGCTGATGTAAAATCGCATTTCCGCTATCCGGTTGACTTGTTTAAAATTCAGGCATCCATGTATGGGACTTACCATATGACCAACTTGGAAGTTTTCTATAACCGGGAAGACAGATGGGAGTTCCCGACTGAGAAATATTTCAATGAAGACATCGAAATGGAACCCTATTATATGACAATGAAGCTTCCAGAATATGAGGAAGAAGAGTTTGTGCTGATGCTGCCATTCACACCAAGAAACAGGCAGAACATGATTGCCTGGATGGGTGTCCGAAATGATGGGGATAATTACGGAGAAACTTTCGTGTACCAATTCCCGAAACAGCGTAATATTTACGGACCGCAGCAAATCGAAAACAGAATCAACCAGGACAGCACTATCTCCCAACAGCTGAACTTGTGGTCGCAGGGTGGCTCGGAAGTCATCCGCGGAAATCTGCTCGCCATTCCATTTGAAGATACTGTGTTGTACGCAGAACCGATTTATATCGAATCTTCTAATGAAACATCCTTGCCGGAAGTGAAGCAGATTATCCTGGCGTACGGAGATCACATCGTGATGGAACCAACTTTCCAGGAGGCACTGGACCGCATGCTTGTACTCATCGACCCGGAAGCAGCCCCTGATGAAGGGGAAGAGGAAGAGTCTCCGGAAGATGGCAATGTGGAGGATATTCTCGAATCAGAAGAAATTCTTAGAGATCTTTCTACTTTATTTGAAGATTATCAATCCGCCCTTTCCAATGGCAACTGGGAAGAAGCAGGAGCCATAATGGAAGAGATTGAACAGCGATTGCGTGATGCTGAATAAAATAAGAAGAGAAAACAGCCCGAATGCATCATGTTCGGGCTGTTGATTTATGGACTATTATTAAGTTTATCGGAGGGAGATCCATGTACTTACTAGCAGGAGGCGGGCTGATGATAGGTGATATGCTTGCCCAGGCTCTGTTTTTTGTTATCCTGCTGCTGATTATTATCGTCCTGGTTCGAATTATTAAAAAATCTACCACCAAGGATAAACGGTTGGAGCGAATCGAGGAAAAACTGGACCGACTGCTGAAAGAGAAAGACGGAGGTTAAAGAGGGCAAAAAAAGGGGCTGTCCCATAAGTCTGTAACAGACTAATTGGGGCAGCTTTTTTCGTTTATTGTTGATATCGGAAAAGTGGGGCTGGGAAACGATTCCCTTTCCGCGGGGAAGACGACAAGTCTCCTCGGGCTACGCCCTGCGGGGCCTCGTCAGCCTTGCTTCTCCCGCAGGAGTCTCATCGTTCCCCTGCCTAAATTGCCCATCAACAATGCAAAAATCTTCTTTTTTACATACAAAAAAATCGCCTCATTCGTTATAATGTAAGCGATCAAACCAACAAAAAACGAAAAGCGAGGCGATTTTTTTATGAGTAACTCTTCAGCTACTTTCATTGATTATAACATGGGGCAATTGGTTCTACCAATGGACTTCAGTGATTTAATTCCTGAGGACCATGTGGTCCGGGTCATTCACGCCATGGTGGAACAGGTGAACGATGACATCTTCTTTTCCCAATATCAAGGCGGCGGCCGGAGCTCCTATCATCCCAAAATGATGACAAAAGTTATCTTATACGCCTACACGCAAAAAATCTACTCCTGCCGTGATATCGCCAAAGCTCTTCGGGAACATCTGCCGATGATGTGGCTGGCCGGCCAACAGACACCAGATTTCCGAACCATCAACCGATTCCGCTCCGAACGGATGAAAGCCATCATTGAACCTTTATTCACGGAGTTGATTAAACTTCTAATCGACCAAGAGTACGTATCCATGGACAACTACTTCCTTGATGGAACCAAAATTGAGGCGAATGCCAATAAATACACGTTTGTGTGGAAAAAATCCGCCCAACGTTACGAAGAAAAACTACAGGAAAAATTAAATCAAACGTTCGCGGATATTGAAGATGCCATTGAGATGGATGAAAAAATACTCAATGATGAGGGGTCTCCTGCCAAGCGAGTAACTTCGGAGCAACTCGAAAAAGTTGTCGAGCAGGTAGAAGCTCAGGTAGAACAGGCAGAAAAAGCCGTCGAAGAAGAAAATGATAAGGAAAAGAAGAAAGAAAAAAAGGAAGTATTCCGTGCCAAACGACGTATCTATAAAACGTTGAGTCAGGACTACCTTCCTCGTTTGAAAAAGTATGAAACCCAGTTGGCCACCTTCGGTGATCGAAATAGTTTTTCCAAGACAGATACCGATGCCACCTTTATGCGAATGAAAGAAGATCATATGAAGAACGGGCAACTGAAACCTGGTTATAATGTGCAGGCAGGAACAGAAAACCAATTCATTATTGGCTACTCGATCCATCAGCGTCCTACGGACACCCGTTGTTTTGAACCGCATATTCAAAAGCTGCAGGCTACAGAGCTTCCTTTCCCCAATACAATTGTCGCTGATGGAGGTTATGGTGGAGAAACCAATTACAAATACGCAAAGAAGGAAGGGTTTGATACACTCATTCCCTATAACACGATGCGAAAAGAGCAGTCTCGTTCGTTCAAGAAAGACCCAAGCCAGGTTATGAACTGGGAGTACAAGGAAGAAGGGGATTATTACATTTGTCCGAATGGACGAAAGGTCCCTTTTCAATTCCATTCTCACCGTACCGATCGGTACGGATACACGCGAGCCTTCAAGGTCTATGAATGCGAAGCGTGTACCGGGTGCCCTATAAAAGAAAAATGCACGAAAGCAAAAGGAAACCGGCGTGTTTACTATAACCCGGCATATGAACAACTGAAGAGGGAAGCAAGGGAAAGCCTTTGGTGTGACGAAGGAGCACAAATCTACGCCAGACGAAAAGTGGAGGTGGAAAGTGTGTTCGGTCATATCAAAGGCAATCGGTCGTTCCGGAGATTTTTTCTCCGGGGTCTCGATAAAGTAAATATAGAGTTTGGGCTGGTCGCCATTGCCCACAACTTCCTGAAACAGGCGGAGTTGATCCGGCTGTTTCGGGGAGGAAATAAGCTCACAATGAAAAAACCACGAAGAAAAATCAATTTCTTCGTGGTTTTTTTCATTTAAAAGAGGACTTTTGGGACAGCCCCTTACTATAAACAACTTAGGTGACCCAACCATATCAGAATCATCCAGGATTCTGCAGTTTGAGAGTTTTACAGAAGGATAATTCTTTGGTGAATTCGTTTCCTTCTACCTCTGGGTTAAGTCCAATTTTAAAACTTTTTTACGTAAAGCTCAGTAAAGCCTCTTGCTCTGTCTGCCGCCAATGTTCCAGCAGACCTGACTGCCCGGAACAAATTTCAGGGCTTGTATCATACCATGCACAGGAAGTGCGATCCCTATTTTGAACCGGCGTCTCTGTTCGTGTGGAAACGAACTCGTAATGGTTGAGCCACCTAAGTTGTTTATTTATCTTCTTTACACTTTTATTATACCACCATTTTCACATAAGGAAACCACAAGTTGTGAACTTTTTGTTAACGCTTACATGCGTTGTTTCCGTTACGATAGTAACGGCTTGGAGGGCCGGGAAATTACTCGCTTTCCATGGGCGTACGGTGAGCTTCCTAAAGTAATCTATTATAATGAATATGATAGGATAATAGAAAGGAGGAATCGCCATGGATCCGTTAGATATTCTCGGTGATTTAAGTAAAACAAAACCTGCCTACCAGCCGGTGATCAGTGCAATCAGGCATAGTGTCATCGGGTATGAGCTGTTAGGCCGATGCTACGATGGGGAGAAATGGATCAGTCTTGGCAATTTCTTTCGCGATCCGGATGTCCCGGATGAGTTCAAAATAGAAGTAGATCAACACTTGCTGGAACAGGCCATCACGGACTTTTTGGAATCCAATCGAAAAGGGCTGTTGTTCATCAATCGTAATGCCCGGCAATTAATGCTGCATGACGGCGAAGATCTGCTGACGACGCTGCAGTTGTTTGAGGAAAAAGGGTTTTCGATGAGCCGGGTTGTCATTGAAGTGACTGAGCATGATTTTGAAGAGGATTTCGAAGCGCTGAGTCATTTGCTCCGCTATTATAAAACCTATGGTATTCAGATAGCCGTCGATCATATCGGCGCGAAAAGTTCCAATATCGACCGAATCCGCCAGCTTGAACCCCACTTATTAAAAATTGATACCAATATCATACGAAGGCCGAACGCTGACAGTTTTCAGGATATCGTTTACTCATTATCCATGTTGGCACGTCGTATAGGTGCTGCATTACTGTTTGAAAATATTGAGGATGATTTTCAGCTTCATTTTGCCTGGAAGCATGGGGGAAGGTTTTATCAGGGGAATTACCTGGCAGAACCAGGGTTTGATTTTTTAGCCCCGAATGCAGTGAGTGTCGGCATCGGCGAGAAAGTGGCCAAGTATATTTCGAGGGAAAAAGCTTTGATTGAGCAACGGCTTTCCTTGCTGCTGGCATGGGAACAAAAAGTGAAACGGCTGCTTCCAAAATGGGAAGGTACAAAAAAAGTGGATGCTTTTATCGAAAAGGTAACAGAGCAATTTGATCATGAAAGCTTTCGTATGTTCGTATGTAACAACGATGGCCAGCAGGTGTCTGCAAACTTTAGGAAAAGAAATGCTGATTGGAGGGTGGAACCCGAGAAAAAAGGTTCCAACTGGGCGTTTCGTCCGTATTTTTTGGAAAATGTCATGTTGATGAAAACCTGGAACAAAGGAATTTTGTCCGAGCTTTATTCGGATATTGAAACAAAGGAAACCATCCGTACTTTCAGTTTTCCGCTGACCGACCAGCATTTTCTATTCATTGACATGAAGTATTCCTATATATATGAACATGAATGTCTGCTAATCTAATACACTGCGCAAGAAGATCAGGATAGCACGGCTAATTCTGTCCAGCCCAAGCTGAATTTATCATTTTTTTCAAAAAACAGTGAAAATATTCCATTCTTATGATATGATATTCCTCAACTTTCATATCAGGCAGAGAAATAATTATATCAGGGATGGTGGTCAGAGATGCAGCCGATTTTAATTGATTTTCCGTCAGCGTTCGAAACAGAGCGGCTTCAAATCCGCATGCCGCTTCCAGGCGATGGTGATGTTGTGCATGAGGCGCTGGAAGCTTCCCATGAAGATTTGAAACGATGGATGCCTTTCGCTCAACGGCGGCAATCGTTGGAAGAAACGGAGTCAAACGTAAGAGAAGCACATGCCAGGTTTTTGACGAGAGAAGATTTGCGGTTACATATTTTTGAAAAAGAATCTGGGAAATTCATCGGTTCTTCCGGCTTGCATCGAATGAATTGGGAGATTCCTAAATTTGAAATCGGCTACTGGCTGGACAGCCGCTACTCCGGAAAAGGCTATATGTCCGAGGCAGTGGAAGGGATTACTACGTTTGCATTTGAAGAATTGAAGGCAAGACGGGTGGAAATCCGTTGTGATGCCGCTAACAAGGCAAGCAGGAGGATCCCTGAGCGACTTGGATTTGAGCTGGAAGGTATTTTACGCCACGATGACCTCTCCGTGGCTGGTGATGAACTGCGTGATACATGTATTTATGCAAAAGTCCGTTAATAGAGAATATTTTTTCTATGTTCCGCTAAGTTTTTCAGTTTAATAGGCACATGCCGCCCCTTTGCTACATAAAATTGTGGCAAGGGGGTTTTTCGTTTAGGAATATTTTATTACTTTAGTTAAAAATGTTTCCCTAGGTGAAAATAACAGTTAGAATGACCTTAGGATGTTTGAAAGGAGCGAGAAGATTTGGGTTCAGATTTATTGTTAGCATTTGGTTTAACTTTAATGGCCGGTCTGGCCACAGGCATCGGTAGCATGCTGGCATTCTTCACGAGATCCACCAATACCCAGTTCCTGTCTTTTGCACTTGGTTTTTCGGCTGGTGTGATGATTTATGTATCCATGGTGGAAATATTCTTCAAAGCTAAAGATTCTTTGGTAGGAGCCATGGGGATAGAGGCCGGAAACTGGGTGACGGTCGCTTCTTTCTTCGGCGGAATGCTGTTCATTGCCTTGATTGATCGGTTCATCCCTAAAAAGGCAAACCCCCATGAAGTGAAAAAAGTAGAGGATATGAAGAAGCCACAGCAAGGTAACGGCGATCCGGCGCTTTTAAAAATGGGAACGTTCGCCGCTCTCGCAATTGCCATTCATAATTTTCCGGAAGGGATCGCTACCTTCACCTCAGCCTTGCAGGACCCGAGCCTAGGTATAGCGATTGCTGTTGCGATTGCGATTCATAATATTCCTGAAGGCATCGCGGTCTCGGTTCCGATTTATTTTGCAACCGGCGATAAGAAAAAAGCGTTCAAACTGTCATTTTTATCTGGTTTATCGGAGCCGGTCGGCGCATTAGCCGCTTACCTGATTTTGATGCCTTTCTTGAATGAAGTGATGTTCGGTGTCATCTTCGCTGGTGTAGCAGGGATTATGGTATTCATCTCCCTTGATGAACTACTGCCGGCCGCGAAAAGATATGATGAAGCTCATCTTTCCATTTATGGTGTAGTCAGCGGAATGATGATCATGGCACTAAGTCTGCTGTTATTCATCTGAGTAAAAGAGGAGGCACATCCAATAAAAGGGTGTGTCTTTTTTGTTGCTATAAAATTGGTGAAGTTAAAACACACCTATTCGGGGAGATTTGAACGGAAACCGGCGTGCAGGCTTTTTTCTGAAGGAGTGGACATACCTGCCTGATCCGCTTCATATAATGCGGTAGGGGTGGGATGCGATGATGGATCACCAATGGAAAGAATGGACCCGGAAACGAAAGTGGCTGATGGCGATAGGTTTGTCGATACTGCTCGTGGTAGGCGGATCAAGTTCCTATTTGCTGTTTCTTTATCAGAAAGTCCACCAGACCGTCGTCAATGACTTATTTGAACCTGTGACGGCGATCGACAGTGAGACAAGTAAACGCAAAACCGAAGCGAGTGAGGCATTAAATTTTTTATTACTGGGAATTGATGAGCGGGAGGAAGATATTGGGCGTCCGGATACCCTCATCGTCATGCATGTCGATCCTGACGGGGAAAAGGTCCGGCTAATCAGCATCCCGCGTGACACGATGGCTTGGATTCCCGGGCACGGGAAATATGATAAAATCAATCATTCCTATACGTTCGGCGGTTTGGATATGACAATAAAAACTGTAGAAGACTTGCTGGATATAAAGCTGGATTATTACGCAACCGTCAATATGAAAGGGTTGAGTGGGATCGTCGATGCTGTTGGCGGCGTTCCGGTGACGAATGAATTTCCGTTTGTACAAGGAGGGTTTAATTACCCGGAAGGGCCGCAAATGCTTTCCGGCGAGCAGGCCCTTGCTTACGTCCGGATGAGGGATCAGGACCCAAAAGGAGATATCGGCCGTAACCACCGGCAGCGGGAAGTTGTTGAAGGAATCATGCAACAGGGAATGAGTCTTCAGGCTGTCGCTAATCTGGATGGTATCTTTGAAGTGTTATCGGATCATATGCACACAAATATGACGTTAGATGAAATCAGGACAATGGCAATCAATTACCGCAGCGCGTTAAAAAATATTGATATGTACCAGATAAAAGGGACAGACAGTTATATCAATGACATTTATTATTTGCAGGTATCACCAGATGAGATTGCCAAAGTCAATCAAATGATTTCCAGTGAAGCACTTTAAAAAAAGCAGGCATCCAGCCTGCTTTTTTGATTACCCCTAAAGCCGCTGGTTTATGTGATGAAAAAGAGTGGTAAGATGGTACAAAACAGGCAGAAAGGAGCCGTCCATGACGAAAACAGTAATGATTACAGGAGCGTCGAATGGGTTCGGGTATTTGACTGCTATCAAGTGTGCAGAAAAAGGCTTCCGGGTGATTGCGACGATGCGTAACATGAGCTATGCTGACCGGTTTGAGCAGGAGGTCAAGGATCCAAAAGTACTGGCACGAATTATTCCGAGACAGCTGGATGTAACGGATCATGACTCGATCCGGTCGTTTGAAATCAGCCTTGCTACCATCGACAGGATCGATGTATTGATCAATAATGCCGGCATGGCTGTCGGTGGGTTTGCGGAGGAGGTACCAGTCGAGGATTACCGAAAGCAATTTGAAACGAATTTTTTTGGAATGGTTGCTGTAACCCAGCTGGTACTGCCGATTATGCGAAGGCAGGGGTTTGGAAAAATACTGAATGTCAGCAGTATCAGTGGTCTCGTCGGTTTTCCGGGACTGTCCCCTTATGTTGCATCCAAGCATGCGGTAGAAGGGTTCACGGAGAGCCTCCGGCTGGAACTGAAGCCATTCGGTATCGAGGCGGCCATGATCGAGCCAGGTTCCTTTCGGACGAACATCTGGACTAGAGGCACGTACATACCGGAAACAGCGTCACAGCCTGATTCGCCTTATGCCGATTATATGAAGCGAATCAAGCAGTATATGGAAGCGAGCAGGGAAACGATGGCTGAACCATCGCAAGTAGCAGCATTCACAAGCAAGCTCGCTGGGCGATCACCGTGGCCGAAAGTGAGACACCCGGTCGGTAAAGGGGTCCGGACGATGATATGGACGAAACGGTTATTACCTTGGCGCGTATGGGAAAAGCTTGTCATTCGTAAGATATGGAACAAAAGGGAGGAGATGCAAGATGAAAAAGACGTATGAAGTGCTTCCTGGTGCGGAAGCATTTTTTCAAGAAGGCAATGAGGTAGGTATCCTTGTTTTACACGGCTTTACCGGCACCCCGCAAAGCATGCGCCCCTTGGGTGAGGCGTTAGCAACAGCCGGTTTTTCCATTGCCATGCCAAGACTGGCCGGACATGGGACCCACTATGAAGATATGGAAAAGACAACCTATAAAGATTGGATCGCCTCTGCAGAAGAAGCTTTAGCATGGCTAAGGGAACGTACAAGTATATTGTTTGTAGCTGGTCTATCCATGGGTGGTACACTGGCACTCTCTCTGGCAGAAAAGTATGAAGATATTAAAGGGATCATGCTAATCAATCCGGCAATTGAGATGCAGCAGATGGAGGCGCTTAGAGAATCTGAAAACCAGCCGAGGTACCTGGAGTCGATTCATTCTGATATTCAAAAAGAAGGTGTCCAGGAACTGGCCTATGATAAAGTACCATATGCTTCCGTAATAGAACTGCTGAATTTACTCCATGAAGTTCGTGCGGATTTGGCAGATGTCCATTGTCCAGCGCTTCAGTTCGTATCCGATGAAGATCATGTCGTACCGCCGGATAATGCATCCTATATATTTGATGCTATTTTTTCTGAGCACACCGAACTTGTCCATTTGGAAAATAGTTATCATGTAGCGACACTTGATCATGATCTTGATTTGATCATCGAAAGGAGCCTGGAGTTTATCCAGCAATATAGCATGACCAAATAACTTATCCATTGTCTGGTGATACTACAAACAGGTAGTTTTTCTGAATGTGTATGCTGGTATAGACAACTATATACCTAAACTTTATAATAGAGCTAGCAGCTACATCAGGGAGGAAAAGTTATGACCCAGACATTGTTATTAAAAAATGTAACTATTATCGTCGAGAATGAAAAAGAAATGACAGGCTCTCTTTGGATAGAGGACGAAAAAATTACCGATATTTCGAAAGAAGGATTTTCGGACCGGACAGCCGATAGAGTCATAGACGGAAAAGGGAAGGACTGGACGGTGATTCCCGGGTTCATCGATGTTCATATCCATGGAGCTGCCGGCTTTGACACCATGGATGCAACCCAGGAGGCGCTCGAAGGGATTGCAACCGTGCTTCCTGAAGAAGGTACCACCAGTTTCCTTGCGACCACGATGACACAATCAGAGGCAGCGATCTCCAAAGCCTTAGCCAATGCGGCCGATTACATTGACCATCAGGCCAATGGCAAGGGGGCGGAAATCATCGGCATCCATCTGGAGGGCCCGTTTATTTCCAAGGATAAAGCAGGAGCGCAGCCTTTAGAGCATATCATCGCCCCCGATCTCGAGCAATTCGATGCCTGGAACGAAACGGCCAGACAGCTGATCCGGCTTGTTACCATCGCTCCCGAAGAGCCGGGGGCGTTACAGCTGATTGAACATTTAAGTAAATCGGGTATCGTCGCTTCGATTGGCCATACGAACGCGACATTTGCAGAAGTGGCACGGGCAGTCGAAAAAGGTGCCACCCATGTCACCCATTTATATAACCAGATGCGTGGCCTTCACCACCGTGAACCTGGCGCTTTGGGAGCAGCTTTGCTGCACAAGGAATTGTCAGTGGAAATCATCGTTGATTTTGTCCATGCCCACCAGGAGGCAGTCCGGCTTGCATATGAAGCGAAGGGGCCGGAGAAAATGATGCTGATTACGGATGCGATGCGAGCGAAATGCCTCACACCAGGGGAATATGATTTAGCCGGACAGCAGGTTACCGTCAAAGATAATGAAGCACGTCTTTCCGATGGAACGATAGCAGGCAGCGTATTGACGTTGAAGCAGGCAGTGGCTAATTTGAAGGAAACGGTCCACCCATCCGTTTATGACTTGATCAAGCTTACCTCAGCAAATGCAGCCAGGGAGCTGAATGTTTTTGACCGAAAAGGAAGTATCAGCACCGGGAAAGACGCCGACCTTGTCATCCTCGATGAGGATTGGGATGTGGCCGTGACAATATGTAAAGGAACGCTTGCGTATGAACAGGAGGGGTGATGACAGTGAAAGTGATTGTAAAAGAAGACTATCAGGAAATGAGCTGTGCCGCTGCCCATCTCATTGAAAAGAAAATCACCGAAAATCCTCAGGCAGTGCTGGGTCTCGCAACCGGAAGCACGCCGCTTGCGACATATAAAGAAATGGTGAAGGGATACAAAGAAGGCGAATTCAGTTATCGAAATATCCAGTCGTTGAATTTGGATGAATACGTGGGACTCGATAAAAAACACCCGCAAAGCTACCATCGGTTTATGTGTGAGCACCTTTTTGATCACATCGACATTGATCTTGACAACACGCATATCCCTCGAGGGGATGCGCCTGATATCGAGCAGGAATGCCAGCGTTATGAGGGACTGATCGACCAAATCGGCCCTCCCGACCTTCAAATTCTCGGCATCGGAAGGAATGGACATATTGGCTTCAATGAGCCGGGGACACCGTTTGATTCGACTACCCATGTCGTAACGTTGACGGAGTCGACCCGGAAAGCCAATGCCCGGTTCTTTTCGTCATTAGAAGCAGTACCGACCCACTCGATTACGATGGGGATCCGCTCCATTTTAAAAAGTAAACAAATCCTTCTGCTGGCATCCGGGGAAGAAAAAGCACCGGCTATCGACAAGCTATTGAATGGGAAGGTAGAAGAAGATTTCCCTGCTTCAGCGCTGAAGAACCACCCGGACGTAACGCTGATTGTCGATGAAAAAGCCTACCAGAAGGCAATGAAGTGAAGGAGGAAAAACCATGTTGAATAAACAGTCCCCGCTCCCGATGTACTATCAGATTGAAGAAGATATAAAAAAGCGAATCGCGAAGCAGGAATTCCTGCCCGGTGAATCGATACCGTCGGAGCGGGCATTAACCGAGATGTATGATGTCAGCCGCATGACCGTGCGCCAGGCTGTCAATAATCTGGTCCAGGAAGGCCTGCTATATCGCGAAAAAGGGAAAGGAACATTCATCGCCGAAGCAAAAATGGAGCAGTCATTAAGTGGACTTACAAGTTTTACCGAAGACATGAAACGGCGTGGTCTGAAACCTGGTAACAAGCTGTTAAGCTTCGAGGTGAAGGAAGCCGGCTCTCCATTGGCGAAAAAGCTAGGTATGGAAGCAGATGAACGCGTCTATGAAGTGAGACGTGTCCGGCTTGCCGACGACGTGCCGATGGCATTGGAAACTACCTATATCCCATACGGTCTGATGCCGGAATTGACCGCGGAGCATATTCAGCAATCGTTCTATGCTTATGTCGAATCACTCGGTTTCACGATCGGCAGGGCCGAGCAGGCGATTGAAGCGGCATTGGCTGAAGCATATCAGGCGGAAGCGCTGGAGATTCCGCTTCACGCCGCATTATTAGGAATCGAGCGGCTGACATTTACAACGGATGGCCGTCCCTTCGAGCTCGTGCAATCCGCCTACCGTGCTGACCGCTATAAATTTTTAGCAGAAATTCACCGGAATTAGTAAGAACCACACCTTTCCTCGCTTTCCTTTCGATAATAAAGTGAAAGGGGGAAGGAAACATGTTATTGGAAATCCAATCGATGCTTTTGCCAGAACAGCATCCATGCCGTCCAGGACATAGGATGAAACCTCTCTACATAACGGTTCATACAACAGGTAATCGTTCACGGGGTGCCAACGCCATGATGCATGGCAAGTATTTACGCAATTTAGACGGAAACAGAGTGGTCAGCTGGCATTATACAGTTGATGAAAGAGTGATCATTCAGCACCTTCCTGATAATGAAAGCGGCTGGCATGCCGGAGACGGTAACGGTCCAGGTAATAGAAGCTCTATCGGTATTGAAATCTGTGAACAGGAGGATGGGAATTTTGATCAGGCCGTACGTAAGGCAGCACAGTTAATTCGACAATTGCAAGACAAGCATAACATTCCGCTGTCCCGCATCGTTCCCCACCAGAAATGGAGTGGTAAAAACTGTCCCCGTCCGCTTTTGCCGGAATGGAATGCCTTCTTGATGAATCTGCAAGACACCCCAGCCGGCCCTTTTTATATTGGTAAGAAGCTGGTCTCTATCTATGATGGCAGGCTGCGGTTTTATGTACGTCCGTCCTGGAAAGGTTCGGATGTATACGGGCATGTGACATCAGGGTATGGGTTTCCGGTGATCACGAACAAATTGAAAGTAGGAAATGGCTTTCAGTATGAGGTGAAAAATAGTAAGGGGAAAGTATTCTATATTACCGCGAGCGAACAATATGTCAGGCTGGTAAACGTATAAGAAACGCTTTCATGGTATAATAGTAGTAGATAGAAAAGAATCCCATTGGAAAGGAGCTGGGTGCAGTGAATAAAACCTATCTAGTACCTGTTGATGGCTCAGACCACTCCTTACGCGCGCTGGAATATGCACTGGAAGTGGCAAATGACGAAGGAGATAAGCTGCTGCTGGTCCATGTCCAGCCTTCGTATAACACCCATAATGTCCGACGCTTCCTATCGAAAGAGCAGATCAAATCTTATCAGGAAGAGATGGCGGACGAAGCGTTCCAAACTACTGTACCTCTCCTTGCCAGGCATGATGTGATCGTTGAAAAAATGATGCTTATTGGTATTGCCAGTGAAGAAATCTGCAAGCTGGCGCGAAGAGAGAAAGTGAACGGCATTATCATGGGCTCCCGTGGCCTTGGCCGGGTGAAAGGATCGATTCTGGGAAGCATCAGCTACAGCGTCATCCACACCGCAGACGTCCCCGTCACCATCGTCCCATAGCTCCTGAAACCTTGCTGATTCATATTTTATAAAACTATAACTATCATGTGAAAACCTTAGAGTTCTTATAAAACTCTGAGGTTTTCTTTGTAAAAGAAATGGAAAAATGCATGGGCTAAAGGGTGGGTACTAACTACATTTTCAGGTTCCGTTTACTTTTAATTGGAAAGGGGGAGGGAAATGACGAGACTCCACCGGGAAAGGAATGTCAGGCAAGACCCCGCAGAGCTTAAAGTGCCCCCCAATCGTTGGACACTTATCCAACCTAAGGGGGTACTTATCTTGAAAACATTTACGAAAGAAGAAAAACACCAGGCTGTTCATCGCTATCTAAACGAGATGATAAGCTATAACGAACTAGCGAAAGAGATCGGTGTGGATTCCTCCGCCTTACGTTATTGGGTCAAGTTAGTGAAATACCACGGGGACCTGGCGTTTACCACCCCCTATACAAACTATTCTCCGGCCTTTAAACTGAAAGTAATTCAGTATATTGAGGAGAAAGGGTATTCCATTCGCGAGGCTTCTGCCATCTTTCATATTCCCGATTATTCGATGGTGCGGAGATGGAAAAGAAAGTGGGAGAATGGCGGTGTGGAAGCCCTTGAGTCTAAACGGAAGGGGGATTTCCTCATGCCAGCTCGTAAGAATAAAAAGAACGAACAGCCAACCTCATTTAAATCTGTGGAGGAAGAAATGGAATACTTACGCATGGAGGTCGCCTATTTAAGATCGTTGAACCGCATACTTGAAGAAGAAAAAAAAAGTCCATCGAAAGGCAAAAAGTCCAAGCGGTCTTCGAATTGAGCCATGCTTTCCCCGTCAAAAAATTGGTTGAAATGGCGGGGATCTCCCGCAGCACGTATTACGATCAGATCAGGCGAATGAACCAGAGTGATCCTGACGAAGAGTTGAAGAAGAAAATCACGGCGATTTATCATGAACAGGATGGGAAGTATGGCTATCGCCGGATTCAAAATGCCCTTCAAAACCAGGGGATTCACGTGAATCATAAAAAAGTATATCGCCTTATGAAAGAGTTAGGGCTTCAATGCCGGGTACGAATGAAGAAATATAAATCTTATAAGGGCCGGGTCGGAAAAGTGGCTGATAACCTGTTGAACCGGGAATTTCAGGCGGAGAAACCCAATCAAAAATGGGTCACAGACATCACGGAATTCAAGCTATTCGGTGAGAAGCTCTACTTCTCTCCTATTCTTGATCTTTTTAATGGCGAAATCATCTCTTATACGCTTGGTACGCGCCCGACTTATTCCCTTGTCGAAGAGATGTTAGAAAAGGGCTTAGAACGCTTGAGTGATGATGATGAATTATTAATGCATTCCGACCAGGGCTGGCATTACCAAATGCCACAATATCGCCAAACCCTGCAAGAAGCAGGGATTACACAAAGCATGTCGAGAAAAGGCAACTGTCACGACAATGCGGTTATAGAAAACTTTTTTGGAATCATGAAGTCAGAGCTTCTTTATTATAAAGAATTTGAAAGTGTCGAACACTTCAAGGAGGAACTGACAGCATTTGTGGATGACTATAATCACCAACGAATCAAATCAAAGCTTAGAATGAGTCCTGTCCAATACCGTGAAAAATTTGAAGAAGCTGTTTAATTACATAGTGTCCAATTTTAGGGGGTCATTTCAGCTTTAGCTCGAGGAGGCTTGCCGACTTCCCCGCGGAAAGCGAGTTATTTCCCGGACCTTTAAGCTTTATATGGTAACGGAACCGCCTTTCATAACACTTTCTAAGCTAAGCACTTGAATCATTTTAGAATCAAGTGAGCCGGGTGATTCATGCGGCGGGTTAACCTGTGGTAAGATGAAAGCACTAATGCTTTTCCAAAAGGAGGATATTATGAGAAAACTTACAGTCCTGTTGTTGCTGGTGCTGCTTACGGTCGCCTTAACAGCATGCAATAACGAGGAAGAACCAACAGCAGAAGAAAGATTCACGGAATACATAACCTTATGGGAAGACGGCAAGTTTGAAGAAATGTATGAAATGATGAGCGCTTCCTCAAAAGAGAAATTCAGTAAAGAGGAAGCGGTTGAGCGATTTGAAAAAATCTATCAGGATGTTGGAATTGAAGAGTTGAAACTAGACTTTGAACAAAATGAGGAAGAAGAAGATGCTGAAAATGAATCAGAGAAAACAATCCCTTTTCAGGCATCCATGAATTCTGTTGCTGGTGAAATCGAATTTGATTATGAAGCGACCTGGACCAAAGAGGAACGGGAAGTAGACGGCGAAACAGAGGAAAACTGGTATGTCAACTGGAACCCGGGCTTCATTTTTCCAGAAATAGCGGATGGCCAGGGAGTAGGCATCACTTCCGTCCCCGCAGAACGTGGAGAAATCTTTGATCGAAATGGAAATGGATTAGCTATCAATGGTGACTTTATCGAATTTGGTGTCGTTCCAGGTCAATTAGGTGAAGAGGAAGAAGAAACGAAACAGGAGCTTGCCGAATTGCTTGATATGTCGGTAGAAGCAATAGATCAAAAACTTGATGCCGGCTGGGTACAGGAAGATTCGTTTGTCCCCTTAAAAAAAATACCAGCCGAAGAGAAGGAGAGAATCGAAGCGATTGCTGATGTCGATGCTGCAACCTCCCGTGAAGCGACGGGGCGCTATTATCCATACGGGGAAGCGGCTGCGCATCTGACCGGCTATATCCGTCAGGTCACTGCGGAGGACCTGGAAAAATTAGATGATGAAAAATACAACAGCAATAGCGTAATCGGCCATGGAGGCTTGGAAGCAGAGTTTGAAGAAACGTTAAGCGGAAAGCCAGGGGTCGAAGTATACGCCGTAGATAAGGAAACGGATGAAAGAACAACGATTGCAGAGACAGAGGTCGAGCACGGGGAAGATGTAGAACTTACCGTTGATGCCGAAGTGCAAGAGAAGGTCTATCAGTCTTATGACGGCGAAGCAGGAGCAACCGCGGCTATCAAGCCCACCACAGGGGAAACATTGGCACTCGTAAGCTCACCTGCCATCGATCCGAACTTGCGAGTTTATGGTACCAACCAGGATATCGACGATAAGCTGGAGCCAAGTCTGAACCGGGCGATGCATACATTTGCGCCGGGATCCGTGGTTAAACCGATAACTGCTGCTATTGCTATGACCAACGGGGCGATCGAGCCGGAAGAAACGATGGATATTAATGGAAAAACATGGTCAAAAGATGATGGTTCGTGGGGGAGTTATGAAATCAGCCGGGTGACGGAATTTAATGGTCCGGTCGATGTCACCAACGCACTGATTCGTTCTGATAATATTTTCTTTGCCCGTACGGCTTTGAAAATGGAACCGGAAACGTTCCGGAGCGGGCTGGAGGAATTCGGGTTTAACGAGGAAATCCCATATGATTACCCACTTTATAATTCTCAGATTTCCAATGAAGATACCTTCGGGGATGATTTATTGATGGCAAACACAGCCTATGGCCAGGGACAAATGGAAATGTCTGTGCTGCACCTTGCCACAGCCTATACGCCATTCTTCAATGATGGTAACTTATTGAAGCCAGCCATTGTTCAATCCGATAATCAGCCGGAGGTCTGGAAAGAGAACGTAACCGATCCGCAATATAACGATGTCATCAAAAACGCCTTGCGCCAGGTAGTTGCTCATGAGGCAGGAACCGCACGTGCAGCTAATATCGACGGAAAAGCACTCGCTGGTAAGACGGGAACTGCCGAACTGAAGCGTACGAAAGAGGAAGAAGGAGAGGAGAACGGCTGGTTTGTCGTTTATCCGAGCGAAAATACGGATATATTACTTGCAATGATGAAAGAAAATGCCAAAAGCGGGGATGTTGTCGAGCAGGCAGCGGAGTTATTCCGAAAAATGGAATAACTGCCCGCTTGTTGCTAAATCCAGAATAGTTTTTTATAATGAAACCAGTACAAAAAAAGCATAGATTCGAAGCCTTCCAAGGGGAGCCGAGCATGGCTGAGAGTGGACATTGTCCTTACCCTTCGAACCTGTTAGTTAATACTAGCGTAGGAATGGTGGCTTTTATGATGGTGCAATGCAAACGGAATCCGTCCATCTGGAAGCTTCCCCCTTGGCATTGCTTTTTTTGTTGCCAAAAATCAAGGGGAGTGATTTAAAAGTGAGAAACAAACGAACATTATTTATGGTGGAAGTCGCGATATTTGCAGCGCTTGCGACGTTATTGGACTTTATCCCGATTTTTAAAATGCCACAGGGCGGCTCGGTGTCGCTTGCCATGATACCTGTTTTCCTTATCGCATTTCGCTGGGGATTAAAAGGCGGACTGCTGACCGGGTTCCTTTATGGTGTATTCCAGATTATCGTCGGTCAGGCATATATTCTGACACCACTACAGGCTTTTATTGAATATGGACTGGCATTCACGGCACTGGGATTAGCAGGGATATTTGCAAGCACAGTCAAACAATCATTGATTAACCATAATACGAAGAAATTCTTCACGTATGTTTCGCTCGGTATTCTATTAGGCAGTGCCTTGCGATTCTTTGCCCATGTGGTTGCGGGCGTGGTATTCTTTGCCGAGTACACCGAGGCAGAAAATATCTGGCTCTACTCACTGGGTTACAATGCATCCTATATGGTACCAGCTGCCATCATCAGTGCTCTCGGACTCGGGTATCTATTTAAGAAACAGCCGCGGATTATCCTGAATGATCAGGAACAGGCATCTTACCGGGCGGCAGCAAGACCCAATCAACAAATCAATTGATAGCGATTAACCTTGTCATAAGCTTATGGCAAGGTTTTTTATTTTTTAAAAAGGGAATATAGTATGATGGTGAAAAAGGGGGAAAAGATAATGCGAGAATTAGTCGGAGAATGCAGCCGTTGCGGGAAAAAAGTCTATTGTGAGGATGGCTTCCTGGATGGTGTCTATGAAAATAAAAAATTATATTGTAATGACTGTTATAAAAAGGAAGAGGAACGAGAACAGTGAAAAAATATGGAGCTAGAGTTCAGGAAAAATTTAAAACAGCTTTATCGAAAAAGCGGGTATGGACGCTTCTTGTACTGGTAGTGGTTTTAGCAGGAATGATATTTTATCATACTTCCTATAAAGCATTGCCGGAAGGGCTTTCTTACGAAGGCGACGTCCATGAATTGGAAGATATCGAATTCATTTATAACCTTACTTACCCCGATCCAGAAGGAGAAAGTGTCCAGGAGCTCCGTATTTTTGATGAAGTCAATGACATGATTTCTAAAGCAGAAGAATTCGTTGTCATCGATATGTTCTTTTTCAATAGCTATACCGATGGAATCGAAGGGCTTCCAGAACTTTCCGGAAACCTTGCGGATGCCCTTATCGCACAAAAAAAGAAACACCCTGACTTGAAGGTGGTCTTTATTACGGACCGGGTCAATACTGTCTATGATTCCTACCAGCCAAAAGAAATCGAGCGGCTCCGTAATCATGATATTGATGTAGTGATGACGAGCCTGGAAGAGCTTCGAGATTCTAATCCGCTTTATTCCTCTGTTTGGCGCCTGTTTTTCCAATGGTTCGGCCAGGAAGGAAATGGCTGGATTCCAAATCCGATGGCCTCTGATGCGCCTGAGGTCACGTTCCGCTCCTACATGGACATGATGAACATTAAGGCGAATCACAGAAAGACCGTCGTAACGGAAAAGGAAGCGATGGTGTCATCAGCTAACCCGCATGATATTTGAGCGGGCATAATGAAAACATAGCTTTCAAGGTGAAAGGGCCGATTTTGAAGGATATTCTGGAAGCAGAAAAAGCAGTGGTTGACTACTCCGCAGAGGAGGAAGTTGACTTCCCGAATAGCGATGATTATACGTTTGACGAGCAACAAGGAAACCTGAAGACTCAATATCTTACAGAGGGGAAGATTTACCGGGCACTTCTGGAAGATATCAACAGAATTGAAAAGAATGATACCGTGTGGCTCGGCATGTTTTATTTAGCTGATCGTAAAATTTTGAATGGCTTGAAGGATGCTGCAGAAAGAGGTGCTGCAATCAACATTGTTATGGACCCGAATAAAACGGCATTCGGAAACCAGAAAACGGGACTTCCTAACCTCCCTGTAGCGGCGGAACTTCAAAATCTGGAAAACGAACAAATTACGATACGATGGTATAATGTCGATGAAGAGCAATACCATACCAAAATGATTTATATTGACAAACCGGTTGATGAAGATGTAATCATTGGCGGCTCCGCCAACTTTACCTATAGGAATATGGCCAACTTGAATCTGGAAGCTGACCTGAGGATTCAAGGTCCAGAGGAAGAACAAGTGATGCAGGATGTCGGGGATTATTTCGACCGAATATGGAATAATGAGGATGCAACGTATACGGTTGCTTATGAGGATAATGAAAGTGATTTGAACTTCTTACTTAGTTTGACCTATCGGCTACAGAAATTAATCTGGTTCACCACCTATTAAAACCTACCCCGGAGCCCTCCAAAATTTGGAGGGCTCCGGGGTATTTACTAAAAAACGAGTGGAAAGTCCACTCGTTTCCATTAAGCAATAATGTTTTCCACGTTATCTGTCTCCGTGACAATCAGGAGAACTTTTCCTTCATCCATTTCTTCTTCATAGCTGTCTGCTTCACTATCGCTGAAGCCCATTTCAGATAGTTTCGTGCGAAGTTCATCCCCTTTTTTGCTGAACAAGTTCGTTACATAATTTTTCAAGTCTTGTTCAGAGAAACCGATCTTGTTGGCGTTGGCATTGCTTGCTAAACGGTCAGTGCGGTCATCGTCATGGGTCAGAATATAGACGTTATCACTATCGATTCCTTTATCTTTTAACTTTTTAACATCTTCGACTACTTTTTCATCATTCTGGTATTCACGAATAAATGGTTTCATTGAAATCATCTCCTTCTCATGATTGTTCACTATCTTAATTACCGTTTGCTCTTCACTTTAAACAAAAGGTTACTAGAGATTATGGTGGTTGGGAAAACGGATCGCTTTCCGTGGGCATGTGGTGAGCTTCCTCAGGCTTCGCCTTGCGGGATCTCACCGCTCATGTTCATCCCACTGGAGTCTCACCGTTTTCCCAACCACCATACCATTATAAGAATCTCGAAATTCCTATTGACAATACTATCTAATTAGAATAGTGTCTAATTAGATAAACATCAAATAAAGGGGTTGAGTTTTTATGCAGCTGGATAAGATGGTGAAGTTTCATAAGGCAGTTGGAGATGTGACAAGGATACGGATTATCACATTATTGAAAAAAGGGCCGATGCATGGCCAGGAAATCGCCAATCGCCTGGGATTAAGGGCACCTACCATCACGCACCATATCGTCAAGTTGAAAGACACCGGCATGGTATATGCGAGACGGGATAAGAATACGATTTATTTCCATCTGGATGAAAAGAAACTGGAATACATGACGACTGCCATATTACGAATCGGGGAGGAGAACTTTTTGAAAAGTGAAGAATTGCAAATGTCGGAACAGGAAAAACAGAAAGTCGTCCAAAACTTTGTCACCTCAGAAGGTAAACTAAAGCAGATTCCGAGTCAGTTGAAAAAGAAACTCGTAATCCTGAGCTATTTTGTGCGGCATTTTGAAACAGGGAAAGTCTATGATGAAAAAGAGGTCAATGACTATATCAAAACCTTTCATGACGATTATGCGACTATCCGCCGGGAATGGGTGATGCAGCAGTTCATGTACCGCGAAAATAATCGCTATCAGCTGAATCCTGTAGAAATGTGGCCGGTTATTTTTGAAAAATAGGTTTTATCACTCTCCGAAAAGGTTAGTAGTTTATATAACGGGAAATTTATACTTCACCTGGTATTCAAATTACTTCCATCAATCTAGTAGGGGAGGAAGATAGTATGTTAGAGCGTGACCATACTGTTGTCACCATCAACGGTCAAGAATACTTAGCAGATCCAGGACAGAATCTATTGGATCTTATTAATACCACCGGGGAAAATATCCCGCAGATTTGCTATAACGAATCGTTAGGACCAATTGAAACGTGCGATACATGTATCGTCCAGGTAAATGGTGAACTGACCCGTGCCTGCGGAACTAAAGTCGAAGCAGGTATGCGTGTCCAAACCAACCTCGAGGAAGTTCATGATGCTCAGAAAGAGGCATTGGATACGATCTTGGAGAAGCATGAACTGTATTGTACGGTGTGTGATTACAACAACGGCGACTGTGAAATACATAATGCCGTTTCTGAATTTGGACTGGAACATCAATCCCGGGAATTCAAACCGACTTCCTATGAAACTGATCGCTCTGGGTCCTTTTACCGCTATGACCCGAACCAATGTATCTTGTGCGGCCGCTGTGTCGAGGCTTGCCAGGATATCGTCGTCAATGAAACACTCACCATCGATTGGGACCGGAAAGAGCCGCGTGTCCTTTGGGATAATGATGTTTCCATCGACCAGTCTTCCTGTGTGAACTGCGGGCTGTGCGTAACTGCATGCCCTTGTAACGCTTTATTAGAAAAAGACATGGAAGGGGAAGCAGGCTACCTGACGGATCAGGAACCAGGTCTGCTCCGTTCTATGATTGATTTAACCAAAAAAGTCGAATCCGGATATGGGCCGTTATTGGCTGTATCCGATACAGAAGCCAAAATGCGCGAAGACCGTATCAAGAAGACAAAGACCGTTTGTACGTATTGCGGTGTAGGCTGCAGCTTCGATGTGTGGACAAAGGATCGTCAAGTGCTGAAAGTCGAACCTCACGCCCAGTCTCCGGCAAACGGCATTGCTACCTGCGTTAAAGGGCGTTTCGGCTGGGACTATGTCAACAGTGAAAAACGTCTGAGAAAGCCTTTGATTCGCCGTGGCGATCATTTTGAAGAAGTGGAATGGGATGAAGCAATTCAATATGTCGCTAAACGTTTCACAGAAATTAAAGCAGAGTACGGTCCAGATGCGTTAGGGTTCATCGCATCTTCCAAAGCGACAAATGAAGAATCCTACCTGATGCAGAAGCTCTCCCGTCAGGTGATTGGGACAAATAACGTGGATAACTGCTCCCGCTACTGTCAGTCACCGGCTACAAAAGGGCTGTTTAGAACCGTAGGTCACGGTGGTGATTCCGGTTCGATCGACGACATTGCAAAAGCTGACCTTGTCATGACAATTGGATCAAATACGGCCGAATCACATCCGGTACTGGCCTCCCGCATCAAGCGTTCCCATAAGCTGTTCGGACAGAAACTGTTCGTATTCGATCTCCGAAAGCATGAAATGGCCCGTCGTGCCGATCGTTTTTACGAGCCGAAGTCGGGTACCGACCTTGTCTGGTTATCCGCAGTGACCAAATATATCCTCGACCAGGGATGGGAAGATAAGAACTTCCTCGATGAATGGGTGGACGGCTTTGATGAGTACAGACAAAGCCTTGAAAAATATACCCTGGAGTATGCGGAAGAATTGACAGGTATCTCGCAGGAGGAATTGAAGGATCTCGCCAAAGAAATTGCAGAGCAGGATAAAGTTGCAATTTGCTGGGCGATGGGTGTCACGCAGCATATGCTCGGAAGTGATACAAGCACAGCAATTTCCAATCTGCTCTTGATCACTGGAAATTACCGTCGTCCAGGAACAGGCGCTTATCCACTGCGCGGGCACAATAATGTCCAGGGCTGCAGTGACTTCGGAAGCATGCCTAATTACTTCCCGGGTTATGAGTTCGTAACCGATGATCATGCACGTAACCGATATGAAAAGGCATGGAACGTCGATCTTCCGAAAGAACCAGGAATGGATAACCATGAACAAATCAAAGCGATGCATGAAGGGAAGCTGAAGTCTTTCTATGTTAAAGGGGAAGACACCGGTATCGTTGATGCAAACATCAACTATGTTACCGCCGGTTTTGAAAAGCTGGACTTCATGGTTGTTCAGGATCTTTTCCTGACAAAAACAGCCGAGTACGCTGATGTGGTACTGCCTGCATGTGCCAGCCTGGAAAAAGACGGCACATTCACCAACACGGAGCGCCGGATCCAACGCCTGTACAAGGCATTGGAACCAATGTATGATGCGAAACCGGATTGGGAAATCATCCAGTTGATTGCTAAAGAGCTTGGAGCTGACTGGGGCTACACCCATCCAGAGCAGATCATGGAAGAAGCGGCGAGTCTCGCACCATTATTTGCAGGTGTCAGCTATGAAAAGCTGGAAGGATTCGAATCCCTGCAATGGCCGGTACATGAGGATGGCACGGATGAGCCGCTGCTGTTCCAGGAAGGTTTCAATTTTGACAATGGAAAAGCGAAGCTCTACCCATTGGATTTCCAGCTTCAATATGATGTCACGGAAGAGTATGACCTTCATATCAATAACGGACGTTTGCTCGAGCACTTCCATGAAGGAAACATGACGTACGAATCGGAAGGTATTGTCCGCCGAACTCCTAGTGCGTGGGTGGAAATTTCACCGGAGCTCGCAGAAGAAAGAGGCTTGAAAGAAGGTGGAGAGATCAAGCTGATTTCAGAAGCAGGAGAAGCGACAGGAATCGTCACGATCACCGACCGTGTGAAAGGAAAAGAATTGTATATTCCAATGAGTGCCAATGGTAAATCAGCTGTCAACTTCCTGACGGACAACCGTGTCGATAAGGACACCGATACACCGGCATATAAAGAAATTGCCGCCAAATTAGAAGTTGTCCAGAAAAAAGGGGAGAAGTCTCCGATTCCACCGAATAACCACCGACGCGGAAACCGCCAGCCACAAATAAGTGTCCAGGTAGAGCGGAAGTGGCAGCGGGATGACTACAAATTCCCAGGAAGCAAGGTGAAGAAAAATGGCTAAATCGTTGACGAATATCAAGCGGATGGAAGTGCCAAAAGAAGTACAGGTCGATAGGGATATGGAGGAAATTAAAGAAGCGGTATCAGAAAATAAACATGCCATTCTTGAAGGAATCAAGCTTTTGAAAGCATTGGATGATGCCGATACTTTGCAAGCCCTGTACGCATTGACGAATCATCGTAAGGATGCGATGAGGCTGATGGCGAAGGAACTGAACAAGGATCAATATTCCGGTGTCCTGGAAAATCTCACTGGATTCATGTTCCTGCTGGGAGAACTGGATGTGGATGCAATCCGTAACCTATCCGACCGTGTCAATCGCGGCTTGGAAGAAACGGAAAAAGAACCGGAATCAAAAACCGGCTTCATGGATCTTGCCAAAGCTTTGAAGGATCCGGAAATCAACCGCAGTGTCACGATGCTGATGCAGTTTTTAAAAGGAATGGGAAGAGATTAATAAGGAAAATCCAGCACCGGGGAAGGTGCTGGATTTTTTTTAGATCCGGGTTTTTTTCTATATGGCGATGAAAAACCAGATAATCATGATCAGTTGAATTACAATTTTAGCGACCGAACCACTAAGGAAACCGAACAGGGAACCGATGCTCGCGCGAAAGGCATCCTGAGGCGAGCGCTGCTGCAGCAACTCCACGATTAATACTGCAACAAACGGAACGATGAGAATTCCCAACGGAGGAATAATAAACGAGCCAACGATGACTCCGATCGCTGCGGACCGCTCTCCCCATTTGGTGCCGCCATATTTTTTTACAAAAAAACTGTTCGCAATAATGTCTGACACAAATAGCAGGACGGTAAGCAATACCATCGCCGTCCAGAAAAAGCCGGATAGCTCGCTATTATTTAAAAAGAAGTGGAATAACAAAAAGCCGGCCCAAATTGCCAGAGTACCTGGAATAATCGGGAAAACCAGGCTGAGAAAACTTAATAAGAATAAAAGAATGATAATAACCCATAGGATGACATCCATTCCCACACCTCCGCTTTTTCGTTCAAACCTTGCTATATCTATCTTCCATCGTACACTAAATTAGAAAAAGACGCATAGCTTTACTGCTCATGCGTCTTTTACTCTTATTCGCCGGTTATTTCAAATGAATCATCAATAGTAATTCCCGGAGCGGAACGCTGTTCCAAGGCCCTGGCTAGACCGTGGCTGTCCGGGTGGGGCTTGATGAGATCATCCTCAATGAAATGGGGAAGAAAGCTGTAGGTAGCTGCTTCATTTTCATCGATTTCGACTTGCAATATACCTGTCTGTGCTGTTTCTCCCTCTACGTAATCCGGGAAGAGGAAATTGCCTAACGAATAGGCGATCAATTTCCCTTTATACATCTCAAATCCCTGGAGTACATGGGGATGGCTTCCGATTATGCCATCCGCACCGGCATCAATCATGGCGTGTGCATATAACTGTTCGGACTCATTAAATTGAATTTCTTTTTCGTTCCCCCAATGGATTTGGACGAAAACATAGTCATTCTTTTCTTTTGTCGCCTGGATGATGTTGATCACCCGCTCCATCTGATAGCCGCTTGCTGCACCCGGCCGTTCACCAACTGCATACCATTCGATAAATGGGAGGACTTTAGAAAAATTCAAGAAAGCGACACGCTTCCCTTGTATCTCTGTTTCGAATGCCTGATAAGCCTCATTTTCCGTCCTGCCGGCCCCGATGGTTTCTAAGCCCGCTTCCTCTGCAAAATGCAGCGTATCAGTCAGTCCGTCAATCCCATAGTCCAGGGTGTGGTTGTTCGCAAGTGCGACCCCATCGACACCGATTTGTTTTAGAGAGGACATCGCCTCAGGTCTCGTCCTGAAATTGTACAGTTTATCCTCTTTCGTACCACGTTCCGTGACAGCGGTTTCCAAATTGATGAATGTAAAATCATCGTTCAAAAAGTAGTCGTTGACATGCTGGAAGGGATAGGCGTGCCCATTTTCAGCTACGGTTTGTTCCAGTGACATGGCAAACAGAACGTCACCAGTAAATGTAAGTGTCATCGACGAGGGCTCGGGTTCTGGATCTGGAAGTTCCTCCGCTTCAGTTCCTTTCGCTTCCTTATCTTCAGGAGAAGCTTCTTCTTTTTCCTCAGCAGGGGGGCTTCCTTGTGCGCTTACATGACGGCTTGTTTCTTTTTCTTCAGCAGAACTGCAACCAACGATAAAAATAAGTGAAAAAAACAGGATAGTAACTATGTATTTCAATGATGATGACTCCTTATGTAATAAAATAGTAACGAAATCAAGCAATCTATTTGACAAAATAAAAACATAACAACTTCATACTAATATACAATACTATCCAATACAACATAATATTAGAAGATAGTAGATTATTATTACATAAATGGGTGATATCTCATAATTACTAATTATATAGAAAGCGTGCGTTAACCTGTTTTAAGAGATAACTAGTTTACATGGAAGACACGGCCCCCGGTATAGGTGCAAAATTAGTAAATTAGAGAGACAAAATGAAAAATATAGGAGACAAATTAAAAACTTTAAGAGAAGATAATGGCGGAAGAGAGACACGGAAGCCTTATCGGAGACAATCTATGGAGATCCTCCATAGAAAAAGACCGGCTGGTAATCAGCCGGCCATCGATCCATTATTTTATTCCTAATTGCTGTCTGTCAGGGGGTGCCATGAATTCCGGACCTACTGGGTCTTTGACATGGCGCATCAGAATTTCATCGATGTCGCGCAGGCTGTCTTCATCGATGTCAAAATCAAGTTCGTCGATCGGATTCATTTGATCCGGGCGGCGTCCGCCCATCAAAGCGATGTCGGCGCCTGGCTGCTGGATGACCCATTTCAATGCCAGGTGAAGGACACGTTTTCCAAACCTGTCCTGGGCCAGTTTGTCCAATTCGTCCACGGCGCTCAAGTATTGCTCAAACCGCGGCTGTTGGAACTTCGGATCTTCTTTTCGTAAATCATCTCCTTCAAAGCTGCGGTCTTTTGTCATTTTTCCAGACAATAATCCCCGGCATAAGGAACCATATAATAAGGAAGACATATTGTTTTCCTGTACGTAAGGGAGCACATCATTCTCCGCTTCACGCTCAAATAGGTTATACGGAGGCTGCAGGGTATGCAATGGAGCAGATTCCCGGAAGTAATCCATTTGCTCCGGCGTAAAATTACTGACGCCAATGGCACGTATTTTTCCCTGTTTATAGAGGTAGTTCAACGCTTCTGCTGTTTCGTCAATCGGTGTCACCGGGTCAGGCCAGTGAACCTGATAAATATCGATGTAATCCGTTTGCAGCCGTCTTAGAGAATCATCGATTTCCTGGTGGATCCGTTCTTTACTGCCATTCCGGAATGGCTGCTCGTTTTTCCAATCCAAACCGACTTTCGTGGCAAGAACGATGTCATCCCGGCTGCCATAGTCCTTTACAGCTTTCCCGATGATTTCTTCTGACCGGCCAAACCCGTATACCGGTGCTGTGTCAATCAAGTTGACGCCTTTATCCAGTGCGGTATGGATGGTGCGGATTGAGTCTTTCTCATCGGTACCGCCCCACATCCAGCCGCCGATCGCCCATGTGCCAAGACCGATCGGACTCACTTTCAAGTCCGTGTTGCTGATTTGTATTCTATCCATGAATATCACTCCCATACTGCAAGTCTCTCTACCGCTGTTCCCGTTATGGCACGAGTTTAATCGTTCCACTTCAATCGATTAACGGACTAAGTTCCTCGACAACTTTGCTCAGATCGTCGTGAATCACTTGATCGAATAAATAATCCTTACCCGTCGGCTCCCCGTTGATCATAATAGAAGGGATGCCACGATAGGAGGCATATTCCGGAAGCAGGTTGAACGGAGTGACAAAAAGGGACGTACCCATGACGAGCAGCACATCGACATGATCGAGAATCGCTTCCGCTTCATCATGTGCTGTAATCATATCTCCGAATAAAACGACACCAGGTTTCAAAATATCGCCACAGCCCGGTTCCTGACAATACGGAATTTCGTTCTTCATAACGTAATCAAGGCTGTAAGAAGCCTGGCAGGAGGGGCAGGATGCCTTGTTTAATGTACCGTGGTATTCGACAACCCGACTGTTTCCGGCCAACTGATGAAGGCCATCGACATTTTGTGTAATAATAGCGATATCTTTCCCAGTATCTTCGAGTCGTTTGAAAAATTGATGCACCTGGTTTGGCTGATAGTTTTTCAACAGTTTCAACCGAAAAATGCTTTTATATTTATTCCAAAAGTCCACCGGGTCTTGGAAGAAGTACTGGCTGGACATATAATATTCACGTGCGTGATCTTCCGTCCACAATCCTTCGCTGGACCGAAAATCAGGAATGCCGCTTGCGGTTGATACTCCAGCACCAGTTAAAACGGCAACCGAGTTCGCCTCCTGGATGAGTGTTGCTATTTGATCTAAGTTGTTCATGAACTTCCCTCCCAGGTAAAGAATTGAAAGTATCCTAATTATAGTACACACGAGCCTAACAATTAAATCTGAAGGAAGTATAAAATAATAGAACAGCTCAGGATAAGAGCTGTTCTACTATGGAAAAGAATATTATTTTTTATTGAAGCCTTTTTTCTTAACATGATCTGTGACATCCATCCGAATTGTGTTCTGGAACCGGCGTTTCATCTGGTCTGTCCAGGTGTCCGTGCGGTTGTTCTCTGATCTTTTTTCATAATATTTAGCGATCCTGTCATCGAAACGATCGAGCACATCTTCATGCTGTCGGTAGCTGTTTTCAAAATAGACAGCATCAATCGGAAGGCGTGGTTTTTGTTCCGGGTGGTGTGCTGGATAGCCAATTGCCATGCCGAAAAGGGGAATGACGTGTTTTGGCAGATCCAATAATTCATCGACTCTGGCAATGTTATTTCGGACACTGCCGATGTAGCAGATGCCGAGCCCCATAGACTCTGCTGCAATTGCCGCATTTTGTGCTGCGAGAGCGGCATCAATGGCAGAAACAAGAAAATGTTCGCTGTTTTCCAGATTGTCCCGCATTGCTTCATATTCTTCCTCATTCGCTTTGACTGTCACCCGGTTCAAATCCGCACAAAAGATAAGAAAATGGCCATTATCTTTTACATAGCTTTGTCCTGTTATTTCCGCAAGATCCGCTTTTTTTTCTTCGTCCGTCACCCCGATAATGGAGTAAGCCATCATATAGCTCGAAGTGGAAGCGTGCTGGGCGCTTGATATTATCATTTCGATTTGCTGCTCGTTCAATTTCTTTGATTTGAACTTCCTGATGGAGCGGTGACTTAACAAATTTTCAATCATTTCATTCATGGTGATTCCCCTTTATATCTAGTTAATAGTTAACGTGATGGTGGTGGTTGGTGCACCTTTAGATTTCCAATTTTCCAGATTGTAAGAAGCGTAGTCCTCGACTCTTGGAATGTCGATCGTCAATTCCCCAGCGGATGTCCATCCCATATTTTCAATTGGGTACTGGTAACCCTGATAGGTAACTTCCGGTAAGTTTTCCTCATTAATAGTCAACGTCTTTTCTTCAAGGTTGCTCAAATCAACCACTTCCACATGGTGGGTGGTGACTCCCTCCTGGTTGGTTCTGCCGAATTTGATAGCCATTTGACTGTCATGCGAAACCTGAACTTGTTCCAATTTAGCGAGATCCGCCAGCAACATGGATGTTTCCTTTGAAAAGTCAATCAGTATGTAGGAACAACGATTTTCATAACATGCAAATTCAATTAAAGCTTTATTAGCGTGTTCGTTCATTGTAACGGGTATAAATTTCATTGTCTCGAGTTTTGCTTGAGGGTCTTTGGACGTACTGACATAATTATTTAAAATCGAATGTTTCTTTAAATCAATCGTAAACGTATTCTCTCCCAGCTGGATTTGGTATTTATGTGGAAGTTTTTCTTCCTTTTGTTTGTCATCCTTTGCTTTCGTTGTCACATTCTCTTTTACTACTTCCATGTCTTCTGTTGCCTTACTGCTTTCAGAAGAACATCCGCCAATTACCAGAACGATACCCACTAGAAGAAACATAAACACGGGTTTCATTTTTTTAGCTCCTCTATTATTTTTCATCTCTATTATTATTCCTCTCTATTAAAAATTACCACTCCCCGAACGGGATTACAATATTTCACATCTTGAGAATATATAATAGAAGTTTTTTGTCTTAACAAAAAAGGAACGAAATCGGATGGATTTCGTTCCTTTGGGGACTTTATCTACTGTTTTGAAAAAAGGGGGAGTTAAAGCTTCATGTTTTTTGGACTATGGACCTCGGTCTGTGCGCCGTGGTCGAGATATTCTTCATTAAGGATTTCTTTGTCTTCTTTCGAAAGAGACGCGTCTTCCATCGAGCGGTTGCCTCTTTTTTCAATATAGATCGCAACGGCGATGAGTAGGGCAAGGGGTACTAAAAACATTAACCAAATCATGTTCAACCCTCCTTGCTTTAGTATGTTAATAAAATTCCCGAAATATGCAGGCGATAACCCTTTATGACAATAAAGAGGGAAAACGATGTGCTTTTTGAGATGCTTGTTATCTATTCGTAAACATACTTAGGTGAAAAGTACTACCGTTCTTGTCATAAAATTGCTTTTGGGGCAATATCCTTTTCTTAGGCCTGTATTATTCCAGTAAATCCCCCTTTTGCTAATACTCAGTTTCGAAATAGTGGTCCGAAAAGTAAAATCTAAATGTTTGAGGGATAACAGTTCTTCTGTTATCCTTTTTTATACGCGGTTGGGTACCTGTCCTGTTCGCGTTTTAATGAAAGAGGTGCCGGGAATACGCGTTATATCAAGGTTTTTACCTATTTGAATAAAGTTCAAAAAAAGTTAAGGCATACCCCCTTGACTATTTTGGAGAGATGCTTTAATATACATTGCAGGGTATTAAACCTGCCGGGGTATTAGAGGGTAACAACTTCTAGACAGTAAAAATATTAATAACATTCTCAAGGAGGAATTTATAATGAAAACAGCTATTATCGCAGCAAACGGTGGAGCGTTCGACGCTTACAAAGTATTGAACATTGCAAACGCATCTGCAACTTACGATGGTGAAACTGCAGTATTCTTCACATTCGAAGGTTTGAACTTGATCCACAAGGAAGCTCATAAGCAACTTCCAATGCCTGAAGGTACAGAACACTTCCAGGAAGGTTTTGAAAAAGCAAACGTACCATCTATCCCTGAATTGGTTGAAATGGCTCAGGAAATGGGCGTACGTTTCATCGCGTGCCAAATGACAATGGACGTTATGGGTCTTACGAAAGAAGACTTCGTTGACGGAATCGAAGTAGGCGGCGCAGCAACTTTCCTAAACTTTGCGAAAGACGCGGATGTATCTCTTACATTCTAATATACTAAGGTTTAAAGGAGTGGAGTAAATGGTAACAGTATATACAACAAGCACATGTCCTTATTGCACCATGGTCAAACAGTTTCTTGATCAAATGAGTGTCAGCTATAAGGAAGTAAATTTGGAAAATGATCCGGAAGAAGCGAGAAAGTTAGTGGAAACGACTGGAGAAATGGGAGTTCCACAAACGAATATTGACGGACAATGGATCATTGGATTCGACCCAGAAACATTCTTGAAGTATTTGCCGAAACAGTAAAAGCAGCTGAGACTTACCATTGTCATTGGCCCGTTTCGGCGTGATGGAAGGAGAATTTGAATGGCCGGTAAAATGTTTTCCCATGAGAAAGCCGAAAAATTGCTCGATCCAAAACGACAGGAAACTGTTCCTGTCGAGGAAGTCATCCGCCTTCTTGATTTGAATGGCGACGAAAAAGTCATCGATCTTGGAGCAGGAAACGGGTATTTGACATTACCGATTGCAAAAGCGACTACCGACCGTGTCACAGCGGTCGATATCCAGCCGGAAATGCTCGAGATGCTGGCGGAGCGTGCGGAAAAAGAAGGACTGGGAAATATCGATCGCCAGGAAAGTGGCTTGGATCGTCTTAATTTTCCCGATGGGTCCTTCCAGCGTGCGATTTCAGCCTTTGTCTTGCACGAGGTGCCGGATCTTGACCAGGCGTTAAGTGAAATTTACCGCATCATTCCTGAACATGGCATGTTTGTCGTACTGGATTGGGAAAAGGTAGAAGGTGAACAGGGTCCGCCGCTTCATGAGCGTATTCCATCTGAAGATATGGCTCATCAAGTAGAGCAGGCAGGTTTCTCTGTTAAAGTCGGCAAATTTAATAAGGACGTTTACTTTATTGTTGCCACTAAATAAAGGGTTGGAGGGAGCGCTTTCGCTTCCTCTGCCCGCTCCACTTATTTTTTTAAAAGTCCGCCAATAAGGAAAGGTTGACTTTTAAAAAAATAAGTTTAAACTATACCCATAGGGGTTATGGTAATAATGAAGAGGGGTAATGCTAAATGGAAACAATCATTACAATCGTAGCAGTAGCATTGATCATTGGCTTTTTAGCAAAACGATTGATGCCGGCAAAAGGCGTCGATCAGATTACAACATCACAATTGAAGGACGAAATGAAACAGAAAAAAGGGAAACAGTTCATAGACGTACGTACACCTGGCGAGTATCAGGCGAATCATATTAAAGGCTTTAACAACCTGCCGCTTCAGCAATTAGGAAAGCAAGCGGACCAGCTGGATAAAGAAAAGCCTGTCTATGTCATCTGCCAGAGTGGCGGCCGTTCCTCAGCAGCTTCTGGCATGCTGAAGAAGAAAGGTTTTGAAAAAGTGATCAATGTCCAAGGCGGCATGAACGCCTGGAGAGGTTAAAAGGAGGATTTCTAACAATGAATAGTTTAACTGCAGAACAAGTAAAAGAAAAAATGGAACAAGGGGAACAATTGAATATCGTCGACGTTCGTGAAGTCGGTGAAGTTAGCCAGGGTAAGATTCCTGGTGCGGTGAATATTCCGCTTCACTTGCTCGAGTTCCGTAAAGATGAATTGGATAAAAATAAAAACTATATCCTGGTGTGCCGCTCTGGCGGCCGCAGCGGTCAGGCTACACAATTCCTTGACCAGTATGGATATGACGTTACCAACATGGAAGGCGGCATGATGTCCTGGGCCGGTAAAGTCGAGTAATCGATCTGACGCAGACATTCAGCAACTTTCACTTATATAGGAGGTTTTTTCAATGAAAGTAAACGAAGTATTAGATGCAAAAGGGCTGGCTTGCCCGATGCCAATCGTAAAAACGAAAAAAGCGATGACGGACCTGGAGCCTGGCCACGTACTTGAAATCCAGGCAACCGACCGCGGTTCAATTGCCGATTTGGAAGCATGGTCTGAAAACATGGGTCATCAATACCTTGGTTATAAGGAAGATGGCGATGTTTTGTATCACTATGTTCGTAAGAGTTCCGACTCCGAAGATAAACCGGAGAAAAAACATGACCAGGTTGTTTCTAATGAAGACTTGGAAAGTAAATTGAATGACGAGGTCACTGTTCTTGATGTTCGTGAACCAGTGGAGTATGAATTCGGCCACATTCCTGGCGCTGTATCCGTACCGCTTGGAGAAATTGACGAAAAAGCAGATGAAATCGATAAAAATAAAGGTGTCTATGTTATTTGCCGCACCGGAAGCCGCAGTGACATGGCAGCTCAGAAACTTGCAGAAAAAGGCTACAACGTATTTAACGTAACGCCAGGCATGAAAGACTGGAAAGGCGACGTAGAAAAATAAATCATTAATTTGGAGGGGTTAATAATGCCAAAAGCAATGAGCGCACAAGAAATTGCACGTAAAGTAATTGATAAAGAAGAATTGTTCATTCTGGATGTTCGTAACCAAAAAGAATTCGCAGACTGGAAAATCGAAGGCGACAGTGTAGAAGTCATCAACGTACCTTATTTCGATCTTCTTGATGGTGTTGAAAGCATCATGGATAAACTTCCAAACGAAAATGTATTGGTTGTTTGTGCTAAAGAAGGTTCTTCTATGATGGTTGCCGACATGCTTGAAGAAACCGGCATGACCGGAGTATCTTACTTGAAAGGCGGTATGAAAGCCTGGAGTGAGTACCTCGAGCCAGTAAAAGTAGGCGATACTTCTGATGGCGGTGAACTTTACCAGTTCGTACGTCTAGGAAAAGGGTGCCTATCTTATATGGTCATCTCTGACGGCGAAGCAATGGTCATCGACTCTAACCGTATGATTCAGCCATACCTTGACTTTGCAAAAGAAAAGAATGCAAAAATCGTTCAAGTTGCAGACACTCACCTGCACGCGGACCACATCTCCGGCGGCCGTGCACTTCGTGAAGAAACAGGTGCGCAATACTGGCTGCCACCAAAAGATGCAACCGAGGTTCATTTCGATTACAACGCACTGGAGGATGGCACAGAAATCACAGTCGGTACCACTAAAGTTGGCGCACAAGCCGTATATTCTCCAGGTCACACGATCGGATCTACTTCTTTCATCATCGACAGCAAATACTTGTTGACTGGTGACATCCTGTTCGTAGAATCCATCGGCCGTCCGGACCTTGCTGGTCTTGCAGAAGACTGGGTCGGCGACTTGCGCGACACACTTTACAGCCGTTACAAAGAGCTGTCGGAAGACTTGGAAGTACTTCCTGCCCACTTCGCTAACATGAGTGAAGTACAGAATGATGGTAAAGTATCCGCACCACTAGGTGAGCTTTACAAAGTGAATAATGGCCTGAATGTGGAAGATGAAGGTGAATTCCGTAAGATGGTTACAGAAAACCTTCCACCACAACCAAACGCCTATCAGGAAATACGTCAGGTAAATATGGGTAAACTAACCCCAGAAGAAGAAGAAAAGCGCGAAATGGAAATCGGACCAAACCGCTGCGCGGTATCCTAATGGGCTGCCCCATTGTAGTGGGGCTCCCGGTTAATTTTAAAAAAGGAGTGTATCAAAATGGAAGCAAATAAAGTACTAGATGCAAAAGGTCTGGCATGCCCAATGCCAATCGTAAAGACAAAAAAAGCGATGGATGAACTAAACAGTGGAGATATCCTTGAAATCCACGCAACAGATAAAGGTGCAAAAGCAGACTTAGCAGCCTGGACAGATTCCAGTGGACACGAACTCGTCGAACAGAAAGAAGAAGACGAAGTCCTCAAATTCTGGATCAAGAAAGGCTAAAGAATAAAGGGGGACAGACATACCAGCACAGCTGGGTGGCTGTCCCTTTCCAATTGGTAAGGCTTTCATAGAGATAAAGGGAGGAAGAAAAAATGGATTTATGGTTTTATGTCACGATATTCCTAATTGGCTTTGCAGGTTCTTATGTTTCTGGAATGGTAGGGATCGGCGGATCGATTATTAAATATCCAATGCTCTTATATATACCACCTATGCTGGGATTCGCCGCTTTTACCGCACACGAAGTATCGGGAATCAGCGCCGTTCAGGTGTTTTTCGCAACCATTGCCGGTGCCTGGGCTTACCGTAAAGGCGGTTATCTCAATAAAGATCTGATTATTTATATGGGTGCAAGTATCCTGGTTGGTAGTTTCATAGGAAGCTATGGTTCAAGATTCATGGGTGAAAATGGGATACAGATTGTCTACGGCGTGCTCGCCTTGCTGGCAGCCATCATGATGTTTATTCCACGCAAAAATGTGGATGATATACCACCTGAAGAGGTGACCTTTAATAAAACAATAGCCGCAACGGCAGGTTTCTCCGTCGGTGTTGCAGCCGGTATCGTTGGTGCAGCAGGTGCCTTCCTGCTTGTTCCGATCATGTTAACGGTTCTAAAAATACCGACTCGCGTAACGATTGCAACTTCTCTGGCCGTAACGTTCATATCATCGATTGGTTCCACTGTCGGGAAGGTGATGACGGGGCAGGTTGTCCTCGTGCCTGCGATAATCATGATCATCGCAAGTCTGATCGCCTCACCGCTTGGTGCAAAAGCAGGTCAGAAAGTAAACACCAAATTGCTTCAAGGGATTCTGGCAGCACTGATCGTCGGAACTGCTATCAAAATCTGGTGGGACGTTCTGCTTTAATGGTTTACAATGGATTGGAAATCTATTAAGCTATAAATAACTGAAAAATTGCATAGCGAATTTCGAGCACTAGGGGTGCGTGTAAGCTGAGAGGAGTCTTGGACTCTGACCCTTAGAACCCGAACTGGATAATACCAGCGTGGGGAAGTGCATGGTCTAAGGTGACCCGTATAATAAATAAACGATACCTTCGAACTGCATTCCCCCGCGGGATGCAGTTTTTTATATGGAAAAATATAAAATTTGGAGGGTTATTTATGGAAAACCAAGTATGCAATGGAACAAGCAGGATTGTCGGGTGCCGTTTTTCAATACACCCCATGACTGATGACTTCGTTTCTGTCATCCTGGGAGCTTTAGAGGAAGTGGATACGTCAAAGGTTTGGATGAAAACGGCTGATGTCAGTACGTGTGTCAGGGGAAGACTTCCGCATGTCTTCGATGTCACACAGGCGATTTTCGCCCAAGCTGCCAAAACCGGTCATCATGTCGCTTTTTCAGGAACGTATTCCGTCGGCTGTCCAGGGGACACCGAGGGAGACGTGTATATGTCGGAAGATGACACAAAAATGAATAATCAGGATGACCTGGATCAATACACCGCCTGTGATTTTGCCTTGTACCCGCTTGGTTCTGACAGTTATATGGAAATGATCATGGAACAGATTGAAGCAGCGAAGCAGCGGGGGCTGGAAGTGGAAAGTATTCATTATGCCACCAAGCTACGTGGAGAGGCCAGAGAAATTTTCGCGACACTTGAAAATGCATTCGCGGTCACTCAGGAGCATAACAGCCATGTGGTCATGACGGCTTCCATTTCCGCAAACAGCCCGTCCCATCAGAAGGAGAATGACGATGAATAACTGGAAAATGAGAGAAATCGTTGTCATGTCGGTTCTGTCTGTTGTTTTTGCTGTGGTATATCTGGCGTTTCTTCCAGTTGGAAAGCTGCTTGTCGGCTTTTTCGGACCGATCGGTTATGATTTGATTTTCGGTATCTGGTTCATCGTATCGATTATCGCAGCTTATATTATCCGGAAGCCTGGTGCAGCATTTTTATCCGAGACCATAGCAGCGATCATTGAAGTCATGCTCGGAAACGCTGTCGGGCCGATGTTGATTGTCTCCGGTATGATTCAGGGACTTGGCGCAGAAGCAGTGTTTGCCACCACCCGCTACCGTTTGTACAATGTCTGGGTACTGATGGGTGCTGGTATGGGGTCCGCGCTGTTCAGTTTTGTATGGGGTTACTTCATCTCAGGGTATGCTGCTCTTGCTACTTCTTATGTAACTGCGATGTTTATTGCCCGGATGGTCAGCGGTGCGGTCATTGCAGGATTGCTAGGAAAAGCACTCAGTGACGCGCTTGCTAAAACCGGTGTGCTATACAATTTCGCCCTTGGAAAAGAGCATAGGAGAAATAAACATGGCGCCGCATGATTTAATTGAGGTGAAAAACCTTACCGTCAGCTACGAAGAAGCAAAATTGCCTGTTTTGGATGGCTTGAATCTTTCCCTTTCTAAAGGAGAAACCACCTTACTGCTCGGCCCCAGCGGCTCTGGCAAAAGCACATTGATGTATAGCCTTAATGGCCTGTACCCCGAAGAATTAGATGGAAAGCTGACAGGGGAACGCTTTTACAGGGAACGCCCTTATGAAGCGTTTAATCCAGGAGAATTAAGCAGGCGGATCGGTGTGGTGTTCCAGGATCCCGAAAGCCAGTTTTGCATGCTTACAGTCGAGGATGAAGTAGCATTTGGACTGGAAAACCTCGACACGCCTCCTGACGTCATTGCTGCGAAAGTGGACTGGGCTCTGGAGCTGGTGGGTTTGTCCGATGTGAAGGAAGCGACGATTACGGCTTTGTCCGGTGGAATGAAACAGAAGCTGGCATTAGCCTGTATCCTCGCTATGGACCCGGAGTTGATCATATTAGATGAGCCGACATCCCTGCTCGATCCCCACTCGAGGCAGGCTTTTGTTGAGACCGTCATCTCCCTTCAGCAGGAAAAAGGATTTGGCTTGCTGATCATCGAACATAACCTCGATGAATGGCTGGCTTATGTGGATCGCTGTCTTTTAATGAATCGGAACGGAAAACTTTTTTATGACGGATCATTGGCTCAAGGATTCCGGGAGCATTATGAGACGATTCAAAGGGAAGGAATATGGGTGCCACGTCTGTTTCGGACGGCTTATCAGCTGATGGAACGGGGGATAATCGATGATAGAAAAGAGTTCCCTATGGAATTAGAGGCTATCTCTCCACATATTACGCATGGATTTTTCACGAAAAAAGTCTCTTATTCATCGGGCATTCCTCATCTCTCCCTGGAGAATGTAACCTATAAACACATTATTCATCCGCTTACGTCCACCATCCACAAAGGGGAGTGGGTGGCTATTGTCGGGGCAAACGGAGCAGGGAAGACGACGTTAAGTCTGTTGCTGGCTGGGTTGAAGGCACCCTCAGGAGGAACAGTCACACTGAACGGCAATCGTTTGAAAGAGTATCGAAGTGAAAGCCTATGGCAGGAAGTCGGCTACGTATTCCAAAATCCAGAGCATCAATTTGTGGTGGATACAGTGTTTGAAGAAGTCGCCTTTGGCCTTCGGCTGCAAGACCTGCCAGAGACTGAAGTGAAAGAACGCACGGAAACCATGTTGGAACACTATGGCTTAGCTGCGCACAAGGATCGCCATCCTTATACGTTGAGTCAAGGTCAGAAGCGCCGGTTAAGTATTGCAACGATGATGGTCGAGAACCAGGGACTGCTGGTTTTGGATGAACCTACGTTTGGCCAGGATGAACATTCGGCCCAGGAAATTATTACGCTGTTGCAGCAACGGCAGCAGGAAGGTGCGACCCTGGTGATGGTTACCCATGATATGGAACTGGTCGATCAGCATGCTGACCGTGTCCTTGTCATGGAAAACGGGACCCTGGCCTTTGATGGTTCTCCTGAGGAGTTATGGAAAAAAGGGAAGCGCTGGCTGGCTCACCACCAATTACAACAGCCGTTTCGTGTCCGGCTGGAACAAGCGCAAAAGAAAGGAGCGGCGGCAATTGAATCTGCAAGAGCTTAATCCCAGTGTGAAAGCGATTACGCTGATCGTAGCAGTGTTTTTACTGGCTTTCGTATTCGATCCGATTACGCCACTATTGTTTTCGCTTGGAATCATAACCATTACCTTTCTTTTCGGCCACGTTTCTTTTAAAAGGTGGGCGCTTTATTTTATCCCTTTCTTTATCATCGCTTTCGGATTCTTCTGGACGACGCTTGTCTTTAGTGACAGCAGTAATCATTCAGGGAGGCTGATAGAGGCTGGGTTTTTAACTTTTCCACTGGAAGGATTTCAAGTTGCCGTATCACTCGCCTTGCGCGTGCTCGGTTTCGCTCTGTTATCCTTACTGTTCATTTTGACAACCAATAAAACCGATTTTCTGCTCAGCTTAATGCAGCAGTTGAAGCTGTCGCCGAAAATCGCTTATGGGGTACTCGCCGGCTACCGGTTTTTACCACTGATGTTAACCGAGTTAAAAACAATCCGCATGGCTCACCGCATCCGAGGTGTCCACCGGGGAAGAGGGATCAGCGGGCGGGTCCGTGAACTGAAACGATATGTCATCCCGCTGCTCGCCAGTGCCATCCGAAAAGCAGAACGGACCGCAGTCGCTATGGAATCAAAAGGATTCACAGGCAGCAGGCAGCGCACCTTCTACCGGACCATGAACGTATCCTATAAAGACTGGGTATTCCTCGGTATGGTACTGGCCCTTTATGGCATCAGTGTGTATGCTTCTGTTAGCTGGGGTTACTTTGAATGGTATAACGGCCAATTATAAATTCTCACCTCATTTTGTCATGAAAAAAACTGCTTTTATTCACTTAAAAGCAGTTTTTTGGTTTGACTGGCTCCAATTCTGAAAATGTCTAGTAAGTTATTTATTTTGTCTAGCATATGGTATGTACTGTCTAGTATGAACACTTTTTGTCTAGTAACCATCGCTATTACCCTACCACACTAAAAAAGGAAAAACCCCGCAGTGCGGGATTTCACGATTTAGAACTAATTTGGTTTGCTGCCCGCCCATAGACGGCCTCCCATTCTTCGCGGAGCACACCCATCCGGATAGAATCATAATATTCCCCTTCATAGATCCGGCATTTCCGCATCCGGCCTTCCAGCTGCATGCCAAGCTTTTCAGCGACACGCATCATCCGCTCGTTTTTCGACCAGGTCGTCAAGCCGACACGCGCAAGCGGGAGGGAGGAGAAGAGGTGATCAATCCACAACTTCAGCGCTTCGCTGCCATATCCACCATTCCAATACTCCGGGCGGTAAATGCCGATGCCGACCTCGAGCCACAGGGAAGGCTTATGCTCCCAGTAATAGCTGACGGTTCCGATAATTCCTCCATCTGCTTCAATAATCAATCGGGAGTCGGGTTCCTCCGCACTTAAACGCTCTTTCCGTGCACGCTCATAACTTCTGAAACTATCTAACGTGTGCGGTTCAAGCGGATAATAGGGCGCATCCCATTTTTTCCATTCCGGGTCCGTCTCTTTATAAATCAAGTTCCATAAGGATTCATGATCTTTGTCTGAAATGCTTCGCAATGTCACGTTTCTGCCTGCGAGCAAGGTATCTTCAGCAGTCATACCATCACCCCCGCCATAATCCTTCCTCTTTATCCTATCATACTTGCACGGGTAATTACCCCCTTCGCAAAAAAGTGTTTGCCACCAGGCGAGTCGGGTAATATAAAAAGAAGTCAATGTTGACTCAGGAAGGGTTTTTCAGATGTTGAAATTAATAGCTTATACGAAAGAGGGAGAGTTGGTTGAAGATACTTCCCTTGATCCGTTGAAAACTCGGGATGATATCCGTTGGTATTGGATCGATTTCGATCGTCCGAGCCAGGAAGAAACAGATCTATTAGATAGTTATTTTCACTTTCATCCGCTCGCGATAGAAGATTGCATCCATGACCTGCAGCGACCGAAAATGGATTATTATGAGGATCACACGTTGATCGTCATCCATGCCATTGATGCAAAAACATTAAAAAAACAGGAAATCGATATTTTCTTTGGTGAAGACTTTATCATCACCTATCATAAAAGCGAATTGCCGATGATGAATCACGTGATGCGAATGGTGAAGAAAGAGCAGCCCCAATGGGAAGAATATTATGTGCTCCATTATATCTTCGATTTGGTTGTTGACAATTATTTTCCAATCATCTATGCAATCGAGGACCATATCAATGAACTCGAAGATAATACACAAAATTTATCCATCGACAAGCTGCTGGAGCAATTGTTCGAGCGGCGCAGTGAACTGCTGACGATGCGGCAGACCATCCATCCGATGCGTGACCTGTTGTACCGGATTCTCAACTCCCATCACCTGGATGGTATGAAGCAGGGAAAAGAATACTTTGCCGATGTCCATGACCATCTGATCAAGCTGGCGGATGTGATTGCATCAAATCGCGACCTTACCCAGGATATAAGGGACAGTTACTTATCATTGACTTCTCATCAGCAAAATAAAACGATGCAGGTACTGACGGTAATTTCGGTTATCTTCATGCCGCTCACGTTCATCGCCGGGGTCTATGGCATGAACTTTGAGAATATGCCTGAGTTGGATGAACCATACGCATATCCTCTTGTCTGGTTCATCATGATTGCCCTGTCAGTCGCTATGATCATCTGGTTTAAGAAAAAAGGCTGGTTCGATTAATCGTTTACTAAAGGTGCCCGTTTCCTCATCAGGAGGAAGCGGGCACCTTTTTCAGTTGGAAAGAAAGTTCAGTCCTGAGGAGGATACGAAATCACTCGGCTGGCCGTTATGGAAAAACTGGAAAATACCTATAATTAACTTAAGAAAAGCAAACGGAGGAGAGAGACATGAACTTCTTTAAAAAATGGATCGATAAAACAAAACGGAATCCGTATCGCGACGTATGGATCGAAATGCAACGCCGGCACATCTGATTATAATCAACCGGAAAGGAAGTGAGGAAATGTATTTCAACGAATATGAGATCTCCAAAGAAGTGGAAGAACGCCGCCCACGATAAAGGATCATTAAATAATAGAAAGGATGGGGCAGATGTATTTCAATGAATACGAAGTTTCACAGCAAATAGAAGAACGTCGTCCGCGATAATGGCATCTTTCAAAATCCCTCTTGTTGAAAAATAAGAGGGATTTTGTCTGTCCTTACGTGATTGTGCATGTCCACCCTCTTTTCTGCATAGGATGCTGTGGGGGGCGGTGGATATGATAGCATCCTGGATGGTGCTGATGGTTATTTTGCTTATATTATCGATTTCTGTCATAGGAAGAATACGGACGATGGAAGAAAAGAGGCACGTCAACGAGATACGTATGGCTGTCATCATTTTACTCGTTCTTTATGTAAGCAGCTTGTTGTCGTTTGTAAATATGACGCTCGTACCTGTGTTAATCATTGGAGCAGTTGCGGCAGGCGTGGTGAGTCTTGTGATTCGTGTGGAAGCGGGTTTACAGTGGGGGGCAATTGTCCACGGGATCATGGCTGCGATTGTGGGGTGGGTGGTTATCCCAATGCTGGGATCAGATCAAGAGGTGCAATATATGGAAGTATTGTCTCTCCTTCTATTTATTTTAATGTCGGGCTGGCTGTTTTTGACGTTGGGGAAAGAAAGTAAGTCGTATAATAAGTTATTTTTATTTTGTTTTGTTGTCCTCGTGTTTCATGAATTCCTCACCTACGTAGCCTGGCCGATATAAATGGAGGGGAGTATATAAAAACAGGGGGGATAGGATTCGCTATCCCCCCTATAAACTGGATTATTTCAGAATATCATGGTCGACGTAGCGTTCACCGTTTAGTTCACTGATAACATTGATTGCGACATGGGCGCCGTGACCGGAAGTGATGATGGTATGGACGCTGACGCCGGCGACAGTACCAGCAGCCCAGACATTTTTCTTATCGGTTTTGCCCTGTGCGTCGGCTTTGATGACCTTAGCCACGCGAGGTTCTGTACCATCCTGTACCGTCAAGCCGGCCTCTTCTGCAAGTTTTGCCGACATGCCGGTAGCGAAAATGACGTGTGTCGCTTCATAGCTGTTATCCTCTGTTTTCAATGTATACCCGGTTCCACTTTCCTCGATGGCATTCACTTCTTCTTCTTTTAATTCTGCCCCGAACTTCGTTGCCTGCTCCTGGCCGGTTTTTAATAATTCAGGACCTTCGATTTCTTTCACACCATAATGATTTTCCACCCAGGCTTTCGCTGTAATGCTCTTACCATGGTCGAACATGACAACCTTTTTCCCGGCTTTTGCGGCGAACAATGCGGCACTGGCACCAGCGGGACCTGCACCGATAATGGCAATATCAAACATGAATTCCACTCCTTTTGAAAACGTATTCACCTGCTATTATAACGAAACGTTCGATTATTTTGAAAATAATTGCTCTTCAGCATGAGCAGATTACAGGCTCATAAAAAATGAACAACGCCCGTCTGGATTTCCAGGCGGGCGTTGTCCTAAGATGGAGAAAAGGATGATTTATGTGATAATCCCCTCATAAGAGGAGTTATCGCGGAATTATAGCAAAGGTCCGACAACATAATTAATTAAAAACCATAAGATTCCGAAGAAAATAATTAAATACGTTATATATTTGATAGCTGCTACGCCGACCTTGCTGGAATCTTTCTTTTTCTCTTTCCGTTCAATTTCTACGTCGCGATCGTCTGCCATGTTCGATCACTCCTTTGTTTAAAAAGGTAGCCAATAGTCATTACACAATGATAGAAATATGCTGTTCTGCCATGGAACCGGAATACTTCACGCGTTGATCCGACTGTTTAATTTGTTTACTCAAAATCTGCTCGATTTTTTCGTGAGCCTTTTCCGCGTTATTTCCATCAATGATCATTTTAATCGGTTTTTTCGTGTTCGCCAGTAAGAAGAATGACATCAGCTTCGGCATGATGCTGGCATCCGCAATTAACTGTCCCTGGTGTAAGTAAATTTCACAATCGCTTTTAGCTACGTATTTATGAATATCGATGATTTCAGATGTTGTAACCGATTGATTTAAATGTATTTGATAGGATGTTAGTTCTTTCAAGCTAATCACCTCATAATTTTTTTGTGTTGGTTAAAAGTTACCCTGCCCTGATGCCTATCAAACATTACTCCTGTCAAATAGTACTTTTTACCCTGTGGATCTTCTGCCGTCACCATCTTCTGCTCGTTCGCATACAATTCAAAGGCAGAGATACCTTGAGAGAAGAAAAAATTTGCTATGTTCCCTATTTCACAAAGACGTTTAAAGACAGAGCAGAAGGGCATAGTGATAATACTTACTTGTATTTCTATAACCGAAGTGCTATATTAGTCTATAAAAAATTTCAGGCGGAGGGGTTGCTATGTCGAAAGTATCATTGGTTACGATTTTCAAACATCGCGTCACACAAAAATATTTGCAGCGTTCCGGTGTCAACCATGCTGTCTCCGTTGCCTATAATGCATTTGACCTTGCTTCCAAGCGGGGTATCGATGTCGATTTAGCTGCCAAGGCAGCACTTCTCCACGATATGGGACATTATGAATGGTATCGGGATGGAAAGTGGGATTACGAAGAATACCGGCGGCACGATATCCACGCGATCAAAGGGGCAGAGCGCGCTCATAAACTGTTGATCCGGCTCGGCGAAGATCGTCTTGTCGCAAAGGAAGTGTCATTGGCTGTACTGCTTCATACGGATAGCTATCTCCCATTTGAACTGGAGGGCAAACGGACGGATCTCCAGCAGGTGGTGACAGAAGCGGATAATATGGATGAACAGCCTGGCGGGCTGCACCATTATAAAGAAATGTCCCGTTCGGAAGCGATTCGGCTGCTGAAGAAACTTGATCGAATGATCGCTGAATTCCAGGCGGGAGATGCCTCGAGATCAACGACCGGTTAAATAGTATAACTTATTTTCATACTTTAAAAAGGTTTAACTTTGTTAAAGGATAAAAGTATAAGAAACACTAAGGCTTTCGCCATTAGGACTTGGCGATAAGCCAAGTGTTTCTAAAAATAGGCTTTACTTTTGTTAGGACTTTTTATATAATTTCCAGTGTAAGAAAAAAATTCCGAGAAAGCGAGGTCGAACCCAATGAAAATGATTACTGTTTATTTCAACCAATTGAATAACAACAATCGATCGACCTCTGCACTATACGTCACGTTTTAATATTCTGACTATATTTTATTCGTGCATATCTGCCACAGGTCGATCATAGGATTGACTTGTGGTTTTTTAATTTGGTATGCCCTGTGCTGCAGTTTTATGCTGTGCAGGCCTGCCCGTAAACGTGAAAGCCACAGGTATCCCCCTGTGGCTTTTTCTCATGCAGTTAAAGAATGCATAAGCCATTCTTAACTATAAATTAACCCTTTTTAAAGGAGGTGAGTAACCATGACGATCCCGTTTTTTATCTTTACGATCAGAATTGAAAAAAGGAAGAAAGCAGCTGGGACGAAAGATCCGAAATACCATCGCACCCCGGAAGAGGAATGGTTCGACCGAAAGATGATGTATATGTCCAGATTCTAAATCATAAGGGAGAGGAGTTTTATCATGATTGGTTACATGTTGAAATTCAGCAGCTGGTCGAACGAGGAGTTGGGTGCAGATCACTAGTCCCTGAAGAAGGGAGGGAAAACGATGAGGATTAATATGCTTTTTTTCACCATTATCATCAAAAAGAAATCCAATGAAGAAATTTTACGGCAGGAACGCCATCATCAGGAAATCAAGCGGCACATGGATGAGATGAAACTCAAACATTTGCAACTATAAAAAACAGACAGAAAGGATGAGTTACGATGATTAAAATGATCCGGTTCATGCAATGGTTAAATGTGGAGAAGGATAGCGCATAGCTGAACTGACTGGGTAACTAAGGAAGGGGAATAAACCAAATGAAATTGAATATCTTATTTTTCAATATATCGATTGTCAAACGTCCGAAAGCGGAATTGGTCCGGGAAGAGCTGCATCACCAGCGGATCCAGCGCCGCCTTGACGATATCAAATTGAAACAAATTAACTACTGATATGTAAAAGGGCTGTCCCATAAGTCTTCTTAAAGACTTGCGGGGCAGCTTTTTTGTGGTCCGTTAAGGATGGTCTGGGAAACGACTCGCTTTCCAGCTCCATCCATCCAGCTTTGTAACAAACGGATCCATCTAAGAGTGGATGATTGTATCGTTTTTAAAAAAATTACCTGGACCCGATAAAAAGTGTTATAATCTACTCTTGGGTAAAAAAATGAATGGTGATTCATTACAGCAAAGATAGGAAGAGGATGAGGATGAAAAAGATTTGGCACATTTTCACCAATGACATCAAGAATGCAAGTACGAATTGGGTAGCGGCAATCCTGCTGGGAGGGTTGATCTTGTTACCATCCCTTTATGCCTGGTTTAATATTGAGGCTTCCTGGGATCCATATAGTCAGACGGACCAGCTTCCTGTAGCGGTCGTCAATGAAGATGAAGGGGCGAGTATCCGGGATAAGGAAATTCATGTTGGTGATGAACTGGTTAAACAACTGAAAGATAATGAGAAAATGGATTGGCAGTTCGTTGACCGGAAAGAAGCTATGGACAAGGTCGAGTACGGTGATTATTTTGCGGCGATTATTGTTCCTGAGAATTTCTCAGAGCAGCTGGGGACCGTACTCGACGATCACCCGGAAAAAGCTGAAATCGAATATTATGTGAATGAAAAAATCAATGCTATCGCACCAAAAATTACAGAGACCGGTGCAAGTACGATTGTAGATCAGATAACAAGTGAATTCATATCAACCGTTAATGGCGTCATTTTTGATATGTTTAATGAACTTGGTCTCGAATTGGAAAAAGATTTGCCGGATATTAAACGGTTTGAGAATTATATTTTTCAAATGGAGGAAAAGCTGCCGGAAATCCATCAATTATTGGAACAGTCATTGAATGATGCCGGCAGGATGGAGACGATCATTAATGATGCCCAGGCACTGCTGCCACGTGCAGAAAGTACCACGCAAGAGGGTCTCCGGACGATTGATGATACAACGGCTTATTTAACCAAAGCTGAAAAAAGGCTCGATGAAATCGCGCCGCAAGTAGAAACAGATTTGAACCGCATTCAGGAAGAAGCTAATAATGTCAATGATTTCCTTCAGGATATCCAGGGAGCCGATATCGACCTATCGCAGGGCGAAGAATGGAAGGAACAGATTGATGTACAGCTTACAAGTTCAATGGAGGAAATAGCTGCTGTCCGGGAGGCTTTGGAACAAGTGCAGGAACAAAATAACCAGAACGAAGAAGGGGAAGATAATGGAAATGATCCTAATCAGGAGCAAATCGATCAGGCGCTCGCTGACCTGAAAATATTAGAAGAAAACCTGCAAAAAATCCAGGAAGACAATTACCGGATACAGGAATTTTTGTCTGAGCAACAAGGGGAAGCCGATAATCTGATTGCTTCCATCCAGGAAAAAGCAGAAACGACTGCTAATGAAATAGATGCTTTTGTGCGAACTTATAAGGAAGACATCGAGCCTGCAGTGAGGGCAGAAATCAATCAGGCTCAGTCGACTTTGTCGGAGGCAAGAGAAATCCTGGCAGAGATCCAGGAAACGATTCCTGAAGTGGAGCGTATTTTGGCTAGTACGGAAGGAAATGTGGCGGAAGGGGAGAGCCTACTGGAATATATGCTCGGAGAATACCCTTATGTAAATGAGAAGATTAATCAACTCGCTGACCGGATCAGAGAAATTCAAGGGGAAACAGATATCAATGAAATCATTGAACTATTGCAAAATGACCCCGAGGCAGAAAGTGGTTTCTTTAAAGAGCCGGTAGAGCTAAACAAAAACAGCTTGTTTTCTATTGCCAATTACGGAACAGGGATGACACCATTCTATACGGTTCTCGCCATATGGGTAGGTTGTCTGCTGCTCGTGTCCCTGCTGGCAACGGATGTAAGAGATCCTGAACATTTCACAGGTACTCAAGTGTATTTTGGAAAACTGATGGTATTTGCAGGTATCGGTTTTCTTCAAACTCTGATTGTAACCACTGGAGATATATTCGTTCTGAAAATTAATATTGCTGAGCCCATGTGGTTTGTTCTGTTCGGATTATTCATCAGTCTCGTATTTATGCTGATCGTCTATACACTCGTGTCCGTTTTTGGAGATATCGGAAAAGCGATGGCGATCGTCATGCTCGTACTACAGATAGCTGGTTCTGGAGGTACTTATCCGACCGTTTTGCTTCCTGAATTCTTTCAAATAATCCATCCTTTTCTACCATTTTCTTATGCTATCGATTTAATGCGTGAGGCGGTAGGGGGCATTATCTGGAAGCGCGTGTATCATGACTTACTGTATCTATCGTTATTTGGTTTGACCGCTATTAGTATCGGTGGTTTATTAAAAGCACCTCTAAGCAATAAGACAAAAGCGTTGATGAGAAAATCAAGAGAATCAGGATTGTTTCATTAAAAAAGTGCCTGTTACCGCCTTGGATAAGCGGTACAGGCACTTTTGGATTGATTAGAAAAAGCTTGGGATATCACTTTCAGCAGTTGGATAGCCCCAGAGGACAGAGGTCAAATCGTCTTTCGTCAGCCCCTGCTGGATTGCGAGCGCAAACAGGTTGACGAGGTGTTCCGCTTCACTGGATAAAAAGTGAGCACCGATAATTTGCCCGGTGGAAGGGTTCATTAAAATTTTCGCATAAGCACCAGGCTCTTTTGTCCGCTGATAAGTAAAGAACTTGGTAATTGTTTTAGACTCTGCTTCATACGGAATATGATTATCGCGTGCTTCCTGCTGGCTCAGTCCGACCGAACCAAGTGCCGGATAGGTAAAGACAATGGACGGCACAGGTTTTTGAAAGGCTTCCTGATTTTCCCCATGCAGGAGATGACTTGTCAGTCGCGCAGCTTCTGCTCCGGCAGTCGGTGTCAGCGGAGGAAGCCCGGTGTCGGCACAATCACCGGCTGCGTAGATGTGCTGATGTGGGACGGATTGCTGATTTTCATTCACCTTAATTCCTTTGTTGGAGTATTCAATTCCTGCGTTCTCGAGTCCCAGATGGTCGATGTTCGGAGTCCGTCCTGCTCCGTGGAAGACCATATCCGCTTTCATGGCATGTTCATGGTTGAATTTCTTGACATCAATTTTATAGCCGCCATCGAGTTTTGTAATTTTCGTTACTTCCGTATTTGTGTGTATTTCCACACCCAAATCTTTCGTATGTTCAATCAGTTTGTTGGTCATTTCAAAATCATGATTCTCGAGGACATTTCGTCCGCGATGGATGATAAGGACCTCTTTTCCCAGACGTGCTGCCAGCTGGGCGAATTCAAAGGAAATATACCCGCCTCCTACAAACATCAGGCGGTCCGGCAGCTGCTCCATTTCGAAAAATTGATCACTGGATATCAGATGATCCGCACCCTCAAAAGGAAGGTCCGCAGGTTTCGCCCCGGTTGCAATCACAATATATTTGGCCGTGACATTTTCCTCGCCGATTTTTAAGGTATGGGGATCAAGAAAAGTTGCGGTCCCGTGATATTGCTTGATACCCAGCCTCTGAAATTTGTCCTCTGTTCCTTGAGGAATCGGTTCGGTGAATTCATTTTTGAACGCCAGCAGGTCTTTCCAATTCAAAGATACCTCACCGTCCAGCCCAAGACCTTTGACACGGCTGGCATCATCAACAATTCTGCTGATGCCAGTCATTACTTTTTTAGGGTCACATCCGCGCTGCGGACAGGTGCCTCCAAACGGACGTTCATCAACGATGGCCACCTCCAGGCCCGCTTTCTGTACTTTCGCTGCGACCGTACTCCCGGCTACCCCGGTACCGATGACGATCACGTCGTATGTAGTATTCATATTACATCCCTCCATCATTTAACTATTCATTAATTTACCCCTAATCCATCAATAAAAAACAGTCTTCGTTTTTAAAAAAGGCTCTGTTAAAGCATCGTGTTGATTTTACAATAAAAGCTCCCTTTTCCTGAAGACTCAGTTTCGAGATATGTTGTTTCCGTTACGGTAGTAACGGTTTGGAGGTCCGGGAAATTACTCGCTTTCCATGGGCGTACGGTGAGCTTCCTCGGGCTAAAGCCCTGCGGGATCTCACCATGTACTATCCTCCCATTGGAGTCTCGCAATTTCCCGGACCTCCTTGCGTTTATAAGAGAACGGAAACATCCGTATGCAAGCCTTCAAATATAGAGTGAGCTAAACATGAAATGCTATCTAAAAGCCCTCGACTTTGTTCAAATATTATTCAGCAACGTAGAATGGAACTACAATTTGACAGGGGGTTCGTTTCTCTCACCTTTCGGATGGGTTGGCTGGGAAACTGCGAGACTCCCGTGGGAGAAGGATCTAGGCGAGATCCCACAGGGCGATAGCCCGAGGAAGCTCGCCAGCTCCCCCACAGGAAAGCGAGTAGTTTCCCAGCCAGCCCTGACACTTTTATGGTAAAGAACCCTAGATATCTCGAAATCAAGTCTTCGACTTTTCGATCCAGTTTTGAAATAAACCTATTATTAAAAATCAACAACAAAGTTTAACAGCGCCTTAAAAAAGAGTTCATTAAACGTTAAGATTTCGAAGAATAGATATCACCTTCCTCCTGTTATAATAAGGGAAATTGTACTATCAATCATAATTTTACAAAATAGGATGAATTTACGTTAGAATGACAGATAAGAAGATTTTTAATAGAAGTGCGACACGGAAAGGATTGTTGATATGAAGTTCGACCGCAAACCGATTCCAGTAACCGATGCTGTAGCGAAAGTGATGGAGTACGCCCGATTCGGCGGGACAGAAGAGGTTGCCATTGACGAATGCGAAAACCGCATCCTCGCCGAGGACATTACAGCCTCTCATCCGATACCTCCATTTCATAAGTCTCCATACGACGGATTTGCATTGAAATCAGAGGATACGAAGGAAGCTGGTTCAGACAATCCCGTCACTTTTCATGTCATCGAACAAGTTGGTGCCGGCCATCGGGCAAGCCGGCCGATCGAGAACGGGGAAGCGGTCCGGATTATGACCGGGGCAGAAATCCCGGAAGGTGCCGACTGTGTGGCGATGTTTGAAATCTGCCAGACCCAGGAAGAGAATGGAAAAAGCTATATGACCATCAAACGGCAAATGGAACAAGGGCAGAATATCATCGAGAAAGGTTCGGAAACGTCACTCGGCGATGTTCTGGTGAAAAAAGGAACAAAAATCAATCCTGGAGTAAAAGCGTTGCTCGCGACTTTCGGCTATCCTGCTGTTAAAGTTGGCAGGCGGCCGGTGGTTGGTCTTTTTGCGACCGGCACCGAACTGCTCGACGTCGACGAAGAGCTGCAGCCGGGTAAAATCAGAAACTCCAATGCTTATATGATCGCCGCCCAAATCGAACGTGCCGGCGGTATTGTCCAATATTACGGCAAACTGGAAGATGATTTCGATACGTGCTATCAGGCAGTGACAAATGCCTTCGCAGAAGTAGATATGCTGATAACGACAGGGGGCGTCTCGGTAGGTGATTTCGACCTGATGCCGGAAATCTACGAAAAGCTGGAAGCGCAGGTATTGTTCAATAAAATAGCGATGCGCCCGGGCAGCGTCACCACGGTGGCGGAAAAAGACGGCAAGCTGTTGTTCGGTCTCTCCGGCAACCCATCCGCATGCTATGTCGGGTTTGAATTATATACATTTCCAGTCATCCAGCGCTATTCAGGAGTGGCAAAACCGTATCATCGTAAAATAGCTGCCATCCTTGGGAAAGATTTTCCGAAACCAAATCCATTTACCAGATTTGTACGTGGGTACATCCATTATGAAGGTGGAAACGTGCTGGTGAGCCCGGCTGGAATGGACAAGTCAGCAGTCGTTACGACGCTCGCGAATACCGATGCATTGATTATGCTGCCAGGAGGAACAAGAGGATTCGCAGCAGGGGATGCCGTCCAGGCGATTCTCCTTGAGGATCCCACTGGCCAGGCAACGTTTGAATAGCTCCTGTTAACAGGAGTAAAGGAGAAGTGATTTACTCATGACAGATACCCAATATATCCGGGACCGGTTGAACCGCCCGATGAAAGATTTGCGTATTTCGGTCATCGACCAATGTAATTTCCGCTGCACGTACTGCATGCCAGCCGAAATATTCGGGGAAGATTATCGATTTTTACCATTCAAAGAACTGTTGAGCTTTGATGAAATTGTCCGTCTTACGGAAATATTCGCGAAGTTCGGCACAGAAAAAATCCGCATCACTGGCGGCGAACCGTTACTGCGGAAGAATCTCGATCAGCTGATCAAACGCTTATACGCTATTGATGGGATTAAAGACATTGCCATCACCACCAACGGTGTATTTTTGACGAAGCAGGCGAAAAAGCTGAAAGAGGCCGGCCTTGACCGTGTTAACCTGAGTCTTGATGCGATCGAAGATGATGTCTTTAAGGAAATCAATGGCCGCGGCGTCAAGACAAAACCGGTACTGAAAGGGATTGAAGCGGCACAGGAAGCAGGACTCCAGGTCAAGATTAATATGGTCGTAAAAAAAGGTCTGAACGACAGCCAGATTCTTCCGATGGCCCGTTACTTCAAAAATTCAGACGTTATCCTCAGGTTCATTGAGTTTATGGATGTCGGCAATCATAACGGCTGGAACATGGATACTGTCGTTTCCAAACAGGAAATCGTCGATCGCATCAGTGCGGAAATGCCACTTGAGCCGGTCGAGCAGAACTATTACGGCGAGGTCGCCTCGCGCTACCGTTATCTCGACGGCGGCGGGGAGATTGGCGTCATTTCATCAGTGACAGATTCCTTCTGTGGCAGCTGCACAAGAATCAGACTATCTGCAGACGGCAAGCTATACACCTGTCTGTTTGCAACCGAAGGCTATGACATCAAGATGCCGCTTCGGGAAAATGCCAGTGATCACCAATTGATCCTGGAGCTGATCAAACTATGGAGCGGCCGCACCGACCGATATTCTGATGAACGGGCAGAAGGAAAACCGCTCAAACGAGAAAAAATCGAAATGTCCTACATCGGCGGTTAGCATCGTCCACCATCAGAATCAGTCAAAAAAGCACAAGCAGTGTAGTCAATTGTGTAGTTCGGAAAAAGCTTAGAGACACTATATGTTTCTAAGCTTTTTTGAACTGTAAATTTCTTTACCAAGTATTCTATATTGGTTTAGATAATTCAAAGTAGGATTCCGTTAAACAATTAAGAGGCTAAGGGGGAGGGAAATAGCGAGACTCCAGTGGGAAAGGAAGGGCTGACAAGACCCCGCAGAGCTTTAAGCTCGAGGAGGGTTGCCGTCTTCCCCGCGGAAAGCGAGTTATTTCCCGGACCCCTTTACCTCAACTTTTGGTAACGGAAGCTGCCGACCGTCACACTTACGAAGGATAATAGAAACTTTTTGCCGAAAGACGTTTGCTACTCTATAATGAAATCAGATACATAAAGTGGGAGTGGATGGGATGAAAACGTTCAAGCTAGTTTCCCTCGATCTGGTAGAAGAAAAAGCGGAAGACATTACCCAGCGCCGCATCAAACTCATCGACGGACTGATCATCAACCGGGAAGACGATAAAGGCAGGTGGGTGATTGAAGCCTATGTTGATCAAAGCTACCAATCGTTTTTCGAAGAATATGTAAAAAGTGAAGAAGAACTGCTGGTCCAGGTTAAAATTACCAAAGAAAGCAATCAGCCGGCAACCTTTTTAGTAAAAGCAATCGACACGAATATTATCAGTGATAATATGAACGTCCTGTTCATGGGGGCAATCGTCGATCGAAGACAGGATCAAATTGAAAAAACATTGAAGCTTTTGATTGAAGAAGGCTACCAGGGAGAGGAGCTGCTGGAAGAGTTTAAAAAACGTGGCAGTAACAATAATAAAAAATGAGTTATCGGCCGTATCCTTTGATAGGATCGGCCGATATTTTTTTCTTTCAGAAGACTTATCTCGCCAATATAAAATTTTCTTTTTATAGATAACTGTAAGTAGCGGGTTACATCCAGCTCCAGCGCCTACCCCCTCGAGGTCTTAAGTCAATCCTCTCTGTGACAAAAAACGTCACGGCGAGGTTTGACTTAAGCTTGTCGGGGGTGAGCAAGGCGCCTGCGCTTTTGTTTCGTTAGACACCAACAGGCTGACGTGCGTATTCGTATGCTTCCAGTAGGAAATCGACAATATGAACTGCCCGAATTGTGTCCGATAATCCTTCCCGTTCGATGCCGAGCTTCATTTGCAATAGGCATCCGGGATTAGCGGTTACAATCGTTTTCGCGTGCGTTGTTTCCACCTGTTTCATTTTATAATCAAGAATCTGCATCGACATTTCCGATTCTACAATATTATAAATTCCGGCAGAACCACAGCAACGGTCGGCGTCTTTCATCTCCACATACTGAACACCATCAATCACCTGAAGCAGCTGACGGGGCTCGAGAAATGTTTTCTGGACATTTTTCAAATGACAGGAATCCTGATAGGTGACAATCTGATCGGGTAATTGTAAGGGGAGTTCATCGAACCCAAGCTCAATCAGAACACTTGAGATATCTTTAATTTTTTCAGCGAAGTCTTTTCCCCGCTCGGCCCAATCCGGTTCATCTTTCAGCAGATGACCATAGTCATGCAAAAACGCCCCGCAGCCGCCAGCATTGGTAATGATATAGTCAGCGCCAGTGTCTTCAAAAGCAATGATATTCCGTTTGGCGAGGTCTTTAGCCTGCTTCATTTCCCCGCTATGTCCATGAAGAGCCCCACAGCAAGCCTGACTGTCAGGGATGACAATTTCGCAGCCGGCATACTGCAGCAATTTCATCGTGGCATCATTCGTCGACATGAACATGGAGTCCATGAGGCAGCCGGAAAAAAAGGCAACCTTTTTCTTTTGCGGTACGAGTGAAGGCAGGTGATCGGGACGGTTTTTCAATTGTTTCAGCGAAGGTACTTCCGGAAGAACTTTTTCCATCGCCGTCAGGTTATCGGGAAGAAATTTCATTATCCCGGTACGTCTGGCCGCTTTTTGCAAACCGCTTCGCTGGTAAAAGCCTAACAGCCCTGTCATCGTCCGCATCCGTCCCTGGTTCGGGAACAACCCTTTGAAGGCGATATTACGGATGGCCTTTGTGGTCGCTGACAACTCGTGGTTCTGGTAGATGATGTCCCGTGCCTGTTCAAGCAGGTGGCCATAATTGACCCCCGATGGACACACCGGCTCACATGCCCGGCAGCCAAGACACATGTCGAGGGAGCGCTTCACATCATCGTCCGGCTCAATATCCCCATCGACGACCGCCTTCATCAAAGCAATTCTCCCGCGAGGAGAGTGGGCTTCGTCATAACCGCTTTCGATATAGGTCGGGCAGCTGGGAAGGCAAAATCCGCAGCGCATGCAGTTAAGCAGTTCATCGTAATCCATCTTCTCCTGAAACTCCGTCTGGATCCGCTGTCTTTCTTGTTCGGTAATCATGCGTGAACCACCACCCGTTTTCGTTCCGATTTGGCAAACATTTTACCTGGATTCATGATGTTGTTAGGGTCGAACGCCTGCTTAATCCCTTTCATCGCAGCTATACCCTCATCTCCCAGTTTCAGATGGAGGTAAGGAGATTTCATGGCACCTACGCCATGCTCCCCGGTGATGGTTCCTCCGAGTTCGACTGCCTGATGAAAAATGGCTTCAAAAGCTTGTTCAACCCGGTGGATTTCTTCTTTATTGCGCACGTCTGTCAGGCAGGTAGGGTGGAGGTTCCCATCCCCGGCATGACCGAATGTGCAAATGTCCACCTTGTATTCTCGAGCGATGTCATTGATCGCCCGCACCATTTCCGCTATTTTTGACCGTGGAACGGTAGCATCTTCTAAAATCGTCGTCGGCTTTAACCTTGCCAGGGCTGAAAGCGCCGTTCTTCTTGCGGTACGAAGCGCATCGGCTTCCAATTCAGACTTCGCCACATCGACGCGGATCGCCTGGTTGTCCCGGCACAAGGCGGCAATCTTTTCGATATCACGGTCGACGACCTCTTGAGGACCGTCCTGTTCAATCAGTAGTACGGCTTCAATATCTGTCGGGAGGCCGATTTGCGCATATTCTTCCACTACCTTCAATGTGGGCTGGTCGAGGAATTCCAACGTCGTTGGTATGATCCGGTGGGCGATGATGCTGGACACTGCCTCGGCGGCCGCTTCAATATCTTCATATAATGCCAGGATCGTCTTTTTCGTTTCCGGCATCGGAACCAATTTCAATGTCGCTTCGGTAATCACTCCAAGTGTACCTTCCGACCCGACAAACAAGCGTGTCAAATCATATCCAGCGACATCCTTGGCGAGCTTCCCTCCGGTGTGGATGATATCTCCGTTCGGCAGTACCACTTCGAGTCCCATTACATAATCCCGCGTCACTCCGTACTTCAAACCACGGAGCCCGCCGGAATTTTCATTCAAGTTGCCGCCCATCGTCGATATTTTCATCGAAGACGGGTCAGGCGGGTAAAATAACCCCTTTGCTTCCACTGCATTGATCAAATCCAGCGTGATCAAGCCAGGCTGGACCGTTACCGTCAAGTTCTCTTCATCAATCTCGATGATATCCTGCATGTGCTTGAATAAGAGCACGATACCTCCTTCAACAGGAGTCGTTCCTGCCGAAAGGTTTGTTCCGGAACCCCGTGGAACGACCGGGATATGATGCTCATTGCACAATTTCAAAACTTCCGCTACTTCATCAGTATTCCGTGGTGCTACCACTGCATCCGGCATGGATTGGAACTGTGGCGTTGCATCATAGGAATATACAAGCAGGCTGGCTTTGCTATCCTGGACATTATCTGCTCCCACAATCGTAATCAGCTCATGTTTCACTTTATCGTTTAACATATTAGAAAACCCTTTCATTCTTTTCTTTAAGGAACGTTTTCCATCCTATTTCCGCTGTCATTTAACTATGTACCTTGAAAATTTGCTCGTACTAACTCCATTCTACATGGAATATGGCAGGAAATTGTAGTTCAATCGATAATTTTTTATGATTTTCTAGGAAATTTACCAAGCACACTGCTATAATGGGTAGAAGATTCTCGCAGGGAATATCGCAGTTTGTCTGAAAAGGAGAAAGTTTATGGCATTGAAGAACGGAAGGAATTTGCGATCAATCAACAATCTATCTCCATTTAAACTGATCGCTTTATTCTATTTATTTGCAGTCACAATTTCATCGATATTATTGGCCCTTCCGGTTGCGCATCAGCCGGGAGTGGAATTATCGTTCATTGATATATTATTTACCGCTGTCAGCGCTGTCAGTGTGACTGGTTTAAGCGTCATAACTGTGGCCGACACGTTCAGTACCACTGGGGTTATTATGCTCGCATTTGTGCTGCAGCTTGGCGGGATCGGTGTCATGAGTATCGGAACAGCTATTTGGATGCTGCTGGGGAAAAAGATCGGACTCAAAGAGCGGCGGCTGATTATGACTGACCAGAATCAGACGTCCTTCCAGGGTGTGGTCCGGTTAATCCGGCAGATTTTCCTGGTTGTTTTGTTGATAGAGTTTATCGGCTTTCTTACCCTAGGCACTTATTTTTTACAATATTATCCTCCGAAAGAGGCGTACCTTCAAGGCTTTTTCGGTGCGATCAGTGCCATGACCAACGGGGGATTCGATATCACCGGTGCTTCATTAATTCCGTTTGCCGATGATTATTTTGTCCAGTTCATTAATATGCTGCTGATTGTTGCCGGTGCTATTGGTTTCCCGGTTCTTATTGAAGTGAAGGAATACTTATTCAATAATTCCAAGGGCCTGGACGCTAAAAAGTTTTCCTTGTTTGCGAAACTGACCTCTTTCACTTTCTTAATGTTGGTTATCGTTGGAATGGCGTTTATCATCCTGTTTGAAATGAATCATTTCTTCAGCGATAAAAACTGGCATGAAATATTGTTCTATGCCTTATTCCAATCCGTGACCACGCGTAGTGGCGGTTTGTCGACGATGGATGTCAGTTTACTGACAGAACAAACTAAATTGTTCCTGTCTTCACTGATGTTCATCGGGGCTTCTCCAAGTAGTGTCGGAGGCGGGATTCGGACGACGACCTTCGCACTCCTGGTCATTTTTATGCTTACTTATGCCAGGGGGCAGACACGCGTTCGAGTGTTTCGCAGAGAAATTCATGACGAAGATTTGATCAAGGCAGTTGTTGTTACCATCATGGCGGTAATCATTTGTTTTGCCGCGGTAGTGGCATTGACTATTACGGAACCGTTCAGCCTAGGAGATATCCTGTTTGAAGTGACTTCCGCTTTTGGAACTGTTGGCTTGTCCACCGGTATTACGCCGGGGTTGTCCACTTTTGCAAAATTTGTATTGATGATGCTGATGTTCATCGGAAGAATTGGGATACTGACCTTCTTGTTTACCTTAAAACAGGAGAAGAAGCAAACAGGCAACTATCATTACCCTAAAGAACGTATCATCATCGGATAAAGAAAAAGCTTTAATGAACACAAAAAAAGCGCCTCCTGACACCAGGAGAGCGCTTTTTGTGCTTTCTCATCTGCTATTAGCAGTAGAATGCTGCTCCTACAATGATGAGCAAAATAAACAACACTACAATCAACGCGAAGTTGTTGCCATAACCACCTCGGCGTCCGTATGGGTAACAATGGTACATGAAAAGCTCACCTCCTCGGTTGGTACACTGATACTATATGCAACCGGGAGTTTCGTGTATGGTCATTTACCCAAATATCGGTCATTTATCTCGATTCAGTCGGTCTGATAAGAGGCATCATGCGTAGGGTGGGAGAAGTTTTTTCGCTTAGCATAATAATTTTCTTCCATGAGTTTGCGGTTATGAGACGTATTCCACCCAATATCATTGGTCTCATGCACCCATTCATCACCGGACATGACAGCTGGATCGATTTCTTCGCTCCAATGATTGAGCGGCGAATTCATGGAGTCATAGTAACTGTCTCCGATCGTCACACCATATGGGTTCACAAATGGAGCTTTCCTTTTTTTCTTATCGACATTCGGTGCATTAATTTGATGTGGAAATGAAGTGAATTCGTCCATCTGCTGTTCGATATTTTCTTCACGCATCAGACATCCCTCCTTATTTCTATCATCCCCATCAGCCGGCAGATTATGAAGACATGCTTATGTAATTTCCTCATGTATGCAAACTTATTATTTCTGTTATATATCAAATGAGTTTCTGTCTCCGTGTTATAGGTTGAAGTTCAGTCCTGTTTTAAGAATGTGTTTCATGGTTTCTTATGAAAAAATAATACAGTTATGACCTTTGTCACATACAAAAGCTGCAACCGTTTTTATAATGGATGTAGAATCAGCCTACGCGTCAATTAATACGAAGTTTCAAAAAAGTAAGGGGGATCTTATGACTATTTTACCGAAAACCAATGCACTCGGTTTTTTTGAAATCCGTCTGGAATCGATCGGTGGTCTTGGCGCTAACCTTGCCGGGAAAATGCTGGCGGAAGCCGGTGTGTTAGGGCATGGATTGAATGGCTCTAATTTTTCCTCCTATGGTTCAGAAAAAAAGGGGACACCGGTCAAAGCATTCATCCGTTTCTGTAATCCTGAGGTGGAAATCCGTGCCCATTCTCCGATTGAAGAGCCTCATGTTATCGGAGTTTTTCATGAAGCGTTGTACAAGACGGTTGATGTGACAAGCGGCTTGCAGCCGGATGGCATCGTGCTGGTCAACAGTGAACGCTCTATGGAAGAAGTGAAAGAAGAGCTCGAGCTTCATCACGGAACGTTAGCGGTGATCGATGCGATGAACATTGCTGTAGAAGAAAACTCTCGTCTAAATACCGCTATGCTGGGTGCACTTTATCGCGTACTTGGTTTTTTAGATGCCGATAATATGCGGGATGTCATCCGCCAGACGTTCGAAAAAAAATATCCACACCTCGTCGAAGCTAACCTTCGTACATTCAACCGGGGTTATGAAGAAGTACAGTTTCAAAGTTTCGAAACGCTTAACGCCGTACAAAAACAGTTCGAGCGGAAACTGCCGCGCCTGGGATATGAAACCCAGGAAATCGGCGGCATCATCAGTGCCCAGGCTAACAGTATTGAAAAAGACTTGAGCGGTTCGAGACAGGGATTTCTTCCAGCTTTCGAACAAGAGAAATGTATCAATTGTACCCATTGCGATACAGTATGCCCGGATTTTTGTTTTGTATGGGAGGAAGGGGAAGACAAACGGGGACGGAAACAGATGTTTCTTCAAGGTATTGACTATAACTATTGCAAGGGCTGTTTGAAATGTGTCGAAGTCTGTCCGACTTCCGCTTTAACCGAAATCCGTGAAACGCTTGGTTTCAGCGATGAGAATCGAGTCAAACAACCTTTTCCTTACACAGAAGGAGTGATGAGATGAATCACGTCATAACAGAACAGGAGAAATTGCAGGCACCTGTCAATCAGCAGGTAAGTTTTGAATCCGGCAATGAAATGGCGGCAAAAGCTGCCGCTCAGATCAATTATCACATCATGGGTTATTTCCCAATCACTCCTTCAACTGAAATCGCTCAATATCTCGATCAGATGAAGGCGAAAGGCGAGCATGACATCAAGCTGATTCCAGCCGATGGGGAACATGGATCGGCAGGAATCTGTTACGGTGCCTCGGTCAGTGGAGCGCGGGTCTTCAACGCGACAAGTGCGAATGGTTTCCTGTTCATGCTGGAGCAGCTGCCGGTACAGTCAGGCACCAGGTTTCCGATGGTATTGAATCTCGTCACCAGAGCTGTGAGCGGCCCGCTTGATATTCGCGGCGACCATTCGGATTTATACTTTGCTCTCAATACCGGATGGGTCATATTAACTGCTAATACACCACAGGCAGTCTACGACTTGAACATCATGGCATTGAAAGTGGCAGAGCACAGAGACGTCCGTCTTCCGGTCATTGTCGCTTATGACGGGTTTTTTACCTCCCATCAAAAAAGAAAAGTCCTATCGTTTAAAGATAGAGAAGTAGTGACTGAATTTGTTGGCGAACGGCCGGCAGATTTCCCGAATGCTATTGATAAAAATAACCCGGTAACCATCGGGGCCCATATGAATGGCGACGATTTGATCCATAATAATTACCAGCAGTCCCAGGCGATGTACCATGCAGACAAGGTATTTGAAGAAATCCAGGAAGAATATGAAAAATTGTCAGGGAGGTCCTATCCGACAATTGAAACCTATGCCATGGAAGACGCAGAAGCCGCAGTATTTTTAATCAACTCAGCGGCTGAGACCGCGAAAGATGTCGTCGACCGCTATCGGAAACAAGGAAAAAAAGTCGGTGTCATCACACCGAACATGATTCGGCCATTTCCAAAAGAAGCAATGAAAGAGGCATTAAAAAACGTCAAAGCTGTCCTCGTTGGAGAACGGGCAGATAGTTATGGCGCTAATGGAGCCAATATGACACTGGAAATCAAATCAGCTCTCCAGGAGCTATCAGGAGCACAACCGGTGGTGTTAAGCCGTGTCTTTGGTGTCGGTGGAAAAGATTTTTATGAACAAGACGCAGAGGTGTTTTTCGATGACGCCTTAGAAGCCGCAGAAACCTCTGTTGCTGCGAAGCCGTTTGATTATCATGGCATTCATGCTGGTGATAAGAAACAACGGCTGCTCCCGGTTATCGAGCCGCAAACAGGTTCTTTTGATACCGGACTGATAAAAGTTACGCATGACGCGGAAACCGATCAATTGAAAGTGAAAGTTCCGCCGCTCCGTCAGCTGATGAGTAAACCGAAGCGGATTGCCTCAGGGCATGGCGCTTGCCCAGGCTGTGGGATCTTCCCTGGTCTTGAATTATTTTTCAAAGGAATTGAAGGGGACGTCATGGTTTTATTCCAGACAGGATGCGGCTACGTCGTCAGTGCGGCTTATCCACATACATCCCATAAGCAGACGTTCATCCATAACCTTTTCCAAAATGGGGCAGCCACCTTATCCGGGACAGTGGAAGCCTTTTATGAAATCAAACGTCGTGGCGAAGTTGAAATCGGTGATGATTTCACATTCGTCATGGTAACCGGTGACGGCGGGATGGATATCGGGATGGGGTCTGCCATTGGGACTTCGCTGCGAAACCATGGAATGATCATCGTGGAATATGATAACGAAGGCTATATGAATACCGGGTCGCAACAGTCTTATTCGACTCCAATCGGTCATATGACGTCCACGTCGAATGTCGGCAAGAACCAGAAGGGGAAAGCATTCCACCATAAAGATACGCCGCAAATCATGGCAGCAACGAATATTCCATACGTTTTCACAGGGACAGAAGCATATCCACAGGATTTGATCAAAAAAGCAGCCAAAGCCCAATGGTACGCCAAGCATGAAGGATTGGTTTACGGGAAGCTTCTGATTACCTGTCCGTTGAACTGGAAAAGTGAAGAGCGGTATGGTCAGAGGATCATCAAGGCGGCCGTGGATTCCTGTTTCTTCCCGTTATATGAAGTAGAAAAAGGGAAGACAACCATCACTTATAATCCAGAAGCCAAAAACAAGCGGGAACCTGTCAGTGAATGGCTGAAGTATCTCGGTAAAGCGAAGCATATGCTGAAACCGGAACATGAACAGCTCTATCGCGCATTTGAAATAGAAGTAGATAAACGCTGGAATCGTCTCAAAGCAAAACATGAATGTGAATACCTATAAAAAGCTTTACTTCTTAGGCAGGGTTTCGTAGAAAAAATCAAATACAGAACAAACAAAACGCTTGGATTTCACTTTCCAAGCGTACTTTTTTATGAAAAAATACAAAGTACTTCGCCATAAATACTTAGAAGGTATGCCAGGTTTTTCTAACATGAGGAAAGGAAAGTAAAAATATATTAATAATGAACAGGGAAGGAGGGGAGCAATGAAAAAGGCAGCTGCAACAATCAAATTGACGGAGGGGTCTGTCCTGATAAATGCCGGTAAAAGATCTGTTTCAGTAGAAGTGGATGGCCGTAATCATGAACTGTCGGCAGGACATTGGACCCTGGTGGGTTCAACATTCCGCTTTGGCAAAGAGAAGCAAAACGTTTCTGCCACCCATATCTATTGCCTTATTGAATATCCGGGAGGAGCCCGCATGGAGACATATCCAATCGAACGGCCGCCAACAGGAGAAGCTATACTGCGCTTGATCCATGCGAACCCCCGTTATTCTAAGCTGAATGCAAAAGCGCGCTACGGTGATGCCTTCCCTCCTATAAACCAGGGTGAATCGACGGAAGCTATTACCTTATACGTCCCAGTGGACATAGTGATCGACTATTATGATCAACGAGGGCGATTGCTGGACTATTTTCATTACGTGACGGAATCTGATCATACTTCTTTTCTTATCTTCGGATACCGTCGGATGATGCTTGTGTCGATAAAGGATAAATAACAAACAGGCGATTCTCCTTATCGAGAATCGCCTGTTATGGTGGAAGTGAACGGCTGGTGGTATTAATAAGCTGTTGCATTAGTTAAGCTGCCGGAGCTGTTTTGGCTTCTTTTTTAGTAGTATATTGGCGGATGTAAGGGATGACCCAGCGATCTAAACCAATCTTGCCAGCGTTGTATCCAGCTGCTGCAATGAATACTGTCAATAAAACCATTTGAGCGTTCGTGCTTACTGTTCCACTGAACAAGAAGGCGAAGTTCATTGCTAATCCCATGATTGCTGCAAAGTTAGTGAAAATTCCTAGAATAAGTGCGATACCTACTAATACTTCACCCCACATGACAAGGAACGTAAAGATTTCTGCGTTAGGAAGTGCTACACCTTCCAGGAAGCTGGCCCACCAGGCTTGAACAGCAGGGTGTTCACCGCTTGCTTTGCCAATTGCCCCTTGGATGAAACCGGCAGAATCGAAACCGCCTCCAGTCAATTTTCCCCAGCCTGCAGTCAGCCAGGCATAACCTAGATAGACCCGAATCACCGTAAGAATAGCTGCCGCAACATTGTTTTCTCTTAAAAAGTTATTAATCATGATTCCCACTCCTTAAATAGTGTTTTGTTCAACATTTCACATGATTAGCTAAAAGAAGAACACCTTAGCCGGCTATTTGTGTTGGTGTTATCTTTTACAGTTACATCATATCACCTTTTATCAATTTTGAGGAAACTTTGTGATGGATTTCACATTTTGGTAATAAAGTTGTGGCAAACCTGTGAATTGCTGGCAACGGATGCACACACGAGAAAGGGTGGACGCATGAATTTGCTTGATTTAAAAGGAAAAGGCAGGTAAAATCTTAATAGACATATCTTCTGATGAAGAGCAATGATTGATTACTTATTTTATGAGCACACTGTTAAAGAGAATGGATTTGTACGATCCTTTCTACAGTTTCGGAGGTGAAGCACATGTGGGAGGTAACATTTTTTATTATTTCAGCACTTATCATCCTTTTGAACATCGGATACTGTATCTTTGATCACGGTTAATTCCTCAAAAGGAAATCAAAAGTAGTTCAGTTTTGGAGTACAAACAAGCATTGTACCCCATAGCTGAACTACTTTTTTATTTGTAAAAGATAAAAGCTAAAGCTCCTTTTAACTGAAGATCGGTTTCGTTACTTTTACGTGAGAAAATGGGGACTTGGAAATAACTCGCTTTCCGCGGGGAAGACGGCAAGCCTCCTCGAGCTAAAGCTCTGCGGGGTCTTGCCTGTCTATCCTTTCCCGCAGGAGTCTCGTCATTTCCAAGTCCCCATTACCATAAAAAGAGTAACGAAACCATCCTAGTATATACAATGAAGACCATTCATAAAAAAAGGAGCGTTATTTTTACAACCCTGCGCAAATTGTTGTAAATCGATTTCAAATATACTTTTATGGCAAAGGGGCGTAGGGAAACGGTGAGACTCCTGTGGGATAAGCGGGAGCGCTGAGGCCCCGCAAGGCGAAGCCTGAGGAGACTCAGCACACGCCCACGGAAAGCGAATCGTTTCCCGAAGCTCCTAAACTCCACTAATCATTTTGAAATCGAGTCTACCACAATTCAGACGTCGAATTGAATATGGTTCTTGTGAGTAAAGTTTTTTAAATAGACCAGCACCACTTTCATTCTCCTTTCGATTATAGAGTTGAAAGGAGGTGAGGGACATGGCAGTGACAAGTGAAAAAGTAGGCTCCCTGTTGCGTATGGTACTGGAGAACGGACAGGACGACCGAGGAAATTTTATTTTCAAAAGCAAAAACTTCAACAACGTAAAAACAGAAGCAACAGCAGAACAGTTGTATACGGTAGCTAAAGCGTTAGAGCCGTTACAGCAGCGCGAACTTTATGCGATCGAACGCAAAGACGACAACAAAATCATGAACATTTAATCAAATTCTATTAACAAGAGAGGAGGAGAATCATGAAGAAACTTGAATTGAAATTTCAAAACGAAGAGGACAAGACAGTGACCATAACGCTGGATGAGCCTGTCGAACCGGCTGATCCTGCATTGATCAATACTGCGATGGATGCCATCATTGCTGCTAATTGTTTTTATTCAAACGGCGGTGATCTCGTTACTAAAAAAGAAGCACGTATCGTCGAACGTAACGTCGAAGAGATCCAATTGTAAGTCCAAAGAGGTTGTCCGGCAGGGCAGCCTCTTTCTAGTTAGGAAAGGAGGACAATAGGAGATGGACCATTGGGTAGCATTGCTCACAGATGTCGGTTTCCCCATCGCGGTGACTTTTTATCTGCTTCACCGAGTGGAGGGTAGACTTGATATCATGATCGAGACCTTACACCAACTGCCAGAAAAATTGAATCCATAATCGATAAAACCATCCTGCCTAAAAGACAGGATGGTTTTTACGATGGAACGTCCTCATCGGGTCATGCCCCATTCGTTGAAAGGATAGATGACAAGTTCGGAGCGTCCGATAATTTCACTTTTCTCTATGAAGCCGAGTCCGTTACGGCTATCTTTACTGATCGACCGGTTGTCCCCCATTACAAAATAGTGATCCTCCGGTACTTTAACCGGCCCATAATTGGTCGTTTCTTGAATGGAATCTTTATCCAGGTAGCTTTCATCTTGCTCTCGCCCATTGATATAAAGCTTGTGATCGCGTACTTCGACAATATCATTCGGCAAGGCGATGATGCGTTTCACATAACTTTTAACTGGTCTATGAATAATGACAATTTCGCCATACGAAGGCTCTTCCAGGTAATAGATGATTTTATTGAACATGACACGCTCGCCGCTCTCAAGCGTTGGATTCATACTTATACCCTCGACGATCGAGGTGGCAAAGAAAAAAGTGCGTAATAAGAAAGCAAGGAGAACAGCGATGATGATCGCTTTCAGCCATTCCCACCACTCGTTTTTAGCTTCTTCTGACAATCTTGATCTTCCCTTCCTAATGATAGCCAATGTGATAAGCTCTTCTTGGACATCAAGAAGAGGGGGGACGTGATTGTCCTGCGAAGCACGTGTACAGCACGGCTTCATCCATCCTTATTTTAACACATTTGTCAGCTATCATGAGCAGACCTTGAAATTTTCTTTTATCTCTGTCTATGAAAATTGAATTTTCTACCTTAGGAAAATTATCCGAGTTAAAATGTATAAATACGAGTATATTTACCATAATAGAACAACTAATTTTGACGATGTTTGTCTAGTTTTGCGATTTTATTTACAACCCTCTGATTATCGGTCATAATTTATCTCGGTGAAAAAAATAGCTGGAGGTTTTATTTTCGTGGCACAATTAGAAAAGGAAGTCGCATTGGTGGAATTGGAAGGAAAGATCAACCATTCTCAAAAAAAGATGTTGTCCTTAGCTGATCAGTACGGAAGGGATAGTCTATATACCATTAAGCAAAGCCAGGTTTTAGATACGCTTATCATCGAGTATATGAAACGTAAAAGAAAAATCAGCTAGCCTGAAAACGGATAGGTGTCAATCCATTTCTGCTATGGTAAACTATCTTTAAAAGCAGGGATTGGAGGTAACCTTGTGTCCAATTTCAATCAGGCTGAACAACTTCTGGAAAGAATTGAACGCTTACGTAACAACATGACCAGGGTTGCCTTAGCGAAAGGTTTCTCAAGCCCTGAATCGGTTCGTATCAGCCAGGAGCTGGACGAACTATTGAACATCTATGACAATTATACAAACAAATATAAAAAAACATAAAAAGGCTGTCCTTTATCGCAATGGGAGAGCCTTTTTATAATGATGATTGATATATCTGGTTTGATTGATGTTCTATCTGCTATCATGATAGAAAGGGCAAAGGAGGAATGCTGCATGAACATTGGTTTTATCGGTACAGGAGTCATGGGGAAAGGTATGATCGGCCAGCTGCTTTCTAAAGGTTATGAGGTTTGTATACATACACGGACGAAATCAAAAGCTGAAGCGTTGATAGAAGCAGGGGCAGAGTGGTGTGATAATATCGAGGATTTGGCAGAAAAAAGTGATACGATCATCACGATCGTAGGCTATCCTTACGATGTCGAACAAGTTTATTTCGAGGAAAACGGTTTGCTGGATCATGTTCGTGAGGGAATGCACCTGATCGATATGACAACATCGACCCCAAGCCTGGCTGAGAAAATAGCGAAGGCTGCCAGTGAGAAGGGGGCAGAAGCATTAGATGCACCGGTGTCCGGCGGGGATATAGGAGCAAGAGAAGGCAAGCTGTCCATCATGGTTGGCGGCTCTGAAAAAGCATTTGCAACGGTCAAACCAATTTTCGAAGCGATGGGAACCAACATTGTTTATCAGGGACAGGCTGGTGCTGGTCAGCATACAAAAATGTGCAACCAGATTGCGATTGCTTCTAATATGTTAGGAGTAGCAGAAGCGGTCGTCTATGCTGAGAAATCTGGCTTATCTCCGGAAAATGTACTGAAAAGCATTTCCACAGGGGCAGCAGGCAGCTGGTCGTTAAGCAACCTGGCTCCGCGAATGATCGGCGGCGATTTCGCTCCTGGTTTTTATATTAAGCATTTTGTGAAGGATCTGAGAATCGCCATCGAAGAAGCTGACCGGATGGGACTGGAACTTCCGGGTCTTAAGCTGTCGGAGTCCATTTATGAGCGTCTCGTTGAACTAGGTTATGAAGACGATGGCACACAAGCTGTCTACAATTTTTACAAGTAAGCAAAACACCGCTGGAAGCTGCCAGCGGTGTTATTAATTTGACTTCTTTTCATTTCTTATGTTGTCTCTATTAGGAATTTTATTTCACTCTTATTTTCAAATGTGTCACTCATAATTTCGATTTTGTCTCTCATAATTTCAAGAGCTTCTCTCTTACCCTTATTATTGTCTATCTTAATCAAAATAGTGCTCATTTAACGTGAAATTGTCTCACAAAAGAGGTGAAAATTACTTTTTCATAAATTCGGCCAGACGATCCATTCCTTTCTCCAACGTCTCCATATCATAGGCGTAAGACAGCCGCATATATCCTTCACCGTAATTGGAAAAAGCATCCCCCGGCACTAATGCAACTCCTGCCTCACGTACCAGTTCAAGCCCAAGCTCAAAGGAAGTCAGTTCCCCTTTCGCAAGTTTTGGAAAAATGTAAAAGGCTCCGCCAGGCTGGATGTATTCAAGCCCCATTTCATCCATCCGCTCCATCACATAATCACGACGTTTTCGATATTCTTCGCGCATGGCAGCCGGGTCGTCTGCTCCGTTTTCAATCGCTTCCAGTGCTGCATACTGGCTGATGGAGGTGGCACATGACACGTTGTACTGGTGTACTTTTAATATGTGTTTCATCAATACTGCCGGCCCCAGCAGATAGCCGATCCGCCAGCCGGTCATCGCATGGGATTTGGAAACCCCATTAACGACAATGACCTGATCCCTTACTTCAGGGTACGAAGCAAGGGATACATGCTCCTGCTCATAAACGAGCTCACTGTAGATCTCATCGGCAAGTACAATCAAGTCTTTACCAGCAATGAGGGTGGCGATTTCTTTCAGCTCTTGTTTGGTCAACGTAACTCCGGTCGGGTTGGACGGGTAGGGAAGGATGATGCACTTTGTCCGGTCGGTCATTGCCTGTTCGATTAAATCAGCTGTCATTTTGAACCCGTTACCTGTTATATCAATATGGACAGGAACACCGCCAGCCAAGTGGATCAAAGGTTCATAACCCGGATAAACCGGTCCTGGCAACAGAACTTCATCTCCGGGGGAAAGCAAGGTCCTTAAGGTAATATCAATGCCCTGAGATGCCCCGACCGTCACAATCACTTCTTCTGCCGGGTCATAGTCCAGGTTATATTTATGGGAGGCAGAAGAACTGATTGCCTCCCGCAGTTTTAAAATGCCGGCATTGTGGGTATAGGTAGTGTAATTTGCGTCGATTGCCTGATGGGCAGCCTGTTTCACGTGCTCCGGGGTGTGGAAGTCAGGCTGGCCGATTGATAGGGATAGGACATCCTCATAGTCACTGACCATGTTAAAAAATTTGCGGATGCCGGAAATTTCGATGTCTTTAATATTTTTGTTCACTAAATGTTCCATAAAAAAGGCCTCCAATTATTAGAAAAATCAAAAATGTTAACAAAATGTTCAAACAATTTAGATAAGTGAGTTAATAACTTTGATATAATGATAACGTAAACTTCATGAAAGGAGCATACGACATGCGACCAAATTTACCTTCCTTTGATGAACTTGTCAACAAAAACAAGGAAGAACTTTTAAGAGATCCGCGCGCCATGCAGGAAATCGAGAAGAATCTCGAAGAAAAGCAATCCAAAAATGTCAAACTGAATGTAAACTGATTATACCATTAGAAAAACTTGGCCTGCAGCCAGGTTTTTTATGGCGAAAGCCTCCATTTTATACAAATAAACAGACAGCTGCCTATAACCAGGCAGCTGTCTTACATTTTGAGTGGATACGTTTGACCCCAACCTGAAAAATGTTAAAATTTCCATATCAGCAAAAAGAAGGTGTTTAGGTATGGAAAAAACAGGGCTTGTATTAGAAGGCGGGGGCATGCGAGGGACCTATACTGCAGGTGTGCTGGATTATTTTCTTGATATGGATCTTCATTTTCCCTATGTAGTCGGTGCATCGGCAGGAGCGTCAAACGGAAGCTCCTATGTAGCCAAACAGCGGGGCAGGAACTATGATGTGCTCGTCGGCTACGGGGATCATCCGGAGTATATTTCCTATAAACGGGCGTTCCGTCAAAAAGAATTGTTCGGCATGGACTTTATTTTTGACAAACTGCCGAATGAACTTGTTCCATTCGATTATGATACATTCGAAGCGAGAAAGACGAAGTTTGCGGTTGCTACAACAGATATGGAGACAGGAATGCCCCACTATTATAATGATTTTCCGGACCGGAACAGTTTACTTACGATCATGCGGGCATCGTGTTCGATTCCATTGATATCGCCGAGTATTCCTTATGATGGTAAATATCTGATGGATGGCGGGATAGCCGACCCTGTGCCAATCGAGCGGTCTATTGAACAAGGGAACGAAAAGCATGTCGTCATCCTGACGAGAAATCAAGGATATATGAAGAAAAGGATGCGGCTTGGCTGGTATATCCAGCGCAAGTTCAAACAATATCCTAAATTCGTGGACAGCCTCCTGACTCGTCATGATAAATACAACCAGTTGACCAGAAGGCTGCATGAGCTTGAAAAAGAGGGGAAAGTATTCATTATCCGACCGGATGAGCCGCTTGCGGTCGGGAGAATAGAGCGTAACAAACAAAAGCTCCATAATCTTTACATGCAAGGTTATAACGAAATGAAACAGCAGGAGAAAGCCTTGGAAGCCTTTTTGAAAGCATAGAAAAATCCACCCGGACCGCGTCCAGGTGGATTTTTTTAATTTAGATCCGCTTAAACAAAATATTATTTTCTAAATGGATATGCTGGAATGTATCGGCTTCGAGTTCTGCCAGCCGCTTGTAAGTGATCCGGTACGAGTTGCAAGCGTCCACAGGTGGTTCAAACCCATTGGTCAGGTTATGGATTTCTTTTAAGAGATCCCCGGCCTGGTCGTGTTCATCTTCTAAGCCGCCATTCGCCTCGTGAATCCGCTGTCGCAATTCTTCACTAGGCTCCACATCATATTGCTTGATCAGCGGGAATACTTCCATTTCTTCTTTGATCAGGTGGGATTCCAATTCGACTTTCAGCTCATTATACAATCGATGTAATTCTTGCAAATGCGGGTGGTTGGCACCGTGGACCCGGTAGATTTTAGTGACAAACTGTCCTAATGCCGGCAGTTCATCATTTAAAAAAGCATGATGGGTGTAAACAATGTGATCGACGAGTTCGGTGTTGGAAACTTTGCTCCAATCCGGACCTTCATTTCCTTTTGTAATCCAGTCGGAGTAATCTTCGTTCAGCTGGTGTAAAATCATGCCTTCATCCATTTTCTTTTCCTCAAATACTTCACCTAGCGGACGATCTCCTCCGCAGCAGAAGTCGATCCGGTTCTTTTTGAATAAGTCGCTCGCCTTCGGATATATATTTACGATTTCAGCAGGTGTATTTTCTCTTGTAAAAGTAGTCATTTCATCTACCTCCTTCATTGGTTACCTCTATCATACAAGGTATCCACTATGGAGATAATGATATAAATCACACCCTGGCTGTGATTTTCACACGTTTACGACTTTTTGAAATGACGACCACTGCAGAAATGATAGCAAGCATGCCAGCCATTTGCCATCCATTGAAGGCATCCTCAAAAACAGTAATGCCGATGATAATGGCCACTACCGGTTCGATGGTGCTCAATATGGACGCTTTCGATGCTTCCATTTCAAATAATCCGAGTGTGTAGGAGATATAGGCAACAGCTGTCGGCAACAACCCAAGTCCGATGCCAAGCATGAGCGGGCCGGGAGACAATAGAATCGCCAATTTTTCTCCGTAAGGAAAAAACGGAAGCAAAGCCGCTGTCGCCGTAATAAATGTATAAAAGGTGATGGTCAGGCTGTCATATTTTACAAAGGCGAATTTGCTGAAAATGCTATATAAGGCATAGCCGAAGCCGGATCCGATTCCGAGTAAAATACCGGCAGTAGATAAACTTGCATCCGGTGAGGGAAAGGCACCAACTGCAAAAGCAGCACCGACCAGTGTCAGCCCTAGTGCCAGCCCCTTTTTAGCCGTGTACGGCTCTTTAAATAGAATAATAGATAGAATCATGACAAAAGCTGGACCAGTATATAAGAGGGCAGTGGCAATTGGGATGTTGGTTTCTGCCATACTGGCAAACAGGCAATAGTTGAAGAACACAATGCTCCCGATTCCGGTGCCGATAAAATACCGGATGTCTTTCCAGTTTTTCAGTTTCATCTGTTTACGATACCGGAGCAGCATATAGCCAAGCAGAAACACGCTGGCGAAAAACACCCGGATCGTTACAATTTCCATAGGGGTAAAGCCTGCTTGTTCCAGCATTTTTACATATAACCCGATCGTTCCCCAAAGCGAGGCGCCGATCAGCACGAATAGGATTGCTTTTTTCATTCAAATTCCTCCTGATGAACGAATTATATCAGAAGTAAAAGCTGACCGGCTATCATTCTTTCCGATTACTTACATGGGTTTAAAATCCCCCTGGCCTGGCCACACTGGTCGTAAATGAAAAGGGGACGTGATGAAATGAAAGACTGGTTTAATTGGAATATGATAAGCAAGTGGCTGCAGTTCGATCTCGACACGTTTGCAATCCTTGGAATCGATCCGATTTATATACATTTTCTTCTGCCGTTTATGCTGCTGGCTGCCGGAGTCTGGCTGTTTGAACCGGTTACGTTATGGCTTATGCACGCCAACTGGAAGCGGCTGCTCACATTTTTGGTGATCAGCCTGGCGGTAACCAATCTGTTGATCAGCATTCAGTTGTACAGGGTGGTGAAATTAAATGGTAGTATTACGGAGGAAGCATTGGCTGTGCAGCTGCTCGCAGTCGTAGTATTTGGTGTTTGTTATACGTTGTATGGCCTCATCAGGCAAGTGTTCCGTTTCTTCAGAAAATCATCAAGACCCGCCGTCAAGCGGTGGTAAAGATTACAAACCTGTTGCTAAAAAGGCAGCAGGTTTTTTTATGCCCAAATACATGAGGGGAGGACCAAGTAAAGATAAAACTAGCATATATCTCATCGTCGTTTGCAAAAATTATTCCTTACCCTGAGCAATCTGTGATGTATGTCATAGAGGAAGGTTCAGTTGTTTGCTAGTATCAAGGTGGAAAATGAATTTTCTGTCATCATCTAATCGGAATAGATAGATTTCATCCCCGTTATCTGTCTTGCTCTTGGGAACATTCGCCTGTTCACCCAATCTTGCAAGCGCTAACAAATGATGGACAGAAAATCTTACTATCAGGCTTTGCTCCTTTGCTGGTTAGGGTTGGGAACAAGGCCATTTAAAAGAAAGGGGGTTGATACTGCATGCACATTGTTGTTTGTGTGAAACAGGTACCAGATACGAAAGTAATCAAAATCAATCCGAAAACAAATACGCTGGACCGGCGGGGCGTCCCCTCGATCATGAATCCTTATGATGCTCATGCGGTACAGGAAGCCGTGCGTTTGAAACGCGAATACGGAGGAAAGGTGTCCGTATTATCCATGGGGCCGCCTCAGGCCGATGCGGTTATCAAAAAAAGTATCGAAATCGGTGCTGATGAAGGGTACTTGATCTCCGACAGGGCATTTGCCGGAGCCGACACATTAGCCACCAGTTATGCCCTGACAAAAGCGCTCGAAAAAATCAGTTCTGCTTCCCCGATCGATATGATTTTCTGCGGAAAACATGCGATTGACGGAGATACCGGGCAGGTAGGACCCGGTATTGCCAGCAGGCTCGACATCCCGCCAGTAACAAACATCACTTCCATCACAAAAGTCACCAAAGACTACGTAGAACTTCAACGTAAGCTTCAAGACGGTTATGCCCATATCCGTACTTCACTTCCTTGTCTGATAACAATAGAAAAAGAAATAAACGAGATTGAATATGCACCGTTTCCGAATATGTTGAAAGCAGTCTCTTATCAACCGGTCGTTTGGAATGTCGACCAGTTAGGAGAAGTAGACCGAAAACAACTTGGACTGAAAGGATCGCCGACCATAGTAGGGAAAATGTTTGCACCTCCGAAGCAGGAAGGCGGCCACACGCTGGAAGGTACCCCCAAGGAGCAAGTGGACCAGCTGCTCGATGTATTGCATGAAAAACGGCACTTGTTCCAAAAGAAAGGGGGAGCAGCGGTATGATAGAAGACCATCGAGGTATTTGGGTGTTCGCTGAAGTTGTCGATGGCAGCATAGCAGGAGTATCGCTTGAGCTTCTCGGCGCAGGGAGAGAGTTGGCAGATAAGCTGGAAACGCCGCTTGCAGCGGTATTGTTAGGGCATGAAGTCCGACAACTTACCGATCCGTTGATCCATCATGGTGCCGATGAAGTATATGTCATCGATGCACCTATTTTAAGGGACTACAGAACCGAACCTTATTTAGCAGGAATGGGAAAATTAGCCCGCATGCACCTGCCGGAAATCATCCTCTATGGAGCAACTCCCAATGGAAAAGACATTGCATCTGCAGTCGCCACAGACTTGAAGACTGGGCTTACGGCCGATTGTACAATGCTTGATGTCGATGTGGATAAAAGACTATTAGAGGCAAGCAGACCTGCGTTTGGCGGCAACATCATGGCGACCATTCTATGTAAAAAACATCGGCCGCAAATGGCGACTGTCCGCCCGAAGGTGATGAAAGCATTAAAACCGGACTCTTCCCGGAAAGGCACGGTTATCGAAGAAAGACTGGACATGAAGGAAGCGGATATCCGCACGAAGGTACTTGAAATTGTCAAAGGACCAGGTAAGTCGGTAAACCTGGAAGATGCCGATGTCATTGTCTGCGGCGGCAAAGGGATGGGAGATGAACAAGGATTCCAGCTCATTCATCAATTTGCTGAAACAATCGGTGCCACGGTTGGCGGTACCAGGGATGCTGTCGAAGCAGGCTGGCTTTCCCATGATCACCAGGTCGGGCAGACGGGTGAGACAGTGACGCCGAAAATTTATTTCGCCATCGGAGTGTCCGGGGCGATCCAGCATACAGTCGGGATGAAAAACTCCGAAATAATCATCGCCGTTAATAACGATCCGGAGGCTCCTATCTTTGATGTCGCTACCTATGGGATTGTAGGGGATGCCAGGGAAATCCTGCCGGTTCTGATTGATGCTTTTGACGAGCTTCTGAAGGAAGAGGTGGTTTCCCATGCCTGAAAAATTTGACGTCATCGTCGTTGGTGCCGGTCCTGCCGGAACCAGCTGTGCCTATTTATGTGCGAAAAACGGACTGAAAGTACTCCAAATTGAACGAGGGGAATATCCTGGCGCAAAAAACGTCATGGGCGGGGTGCTGTATAAGCAGCAGTTAGAAGAAATCATTCCTGAATTCTGGAAGGAAGCTCCCATTGAACGTCCAGTAGTAGAGCAGCGGATGTGGCTGCTCGATGAAGAATCTGCGATTACACTTGGCTATAAGGGCCAGGCGTGGGCTAATGAGGAGAACTATAATAACTTTACGATATTGCGTGCCAAGTTCGATCAATGGTTTGCAAAAAAAGCGCAGGAACAAGGGGTAACGTTAATCAACGAAACGGTAGTGGATGCTTGTCTCGTTAAAAATGGAAAAGTCGTCGGGGTAAGAACCGATCGTCCGGATGGGGATGTATACGCTGATGTCGTCGTACTGGCAGACGGTGTCAATTCGCTGCTAGCCAAACAACTCGGATTCCACGAGGAAATCGAGCCCGCTCAAGTAGCATTGACGGTGATGGAAGTACTCAACCTCTCAGCCGAAACCATCAATGAACGGTTCAACCTTGAAGATGGGCAGGGGTGTACCATTGAAATGTTCGGGGATGCCACAAAAGGTCATCTCGGAACAGCGTTTCTGTATACAAACAAGGAAAGCCTGAATATCGGTGTGGGAACCACATTGTCGAGCCTTGTTAACAGTAAAATGAAGCCCTATGACCTTTTGGAATATGTAAAACATCATCCGATGGTCAAACCGCTCATTAAAGGAGCAGAAGAGGCGGAATATCTCGCCCATTTAATACCGGAAGGAGGATATCATGCTATTCCGAAGCTGGTTGGTGACGGAGTGATTGTTGCCGGCGATGCCGCCCAGCTCGTCAACGGCATTCACCGCGAAGGTTCCAATATGGCGATGAAATCCGGTAGTTTTGCTGCTGAAGCCATCTTGCTGGCAAAACAAACCGGTAAGTATACGGAAGAAGTACTGGATATCTACCGGGAAAAAGTCTACGAAAGCTTTATTGGCAAGGACTTGGAAAAGTATAAAGATGCCACGGAAACATTGGAAAACCATCCACAATATTTGAAAGAGTATATTCCGATGCTGAACCGGGCTGCCCGCATCTTCTTTACCGTGGACGGAATAAGTAAACAGGAAAAGCAAAAAGGGATTTTCAATATGTTTATGGAACGCGGAAAAATCCGGACAGTACAGGATATGTACCGGGCATGGAAGGTGATGAAATAATGGCGAAAGCGACGATTGAAGAAAAGCAATATCTCGTCAGGTTCCGAGCGGATAAGGAATCCCATTTGAAGATTCTTGACCAGACGATTTGCCTGGAAAAATGTCCGGATAAGCCTTGTACGTATTTTTGTCCGGGAGAAGTGTATAAGTTTGAAGGGGACCGGATTCAGGTGGGGTATGAAGGTTGTCATGAATGCGGCAGCTGCAGGATTGGCTGTCCTCACGATAATATTGAATGGAAGTACCCGAAAGGCGGGTATGGCGTCGTATTCCGACTGGCATAGTTGAAAGTGCTGCTCTTAATTTAATCATAGGGGCAGCACAACATTTTTGAGCGCTGAATTCAGAAAATTCAAATTACCATTTTGATTTCAGGAGAGGGGGAAGGCTGGGATGAATTATGTAGAATACTATACGAAAAAAGCGATTTCGATTGGAGAAAGAGATCTGAAAGTGTTAAGAAGTTTAGTGAATAGTAATGACAGGGAGGCAGCGTACTGGCTGATCGTATTAAGAGGAGCCGATGCGGAAGATGTAAAAGAAAAATGGAAGGTTGCCTTAATGACAGCGAGGCGTGATGGAAGTTATGACTGCCATGCCAGGCCTGTTAGTGAAAAAGATTGTACTTCTTTCCAGGCAGGTCTCGATCTTATCAAAGAGTGGGAGTACAGGTTATGGGAAGATCGCTGGTTTGAAGAAGGGCAAGCGACATGAACACGTCTACACCATAGACGTGTTTTATTTTTTGTAGGAAAATCATAAAATTAGCTTCAGGCATGGTTTTCAAATTCTTGAAACATAAACGCAGGAAGCCGATAATAGAATGGGAGAAACAGAAGGGAGCGTATATTGATGGTGGAAGTGGGAAGCATTTTTGCTTTATTCCTATTATTTGGAGTGCTGGTCTTTGTGCTGAATATTATAACCAGCATTTGGGCTTACCGCGATTCACGGAGAAAAGGTAAAAGCCAGGAGTATGCCTTACTCATTTTAATCGGCACTTTATTTTTTCCGGTTATCGGCTTGATCATTTACTTAATCATCCGTAATGACGTCTGATTTCTGAAATTGTCTAGTAATCAGTGGCTGTGTCCAGTAAATGTTCAGCAATGTCTAGTAAAAAATAATAAGTGTCCAATAAACTTCAGAAACTGTCTAGTAAGTTCATCAAGATGTCCAGAAGGCTACACCTTCTGTCTAGTAAACCAGCTGCGCGTCTGTAAAAATCGTACGATACATAACCAAGGCTGCACCCAGTTGGGTACAGCCTTTTCTAATTCTATTTGTCAACCACCTTGAACAGGTTGTCGTGCCATTGATAGGCATGCTTGGATAGATCCTCCGGGGATTCCTTCCGTGGGGAAGCATTTTTCACGATTTCTTTTTGCTCGACTGGCAATTTTTCGTAAGCGTCCCTGAGTTCACTTGTGTATTGCATATGCCGTTTCAATTGATAGAGAAAATCATTCATTTGATCCATCATATCTACCTCCTCTACCATCTATCTTCCTCTTATCGGAAAAAATAAAACCTGCAGTCAGCCTAGAGCTGATTGCAGGTGGTTCTAGCGACTTCTTAATTTTGCAAGCAGCCGGAGCATCTCAATATATAACCAGACAAGGGTAACGACAAGGCCAAATGCTCCATACCATTCCATGTGCTTCGGAACTCCGCGATTCGATGCCCGTTCGATAAAATCAAAATCAAGTACGAGATTCAAGGCGGCAATCGCTACAATGAAAAGACTGACGCCGATCCCGAGCAGACTGGATTCATGGAGCAGGGGCACTTGCATGGATGATGTAAAGACACGAAGGACAATATCCACTAAATAGACAAGGAAAATTCCGAGGGTAGCAGCCATCACACCCATACGGAAATTCTTCGTCACCTTGATAATACGCAGTTTATAGATAATCAATAGACCGAATAAAGTCATGATTGTAAGCAATGCAGCCTGGACGACGATGCCTTCGTACAAACTGGCATACTGCGCCGAAATAGCTCCGATGAATAACCCTTCTAACGCGGCGTATACTGGAGCTGTGACAGGAGCCGCTTTTGGTACAAAAGCTGTGATTAAAGCAAAAATCAACGAGCCGATGATGCCAACCCAAATGTAGACGCCGACAGGCTCACCTGCAGCGTAGAGGTTCCAGGTATAGTAGGCAGTAGCCATCAAAAGGAACAGCAGAATGAATACTCGATTGACGGTCCCTTGTACCGTCATCGTGCGCTTACCAGTGGCAGCACGCTGTTTATTGAAAGTCCGGTCATTCAACGTAGGATTAGCAGTTCGCATGGGATCCCTCCTTATATATCGTTAGGCTAGTCTATGTTTCTTCCTTCTTATTCTATGCCTATCCGTAAGCTGTGTAAAAGAAAAGGCAATTATAAACTGCTCAGTGATATTTCCAGAGTGCTTCGCAGCCGCTTCGGCAGAATACTTCGCTTTCCTGGGGCACGGCCTCAGCCTCCTCGCGGAAACCCACCGCTGCGGGGTCTTCGGAATCGTGCTGTTCCCCAAGGAGTCTACGTATTCTGCCTACGCTTAGACGAACTCTCTAATGAAGAATTTGCTATATAAAAACCTATGGAACCTAAGAAGGCAAAGAATACGATGCACGCTATCAGCGGAGGAAATACACGGAGACTCCTGCAGGAGCAGAGGCCTAAATGAGACCCCGGAGAGCGTTAGCTCGAGGAGGCTCATCAGCCGCCTGCGGAAAGCGTAGTGTATTTCCGCAGCGGTTAGCCTGAACCTTTATTTATTTCACTGTTCTATCCAGTGATGAGTTAAAGGGAAGTAAAGGATACGGAAAGAGCCAAATGAAAAAGACCCCTGGGGAGAGGGGCCTTTCAGAATGAATTTTAGTTAAACGGTGCCAAGTTCTTTGTTACGTACGACTAAGACAGCGTGGATGGCACCTGGAATCCAGAAAATTGCTGTCAGAATCAAGTTGAATAAAGCTGTCATTGGTCTGCCTGCCATAAATACTGCTAAAGGCGGCAGTAGTACTGCCAGAATGTATTTTAACATAATCAAATGCCTCCTTTTAATGTATAACATACCACCAGAAAGCGAGCATTAATCATCTCATTGAAAAATGAGTAAAATAGTTCACGAAAACAGGCAGCCCCATACCGTGGGCTGCCTGTACGATCATACGACTTTATATTTGTTTTGCTGAGACAAGGACTGGATGGCAGGGAGTTTTGCAATATCCATGTTACCTCCACTGACGATGACACCACAGTTATGGGAGTTGATTTTTTTATGATAGGAAAGGAGGGCTGCTAATGCTGTAGCGCCGGCACCTTCTACCATAGTTTTCTCCCGTTCCAGCAGCTGGACCATGGTGGCCGCAATCTGCTGATCAGAAACTGTGATCATCTTATCGACATAGTTTCGGATGATCGGATACGTTTTTTCTCCCGGGCGTTTTACTGCAATTCCATCAGCAATCGTCGAAACAGATGGAAGGGAAGTAGCCCCTTTGGAGTGAAACTGATTATAAGTGGCACTCGCACCTTCCGCCTGAACGCCGATTACCTGGATGGCCGGGTTGATGCTTTTCGCGGCAAAAGCGATGCCGCTGATCAGGCCGCCCCCGCCGACAGGGACGATAAGTGTATCGAGGGAAGGCTGGTCCTCAAGCATCTCGATAGCAATCGTTCCTTGTCCCGCCATGACATCGGGATCATCAAAAGGGTGGATGAATACAGCTTTGGATCGCTTCTGTTCTTCGATAGCCGCCTCATAGGCTTCCTGAAAAGACTCGCCCGTCAGCACGATTTTTGCTCCGTAGCCTTCCGTAGCTTTAGTCTTTGCTTTCGGTGTGTTGGCTGGCATGAAAATTTTTGCTTCGATGCCGCGTTTTGCGGCTGCCAGCGCGACACCCTGGGCATGGTTGCCGGCAGAAGCGGCAATTACCCCACGCTTCATTTCATGCTTGGTCAATTGCGAGATTTTGTAGCTGGCACCTCTGATTTTAAATGCGCCGGTTTTTTGCTGGTTTTCCATCTTCATAAACACATTTTTTCCTGTTTGTTCATTTAATGTCGCTGAAGTGGTGAGCGGGGTACGATGCACAACAGAGGAAAGCTGTTCCATAGCATCCGCCACCTTGGTTAATAATAACGAATTCCCAATGTCTTCACACTCCTTATAATTTTTTATTATGATTTTCTAATGATGGTGGAAGAATTAAACTCTATCCAATCTCATCATCCAATAATTTGCTGACGTTCTTCATAGGCGGTGATTTTGTCTTCGTTTGTTAATGTGACGGCGATTTCATCCCAGCCGTTCAACAGCATCTGTTTATGGTAATCCGAAATGTCGAAGCTGAAGCTGAAGTCCTCTTCATCGACGACCAGCTGCTTTTCCAGATCAACCGTCAAGTTAAGCATCTGCTGTTCCGCTTTTTTAATGATTGCCTGTGTTTCATCTTCTGTCAGTTTGACAGGGAGGATGCCGTTCTTGACGCAGTTATTATAAAAAATATCGGCGAAGCTTGGTGCGATTACAACTTGGAAGCCGTAATCCAAAATTGCCCAGGGTGCGTGTTCCCGGGAGGAACCGCAGCCGAAATTATCTCCGGCGACCAGAATGGAAGCGTCATTATACTTCTCATCATTCATCGTAAAGCTGTCACGTTTTTCTCCTTCTTCATCAAAACGCCAGTTATAAAAAAGGAATTGGCCGAAGCCCTGGCGTTCGATTCGTTTCAGGAATTGTTTTGGGATGATTTGGTCTGTATCGACATTTGAGCGATTCAATGGGTAGACAAGCCCGGAATGAACGCGTATCGGTTCCATGGAAAGACCTCCTATCTGTTTACTGCTGTATCGGTAATTTTTCTTACATCAACAAAATGACCTTCAAGTGCAGCCGCTGCCGCCATTTCCGGGCTGACCAGGTGGGTGCGGGCCCCGTTTCCTTGTCTGCCTTCGAAGTTACGGTTGGAAGTAGATGCGCACCGTTCGCCAGGAGGGACGATATCGTCATTCATCGCCAGGCACATGCTGCATCCTGCTTCACGCCATTCAAAGCCGGCTGTTTTGAAAATGACATCCAGACCTTCTGCTTCCGCTTGTTCCTTGACTGTTCTCGAGCCTGGAACAACGAGGGCAGTGACTTTTTCATCGACTTTTCTGCCTTGAATGACATCTGCTGCTTTTTTCAAATCGCTCAACCGGGAGTTGGTACAGGAGCCGATGAACACATAATCGACTTTAACAGAGTCGATCGGCTGGTTGGCTTCCAGTCCCATGTAGTCGAGAGCCCGCTGGACAGCGTCCTGCTCATAATCTTTTTCCTGGCTGGCAGGGTCCGGTACATTGGCGCTGACCGGAATACACATGGATGGATTCGTTCCCCATGTTACCTGAGGTTCGACTTCATCGGCATCGATTTCAACGGTGGCATCGTAACTTGCACCTTCATCGGTAGCCAGGGCACGCCATTGATCGGCAGCTTCATCAAAAGCTTCTCCATCCGGAACATGGCGTCGGCCGCGAAGGTACTCGATCGTTGTATCGTCTGGTGAAATCAGACCGGCGCGGGCACCGGCTTCAATCGACATGTTACAGACCGTCATCCGTTCTTCCATGGAAAGGTTGCGGACAGCTTCACCGGTATATTCGATTACATAGCCGGTGCCGAAACGGACGCCATGCTTGGCGATGATAGCCAGAATCAAATCCTTAGCCGTAACGCCAGTGCCAAGCTTGCCATTCACTTTAACCTCAAGTGTTTTCGGAGCTGCCTGGCCAAGTGTCTGGGTGGAAAGGACATGTTCCACTTCACTCGTTCCAATTCCAAAGGCTAATGCCCCGAATGCACCGTGAGTCGAGGTATGGCTGTCCCCGCAGACAATGGTCTTGCCTGGCTGGGTGAGACCAAGCTCTGGTCCGATAACGTGGACGATCCCCTGATCAGGGTGGTCGATGTCAGCAAGCGGGACACCGAACTCTTCACAATTTTCTTTCAAGGTGTGCATCTGTTTTTTTGAAACTTCATCTTTGATGATATGCCGTTGCTTCGTCGGGACATTATGGTCCATCGTAGCGAACGTCAATTCAGGACGACGCACTTTCCGCCCCTTCATTCTTAGTCCTTCAAAAGCCTGGGGAGAAGTGACTTCATGAATCAGATGCAAATCGATATAAAGCAGATCAGGCTTGCCAGGCTCCTGATGGACGATATGATTCTCCCAAATTTTTTCGATGATTGTTTTTGGCTGGGTCATTGTTTTCACTCCTCGCGTCAGTAATCAGGCATAGGCACTCATGATACAGCTGGCCGCATCACTTTCTGTCAGATATTCCACGACTTTACGAGTCATGTTCGTCGTATCCGTTTCAATGCCATTCGCTACTTTCAAATCTTTTGTATGATAACCGGTGTCGATGACTTCTTCTACCGCTTTTTCAATGCAGGCTGCTTCTTCTTCCATACCGAAAGAGTGGCGCAGCATCAAGGCTGTAGATAAAATCATCGCCAGCGGGTTGGCGATATTCTGCCCGGCAATATCCGGTGCAGAACCGTGTACTGGTTCATACAGTCCGACACCATCGGAACGAAGGCTGGCAGAAGGAAGCATGCCCAGTGATCCAGTCAATACAGAAGCTTCATCACTCAGAATGTCACCGAACATATTTTCTGTGACGATGACATCGAACTGTGCAGGGTTCTGAATCAGCTTCATAGCCGCCGCATCAACAAGCATATGCTCGACCGTAACGTCCGGATAATCGGCCTTTTTCTCTTCGACGACTTCCCGCCACAGTTTACTGGATTCCAGTACATTGGCTTTATCGACCGAAGTCAGATGGTTGCGGCGCAGACGAGCGCTTTGGAATGCTTTATCTACGATTCTTTCGATTTCATGGCGCTCATAGAAAAGGGTATCGACAACCGACTGTCCATTGTCCTGGCGTTCAGAAGGGGTACCGAAATAAAGCCCTCCCGTTAATTCACGGACAATCAACAAGTCACTGTCTTCGACAAGTTCTTCCTTCAGCGGGGAAGCACCAAGTAATTTTTTGAACCCTTTGACCGGACGAAGGTTGGCAAACAGCCCAAGTTCTTTCCGAATGCCGAGCAATCCTTTTTCAGGACGAAGGTGGGAAGGGAGGTCATCCCATTTTGGACCACCGACCGCACCCAGCAAAACCGCATCCGCTCGTTTACAAGCGGCAACTGTCTCCTCCGGAAGGGGAGTGCCATGCTCATCGACAGCCGTACCGCCGATGGCATGAGTTTCAAACGTAAACGAATGACCGTATTTTTCAGCAACTTCTTCCAGGACGGAACGGGCGGAACCGATGATTTCCTGACCGACTCCATCTCCCGGCAGCAATACGATATGTTTGTTCATAAAATTTCCTCCCTCAATAAAAGTAGTGGTCCTTTGTTGGTTATACGTGCGCTTGTTTTTGTTCCTGAACGTGCTGGGTGACAAATACGCGGTTGACCGCATTCAAAAATGCATTGGCGGAAGCTTCTAATACGTCCTGGGCAGTACCCCGGCCGCTTGTTTCTGTATCATTGACGGTCATTTTTACATGGACTTCTGCTAAGGCATCGCGTCCTTTGCCAATCGAGCTCAATTGATAGTCCTCCAGGTGAATTTCTTCATGGACAAGACTTTCGAGCGTATTGTAGATCGCCTCGACACTTCCTTGACCGGTGCCGGCATGTTCAAGTCTTGTTCCTTCCGGGGTAGTCAAAGCTACAGTCGCTGTTGGCAGGTTGGCAGAACCATATTGGACCTGGAATGCTTCCAGCTTATATTTTTTGATGGCAGCACTGTCGACTTGCGTATCCATCAGAATCGTAAACAAGTCCTCGTCGGTGACTTCTTTTTTCTTGGCTGTCAGCTGTTTAAACGCTTTGAACGCTTCTTTCATTTTGGCATCGTTGAAGCGATAGCCGAGATCATGAACTTTTTCTTTGAATGCATGGCTGCCGGAATGCTTCCCAAGCACCATGTTATTTGATTTCACTCCGACCATTTCCGGTGTGATGATTTCGTAAGTGGAGGCTTCTTTTAAGACGCCATCCTGATGGATTCCTGATTCATGGGCAAACGCATTGCGGCCGACCACTGCTTTGTTTCCAGGAATCATCATGCCGGTCAGCTTACTTACCATGTCACTCGTCCGTTTGATTTCTTTCAAGTTCAGGCTGTTTGTAAATGGATAGACATCCTGGCGAATTTTCATCGCGACCGCAATTTCTTCAAGAGAAGCATTGCCGGCACGTTCGCCGATGCCGTTGATCGTACCTTCCACCTGGGTTGCACCATTTTCAATCGCTGCAATCGAGTTAGCTACTGCCATGCCAAGGTCATCATGACAATGGGCGGAAAGGGAGACTTTATCGATATTTGGAACGTTTTCTTTCAGGTAGCGGAACAGTTTGCCGTATTCTTCCGGTGTCGTATAGCCGACCGTATCCGGGATGTTGATGACGGTAGCTCCGGCATCAATGACAGCTTCGATGATTTTGACAAGAAAATCTTTGTCCGTTCTGGTAGCATCTTCCGCTGACCATTCGATGTGATGGAATTTCTGTTTCGCATAAGCGACTGTTTCGACTGCCGTCTGCAAAACTTCTTCCGGTGTTTTCTTCAATTTATAAGTCATGTGAATGGGGGAGGTGGCAAGGAAGACGTGGAGACGGGGCTCCACACCATCCTTTAATGCTTCCCATGCTGTATCGATATCACTTTTTACTGCGCGAGCCAATCCTGTCACCGAAACATTCTTGATGGTTCGGGCGATTTCGCGTACCGCTTCGAACTCTCCTTCTGAGGAAGCCGGAAAACCGGCTTCCATGATATCAACGCCGAAACGTTCCAGCTGCTTGGCGATTTCGATTTTTTCCAGTTTGTTTAGATTGACTCCGGCTGATTGTTCACCGTCACGAAGGGTGGTATCAAACACCTTCACATGGGTCATATACTTACACCTCCTGTTTTTGTTTCTTCTGCTGCTTGACGAAAGGCATCAGTTCGCGTAATTCACGTCCCACTTTTTCGATTTGATGGTTATTTTCAAGGTTGTTGGTTGCGTTGAATTCTGGACGGTTGACCTGATTTTCTGTGATCCAGCCCTTCGCGAATTTACCTGTCTGGATATCACTTAGCACTTCTTTCATGCGGGCTTTTGTTTCTTCGTTGATGACACGTGGTCCGGAAACGAAGTCGCCCCATTGTGCTGTATCGGAAATGGAATAACGCATGCCTTCCAGTCCGCCTTCATACATCAAGTCGACGATCAATTTCAGTTCGTGCATACATTCGAAGTAGGCAACTTCAGGCTGGTAGCCTGCTTCTGTCAATGTTTCAAAACCGGATTTGACAAGATTGGAAAGCCCGCCGCAAAGGACCGCTTGCTCACCGAACAAGTCTGTTTCTGTTTCTTCCTGGAACGTCGTTTCCAATACGCCTGCACGGCCAGCGCCGATGCCTTTTGCGTAGGCAAGTGCTAACTCTTTTGCTTCACCAGTATAATCCTGTTCGACACCGATCAATGCCGGAACGCCTGCGCCTTCTTCGAATGTCCGGCGTACCAGATGTCCTGGGCCTTTCGGTGCTACAAGAAATACGTCGACGTCAGAAGGAGGGACGACCTGGTTGAAATGGACGTTGAATCCGTGAGCGAAAACAAGTGCATTGCCTTCCTGCAGATTCGGCTTGATTTGTTCTTCGAAAACTTTCGGCTGGTGTTCATCTGGAAGGAGCACCATTACTACGTCTGCTTCTTCAACTGCTTCTGGTACGGTTTTGACTTCCTGGCCGTCTTCTTCCGCTTTGTCCCAGGACTTTCCTGGTCTTAGACCAACAACTACCTGATGGCCGCTTTCTTTCAAGTTTTGTGCGTGAGCGTGACCTTGAGAACCATAGCCTACAACCGCTACCTTTTTATTCATCAATACCTGTTCGTTAATGTCGTTGTGATAAAGTACCTTTGCCATAATTAATCATCCTCCAGAATTTTATTATTTGTAATTTATTGTTGATATTTTAATGGGAGGCGGGGGAAACGACTCGCTTTCCGCGGGGAAGACGTCAAGCCTCCTCGGGCTATCGCCCTGTGGGGTCTTGTCAGTCTTGCTCTTCCCGCGGGAGTCTCGCCGTTTCCCATGCCTATGGGTGAATCAACAATGCTTAAACTAATAAACTATTATTTTAAAATAGAGTAGTTTTTCATTTCTGCTACTTGTGGCTGCTGGCCGCGGAGGAAGGCGGTGAGGCCGGTCCGTGCCAGTTCTTTGATACCGTATGGGCGAAGCAGGTCGATTAATGCTTCAATTTTTTCGTGTTTGCCTGTCACCTGAACGGTCAGACTGTCCTTGCTGATATCGATGATCGACGCCCGGAATGGCTCGATGATACCCTGAATTTCATTTCTTATCTGTGCATTGCTGACTACTCGTATCAATGCAAGTTCACTTGCAACAATCGCTTTATCGGTAATATCGGAAACCTTGAGAACATCGATTTGTTTATTCAGTTGCTTGGTCAGCTGTTCCAGTTTCCGTTCGTCTTCAACGTCGACGACAAATGTCATTTTTGAAATACCTTCTGCTTCCGTGCGGCCAACAGAGATACTTTCGATATTGAACTGCCGTTTCGCTAACAGCCCTGTCACCCGGTTCAGTACGCCGCTTCGGTTTTGAACAGTTGCTGTCACAATTCTTCTCATGGTTTCACCCCGATCATTTCGTGGATTCCTTTTCCTGGTGCAATCATCGGATAGACGTTTTCCTGCTGGAGTACCCGGCAGTCAACGACAACTGGTTCATCGTTTGAGAGTGCTTCTGGAAGTCTTTCTTCCAGGTCCTGCTGTGACTCGATTCTCATGCCTTTTATATTGTAGCTTTCGGCAAGCTTTACAAAATCAGGCTGTGTCGACAGGATCGATTCGGAATAGCGTTTTTCATAAAAGCTTTCCTGCCATTGGCGGACCATTCCAAGTGCCTGGTTGTTGACGATGATCACTTTTACAGGAAGCTTCATTTCCTGAAGCAGGGACAGCTCCTGCAATGTCATTTGGAATCCGCCATCGCCAACGACAGCTACGACTTTATCTTCAGGAGCAGCAAGCTGAGCCCCAATGGCTGCCGGGAAGCCGAATCCCATGGTGCCAAGTCCTCCGGAAGTGACCCAGCGATTCGGTTTTTCCAATTTGTAGTACTGTGCAGCCCACATTTGGTGCTGGCCAACGTCCGTAGTCACAATAGCATCTCCACCGGTGTAGCTGTGGACCTTTTCCATCAGCCATTGTGGCACCATGTCCGTTTCCGGTTTGTTGTACCAAAGTGGATATTCTTCACGGTAGCTATCCAGCTTTTTGTACCATTCTTCCGTTGATGGGGAAGCATCTGCATTTTTTAATAGAGCTTCCAATGCCGCTTTTGAGTCGGAGACAATCGGTATTTGGGTTGGTACATTCTTTCCGATTTCTGCTGGGTCGACATCAATATGAGCGACGGTTGCTTTCGGTGCGAAATGTTCTAATTTTCCGGTCAGACGGTCATCGAAACGAGATCCGATGTTGATGAGCAAATCGCATTCATAAAGCGCCATGTTGGCTGCATAGGTGCCGTGCATTCCTGCCATTCCGAATGAAAGGGAGTGGCTGCCAGGGAAAGTACCCAGCCCGTGCAGTGTGTGTACGACAGGGAGGGAATGCTGTTCAGCAAAAGCCTTCAACTCTTCGGAAGCTTTCCCGTGATGGACGCCGGCCCCGGCGAGCAGCACTGGTTTCTTTGCCTGCGCCATCGCATCTGTCAGCTTTTTAATTTGGAGCGGATTCGGTTTCAAGTTCGGTTGATAGCCGGGAAGTGAAAACTCCACGCTTGGAGGATTGTCATCCACCTCCGTTGAAATATCTTTCGGAATATCAACCACAACAGGTCCCGGCCGTCCGGTAGAAGCGATGTGAAAGGCTTCTTTTACAATTCTAGGCAGGTCGGACAGCGACTGTACCTGGTAGTTATGCTTGGTGATGGGAGTTGTAATACCCATAACATCCGCTTCCTGAAAAGCATCGGTTCCGATAACGCCGCGGGCCACCTGCCCGGTGAAAACGACGACCGGAAGGGAATCCATCATGGCATCCGCAATGCCGGTAATCAGGTTTGTCGCCCCTGGCCCGGAAGTGGCAATGACAACGCCTGGCTTCCCGGTTACTCTGGCATAGCCTTCAGCAGCATGGATAGAACCTTGCTCATGCCGTGCTAAGACGTGATGGAATGCATCACCGGCGCGATACAGCGCGTCATAAATCGGTAATACTGCACCCCCCGGATATCCAAAAATGGTTTTGACTTCTTCCTGGATCAATGCATCCACGAGCAGGTCCGCACCTGACTTTGGTTTCGTTTGGGTTTCATAGTGCGGCTTCGCTTCTACCTTCATTTTTTAAATCCCTCCTAAGTGATAGTTGATTCTTTTAATCTAAACATTTTTAGCAATGAAAAAAGCCTTTTCATCCATCTCTTGTTTCCACATCGAACTAACGTGTGGAGCAAGAGGGGAGAAAAGACTTTGCTTTTCACGGTACCACCCTCGTTTACAGTATCCTCACAAATACTGCCTTGGGAAGCTGCCTATTCAACCAGTACAGCTTCTTTTGATAACAGGTGCTTAGGAAGGCACCCGGTCGGACCTAATGGATGAATCGTTCAGCCCGACACTCAGGGAGGATGTCGGAATAAGGTGTATTTCCGGGCTTCCAGCAACCCCGGCTCTCTGTGAATACAGTTACTTATTCCTTTGTTCCCGTCATGGAGTTAACTATTAATTTGTCTGCTTCAGCTTACTTGAACTTTTGCATCAGAATCATATACTTTCACACCGTCTTCGGTAGTGAGTTTGCGGAATTCAGACAACAGATGGTTGGTGACCTTACCCGGTTTACGATTGTTAATTACCCGGGAATCCACTTCATTGACGGCAATGACTTCAGCCGCTGTCCCTGTCAGGAATACTTCATCTGCTACATAGACATCGTGGCGGGTGAATGGCTCTTCCCGCATTTCATAACCTAATTGCTTCGCTAAATCGATGATTGTGTTTCTTGTAATGCCTTCCAGGGCTCCCAGGTAGACGGGAGGAGTTTTGATGACCCCGTTTTTTACGATGAAGACATTATCGGCGGATCCTTCTGTGACATAACCCTGGTCGTTCAGCATCAGCGCTTCATCGACTCCAGCCTGGTTCGCTTCCATTTTCACTAAAATATTATTTAAATAATTCAATGATTTCACTTGTGGAGGAAGAACATCGGCACGGTTCCTTCGACTTGCAACCGATGCCAGCCGGACACCTCGTTCATAAAGTTCTTTCGGGAAGAGAGCGAGTGCTTCCGCGATGACTACGATTCGAGGTTCTGAGCACTTATTTGGATCTAACCCGAGATCTCCTGGACCGCGGGAAACAACGACGCGAATATAGGCTGTTTCCAACTGATTCTTGCGGACAGTCTCGACAATAATGTCCTGAAACTCCTCTTTTGTGTAGGGAATATTCAGCATGATCGATTTTGCTGAGTCATATAAACGGTCAAGGTGTTCATCGAGTTTGAAGATGTTTCCGCTGTAAACACGAATACCTTCGAACACCCCATCTCCGTATAGAAAACCATGATCATAAACAGAAACGACTGCGTCCTGTTTGGTGACGTATTCGCCGTTGAGATAAATCCATTGGTTACTCATCCTTTTGCACACTCCTCTCTTTAACTGATTATTGTTTAAAATTCATAAAGGATTGTTGTGAAATTTATGAGCCCGGCTTTCAAAATATGTGTAAGTTTCAGGGCCCAAAACTTCCTGCCTTTCAGCTTTCAGAAAATTAATTTTTTTTGAATTTGACGATTACTATACGCCCTTATTTGCAGGGCGTCAACAGGGTAAAAGTAAATTTTCTGATAGTTTAGATAAATCAGAAAAACGGTAAACGCTTACATCGTTGAAATGACAACCTTTTGTTTTTAAAAAATATTTCTAAAAAATTTTAAAAGTATATTCTGTATGGCGGGTGAATACCTGTTCAGAGCGGGTTGGGGAAGTTTTTGACTGGGTGTTAATGGAAAAAATATTGGCGAAAAAATAAAAACTTCCAGTCAAAAATGGCTGAAAGTTTTTTAGGAGAATTTATTATTTCTTTTATTTGATTTTCAATCAAGACCGTTTACCACGTTGATTCCAGGGGCGGAAGTTCATACTTCCAAGATAGGAGGAGGTATAGGAGCTTTTTTGAAAAGATTTGTTATTGGAGGGTGCCGGTTTCCGATCCAAATAACGATACAAATTTTTCTTCGCGCGGGAAAGAGACAATCGTGGTTTGGGGTTCCGGTAATCCTTGTCCAACTTCCCTAAATGGCGAAGTTCCTGAAAATCCTTTTTCTGAGCGGGAATATGAAAGTAATAGTTTCCTATCTGAATCAACAGGGTGGAATGCTGCTGACTTAATTTAGGATGATCAGAAAAGTGGAGACCGACTTTTTTGGCGCGGTTTTCCTTGAGAAGCTTCGCGATGGTTTGTTTTTTTAAATCATATAATTCTTTTGGTTCAGGTGCTGTCTTAGCGTGGCGGTTGATAATAAATAACGATTCGGCTAATTCATGGTCGGTCAAGGCATGTTTTTCTTTCAACGGATACACTCCTTTCTTACAACACTGGACAAGGGTAAAGGTAAAGGCGCACAATAAGGTGCGCCATTGGATTATTGTGTTTTCTTAAGGTCCTCTAAAATCTCTTCCATGGATCCCGATTCTGTACCACTGTAATGTTTGATTGCTTCTCCATCAGGATTCACCAAATAAAAGCGTGTACCATGCATCATTTGATCTGAATTGGGTTCTTCTTCCAGCATGGATTGAAACGACTTGATGGAAAGCTGACGGATTTCATCAAAATCATAGCCAGTCAAAAAGTCCCAATTGCCAAAGTCTGCCTGGAATTTATCTCCGAATTCTTTTAATGCCTCAGGATCATCATTTTCAGGGTCGACACTGAAAGAGACTAACTGCACATCTTCAATACCTTCTTCTTCCATCATTGTCTGAAGGCGTGCCATATTAGCAGTCATTGGCGGACATACGGTATCACAATTGGTGAAAATAAAATCAGCTACCCAATATTGACCCTGGTAGTCTTCTAAACTTCTTTCCTCGCCTTGCTCATTGATTGCTGAGAATTCTTCTACATCCCGGGACATATTTTCCTCAATTTCCTGACCGCATGCAGCAAGGAATAACAACACAGCAAAAAAAGGCAAGGACAGTTTGTACATAAGTTTCATCCTGTTCCCTCCAACCTGAAGCTGTCCATCTTCTTTAACATTCGGAATTTATTGTAACATGAAGGCTGGCGTGTTGCTATTTTTGGCTTATTTGTCATAAAAATGTCGTATTTTTCTCAACTATTTTTTAACGTATGAATCGTAATTTCCGGTTTACACAAGAATCGGTAAGGAAGCCGGGTGGTACCGAGACCACGGCTGACATAGAGATCGAGATTACCGATCGTATGCCGGCCTTCTACATATTTTTCAGCATAGGGTGGTGTGACAAGGTATCCGAAAAAAGGTATCTGGACTTGACCGCCATGGCTATGCCCTGATAATTGCACGTCTACCGGATAGTTGGCTACCTCATCCGCATAATCCGGTTCATGAACCATCAGAAGTACGAAAGAATCGCTATCTGCTCCCTGAAGTGTTTTTTCCATATCCGGTTTACCAAGCATGAGATCGTCAACCCCAGCAAGAATAAAGGAAGATTGTTCCTTTTTTATGACAGTATGTTCGTTTTGGAGCAGTTGAAAGCCGGCTTCGTCCATCTTTTTCTTGACGATATCTGTGCCATAACCACCATGGTCATGATTGCCGTAAATCCAGTACTTCCCATGGGGAGCTTGCAGCTTTTTTAATACCTCTACAATCTTGCCATTCCATTCGTAGGCGTTCGGACGATCGACCAGGTCTCCAGTGAAAAGTATCAGATCCGGGTTCATACGGTTAATTCGATCAACGACTTCTTTCAATTGCTCCAATGTATAGTGAAAGCCGATATGAGTATCGGAAAACTGTACGATCTTAAAGTCACGGAATGACCCGGGAATTTTACTATTTGTCAGTGTTTCTTCCTGGATGGTGAGCATATCCGGCTCCATGTATCTCGCATAATAGTATGTTCCGCCGGTTAGGCCCATGAAGGCAAGAAGACTGCCGAATGCTTTTCTCAGGAAAGCTCGCCGATTCATCTTCATATAAATTTCCTTTCTATATCCATGTAAATGTCTTCGGTTGCATCATATATTCCCTCAGTCTAGGTTATTATAGCAGAAAGTAGGATATGTGCTAGATTTATAGTGAAAATGAAAATAGATTGATATATTTTGAAAAATGAACAGGAATTCAGTTTTTGATATGGAATACATACATAGTGAAGGAGGAGTTGTTATGGAAGGTCAAGTTGTAATAGTTACAGGCGGTTCCAGCGGAATGGGGAAATACATGGCAAAGAAGTTCGTCCAGGAGGGCGCAAATGTTGTCATAACCGGCCGTAATGAGGAACGCCTGCAATCAGCAAAAGAGGAAATTATGGGGGATGACCCGGCTCAGGTACTTACCATTGTTATGGATGTAAGAAATATAGAAGATGCCGAACGGATGGTAATAGAGACAGAAGCAGCCTTCGGGCGGGTTGATCACCTGGTCAATAATGCGGCCGGTAATTTTATCGCTCCTGCAGAGAAGCTGTCTGCAAATGGGTGGAAGACCGTCATTGATATCGTTTTGAACGGAACATTCTATTGTAGTCATGCCGTTGGAAATTACTGGATTGAAAATAAAACAAAGGGTACTATTTTGAACATGGTGGCTACTTATGCCTGGAATGCTGGAGCCGGTGTCATTCATTCCGCAGCCGCAAAAGCAGGCGTGCTCAGTATGACGCGGACATTGGCCGTCGAATGGGGCTCCAAATATGGGGTAAGGGTCAACGCGATAGCGCCTGGTCCGATCGAACGAACCGGAGGGGCAGATAAACTGTTTGAGTCCGAAGAGGCAGCGAAGCGGACGCTTCAATCGGTTCCATTGAGAAGACTGGGCACCCCGGAAGAAATTGCTGATTTGGCGCATTTCATACTTTCGGATAAGGCGTCTTATATGAATGGCGAGGTCGTCACCCTGGACGGCGGCCAATGGCTCAACCAATTCCCTTTTTAAGGTTATACAGGCCCCGATTTGCATAGAAATACAAGAAGGACCACCTGAACCTGTCAGGTGGTCCTTCACTTTTCTCTCTTATAAAGGTTGGTTTCTCTCTTACACTTATTTCATTCTCATATAATGCAGGTATTGTCGCTTTTATTTTCAAATTTGTCTCTCTTAATCAAAAAGTTGTCTCTCTTATATGGTGTACTCTCTCAAATCCGGCATTTTTTTCTCTTAAATGAGTAAAATTTTAAAGATTTTCACTTATGCGTCACTGCTTGTTATCAATCAATGGATATAAAAGAAAATGGTGAAGAAGTGGAACAGGGATCCTCCTAGCACGAATAGATGCCACACCATGTGGTGAAATGGAAAACTCCGCCACACGTAAAAAATACTGCCGATCGAGTACAGCACGCCGCCGACAACAAGATAGGTTATCCCTTGTGCCGGTAACTCCGCAGTCAGCGGTCCCCAAGCAAGAATAATCAGCCACCCCATCAAAATATAGAACAAAGTCGACAGCATGACGAACCGTTTGACAAAGAATACTTTGAAAACAATGCCCAGGATAGCAATGCCCCACACGATGCCGAACAACGTCCAGCCCAGAGTGCCTCTCAATGGAACGAGCATAATTGGAGTGTAAGTTCCAGCTATAAATAAATAGATGGCCGAGTGGTCAAAAATTTCAAAGAGATCTTTCATTTTCCCTTTTGGAAAACCATGACATAATGTGGAAGAAACATACATTAATACCATGGTCGCTCCGTAAATAGCTACGGAAACAATGTGCCACGGGTTTCCCTCCATACTGGCAAACACTAAAAGTAATATAAGCGCCGCCACACTTAATATCGCTCCGATCCCATGGGTAATTGTATTGGCTATCTCTTCCGGTTTCGTAAAGGTATGTGTTGACATTTTTGAATGAACATCTCCTTGTCTTCTTTCATTAACATCCATTATCTCATGTTTTATTTTTCCTGGCTAGAGAACACCCCGGCTTTAAATGGTACATAAACTGTTAAAAAGGGTGTTTTTTTTATGTTTTATAAATGTCCTAAATGCTGTTTGCTTTATAGAATGCCGGGGTATTGTAAGAAATGTAATAAAATTACATTAGTCGAAATTATCATTAATGTCGATAAAGAAGCTGTCAGTGAGGAATAGGAGGGATCAGTCGGAAGTGCACGTTAAAAAAGTTTTCTTCCATAAAAGTCTACTCGCTTCACCGGATTATGTTAAAATAATGAAGTAGCATATCCCGTGGTTCCATGTAATATCCATGAACAGTGGGAGGGAAGGCTTTGATAATAAAGCCTTTTTGCTATGTATGGTGTTTTCCGTATGCTCCTTCGACTGCTGGATGATAAGGGAGTGTTGAAAAATGATTAATGTACCAAACGATGAGTTGCTCCACACCACAGTAAACGAACTGATGATTCCTGCTGATAAAGTCGCCCATGTTCAGGTAGGCAATCCACTCGAGCACGCTTTACTGGTCTTAGTTAAGACCGGATATTCTGCTGTTCCTGTACTGGATGCTGCATTTAAGCTGAAAGGGACAATCAGCAAAGCCGCTATCATCGAACAAACATTAGGAATCGAACAATTTGAATTTAATAAACTATCCGAGATGTGTGTCAACACGGTCATGAAAACAGATATCCCGATTCTTCACCGGGATGATTCGTTTGAAAAGGCGTTGAAATATGTCATCGATCACCCGTTTGTCTGTGTTGCAGATGAAGAAGGTTCTTTTGATGGTATTTTGACGCGCAGAGCAATTTTAAAGCAGTTGAATCGTTATTTGCATACAGAAACGCACCTCTTACGGGATAAGGTAAAGGGGTAGAGAAAAAAGATAATATAATCAACCGGGGCTCGACTCTATTAAAGAGTCAGCCCCTGTTTTATCTTAAGGTGAAGAAAGTGAAGGGGATTTATGGAACAGTCTGTTGTACATAAAAAAACGATTAAACGGCCGCTCGTGTTAGCATCAATTATGCTCGCCATGTTTCTGGCAGCAATTGAAGCTACGATTGTTTCTACAGCGATGCCAAGCATCGTCGCCGATTTAGGAGGATTCAGTCTCTACAGCTGGGTATTTTCTGCTTATCTGCTGACGAATGCTGCGACGGTGCTGATATTCGGTAAACTCTCAGACATCTTTGGAAGAAAGCCGATATTTTTAATTGGAATATCGGTATTTTTAATTGGTTCGACATTAAGCGGGTTTGCTGTTTCTATGGAAATGCTCATTTTCACCAGGCTCATCCAGGGATTAGGGGCCGGGGCATTGATGCCGATTGCCACGACAATTGTCGGCGATATTTATACGAAAGAAGAGCGGGCCAATATTCAAGGCTACCTATCAAGCGTCTGGGGAATTTCGGCTGTAACCGGCCCGGCACTCGGCGGCTTTTTTGTTGATGTGTTGAGCTGGCCCTATGTATTCTGGATGAATATCCCGTTAGGAGTGCTGGCGATGGCGGGAATTATCCTTTTCTTTCATGAGGAACTGGATAAGACAGACAGGAAAATCGACTACGGCGGTGCATTTTTCATGTTCATTGCTGTCAGTGCTCTCATGCTGATTCTGGTGGAAGGCGGGGTCAGGATTGACTGGAATTCACAGTTGATGCTCTTACTTGCCAGTCTATCATCTATCGGATTCGTCCTTTTTTTCTTCCAGGAGAAAAGGGTAAGCGCACCGATGATGCCATTTGAAATTTGGAAGCATCGCTCAATATCCATTGCCAATATCACCTCATTGACCACAGGAATGATCCTGATCGGTGTATCCAGTTACTTGCCGGCATTCGTTCAGGGTGTGATGGAGAAGCCTGCGATTGTCGCCGGTTTCACGTTAACCACGATGTCGATTGGCTGGCCTATCTCATCTGCTCTTGCAGGAAGATTGCTGCTTCGGATCGGATTTCGGTCCACCTCATTCATTGGTGGTATTTCTTTAATTATCGGGGGCATCTTCTTCTTTTTGTTATCTCCGGAAAAAGGTCCGGTTTGGGCAGCGACAGGCTCGTTTTTCATCGGTGTCGGCATGGGGCTTTCGACGACTTCCTTCATTGTCTCGATTCAAAGTACGGTAGATTGGAAAACAAGGGGGATCGCTACAGCGTCCAACATGTTCATGCGTTCCCTGGGGAGTGCGGTGGGCGCAGCTTTGCTCGGAGGCATGCTCAACAGCAGAATTCAGACAGCCATTGCTCAAGCGGACCTCGGCAAGGAGTTGACCGTCGACTCTACCAACCTGCTCCTGGATGCGGAAAAAAGGGAGAGTCTTTCCCCCGGTGCCCTTGAAGTGCTACAGGACGCCTTAACCTCCGGGCTTCATCTTGTCTATCTCGGTATATTGGTTCTGGCGATCATCAGTCTTTTTTTGATCAGTTTGTTGCCAAAAGGGGACAAAAGCAACGTGACGAAAAAATAAAGAAACAAGTGAAATTCTTGTCACAAACATTTCACTTTGATAAAGTAAATGAAGCAGTACGTTACATACCATGAAGGAGGAATTGACACATGAAACAAATGGATGCAAACGAAATTATTTCGTTTATTTCGAATAGCACCAAGTCAACACCAGTCAAAGTTTACCTGAAAGGGGAAAACTTGAAGAGTATCGACTTCGGTGAGAACGTTCAGGATTTTGTCGAAGAAAAAAGCGGTGTACTTTTCGGTGAATGGAAAGACGTTGAACAGCTGCTTGATAATAATAAAGATGCGATTGCGGATTACGTAGTAGAAAACGACCGCAGAAACTCTGCAATTCCATTGCTTGACTTGAAGGGCATCAACGCTCGTATCGAGCCAGGCGCTGTCATCCGCGACCAGGTGGAAATCGGCGATGGCTGTGTCATTATGATGGGTTCGATGATCAACATCGGTTCTGTTGTTGGTGAAGGTACGATGATCGATATGAACGTAGTACTAGGTGGACGCGCAACGGTCGGCAAAAACTGCCACATCGGAGCAGGCGCGGTACTTGCAGGAGTTATCGAGCCGCCATCTGCCAGCCCGGTAGTAATTGAAGATGGTGTCGTAATCGGCGCCAACGCAGTAGTACTGGAAGGTGTCACGGTCGGTGAAGGTTCTGTTGTAGCAGCAGGATCCATCGTTACAGAAGATGTCCCTCCAAATACACTGGTTGCCGGTACACCAGCGAAAAAAATCAAAGATATCGACGATCAGACGAAATCCAAGACAGAAATCAAACAGGAACTACGCAAACTGGATAACTGATCAACCCTTAAGGCCTTGCACATCGCAGGGCCTTTTCTATAAGAATTATTGCATCCGTTTTCCTTTAATAGAAGACTCAGTTTCGAGATAATTTGTTTCCGTTACGGTAGTAACGGTAGGGAGGTCCGGGAAATCACTCGCTTTCCATGGGCGTACGGTGAGCTTCCTCGGGCTAAAGCCCTGCGGGATCTCACCTTGTACTATTATCCCATTGGAGTCTCGCAATTTCCCGGGCCTCCTTGCGTTTATGGGAAAAACGGAAACATTTATATGTTTAGCAGATCCTAAAGGAAAGAGGTGGGCGGGTTGGATAAAAACCAGCTTCAAATAATTAGAAGAGACTTGCATCAGATCCCGGAGCTTGGCTTCCAGGAATACAAAACACAACAGTATCTCTTAGATGAGATTGGAAGAATGCCGCAGGAACATATCGAAATCAAAACATGGCGGACAGGAATTTTAGTTTTTGTAAAAGGCGAGAAGCCATCAAAAACGATTGGCTACCGGGCCGATATTGACGGATTGCCTATTACGGAAGAAACCGGGTATGATTTTCAATCCCGACATGAAGGCAGCATGCATGCCTGCGGTCATGACTTCCATATGACTATCGCATTGGGGTCATTAAGACGGCTTGCTGAAAAACCGGCAGCTGACAACACATTGTTTATTTTTCAGCCGGCAGAGGAAGGACCAGGCGGTGCCGAGCCGCTTTTGAATAGTAAAGAATTTCAAGCGTGGCGTCCTGATGTCATTTTTGCTCTTCATATTGCACCAGATCTGCCGGTCGGGACCGTTTCCTCCAGAGAAGGCCTGCTGTTTGCTAACACGAGCGAGTTGTTTATTGATTTGAAAGGGAAGGGTGGACATGCCGCTTATCCACATCAGACGCATGATATGGTAGTGGCTGCCAGCTATTTTGTCACGCAGCTGCAGCAAATCGTTGCCCGACGTGTCGATCCGTTGGATAGTGCAGTCGTCACAATTGGCAAAATTACTGGTGGAACGGTCCAGAATGTAATTGCAGAACACGCCCGCCTGGAGGGGACCATCCGGGCAATGTCCCCGGAAGCGATGAAAAAAGTAAAGGCGAATATTGAACGGCTGGCAGAAGGACTTGAAATCGGCCATGAATGTACCGCTTCGATTGATTATGGAGCTAATTATTATCAGGTGTACAATAACGGCAGCCATGTGGATGCTTTCCGGCAGATTTCCGAAAAAGTGGATGGTGTCACGTTCCAGGAGGCACCTCCAGCGATGACTGGGGAGGACTTCGGTTATATGCTGAAAGAGATTCCCGGGTTTATGTTCTGGCTTGGAGTGGAATCTGAATATGGACTTCATCACGCAAAACTTACACCGGATGAACGAGCATTAGCTGTTGGGGTGGACATAGTGGAAGCTGTCACCCGAAACTGGTAAGCATGGTTATCTGCATACCTCCTTTAACGTTGGTAACAATAGGGACGTAGACCTTACCCTATTCAAGGAGGAATAAGAAATGAGAAAAATTGCAGTAGAGGAAAGTTTGACAGATATTAGTTCCGCTTTACAGGAAAAAGGGTATGATATAGTAACCCTTCGAAATGAACAGGATGCACAAGGATGCGACTGCTGTGTCATTTCCGGTCAGGATAAAGATGTGATGGGAATGGCGGACGCACAAACAGAGCAGTCAGTCATCAATGCCCATGGTGCGACAGCGGAAGAAGTCTGTCAGCAAGTGGAGCAGCGGATGCGATAAGCAAATGGGGCGCATTGCCCCGATACATAGTCGTTAGAGGAGAGATTGGATGGAAACCACATTTAAGCTTTTGGCAGTAGCCTTGCTGATCGTATTGACGGCTTTTTTTGTAGCGAGTGAATTCGCTATCGTCAAGGTACGGAAAACAAAAATGGAAGCAAGGGCTGAAGCAGGGGATAAAAAAGCGAAGAGTGTATTACGGCTGACAAATAACCTGGATTATTACCTATCTGCCTGTCAGCTGGGAATCACAATTACCGCATTGGGATTAGGCTGGCTCGGTGAACCGACCCTTGAGGTGCTCCTCCACCCGTTATTGGAAGGATTTGAGCTGCCGAGTGCTGTCAGTCATACCATCTCATTCGGAATCGCCTTTTTTGTCATCACCTTTTTACATGTGGTTTTAGGAGAACTAGCCCCAAAGACAGTAGCCATCCAAAAAGCAGAAGCAATCACGCTGCTGTTGGCAAAGCCGCTGATATTATACAGCAAGCTAATGTATCCGTTGATCTGGCTTCTGAACGGGTCTGCCAATATCCTGGTTCGTATGTTCGGACTTCATGCTGCCAATGAATCCGAAGAGGTGCACTCCGAAGAAGAATTGCGCCACATATTATCAGAAAGTTATCAAAAAGGGGAAATTAACCGATCGGAATTCACCTACGTGGACCGTATTTTTGAATTCGATAACCGGACAGCAAAGGAAATCATGATTCCCCGTACGGAAATGGCTGTTATCGATATCAACGATTCAGTTAAAGCGATCAGTCGTTATATCCAGCAAGAACGGTTTACGAGATATCCAGTGATTGACGGTGATAAAGACCATATCCTGGGTGTCATTCATTTGAAGGAATTATTTTATAATGATTTCGAAGACCTGGATACGTTAGAGCCTTTCATCCGCCCGGGATTCAAAGTATTTGAAAATATCCCGATCCATGACTTGCTGGTCCGGATGCAAAAAGAACGGACGCATATGGCTGTCCTGATCGATGAATATGGAGGGACATCCGGGATTGTAACCATTGAAGATATTATTGAAGAAATCGTAGGGGAGATCCGCGACGAATTTGACCACGAAGAAGAGCGGGCGATCAAACGTCTGAAAAACGGCCACTTCCTTGTGGAAGGGAAAGTCTCGATTCAGGATATGAATGAATATTTTGATTTGGATCTTGAGAATGAAGATTACGACACGATTGCTGGCTTTATTTATACAAATGATATCGATGCTTCAGAAGGGACAGAGGTCACCTTCCGGAATCATCATTTTAAAATCGTTGATATGATTGATGGGCAAATTAGAAAAGTAGAGGTATGGGAAGAATAAAAATCCCGGGCGCAGATGCCCGGGATAATTTTTTTAGGAATTAACTTTTTAAGAGACAGATTCGGCTTATATGAGAATTTACCTCCGTTTGTGATTCCGTCGGGTTCATTAATGAGAAAATATTTCGATTTTGAGAGACAAATTCGTGATTTAATGAGACAAAAACGAAAATTTTCGAGACAAACTACCCATATACGAGACAGCCGGTCCAGGGGGCCGTTAAGCTTCGGCGTTATCCTTCTTTTCTATATACACCTGGTGCGGGAACGGGATTTCAATGCCCGCAGCATCAAGCGCTTCTTTCATCGCCTTGCGTAAATCTCTTTCGACGCCCCATTGTTCCATGTTTGTGGTTTTGCCAAGAATTCGTAAGACGACATCGGAGGAACCAAGTGTTTGAACGCCAAGGACATCTGGTCCTTCTTTGATTCGTTCATCGTTGGCTGCAAAATCATCACAGACGCGCTGAAGAACAGCGACGGCTTCCTCGATATTTTCATCATAAGCGATGCCGATGTCGATCATCGCGCGCATGTTGCCGCGAGAGTGGTTGCTGACACCTGAGATTTCCCGGTTGGGGATATAATGAAGAGTTCCATCAAAGCCGCGCAGCTTAGTCGTCCGCAGGCCAACTTCTTCCACCACTCCGTCATAACCTGCTGCGGTCACGTAATCATCTACATCTACCTGTCGCTCAATCAAAATGAAAAAACCGGTAACGATGTCACTGACAAGGCCTTGAGCGCCAAAACCAATGGCGAGACCGACAATACCAGCACCCGCAAGTAATGGTCCGATCGGAATGCCGACCATCTCAAGCAGCATCACCACAAAAACGAACATCATAATGTAGGAAAACAAATTGATCGAAAGACGTTCCAGCGTTTTCGTGCGTGGCTCCGGAATTTTCCGATGCCTGCTGATCCGGTTGATGGCACCACTGATCGCTTTGCGGCCAATCGGTGCTATAATTGCGAATGCTATGAGAAGCACCAGGATTTTTAATCCTACTGTAATCAATAGCTCTGTGATTTCCGTTAAATTGATTTGGAAACCATCCTCAAACAAATTCATGTGAACAACTCCTTAATTTCATACCATGCTATGTAATAGAATAGCGGATTTTGTAATAATTTATCAAATCAAACGGTTGATTCGCTAATAACCGGGATAGAAAAGGTTTTTACCGGATGTAAAGCCTATCATTTTACATTCATCAATCATTATTGTTTAATGAGAATGTGTAAGGGTTATATTATTAGGGCATGCTTGATTATGGAAGTCGAAGAAGCCAGATTAAATTTATTATAATTTAATATTGACTTTAAACAAGCTGCTCGTTATAATAGGACTTGTGAGTGATTACAACAACTAATTCAATATTTTTGGAGGGATTTTCATGGCAGAACGTATGGTAGCAAAACAAGCTCCACGCTTCGAAATGGACGCAGTACTTCCGAACAAAGAATTCGGAAAAGTATCTTTGGAAGAAAACATGAAAAACGACAAATGGACAGTGCTATTCTTCTATCCAATGGACTTCACTTTCGTATGTCCGACAGAAATCACTGCACTTTCCGATCGTTACGATGAATTCGAAGATTTGGATGCAGAGGTAGTTGGAGTATCTACAGATACTATCCACACACACTTGGCATGGATCAACACTTCCCGTGATGACAATGGCCTAGGCGATCTTGCTTACCCATTGGCTGCTGACACGAACCATAAAGTCTCTGAAGACTTTGGTGTACTAATTGAAGATGAAGGTGTTGCACTTCGCGGCCTATTCATCATCAGCCCGGAAGGCGAATTGATGTATCAAGTAGTTAACCACAACAACATCGGTCGTGACGTTGATGAAACACTACGTGTACTTCAAGCACTTCAAACTGGCGGACTTTGCCCTGCAAACTGGAAGCCAGGTCAAGAGACTCTATAATAGGGGTCATAAAAGGACAAGCTATTCACAAGGGTCTAACTTCATGTTAGGCCCTTTTATATCTAAATAATCGAACTGTACCTTTTTTAAGGAGGAATTAACATGCGTTTAAGAGCACCAATGCCTGAACTGGAAGGCGCAACCGAATGGTTGAACGGACAAGTCTCTAAAGATGAGCTTTTAGGGGATAAACCTACATTGATCCATTTCTGGTCTGTCAGCTGCGGTCTATGTAAAGAAGCTATGCCGAATGTCAATGAATTCCGTGACGAATACAAAGACGACTTGAACGTGGTTGCTGTCCATATGCCACGCTCTGAAAAAGACCTTGATTTGGATAAAATCAAAGAAGTCGCTGCTGAGCATGATATTACGCAGCCAATTTTCGTAGACAACAAACACGCACTTACCGATGCCTTTGAAAATCAATATGTACCTGCGTACTATGTGTTCGATGAAGAAGGCAACCTTCGTCACTTCCAGGCAGGTGGCGGCGGTATGAAAATGCTCCGCAAACGCGTCAACCGCGTCCTTGGCAATAAAGAAAAATAAGCAGTAATCGAAACCACCAGTTAAGGCTGGTGGTTTTTTAATGACTTATATCCTTCGTTTTCCTATGAAGATCCACCTGTCATGTACATTAGTGCTGTCCAATTTTACACTAGAATAAAGCATGGAGAATTTTTAAAAAATTAGCTCAAAAAGGTGGATATTTATTTCGTAACCCGATATATTTATAATTACGTTAAAATGTTACAGAAAGAGGAGGGAGACAATGGATACTTTCAAAAAGCTGAAAGAATTTTACTGGCCTTATAAAAAGTATTTCTTTTGGTCGCTGTTGTTTTTATTATTTGTGACGGGGATTACTGTGGTATACCCGATCATTTTGCAGATCACAATCGATGATGTTGTAGCAGATGAACGGTATAATCTTATTCCTTATTTGGCAGGCGCCTTCATTATCCTGATGGCCATCAAAGGGATTGCCACTTACTTACAACAATACTTAGGTGATTTATTCGGTATCACTTCCGTCTATAAATTAAGAGATGAACTTTATAAAAAATTACAGCGTCTCCCATTTAAGTATTATGACAACGCCAAAACCGGCGATATCATGTCCCGGCTGACAGCGGATGTGGAAGGGTTCCGATTTTTCCTTTCATTCGGTATTGCTGAATTGATCCGTATCACGTTATTGATTGTCATCAGCCTAAGTGTCATGTTTTATTATTCCGTGCCACTAGCGCTTGTAACGATGGCAGCCATGCCATTTCTGGCAGTCGTAGTTTTCCAGTTTGATAAACGCGTCCATCCAGCTTTCCGAGGCATTCGTAAATCGTTCGGGAAATTGAATACACGCGTACAGGAAAATATTAGCGGCATGACAACCGTTAAATCATTATCAAGGGAAGGTTTTGAAATCGGCAGATTCTCCGACCGTAACCAGGACTACCGACAGAATTACCTGACCACCGCCAATATCTGGGCAAAATACTTTCCATTGATGGAGTTCATCGGAAATGTATCTGTCGTCGCATTGCTGGCGTACGGGGGCAGCATGGTCGTCAATGGGAATCTTGGCCTCGGTGAACTCGTCGCATTCTTCAGCCTCGTCTGGTATATCCTTGGACCATTAATGAATCTCGGTTTTGTTATTAACTTATTTTCTCAATCGAAAGCGTCCGGGGAACGTCTTCTCGAAATTTTAGAAGCAAAAGAAGATATTCAGGAAAAGGATAAACCAATTACTCTGGAGCGTTTAAACGGTCATGTCACTTTCCGTGATGTAACACTGACTTATACAGAAGACGATGATTCAGCATTAAAAAATGTCAATTTTGATGCCCCTCCAGGCAAGGTCATCGGTTTAATCGGGGCCACTGGTTCCGGGAAAACAAGTATCACCCAGTTAATCACTCGATTTTATGAACCTGAAACCGGAGAGGTACTAGTTGATGGCAAACCCGTCGACCACTATGCCTTGAAAACTTTACGCCGCAATATCGGGTTTGTACTTCAGGAATCGTTCCTTTTTTCAACGACGATCAAAGAAAACATTGCTTATGGGAACCCGGATGCTACGTTAGAAGAAGTCATCGATGCTGCCAAGCGGGCGCAGGCACATGAATTCATCATGGATATGCCTGAAGGTTACGATACGTTGCTGGGTGAGCGCGGAATGGGCTTATCCGGTGGACAAAAGCAGCGGATTGCAATTGCACGGGCGATATTGATTGACCCGAGTATTCTTGTCTTAGATGATGCTACTTCTGCTGTGGATATGGAAACAGAATTCAAGATTCAAAAAGCTTTGAAGGAAGTGATGCAAGGGAGAACGACCTTCATCATTGCACACCGAATTTCTTCCTTGAAGCACGCGGATGAAATTATCGTCCTGGAGGATGGGGAAGTAAAAGAGCGTGGTACCCACGACTTCCTGCTTTCTAACGGTGGTCCATATCAGCGTATCTATGATATTCAGTATCAGGATAAAGAACAGATTTTGAAAGCATCCAATACCTGAAATCAAAAAGGGGGGAGTCACCTTGGCACGCAGACAAAAAACGAAACCACAGGAAAATAAGCACTTGAACCGGTTTCATTACACCATCGACCAGGCGATTGAGAAGCCGTTCAACTGGGAACAGATGGTCCGGTTATTAAAATATTTAAAACCATACGCAAAAACGCTGCTGCCGGCAGCGATCATCGCCATGCTGGTATCAACGATCATCCGGTTAGTCGTACCGATTCTGATAGGTAAAGTAGCGATTGATATTGCGATTGCGAATCAGGACGTCAATATGCTGATTCAACTCGTAGTCGGAATCGCCATTCTTTACTTATTCAGTTATCTTGGGAACGTATTCCGGATTAAATGGGTGAACATCCTGGGGCAAAACGTCATTTATGATTTGCGTCAGCACTTGTTCTCCCATGTCCAGCGGTTATCACACCGGTTTTTCGACTCGCGTTCAGCCGGTTCGATACTTGTCCGGATCATGAATGATATCAATTCATTGCAGGAACTGTTCACCAATGGAATTATCAATCTATTGATGGACATTGTGACCTTGCTTGGCATTATCATAATATTATTCGTGCTGAGCCCGAAACTCGCATTGGCGATCATGGTCGTCCTGCCAATAATGTTTTACATTTCAACGAAATTACGCCGTAATATCCGGCGTTCCTGGCAGCGGGTTAGGATCCAGCAATCCCGCTTGAATTCCCATCTGAATGAAAGCATTCAGGGTATTAGGATCACCCAGTCGTTTTCGCAGGAAAAAGAAAATGCTGAGTTCTTTGACGGTGTCAATACCGACAGTTTTGAAGCCTGGCGGAATGCGACGAAGAAAAGTGCTATGTTCCGTCCATTTGTAGAAATGAGTAACGCCATCGGCACCGTCATTCTTATTTCTTATGGGGCGTGGCTGATCATTCAGGGACCGGCGAACGGGGGAATTGAAGTTGGTACCTTTGTCTCCTTTGCCTTTTTCCTCGGAATGTTTTGGGAGCCGATTTCACGTCTCGGACAGATGTATAACCAGCTGCTGATGGCAATGGCGGCGTCAGAACGGATATTTGAATTTCTCGATGAGCAGCCAAACGTGGCGGAGAAGCCAGATGCGACACAGTTAGACCGCATCAAGGGTCATATCGAATTCGACCATGTCCAGTTTTCATATGATGATAAAAGGATTGCACTTCATGAAATTTCACTGGAGATGAAACAAGGGCAGACTGTAGCATTGGTCGGTCATACAGGTTCCGGTAAATCTACAATTGCCAATTTGATCAGCCGTTTCTATGATCCTACTAAAGGAGCTGTGAAAATTGATGGAACCGACCTGCGCGATGTTACCATTGACAGTATCCGCCAGCAAATTAGTGTCGTCCTTCAGGATACCTTCATTTTTTCCGGCACCATCATGGAAAATATTCGTTTCGGCCGTCCGGATGCAACGGATGAAGAAGTAATCGAAGCGGCAAAGGTCGTTGGGGCTGATGAATTTATCCAGCGTCTATCGAATGGATATGAGACAGAAGTGGAAGAGCGGGGCAACGTTCTTTCCGCAGGGGAACGCCAATTGCTATCGTTTGCAAGAGCGCTGCTCGCTGATCCAAGAATCCTGATTCTGGATGAAGCTACAGCAAGCATCGATACAGAAACCGAAGTGAAAATTCAGTCTGCACTGCGCAGGTTACTAAAAGGAAGGACAGCGATTATTATCGCCCACCGTCTTTCTACGATCAGGGAAGCGGATAACATCATTGTGCTGGAGCATGGTAAAATTCTCGAACAAGGCAGCCATGATGAGCTGATGGACCAAAAAGGTGAATATTACGACCTGGTCAAGACGCAATTCCAAATGCTAGACGCTATATAAAAAGTAAAGAAATATCAAAACGCCTGGATATCAAAGTCCAGGCGTTTTTTTATCTTGTCCATCAACGAGCCTGTTTTGTAGAAGGTGGTATCGGGGTAAACTTTTCTTTGGACAATAACGAAACAAATATTATACGATAAAAACTAGAAATAATATGTGAAGTATGTCACAAAATAGTCATGATTATATGAAATATAAAACGATTTCACATATTATACTAGGGTTAGTATTTTTAGGGTAGAGTATCCATAGAGATCATGTATTTTGAAGTGTAATGGGGAGGGAAGGTATTTGTTTGAATTAGATAACGTCATGCTAAGCAGGTTATTGACATCGTTAACGCTTGGTTTTCATATTATTTTTGCAACGATCGGGGTCGGGGTTCCGCTATTGATTTCCATTGCGGAATTCATGGGGATCAAAAAGAAAGACCCGAATTATACCCTGCTGGCCAGAAGGTGGACAAGAGGGTTCATTATACTCGTAGCGGTTGGTGTGGTAACCGGTACGGCTATCGGGTTGCAATTGTCCTTATTATGGCCGAGTTTCATGCAGGTTGCTGGTAACGTCATCAGCCTCCCATTGTTCCTGGAAACGTTCGCCTTCTTTTTTGAGGCAATTTTTCTTGGTGCCTACTTATATACCTGGGATCGATTTAAAAAGCCGATCTATCATTGGTTTTTATCCATTCCTGTCGTGATTGGAGCCGGAATGTCGGCGTTTTTTATTACGACCGTCAACTCCTTTATGAATACGCCGCAAGGGTTTGAAGTCAAGGATGGTGCGTTAGTGAATGTCCAGCCGCTTGTTGCGATGTTCAATCCGGCGACACCGACGAAGGTGTTCCATGTGCTGTCGACAGCTTATTTGACATCTGCCGCAATCCTCGCGGCTATTACTGCTTTTTATATCATTAGAAAAAGAAACACCGAATACCATAAAAAAGCTTTAAAACTGACGGTTGGCTCCATTTTCATTTTTGCTTTATTAACGGCTGTCGCGGGGGATTTATCTGCGAAATTCCTGGCGCATGAACAACCGGAAAAACTGGCCGTAGCAGAATGGCATTTTGAAACAGAGGAAGGCGCAGATTTGATATTATTCGGCCGGTTGAACGAGGAGAATGAAGTCGAAAATGCCCTTCGTCTGCCGAAAGCATTGAGCTTTCTTGCCACCGGAGATTTCAATGGCGAAGTAGTCGGACTTGATCAATTTCCTGAAGATGAAATAGCTCCGTTATGGGTGCATTATATGTTTGACTTAATGGTGCTGATCGGATTCTATTCCTTAGGGGTGAGCTTGCTCTATTTGATAGTTGCTAAGGTAAAAAAATGGAATGAAAATAACAAATGGCTGTTGTGGCTGATTGTATTCAACGGTCCGCTTGCTATGCTTGCCATTGAATTCGGCTGGATTTATGCCGAGGTAGGACGCCAGCCATGGATTTTGAGAGGCTACATGACCGTTGCAGAAGGTGCCACTACCTCTCCGAATGTCGGCTGGATGCTCTTACTGTTCATTCTTTTATATACCGTGTTAGGGATCGGTGTCGTCACCGTGCTGCGCAAATTGTTCAAAAAAAACCCTGCTGAATCAGAGCTGGAACGGCATTATCCAGAATTCACGACTAAAGGGGAGGAGCGCTGATGACATACGAACTGATAGGAATCACTGTATTATGGGTCTTTTTATATGGCTACCTTATTGTCGCTTCGATTGATTTCGGTGCCGGATTTTTTGCCTATTATGCCAAGGTGACAAAGCGGGATCATTTAATTAATCGATTGATTTCCCGTTATTTATCCCCGGTGTGGGAAGTGACCAATGTCTTTTTTGTATTCTTCTTCGTGGGACTTGTCGGTTTCTTCCCGGATGCGGCCTATTACTACGGGCAGACACTGCTCGTTCCTGGGAGTATAGCAATTGTACTGATTGCTATCCGCGGCTCATTCTATGCATTTGAAAACTACGGGTCGAAACAGAGTAACGTTTATTTGTTCCTTTATGGAGCTACTGGTCTGTTGATTCCTGCTTCCTTATCAACAGCATTGACCATCTCGGAAGGCGGGTTCATAAAAGAGACAGCGGAAGGCGTACACTTACTGACAGGTGAATTACTAACCAGTCCGTACTCCTGGAGCGTGGTATTTCTAGCAATAGTCTCTGTCCTGTATATCAGTGCAGCATTCCTAAGCTTCTATGCTCACCGTGCTGATGACCAGGGAGCATTGAATTTAGTGAAAAAGTATGCCCTGTTTTGGAGTTCGCCTACGATTATTGCCAGTCTCACCACATTTATTGCGATGAGTCAGCATAATGAAGATCACTTTAATCGGATGATGGAACTATGGTGGGTGTTTGGACTGTCTGTCGGATTTTTCATGCTTGCCATCTTCCTGATTTACCAGGGCAAATATTACGGCTGGGCGTTCATAGCCGTCATGTTCCAGTTTTTCACCGCATTTTTCGGTTATGGTGCTTCTCATTTGCCTTACCTGCTTTATCCTTACATCACCCTTTCCGAAGGTGTCGTCAATGATGCGATGGGGCTTGCCCTTGTGATTGCATTTATTGCCGGATTGTTCCTATTGATTCCATCGCTCATTTTATTAATGAGGATGTTCTTGTTTGATGCTGATTATGTCAAAGGGAAAAAGTGATGACGACAGCCTCCTGAATGCGGAGGCTGTTCTTAATTCTTTTGGGTGCTCGTCGCAAACCTTAAATTATGATAGAATACTTCTATCTGATGTAAGCAAAAATGGAGGATTTACGATGAAGAAAGAGTATGCAGTCATTGGCTTGGGACGCTTCGGCGGAAGCATCTGCAAGGAATTGAGCAAAGAAGGTCTTGAAGTACTCGCCATTGATTTAGATGAAGATAAAGTAAATGAATACAAAGAAATTGCATCCCACGCTGTTATTGCTGATTCTACCGACGAAACCGTGTTAAGAGAACTGGGAATCCGTAATATCGATCATGTGATCGTTGCCATTGGCGACAATATCCAGGCAAGTCTTCTGACTACCGTAATCCTGGAAGAGCTTGGTATTAAAAAGATTACTGTCAAAGCTCAGAATGATTACCATGAAAAAATATTGAGCAAAATAGGCGCCGATCATGTCATTCACCCGGAACGTGACATGGGTAAACGAATTGCCCATAACATCATGTCTAACAATATTCTTGACTATATTGAGCTTTCCGACGACCACAGTGTCGTGGAAGTGAAAGCCGGAAATAAAATGAGCGGACGGTCACTTGTCGACCTTGATATTCGTGCGCAATATGGATGTAACGTTGTTGCTATTAAGCGTGACAAAGATGTTATCGTCTCTCCAATGGCAACAGAGATGATTCAAGAAGGCGATATCCTGATCGTTATCGGTGCTGATAAGGATATCTCACGCTTCGAGAAAAACCTGGTTGTAGAAGACGATTAAAATAGAAATGTTTTACAAAAAATGGTGATAAGCTGATTAAGGACTGGCGGAGAATGAACTCTGTCAGTCTTTTTTGTATGATCATTTCCTGCCAAGTAATTTTATGGGGGTAGGTTTCCTTTGTTGCGGGGAAGGATATACACATGGATATAAGATAACTAGATGTAGAGAGGGTGCTTTATGTTGTTAGAAAAACGCACGGGTGCCGTGATGACAGAAATGTTGATTGATTGGGGTATTGATCATGTCTATGGCATGCCAGGTGATTCCATCAATGAATTGATTGACGATTTACGAAAACAGGAAGAGAAATTAAAATTTATTCAAGTGCGCCATGAAGAGGTAGGAGCGCTCGCTGCCGCCTCGTATGCTAAACTAACCGGAAAAATCGGGGTATGTATGTCCATCGCAGGACCAGGAGCCATCCATCTGATGAATGGGTTATATGATGCCAAAGCTGACAGGGCACCTGTCCTCGCCATTGTCGGGCAAGTGGACAGTGAAGAAATTGGCACGGATGCCTTTCAGGAAGTCAACCTGGAGCGTATGTTTGATGATGTCGCCGTTTTTAACAAGCGGGCAGCGACGGAATCCCAGCTTCCTGACTTATTGAATCAGGCGATTCGTGAGGCCTATGTAAATAAAGGTGTCTCGGTATTGATTGTACCGGATGATTTATTTGCGAGGAAATTCAAAAATGAAAGCCGGCTGACGTCTCAAGGTCACTATCGTCCGCAAATTTTCCCATCAGAGGGATCATTAAAAGAAGCTCGATCGCTGCTTGACGAGGCGAAAAAGCCGGTCATCCTCGCAGGTAAAGGGGTGAAAGGAGCCAGTGAGGAACTGGTGACGTTTGCTGAACATATCAAAGCACCAATCATTCTTAGTCTGCTAGCTAAAGGGGTGATCCCGGATCAGCATCCGCTTTGTCTTGGACAGCATGGGCAGATAGGGACAAAACCTGCCTACAAGGCAATGATGGACGCAGACTTAATCATTTTAATAGGTACCCAATTTCCTTACCGTGATTTCCTGCCTGATGGTGTAAAAGCCATCCAGATTGATTATAAGCCTGAACATCTTGGAAAAATGTATCCAATCGAAGTGGGACTTGCAGGCGATGCCAAGGAAACACTTGCCTATCTTACTTCTCATATGAGTGAAAAGAAAGACGATTCGTTTTTAACAGAGAGTCAGGAAAGAATGAAAGAATGGCATGTTAAGATTCAGGAGGAGAAAAAGCTGGAAGAGGATCCAATGCATGCCCCGCAAGTGATGTACCAGCTGGAACAGGTGATGGAAAAGAATGCCGTTATTTCGTGCGATGTCGGGAATGTAACCGTTTGGGTGACCCGCTTTCTTCCATTGATGCAGCAGGATTTTATCATTTCAGGCTGGCTGGCGACGATGGGAAGTGGACTTCCAGGGGCAATAGCGGCACAAATTGCCTACCCGGATCGCCAGGCTATTGCTGTATGCGGGGATGGCGGCTTCAATATGGTGTCCCAGGATTTTGTGACAGCCGTAAAATATGAACTTCCGATCAAAGTGATTATCCTCAATAACAAATCAATTGGCATGATCAAATACGAGCAGCAGCAAATGGGACACCAGACATATCAAACTGACTTAGGCGAAATGGATTTTGCTAAGTTTGCGGAAGCGTGCGGCGGAGAAGGTTATCGTGTGGAAAAATTTGAAGACTTAAGCAGCAGTATGAACCAGGCATTCGCTAGCGACAAACCCGCCATCATTGACGTCGTCATTGAAGAACAGGCGCCATTACCAGGTCACATCGGTTATACCCAGGCAGTCAATTACAGCAAATTTTTGATTAAAGAGTTCTTCGATACAGGCAACATTGAACTTCCTGATATGAAAAAAACAATCGACCGACTAACCTGATGGCAGATAGCTCTTTACTACAATAAAAAAAGGATCTTTATCTGACCCTGAATAGTAATAAAAAGCCCGGACATTTTATAATGTCCGGGCTTAATTATTATCTAGGAAATTATAAAATTTCCTTTTTTGGATAACTTTACGTGGTTGGTTCTATCCAGCTCCAGCGCCTACCCCCTCGAGGTCTTAAGACAAACCTCTCTGTGACAAAAAACGTCACGACGAGGCTTGTCTTAAGCTTGTCGGGGGTGAGCAAGGCGCTTGCGCTTTTGTTCTTATACCTCCATGATGATCGGAAGGATCATCGGACGGCGTTTTGTTTTATCAAATAAGAATGGTGCAATGGTATCCGTAATTTCATTCTTGATTTCCGACCACTGGGTCGTACGGCGTTCCATCACTTTTTCAACATGCTGGGAAACTAGCTTTTGCGCTTCTTTGATGAGATCTTCAGATTCACGCATATAGACAAAACCGCGCGATATAATATCTGGACCGGATGCGATCTTGAATTCCTTCATGTTGATACTTACAACTACAATCACAAGCCCTTCTTCAGAAAGGATGCGACGGTCGCGTAACACGATGTTCCCGATATCACCAATACCGCTTCCATCTACATATACAGAACCGGATGGGATTTTACCTGCAATCATTGCATTATCTTTTCCGAGGGCCAAAACGTCCCCGTTATCCATAACGAAGCAGTCGCTCGGATCGATGTTTGTCTGTTGTGCCAGTTTCGTATGCTCTTTTAACATACGGTATTCACCATGAATCGGCATGAAATACTTAGGCTGCATCAAACGAAGCATCAATTTCATTTCCTCCTGGCTTCCATGACCAGAAGTATGGATGTCATTTAGTGGTCCGTGAATAACATCCGCACCGTTACGGTAAAGCATGTTGATTGTCTTAGATACACTCAACGTGTTCCCTGGGATTGGGGAAGAGGAGAACACGACAGTATCTCCTGGCATGATCTGAATCTGACGATGTGTACCATTGGCGATACGGGATAGAGCTGCCATTGGTTCACCTTGGGAGCCGGTACACAGGATCATGACCTCATGTGCTGGAAGACGGTTGATCTGATGGGCATCGATAAAAGTATCCTTCGGCGCCTGAATATAGCCGAGTTCCTGGCCGATTCGAATGGACGATTCCATGCTGCGTCCAAATACGGCGACTTTACGGTTATGTTTCACCGCTGCTTCTACCGCCTGCTGTAAACGATAGATATTGGATGCAAAAGTGGCGAAAATAACTCGTCCATTGACGCGGCTGAAAATATCCTGGATGCTTTGTCCGACAACACTTTCAGACTTTGTAAAACCTGGGACTTCACTGTTCGTACTATCCGATAATAGAGCTAAGACGCCTTCTTTTCCGATTTCAGCCATTTTTGCTAGGTTTGCTGGCTCTCCAACCGGGGTGAAATCAAATTTGAAATCACCAGTATGCACAATATTCCCTGGTGGTGTTTTGACAACGACACCGAATGAATCCGGAATACTGTGTGTTGTTTTGAAGAATGTCACCGATGTTTTACGGAATTTGATGACATCATCTTCCTGAATTACGTTCAATTTAGCATTACGTAATAAACCGTGTTCGTCTAATTTGTTTTTAAGTAGTCCGATCGCTAACTTTCCTGCATAGATAGGCACATTGATTTCACGTAGAAGATAAGGAATGCCGCCTATGTGGTCTTCGTGTCCGTGGGTGATGAAAAGACCTTTGATTTTGTCCTGGTTTTGCACGAGATAGGTGTAATCCGGAATGACATAATCAATTCCAAGTAATTCATCTTCCGGGAATTTGATACCCGCATCAATCAAGATGATTTCGTCCTGGAACTGGACGCCATACGTATTTTTACCGATTTCACCTAAGCCGCCTAGTGCGAAAACAGCGGTTTGATCATTTTTTACGAATTTCATGATCAGCCGTTCTCCACTTCAAGGTTTTCAACCGTTTGTTTTTCATAATTCAGGTGTTCCTCATCTAACCCCTGAATAAATTCAATATTAATCCCACGATCGGACAGATGTTCACGAACTTTTCTTTCTGTCTCTGCTTCTACATACAGAGCTTTTGTACGTTCTCTAACAGGAACTTCGGCAGGAAGTTCCTGATATAACACTTTATATACCATTTTCTAATATCTCTCCTAACTGCTAATGTTTTCCATTTTTTCCTAGCAATAATAATAGCGCATAGTTTATCGGATGTTTTTTTGCTACTCCTAATTCGTAGGAGAAGACCGTCTCAGGCTAACGTTTTACGCTTCCAAAAATCTTTCCAACGTTTTTTCAGCTTTCTTCTTAAGCGCTTCAGCATAGCACTCATCTCCTTTCAAGGTGATGAAGAAAACAACTAAAAACGTTCAACCGACCCAATCCCGTTACTCTTAGTATAATACGGTTTGAGAAATAATGAAACAAAGAACTATCATCTGAGAGGATTTATTATCCAACGATACCCTAAATTGGCGCTTGAAATTCCTGTAGTTATCCCATAGTTTTTCCCTTCTCATCTTGTTTCAGTCATGCTATGGTGTATTCATTGATTAAAAATAACTGAAAAGAAATAACAGATAATAATGGAACAGCAGGAGGATGAAAAAATGAATAAGAAGATTGCTTTTTTTGATATTGATGGAACTTTGCTAAATCATAATAAAGAACTGCCGGAAGAGACGATTCTGACAATCAAACGCCTTCAGGAAGAAGGAGTCTACTGCGCTATTGCGACTGGCAGGGCACCATTCATGTTCGAGGATATTAGAAAAACGCTAGGGATCGAATCGTTTGTAAGTTTTAATGGCCAGTATGTGGTATTTGAAGGGGAGGTCATTTATGAGAATCCTCTTTCAACAGAAAGGCTGACCACTCTCTTTGAACATGCACAAGAAACCGGCCACCCGATGGTATTTATGAATCATGAAGAAATGAAAGCGACAGAACCCGGGCATGAACATATTTCGGAAAGTATGGCGAGCTTACATTTTGATTACCCGGATATCGACGATGCCTTTTATGATGGCAGGAATATATATCAATCCTTGATTTTCTGTGAAGGGGATGAAATTGAAGAATATCGCGGGGAGCACGACGCTTTTGATTTTATCCGCTGGCATCCGAAAGCCTGTGATGTCTTGCCTGGCGGTGGTTCGAAAGCAGAAGGAATCAAAAAAATGATCGAGGCAAGCGGTCTGCGCATCGAAGACTCTTACGGATTTGGTGATGGACCGAACGATAAGGAAATGATGGAAGTGGTCGGAACAGCCGTAGCGATGGGGAATTCAATTCCCGAACTTAAACCCCTCGCTGATTACGTAACCGATGATGTCGACGAAGGCGGACTAGTCAAAGCCATCCACGAAGTCGGCCTTCTAGAAAACTAAGAGGTCCGTTATCATGTAAGAGAAGGATGGGCAGGGAAACGACTTGCTTTCCTGCGGGGGACCTGGCAAGCTTCCTCGGGCAAAAGCCCTGCGGGATCTCGCCTAGCCCCTTCTCCCGCGGGAGTCTCGCCGTTTCCCTGCCCATCCAGCCAGCTTTGTAATAAACGGACCCTTCAAAAACAGATGGTAAAGAACGAAAAGGGGATCATCTCTTAATTCAATGATCATAAATGGCATCATTGGGTGATAGCATCAAGTGTGATTTCGAGAATTTTCTATGGCAAGGTCCGGTGGGGAACGGCGAGACTCCTGCGGGATGAGCATGACAGGTGAGACCCCGCAGAGCGTAAGCTCGAGGAGGCTCAGCGCATGTCCGCGGAAAGGGAGTCGTTCCCCACCGGGCCGTCATGCAAGCAATCATCTCGAAATCAAGTCTTCGACTTTTCGGCATTTTAATTGAATGGGACCATAATAAAAAGCATAGAGCCACGAGGGCTCTATGCTTTTACTATGTTATGAAATGAAAATTTGTTTTTAATGATCGAGGGCTTTGGCGTTTTCTGGTTCTTTGAATGGATTATCCGAATCGATATGATCGTAGAACATCACGCCATTCAAATGGTCGATTTCATGCTGGAAGACGATTGCCGCAAAATCACGCAAACGTAATTTGACTTCGTTACCTTCCAAATCAGTCGCTTTGATTGTGACGCGTGCATATCGCGGAACATATCCAGGCACTTCCCGATCTACAGACAGGCACCCTTCACCGCTCGTCAAATAAGCTTTTTCAACGGAATGACTGACAATTTTCGGGTTAAACAAGCCATAACTATATAATTTATCATTGAAATCCGTAAAATGGACCGCAAGCATCCTTTTGGATACCCCAATTTGAGGAGCGGCCAATCCTACACCCGGTCTTAAGCTGTAACGGTCACAGATTTGTTCGTCCTGACTGTTTATTAAATATTGCAGCATTTCTTCCAGGGTTTCTTTCTCTTCCTCGCTAGGGGGCATTTCCACCTCTTCAGCCACTTCACGAAGTACCGGATGACCCTCCCGGACAATATCTTTCATTGTAATCATACCAATGTCCATCCTTTCTCTCTATCTCTGTCTTCAAATATCTTCATATAGTTTAACATAGATGACATCAGAAGGGGGATAAGAGAAATCCCCATTCTACTACAATATTGGATAAAATATCCTTCCAATTTAATTTTTTTTATTATAGTATGTAAATTATGATGAAAAGTATGGAAAAATCCATACTTCTTTAAGGGGGAAGTTTCGTGTTTTTAAGAAAGCTATTCATACCATTAACACTCATCCTGGTTATGTTAGCAGCCTGCAATAATGGGCCGGCTCCTGAGGAACAGATCTATGAACATCTTGAAGAAGCTGTTTCTTTGGAGGAAGAATTCCGGGAACAACAAGAGCCGATCGTTGAATTGGAACGTAAGGAACAGGAACTGTATAACAAAATCATTAACCTGAGTATGGACGAGTTCGACCAGATCCAGGAGTATTCCCAGGAAGCGGCATCTTTAGTGGAAGAGCGTCAGGAAAAGATTGACCGTGAAAAAGAAAGCATCGATGCAGCTAAAGAAGAATTTGATGAAATCGAACCGATTATTGATGATTTAGATGAAGAAGAACAGGCAGAAGCCAAGGAAGAAGCACAAAAATTGGTGGAAACGATGAATAAGCGTTATGATGCCTACCAGCAATTGTATGAAAGTTACCAGGCAGCGATTGAACTGGATAAAGAATTATACGAGCTGCTTCAGCAAGAAGATTTAGAAGAAGAAACATTGCAGAATCAAATCGACAAAATCAATGACAGCTATGATAAAGTCATTGAAGCGAATGAGGAATTCAATCAGTATACGGAACAATACAACGAGCAGAAGAAAACTTTCTATGAAGCGGCAGATTTGAATGTGGAATACAGCGAACAAGAAAATGGAGCTTCCGAATCGGAATCCAATGAGCAGGAGAAAGAAGATAACCCCGATTCAGAGGAAGAAGATACAGACCAGGAATAAAAAGGCCGCCCTTGGCGGTCTTTTTTTGTTGAGCATTTTAGGATATTAATCATTCAAAATAACACGAGATCCATTTTTTCCAGAACCGTAATTGATACAGGGGTGGCATTTTACTGAAACAGACTTCATAGGCTGCATGCCATCCAGCCTGTTTCATCCTTGTTGCCCCAGCTGTTATTAAAAAACCTCCATGAAAAATGATACAAACTGTTTGACGTTTCCTAGTAAGATAAGCTAAACTACAAACAGAACATTTCATTGTACCAGTTATTTTTGTGTTCTTATTGTAACAGTTTCCATTGTGTAAGGCTTATGATTAATATAAATGGCTAAAGGGTAAAAGAATAAGAGCAAATCGGTACAGGTTTTTTCAGCTTTTGGGAAAGCTAAGGAAAGTATCCATTTTTTTAATAGGAAGGAAGAGGTGAATCAGTTTGAAACGCTCACTTGAAAACATTGAAAATCAGTTCGAAATGTTTCAAATTCTGAATGAAAAAGGCGAAATCGTAAACGAAGATGCAATGCCTGACCTTTCAGACGATGATTTGAAAGAGATCATGCGCCGCATGGTTTACACACGTATCTTGGACCAACGTTCCATTGCCTTGAACCGTCAAGGCCGCCTGGGATTCTATGCTCCGACAGCAGGACAGGAAGCTTCCCAGCTAGGCAGTCATTATGCATTAGAAAAAGAAGACTTTATTCTTCCAGGGTACCGTGATGTACCTCAATTGATCTGGCATGGTCTGCCGCTGTACCAGGCATTCCTATTCTCCCGTGGACACTTTCACGGTAACCAGATGCCAGAAGGTGTGAATGCAGTCAGCCCGCAAATCATTATCGGTGCACAGATCACACAAGCTGCTGGTGTCGGTATTGGTATGAAGAAACGCGGCAAAGACGCAATCGCAATTACTTACACAGGGGACGGCGGTGCCTCCCAAGGTGACTTCTACGAAGGTATTAACTTTGCTGGTGCATTCAACGCACAAGCAGTATTCGTAGTTCAAAACAACCGTTATGCCATTTCCGTTCCAGTAGAAAAGCAATCAGCTGCGAAAACAATCGCACAAAAAGCAGTCGCAGCTGGTATCGAAGGCATCCAGGTAGACGGTATGGACGTTTTGGCTGTCTATGCAGCAACCAAAGATGCGCGTGAACGTGCCATTAACGGTGAAGGTCCGACATTGATCGAAACAATGACATACCGTTACGGTCCTCATACGATGGCTGGTGACGACCCGACACGTTACCGTACAGAAGAAACTGACAATGAATGGGAAGCAAAAGATCCTATCGTCCGTTTCCGTACGTTCCTTGAAAACAAAGGCCTATGGTCTGAAGAAGAAGAAAATGAAGTAATCGAACAAGCGAAAGAAGAAGTTAAAGCTGCCATCAAAAAAGCAGACGAGCAGCCAAAACAGAAAGTTACAGAACTGATGGATATCATGTACGAAGAACTTCCTGCCAGCCTTCAAGAGCAAAGGGAAGAATACGAGGCAAAGGAGTCGAAATAAACCATGGCACAAATGACAATGATCCAAGCCATCACTGATGCGATGCGCACAGAATTAAAAAATGACGAAAATGTGCTAGTCTTCGGTGAAGACGTCGGCCAAAACGGCGGTGTTTTCCGTGCTACGGAAGGCTTACAAAAAGAATTCGGTGAAGATCGTGTATTCGATACACCGTTAGCAGAATCAGGAATCGGCGGCATGTCAATCGGACTTGCCCTGCAAGGATTCCGTCCGGTACCTGAAATCCAGTTCTTCGGTTTTGTGTTTGAAACTATGGATGCAATAAGTGGACAAATGGCTCGGTATCGTTACCGTTCCGGCGGTACTCGTACCATGCCTATCACTGTTCGTTCACCGTTTGGCGGTGGAGTACACACACCTGAACTTCATGCGGACAGCCTGGAAGGCTTGATGGCCCAGCAGCCTGGTCTGAAAGTAGTCATTCCTTCCAATCCATATGACGCGAAGGGATTGTTGATTCAATCTATCCGTGACAACGATCCGGTTATTTTCCTTGAGCACATGAAGCTTTACCGTTCTTTCCGTGAAGAAGTACCGGAAGAGGAGTACACAGTAGAACTTGGCAAAGCTGCAGTGAAACGTGAAGGTAAAGACGTAACGTTAGTAGCATACGGTGCCATGGTTCATACCGCATTGAAAGCTGCGGATGAGCTGGAAGAAAACGGTGTATCTGCAGAAGTTATCGACTTACGTACAGTTGCTCCGATCGATTATGAAACAGTGCTTCAATCTGTTGAAAAAACTAATCGTGCGGTCGTATTACAGGAAGCACAGAAGCAGGCTGGAGTTGCATCAGCGGTTGTTGCTGAAATCCAGGAAAAAGCAATCCTTCATCTGGAAGCTCCGGTATTGCGTGTAGCTGCTCCAGATACGGTTTATCCTTTCTCTCAAGCAGAAACGGTATGGCTTCCAAACCATAACGACGTTGTAGAGAAAGTTAATCAAGTAATTAACTTTTAATTGAAACCTAGAAAAGGGAGGCAATATTCGTGGCTTTCGAATTTAAACTACCGGATATCGGTGAAGGCATCCATGAAGGTGAAATTGTAAAATGGTTTGTCAAAGCCGGTGACGAAGTAAAAGAAGACGATGTTCTTTGCGAAGTGCAAAATGATAAAGCTGTCGTAGAAATCCCATCTCCTGTTGAAGGTACTGTCAAAGAGGTATTAGTGGAAGAAGGTGCTACCACTACAGTTGGTACCACAATCATCACATTTGATGCCGAGGGATATGAGTCTGACGACAGCGAAGATGATAAACAGGAAGAAGCTCCTGAAGAAGAAGCTAAATCTGAAGAGCCAGCTGCTGAAGACAAAGGCGCAGCTAAAGAAGAAGCTCCTGCTGCAGACGATGAAGAAGTAGATGAAGGTAAGCGTGTCATCGCCATGCCATCTGTCCGCAAACACGCTCGTGATAACGATGTCGACATCCGTAAGGTCCAAGGCAGTGGTAAAAACGGCCGTGTAACAAAAGAAGATGTTGATGCATACTTGAGCGGCGATCAGCAGCCACAGGCAGAAGCAGGCGAAGCGAAAGAAGAAGCACAAGACCAGCAAGCTGCGGCTTCTACTGAAAAACAACAGCCTGTACTGGAAGGTCAATATCCAGAAACTCGTGAGAAGATGAGCGGTATTCGTAAAGCGATCGCTAAAGCGATGGTTAATTCCAAGCAAACAGCACCGCATGTTACATTGATGGATGAAGTGGATGTAACTGAGCTTGTCGCTCACCGTAAGAAGTTCAAAGCAGTTGCTGCTGAACAGGATATTAAACTGACTTACCTTCCTTATGTAGTCAAATCACTTGTATCTGCCTTGAGAAAATATCCGGCGCTAAATACACAAGTTGATGACGAAACGGATGAAATTATTCAGAAACACTACTATAATATTGGTATAGCAGCAGATACTGACAAAGGATTGCTTGTACCAGTCGTAAAAGATGCTGACCGCAAATCCATTTTCACTATCTCAAGTGAAATCAATGAACTTGCTGTGAAAGCTCGTGATGGTAAACTGTCATCTGAAGAAATGAAGGGCGGTTCTACTACAATCACTAATATCGGTTCTGCCGGCGGCCAATGGTTCACTCCGGTCATCAACCATCCGGAAGTAGCGATTCTTGGAATCGGCCGCATCGGCGAAAAAGCCGTTGTGCGCGATGGTGAAATCGTAGTCGCTCCAGTTCTTGCTGTATCCTTGAGCTTTGACCACCGTATCATCGATGGTGCAACAGCTCAGCACGCAATGAACCACATCAAGCGTTTACTGAACGATCCACAACTTATTATGATGGAGGCGTAAAGTATGGTAGTAGGAGATTTTCCAATTGAATTAGACACGTTAGTAGTTGGTGCGGGTCCTGGCGGCTATGTAGCTGCTATCCGTGCCGCACAAACTGGTCAAAAGGTAACAATCGTAGACAAAGGAACACTTGGTGGTGTCTGCTTGAACGTAGGGTGTATCCCTTCTAAAGCACTAATCCAGGCTGGCCACCGTTACGCGCATGCAAAAGGTGCCGACGAGATGGGCATCCAGTCCGAAAACACAACAGTCGATTTTTCCAAAGTCCAAGAATGGAAAGGGAAAGTCGTTGATAAACTTACAGGCGGTGTAGAAGGACTACTAAAAGGAAACAGCGTGGATATTCTTAAAGGCGAAGTTTACTTTGTCGATAAGAACACAGTACGCGTGATGGATGACAAAAATTCTCAAACGTACACGTTCAAGAATTGCATCATTGCTACAGGTTCTACTCCAATTGAACTGCCTAACTTCAAATATTCCGACCGTGTACTGGATTCTACAGGTGCCTTGAACCTGAAAGAAATTCCTAAGAAGATGGTTGTCATCGGCGGCGGATATATCGGAACAGAGCTTGGGACTGCCTATGCTGATTTCGATACAGAAGTTACTATCCTTGAAGGAACCAAAGACATTCTTGGCGGCTTCGAGAAACAGATGACGCAGCTTGTCAAGAAGCGTCTGAAGAAAAAAGGTGTCAATGTTGTTACAAATGCGATGGCACAAGGCGTTGAAGAAACAAAAGATGGCGTAAAAGTCACGTATGAAGTGAAAGGCGAAGAGAAAACGATTGAAGCAGACTACCTGCTTGTTACCGTTGGACGTAAGCCTAATACAGATGAAATCGGCCTTGAGCAAGTTGGTATCGAAATGTCAGACAAGGGACTTATCAAGATCGACAAACAATGCCGTACAAGCGTAGATAACATCTTCGCGATCGGTGACATTGTCGAAGGTCCTCCACTTGCACACAAAGCTTCTTATGAAGGTAAAATTGCTGCAGAAGTTATTGCAGGTGAAAAATCAGAAATCGACTACCTTGGCATTCCAATGGTTGTCTTCTCTGATCCGGAACTTGCATCTGTCGGCTATACCGAAAAAGACGCAAAAGAAGCTGGTTACGAAGTCAAAGCTTCCAAGTTCCCGTTTGCGGCAAACGGCCGTGCGCTGTCCTTGAACGAAACAGACGGTTTCGTAAAACTGGTTACCCGTCAAGATGATGGCCTGGTTATCGGTGCACAAGTTGCCGGAGCCAATGCCAGTGATGTCATTGCTGAACTAGGACTGGCAATTGAAACTGGTATGACTGCGGAAGACCTTGCACTTACGATCCATGCTCATCCATCCCTAGGGGAAATCAGCATGGAAGCAGCTGAAGTAGCTCTTGGAACACCAATCCACATCAAATAATAATGCATTCAAAAAAATCCTGAACCTTATTGGTTCAGGATTTTTTATATTTTAAAATACTTTAACCTTGATCAAGGAATGGTGTATAAGAAACACTAGGCTTTCGGAATAAAATACTTTGCGATAAGCAAAGTTTTGCTAATATGTACAAAACTTTAGGAGAAGGACAGCAGTACTTCTATAAGAGAAGCGCAATATTCGAGAAAGGGGTGGAGCATGTCGGCTGCATTCACGAAGACAGCTCCATTTATTATGATTGAAGTTTATTTATTTTATGATTTCCATTAGCTGCTCGACGATTTCCTCACTTTGCCGTTCACCGGTAATGGTAGCTACCGTTTTTTCGTCTTTTCGGATTAGAAAGGCGGGCAGCTTGTTAATGTGTTGCTCCACCTGATATAACGATGCAGTACTTTTGAAAAATTCAATTGGCTGCTGGTTGTGCTGGTTTTTAAAAGAGAGAAAGGCATCCATATATGCTTTGTCGATGTCTTTATCCTCTTCCTCGGTCAATAACTGAACTTCATATCCATTCGAATTGGCGCTGATGACTTCTATTTTTTTCTGTTCAGGGAAGCACCCTGAAATCATGATGAAAATCAAACCGACTGGCAGAAGTAGTTTAGTCAATGCAATACCACTCTCTTTCTATCGTAGAAACTGGTTACATTTTATCAGAGAAGATACGAAAAAAAGCGAATGTTATCGAAATGTCATGGAAGTGAAAAACCACAGAAGTGTTGTTTAATCGCAATGTTAAATTGTAATAATGGAACAACGATAACCTCAATTAAAAGACCAAAAAGTCGAAAACTTGATTTCGAGATGATTGTAGAAGTAAAGGGGCGTTGGGGAAGGGTTCGCTTTCCACCTCAATCCAATCTAAAGTCTCTAAACTGAGTCTTCAACAAAAGGGAGCTTTAATTTAACAGTATAAAGAAAATGAAAAGGCGAGTATAAAACCGATGCGGTTCTATACTCGCCTTTCTTAAACTATAACAGATCAATTATTTTTTAGCTTTTAATCCTATTTTTCTATCCTCTTCAGCAAACGTCCGTAATAACGAGACGCATAACATAATCATAATAATCGTGAACGGGAAGGCGGATATGATGGCTGCCGTCTGGAGAGATTCTAAGCCACCCATCCATAGCAGCACAGCCGCCGCACCAGACTGGATTACCCCCCACGTAAACTTAACCGGGTTACGTGGATTCAAGCTGCCGCCTGTCGTCTGCATTCCAAGTACGAAGGTAGCAGAGTCAGCCGATGTGATAAAGAACGTACTGATCAACGACAGTCCGATAATTGACATTACCATGCCAAGTGGTACATTTTCTAACATTGCAAATAGGGCAACTTCTGTCCCTAGTTCATCCACCGCGGACTGGATATCCATGCCTTGGAAGAATTCAAGGTGAATCGTTGTACCGCCGAAAACAGAGAACCAAAGTGCGCCGAATATAGTTGGTACCAGCAGGACACCAAGAATGAATTCACGGACAGTACGGCCGCGGGAAACACGAGCGATAAACGTTCCTACGAATGGTCCCCATGAAATCCACCAGGCCCAGTAGAAGATGGTCCAGCCCTGGATCCAGGAGTTATTTTCTTCCGAGAACGGAGTCATACGCAAACTCATCTGTGGAAGGTTTGAAATATAAGACCCGAATGTGGTTGTAAAGTAATCCATGATAAAGTTTGTAGGACCTGCAAATAGCAGGAAGAACATCAACAATAGGGCCAATACAATATTCGTATTACTCAAGTATTTGATGCCTTTATTCAATCCTGTCATGGCAGAAAGCATGAACAGGACGGTAACAACACCGATAATAGATAACTGCAGCATGAAATTATCATTTAATCCTGGAATCAAATAAGCGAGACCACTCGAGATCTGCAAGGCTCCGAATCCAAGAGATGTAGCCACCCCGAAAATGGTTGCGAATACGGCAATGGAATCTATTATTGTGCCGATTGGTCCTTTAATTCGTTCTTCACCAAGCAATGGCACCAATGCTGCACTAAAAACACCTGGAGCATTTTTACGGAACTTGAAATAAGCAAGAGCTAATGCGATTACGGCATAGATAGCCCATGGGTGCAGTCCCCAGTGGAAAAAGCTGTAGCGCATCGCTTCCCGTGCCGCTTCCTGTGTTGCCGGATCAGCAGTAGGCGGTGCATGGAAATGGGATAGCGGCTCAGCAGCACCCCAGAAAACAAGTCCAATACCCATACCAGCACTGAATAACATGGCAAACCAGGTAATGTAAGGGTACTCCGGTTCGTCATCCGGCTTTCCCAATTTAATTTTTCCATAACGGGAAAAGATTAAAAAGATTGCAAATGCCAGGAAGCCTGTTGCAGAAAGTAAATAAAACCATCCAAACTTCTCCGTTATAAAACCTTGTATACTGGTTGTAACGTTATTAAGGTTCCAGGTTGGTAATGTTGATTCCGGTATGACGCCCCAAATGATGAATATTAAGGCGATAACAACCGAAATATAAAAAACCTTTGTAACCTGTTTCAATTTCATCATCCTTTCGTAAGAAATTACTACTGTTTGAGGTTATCAGCTCATCCCTTGCTGTTTTTTTACATATTGATAATAAATAGCTGCGTGTTTGGAAGTGGAGAGTTCCTTCAACTCTTCCATAACGTCATGCAAACAAAGCAATTCATAAAGCAATACCGTCTGCGGCGGTAGATGGTGACGGTATCTTGATTCGTGTTCGATATGTTCTTGTTTCCAATCCCAAAACACATGATCCAGTTCTTCGATTTGCTTAAAATGCTCTTCTGGAATTTCATGCTCAGGTGCTCTTAATATTGCCACAAATGAAGGAATCATTCTTCCGATCAAATGTTTTTCAGGGTGATTGAAATCACCTGCATCTGTGTGGATATACTGCAGATTTCCTAAGTGATAAATGATCTGCTGCAATAAGTCCAGCTTTTTTTGAGCAAATTGAAAGGCACGCATATCGAAATTGGTGTGCTTATGATAGGACCATTCTTCCCTTTGATATTGAGAAAGCTGGTGGGTTTGTTCCATATGTTTTGTTAGCTCTTGATACCTTCTATTAATAAGGCCCTTCTTTGCATGACGCTCTCCAATCACTTCTTTTAATATCAACTCCAGCAAGTCAGCTGCTTGTCCATACAGCCGGTCGATACTGCGGTGAATACTTGTAAAATAATTCGGTGGCAGCAAAAAAAAGTTGACTAGGGAAGAAACTACTATACCAATAGATGTAGTACCCAATCTTATGAAGAACGAAACAATGTAATTTTCCTGGAAATCAGGGATCATAGCAGTTGCCGTAATCGTAGCTACCAGTATCCCGTCCTGAAGCTTGAGCTTATGGCATATCGCGATGGTAAGCATAGCTACCAATGCATACGTGAGTGCCCCTTTTCCGAACACCCCATATAAGGTGGTAGCAATCAGTGCTCCTATTGCCGAGGCGGGAAACCTTATCGCTGCCTTCCGGATGGAATCTGCTGCCGTGTGTTCAATTGTGACAATAGCTGTTATGACAGCAAAAATAACCGGCCAACCAAAATAACCGCAGATCAGTGCGGTTATAAAGACCGAGATGCCGGTTTTTAGTGTCCTGCTTCCAAAAAGTTTGAATTGCCGAAGACGTTCCATCATATAGATTCACCCTACATTTCCTTAGGCTCCAGCCACGATTTCTTATTATAGTATAAATTAATAAGAAACCATAGTAAAAACTATAAAAAATCAGGTATAATGAAATTGTTGGAAATACATAGAAAAAAATAACATCTTGGGGGTCATTTTGACATGAGAAAAGGTTTGATGCTGCTGTTTTTGGTGATGGTGTTAGGTGCATGCAGTATGGAAGAGGATGTAGAAGCAGAACAAGATTCTGTTAATGCTGAAGAAAAAGACAATCCAGTCGAGCAGCCGGAGGAGAATTCCGAAGGGGATGAAAAGGCTGCTGAAGCAGGAGAAAAGGGAGATGAACCACAGGAAGAAGAGGCGTATCAGCAAGTGAGTGAGCCATTATATGAGTTGGCTGGAAACTGGGCTGTAAAGCCGATCGATGATCAGGCAAATGAAAAGGTAGCGCTCGTCACGATTGATGATGCGCCTGATAAGTTTAGTGTCGACATGGCGAAAACGTTGAAAGAACTTGAAGCGCCTGCCATATTCTTTGTAAATGGCCATTTCCTTGACACACCGGAAGAAGAGGAGAAGCTGAAACAAATCCACGAATTAGGCTTTCCAATCGGAAACCATACTTTCAACCATGCTTCTTTGCCCAGCTTGACAGAAGAGGAACAGTATGAAGAAATAGTCGGGTTGAATGACCGGGTCGAAGAAATAATTGGAGAGCGCCCGGAATTTTTCCGCGCACCGTTTGGACAGAATACCGATTACTCCAAACAGTTAGTGGAGGAAGAAGGTATGCTATTGATGAATTGGACATATGGCTATGATTGGGAACAGGATTACCAGACAGCATCGGCCATTGCCGACATTATGGTCGAATCTCCTTTATTAGCGGACGGCGCCAATTTGCTTATGCATGATCGTGAATGGACTGCAGAAGGTCTCGATGATATTGTCCTTGGGCTGGAAGAAAAAGGCTTTGAAATACTGGACCCGCTTTTGATCAAGCGGCCATAATATGAAACACCACCCTTTGTGGGGTGGTGTTTTGTCTCATTAAAGAGGAGAGGCTCTCTCTTTTTCTAGTTTTTGTCTCGTTTAATTTTAAATTTGTCACTCAAAATCGAAGAATTGTCTCTCATCCTCTGTCTACGTTCTCACTTAAAACGTTGTTGTCTCGATTATTGATCCATTGTCTCTTATACAATATAAAAGTTCAACCAGGCCGCTGCTTGACTGGCTTGTCTCCATTTTCTGAGAAAAAGAAATACATTCACGTGCATTATTATTCTAATTACGATAGTTTTCGTTTATAATAATACATAATACGATCGTTGAATAAATGTAACTTTCCTTCTAATTTCTTCGCAAAGAATTTTGCCAGCTCATTCCCTTTGTTTTTATCTCCATGTGTAGAGGCTTCAGGCAGGGTTATTTGAATGAAAAATTGTTCCTGGTCGTCTGTTGATCCTTTTGTACTTCCTACTCCCACCAGCAAATGTTGATAATTTGGATCCGTGCCTCTTAAATGCAGGTAGTTGCCATTATCGTCGTTTTTCTCTGTCACTAAGTAAGGAAAAGCGTGGCTGTTGTAACTCCAATCGAGCTGTTCCCCGGTTTTAGCAGTGATTTCCTGATAATAGTTGAGTAAATCATGTACCTCTTTCAAAGAAATCGTTTGCTGTACACTTTCTTCTACTAAATGAATGAATGCACTTTTACCCATTTTTCCAACTCCTGTCATAGGTTTCTAATCTTATGTTAGCACTTCCCATAAAGGTAGCTCAATAACATTTGTCACGTTTACGGAATAAAAGCTGGCATCTATTTCTACAAAAAAGCCAACCAGGCTTAAAATATTGAGGAGGTAAATATATGTATATGGAGAAATTGTATGATGAAATGGAGCAGTCTAATGTCAGGTTTGTGGGATTCACTACGAAAGAAGGAAGGTATGACTTTGGTATTGTGTACACTAGTCAATTTTTCGGCAAGCCCCTCGTGGTATGTATGCAAACCGGCCAATCTTCGCTGCTTGACAGTTCGGATGTAAAGGATCTGGATTTCCTGCAGAAAAAATTCCGTCTCCCGGATAAAATGGTTGCGATGGATCTCGCTGATTTTCTGAATGATGTAGTGCCTCCGGCAGAGCTGATGGAAGCTTCTTACGAATAATTCCAGCCAGTTCGTTTAAAGGTTATCTTAATTGGGAAAGAAAAAAATAAATGTGACATACTTTTTGGGCTTGATTTTTTAAATGTGTCATATTAAAATAAGACCATAACCTGAAAACGATTACAAATTACTTGTAAAGGAGCTGGATATTCAGATGGGTACAATTGTATGTCAAGACTGCCAGAAGATCATTGAGCATTATGAAGATGAGAAGGTTTCCACTCTTTATAGTACTTGTCCGTCTTGTCATCCGAAAAAGAAATAGTCTTCCTCACACATAAGAGAACCCCGCCGGCATCCCGGCGGGGTTTTATTTTTATGATGCTTAATCCGCAAATATGCATCCTGATTATTTAAAAGCGCGATGTTCTTTAATGACGCGGATGGTTGCCAGTGTTTCATCCTCAGGCCCTTGGACAGGAAGGCCGGCATCGAGATTATCGCGGATATAGGCTACATTATCAGCTGTTATGATTTCGCCGGGAATGAAAATAGGAATTCCCGGAGGGTAAATCATCAACGACTCAGCACTGATTCTTCCAATTCCTTCATCTAAAGGTACAACCTCTGTTTCTGAATAAAAAGCTTCCCTTGGTGACAAGGCGAGCAGTGGTATTTCCGGAACTTTTACCTTGACGGGTTGTCTTGCCGCACGATCCGTTTGTAAGGCAGCAAGTTCTTTCAACGCTTGGACAAGACTTTCCGTTTCCTCGCTGGTATCTCCCGGTGTTACCAGACAGAGGATATTATATAAGTCTGATAACTCTACTTCAATCCGGTAGTGCTCCCTCAGCCAAACCTCCACATCATAGCCTGTCATGCCCAGTTCTTTTACGGAGATGATCAATTTAGTGGGGTCGTAATCGTATGTGGCATCACTGCCTAGTATTTCTTTGCCGACACAATATAGGCCTGGTATATCATTGATTGCCCGACGTGTATCTTGTGCTAAGAGGATCGTGCGCTCGAGCATTTCTTTTCCCTTGATTGCGAGTTGTCTTCGTGCCGCATCCAGCGATGCCAGCAGCACATAAGAAGTGGAAGTGGTGGTCAGCATTGATAAAACGGCCTGCACTCGTTCATGGGACACAAGCCCCTCTCTCAAGTTCAATACGGAGCTTTGAGTCATAGAGCCGCCCAGTTTATGGACACTGGTGGCAGCAAGGTCTGCTCCTGCCTGCATGGCTGAAAGAGGAAGGTCGTCATGGAAATGGATATGGACGCCGTGGGCTTCATCGACCAGTACAGGCACATGAAAATCATGAGCTACTTCGACGATTTTCTTTAAGTCAGCCGCTATCCCGAAGTAGGTCGGATTGATAACGAGTACTCCTTTGGCATCCGGGTGAGCATGAAGCGCCCGGTTTACTGCTTCGGGCGTAATCCCATGAGAAATGCCGAGCTGACCATCAAGCTCCGGATGAATGAAAATCGGTGTCGCCCCTGAAAAAATAATCGCAGATGTTACGGACTTATGGACATTCCGGGGGACGATGATTTTGTCGCCTGGCTGGCAGACACTCATGACCATCGTCATGATGGCTCCACTAGTGCCCTGGACGGAATAAAACGTATAGTCGGCACCAAATGCTTCTGCCGCCAAATCTTGTGCTTCTTTAATAATGCCCTGTGGGTGATGAAGGTCATCCAGCGGTTCAATATTGATCATATCGATGGATAAAGTATTTTCTCCGATAAATTCACGAAATTCCTTATCCATCCCTTTTCCTTTTTTATGACCTGGTATATGAAATTGAATCGGATCCTTCTTTGCGTGAGCAATGAGGCCCGAGAATAATGGAGTTCTGTCTTGAGACAATCGATACACCTCTTCATGTAATCATATAAAACAAATGAATTATAGCAGATGGCAGGCAATGTGGCTAGCTTTTTTTAATCGTGGTTATTAGTTGATGCCTTGTAAGTCAATCATGATAGAATGAAAAAAAGGAGGATGGAAACATGAATTGGGAAACGAAAGTAACGGAGCTATTAGGTATTACATATCCGATTATCCAGGGTGGCCTGGCTCACCTCGCTTATTCCGAACTTGCCGCAGCCGTTTCTGAATCGGGAGGGCTCGGCCAGATTACGGCTATGAGTATGGATGGACCTGAGCAATTGAAAGAAGAAATCAGACGTGTCAGAGCCATGACCGATAAACCGTTTGGCGTCAACTTTGCTATCGGTCAGCATGGCCGGCCGTTCGAACATATGGTGGAAGTTGCTGTGAACGAAAATGTCCCTGTCATTTCTGTTACAGGAGGGAACCCTAAACCCGTCTTAGAAATGGTAGAAGGGACAGCTATTAAAAAGTTGGTACTTGTCGCAGCCAGAAGGCAGGCAGAAAAAGCGGAACAACTTGGTGCCGATGCCGTCATGGTTGTTGGCCAGGAAGGAGGGGGACACATCGGCCGCGATGATATTGGCACGTTTGTTCTCACTCCCCAGGTAGCCGATTCCGTGTCCATTCCTGTCATCGCATCCGGCGGTATCGGAGACGGAAGAGGATTGATGGCTGCGCTTAGTCTTGGGGCGGAAGGCATCGAAATGGGTACCCGATTCATCGCCACGAAAGAATGTGTCCACGCTCATGAAAGTTATAAAAAGGCCTTGGTAGATGCGGACGAAATGAGTACCACGGTGATCAAACGTTCCCTGAAAGCACCGGCCCGGGCACTAAAAAATAAATGGACTGATGAAATTCTTGCTCTGGAAGCGACGAACCAGGGCTATGAAGGTTTGAAGAACTATATCAGCGGGGAAGCCAATAAACGATATATCTATCAGGGAGAAGTGGAAGAAGGTTTTGCCTGGGCAGGACAGGTTGCCGGAAGAATAAAGGATGTTCCTACAGTAAAAGCTTTAATAGATAACATGATTAATGAAGCGGAAAATATCCGTAAGAAGTGGTGCACATAGAAGAAAGGGGATTCCAGTATGAATTATACCTATCCTATCGATGAAACATGGTCCAAACAGGAAATTATCGATGTTGTCAATTTTTATTCGTTAGTAGAGCAGGCATATGAAAAAAGTGTAAAACGGGATGAGCTGATGCTCGCCTATACACGCTTCAAACAGATTGTACCTTCCAAAAGTGAAGAAAAGCAATTATGCGGCAAGTTCGAGAAAGAATCCGGTTACTCTTGCTACCGGACCGTGAAAAAAGCAAAAGAATTGGAAAACGGCGATAAAGTAAGCATGTCTTAATAAAAAGTCTGACCATAATGCCATTTTGGCTAAGGTCAGACTTTTTTAATAAAAGTGAGTCGCTTATCTTGCTGATCAACTCTGGATGTGCAATCAGGCTTGTTTTGCCATGCGGTAAAGAGGTTCGAGTGTTTCGAAGGCACCCTTGCAACGGGCTAGAAACTTATCAGCATCTTTCAAAACCGGATCATTACGATCGATATTCAGACCACAAAGCAGCTCAGCCTTCTTGACATTTTCCAGCCGATCGACCATCTCACTGAATTTTTCATCCGTCAATTCTTTTTGAGGAAGGACATCCGGCTTCGTGTGATCGATCGACCATACAAAGTCTTCTGGTATTTCTTTTCGAATTTGGTTATCTTCTTTCTTGATTGCTTTAGCAAAGTCCTGTTTTACGGGACTTTCGTAAATAACTGCGAACCAGACAAATACATGCGTTTCCCATAATCCGATTTGGAAATGAGGAAGTTTTTTATACCCCCGGTTATTGTTAGCAAGCGCTGCCCATGTATCTTCCGGTGGATTCTTCGTACGTCGGGCATGCTTGGCGACGTGAACAAACATTTCGTCTCCTGTCAGCGCCGTTACATCCGGTGCGAGCTCAGTTGCAATCGCTTCGAGCTTCGGTGACACTTGTGACCGTAGCACTTCCATCCGTTCCTCGAGACCAGGTATCGTGAATACGTCAAAGTCCTTATCGGTAAACCCGTTAAAACGCTCCATGTACCATCAACTCCTAAACAATTTTGCTAATTGAAAGTTTACCATAGTATAGCCAAACTGCTAAATAATACGTTCTATTGGTTTGAAACCCGGTGAGATTGGTTAAATAAAAGTAAATAAAAACACATACCGAATAAGCAAACTGCTCATATAAATAGACAAAAGAGGGTTTCGACAAAGGGAGGGTAAACAATGAAGCGTGTTATGGAAGCGTTGTGGCAAAGAGAGGCTGAAGAGAAACTTCCCGTCATCCGTCTGGAAATAGATTATGAACTGATGACTTTATATGATGCGATGATGGAGGAGGATGAAGAGCAAATAGCCATAAGCAAGCAACGATTGAATGAACTGCGTACCGAGCTACTTCAATGGATGGCATAAACAGGGCAGCTGATTAGTTGCTCTTTTTTTGTACTTTAAAAAGTTTAACTTTTGTAAAGAATCAAAGTATAAGAAAACATGAAGGCTTCCGCATAAGTGATAGGCGACAAGTCAAATTTTTCTAATATATAATGAGTAAAAGAAATAAGTGTATGATATGGTAGATATTTGTTAGGCTAATCATACAGTATTTTTACGTTAAAACGTTAAAGGAGTTCTTGTCATGGAAACACAAACAAAGCAAAATCTATTCGAACAGGCAAAGTCATGGGTGCTTGAAGCAGGGGAAAACATTCGTCAGCAGATGGAGCAGCCATTTAAGGTGGAAACCAAAGCGGGCCCCAATGATCTTGTGACAGAATTAGACAAGGCAACAGAAAAATTCTTCGTTGAGAAAATAAACTCCACATATCCGGATCATAAGCTGTTTGGAGAAGAAGGATTCGGGGATGAAATCAAGACACTTGATGGCACTGTTTGGATCGTTGATCCGATCGACGGTACCATGAATTTCGTCCATCAAAAGCGGAACTTCGCCATATCAGTCGGGATATATCAAGACGGAGTTGGAGAAATTGGAATCATTTATGATGTCATGGCTGACGTCCTTTATACAGGGATTCGGGGAGAAGGTGCTTATAAGAACGATAAACGACTGGACTCTCTGAGAAAGCCTCAATCATTGGAAAGTTCGATTTTATGTATCAACTCGTTCTGGGCGTTACGCAATAAACGGGTAAGTGAAGAAGGAATTCACCGTCTTGTTGAAACAGTAAGAGGGACCCGTTCCTTTGGTTCAGCAGCACTGGAATTTGCATACGTTGCGGAAGGTATTATTGATGGTTATTTAACGATGAGTCTGATGCCGTGGGATATAGCGGCGGGAATTGTCATCGTTGATGAAGCCGGAGGAATAACCACCCAGGCTGATGGAGAGCCGGTCAATATGCTAGAGAAAAACTCCATCCTGACGTCCCATAAGGACATCCACAAAGAAATTGTCAGTGAGTATATCGAATTGAAGAAATAACTAAAAAACGATCGTGACCCTGTAGTCACGATCGTTTTTTACGTTTAGCAGCTATGCCAAAACCCATAACCCCAAAACCAAGCAAAAGAAACAGTCCGGCTAGCCAGAAGTTCTTCATACCCAGGGCGAATCCTACAAATACAAAACAAAGGATCGCTAAAAAAGCGGTAAACATCCTTTTCCAGTCTATTTTTCCCATAACTCTCACCTCTTTTATATGTACTATTCAAGTATAGCTGAGTTATCGTTTGTTGAAAATGGTCGAATCCTAAGGGGGATCCTGATAATTTCTTCTAGCGCCAGCTGCATATGTTTAGTATGATGGAGACAAGAGAGAACAAGGGGGAACATCATGAACGAGGAAAATGTTTTAAATGTACCCAATGATTTGTGGCCGATAGCAGATTTCTTCTTCCAGGGCTTGGGTACAGAAGTGAATATGAATAATGAAAATGAAGTAGCCTTGCTTTTCCGTGGCTTCTTTTTATTGTATTTAACCGTCGTCATCCTGGCGATCGTTACGTTCAAGCTTGGTTTTGCAAGGAAACTGCCTTTAATACAGAACATTATTGTATATGCTGTATTAATTATTGGAACTTTCTTTTTGACGCTGATTCTTGGCTTGAACCTACCGATTGCAGAAAGCCTGCTTGCTTCAGCCGTCGTATTAGGGATTTACCGACTCCGGCTCCATAGGGAACGAAGCGGAAGAAACGAAGGATAATATAAGGAGAGTGAAGGAATGCGCTCACTGCAGGATGCTGTTTATAATTGGCTCACCATCAAAGTAGTTGCCGAAAACCGTCCCGACGACCTGTCTGCAAACGAAACAGCCGATTTTTTTTACGAAATGCTGAAGGAAGATCATCACCTGACAGACATAGAAATCCATCGGGATGAAGAAATGTATCAAGTGGAATGCATCACAGAGGATAAAGTGCGCAAGTTCCGCTTTCCGACTGAACTGATTGAACTGATCCTTAACCAGATTGAAGAAGAGCCACATAAATTTAAAAATTATCATTAATACTAGAAGGACTTGGCTTGTCGCCAAGTCGTCACGATGACTTAATAGAGTAAAACATTCTTCATGTACAACAAAGGCTGACCTCGATAGAGAAGTGAATCTCTCCGGTCAGCCCTTTTTCTAACTAAGATATTTTTCGGTTTTCCGTTCTTTATAGATGCGGAAATCACCAGTTGCCAATCTTTGTTTAGTTTTTTCCTCAATACGATCATGACAGCTTGGACACATGTACGTAGTGAGGCGCCGGTTTCTCAGCCGTTTTGCCTGTAGGCAATTACTGTCGATATTGTTTATATCATCACAAATGACACATTTGACCCGCATAAATTTCACCTCAGTTAATCATTGGTTTCTTTCTGATACAGGCTCATCCAAAAAGACAAAGCCTGATTTACAAGACGGCTTTTATCCTTATAGTAGTTCACCTATTAGCTTGAAAGCCTATAGTAAAAGTATAACATACCATATATATAGACGCATTAAAGCAAAGGTTTATCAGTTATCCCTCAAGACTGGGTTAAACACAAAGGAGGAATAGGAATGGCGAATCAAGTAGAACAAGCTTTAAACGATAAACAATATGAACTGCTGCAACAAGAAACATTTATGTTGTTATCTACTTATCATGAAGAGACGCGTTCTCCGATGGTGAATGCGATCAGCTGGGTATATGCCAAAGACAGAAGAACCCTTGTATTCGCGGTGGATAATCGTTCGGTTATTGTCCGGAATATTAAATCCGCCCCTAAAATCGTGTTGACTTTAATTGATGCAGACTCCACTTATTCCATTAAAGGAGAGGGGAAGGTGTTGACCGAACGAATCGAAGAGATTCCGTTGAAGCTCGCCAAAATTGAAGTGGACATTGAAGAAGTAAGAGATGTCATGTTTTACGGAGCGAAAATTTCTAAAGGACCTGACTATGATAAAACATATGATGAGAAAGCTGCGGCCAAGCTGGATCGCCAGGTCATGACCTCCTTGAAGGATTAACCAGAAAAATACTGTTTCAAATAAATACATTTCGGGAAGTGTATTTACAGAAGACCAAGAAAGGATGATTTCTTTGAGGAAAAGATGGATTTTTTCAACGGTAGGTGCACTAGGCGCAGGTACTTTAGCATACTTGCTGAAGGATGAAGAACGCCGGGGCCAATGGAAAGGGAAAGCGCAGTCACTTTTCACAAAGTCTAATGGCAGTGATTTACCAGTAGAAGCAGCTGGAAATCCGCAGGAAGACAATCACGAAAATACTAAGATGGTGTCCGAAGGTTCTCAATTCGGGGTCCAGTATTATAATGAACTGACCGAAAAAGAACGAGAAATACTTGAAAAAGCAAACAGCTAAATCCTGAAAAGGATTTAGCTGTTCTTTTTGGTTTAATAAATTATAAAATTTTCTTTTTGTGTATAATTTTACGTAGTGGTTACATCCAGCTCCAGCGCCTACCCCCTCGAGGTCTTAAGTCAATCCTCTCTGTGATTAGAAAAACTTGGCTTATCGCCAATGTTTTATGGCGAAAGCTTTAGTTTTACTTATACTTTAAACCTTTATAAACTTAATTGGTCTAAAGTACAAAAAACGTCACGGCGAGGATTGCCTTAAGCTTGTCAGGGGTGAGCAAGGCGCTTGCGCTTTTGTAATTCAATTATTTTCTTTGTTCAAATGTTCGTTGGATTGCTCTTCTTCGATTTCATCCAGCTTCTGTTCTTCTCTTTCAGGAACAGATTCTTTATTCGGATCAGGCTCTTCCGGACGGTCGTCATCAATTGGCATTTCCGGCATGTAACGGCCGACAATGGCACTTAATTCTTCGCTAATGGCCTGAATCGGATGGCCTTCCTGCAGTTTGTTGTTCAATTGCCTGATTCGTTCTACACCGTCTGCATCGGCAACAACAACTGCTTGTTTTCCGTATGGGTCATGTTTCAATGATTCTCCTACAGAATATTTGATCGTGCCCACCCGGGACCGATCTAATTCCTTATCAACGTCTATGCCCACCACAACATAAGGACCCAGCACAATCGCAGTAGCATCATGCACATTTGGGACTTCTGTTGCCAGTTTAGCTAGGTGTTGCGCAATCTCCTGATTGGAACGATCTTCCTTTTCTATAGGATCTGAATCTTTTACCATCAACGGTTCTGTTCCATCACGCTCTTGCTGTAATGTTTCCGGATCGTCGTTCTGACAAGCCGTCAAAGCGAATAAAGCAGTCAATATCAAGGCGTTAAGCATATGTTTTTTCATTGTAAGTTCACCTTCTTTTTTTACTAGCGTTTGTCAGGTCGTCTATCCTTATGCATCGGAACATATAAATGAGGTAAGAACCCTTGGAACCCTTCAACCTGATATATAGGAGGCGTACTGTTTGAAAAAAATCTATGTCTTGGATACGAACGTCCTGCTTCAGGATCCAAACGCAATTTATACTTTTGAGGATAATGAAGTCATCATTCCAGCCGTCGTATTAGAAGAAGTGGATACGAAGAAAAGAATCATGGAAGAAATAGGCCGCAATGCAAGGCAGGTATCGCGTATCATTGATAGGCTTCGCGTGAAAGGTGAACTGCACAAAGGGGTTCTGCTTCGCAATGGAGGTAAATTGAAAATCGAATTGAACCACCGATCTTATCAAAAAATGGAAGAAATTTTTGTTGAAAAAACAAATGATAACCGGATCTTGGCAGTAGCGCTGAATCTGCACGAAGAAGAAAAACAAAAGAAAGACGGCAAACAGGTGATACTTGTTTCGAAAGATATGCTGATGCGGGTGAAAGCGGATGCGATGGGAATACCAGCTGAAGACTTTCTGAATGAACGGGCCATTCACAAAGATGAAATATACCCAGGCTTTTCCGAACTTTATGCAGAAAAAGAAGCCCTGGACCGCTTTTACAAAGATGGACAGCTTCCCATCCAGGAATTGACACGGTCTTATTACCCGAATGAATTTTTTATTTTAAAAAACCGGAACAATCCTTCCCAATCAGCAATGGGAATGGTAAACCAGCAGGGGTTTTTAAAGCCTTGCCAATTTTCCAATGAACATGTGTGGGGGATAAAACCAAGAAATGCGCAGCAAATCATGGCGATGGAGCTGCTGCTAAGACGGGACATACCATTAGTCACGTTGACGGGGAAAGCAGGGACAGGCAAAACGCTGCTGGCGCTTGCTGCCGGTTTGATGCAAATCGAAGACTTAGGATTGTATAAGAAGATGTTAGTAGCACGCCCGATTGTACCACTGGGGAAAGACTTAGGTTATCTTCCAGGAGAGAAAGATGAAAAACTTAGACCGTGGGTCCAGCCGATATATGATAACCTGGAGCATTTATTCAATGTGAAAAAGCCGGGTGAGCTGGACGGCATTTTATCAGGTCTTGGTTCGATACAAGTAGAAGCATTGACTTACATCAGGGGCAGAAGTATACCCGATCAGCTCATATTAATCGATGAAGCGCAGAACCTTACCCGCCATGAAGTAAAAACAATCCTGACAAGAATCGGGGAGGGAAGCAAAATTGTCCTTCTGGGAGACACTCAGCAGATCGACCATCCTTATTTAGACGAATATAATAATGGGCTTATGCATGTGGTGGAGAAATTCAAGCATCATAACTTGAGCGGACATGTGAAACTGATAAAAGGGGAACGTTCACCACTCGCCCAGCTCGCAGCCGATTTCTTGTAAACACACGATAAATAAAAAGCTGGCAGGCAGGAGACTTCAAACAAACCTGCCAGCCAGCTTAATTTGCATGGATGCAAATTAATTGAAGATGATTTTCGTGACGCCTGTGATTGGATCGTTTTGATTGCTTCCGTCTGCCCAATACAGATGAATTGGGCCATCTTCTTTAAGCGGACGGCCTTCGACAGAAAACAACGCAAGTGCCTGCCTCATGTCTTCGATTGACACTTCTTTGTTACCTTTTGTAGTTTCTAGCGTAACGCCTATCGAATCATTGGCAGGTTCGCTTGTCTTAATAAAAGGTTTTAAATCGATTAAATATGTCTCTTTTAGGATTTTTTCTTTCTCAAAACGGGAAATACTCCTATTAACGGGTGGGTCGATTTTTTGTTGGTAAATTTCACGATCCCAACGCATGGAAGCTTTCTGGAGTTCATCTTCCTCCGTATTTTCTTTATCAACCGTACCGAATGCTTCTTCCATAGTTACCTTCCGATCATCAAAGATCCAGACGGTCGGATCCAGTGTAATTGGATAGTTCACATTTCCTGCTATTTGGACAATCATGGCAAGGGCCACCTTTCAATAAAATAATCACCATAATTCAGAATAGCAAAAAATTGTAATCATTGCACCCGAAGGAGGTAATAAAAGTGGCCAAAAATTTAACGAAAGAAGTATTAGAAGATTGGCTGGAAAACGTAAGACCCTTAGCGAGAGATGGAAAGGTCGCAGACTATATACCTGCATTAGCGAAGCAGGACCCCGACGAACTGGCAGTCGCTGTCTATGATCTGGACGGAGAATGTGTCAGCGCCGGGAACCTTGTCTGTTGTTTTACACTGCAAAGTATCTCCAAAGTACTTTCCCTTGCTTTAGCTTTAATGGACAATGGGGAAGAATATGTCTTCGACCGTGTTGGCATGGAGCCGACCGGAGACCCATTCCACTCGATTTATCGACTGGAGCAGCATGCACCTTCCAAACCACTGAACCCGATGATTAATGCCGGCGCCCTGGCTGTAACCAATATGATTCACGGGGCAACGCCTGATGAAAAAGTAGGGCGACTGCTCAGTTTCATTCATGAAATGACAGATGACCAGTCTATCCGGTATAACGAAGACGTGGCGGTGTCTGAATTCCAGACAGCATACTTGAATCGCTCCCTTTGCTACTATATGAAACAGCATGGCGTAATTGAAGGAAGTGTGGAAGAAAACCTGGATGCTTATACGAAACAGTGTGCAATCGAAGTGAACATCCATCACCTCGCCCGTATCGGTGCTATTTTTGCCAATGATGGCAAAGACCTCGAGTCTGGCAGGCAAATCATTCCAAGGCATTTGGCCCGTATCTGTAAAACATTTATGGTGACGTGTGGCATGTACGATGCTTCTGGTTCTTTTGCCATCCGGGTGGGAATACCAGCGAAAAGTGGCGTCTCCGGCGCTGTGGTTGGGTCGGTCAACGGCTTTGGCGGGATCGCCGTATACGGGGCAGCTCTCGACGAGAAAGGAAACAGCGTCGTCGGCTTAAAGCTATTGGAACTCCTCGCCAACCGCTATGATTTATCTATTTTTTAGGCTCTGTTAAAGCTCCGTGTTGATTTCACAAAAATAGCTCCCTTTAATTGAAGACTCAGTTTCGAGATAGTTTGTTTCCGTTACGGTAGTAACGGTGTGGAGGTCCGGGAAATTACTCGCTTTCCGTGGGCATGTGGTGAGCTTCCTCAGGCTTCGCCTTGCGGGATCTCACCGCTCATGTTCATCCCACTGGAGTCTCGCAATTTCCCGGACCTCCTTGCGTTTATGAGAGATACGGAAGCATCGGTATATCGTTCTTCAAACCAAGAGTGAGCTATGCATGAAATATGAGCTTAAAGCCGCGTCTTTATTCAATTATCCATTAAAAGTAGAAGACATCTGCAATATAACAGGGGTTCTTTTCTCCCATCCTTCGGATGGGGTGGCAGGGAAACTGCGAGACTCCAGCGGGATAAGGGACTAGGCAAGACCCCACAGGGAGTGAAAACGACCGAGGAGGCTTGCCGGTTCCCCCGCAGGAAAGCGAGTAGTTTCCCGGACATCCCTGACGCTATTATGGTAAAGAACCCTCACTATCTTGAAACTGAGTCTTCCACAATTCGGCCCTATTGTTGAATAAGCCTATTATGAAAATCAACAACAAAGTTTAACAGAGCCATTTTTTAAATGACAATAGTATAGCATTCAGGCACGAGAAAAAGGATAAAAGGAATAGGTTTTAAAGTTTGACCTATATCTTATATTGCAATTTGGCGGGACAGACGATAATATAGTAGATAGAAGTCTGTTATTGGAGGGGATTTTTGATGTTATCTGATTTGGCTGTAGATCATCGCGAAAAAGCCTACGCCCTTCTCAAGGCTGATGCAGATAAGATCTTGAAGTTAATCAAGGTTCAAATGGATAATCTGACCATGCCACAATGTCCTTTATATGAAGAAGTTTTAGATACACAAATGTTCGGGCTGTCACGTGAAATCGATTTCGCGGTACGACTCGATCTAATAACCGAGGAGGAAGGCAAAGCACTGCTGGATAACTTGGAACAACAGTTGAATGTATTACATGAAGCTGCACAGAAATCTTGATATATAAGCTCAAATTGCGACAGCTAATGTTGTAATTTGGGTTTTTTTATACTTTGAGAAAGGATTAATGCAGGACATATACGAAGGCTTTTTCAAAAAAGACCTGGCGATAAGCCAGGCATTTAAATGACGCGATGAAAAGATAAACTTTTGGCGTCACACCAGGTTTTTCTGATTTTTATATCATACATAACTCGACAGCTATAAAAATACTTGGTTATAAAAAGAAGGAATTTTGCGACGAATCTAGTAAATTATTATAGAGGGATGGAACGTAATGCGACAAAAATTGAAAAATATCGACTTTACTCTTTTTATCTTACCGATTCTTTTGACTGGATTTGGAGCTGTGATGATCTATAGCGCCAGCATGGTTTATGGCCCAGTATTATTGGATACGTCCAGTTTTCACTTTTTGAAAAAACAGCTGATGTGGGGGTTCATTGGCATAGGCTTGCTGTTCTTTTTTACTATTTTTCCTTACAGACACCTGCAGCGCATGACTAAACTGATTGTATTATTGATGATATTCATGCTGGTGGGTCTTTTCTTTTTCGGTAAGAACGTCAACAATGCCACATCCTGGTATGACTTGAAATTCATGAGTTTTCAGCCAGCTGAATTCGTTAAAATTGGATTGATCATTTACCTGTCTGCGATCTATTCGAAAAAGCAGCGTTACATCGATGATTTTGGTAAAGCCGTCCTTCCGCCCTTAATCTTGACCAGCATGATTCTAGGTTTAATCGTGTTGCAGCCGGATATTGGGACGGCGGCCATTATCGGTTTGATTGCCAGCTTTGTTATTGCAAGCTCCGGAATTAAAGGAAAGCACATCGCCTTATTGATCGGGGTCACGCTGGTATTCATTTTACTATTAGCACCTCAAATGGTGACGGACGAACGGTTAGCTCGTTTTACAGGCGCGTTCCAGCCGTTCGAAACACCAGATGGGGACGGCTATCATTTAATCCAATCCTACGTGGCAATCGGCACAGGCGGGTTATTTGGGGAAGGCCTGGGCCAAGGTGTACAGAAGTTAGGTTTCCTTCCTGAGCCGCATACGGATTTTATTATGGCTGTAATCGCTGAGGAATTAGGTTTTATTGGAGTGATCATCGTTATTGGTATGCTGGGTGGACTGGTATTGCGGGGATTGTACATATCCAGGCAGTGTAAGGATACTTTCGGTTCCCTGCTTGCGCTTGGAATTTCCGCCATGATCGGCATCCAGGCATTCATCAATCTTGGTGCAATGTCCGGTATGCTGCCAATCACCGGTGTGCCGCTGCCATTTGTAAGCTATGGCGGTTCCTCCTTATTAATTATGATGCTCTCTGTCGGTATCTTGAATAATGTCGCACTCACCGTCCATGTAAAAGAAGAACAGACAAAAGATCGTCGGCCAGTGCCTGCCGGTAAAAGTACTACGATTCAAAACACTAATCAACCAGAACGACAAGGAGTGAGATCATGACTGAAACCAGAAAGATCAATAAAGTTTTAGTAGCAAACCGAGGTGAAATCGCCATTCGTGTTTTCCGTGCCTGTACAGAAATGAATATTCGTACGGTGGCGGTCTATTCAAAAGAAGACACTGGCGCTTTCCACCGTTATAAAGCAGATGAAGCCTATCTTGTCGGTGAAGGTAAAAAGCCGATTGATGCTTATTTGGATATTGAAGGGATTATTGAAATTGCAAAAAACGTAGGAGTAGATGCGATCCATCCAGGTTATGGCTTTTTATCTGAAAACATTCATTTCGCCCGTCGCTGTGAAGAAGAAGGCATCATTTTTATCGGGCCTTCCAGTGAGCATTTGAATATGTTTGGAGATAAAGTAAAAGCCAGGGATCAGGCTGTCCAGGCAGGTATACCCGTCATTCCGGGAACAGACGGACCGGTTTCGACCTTTGATGAAGTGAAAGAATTTGGGGAGAAACATGGATATCCTATCATCATTAAGGCAGCCTTGGGAGGCGGCGGCCGAGGCATGCGTATTGTCAGAAGCGCTGATAACGTCCACGAAGCCTATGACCGTGCCAAATCAGAAGCCAAGGCGGCATTTGGCAGCGATGAGGTTTATGTCGAGCGGTTAATCGAACAGCCGAAGCATATTGAAGTTCAAATTCTCGGGGACGTGGACCAGAATATCATCCACTTGTATGAACGTGACTGCTCGGTGCAGCGTCGTCACCAGAAAGTGGTTGAAGTGGCCCCAAGTGTGTCACTTACAGAAACCTTAAGAGAAGAGATTTGTGAAGCAGCAGTAAAGCTGATGAAAAATGTGAATTATATCAACGCCGGGACAGTAGAATTCCTGGTGACAGATAATGAATATTTCTTTATTGAAGTCAACCCGCGAGTGCAGGTAGAGCATACGATCACCGAATTGATCACCGGGGTCGACATCGTACAGACGCAAATCCGGATTGCGGAAGGGTATAACCTTCATGAGGAACAGATCGCCATACCTCAGCAATCCGAGATAAGGACCCATGGATATGCCATCCAGTCCCGGGTTACTACAGAAGATCCATTGAATAATTTCATGCCGGATACAGGAAAAATCATGGCTTATCGTTCCGGCGGCGGTTTCGGGGTGCGGCTTGATGCAGGTAACGGCTTCCAGGGAGCTGTCATTTCCCCGTTTTATGATTCGTTACTTGTCAAGGTTTCCACTTGGGCGCTTACATTTGATCAGGCAGCCAAGAAGATGGTGCGTAACCTTCGGGAATTCCGTATTCGCGGTATCAAGACGAACATTCCGTTTCTGGAGAACGTCATCCAGCACAATCAGTTCCTGTCTGGGGAGTATGATACAACATTCATTGATCGTTCTCCTGAGCTATTCGTCTTTCCGAAACGAAAAGACCGTGGTACAAAAATGCTTAATTATATTGCAGACCGGACAGTCAACGGTTTTGAAGGATTAGAAAATAAAAAGAAACCGGTGTATGCCAAGCCGAGAATCCCTAAAGTGAAATATTCTGAACCGATACAGGAAGGGACCAAGCAAATATTGGACCAGCAGGGCCCGGATGGCCTGGCGAACTGGCTGAAAGAACGAAATGAGGTATTGCTGACAGATACTACGTTCCGGGATGCCCATCAATCCTTGCTGGCGACGAGGGTTCGTACAAAAGATTTGGAGACCATCGCTGAGCCGACTGCGCGTCTTTTACCTGAGTTGTTCTCTGTGGAAATGTGGGGAGGAGCGACATTTGATGTGGCCTCACGATTCCTGAAAGAAGACCCATGGCAGCGTTTGTTGAAGCTTCGTGAAAAGATGCCGAATGTACTATTCCAGATGCTTTTACGAGCGAGTAATGCGGTCGGTTATAAAAACTATCCGGATAACCTGATCCGTGAGTTTGTTGAAAAGAGCGCTACAGCGGGCATCGATGTCTTCCGTATCTTTGACAGTCTTAACTGGATTGATGGCATGAAGCTAGCTATCGATTCCGTCCGGGATAATGAAAAAGTGGCAGAAGCAGCCCTTTGTTATACTGGAGATATTCTTGATTCCTCCCGTCCTAAATACGACTTGGATTACTACGTCCGAATGGCAAAAGAATTGCAGAATGCCGGAGCCCATATTCTTGGAATTAAAGACATGGCGGGACTCTTAAAACCTGAAGCTGCTTATCAGCTTGTATCCAGTTTGAAAGATTCGATCGATATACCGATTCATCTTCATACACATGATACGAGCGGGAATGGTATTTTCACCTATGCCCGCGCCGTTGAGGCAGGAGTGGATGTCGTGGACGTGGCAGCGGGTCCAATGGCAGGACTCACCTCCCAGCCTAGTGCGAGCAGTCTATATTATGCTTTGGAAGGCAATGACCGCAAACCGAACATGGACATTAAAGCATATGAAGAGCTAGGCCATTACTGGGAAGACACCCGTAATTATTACGCTGACTTTGAAAGCGGAATGAAATCCCCGCATACGGAAGTTTATGAGCATGAAATGCCTGGCGGGCAATACAGCAATCTTCAGCAGCAGGCAAAGGCTGTCGGTCTCGCAAGTCGCTGGGATGAAGTAAAGAAGATGTACCGGAAAGTAAACGATATGTTCGGTGATGTTGTTAAAGTGACACCTTCCTCCAAAGTAGTCGGGGATATGGCATTGTTTATGGTACAGAATGATCTCACAGAAGACGATGTCTATGAAAAAGGAGATTCATTAGCATTTCCTGATTCCGTCGTCGAGTTCTTTGAAGGGTATTTAGGGCAGCCGTATCAAGGCTTTCCTGCTGAATTGCAGCGTATCGTATTGAAAGGCAGGAAACCGATCCAGGTCCGTCCGGGGGAACTGTTGCCACCGGTGGATTTCAAGGAATTGCGGGACACCTTATTCCATTCACTGGATCGTCAAGTTACAAGTTTTGATATGATTACGTATGCGCTCTATCCGAAAGTATTCATGGATCATCACCGCTTCTATGAACAATACGGAGATATGTCCGTATTGGATACTCCGACGTTCTTCTATGGCATGAGACTGGGCGAAGAAATCGAAGTGGAAATCGAGCAGGGGAAAACGCTGATCGTTAAACTTGTTTCTATTGGTGAAGCACAAGCCGATGCAACAAGAACGGTTTACTTCGAACTGAACGGCCAGCCGCGGGAAGTGGTCGTCAAGGACAATAGTATAAAATCAGCTGTCCAGGAACGCCCGAAGGCGGATAAATCCAACGATAAGCATATTGGTGCAAGTATGCCGGGCACCGTCATCCAAGTGTTGTCTGAAAAGGGTGAGAATGTAGAGAAAGGTGATCACTTGATGATTACGGAAGCGATGAAGATGGAAACAACCGTCCAGGCTCCGTTTTCCGGTCAAATTAAAGATATATATGTTAAGAACAACGAGGCAATTCACGTAGGCGATCTATTGATTGAATTTGAATAAGTGGTAACACTAAGGGCTGGCCTCATCAAACAGGCCAGCCTTTTTTAATGGAAATCTGTTTGTCACATTTTTGTTTATTTTGTATTGTTAACAGCATGGAAATGTAAAAAACACTTGCAAATGAAGCTGTTGTTTGCTAGAAATATATAGGGGATATTGAAACGGAATAAACGTAAAAACCTTGATCTGAAGGCATTTCCAAGTCAATAGTAAAACATGGAGAAAGGCTGGATTGCCTTTTATTTTATTATGGGGGCATGTTTTCACAAATTTGTCACATCTTACAAAAATAATGTGATTAAATAGATTGAAAAGGTATTCCGTGATACAATGGCTTTGATGCCCCAAGGGCTATTTGAGAGGGTTCTTGCCCCTTCAATGATTTTTTTGAAACCCCACCCTAAAAAAACAGCTTCCATTTTATGTCGAACCATTGTTTTGTGAGGGAGGTTGAAGGAGGAAGATAAACTGATGAACAATACGAGAACAGTCGAGACGGCATCGTCACAAGCCATCAACCATTCGACTGTCAGCAAATCATCACTTTGGGCTGATATCATGAGTCTGATCAAGATAGGAATCATCAATTCCAATTTGATTACGACCTTTGCAGGCTTTTGGCTGGCCCTGCATTTTACCGGGTCATCCTTCATAGCTCATTGGCCGACATTTTTGCTTACGATGGTCGGAACCGCTTTCATTATAGCGGGAGGTTGTATCCTTAATAACTGGTATGATCGGGACATCGATCCTGTTATGTCACGAACGCAGACACGTCCTACTGTCACTGGTACGATCTCACTTTCCAATGTGAAGACAATGGGCATCGTCGTATCCATCGTTGGATTCTTATTATTGTTATTTACAACTGTTGAAGCTGCACTTCTCGGTGCTTTTGGGTGGTTTGTCTATGTAATTTTGTACACGATGTGGTCAAAGAGAAGGTATACGATCAATACGGTCATCGGGAGCTTTTCTGGAGCGGTTCCTCCGCTTATCGGCTGGGCTGCGATTGAACCAGGCCTTCGCCTTGAAGCGCTCATCCTATTTTTGATCATGTTCATTTGGCAGCCGCCTCACTTCTTAGCACTAGCTATGAAGAAGAAAGATGAGTATAAAGCGGCTAATATTCCGATGTTGCCAGTCGTCCACGGCTTCGGCATCACGAAACGTCAAATGGTCGTCTATGTGGCATGTCTGTTGCCACTGCCTATCTATTTAGCTTCACTGGGGATCACTTTTATGATTATCAGTGGTTTGTTGACAGCAGGCTGGCTGGTATTGGCACTGGCCGGTTTCAAGATGAAAGATGACATTAAATGGGCAACATGGATGTTCCTTTATTCCTTGTTATACCTGACCATCCTATTCCCATTGATGGTTATTGTCACACTGCCTTATTAATCAAATCAGATGATGGCATAGAAGCCATCATCTGATTATGAAATAAAAGTAAAGCTAAAAAGAGAAAGAGAGGTTGTATTCATGAAAGGATGGATGGGAAAATTCCGTGCTTTGTTCTTGCTCGGATCGCTCTCCTTGATCCTGTCAGGCTGTGGAGTTGATAAAGTCAGCGCACTTAAACCTGAAGGGTATGGAGCGGAACTACTATACGATTTGATGATTCTGAGTATTGCCATTATGATCTTTGTATTCATCGTCGTTATGGCCATTTACACATTTGTTCTGATTCGTTACCGTCAGAAAAAAGGGCAAGAGGATTATATTCCTAAACAAACCGAAGGTAACAAAATGCTTGAAATCATCTGGACAGTCATTCCGATTATTCTATTGTTAGTGCTTGCAGTACCAACAGTGACGGCTGTCTTTGACTTGGCAGAAGAGTCATCAGATGAAGCAGACATACGAATTGATGTCACCTCCGCACAATTCTGGTGGCAGTTCGATTATGCTGGCGAAGAAATTTCAACCAGCCAGGATTTATACATCCCTAAAGGGGAACGCGTATACTTAACGATGAAGTCAGCTGACGTCATCCATTCCTTCTGGGTGCCATCGATTGCAGGTAAAATCGATACGAACCCGGGGGATAACGAAAATACAATGTACCTGGAAGCAACAGAAGAAGGCGTCTATTGGGGACAATGTACTGAACTTTGCGGTCCTTCCCACTCCTTGATGGACTTCCGTGTCGTTGTTGTTAGTCCGGAAGAGTATGAACAGTGGGTAAGCGATATGCAAAATGCAGACCCTGAAGCTGAGCCTGAGACAGAGGTTGCACAAGAAGGTAAAGAAATCTTCGAAAACAACTGCTTAAGCTGTCACGCCATCGGTTCTCAGCCAAAAGGTGTCGGTCCTAACCTGACAAACTTCGGTGATCGTGCCAAAGTGGCAGGGATTCTGGAACCGACAAAAGAAAACATTGTAAATTGGATCCTGCATCCTAATGAAATCAAGCCAGGCAACACCATGCCTCCAAACCTTGTAAACGAAGAAGAAGCAGGTAAGGTGGCTGAATACTTGATGCAATTGAAGCCTTCAGAGGTAACACCGGAAAGTGCACAATAATTTAAAAGCTATGTGATATAGGTATTTAGTTTAGAGGGAGGTTAAAAGCGTGAGTACTGCAGTAGCGCAAAAGAAAGGCTTCGGCGCTTTTATGTGGGATTACTTAACGACGGTCGACCATAAAAAGATTGCGCATCTTTATCTTGTCGCCGGTGGTTTGTTTTTCCTATTGGGCGGCCTGGAAGCTATGATTATCCGGATTCAGCTGATTAAACCGGACAATGAATTCATCAGTGCAGGTTTATACAACGAAATGATTACGATGCATGGTACAACCATGATCTTTTTGGCAGCGATGCCATTACTATTCGCATTAATGAATGCCGTGGTTCCACTTCAAATTGGGGCACGAGATGTAGCATTCCCGTTTCTTAACTCATTAGGTTTCTGGCTGTTCTTTTTTGGCGGTCTGATCCTTAACTTTTCCTGGTTTATGGGTGGAGCGCCTGATGCCGGGTGGACAGCTTATGCTCCATTATCCACAACTTCCCCTACACATGGGGTAGACTTCTATGTGATGGGTCTTCAGATTTCAGGTGCCGGTACATTGATCGGTGGTATCAACTTCCTGGTGACAATCGTCAATATGCGTGCGCCAGGTATGAGCTATATGCGTATGCCACTGTTCACCTGGACAGTATTTGTCACAAGTACATTGATTCTGTTTGCATTCCCGGCTTTGACAGTCGGTTTGTTCTTGATGATGTTTGACCGTATGTTCGGGTCCGTCTTCTTTGATGTCGCATCCGGCGGTAACGTCATTATCTGGGAGCATTTATTCTGGATTTTCGGTCACCCGGAAGTTTACATTTTGATTCTTCCTGTGTTCGGTGTCTTCAGTGAAGTGTTCTCTACATTTTCCAAAAAACGTCTGTTTGGGTATTCCGCCATGGTGTTTGCAACTGTGTTGATCGGTTTCCTAGGGTTCATGGTTTGGGCTCACCACATGTTCACAACAGGTATGGGGCCGGTTGCCAACTCTATTTTCGCTGTAACTACAATGGCGATCGCTGTTCCGACAGGTATTAAAATCTTTAACTGGTTATTTACCATGTGGGGCGGAACAATTCGAATGACAACAGCAATGCTTTGGTCGGTAGCATTTATTCCGACATTTACTATCGGTGGTATGACTGGTGTCATGCTTGCAGCAGCTGCTGCTGACTATCAGTACCACGATACGTATTTCGTTGTTGCTCACTTCCACTACGTCATCGTAGGTGGGGTTGTATTCGGTATTTTCGCTGCTTTGCATTACTGGTGGCCGAAAATGTTCGGTAAAGTTCTGAACGAAAAGCTTGGAAAATGGGCATTCTGGCCATTTTTCATCGGTTTCCATTTGACATTCTTCATCCAGCACTTCCTTGGTCTGATGGGTATGCCTAGACGTTACTGGAAGTTCCTTGATGGGCAAGGGCTTGATACTGGAAACCTGATCAGTACGATTGGTGCTTTCTTCATGGCGCTTGGTGTCATCATCTTCCTATGGAATGTCATCTATACAGCTATGAAAGAGCCGAAAGCATCTGCCGATCCATTTGATGGACGTACACTGGAATGGTCTATTCCTTCACCGCCTCCATTTTATAACTTTAAACAGACACCTTTGGTACGTGGTCTGGATGCGTTATGGATTGAGAAGTCGGAAGGTAAGAAAGCAATGACACCAGCTGAGCCGCTTGGAGATATCCATATGCCTTACGGTTCCATCATTCCTTTTGTGATGTCCTTCGGGCTGTTCATTGCAGGTTTCGGTTTCATCTACCAAGTCGATAATCCTGTCTGGTTGTCTCTTGTATTCATTGGTATGGGTATTACACTTGGTTCCATGTTCGTCCGTTCTGTAAAAGACGACCTTGGTTATCATATCCATAAAGAAGATCTGGAAAAGGGGGATGGCCAGGTATGAGTAACGAAGATATTTTAAATCCGAAACAAATGCCCCACGAACCGGAAAAAGCCACCCTTGAAGGTAAAAATAAATTCCTGGGATTCTGGTTTTTCCTTGGGGGAGAAACAGTTTTATTCGCAAGTCTATTCGGTACCTATCTGGCATTGAATGATTCTACTGCTGGTGGGCCAGGTACGGAGGAATTGTTTGGCCTGGAGCTCGTATTTGTCATGACCATGCTGTTATTGACAAGTTCTTTGACAAGTGTCTATGCCATGTATCACATGAAAAATAATAACTTTTCCAAGATGATGGTCTGGCTTGGAGTAACAGTTGCTCTAGGTTTTACTTTCCTTGGATTTGAGATTTATGAATTCTATCACTATATTCATGAATATGAATTTACTTTCCGGTCTTCTGCGTTAGGGTCAGCTTTCTATACACTCGTCGGTTTCCACGGGGGCCACGTACTATTCGGTCTTCTTTGGATTCTTACATTAATGGGCAGGAACGCCAAGCGTGGTTTGAACCTGTACAATGCTCCAAAGTTTTATATTGCCAGCTTGTACTGGCACTTCATCGACGTCGTTTGGGTATTCATCTTTACAGTTGTATACCTGATGGGAAAGGTGGGTTAATCAATGGCAAAAGACACCAATTCCACTCATAACGAGTTTGAAAAAGCAGAACATAAACAAGAGATGCAGCATCAGGTAATCAGTTTTGTCATGATGATCATTTTTACTATCGCAGCTTTTGCGTTAGTGGTCAGTGATGTCAGTAAATATTTCACGATACCAATCATTCTGCTGTTGGCAGTAGTCCAGGTCGTATTCCAGCTTTATTATTTCATGCATATGAAAAATAAAGACCATGAAATGCCGGCATTGATGATTTATGGAGGAATCGCGGTAGCGTTCATGACAATTCTTACATTCACAACGATTATTTGGTGGTAAGAATAAGCTTTATGAGATCGGGACAATTTGTTCCGATCTCTTTCTTCAATTAGGGAAAGATTTTGTCTTTTTTGTGAACATTTCAGCGATCAGGTAAAAATAGTCGAGAATTTCAGCGGATTTAGTTAAAATAGGGTTATAACAACAGACCAATATGGAGTGAACATTATGTGGTTAGAATTACAGATATTCGGGTTCCGGGCACTGTGGAGTCCTTACTATTTTTTATTTATATTGCTATTGGCCGGGCTTTACTATTACATTACCGGTCCAGGCCGCCATCACTTCACGGATGAAGGGCGCCCGACTGGGAAGCAGCAGGCCTTGTTCTATACGGGTTTAATCGTCTTGTATATTATCAAAGGATCGCCAATTGATTTGCTTGCCCACATCATTTTTACGGCACATATGACGCAAATGGCTCTTTATTACTTATTGTTCCCAATATTAATCATTAAAGGGATTCCTAAATGGATGTGGAAGAAATTATTCCATATCCCGGTAGTTCGTCCGATTTTATTGCTCCTTTCTAAGCCGTTGATTGCCTTGTTATTATTCAATGCTTCATTTTCACTTTATCACCTGCCATCGGTATTCGATTACGCGAAAACCGGGGAGTTTGCTCATGCAGGCATAACCCTTGGTATTTTGTTTACTGCCTTTTTGATGTGGATGTCCGTTTTTCCTCCACTGGAAGAATTGGATCGCCTCAGTGAGCTATTGAAAATTGGTTATATATTTGCCAATGGCGTATTGATTACACCGGCATGTGCCTTGATCATATTTGCAGACGTTCCATTGTACGCGACATTTACGGAAGGAGGACCATGGGTGCAAGCTTTGAGTCTATGTGTTCCTCAGGATGTATTAAATGGGATGGCTGGACTGAAAATGAGCGGCCCTGAGCTGTTCTCTCCGTTATCCTTATTAGATGATCAGCAGAGTGCAGGAATTATTATGAAAGTTGCCCAGGAGATCATTTTCGGGGCTATTATCGCAAAGATCTTCTTCACCTGGTTCAACAAAGAGCGGGACATCATCGATCCGGTGCCAGCACATATAACCCAAGATTCTTGATAGCCTGGAAAGCTTTCCTGACTTGTCAGGAAAGCTTTTTTTCATACTTTATGAAAAGCTGAAGGTTGTCTTAAACGGTACGATGATAATGTTCTGTGAGTTCTGGAGTTATTTAACAAACTTGTGCATTTTCCTTATCTTTATTAGTATGAAAGAGTATCAGGATTTTGCTTGAAGGGAATGACCGTCTATGCCTTTACTGCCAACAATCAGCACATTATTTATTGCTATTAGCGGTACGCTTGTAGCGATTGGGTGGGTGCTGATTGCTAAAGGACACCGTCGCCGTCACCGGCAAGTGATGTTGTCCGCGGCCATCAGTGCCCTATTATTTTTTATTATTTACTTAACTAGAACTATTTTAGTTGGAAATACAAGCTTCGGCGGACCTGAAGGGGTAGAGACGTACTATACCATCTATATGATTTTCCATATCATATTGGCTACCACAGGTGCGATCTTCGGCTTAGTAACACTGAGGCTTGCTTTGAAGCGTAATATCTCTAAGCACCGTAAACTAGGGCCAGTCACCAGTGTGATTTGGTTTTTCTCAGCTGTTACCGGTGTCATTGTATTTTTCCTTCTATACATCATCTACGAACCCGGCGAAACAACGAATGTTTTTCGAGCAATTTTCGGTTTCTAATCAGGAGAGTCGCATGGAGTCCAAAACGGTTTCATGCGATTTTTTTATTCTTTAGGTAAAGTAAACAATGAATACCCGAAACGAAGAGAGGAGAAGGTTCATTTGTTTTTAGAAACAAAAAGGCTTCAGGCTCGTGCGATGACTCAGGAGGATGCACAATGGCTGATCAATGAAAGGAATAAGTTTTTTCAGGAAAATCACTTGATTAAAACCACTGAGTGGCCAGGTAATGGTCTGCTAGCACTGCTTCCTTTTTATACAGAAGCCCTGGAAGCAAAAGAACTGGAAGCCGGCTTCGGTCCCTGGTATTTGATTGAGAAACCAATCAGGAAAGTAATCGGTAATGTTAACTTGAAGAGTGCAGATAAGGGAGAGCAAGTGGAGATAGGCTATACGATTGTTCCATCTGCAAGGGGAAAGGGCTTTGCCCAAGAGGCGGTAGCAGCAGTATCTGATTGGGTCTTCACGCGAAAAGTCGCTGTTATTACTGCTCAATGTGATCAATCCAACCTTCCTTCGTTACGAGTACTAAAGAACACAGGTTTTAAAATTTATGGTCGTGAGGATACCATATTATTTTTTAAGAAAGTGAGGAACAGTAGATGAGTGAACTGAAAAAAATCACAGACACGAACTATGATGATTGTTTGAGGTTAGGTGAGAACGCTTTTAATTATACATTGACGCAAACTCAAATAGAAGACAGGAAATGGCAGATGGATAAGCAGGATATTTATGGAATATTTGATGAAGAAAAACTGGCTGCTAAACTTCATCTTCATTCGTTACATGTAACATTAAATGAACAGATGATTAAAATGGGTGGTATTGCCGGTGTGGCAACATGGCCGGAAGACAGGAGGAAAGGATATGTCGGAGCACTGATGAAGCATGCTTTGCTTACAATGTACGAACAGGGAACATCCCTTTCCATGCTTCATCCATTTTCTATACCGTTTTATCGGAATTATGGCTTTGAGCTCACGCAACATACTTACACATATAAAGGGAAACTGGAACATCTTATTTCAGGGAAGACCCCAGAGAAGGGAAAGTTGAAGCGAATACATAAGGAAGATGCAGCCCGCCTGTTGAATCCTGTTTATGAACAGGCAGTATCAGACTATATGCTGATGCTAAAGCGGGAACCATGGTGGTGGGAGCGGCGGGTCATCTCGGAAAATACCCAGATCATCGCTTACGAAGCATATGGAAAAATAGAAGGTTACCTGCTGGCGGAAATGAAAAGAGACCGCCTGGTGATCGAAGAGTTCATTTACCAAAGTTACGAGGCATTCACAGGTCTATTGCAATGGATGAAGAATCATGATTCCATGACAGGCGATATCGAACTCTCTATGCTTCCAGGTGATTTGGACGCGTTTCATTTTGCCAATCCTTCTTTCAAGGAAGTAAGAAAACCATACTTTATGGCAAGAATTGTAGATGTGGTTAAATTCTTTGAGGAGTACCCTTTTTTGAAACAGGGGAACGGTTCACTTAAGTTGAAGGTCACAGACCGCTATGCACCATGGAATGAAGGGGTATGGGTATGTACACTTACTGATGGCAACATGGAGGTTGAGAAGACAACAGGTGGTGCGGATATAGAAATGGACATCCGGACTCTCTCCGCTGTTGTCCTAGGAAGTCTTTCTGTAGAGAAAGCCGCTTTTATGAACAAATTGTCAGGGGCATCAGACAGTTTGACGCTGCTGACGAACTGGCTTCCAAAAAATAACCCGGCATTTCTTGATTTTTTCTAAACCGATAAAAAAAGCTGAACCATTTTGTCTTATTACAGACTTATTGGATCAGCTTTTTTTATACCCAGTAATATTCTGTTATATCATATTTTGAAGTTCCAGCGGATAATGCCAGCTTCTTTGGCTGAATTAAAGGCAATTAAAATTAATGGTCCGAGAATGAAACCCATAATCCCCATCAATTGAAGACCGAGAAACATGGCAACCAATGTCGCCAGGGGAGACAGACCGATATGTCTTCCCATCACTTTCGGTTCTACTGTACGGCGGATGGCAAGGAGCAGCACGGCTAAGATAGCAAGTTTCGTACCTGCCACTGCGTCCCCGGCAAGGTACATATACAATGACCAAGGAGCTAAGATGACAATCGAACCGATGATCGGGATGAAGTCAATAGCCCATATGATTAGAGCCATGACTACGGCAACCTCGGGTGAGATAAACAATAAGCCGATTAAGGTTACTATAAAAATGATGATACTTACAAGAAATTGGGCTTTTAAAAAACCGAATACCACATAAGATAAACGAGCATTCATGAATTTCACTTTTTCGGATGTTTCTTCTGTCATAAATTCGTACGTATTTTCTTTCAGCCTTGGCATTTCAAGCATGAACAGGAATAACGCGATTAAATAGACGATAAAACTTACGAGATACTCTGGAATTTTAGCAAATACTTTCGTTATGTTTTCGATGGTAAGCGTATCTGTTATGGTTTCACTGAGATTTCTCACATTGCTTTGCATACCTGCAGTGATTTCTGTTACAAACTCATCCGGCAGGTCTTGGGCATAGCGGTCGATGCTTTCTTCCCAATTCTGTACCATCTGGTTGATCTGTTTCACATATGTCGGTGCATTTTCTGCCACATGCGCTACTTGGGTTACTGTTTTGGTGACTACAAATGTACCGAGTATACTGATCAGTAATAAAAAGAGAAGAAAGGTGATGATGACCGCCAATTTCCGCTTCATGCGGAAACGGAATTGCATCATCCGGATGGCCGGATTAAGAAACAAAGCGGTCACGAAAGCCATAATTAAAGGGACAGATACTGGCAGTAGGAAATAAGCCGCAATGATGAAGAGTAAGGTAATTACAATCAAGATCCATTGACGTTTTGTAAGGTAGCGGAACAATTTGTTTATGTATCTCCTTTCCTAAATAACACCTATAATTCAAAATATAGCAAAGTCGTGGGTGTTTGAACAGTTAATGAGTGTAAGATGTTAAAAAACCGCAACCTGACTAGTTAGTTAGGATGCGGTATCAGTTATTGCTTAAACCACTTCTTGATGATTCTTGATATCCCCGGCAGCTCTTTCGACTAACTTAGCTGCGCGGTCCATCAAGTCCTTAGAAAAGCCTTCCTGCTCTCCATATTCAACCCCGTGAGGATAGTAGTGGCGGCCTAGTAAAGGTGTCAGCATTTTGAAGACAGCGTTTCCCGAATCTACATCTCCTTCAATTGCATAACCCTGCACACGCACATAATAAGTAATATTCTTTTCAGGCGAGCCGATCTTGTAATCATAGGTGACGCGTTCGTAATCCCATTGCCCGCCACGGATAAAGCCGGCTTTGTTCATGACATGATGAAGCGCTTTTTGTTTAATGACTAACCCTTCGATACCAGTACCTTCTAGTTTCATTCCAAACACCTCTCAATAATTGTATGTAGTTAAGATTATCATAGTATGAAATTGAGCACGTTGCAATTCATTATACTATAAATCGTTTAACGTTGCATGCAAACTTTCTTTCGTTTTGGATAAACTACCTGATGAATGGACAGTTATGACTGTCTTTTTATTAGAAGGAGGGTACAAATAATGAAATCAGTTCGTGAAGTGATGACATCAGAAATTTCATCCTGTACAGCAGATGATCACTTATTCGATGCAGCAACATTGATGAAAGAAAGAAATGTAGGTGCTGTGCCTGTAGTAGGAAGCAATCAGGAGCTGCTTGGTATGGTGACGGACCGCGACTTAGTCATTCGTGGCTATGCCAATAAAAAGCCTGGTTCTACCCCGATCCAGGAAGTGATGAGTGACAAGCTTTACCATGTTACGCCGGATGCCACGTTGCAGGAAGCAAGTGAAGTGATGGCAGACCACCAGGTACGTCGATTGCCAGTAGTCGAACAAGGTAAACTTGTAGGGATTCTTTCTTTAGGTGACTTGTCACTGGACGATATGTCCGATCAAGCAGCGGGAAAAGCCTTAGAAGAAATCTCCGAACGCCCAGAAGTGCATTAATTCAGAAAACACGAGCCTATGATGCAGGCTCGTGTTTTTTTGTGACTCCGTTAAATTTCTGTGTTGATATTCCATTAAAACTCCCTTTTACTGAAGACTCAGTTTCGAGACGTTAGGTAGTAATTATGGTGGCTGGGAAAACGGATCGCTTTCCGTGGGTAAAATCAATAGCAAACAGAGTTATGGTAGTAAAGAACTGTCTCTGATGCGGTTAGGATAGTCATAAATAGTTGCAGGTTCGACTATACTGATGGTAAAAATATAGTAGCATCTGTGATAGAATCCACATGATTTAAAATAAGGGAGAGAAGACATGAATCTGATACGCCTCGTCCTGCTAATTTTGATAGCTGGGGGAATCTACCTGGCAGTTACAGGAGATTTCGCTGATGGAAAACTTGAAAAAGGGCTGCAGAAAGGAAAGGATGCTGCAGTAAAGCTTGCTGAAATGTTAGAAGAAGATCAATCAGAAGAACCACCTGATACAAGCGAAGAAGAGGAAAGCTTGTCTATTGAAGGGGATATGTATAAATGGATCGGTAAAGACGAACAATCCTTGATCGAGGAGTACGGAGAGCCGGAGCGAAAAGACCCAACCGCTTATGGCTATACTTGGTGGGTTTATAATCAGGATTCCGATAAGTATTTACAATTCGGAATCGATGAGGAAAAGATTGTGACCTGGTTTCTGACAGGAGACGAGACGAACGCTGATCCACTTACCATTGGTGATGAGTATCAAGCGGTTCAATCCCAGCATGATTTTGAAAAAGAAGTCTCTTATAAAAAAGGTGTGGAACAATACACTTTTCAATTATCCGAGGATGATTTGAAGACCCGGCCGCTGGTACAATTAAGTCACAGTGTTTATGCCCAGCTTTATTTCGACACCTTTACTGAACAGCTTTCATCTATTCGCGTCATGAATTATGAAGTTCTGTTAAAACAACAGCCATATCAGATTTCTTATCGGGGAAAACTGCCCAAGGAAACAGTATTGGAGGAAGACTGGGAAGCAATTGAAGAAGCGAGGGAGCGACAAATCTTTGATATAACCAACCGCTACCGGCACCGGTTTGGTAAAGGTGCGTTGGAGTGGTCGGAGCCTGTAGCAGAAGTGGCTTTCAAGCACAGTAAGGATATGAGGGATAATAATTATTTCTCTCATTATACACCGGACGGCGTTGGGCTGCAGGAACGGTTACAGGCTGATGGAGTGACCTACTCGCGTGCTGGTGAAAATATAGCCGCCCAATATCCGGATGCTGCTGCAGCTATGGAAGGATGGTTGAATAGTGAAGGTCACCGGGAAGCCCTGCTTCATGATAACTATTCCCATCTTGGCGTCGGCGTCTACAAAGACTACTATACGCAAAACTTCCTGGTGCCTCGTTAAAAATAAAATGTAGAATGATGCCATTCGCCAGATAACCGGACATGTTCCCCGGTACGGAACCCAGCCTTCTCATGGTCAGAGGATGCGGGTTCTTTTTTTATCGCTTTCACTCTTCCTTGCTTACTATCGACCCACAATTCCGTAACCAGCAGATAAAGGTCCTGGTAAAACTTTTCTTTATAAGAGACGGTTCGGAGGATTCTCCCCTCCAGAATAGCACCGGATGTAACTTTTCCGTATGTTCGCCATTCCTGTTCATATTTTTCCCGTTCTCTTTTTGTACGCAGATAAAAATAAAAAATAAGGATAGGAACCACTACGGATGCAATGAACATATAAATCCTCCTCGTCCTCCCCGCACATTTTATAGGCGTGGGCATAGGCTGATAACAGGTAATCCTTGAGTAAAAGAGGTGCAGCATATGGTAAGCAACAAGCTTCATCCAAGTGTTGAACAGTTCCGAGAATTCGTAAATAATCACCCGAAACTGAAAAAAGAGCTGCGCAGTAATCGTGAAAATCTCCAACACTATTATGAAAAGTGGCTTCTATTAGGAGAAGGTGACCCTTTCTTTGATGATTATCGAAGCGATGACCATCACGATCAATCACAAGAGAAGAAGTCAACAGATAAAAAGGAATGGATGAACCAGTTTGTACACATGGTCGACCAGGTCAATTGGGAAAATATCAATGGCCATATCCATCACTTGAATGGCGCGCTTGGAAATCTGCAGACACTGGTAAAGCAGTTTCAGGAAATGAAAAGCTCCCCTAAAGGCCCAGGTAACAACAATTTTCCGTTTTTAAAGGACTGATCTGAATTGCAAGCAGAAAACTATCGTTTTTTACAGGAGAATGAGGAACGCCTGGCTTTCATTCGCATGAATCCTGAATGGTACAGAAAGTTGACAAGAGACCCAGGACAGCAGACAGTCTTTGATAAAGAGATGAAACGGTTCTTTGGACGGACACCGATTCAGCGCGTGGAAAAAATCGGGAACCAGCTGCAAATGATGAATATGCTGGTTCAGATGGCCAGAGCTATGAAAGATGAATAACCTGGTGCATTTCTTTCTACTATCATATTTGATATGATAGTAGTGGAGGTGAAACAAATGCTGGCCACGATGGAAATCGTCGATTTGTTGGATTCCTCTGAGCAAATCGGGCAAATGATTTTGCAATCAGAGGTCATGGAGGACTACCAATCTGCAAAAAAGCAGCTGGAAGAAGACGATCAGGCACAACGGCTGATTCATGACTTTCAACAAATCAAAGATCAATATGAAGATGTGGAGCGGTTTGGCCGCTACCATCCTGATTACTACCGTATAATGAAAGAGGTCCGATCCGTAAAACGGGAAATGGACATGAATGATAAAGTTGCCGCTTTCAAGATGAAAGAACGGGCACTCCAGAAGCTTCTTGATGAAGTGAGTCAACTTGTGGCCTTCAGTGTTTCAGAAAATATCAAGGTACCTCGTGATGGCATGGCCCTAACTGACAGCGGCTGTGGATGCGGTACTGGCGGAGGCTGTGGGTGCGCCTCCTGATTCATAAGGGATCAGTGAAACGGATGCAGTCATCACAAAGGTTTCCGCAACAGAACATTTTACGCTGAGGGACCAGAAATCGGACCCTATACACATAGAACGCTTGGCTTTTGCGAACGAAACTCATCGCAAGAGTCAGGCGTTTTCCTTTCATAGCACCTGCTGCAGAGCGTTTCAGGAGCTCTTCCAATTCCTGCTGCGAGGTTTCCGGCCGGGGTTGGATATAAATGAAAGGGAGGCCGGTAAAGGATTTCACTTCAAAGGTACGGATGCTTTCTGCTTCTTTCATATAGTTGATAAATTTCTCCCATGCACGTTCGTGATCCGTCATTCCCATCTCTCCATTCCTGCACCGCGTTTATTCTATCCTATCTTTCCCATCTGCGTTTTTCAATAACAAGCAAATCCTATGCCACAATAATTGCCTGAAAATTATAATTCTGATACACTTGCTGTAAATGCCTATAAAAGCGAGGAAAAACTATGAACGTCGAGCGACAAGGTATGGTCATTTATTTTCAGCATATGAAGAACTTAAGACAAATAAAAAAGCATGGTCATTTGATCTATGCTTCCAAAAAGAGCAAGTATGCCATTTTATACGTAGATAAAGAGCAACACGAAGATACGATGGAAAAACTCGAACGTTTTCCGTTCGTCTCGAGAGTGGTTCCTTCCTATAAGCCGGAGGTAAAAACAAACTACGAAAACGCAAAGCCAGATAAAGCTAAACAATACGATTACAAAATGGGAATATGATGAAAAAAGCCAGTCTGCCTGCGATAGGCGGGACTGGCTTTTTTATTGGGATGGATTACTCTGTGTTTTTGATTGGGACAGATTGCAGTGAAAAAAGCAAAAACCTGTCCGAAAGAGGCCGGATTCAGATAGGTTGCCGTATAAAGGCCGGTAAAAACAGTCTATGAATCTAAGTTAATGGTGCAATATAACGATTCATCCGTAGGATTCCGATCAGGTGCTGATAATAGAGCGCTGTCTCATAAAATTGATCGGAAGGTTTCACTGTAAGAGGAATGATAGACTTATCCAGACGGACTGCGAGCTGTTCAAACATTTGATAACGTTGTGTTTTCTTTTCTTCAGGATCCGGAATACCTTCCCGGCAGATATAAATCGGCTGGAATTTATCATCGCCTGATGGATGGAGAACGACAGCGAGTGAAACGACAGGCTGACCATTCTTAATTGTAGCAAATGTCATCAGGTGTTTAACGCGGTCAGCCATCCGGTCCCCGATTTCAATCAGTTCATACAAGTCAGCGGTTCCTTCTCCCAGTTCAATGAATTTTTGATTCATGTATATGCCACCTCATTTTATGTAATGTGTCCCGCATTTACTTTAGCATGTAATACAGAAGTTGTGAACGGTTAAGTATAGCAACGACTTACCTTCGAGGAAAAACAAAAATAGGGCTGCCCGGTAAACGGACAGCCCGTCTTTTTGTTTCTGACTTGGAGAAACAAAAAGCAAAGGGAGAGGAGAAACCGGAGGAAGGCTTATGGGGATGTAAGCCTTCTCCGTCTTCTAAAGCAGTAAGCCATTGCTTCCTGCTTCATTGGTTATTATGAACGCTACAACAGGAATTTATACAAAAATTTTTCCTTATTTTTATTAGCAATGGGAGAAGTTTCACGAAGAAGAAAGTTTGTGGTAGGATAATGGAGAATGACTTGGCATCACCAATCCTTGTTCCAGGTTATTTTTAAAAAAGAAATTAGCTGATAACTGTTCTACATAAGGAGGATATCTTGTGAGAGTGATTGCTGGAGAACATAAAGGAAGACAGCTGCGTCCGGTCCCTAACCGCCTTACTCGTCCGACAACGGACAAAGTTAAGGAAGCATTATTCCAAATCATTGGTCCTTTTTTCGAAGGCGGCCAGACACTTGATTTATTCGCAGGAAGTGGCGGTCTTGGCATCGAAGCATTGAGTCGGGGGTTGGACCATTGTGTGTTCGTCGATAAACATCCAAAAGCAATTCAGACGATATACGAGAATTTGAAGTCGCTTAATATAGAAGAGCAGGCAGAGGTATTCCGAACAGATGCTTTCCGTGCTATGAAAGCTGCCGGTAAACGTGGCTTGAAGTTCGATATCATTTTCCTTGACCCTCCCTATCAGCAAGTATCCTATGAAAAACTGGTGGAAGCGATCAGGGAACATGATCTGTTGAAAGACGAAGGTATCATCATATGTGAACATGATGCCGATGAACACTTGCCTGATGAGCTGGCTGGTGTACCTTTAATGAAACATGAAGTCTATGGTGGCACGATTGCCATCAGCATATACCGATGAGGAGGATATAGTATGACACGTCTAGCCATTTGTCCTGGCAGTTTCGACCCGATTACATATGGACATCTCGATATCATCCAAAGAGGTGCCAAAGTTTTTGATCATGTCATTGTAGCCGTATTTAATAATCAATCAAAAGCCCCGCTTTTCGATGTGGAAGAACGAAAGGCATTGATTGAAGAAGTGACTAAAGACATTGAAAACGTTTCCGTTGATTCCTGTGGGGGGTTATTGATGGAATACGCCCAAAGCAAGAACGCACAGGCGATTCTTCGCGGGCTGAGAGCCGTCAGTGACTTTGAATACGAAATGCAAATCACCTCGATGAACAGGAAACTGAATGAAGAGATTGAAACCTTTTTTATGATGACAAATAATCAATATTCCTTCCTGAGCTCGAGCATTGTCAAAGAGGTAGCAAAGTATCAGGCGTCCGTTTCTGATCTCGTGCCGCCCCCTGTCGAAGTTGCACTAAAGAATAAATATTCCGGATAATGAAAAAACCTGCCGTCAATGATTGGCAGGTTTTCCTTGATTATTTATAAAAATGACTGGTTTTATGCTGTTTCCACAGGATGAGACATCCGGCCATCAGGCTGGCAATGGTAATTAAAGGACCGTAATGCGAGAGCTGTTCCAGGACATGCATCGGCCACCCTGATTCTTTAATTTTTGAAAGTACTGGTATAGCACCTGACGATCCCTCGGTTTGGGAGGCATATAGCGGCTGGAATAATAAAATACATAATACACTCGCGAAGATGCCGTGCATCAGGCGACCCAGAAAATATGGGTGAAAACGTATATCGGTCTCCGCCAGGATGCTTGCAACTTGAGCCTGGACGGAAAAACCATTGAAGCCAAGGATAAAGCTGACAGCGACAGCTGCAAACAGCATTTCGACTCCGGATTGGGAAATCATTTGAGAACCCATGGTAATTTCCATCAACCCGGAGAAAATCGGGATACTTAATACTTCGGGCAAATGCAGGAAAGTTAATAAAAAGGTGAAGCTGTCCGCAATTATTTCGGTAACTCCTGTAACGAACAACAGTTTATTTAAAACGGAAAAAATGATGATGAACCCGCCAATCATCAATAATGTCTGAATAGAGGACAAAACAGCATCACCGAACAGTTTTCCAAAGGGACGCTCGTCCTTTATCCTGGTTTCGTGCAGCTCCCGGAATGCCCGTTTGATCGAGAAGCGCTCATGATTAGCTTTGGAGCTTTTATCTTTACGGTGGTAAAAGCGCATGACTATTCCGACCATCGTGTTGCCGCCGTAATGGCTTACCGCGAGGAGCATTCCTAATACAGGATCATTAAAAAAACCAACAGCTATCGCCCCAAAAATGAACAATGGATTCGAAGCATTTGTAAAGGAAACCAGCCGCTCAGCTTCAATACGAGTTAATTGTTTTTCCTGTCTGAGACGGGCGGTGATTTTAGCTCCGGAAGGATACCCGCTGGCCATGCCCATCGCCCATACGAAGCTTCCGGCACCGGGGACATTGAACAGGGGCCGCATAATCGGTTCGAATAAAACACCGATAAAGGTCACTACACCAAACCCGATCATCAATTCCGAAATGATAAAGAAAGGGAGCAGAGAAGGAAAGACAATTTCCCACCACATATTCAGACCACGGATGCTGGCAGATAAAGCCTGGTCGGGGTATTGAATTAGCAGAATAGCAAAAAGAATCGTTATAAGGGCGAGTATGAAAGATTTGATTTGTGACTTCATGTCCGCCTCCTCAAGAAAAACGTTCAGATTTCTGTACTTCTATTTTTATCCATAGTAGAATGTTTACAATTAAGACAAGCATACGTTCGTCTTTTAAAGATATGCACATAGTGCCTTCTGATATGCCATAAAATAGAAGTAAAATAACGACACCAGGGAGAGATCAGGAGTGAAACGTCCAAAAATTGGTCTGGCATTAGGTTCGGGTGGAGCGAGAGGCTTTGCCCACCTGGGAGTGTTGAAGGCTCTTCATGACAACAATATTCCGATCGATATAATTGCCGGGAGCAGCATGGGTGCACTTGTAGGAGCATTTTATGCAGCTGGTCAGAAAATTGATGACTTATATAAGTTGGCAACAACGTTCAAACGGAAGTATTACCTTGATTTCACTGTCCCGAAAATGGGTTTTATTCAAGGGAAAAGAATCAAAGAATATATAAGACTATTCACGTACAATAAGAATATCGAGGAATTCGTTGTTCCGATGGGAGTGGTGGCCACTGACCTGTATGCAGGAAGCAAGAAAGTATTCACGAAGGGAAATGCGAGTAATGCGGTACGTGCCAGTATTAGCATTCCGGGTATTTTTGTGCCGGAAAAAATTGAAGGTCGATTGTACATAGATGGCGGTGTCATTGACCGGGTACCTGCTTCCGTCGCAAAGGACATGGGAGCGGATATGGTGATAGCTGTAGACTGTGCCCATTTCAGCGGAGATGCTGAAATACATTCGATCTATGATGTAATTACCCAAAGTATTGATATTATGCAGGATGAACTCGTCAGTCATTTAGGTGTTTCAGCAGATATCATGATTCGTCCTGATGTCTCCAGGTTCAGTACACGAGCATTTACGGATATTGAAGAGATTGTAGCAGAGGGAGAGAAAGCAGCAGTAGACCAAATCAGCAAGATAAAGGGACTGTTGGCAAATTGGAAGGAGTCATAGCATGAAGTTAAGCAGGCGTTATATTATTACAGCAATCATAACGATCTTATTAGCATTGTTTCTAGGTGGTTACCGGCTGCCATTTTATATTTATAAACCGGGAGGAGCGGAAGAGCTCAACCCTGTCGTCCAGGTGGAGGGCGCGTATGACAGCTCAGGAGAAATGCACCTGGTGACAGTAAGAGGAGGACAGGCGACACCAATCCAGTACTTACTGGCAAAAATAAGGTCTTATCATCAAATTTATCCGATAGAGGATATCCGTCCGGAAGGGATTTCAGAGAGCGAATATATGCATGCCCAGCTGCAGATGATGGAGAGCTCACAGGAAGCGGCCCAGGTAGTAGCCTATCAAGCCGCAGACAAAGATATCGACATTCAGTATGAAGGCGTCTACGTGATGAACTTACTTAAAGGTATGCCAGCAGAGAAGGAATTGAAGCCGGGAGACAGAATTATTCAAGTGGATGACAAGAAAGTCGCGGAATCCAGTGACCTGGTGGATTATGTAGATAAAATGGGGGCAGGGGATTCTGTCGAACTTACGCTTGAACGAGAAGGCGAAGAAATGGTCAAAGAAATTGAATTGGCTCCATTTCCAGAACAGAAAGATAAAGTTGGCGTCGGGATTACCCTTGTTACGGACCGGAGTGTGGATGTAAACCCTAAAGTTCAATTCAAGAGCGGGGAAATCGGCGGTCCTAGTGCCGGCCTGATGTTCTCCTTGGAAATTTATGATCAGCTGACCGAAGAGGATATAACCAAAGGTTATATGGTTGCTGGTACGGGTGAGATTTCCTATGAAGGGGAAGTAGGAAGGATTGGCGGGATTGATAAGAAAGTAGTGGCCGCTGACAAAGAAGGTGTTGATATATTCTTTGCTCCTAATGAAGGTGGCAAAGAAGGATCAAATTATGAAATAGCAAAGAGGACAGCAGAAAAGATTGATACTTCCATGAAAGTTGTCCCGGTTGATACCTTCCAGGAAGCCCTCGACTATTTGGACCAATTGGAACCGAAAGCATAAACGAAAAATGACCTGGCAGCTATGTATGCCAGGTCATTTTTCATTTACCCTGGATGGCATGTATCCGGAGTGGGGGCTGTAATTCCTGTTGCAGCATATGTTGCTTCAATGGAGCTGTAAAGATACTGTAGTAGGCGTTCGAAGCCCGTTCATCTATCCTTAATAGCGGGTCGTCCATTTGCTGGATTTGATTGATGAATGGTACATCGGCTTCTTTACGTACTTCTTTCAAATAGGCCTGCCCTGTTGCATTCATGCCTAGAATCCGCACATAAGGCATTTTTTCAAGCGAAAGCATTGCCTCTGCTTCGTCTTTCGTCGTGTTGCATAGGATATGGGTGAACATCCGTTGCAGCCTGGTCCAGGTGTACCGTTTTGTTTTCATTCCCTCCATCAGTTCCCGAAAAGATCCGGCTTGTTTGGCAACCCGTTTCATTCTGTTTTCCAGCCCCTCTTCCACTGTATGGATGGCTCTTAACTCTGTGGCACTCATGGTAAGGATACGATAATGCAAAAAGGGAAAATATAATTCCCAATCATGCCACTGGTGTGTTTTTCGCTTATAGTCGCTCAGCACAGTTCTTGTTGTTACAGGGAGGGCTTGTTCAACTATATCCGTCATGGATCCGGCAGAAAAAAGCTCCTTACGAATGCTTGTGGCACTTGCAATTTCGCCGGTGATGGTTTCATCATGGTAGTCATTACTGATTCGCTGGATTGTCGCTGCTTTTACTTCCGGAGCATATTTGAGCAATTGTTTGACATAACTAAAACCAAGTATATTATTCGGTTTGGCTAAATCGACTTCTCCCTTGGTCAGTCCGATAGACTGGTAAGCGTGTCTTGCTGCCTCCGGAAAAGATAGCCCGGAGGATAACAATTCATGCAGTTTACTGTCAAAATCATTTTGAGAGGCTGCGTATATTTCAGCAGCTTCTGTGAAGCTCGTGATATTTCCATGTTCACTCCCGAAGCATAAGGCGTCAATTCCAAGCTCTTTCAAGGTCAGAACAGCCCCCTTGCTGAATAAGTCACTATGCTCCACAGCAAACAGGGAAGGAAGTTCCACTACCAGGTCGACTCCTGATTCCAGTGCGGCCCTGGCTCTTGACCATTTATCTATGATAGCCGGCTCACCACGCTGCAGAAATGGTCCGCTCATGACAGCAATCATACATGCAGCGCCTGTTTCTTTTTTGGATTGTTCCAGATGGTGAAGGTGCCCATAATGGAAAGGGTTATATTCGACCACCAGTCCACATGCTTTCATCATAACCGTTCCTTTCCGTACAATAGTATGTATTCCGTATTATTGACTGTTTAGACTTATTGTAGCAAAAATATCCAAACCATGTAGTGCAATGATTCGCCAATAAGGTTTCAGATGTGTTATTTTAGTAAAAACATGATATAAATACGGGGCAGGAGCCCAGCCGCTTCCGCTTTTCGTGTGTCTAGCTACAGCGCCTAGCGACTCGTGTACTTCCTTCACCTCCGTACGATAAGGCGACATCGATTCACTACGTTCATCGTGTCTTCTTTTCGCTTACGAGCACAACAGTCACTACGGGTTTCGCCTTTTTGGACGATAACCCAAGTGACTGTAGTCTCCTACGGTTCAGTCCAGTCCAATCGTCGCTGACCAGGCGCTTCCGCTTTTCGTTTGTGTGTAAAGAAAATATGTTGACAAAAGGTTAAATTATATTTACAATTACTCTTGTTGCCATGAGGTGATATTAATGAAATTTCCGCTACAAAAGCTCAAGCAAGCTGGTGATGAGCCGTTTGTATTTGAAGATGATGTAGATATTAGTGAATTAGAAGAAATGAAAAATGATATTCGGCAGATACCGCCAGTCCAAGTCAAAGGGCAGGCGACGATGCAAGGGGAAGAGATTACTTTTCAATTTACCATTGATGGAACGATGATCCTCCCATGTGCCCGCACACTGGTAGATGTTGAATATCCATTTCACGTGGATGCCATAGAAGTCTTTTCCACGTCACCTTTTTATGAGGAAGAAGATGAATCAGAAATTCATCCAGTTGATGGAGAAGTTCTTGACTTGACGCCTTATATAAAGGAAAATGTACTCTTGGAGGTTCCTTTTCGAGTGTTTTCCGAAAAACAGGAAGCATATGATCAGGCACCACAGGAAGGTCAAGGCTGGCAACTGGTCACAGAGGAAGCCCAGGAGAAAAAAGTGGATCCTCGAATGGCTAAACTGCAATCATTACTCAATGATAACCAAAAAGAAGACTGAGAAAATCCCTATAGAGATTTTCGATCGATTGAAGGAGGTGTAGAACATGGCAGTACCAAAGCGTAAAACTTCTAAAAAAGTGAAGAACCAACGTCGTACACACAAAAAACTTCACGTACCAGGTATGGTGGAATGCTCCAACTGTGGAGAATACACGAAGCCTCACCATGTTTGCAAATCTTGTGGACATTATGATGGAAAGCAAGTAGTCGAACAATAAGCATGGAAAAAGATGTCTGATATCATTTCAGACATCTTTTTTATAACTTTGTTAACAGATTAAATAGAAAGACTCTGCGGATAAATACGTTAAAATTATAGAGTTTCTGATGAAAACTTGGCGGGAAGCCAAGTTTTTTATATATAATGGATGTTAGTTAGTATGCAGGAGGAGATTGTTATGAGTTATGAGACGATTACATATGAAAAGTTTCCGTCTGGTTTTGCAAAGATAACATTAAATCGTCCAGACAAAATGAATGCTGTTTCTAAGAAGATGACGGCTGAACTCTCTGAAGTGCTGAAACAGGCCAGAGAAGAAGAAAGCTTGAAATGTCTAGTTGTTACCGGTGAAGGAGGTCGGGCTTTTTGTGCCGGAGGAGACTTGAAAGATCTACATGGCGACTTGAATGCCAGTGAAGCCTTCCAGGTCTTATATCCAATGAAAGAAGTCCTCTATCAACTGGCATCCTTTCCAGTCCCTACAATAGCGGTGTTAAATGGAGAGGCTCGTGGTGGGGGCTGTGAAATTGCTACAGCATGTGATTTCCGAATTGCCGTCCAAAATGCGTCGTTTGGATTTGTCCAGGGGAAATTGGGCATCACTCCTGGCTGGGGTGGAGGTGCGCTGTTATATGAAAAAATCCGCCCCGAATTCGCTTTCCAGTGGCTGGTAGAAGCGGAAATGTATAACAGTAAGCGTGTAGCTGAGATTGGCTGGGCACATCGTCTGATAGAGAGTGAAGAGCTTGAGAACCTGGAACAGCTGCTCTCCGGTTTTCTTGATAAATCCATCGAACAAATGAAAGTATGGAAGAGGCAGTATGATAAAAAACTATCGATGCTTGCTATGTCCCCCGTTATGGATGAAGAAGTACGTGCCTGTGCACAACTATGGGAATCAGAAGAACATAAACAGGCTGTCAACCGATTCATGAACCGCCGCTCCTGAATCAACTCACCAGCCTATTCAATTAAAAGGCCGAAAAGTCGAAGACTTGATTTCGAGATATCAAGGGTTCTTTACTATAAAAGAGTCAGGGCTGGCTGGGAAACTACTCGCTTTCCTGCGGGGGACCTGGCAAGCCTCCTCAGTCGTTTCACTCCCTGCGGGGGTCTTGCCTAGCCCCTTCTCCCGCGGGAGTCTCGCAGTTTCCCATCCACCCCAGCTGAAGGATGGGGAAAAGAACCCATGTTAGAGATAAGGCTGTCTTCGACCATCACTGGTTACGCACGTTTTTACAAGTAGCTCTCCCTTTGGCAGAAGGAATGAATATCGATGATTTCCGTTATTCCCATAAACGTAAGGAGGGCCGGGAAATTGCGAGACTCCGATGGGAGGATAGTACATGGTGAGATCCCGCAGGGCTTTAGCCCGAGGAAGCTCACCGTACCCCCATGGAAAGCGAGTGATTTCCCGGACCTCCAAACGCTCACAACCATAACGGAAACAGTTTCTCTCGAAACTGAGTCTTCCATTAAAGGGGAGCTTTCATTTTAAAATCAACATTGAGATTTAACAGAGTCATTCTATTAAACCTCTGTCTTGCATACATATAAAGCAAACGATAGAGGAGGGATGGAATGGACGTCAATCGCCAGGATGCGTGGAAAGAAAATGAAGATTTACTATTGGCAGAAACGGTGCTCCGCTGCATTCGACAGGGGAGGACGCAGCTGGAAGCTTTCCGGGAAGTAGCTGACAAACTCTCCCGAACCCCTGCAGCCTGTGGCTTTCGCTGGAATGCCAATGTCCGTAAGCATTACCAGCAGGCTATTGAAACTGCCAAAAATGAAAGAAAAAGGAAACAACATGCAAAAGCAGCAATTCCAGATGCTGCCCTCAATATGTCGCTGGATGATGCTATTTCTCTACTGACCGAGATGAAAGAAAAACAGCATTCTGCTGGAGACCCTAACGTACAGGAGCAGGTAAAAACATTGAGGGAAGAAAACCAGGCGTTAAAAGACGCCGTAACTCGCTACCAGTCAGCCTGGAAAGAAGTGGAAAAACTGATGGACTGGGTGCAAAAAGATAAGAACTTGCCGGTTTAATGGCATTATTTTTTTATGACTCCTTATCGGGTTATGTCCTATGGTATAAACAATCCTCTCAAAAATAGAAGCCACGCTATCGAATTCATAGCGCGGCTTATTTTATATATCGCAGTGTGCTAACTTGTTAACTTACTCCGGACTCTCTCCAGTTTCTTTTTCCTCTACACCAGCAGGCATCCAGATTAATGGATTCTCACCAAGGTCCCGTTCCATTTCGTAATGTGCTTTTTGGAAGCCCATTTTCTCCCAGAACCCGTGAGAATTGATGCGCGGATTCGTTTTGATCGGCAAATCATAGCTTTTCGCAAAATCAACTAAAGCTTTTCCATATCCTTTGCCGCGGTAATCAGGCAAAACTTCCAGTTTCCATAACTCATGGTAATCCTGAGGTGGATGGAAGTAGTGGTCATACTTTGCACCTACGCGGTAAAGACTCATTCTGGCTACTAAAGCGTTTCCATAATAGATTCCAAAAAACGGCGACTCACTGTCATTCTCCACAATATTGTTTTGCAAATCCTCCAGCATAGAAAGTTCCTGGTTGCCATATTCTTTAAAACGCTTAAATTCTTCAAGGGTCTTATAATTAACTAATAAACGTTCTACTTGTAAAGTTTCCACCATGATGATTTCCCCTTTCATTTCTCTATACCCTTATTATAATATAAAAATTTTCAGAATGAAACGAACAATTGAGTGTTCGCTCAATTTATGGCAAAAATTAGTGCTCTTTATTTCAATCGTTTGCTACAATATTTAGTAAAAGAAGAGGGATTGGAGGCGGCGATGTGGAAATAGGTATCATCGGCGGTGGGGCTACCGGTATGCTGCTTGCCCATTATCTGGGTGAAAACCATCAGGTAACCTTATACGTACGCCGAAAGGATCAGACAGCAAGTATTGAAAGTAACGGAATTCAGCTTGAGGGCACGAGTATTGCTACGATTATCCGTGTCCGCCAAATCGAAGAAGGCATCAGAAATCATGCTGTCTTGTTTGTTTGCGTCAAACAGCATCATCTGGATTCTTTAATCCCGGTCCTTAATGAAATGGATGACTCCATAACAGTAATTTTTCTGCAAAACGGGATGGCTCATATAGAAAAAGCAAAAGAGCTTTCAGCTAATGTGATGGTCGGGGTGATTGAACATGGTGCCTTGAAAGTATCTGACCACACGGTACGTCACACCGGAAGAGGGATCATCCGAGTGGCTTCTCTCACGGGAAGTATGGATAGCGGAAGTTTGGTGGAACGATTGCATCAGGAAGATTTCCCGTTTGTATTAGAGCAAGACTACTATCCAATGCTGGCAAAGAAATTGGTTATCAATGCTGTTATAAATCCGCTGACCGCTTTACTCGAAGTACGTAATGGCCAGTTGCTGGACAACCCATACCTAACCAAGCTTGCCAGGCAACTATGCAGGGAAGCCTGCAATGTACTCGCTCTGGATGAAAACGAAGAATGGGCGAATGTGGAGCGGATTGCCCGGTCGACAGCCAAAAACTATTCTTCGATGTATAAAGATTTATCCGCAGGCAGAATAACAGAAATAAACGCGATCACCGGTTACCTTCTGAAAAAATCCCCTGGACAAATCCCAGCACATTCTTTTATCTACCAAGCCATAAATGCCAAACAATTTGAAAAGAGAAAGGAGGAGGAAGATGAGTGATATCTTGATTTACATGTATGCGGCCGCATTAACGATGCCTATCCCGATATTGTTTATTTTCTATTTCATCTATCGAAAAATATACCGTCATAAATGGAAAGCGATCCATAAGACGACCAACCTGGCTACACTTCTATTTATCCTGTCTGTCGACTTATTGGCGAAAGTACTGTTTGAGCAGTCTTTTTTCGGTTATATCCTGCTGGTTTTGCTGCTGGTATTGACAGGAGCTATTATTATCCAGTATCGCCTTCATGAAGAAATAGCGTTCAAACGGGCGTGGAAGGGATTTTGGCGTTTTAATACGTTATTATTCGGTTTCCTGTATATCAGTCTCAGTTTGTATGGACTTGCCGGTAAACTGCTCGCATTATAAAACAGAATATGTGAATTACGCGCTCCTTTTTTGTACAATACATAAGTATACATATTTCAGAATGAAAAGGAGACCTTCACATATGCGCATTGATCCAATTGATTTACCAACAACCAACCCTCTGATAAAAGATTATCGCCAGGCAAACGAGCGCGTACAGGATAAGTTCCACTATCATCCTTTTCACTCGACGGTATTCGCTGATCGGAAAAAAGATTTGAAGGAACAATCTTTCCAACGAGATGAACTCGTACGTGTCTTACATGAGATAAATGCGAAATGGGATGCCCCGCGCAGCACAATGGAAAATATCGACCGGCTTGCTGATGCAGAGAGCACCGTCGTCATCGGAGGTCAACAGGCAGGTCTGCTGACTGGTCCGTTATATTCCGTTCATAAATTGATTTCTATTATTAATCTGGCAAGGAAGGCAGAGAAAGAAGAAGGAACGCCGGTGGTCCCGGTATTTTGGATTGCCGGGGAGGACCATGATTTTGATGAAATCAATCATGTCTTTCTTCCTGAAAATAACCGTATGCAAAAATATCAGGTGAAGCATACTCCGGGCAAAAAATCTTCGGTGACGGATCTACCAATGGAAAAGCCGGCAGTTGAAGAATGGCTGGGACAATTGTTTAGCCACCTGGAAGAATCCGTATATACGAAAGATCTGGAAAATCAAATCTATCAACTAATAAACCAATCGAAGAGCTATGTGGATTTCTTTGCCCGCCTGATATTCCATCTGTTTCGTGAAGAAGGAGTCGTGCTGGTCGACTCCCATCACCCCTCCTTCCGTAAACTGGAATCGGAGCATTTTAAAGCGATGATCCATAACCAGACACAGATCACGCAGGGGGTGTATGCGGCCTGGCAGCAGAACATGCAGCAAGGCTATCCGGTTTCCCTTGATTGCAACCTGTCAGATGCCCATTTATTCTACCATCACGATGGAGAAAGGGTACTGTTAATGAAGGGGGAGGACGGGAATTACTACGGCAAGCAAAACGAGGTCGTATTGACGAAAGAAGAGTTGCTGGACATGGCTGAAGAACACCCGGAATTCCTTAGTAACAATGTAGTGACCCGGCCATTGATGCAGGAGTTAATGTTTCCTACACTCGCTTTCATTGGCGGTCCCGGGGAAATCAATTATTGGTCGGTGTTGAAGCCTGCTTTTGAGGCGTTGGAAGTAAAAATGCCACCAGTTTTCCCGCGTCTTTCATTTTCTCTTATCGACCGTAAAGCGGCAAAATATCTGGATCGCTTCCATTTAAGAGCGGAGGATGTGATTGAAAAAGGGATCAGTCATGAAAAGACAGCCTGGCTCACCTCACAAAGTTACCCTCCATTAGAAGAAATTACGGAACAAGTAAAAAATGGTATTGAACGACTCCATCAGCCATTAAGAGAGAAGGCAGCTGAAATACGTGATGATGTCGGTCAACTGGCAGATAAGAATTTAGCTTATCTTTTTAAAGACATTGAATTTCTGGAACAGCGGATGACAAAAGCTCTAGAAGAAAAGCACGCAAACGAGCTCAACAAATTTGACTACCTGGAGCTATTGCTGCACCCAGGAGAAGGGCTTCAGGAACGGATGTGGGGTATCCTCCCATGGATAAACCAGTATGGGTGGGAACTCTTTGAAGAAATACTGGAACATGATATGAGATTTGAGGAGTCTCACCACTGTATTTACCTATAATCCCCCACCATCCTCCACCTAGGTGTCAAAAACCGTTAAAAACCTTGATGGGACAACAATTAAGCGTCGAAAAATAAAGAAGGAATCCTGCTCATTGGAGCAGGATTTTTTTTAGTGTGGGGAGAAAGTGTATGTTAATGTGGAGGAAAGTGGGGGAATGTGGTACACTGGATTTATTCAGAAAGTGGGGAAGACTCTATGTTCATGGGCGAATTCCAACATAACATTGATACGAAGGGTAGAATCATTGTTCCTGCCAAGTTCCGTGAGGGCCTGGGGGATAGTTTCGTATTGACCCGTGGACTGGATAAATGTTTGTTTGCTTACCCAATGACTGAATGGAGAATCCTTGAAGAAAAACTTAAGAAACTCCCACTTACTAAAAAAGACGCCCGCGCCTTCACACGTTTCTTCTTCTCTGGTGCAGTAGAATGCGAAGTGGACAAGCAGGGAAGAGTAAATATCGCACAACCACTAAGAAATTTCGCAGAACTTGAGAAGGAATGTGTCGTAATCGGTGTCTCTAACCGGATTGAATTCTGGGCGAAGGATAAATGGGAAGACTATTTTGAGGAATCAGAAGAATCCTTTGCGGAGATTGCTGAAAATATGATGGACTTCGATATTTAATTCGAAAATAAGAAGCGGGTGATTGGATGTTTGATCATTATAGTGTATTGAAAAAGGAAGCTGTCGAGGGATTACAAATCCAGCCAGAAGGTACATACGTTGATTGTACATTAGGTGGTGGAGGTCATTCAGAAGCCATATGTGAGCAGCTAAGTACAGGTGGAAGATTGATTGCTTTCGACCAGGATGAAATGGCACTCGAGGCAGCAAAAGAGAGGCTGAAGCCTCATCACGACAAAATTACATTTGTACATGCGAATTTTAAAGAATTGGAGTCTCAGTTAGAGAAGCTTGGTATCGAACAAGTGGATGGAATTTTGTTTGATTTAGGGGTGTCGAGCCCCCAGCTGGATGTGAAAGAGCGTGGGTTCAGTTATCAAAATGATGCGCCGCTTGACATGCGGATGAATCAGCAGGATTCATTTTCAGCTTATCAGGTCATCAATGAATGGCCATATGAGAAGCTGGTGAGGATTTTTTTCCAATATGGTGAAGAAAAATTTTCAAAGCAAATTGCCAGAAAGATAGAAACAAAGCGGGAAGAACAGCCGATTGAAACGACGTTTGAACTAGTCGATATCATTAAAGATGCGATCCCGGCGCCCGCCCGCAGAAAAGGCGGTCATCCTGCGAAACGCGTTTTTCAGGCAATTCGAATTGCCGTCAATGATGAGCTTGGCGTATTCAGCAACGCGCTTGATCAGGCTGCTCGTTCCGTTTCTGTTAACGGACGGATCGCTGTGATTACGTTCCATTCACTGGAAGACAGGATTTGTAAACAGGCATTCAAAAAGTGGAGCAGTAATCCACCGGTGCCAAAGAACATCCCGATCATTCCAGAAGAAAAGAAACCGCCATTCAAGCTCATTACGAGAAAGCCAATCGTACCGGAAGAGGACGAATTAGATGACAATCGCAGATCAAGGTCCGCTAAGCTGCGAATTGTAGAGAAAGTAAAAGAATGGACAGAAGAATTCAAAAGCGATGAAAGGTGGAACAAATAATGAACGCAGAGCAAATAAAACATGTGCAACAGCCTGAAGAACAACAGCAAAAACAGGTGAAAGTCAAAGTCCAGAAAAAACGCTGGATTTCCAGAGGAGAAAAATTTCTTTATACCGCAGTAAGTGGAATAGTACTCACTGCCTCTGTTTTTATGGTACAATTTTCATCTACGACTGACGCTCTGAATAGAGATGTACAGAAATTAGAGCAACAGGTCAAAGTACAAAAGGCAGAAAATGAAAGTCTTCAGTATGAAGTGAAAGAATTAAGCAATCCGGATCGTATCCTTAAGATCGCGAAGGAGAACGGATTGAATATTCAAAATGCCCAGGTTAAACAGGCGTCAACCATCGGAAATTAACAAAAGATTGTGGTGATCATCTGATGAAAAGCAAGAATACCCACCGGATGGCTAAAGTGTGGATGCTGTTTTTTTCCTTGCTGTTCATGCTGCTGTTAGGTAGATTTCTTTATATTCAGACAACCGGAGAAGTGCAGGGGATTGATTTAGATGAATGGGCCGATAAGAAGCGTACAAGTGCCTATCAGCTTGATGCGACCCGCGGCCGGATCCTGGATCAGAATGGCATGACACTGGCCTATGATCGCCCGACCTACAGACTTTATGCCATCGTCGATGAAAGCTATTCCACTAACCTTGAGGAGCCAAAGCATGTCACCGACCCGGAAGAAACGGCGGATATGCTGGCTCCTTTATTAGATATGGAAGCTGGTGAAATAGAGTCAAAGATTGAATCAGGCATGGAAGACGGTCGGTTCCAGGTGGAATTCGGAGCAGCGGGAAGGGATCTATCCCAACAGACAATGAAGGATATCAAGGAAAAGAACATCCCAGGTATTAATTTTATCGAAGAATCGAAAAGGTACTACCCAAATGGAACATTCGCTTCGCATGTCATCGGTTTTTCCCGTACGGAAGATGGGGAAAACAAAGGGATCACAGGCGTAGAGAAGCAAATGCAGAAATACTTAGATGGAAAACCCGGCCGGATATCTTATCAGCGGGATAAATACGGAGTGAAACTCCTGGATCCAAAAGAAGTGATTCAGCAGCCGGAAGACGGCGATGATGTCGTCCTAACTATCGACCAGAAGATTCAGACCTTTTTAGAAGATGCTATGTCGCAAGTAGAAGAGCAATACAACCCGAAACGGATTATGGCAGCCGTCATGGATCCGGATACCGGACAGATTCTCGCGCTGGGTAATCGCCCAAGCTACAACCCGAATCAGATCGGTGAGGTGGAGAATTGGTATAACGATATCGTTTCTTACTCTTTTGAGCCAGGTTCGACGATGAAGATCTTCACGTGGGCGGCAGCGATGGAAGAAGGAGTGTACAATGGGAATGAAAAATTTTCTTCCGGCAGCTACCAGTTTGATGAAGGAAGCCGGCCGATTCGAGACCATCGCCGTGAAGGGTGGGGAGACATTACTTACGATAAAGGTATGCGTGTTTCCTCAAACGTAGCAGCAGCCAAGCTATCCGAAAAAGTCGGATCCGATAAATTCCTTGATTACTTGCATGATTTTGGATTTGAAAACAAAACCGGCATCGACTTGCCTGGAGAAGAAACCGGAAAAATACTTTATAAATGGCCGGTTGAAAAATTGACCACCGCCTATGGACAAGGTACGACAACCACACCAATCCAATTATTGACCGCAGCCAGCGCAGTAGCGAACGATGGCAATATGATGCGTCCATATGTATTATCGCAGGTGTTAGATGGTGAAACTAAAGAGGTTGTCAGTGAGAATGAGCCTGAAGAGATTGGTGACCCTATCTCGCCTGAGACGGCAGAAAAAATGCGCGATCTGCTTGGAACTGTCGTTTCTGAGGACGATGGTACTGCTAGCGTCTATCAGCTTAATGATTATACATTGGCAGGGAAGACAGGTACGGCACAGATCCCGGATTCAGAAACAGGGAAATATATGACAGGCAAGAACAACTACATGTTTTCCTTCCTGGGGATGGCTCCTCAGGAGGATCCGGAATTACTGATTTATGTAGCTGTACAGCAGCCAGAGTTGGAAGTGACCGAATATGGACCTGAGCCTGTCTCTCACATCGTAAAGACAGTGACAGAGAACAGTCTCCATTATTTGGATATCCGTCCGGATCAGGAAACGAAAGAAACGGTGGACCCAATCGAATTGCCTGATGTTATGGGTGATAAGGTTAAGAAGGCAAAAGAGAAACTTGGTGATACATTCAATCGTGTGACAGTAATCGGGGATGAAAATGATAAGGTCGAACAAATTTATCCGGAACCAGGGGCTCCTGTACTTCCGAATCAGCGTATCTTACTTATTACCGATGAACCGACGATGCCGGATATTACTGGATGGTCAGCAAGAGATGTCTTCCATTTTGCTGATATGTTCGGGTTGAAAGTTGAAACAATGGGCAACGGTTTTGCCTATAAACAAAGTGTTCCTGAAGGTGCAAAGATTCAAAAGGGCGGGTATCTCGTAGTAGAATTTCAGCCGCCAGGACTAGAAAATGAAGAAGAGACAGAGGAAGAGGATCAGAATACAGATGAAGAAACGGACTCTTCCTCCTGATTTGAGCAGTGTTCTAATCGTTTTTTGACTGTCATATAGTGATACAAGCTAAGTCTATGCGCGAAAGGGGCCAGGTTGATGAAGCGCGTATCACTCGTAACAGTCAGAAAACGGTTGATCACTGTTTTTATTTTGGCAGCGGTCATTTTCTTGATCATTATGATCAGGCTGGGATATGTACAATTTGTGCTTGGAGATTTTCTTGTGGCCGATGCAGAAGAATCATGGAGCAGGGATATTACTTTTGAGCCAGAACGAGGGAAGATACTGGATACCGAAGGAGAAGTTTTAGTAGGCAACGTATCAGCACCCACGGTAATGGTCGTTCCGAGACAAATAAAGGAACCAAAACGAGCGGCACAGGAACTGGCTCGTATATTGGACATGCCTGTGGAGAAAGCTTATCAGCATGTAACCAAAAACATTTCGATCGAGAGAATTCATCCAGAAGGCAGAAAGATATCCGAGGAACAGGCGAAAGCAATCCAGGGGTTGAGGATGGAAGGGATCTATGTAGCACAGGACTCTAAACGTCACTATCCTAATGGTGCTTTTCTTTCCCACGTGCTCGGTTTTACCGGAATCGATAACCAGGGTCTGATGGGTCTCGAGGCTTTCTATGATGGAAAATTGAGCGGGGATCCGGGCTATCTTTCCTTTTACTCGGATGCCAAAGGAAAACGGATGCCTGATAAAGCCGATGTTTATAAAGCTCCCCAGGATGGTATGGATTTACAACTTACCATTGATCAACGAGTACAGACAATCATGGAGCGGGAACTCGATATTGCAGTATCTAAATATAATCCGGATGGGGCGATAGCCATTGCAGTCGATCCCAAGACCGGGAGAGTACTCGGTATGTCGAGCAGACCCAATTTCCACCCGGAAAAGTACCAGGAAGTTGATGCTTCTGTATACAACCGTAACCTGCCAGTATGGAGCACTTATGAGCCAGGTTCCACATTCAAAATAATCACATTGGCTGCAGCGCTGGAAGAAGGTATGGTGGATCTGCACGAAGACCATTACCACGATTCTGGATCAATTAATGTCGATGGTGCTAAAATAAGATGCTGGAAAAGTGGTGGACATGGGGATCAAACCTATTTGGAGGTCGTTCAAAATTCATGTAACCCAGGATTCGTTAATTTAGGGCAAAAGCTGGGAAAAGAAAAATTATTCCAGTACATCGATAATTTTGGATTTGGTAAAAAAACAGGAATAGACTTGCAGGGAGAAGGGAAAGGGATATTGTTCAAGCCGGAAAATGTAGGGCCGGTTGAACTTGCGACCACCGCTTTCGGGCAAGGGGTATCGGTTACACCAATCCAGCAGGTAATGGCTGTAGCGGCAGCTGTCAACGGAGGTTATCTCTATGAACCTTATATCCAGGAAGGATGGCGTGACCCTGTGTCAGGTGAATTGGTAGAAAAAAATGAGCCAAAGCTGAAAGAACAAATTATTTCTGAAGAAACTTCGGAGGAAGTCAGCAAAGCTTTGGAAAGTGTAGTAGCCAGTGGGTCAGGCAGGGGAGCGTATGTGGAAGGTTACCGCGTGGGTGGAAAGACAGGTACCGCTCAGAAAGTCGGCAAAGATGGGACCTATATGAAAAATAATTATATCGTATCCTTCATAGGTTTCGCTCCGGCGGATGATCCCGAGCTGGTTGTATATCTCGCTGTCGACAATCCAAAGAATACCATTCAGTTCGGTGGAGTGGTAGCTGCTCCGATTGTAGGGAATATTATGGAGGACAGTTTGCGGGCGTTAGGAGTCGAACAAAGAGAGGGCGGTCTGGAGAAAGAGTACAAGTGGCCGGATCAGCCGATGATCGAAATGCCTGATCTGGTTGGTATGGACAGGGAAGAACTCACCAATTACCTGATCGATCTCAATATAGACGTCAGTGGAGAAGGCGACAAAGTTATCCAGCAGGCACCTGCTCCAGGCGTGAAGTTAGAAACGGGATCATCCATCAGAATTTACTTAGGAGAATGAGGTTTTTATACCATTGACTTCTGTTATGGCTCCCTTTATTTAAAGATTCCGTTTAGAGGTCACTTGATTCGCCTATGTGCCTTCATCAAATTAAGAACAACTCGCTCATTCAAGTTTTTCTGAGTAAATTTTCTTCTGTCATCGTGAGATTGAAAAACTTTTGCTATAATATATGAGAATGTGTTTACAGTTAGGATGATAATATTGAAACTACCAGAATTATTGAGACATATACCGTATTTCCAAACAAATCAACCGATAACAGAAATTGAAATAACCGGAGTGGAAATGGATTCCCGTCAAGTGAAAGAAGGGGACTTGTTTATCTGTCTGCCTGGTGAACATTTTGACGGGCATGACTTTGTGGACCAGGCTATCCAAAAAGGAGCGGCAGCGCTCGTTTGTGAGCGCCCTCTTGATGTATCTGTACCGTATGTGGTTGTCCCGGACTCCAACAGGGCAATGGGCAGTATTGCCAACACTTTTTACAAGTATCCGACGACTGGAATGCAGCTGATCGGTATAACCGGGACAAATGGGAAAACGTCGATCAGCTATCTGCTTGAGGAAGTTTTCCAGATGAATCAGCATAAGACCGGCTTGATCGGTACGATCCAAATGAAAATCAATGAGTCGGTGTATCCTGTGAAAAACACGACACCAGACTCATTGTTTTTGCAAAAAAGTTTCCATACCATGAAAGAGCAAAACGTGGATACCACCATTATGGAGGTTTCTTCCCATGCATTAGATAAAGGAAGGGTGCATGGCTGCGACTTTGATGTGGCCGTTTTTACGAACTTGAGTCAGGATCATCTGGACTATCATAGCACCATGGATGAATATCTTCATGCTAAGTCACTGTTATTTGCCCAACTGGGGAATACATACCATCCTCAACACCCGAAGTTTGCCGTCATCAATGAAGATGATGATGCGGCCGATGTCATGAAACGCAGTACTGCTCAGCCGGTTCTTAGTTACGGCATTCAAAAGGAGGCTGCGATCATGGCGAAAGACCTTCACCTGCATGAAAAAGGGACGACATTTACATTGAGTACCCCTGAAGGAGATACCCTTATCAACAGCAGCCTGATGGGTAAATTCAATGTATATAATATGCTGGCTGCTGCCGGGGCAGCGATTGCCTCCGGGGTGAAACTTGCCGTGATTAAAAAGGCACTGGAGGCCTCCAAGGGTGTCCGTGGACGTTTTGAACCCGTAGAGGAGAATCAGCCATTCGGCGTGGTCATTGATTATGCTCATACGCCTGATTCCCTTCATAATGTGTTGCAGACAATGCGGGAGTTTTGTAAAGGCAAAGTAAGGGTAGTGGTCGGTTGTGGTGGTGATCGGGACCGGACAAAGCGCCCGCTGATGGCAGATGTAGCGATGGAGTTCGGTGACCATGCGATTTTCACATCAGATAACCCGCGTACAGAATCGCCGGAACAGATTCTTGATGATATGACCGATCACTTGGCAGGTGGGTATGACAGAATAGTCGACCGCCGGGAAGCCATAGAATATGCTTTAGAAACAGCACAGCCAGGAGACATGGTATTGATTGCCGGGAAGGGTCATGAAACCTACCAGGACATTAACGGAAAAAGATATGAGTTTGATGACAGAGAAATAGCGCGACAACTTTTAAAGCAGCTAAAGGAGAGTAAGTGATGTTGTTTGCTGTAAAAGAATTATGTGAACTGTTCCCTGAATATAAGGGAGCAGCAATGGATAGCATTCCTTTACGTCAGGTAATGACAGATTCAAGAAAAGAAATGAAACAAAGTGTTTTTGTGCCGATTGTCGGTGAAAATTTTGATGCGCATGAGTTTTTAAAACAGGCGATCGAAAATGGAGCGGTAGCTGCCTTATGGCAAAAAGACAGGGAAGTGCCTCGGTTTGTACCGACGGATTTCCCGTTATTTTTTGTAAATGAGACCACGGAAGCGATGCAGAAAATGGCAGGCTTCTATTTAAACAAAGTGAGCCCCCAAGTGATTGGCATCACCGGTTCAAATGGAAAAACCACGACCAAAGATTTGACAGCAGCGGTCCTCAGCACGAAATTTCGGACGCATAAGACAGACGGGAATTTCAATAACCATATAGGACTCCCTTTAACCATATTCGCGATGCCGGAGGATACGGAAGTAGCTGTTCTGGAAATGGGTATGAGCCAGGCTGGGGAAATTGAGGTGTTGAGTCGACTTGCCAAGCCGGATTACGCCCTGATTACGAATATCGGGGAATCGCATATTGAATATTTAGGAAGCCGTGAGGGGATTGCTAAAGCAAAGCTGGAAATCAAGGCCGGTCTCAAAGGTGACGGGGCATTGATATTTGATGGGGATGAACCGTTACTGGCTGAAGAATTAAAGGATCCGAATAACTGGGGTTGTGGTATAGACGAACATAACAGAACCCAGATCAAAGACCTGAAATTAAAGGATCTGAAAAGCAGTTTTGTCATTGACGGGGTTCATTATGAATTACCGCTTGCAGGTAAGCATAATGTTAAAAATGCGAGCTATGTTATTACGCTGGCCCGTCTAATGGGGCTTTCCAGCGAGCTGATCCAGCAGGGACTTGACCAGATTCAGGTTACAGGCATGCGGTTTGAGCGGCAGGCAGGAAAACATGGGTCATTGATTATTAATGATGCCTACAATGCTTCCCCTACTTCCATGAAAGCTGTCATTGAAGTCATCAAAGGCATGAATGAAAAGAAAAATAAAATTCTCGTGCTCGGTGATGTCTATGAACTCGGCAGCCATGCAAAAGCAATGCATCGCAGTGTCGCAGATGTGATAGATGAAGATATTGCAGCTGTCTATACATTTGGCGAAGATGCCGATGAAATCAGTAAAGCCGTAGCGGAAAAGAAATTGAATATTAAATCCGAACATTTCACAGATAAAACATCTTTGCATCAAGCAGTAGAAAAAGATCTCGATAAGGATACGGTGGTATTAGTTAAAGCTTCCAGGGGTGTAAAACTGGAAACAATCATCGATCCTTTAGTAGAGAACTAAACGGACGGTACCAGGAACAAAGGAGGAATATTAGATGAACGATTTTGTACTATTAATTACAATAGCCATCGCATTTTTAATCACCGTCCTGATTTCACCTGTATTCATCCCATTTCTTCGAAGACTGAAGTTCGGACAGAGTATTAGGGAAGAAGGACCAGAAAGCCATCAGAAAAAATCAGGGACGCCGACGATGGGCGGGCTGATGGTACTGTTTTCTGTCAGCATAACGACCTTGATCATGGCAGCTAAATTTAATCCAGAACCAATGAGTTTTGAAGTCTTTTTACTTTTATTCGTATTGATTGGGTATGGATTGATTGGATTTCTTGATGATTTTATTAAGGTAGTCATGAAGCGGAATCTTGGGTTGACTTCCAAGCAAAAATTGCTCGCACAGTTTGTCATCGCTGTCGTTGTTTATTTAATTTTACGTCAGCATAATTTCCCGACCTACATAGCTGTACCAGCTACAGATATCCAAGTAGACCTTGGTCTGCTTTATCCTGTGTTAATTCTTGTGATGCTGGTAGGAGCTTCTAATGCTGTCAATTTGACAGATGGGTTAGATGGCCTGTTAGCCGGGACAGCTGCTCTGGCATTCGGTGCTTTTGCTATCCTGGCATGGACAGGAAATCCGCAATTTGAGATTACTATCTTTTCTTTAGCGGTTGTGGGATCACTGCTCGGGTTTTTAGTATTCAATGCCCACCCGGCTAAAGTATTCATGGGCGACACTGGATCATTGGCATTAGGTGGAGCGATTGCGATCGTTGCAATCCTGACCAAACTGGAAATCCTCCTGGTTGTAATTGGAGGAGTATTCGTCATTGAGACATTATCGGTCATTATTCAGGTAATATCATTCAAAACGAGAGGCAAACGAGTATTCCGGATGAGTCCACTCCATCACCATTATGAATTGCAAGGCTGGTCAGAATGGCGTGTGGTAACTTCTTTCTGGCTTGTCGGACTGGTGTTTGCCATTTTAGGAATTTATATTGAGGTGTGGTTAGGTTGAAACGATTAGAAGATTTTCCTTATCAGCATGCATTGATTTTAGGACTTGCCAAAAGTGGCACAGCAGCAGCAAAGTTATTACTGGACAGTGGTGTAAACGTCCGTGTCAATGACTATAAAGCAAGCGAGGATGACCCGGTGGTGCAGGAGCTGGAAAAAGCAGGTGCTGAGGTCATTCTTGGCGGCCATCCGGTTTCTGCGTTGGATGGTATCGATGTCATGGTGAAAAATCCAGGCATCCCGTATGACAATAGTCTGGTGACAGAGGCGGAAAAGCGAAACCTGTCAGTCATTACCGAAGTAGAGCTTGCCGCACATCTTCATCATGGTCCCATAGTAGGTATTACCGGTTCAAACGGGAAAACAACCACAACTACGCTTACCCATGAAATGTTGAAAGCGAGCGGTAGAGAGCCAAGGATTGCCGGTAATATCGGGGAAGTTTCCTGTGAAGTAGCAAGAGAGACAACGGATGATCAGCCGATGGTAATCGAATTGTCTTCCTTCCAGCTGATGGGGATCGAAAAGTTCCGTCCTACCGTTGCTGTGTTATTGAACATCTATGAAGCACACCTGGATTACCATAAGACGTTGGAAAATTACCAGCATGCCAAGGCTCGTCTCTTCAAAAATCAAACGGCGGATGACTATCTCGTATATAATGCCGATGATCCTGTTATCGCTAAGTTTCTCGATGATGCAGCATCTGTTCTCGTACCTTTTTCTGCAAAGCAGGAATTGGAAGAGGGAGCATATGCAGACGAACAATATATCTATTATAACGGCAGCTCCATTATGAAGCGGGAAGATATCGTCCTCGTTGGAGAGCATAATATGGAAAATATATTAGCGGCAGTAGCAGCGGCGAAATTGAATGGTGCTACCGATGAAGGCATCCAAGAAGTGCTGACAAGTTTTAAAGGTGTTCCTCACCGGCTTGAATTTGTCGGCAATATCAAGGGCCGTCTGTTTTATAATGATTCTAAGGCAACTAATATTCTCGCTACATCCAAAGCATTGGGTGCATTTAAGCAGCCGGTGATTTTACTTGCCGGTGGTCTTGATCGGGGCAACAGCTTTGATGAATTGGTGCCATTTTTAGACCATGTGAAAGCTATGGTGGTCTTCGGTGAGACAGCGGATAAAATGACACAGGCAGCACAGCAGGCCGGTATTGCTGAAATTAAAAAAGTTGATAATGTAGGACAAGCAGCGCAAGTGGCATTTGACCTTTCCGGGGAAAAAGATGTCATACTCCTGTCACCGGCATGTGCCAGCTGGGATCAGTATACTACTTTTGAAGAAAGAGGGCATATGTATGTCCAAGCTGTGCATAAGCTGAAATAGGGGCTTGTTCACAGTTAAAGAAATGAAAGCCCCATTTTCCAATTTAGTTGGAGGAGGGGTTTTTTCTTGAGTAAAAAAAGCCAGCCGAGAGCCATGCCTGATATTTTGTTGATGGTTGGTATCTTATCTTTACTTACTATCGGAGTTATTATGGTATACAGTTCGTCCAGCATTTGGGCGACCTATAAATTCAATGATTCATTCTTCTTTGCGAAGCGGCAGATTTTATTTGCCGGAGCTGGTGTGTTGGCCATGTTTTTTATAGCGAGGGTGCCTTATCTGTTTTGGAGGACCCATGCCAAAAAGCTTCTGATTATCTGTTTTATCTTCCTGATTGCTGTCTTGATCCCTGGGGTAGGGATGGTAAGGGGAGGGGCACAAAGCTGGATTGGCGTCGGAGCTTTCAGCATCCAGCCGTCTGAGTTCATGAAACTTGGCTTAATCATTTTCCTGGCCAAGTTCCTTTCTGAGAGGCAAAAGTATATCACTTCCTTCCAACAGGGCTTTCTGCCAGCATTAAGTCTGGTACTTGTCGCGTTTGGATTAATTATGCTGCAGCCAGACTTAGGGACGGGCGTCGTGTTAGTGGGAACGTGTATGCTGATGATTTTTGTTTCTGGAGCGAGGTGGGCTCATTTTGTTGGGTTAGGATTGCTCGGTCTGGCTGGATTTGTCGCATTAATCGCTTCTGCACCATACCGGATCAAGCGGATAACCGCCTTTCTGAATCCGTGGGAAGATCCTTTGGGAAGCGGGTTTCAAATTATCCAATCGCTCTATGCTATCGGTCCCGGCGGGCTGATGGGGCTTGGTCTTGGGCAAAGCTTGCAAAAATTCTTCTACCTGCCTGAACCTCAGACCGATTTTATATTCGCCATTCTGGCAGAAGAATTAGGTTTTCTCGGCGGAGCATTCGTCCTGGCCTTGTTCCTGCTGGTACTTTGGCGGGGTATCCGTGTTGCTTTATATGCACCAGACCTGTATGGTACGCTTCTTGCACTTGGCATCGTAGGAATGATATCCATACAAGTAATGATTAATATCAGTGTAGTAACCGGACTTATTCCTGTTACCGGGATTACGCTACCGTTTTTAAGCTACGGCGGTTCTTCCTTAACGTTGACATTATGCTCTGTCGGCATTCTGCTAAGCGTCAGCCGCTATTCAAAACTTTAATTACACACTCTATCAAACCCAAATTTTATTTGTGCAATTAAAGCTCCCTTTAATGGAAGACTCAGTTTCGAGAGAAACTGTTTCCGTTATGGTTGTGAGCGTTTGGAGGTCCGGGAAATCACTCGCTTTCCATGGGCGTACGGTGAGCTTCCTCGGGCTAAAGCCCTGCGGGATTTCACCATGTACTATCCTCCCATAGGACTTTGAGTAAGCTTCTTGAATAGGCACCGCACGAAGAAAATGCATAGCATTTTCGAGGAGTCTCGCAATTTCCCGGCCCTCCTTGCGTTTTATGTGGAACGGAAACAGGTCAGCACGGAAGACTATAAAATGAAAAAAACGAGCTTTATGCCTCATCACAATCAAAGGGACATTGGGGATATGGAAGACTGATCCGAGTAATACATGGGTCCGTTAACCTTCTTGATAGCTGGGTGGCGGGGAAACGGTGAGACTCCCGTGGGAGAAGGGCCCAGACGAGACCCCACAGGGAGTGAACGACCGAGGAGGCTTGGCGGCTCCCCCACAGGAAAGCGAGCCGTTTCCCAGTCGCCCTTACTCCTGGTTCGGCAACGGACCTCAAAGTATCTCGAAATCAAGTCTTCGACTTTTCGGGCCTTTAGTGGAATATACTTCTTAAGGTAAATCAAAAACAAGGATTTACATCCATAGAAAATTTATGAATAATTTATTGAAGAACAGTCAGAGATATTTTTCCAAAGCCGTACTATGTGAATGGGCATAGCTGCGGCTTTTTTCTGTATTAAAAGCTGAAAATAAAAGTATCATTAAAAAATCTGAAGTTTTTGCCACAGGGAGTCACAAAACGCGGGCTAACATGATAAAATGAAGGGGTGGATATATGTTTAATCGCTTTTCTTAGAGGGAACATGCAAACGGGTCTTAAAGGTGATAGCCTTGACGGCTAGGGATAACAACTTTACAGCCCAGGCTTCAATGCTTTGGAATGCCCCGTTTTTAGAATGGAAAAGCAGTTTGCAACAATTATTTCCAAAAGTTAAAAATAACGGAAGATGGATGGAAACTGTTGTATGATAGAGATATAACGAGCTAGCAGGAATGACTTTTCCTACATAGTATCCCATCTTCCCTGATATTGAACGATGTTAAGGGGAAATCATCATTATGGAGAAAAAAAATATTGTTTCCATTGAAGATCGTATTCCGAAGCTGAAACATGCCAGGAAGAAGAAAGCGAACAGGCGCTTGATCTTTTATTTGACGATTTTGTTCTTGTTGATTGCGATCGTTGTGTATTTACAGTCCCCCCTTAGCCATGTAAAACAAGTGGCCGTAGAAGGAAATGTCCATGTCTCCGATAAGGAAATCAAAGAAATGAGTCATGTAACCGGGAAAGATAATTTCTGGAAAGTGGACAAGCAACAGGTAGAATCCGGTGTGAAAGGACATCCGGAAGTTGCAAAAGTCAGTGTTTCCAGAGATTTTCCGAACACGATTACCATCCAGGTGGACGAATATGACCGCGTAGGCTACGTTAGAGTGGATGGAAGCTATTATCCGATACTGGAAAACGGCAAACGGCTGGACTCCTATGAATTGCGTGTAACAAACGGTGACGCACCGCTTTTGCTTGACTTTGATAAAGCAACCTACCTGGAGGAAATGTCCAAGGAATTGCGAGAGCTTCCATCGAGTGTCGCTAATTTGATTTCTGAAATTCATTGGACACCTACAGATGACAATCCATTTCAAATTAAGCTTTATATGAATGATGGGTATGAGGTACAAGGGACGATCAGGAATTTTTCAAAGAAAATGAGAGCATATCCATCGATCGTTACACAATTAAGTCCTGAAGATAAAGGGATTATTCATATCGATGTCGGCGCTTACTTTGAATCTTATTCCGACACAGAGCAGGAAGGTTCCTCTGAAGTAGAAAGCAGCGGGGAAGATCAACAGGGAGAGAATGAAGATGAAGCTCAGGGGTAAGCATGTTATTCTCGCTTTCGTCCTATTAGGGACCGGCTTTCTAGTCTCTTACAGCTATACACAAGCCGACGAGAGCTCCCAAATGGTAAAACTTGCTGATCGTACCTGGGAGAAGGAATACTACTATCGAAAGCAACTGTTGGATTTAGAATCCAGGAACAAAGAACTAAGGGAAGAATTGCAAACGAAAACAGAAGCAGTTCAGACTTATGAAGATGATCTGGCTGCGAACGAGCAGCAAATTGCAGATTTTGTCGAACGGAAGAAAAGACTTCAGATGCTTACTGGACAATTGCCTGTAAAGGGACCTGGATTGAGGGTGACGCTAAAGGATGCAGCATATATTCCAAGTGAAGAGCATGCCAATAGTTATATCGTCCATGAACCTCACATCCATCAAGTAGTCAACGAATTAAAGAGTGCCGGTGCTAAGGCAATCGCGATTAATGGTCAGCGATACGTCAGCAACAGCTATTTCGCCTGTACAGGCCCGGTCATCACAATAGATGGCGTTCAGCACCCCGCACCGTTCGTGATTACAGCGATTGGTGATCCTGAAGTATTGTTTTCCAGTCTATCTTTAAAAAATGGAGTAGTTGATCAGCTTGTTACTGATAACATTGAAGTAGAGCTGGAAAAGTCAGCGGAAATCCAAATGGATGCCAGGCTTTCGAGTGAAGGGTGATTTTCTTGAGTAAACGTACGAAATGGCTCATGTCATTAATTTTTGCCCTGGTTGGCTTCATGCTGGCAATCCAGTTTCAAACAGCCTCTTCCGAACCTGAGCTCCGCGATACACGTGATCAGTGGGAGATCAGACAGGCATTGCAGGAGCAGCAGAAACTACAGCAGGAATTACTGGAGCAAATCGCTCAGGCTGACCGGACGCTTGAAGAGTATGGAGAAGTATCGGACGCTGAAAAACTGGAAACTTTAAAGTCCTCTATTCATCAATTAGAGCAGGAGGCTGGTTTAGCAGAGTTGGAAGGCAGTGGAGTCATTATAACACTTGCTCCTATTTTCCAGGAGTGGGAAGAAGGGGCCCCAGCTTATCCTACTGTAAGTCCCTCTCTGTTGACGCATTTGATCAATGAACTGAATACTTTTGGAGCTGCAGGGATCGGGGTAGGGGAGGAGCGATTCATCAGTATATCGCCTGTCCGTAATGTAAATGGAGAGACGTATATCAATAACCGCCCAATGCCTCCTTTGCCGATTACGATAAAGGCCATTACCAGTAATCCCAAAAAGATGATGGATTACGTCAATGCGAGTCGCTCCAGGGATATGTTCGCCCTTGATCAGATTGCCATGGAAGTGGAGGCAGAACAGCATATAGAGCTCCCGGGTTATGAAGATAACCTGCAGATAGACGTGCTCGAGCTGGATAGCAGTAAAGAAACAGGTGAGGATTAATGTGGCTGCCATTTGTCTTTTTAATCATCGGAGTTATCCTGGGTCTGTTAACGGATCTGCGGGTACCGGACGCTTATACCGATTACTTGACCATAGCGGTTCTTGCCGCTTTTGATACGCTATTAGGGGGAATAAGGGCACAATTAGAAAAGAAATTCGATGATATCGTGTTTTTGACTGGTTTCTTTACCAATGTATCCCTTGCTGCCTTGTTAGCATTCCTGGGAGTGCAGCTGGGTATTGACTTGTATCTTGCGGCAGTCTTTGCATTTGGTGTACGCTTATTCCAAAATATAGCGATCATCCGAAGACATCTCATCACTCAAACGATCAATTCTAGAAAACTGAAAAAAAATCCGGAAAAATAAGAGGAATATCACATCTATCTGTGGAAACAGAACATGACTTGATTCTATTTCCATATTTCTAAGTGGAAAGAACCATATAGTATATCAATCTATTTACGAAACGGGAAATGGATTGTATTTTCTTCTTATATTCGATAATATTTGAACTATTCATATGCCTTTAGTGCAGGAGGTGCATCGCTTTTGAATCAGAATGAAATATTAGTAAGCTTAGATATTGGGACCACGCGGATTAAAGTGATTATCGGGGAAATCCTGAATGATTCCCTGAATATCATCGGCGTAGGTACCGCTAAATCAAAAGGAATGAAAAAAGGAGCCATTGTAGATATCGATCAAACTGTCCAATCCATCCGCTCAGCTGTCGAACAGGCGGAGAGAATGGTCGATATGAAAATAGATCGCGTCGTCGTCGGTGTCAACGGTAACCATATCCAGCTCCAGCCATGTCATGGTGTGGTCGCTGTTTCCAGTGATGACCGGGAGATCGGCGATGAAGATATAAAACGTGTCATTGATGCAGCACAAGTGATTTCGATACCACCGGAAAGAGAAATCATCGACGTCATTCCGAAACAGTTCATCGTGGACGGCCAGGACGAAATTACAGACCCACGCGGTATGATTGGCGTCCGTCTGGAAATGGAAGGTACGATCATCACTTGTTCGAAAACAGTGCTACATAACTTGTTGAAGTGTGTGGAAAGAGCTGAACTGCAAGTGTTGGATATCTGCCTTCAGCCTTTGGCTGCAGGTACAGTAGCGTTATCAGATGATGAAAAAAATCTTGGGGTCGCTTTAATCGATATTGGTGGAGGCAGTACCACTGTTTCTGTATTTGAGGATGGCCACCTGAAAGGTACAAGCATGACGGCTTTGGGCGGAGACAACATTACGAAAGATCTCTCTATCGGTCTTCGGACATCAACAGAAGAAGCTGAGGAAATTAAAGTGGAACATGGCCATGCATTTTTCGATGATGCCCGTGAAGAGGAACAATTTGAAGTGACGATTATAGGAAGTAATCGAAAACAAACATTCAATCAATTGCAGATTTCTGATATGATTGAAGCTAGACTAGAAGAGATTTATGTGTTTGCCGCTCAAGAGATTCACAGAATGGGCGTAAAAGATTTGCCTGGAGGTTTTGTACTGACAGGAGGCTCGATGAGCATGCCTGGTGTCATGGAACTTGCCCAGGATATCTTCCATGCGAATGTCCGTCTCGCTATTCCGGATTATATCGGGGTTCGCGAACCACAATTTACCAGTGGTGTCGGAATCTTGCAATTCGCTTATCGTAATGCGAAAATACAAGGAAAAGAGATTTTTCCATCCGTTCAGGTGGTGGATGCTCAACAGCCTAGACCGAAGAAACAGAAAAGAAGTACGCCAAAGCAGCAAGAGCAGCAGGAGAAACCTGTAAAAGAAGAAAAAGAGAAAAAGGAATCAGGATTATCCAATCTACTGAAATACTTTTTCGACTAAACAACGTTTCCTTCATAACTGACGAATGGAAGCTAAAATAAGTCTCGTAATCTTTGAACTGGGAGGAACGAAAAATGTTAGATTTTGATACAAGCATGGACCAATTAGCAACGATAAAAGTTATTGGGGTTGGTGGCGGCGGAAGTAACGCTGTCAACCGTATGATCGAACACGGAGTACAAGGTGTAGAATTTATTGCAGTCAACACGGATGCGCAGGCTTTGAACCTGTCCAAAGCAGAAGTGAAAATGCAAATTGGCGGCAAGCTGACCCGTGGTCTCGGGGCAGGTGCCAACCCGGAAGTAGGTAAAAAGGCTGCTGAAGAAAGCAAAGAGCAGCTGGAAGAAGCGTTGCAAGGTGCTGACATGGTATTTGTCACGGCTGGTATGGGCGGCGGTACCGGTACTGGCGCAGCGCCTGTCATCGCTCAAGTGGCAAAAGAACTTGGCGCGTTGACCGTCGGTGTTGTTACACGTCCATTCACTTTTGAAGGGCGTAAGCGTTCTGTACAGGCGACAGGCGGTATTGACGGGCTGAAAAGCGCCGTTGATACGCTCATTGTCATTCCGAATGACCGTCTATTGGAAATCGTCGACAAGAACACCCCGATGCTTGAAGCCTTCCGTGAAGCGGATAACGTGCTTCGTCAAGGTGTACAAGGTATCTCTGACTTGATTGCAGTCCCAGGTCTGATCAATGTTGACTTTGCAGACGTTAAAACCATCATGATGGATAAAGGGTCTGCTTTGATGGGAATTGGAATTGCAACTGGTGAAAGCCGTGCGGTTGAAGCCGCTAAAAAAGCGATATCATCTCCACTATTGGAAACATCCATCGATGGCGCCCATGGTGTCCTGATGAATATCACTGGCGGATCAAACCTGAGCCTTTATGAAGTACAGGAAGCTGCAGATATTGTAACTTCTGCTGCTGACCAGGAAGTAAACGTCATCTTCGGTTCCGTCATTAATGAAAATCTAAAAGATGAGATCGTAGTTACCGTAATTGCGACAGGTTTTGATGAAGCTCAGTTGAGCCAAAGCCAGTCCAAGCAGCGTCCAAATATGGGACAAATGGGCGGCGGTGTAAACCAGCAGCCACAACAGCCGGACCGTCTGGAAAGAAGAAGGGAAGAACCTCGTCACCAGGAAATGCCATCCCAGCAACGAGGTGGACAAGGTGGCCAGGAAGAAGACACACTGGATATTCCTACCTTCCTTCGTAACAGAAACCGTAGAAGATAACTAATAAAATGAAGAGGACGACTTTCACAATCCCTCTTTAATATCAGTAAACCCACGAAGATTCCTTTCTTCGTGGGTTTTTCAGCTTGTAGAGAAACACCTGTTTTTCTACAAGCTTTTTTGCGTTGATAATAATTTTTTCCATTAAAGCACCCTTTTGCTGAAGACTCAGTTTCGAGATAGTTTGTTTCCGTTACGGTAGTAACGGTGTGGAGGTCCGGGGAATCACTCGCTTTCCGTGGGCATGTGATGAGCTTCCTCTGGCTTCGCCTTGCGGGATCTCACCGCTCATGTTCATCCCACTGGAGTCTCGCAATTTCCCGGACCTCCTTGCGTTTATGAGAGAAACGGAAACATCGGTATATCGTTCTTCAAATCAAGAGTGAGCTATGCATAAAATATGAGCTTAAAGCCGCGTCTTTATTCATTTATCCATTAAAAGTAGAAGACATCTGCAATATAACAGGGGTTCTTTTCTCCCATCCTTCGGATGGGGTGGATGGGAAACTGCGAGACTCCCGTGGGAGAAGGATCTAGGCGAGATCCCACAGGGCGATAGCCCGAGGAAGCTCGCCAGTTCCCCACAGGAAAGCGAGTAGTTTCCCAGCCGCCCCTGACACTTTTATGGTAAAGAACCGGAGATATTTCGAAATCAAGTCTTCGACTTTTCGGCCTTTTTGTAGAATAAATGTTTTACGTAAATCAATAACTTAATGAACGACAAATTCGGCTAAAAAAAGTCTTCCCACCCCATCAGAAAGTGACAGACTTTTAGGAACAGCATGTCTTATACTTGAAATCACCATTCAATAGAAAAGGAGAAAGAGGTGATGATCTATCTTGATGCCGTATGGCTCCTTAATTTTTTAGTTGATGGAATGATTCTGATTATTACACAGGCAGTCACAAAGTCCTATGCTTCTATGAAACGAATGATGTTCGCTGCTTTAATAGCCTCCTTTATTGTACCGTTAACTATTTTTTTCCCAAATTCCTGGCTGGTCTCTCCCCTGGGAAAATTCGCCTATTCGTTACTCATTGTTCTGGCGGCCTTTCCATATAAGTCATTGCGCCTGTATATGCGTAATCTGACCACTTTTTACTTTGTGACATTTGCCATCGGGGGGACGATGTTTGCCAGTCATTTCTTTTTGAACATGAACGTGCAGATGGCGACTTCAGGTATTGTGACGTTTTCAACAGGATATGGGGATCCAATTAGCTGGCTGTTTGTCATCATTGGCTTTCCGGCAGCATGGTGGTTTACAAAGCAAAGGCTGGAACGGATTGCTGTGCTGAAATTGAAATATGAAGAAATTTATGAAGTGGTGTTGGAATGGAACGGTAAAAAAACAGTATCAACGGGTTTAGTTGACAGCGGAAATCAGTTGGTTGATCCATTGACGAAAAAACTTGTCTTTCTAGGTGATGAGGAAGTTTTTCAAGCTTTTGTCTCGGAAGAAGATTGGACAGCACTTAAAGAAGTGGAAGAAACGTTCGACATTAATGGAATACCTGAACCCCTGCAGGATAGTATCCACTTTGTCCCTTATCAGGGTGCTGGAGGAGAAAGAAAATTGATGCTTGCTATCCAATTAAACAAAATCGAATTAGTCAGTGAAGGGAAAAACATATGCATGCATGCTCCGCTGCTCGGGATGCAATTCGGAAACATGACCGATGATGACAGCTATCACGTACTTCTCCATCCAGAGATGATGCAGAAAGGAAAAGTAGCTTAAAGGAAGGAGTAATGTTATGAGCAAATGGAAGTTGAAATTACGCCTCTGGTATTATCGTATTTTATTAAAATTGGGATTGAAGACCAATGAAATTTACTACATAGGAGGAAGCGAGGCGCTTCCTCCTCCATTATCAAGAGAAGAAGAGGCAGAGCTCCTGAAACGGCTGCCGAAGGGGGATAAAGCTGCCAGAGCAATGCTGATTGAACGGAACCTTCGACTAGTCGTTTATATTGCCCGGAAATTTGAAAATACAGGATTAAATATCGAGGACTTGATTAGTATTGGTACGATTGGTCTCATCAAAGCGGTAAATACGTTCAATCCCGAAAAGAAAATCAAGCTTGCCACATATGCCTCCCGATGTATTGAAAATGAAATTCTGATGCATTTAAGAAAGAGTAATAAGCTGAAATCTGAGGTTTCTTTCGATGAACCATTGAATGTAGATTGGGATGGAAACGAACTACTGTTGTCCGATATTCTTGGAACGGAGGAAGACATCATTACGAAAGACCTTGAAGATAAGGTTGATAAACGGCTATTAAAGAAAGCGCTGGAACAGCTGAACGATCGTGAAAAGCAGATCATGGAGCTGCGTTTCGGACTGGTCGATAAAGAAGAGAAGACACAGAAAGATGTGGCAGACATGCTTGGTATTTCACAATCCTATATTTCCAGGCTTGAGAAAAAAATTATTAAAAGATTGAAGCGTGAATTCAACAAGATGGTATAGCACTTTAACGGACTTTTCCGAACGTATATTCTTATATAAGCGAGTTTAGCTAATGCATATTATTCCCAGCCCGGGGAGATACTGAATTTTGAATAGCTTCCTGGGAGGGTTTAATACCGTGACTAGACATAAAGTTGAAATTTGTGGTGTAGATACATCTAAGCTTCCAGTACTTAAAAACGATGAAATGCGTGTTTTATTTAAACGAATGCAAAGCGGAGACCAATCTGCCAGGGAGGAGCTGGTCAATGGCAACCTGCGTCTGGTGCTGAGTGTCATCCAACGATTCAATAATCGTGGTGAATATGTCGATGATTTGTTCCAGGTGGGATGTATTGGTCTTATGAAATCGATTGATAACTTTGATTTAAGTCATAACGTGAAATTTTCTACTTACGCAGTTCCGATGATTATTGGAGAAATACGAAGGTATTTACGGGACAACAACCCGATCCGTGTGTCGCGCTCGCTTCGTGATACCGCATATAAAGCGTTGCAGATGCGGGAGAAACTGATCAGTGAACGGTCAAAGGATCCGGCACCGGCTGAAATAGCTAAGGAAATGGGAGTCCCACACGAAGATGTTGTGTTTGCTATGGATGCCATCCAGGACCCGGTCTCATTATTTGAACCAATCTATAATGATGGCGGAGATCCAATTTTTGTGATGGATCAGTTGAAGGATGAAAAGCATAAAGATTCGGTCTGGCTGGATGAACTCTCGCTTCGAGAAGGAATGAAACGGCTGAATGAGCGGGAAAAAATGATTTTGACGAAACGCTTCTTCCAGGGAAAAACCCAGATGGAAGTAGCAGAAGAAATCGGCATCTCCCAAGCCCAGGTTTCTCGTCTTGAAAAGGCAGCCATCAAAGAAATGAACACGACGATGTTCGAATAAAGCCATGTTAAAAAGAAAATAAGTTCCAATATCTTTTTAGTTCAGTTTTGGTGTATGCCAGGGCTGAGCTTTTTTTCGTGTGGTCAATCGCCAGTTACTTATGGCGAAGCCTTAGTATTTTTTTATTCTTTCATACTTTAACAAAGTTAAACTTTCTTAAAGTATAAAAAAACTATCCATGTAATCAGCGTTTCTTACATAGTATGTAACAAGGAAGGTGATAGGATATGATGATTTCAGAATTACAATTGAAGGATATCATCGCTCTGGAAACAGGAGAAAGACTAGGTCAAATCGCTGATTTAGATATAGATGTGAACACTGGCAAAGTTATTGCGATCATAATTACGCTAAAAGGGAAAATGATGGGGCTTTTCGGGAAAGATGAAGAGGCGGTGATTCCTTGGGATCAAATTATTAACATTGGAACAGATGTAATTCTGGTAAAAAAACCTTTTGCACTTCCACCTCAATCGACAAATGAGATAGAATAATGGAATTATAACAAGAAATGTGACTGGTAATGTGGTAAAATATAGGGCAACTGAGGTGGTAATATGACAGAACCGTTTTCGCATAAAGAGGATAGGGTATTCGTTATAGAAGAATGGATGCAAGCCCAACCTAAGTTGCAGGCTGGTTTTACGAGCAGGAAAGGCGGCGTCAGCGCGCCGCCATATGCCAGTTTTAATCATGGCCTGCATGTAAACGATAAGGAACAAGACGTCATCGCCAATCGTGAGCTTCTTGCTTCCTCCACGGGTATATCGTTAAACAAGTGGGTGATTGGGGAACAAGTGCACGGCACAGAAGTCGCTGTTGTCAAGCGAGCAGATGGCGGAAGAGGAGCACGGGAACAAGGATCTTCTGTTAAAAACTGTGATGGCTTGATAACCAATACGCCAGGTTTATTATTGGCGGCTTTTTTTGCGGATTGTGTGCCGTTATACTTCCATGCCCCCAATGCGGGTTGGATTGGGATTGCCCATGCTGGCTGGAAAGGGACAGTAAACGGTATGGCTGCTTCTATGGTGGAAGCTCTTATCAATGAAGGAGCATCGAGGGAAGATATCCATGCGACCATCGGCCCTTCTATCAGTAAGAAACATTACGAAGTGGATCAAAGAGTAATCGACAACATCGAAGATAAGTATATAAAATTAGTCACAGAACCGCGTAATGATGGAAAATTCCTGTTAGATTTGAGAGAATTGAATCGACTGATGCTAGTTGGAGCCGGCATCAAGGAACAGAACATTCGAATAACCGAGCATTGTACATACGAACAAGAAGACGTATTTTTTTCCCATCGCCGTGATAACGGGAAAACAGGCCGAATGCTTGGATTCATAGGCTTTACTGATGGAAAAGGAGACGTGTAGCATGAGTGTGGAATCAAATTGGCAGGAAATTCGTACAAACATCGCAGAAGCTTGCAGGAATTGTGGCAGAGATCTGAAAGAAATTACCGTCGTTGCCGTAACCAAATATGTATCGGTTGAAAGAGCCAGAGAAGCTTTGGCAGCCGGAATCATGGACCTTGGTGAAAACAGGATGAAAGGTTTTTTGGAAAAGTATCAAGCCATAGGGGATGATGCCACGTGGCATTTCATTGGTTCGTTGCAGTCCCGGAAAGTAAAAGAAATCATTGGCGAGGTTGATTACATTCATTCGTTAGACCGGAAATCATTGGCGAAGGAAATCAACAAACGTGCCGAAAGTCCGGTTTCCTGTTATGTGCAAGTGAATGTAAGCGGCGAAGAATCTAAACATGGACTGGCCCTGGATGAGGTAGAAGAATTCATCGAGTGGCTGAAAGACTACCCGAATGTCAACGTAGTCGGGTTGATGACCATGGCCCCGCATGTAGATGATGAAGAAATGCTCAGAGGTACCTTCCGTAAGCTTCGGGCTATGCGCGACCGGATCAGGGACAAGCACTATCCGCACGCACCTTGTAAGGAGCTATCGATGGGGATGAGTAATGATTACAAGCTGGCGATTGAAGAAGGTGCCACCTGCATCCGGCTTGGATCCAGCCTGGTAGGCTGATATTAAATGATTGAGGTGATGGAGAGATGAGTATGAAGAATAAATTCAAATCATTTTTTACCTTAGACGATGAATATGAATATATGGAAGAAGAAGTGGAAGAATCGAACAAAAGTCAGCAAGTAAGTCAACCACAGAACTACCCGGAACAAAAAGCAAAAAATGTCGTCAGTTTAAAGAGTGCCCAGTCCTCTTCCCGAATGATGCTGTGCGAGCCGCGCAACTACAATGAGGCTCAGGATATTGCCGATCACCTCGTGAACCGTCGTGCGGTAGTCATCAATTTACAACGGGTTGACCATCATCAGGCGAAACGGATTGTGGATTTTTTAAGCGGGACCGTATATGCTATTGGAGGGGACATTCAGAAGCTGGGAATGCAAACGTTCCTTTGTACCCCTGATAATGTGGAAATTTCCGGGTCAATTTCGGAAATATTGGCACAGGAAGATGATTTAGACAGAAGGTGGTAAGGAAATGCAGCAACTATTCGTTTTATTGACTAACGCAATACAAATTTACAGCTGGGCATTAATCATTTATATTTTTATGTCCTGGTTTCCTGGAGCGAGAGAATCGAAATTCGGTCAGTTCCTGGCGAAAATATGTGAGCCGTTTTTAGAGCCGTTCCGTCGTATTATCCCGCCGCTTGGTATGATTGACATTTCGCCGATCGTTGCCATCCTGGTACTTAACTTTGCGAATATGGGATTGCGGGAACTCTATATCATGCTTATGTAATACTTATAACGACCAACAAAGCTGCCACCGGCGGCTTTTCTTTTGCTATTTACATAGTGGTTAACAGAATATACTGGACTTCCCAGATAAATTAAAGCTCCCATTAACTGAAGACTCAGTTTCAAGAGAAACTGTTTCCGTGCTGATGTTGAGCTTTCGGAGGTCCGGAAAATCACTCGCTTTCCATGGGCGTACGGTGAGCTTCCTCGGGCTAAAGCCCTGCGGGATCTCACCATGTACTATCCTCCCATCGGAGTCTCCAATTTCCCTGACCTCCTTGAATTTATAAGAGAAACGGAAACATTGGTATGTCGCCCTACAAGCATAGAGAGAGCTATTTATAAAAACGTGCTTATAATCTGTATCATCGGTCCATATGATTTGTGGAATACACCTTCATTTATTGCAGTGGTTCGTTTCTCTTATCTTTCGGATGGGGTGGTTGGGAAACTGCGAGACTCCCGCGGGAGAAGGGACTAGGCAAGACCCCACAGGGAGTGTAACGACCGAGGAGGCTTGCCGGTTCCCCCGCAGGAAAGCGAGTAGTTTCCCAGCCGCCCCTGACACTATTATGGTAAAGAACCGTAGATATCTTGAAATCAAGTCTTCGACTTTTCGACCCTTTTGGTGAATAGGTCACTATGGTAAACCAATAACACTGTTAACAGCTATTAGTTTAATCATGCAGTCTGGTTTTATAATTTTGGAGTGGAGAGATAGAAATGGAGATTTATCAGCATTTTCGTAAAGAAGAGCAGCCTTTTATCGATCAAGTACTATCCTGGCAAGAAGAAGTCGGCCGCAGTTTCCAAAGTAAGTTGACGGATTTTTTTGACCCAAGGGAGCAGTTCATTTTCGAGAGCCTGCTTGGCAATCACCCGGACTTCACCTGGAAGCTCTATGGTGGAAATGAAGAAGCGGAACGTAAGCGTGCTATTCTTGCCCCTTATTATGAAGAGATCGAACCGGAACACTTTGAACTAACATTGCTTGGGGCATCCTATCCAGAAAAATTCGTTACGCTTTCCCATCCGGATGTCCTTGGTGCGTTTATGAGCTTAGGAATCAAGCGGAAAAAGCTGGGGGACCTCGTGGTGAAAGACGGGGTTGTTCAAATCATCGTCGCAAGTGAAATAGCTGATTATGTACGAATGAATCTGGAGGGGATCAAGAAAGCATCCGTGCAGTTTCAGGAAGTACCTTTTGACCGTATGCTCTCCAGCGATGAAGAATGGGAGCAGGTGGACACGACAGTCTCCTCATTGCGTCTCGATACGGTCGTTAAAGAAATCTACCGGATGTCCCGCCAAAAAGCTGCATTATTCATAGATAAAGGTCAGGTAAAAGTAAATTTTCGTATCGTTGAAGACCCATCATTCAAGCTGGAAGCAGGGGACATGATTTCGATACGTGGCAAAGGGCGCAGCAAACTGCAAGACGTCTTAGGCACAACCAAAAAAGATAAATACAAAGTCGTCATCTCCCGGCTAAAATAAACAACCGGACAAGCAGGAATCTGAAAAGTTTTGTCGAAATGGGAATATAACTCGAAAAAATGTCCGATACTTTGAGGAGGTGGCTGGTGTGCCATTAACACCATTGGATATCCATAATAAAGAATTCACACGCGGTTTTAGGGGTTATGATGAAGACGAAGTCAATGAGTTCCTCGAACAGGTCATCAAAGACTACGAATTGGTCATTCGTGATAAAAAATCCCTTGAAGAGAAAATAGAGCAGCTGAATGAACGCCTGGGACATTTCACAAATATCGAAACAACCCTGAATAAATCCATTCTGGTAGCGCAGGAAACAGCAGAAGAAGTGAAAAACAATGCCAGTAAGGAATCGAAGCTGATTGTAAAGGAAGCAGAGAAGAATGCTGACCGGATCATCAATGAAGCCTTGCAAAAGTCCCACCGGATTGCCATCGAAGTCGAAGAACTTAAAAAACAGGCCAAAGTGTTCCGTACACGACTGCGTATGCTCGTTGAAGCCCAGCTGGATATGATTGATACAGATGACTGGGATCATGTGTTTGAAACAGAAATTGACGAAAAAGTCGATGGGGAAAAAGAGATGGTAGAAAAATAATCTTGACGTATGCAGTAATATTACATATAATTCATTAACATGAAATATTTCTTGCAGCAACTGAATATTTAACGAGAAACGATGACAGGGAAAGTACTTAAGCCCGCTTGCAGCTTAAGCGATCCAGGGATGGTGAAAGCCTGGAGCAGCGCCTTGAAGGAAAATCACCCTCGAGTTTTCCATTCGAAAAGCAATGAGTAGAGATGGACGCCTTATCCACGATACGGATCAACAGAGCGGAATCGGCATGTGTAAAAGCCGGTTCTACAAGGGTGGTACCGCGAGATCCTCTCGTCCCTTTAGGGATGTGAGGGTCTTTTTTATATTTTTAAATAGAAAGACTGAGGCTTACGCCATTAAGGCAGGGTGATAAGCAAGGTTTTCCTAGTCTACACACAGAAAGAGTAAGGAGGAAATGGAAGTGAATTATAAAGACACATTACGGATGCCAAAGACCGATTTCCCAATGCGTGGAAACCTTCCGAACCGCGAACCGAAGATGCAAGAACGATGGGAAGAAATGAACATATATGAAAAGGTGCAGCAACGAACCGAGGGACGCCCGTTATTTGTCCTTCATGATGGCCCTCCATATGCGAATGGTGATTTGCACATGGGGCATGCATTGAATAAATCCCTGAAAGATTTTATTGTCCGTTATAAATCAATGGCAGGTTATCACGCACCATATGTCCCTGGCTGGGATACACATGGACTGCCGATTGAAACAGCACTTACAAAAAAGAAGAAGGTCGACCGCAAAAAGATGTCCGTCGCCGAATTCCGTCAAAAGTGTGCGGACTATGCGATGGGACAACTGGACAATCAGCGTAAAGAGTTTAAGCGCATGGGTGTACGCGGTGACTGGGATAATCCTTATGTCACATTAAATAAAGACTATGAAGCAGAGCAGATCAAAGTCTTTGGAGAAATGGCTAAAAAAGGGTATATCTACAAAGGGTTGAAGCCTGTCTATTGGTCTCCTTCCTCAGAATCAGCACTTGCGGAAGCAGAAATTGAGTATCAGGATAAACGTTCTCCTTCTATCTATGTATCCTTCCAGGTCAAAGATGGTAAAGAGTTGTTTGACGGGGATGAAAAATTCATTATCTGGACGACAACGCCATGGACGATCCCATCTAACCTTGCGATTGCTTTGAACCCGGCTTATAACTATGTGGTTGTAAAAGCCGGTGAAAACAAGTTTGTCATTGCGGAAGGCTTGCTGGAAGATGTGGCGCAGAAATTGGAATGGGAAGATTATGGAGTCGTAAAAACGTTCAAAGGGAAAGAGGCAGAACATGTCACGACTCAGCACCCATTCTATGACCGTGAATCTTTGGTCATTCTGGGTAATCATGTTACGACAGATGGAGGTACCGGATGTGTCCATACAGCACCTGGCCACGGGGAAGATGACTTCTGGGTCGGAAAGCAATACGGTCTTGAAGTGCTCTGTCCGGTTGACAACAAAGGGGTATTTACAGAGGAAGCTCCAGGTTTTGAAGGAATGTTCTATGACAAAGCCAACAAACCGATTACCGAGAAACTGACAGAAGTCGGTGCATTAGAAAAACTCGAATTCATTACACACTCCTATCCGCACGACTGGAGAACGAAAAAACCGACGATTTTCCGAGCAACGGACCAATGGTTCGCGTCGATCAAGGATTTCCGTGAAACCTTGCTGGAAGAAATCAAGAATGTGAAATGGGTACCACGTTGGGGCGAAACCCGTCTCTATAACATGGTGAGAGACCGTGAAGACTGGTGTATTTCCCGTCAGCGTACATGGGGCGTTCCGATTCCTGTATTCTACGGAGAAGATGGCACCCCGATCATCACCGATGAAACAATCGATCACGTTGCTGGACTGTTCCGGGAACACGGCTCGAATGTCTGGTTCGAACGGGAAGCGAAAGACTTGCTTCCGGAAGGCTTTACTTCTGAACACAGTCCGAACGGAGAATTCACCAAAGAAGAAGACATTATGGATGTCTGGTTCGATTCCGGTTCTTCTCATCAGGCAGTACTGCACCAGCGTCCTGAGCTGCAGCGTCCGGCAGACCTTTATCTGGAAGGATCCGACCAATATCGCGGCTGGTTTAACTCGTCCTTGTCCACTTCCGTTGCTGTGACTGGAAAAGCACCATTCAAAGGGATTCTGAGTCACGGGTTTGCTTTGGATGGCCATGGTCGTAAGATGAGTAAATCGATTGGGAACGTCATTCTGCCTGACAAAGTTACGAAACAACTGGGAGCGGAAATCATCCGTCTGTGGGTGGCAAGCTCCGACTATCAGGCTGATGTCCGGGTGTCTGATGACATTCTCAAGCAGGTATCAGAAGTTTACCGTAAAATCCGTAACACATTCCGCTTCCTGCTCGGAAACCTGCATGATTTCAATCCGGCGGCTAATACGGTGCCGGATGATCAGCTGGAAGAAGTCGACCGTTATATGAAAATGCGTCTCAACAACCTGGTCAAGAATGTTCGTGAAGCTTATGATAACTATGAATTCAATGTCATCTACCACCAGGTCCATAATTTCTGTACGATCGACTTAAGCTCCTTCTACCTGGATTTTGCAAAAGATATCCTGTATATCGAAGCTCCTGACCATCCACGGAGAAGAAGCATCCAGACGGTCTATTATGAAACATTGACTGCACTCGTGAAGCTTCTTGCGCCGATCATCCCTCACACAGCAGATGAGGTATGGGAATACCTCCCTGGTGTCAGCGAGGAAAGTGTCCAGTTGACGGATATGCCGGAGGAAGTAGCTGTTATTGAAAGTGAAGAGCTTAAAGCTAAATGGGATCACTTCCTGGAAATTCGTGATGATGTTTTGAAAGCTTTAGAGGATGCAAGAAATGAAAAGGTCATCGGGAAATCACTGGAGGCACGCGTGACAATTGTTCCTAAGGAGGAACAAACGCAAAGTGTTCTGAAGAATATCGAACACCTCCATCAGTTATTGATTGTATCCGATGCTGAGGTGGCATTGTCCCATCCAGAAGCCAAAGCATATGATCATGTCGATGTATATGTCGAGAAGCATGAAGGCGATAAGTGTGAACGCTGCTGGGTAGCATCTGATGATGTTGGAGAAGATGACGATCATCCAGAATTGTGCGTCCGCTGTGCCACAGTTGTAAAAGAACATTACGAGAATTAAAAGTAAGAAAGCCGTGTGCGCCCGCACACGGCTTTAAAATTGCATGGAAGTAACTATATCATTATTATGTAAACAAAACTTTTTTCCAGATATCACATAACAGCTACTTGTGGTACAATAATAAAATCGAATAATTATTTTGGAGGAAGCCTATGGTCTGGTATTACATAATAGCTAGCTTTGTGATCGTGCTTGATCAATGGTCAAAATGGATGGTTGTCAAGAATATGTATATTGGAGAAAGCCTCACGATCATCGAAAACTTTTTTTATTTGACCTCCCACCGCAATCGCGGGGCGGCATGGGGGATTTTGCAAGGTCAGATGATTTTCTTTTATATCGTGACATTGATTGTCGTCGGAGTCATTATCTATTATATGCACCAATATGGTAAAAAATATAGATTGGCAGGGATTGCCCTCTCCTTGCTATTAGCGGGGGCAATTGGAAACTTTATTGACCGGCTGATCAGAAAAGAAGTCGTCGACTTTTTTGATTTTATCATTTTTACGTATGATTATCCGATCTTCAATATTGCAGATTCCTCGCTGGTAGTCGGAGTCATTCTGGTCATCATCGCTTCTATTTTGGATGAACGTAAAAAGAAGGAGAGTACCCAATTGTGAGTAATCAATATCAAGTAACCAATCAGGATAATGGTAAACGCATCGATAAATTAATGATAGAAATCGAACCCTCGGTTTCCAGGACACAGGTTCAAAGCTGGATTAAAGAGGGGCATCTGGTCGTCAATGGTGATCCGGTGAAAAGTAACTACAAGGTACAGGAACAGGATGAAATAACCTGGGAAGTGCCTGAGCCAGAACCATTAAAAATTGAAGCAGAAGATATCCCTTTAAATATCGTCTATGAAGATAAAGATGTCATCGTAGTCAACAAACGGCGGGGAATGGTCGTCCATCCTTCTTCCGGACATCCTAATGGAACACTGGTGAATGCATTACTGCACCATTGTGATGATCTCTCAGGAATCAACGGGGTAACAAGGCCTGGGATTGTCCACCGGATTGATAAAGATACGAGCGGGTTATTGATGGTCGCTAAAAACGATAACGCCCACCAATCGCTTGCTGAACAATTGGCCAATAAAACAACCGACAGGAAATACGAAGCAATTGTTCATGGTGAAATCTCCCATGAATATGGTACGATTGAAGCGCCGATTGGCCGGGATCCGAAAGACCGACAGTCGATGGCTGTAGTAGAAGAAGGTAAGCCAGCCGTCACGCATTTTCAAGTACTGCAGGTATTCAAGGATTTCACCCATGTGGAATGTGTACTGGAAACAGGCCGCACGCATCAAATCCGCGTCCATATGAAATATATCAATCATCCTCTGGCCGGGGATCCTAAATATGGCCCTCGGAAATCCCTGCCAATTGATGGACAGGCGCTTCATGCGAGAACATTGGCCTTCAACCATCCTGTAACGAACGAGCGGATGGATTTCCATGTCGAACCACCGAGTGATTTCACCCAAATGCTCGAATTAATTAAAAAACGTAGTTGACAAACCGTCGAACGTTTGTGATAATCAATTAAAGAATTGAATATGACCTTTAAAGACAGTCCTGTGAGGCTGAAAAGGAAACGGAGCATATGATTATGTTACTTACACCCTTTTTCTGCCCTCATGCAGGAAAAGGTTTTTTTAATAGGCCTGAACAATCGGAGGTGGAGCAATGAAACCGAAAACTACAGTATTAGATGAAGCAGCTATCCGGCGTGCACTTACCCGGATTTCTCATGAAATCATAGAAAAAAATAAGGGTGTCGATGACGTCATCCTCGTTGGTATCAAAACAAGGGGAGTTCCCTTAGCGAGCCGCCTCCAGAAAAGAATCAACGATATTGAAGGAGTCATCCTCCCTAATGGTGAATTGGATATCACACTTTACAGGGATGATCTCACCACCAAATCGGGACAACAAGAACCAGAACTGAAAGAAACGAACATCGAAACGAATATCGACGGAAAAAAAGTCGTACTTGTTGATGATGTATTGTATACAGGCCGGACGGTGCGTGCCGCAATGGACGCATTGATGGATCATGGAAGACCATCACAAATACAGCTGGCCGTCCTTGTCGACCGCGGTCACCGCGAGCTCCCGATCCGGGCAGACTATGTCGGCAAAAATGTTCCGACTTCACTCGATGAAATCGTAACGGTTACCGTATCGGAAACAGATGAAGAAGACGCGGTAGTCATTTTTGAAAAGAATTGAATAAAACAGCACCTTTAAGTAAGTCCAGAGAGGCTTAAAAGGTCGCAAACTCAGAACGTATCGAAGCATACCAGGATACGTCCACCTCTTTGCGGTTTTTTAAGCAAAGAGGTTTTTTTATACCTTTAAAAAATGGCTCTAAATAATAAAGGAGGAAATGATTATGAAATCAAACCAAGCTGCATTAGACGTCAGAGATGTCCCGGCACTTCATAAATGGATTACCTTAAGCTTACAGCACTTATTCGCCATGTTCGGAGCAACCATCCTTGTTCCATTCCTGACAGGCTTGTCACCTTCCGTCGCGCTCGTTTCCAGCGGAACAGGGACACTTGCCTATCTGTTAATCACAAAAGGAAGGATTCCCGCCTATCTTGGTTCAAGCTTTGCATTCATAGCTCCAGTAATAGCAGCCAGTTCTGCAAGCGGAGTACCAGGAGCAATGGTAGGAAGTTTTCTTGCAGGACTTGTCTACGGCCTTGTGGCACTCCTGATCACCATGTTCGGTACAGACTGGCTGATGAACCTGCTGCCACCGGTTGTCGTCGGCCCGGTCATCATCGTCATTGGTCTTGGGCTGGCAACAACGGCCATCGATATGTCCATGTACGTCCCAGGAATCGATGATCAGGTCTACAGCTCGACTCACTTCAGTGTAGCCCTGGTTACTCTGGCGATTACCATCATCGCATCCATCTTCTTTAAAGGGTTTTTCAGCCTGCTTCCGATCCTTGTCGGTATCGTCGGTGGATATTCGTTCGCTCTTTTCCAAGGGATTGTTGACACGGCAGAAATCAAAGCGGAGTGGGCAGCTATAACGTCCGCTGATTCCTTTACCGGGGTATTGGGCGCTATTTTTCAGAAGCCGGATTTCATCGTCCCATTCGTCGATTACTCTCCGGTGGATGTCATCAGTATCGAAATCATCTTCATCATGGTTCCGATTGCGCTTGTGACCATTGCTGAGCACATCGGAGACCAAATGGTACTATCCAAAGTTGTCGGCCGTAACTTTTTGAAAGAACCTGGCTTGAACCGCTCTATTCTTGGGGACGGAACTGCGACCGCGATCGCTTCCTTCCTTGGCGGACCGCCAAACACGACTTATGGAGAAAACATCGGTGTCCTGGCTATCACACGAGTTTTCAGTGTCTTCGTTATCGGAGGAGCAGCTGTCTTTGCTGTCCTGTTCGGCTTCATCGGAATGAGTACAGCAGTAATTGGATCGATTCCATCAGCGGTCATGGGCGGTGTTTCCATCCTGCTTTTCGGTATCATCGCATCCAGCGGGCTTCGCATGCTGATTGACAACCAGATCGACCTGGGAGAAAAACGAAACCTGATCATTTCTTCCGTCATCCTGGTTATCGGAATCGGAGGAGCTTTCATCCAGGTCACTGACAATGTACAAATCGCAGGAATGGCTCTGTCCGCACTGATTGGAGTTGTATTGAACCTGATCCTTCCTGGCAAAGAAAAAGCCCATGGGAACGGGAAAATGTTCAAAGAAACAGTTACAGGCAATAAAAAATCAAATGATGATAATGCAGCATAACAGAACCATCGCACTTTTTAATAAAATCCCGTGAGATTTTAAAGGGTGTAGGGTTTGATTGATTCGTCATGCCTCAGAATGATGATGATAATTGAGCGCCTCCGCACCCCGGAGGCGCTTTTTTTAACCCTGCGCTGATACGCAAACTGGCAGAGGAGGCTGATGACGTGAAACATTTATTATCCATGGAAGACTTATCATCCGAAGACATCCACCATTTAATCAGGAAAGCGGAAGTTATCGAACGAGGGGATGTTCCTGAATTTACGAAAAAAATATTTGCTGCAAATATTTTTTTAGAACCAAGCACAAGAACGAAAAATAGCTTTGTTGTCGCGGAACGGCGGCTTGGGCTGGATGTGCTGGATATATCTTCAGAAGATTCCAGTTTGACAAAAGGGGAGTCTTTATATGATACTGTTAAAACATTATACACTATTTCTGCAAGTTTATGCATTGTCCGCCACTCTCAAAATGGTATATTAAGAGAGATAGCGAATAAGGTGGAGGTACCGATTATCAATGCGGGTGACGGAACGGGCCAGCACCCGACGCAATGTTTGCTTGATTTATATACGATTCATCAGGAGTTCGGTACTTTTGAAGGCTTGAAAGTAGCGATAATCGGGGACATTAAGCACAGCCGTGTCGCCCGATCAAACAGCGAAGCACTAAGAAAGTTAGGAGCGGAAGTCTACTTTGTTTCTAAACCGGAATGGCAGGATGAAGGAATAGCTGAAAACTATGTATCTATCGAGGAAGCGGTTGAACTTGCAGATGTCGTCATGCTGCTCCGGATTCAGCATGAAAGGCATGACCAATCATCAGAGGAGCAGAACTATCTGCAAAGCTATGGACTCACGAAAGAGCGAGAGAGTAGAATGAATAAAAATTCAATCATTATGCATCCCGGGCCGTTTAACCGCGGTGTGGAAATTGACAGTGATGTCGTCGATTCCCCCAAGTCACGGATTTTCAAACAGGTGGCTAACGGGGTAACGATGCGAATGGCAATTATATCAGAACTATTAAAGGAGGAACTGTAATGAATCTATCAATCAAAAATGTAAATGTAAGAAGAGATGGGGCATGGGTAACAGAAGATATTTTTGTTGAAGGAAATATCGTTAAGAAAATCGGTGCTCATCCAGAAATAGAAGCTGATCGTACGATTGATGGACAGGGAAAAATTGCAGTTCCAGGTCTTGTTGATGTACATATACATCTCCGGGAGCCAGGAGGAGAAGCGAAAGAAACGATTGCAACAGGGACAAAGGCTGCAGCAAGAGGAGGGTACACGACCGTCTGTGCTATGCCGAATACAAGGCCGGTACCGGACTCACTGGATACGATGGAAGCATTAAGGCATAGGATTGAGCAGGACGCCCTGGTACGAGTGCTTCCTTATGCGGCGATCACAACGAGGCAGCTGGGAAAAGAAATCGTTGATATGGCTGTACTGAGAGATGCCGGCGCTTTTGCCTTCACTGATGATGGCGTCGGAGTTCAGGAAGCTGGGAAAATGCTGGAGGCAATGAAATCAGCGGCTGACAATGGCGTAAGTATTGTCGCCCACTGTGAAGACAACAGTTTATTAGAAGGGGGAGTCATTCACAAAGGGAAGACAAGTGAGAAGCTTGGTGTGCCGGGTATAGCGTCTGTATCTGAATCGGTCCATATAGCAAGGGATGTTCTTTTGGCAGAAGCGGCCGGATGTCATTACCATGTCTGCCATGTCAGCACAAAAGAGTCTGTACGTGTTATTCGTGACGCCAAGCGCGACGGCATCCAAGTAACCGCGGAAGTCACTCCGCATCACCTGCTGCTGAACGAAGAGGACATCACCCAGGACGATGCGATGTTCAAAATGAATCCACCGTTACGCAGTAAAGAGGATCAGGAAGCTTTGTTGGACGGACTGCTGGATGGAACCATTGACTGCATAGCGACAGATCATGCGCCTCATACCGAGGAAGAAAAGGGAGAAGGGCTTATGAATGCGCCATTCGGAATTGTCGGTCTGGAAACTGCTTTTCCATTGCTGTACACCAACCTGGTTCAGACAGGGAAAATCAGCCTCGAAGCTTTACTTGACAGGATGACAGAAATTCCAGCTGAGATTTTTGGACTTCCCTATGGGAAGCTGGAAGAGGGAAGTATCGCAGACTTAACATTGATAGATTTGGAGAAACAAAAAACAATCGACCGGCACAGCTTCTTCTCAAAAGGGAAAAACACACCGTTCCATAATTGGGAAGTACATGGCTGGCCGGCAGTTACCATATCACAAGGTGAAATCGTTTGGGAGGATGAGTGATCGATGACAATCAAACAATTGGTATTGGAAGATGGCAGTTATTTTGTTGGCGAAGGATTTGGAAGTGAAGAGGATTCTATCGGAGAAATTGTTTTCAATACAGGAATGACAGGTTATCAGGAAATCATTTCTGACCCCTCTTACTGCGGGCAAATCGTCACCTTCACCTACCCGTTAATCGGGAATTATGGCATCAACCGGGATGATTTCGAATCAGTCGACCCGGCCATTTTAGGGGTTGTAGTGAAGGAGCACTGCGACACACCATCCAATTTCAGAAGTGAAGAGACACTGGATGAATTTTTAAAAGCAAAGCAAATTCCAGGTATCTCGGGCATTGATACCCGCAAGCTTACGAAAATCATTCGTAAGCACGGAACCATGAAAGCGATGATCACATCCATGGAGCGGTCTGTTTCGGAAGTATTGGAATTGCTTGATCATACAGCCTTGCCAACAGACCAGGTCAGCCAGGTGTCAACGATCAAACCATATGTCGTACCTGGAAGGGGATGCCGGATCGTACTGATGGATTTCGGAATGAAACACGGGATATTGAGGGAATTGACGAAACGGGATTGCCATGTAACCGTTGTTCCTTACGATACCAGTGCCGAGGAAATCAACCGCTTGAAACCTGATGGGATCATGTTGACCAATGGTCCGGGAGATCCGAAAAATGTGCCAGAAGCAATTGAGACGATCAAACAGCTCATTGGTCACGTGCCGATATTCGGGATTTGCCTCGGGCATCAGCTGATCGCTTTAGCAAGCGGGGCGGACACGTCGAAAATGAAGTTTGGTCACCGTGGGTCTAATCAGCCTGTCAAAGATTTGAGGACCGGTAAAACATATATCACTTCACAGAACCATGGCTATGCCGTAAACCAGACTTCTTTGGAAACGACTGAACTGGAACTGACCCAAACATCCTTGAATGACGACTCGGTAGAAGGACTCGCCCACCGCGTTCATCCGGTATTTTCTGTTCAATACCATCCGGAAAGTTCTCCAGGCCCGGAAGACACCGAGAGCCTGTTCGATGAATTTCTAACCAATATTCGCACCAGTAAGAAGCAGCAGAAGGAGGAAGCCGTATGCCTAAACGTACAGATTTGAAAAAAATTCTAGTTATTGGTTCAGGACCGATCATCATCGGCCAGGCAGCCGAATTCGATTACTCAGGAACTCAAGCCTGCCAGGCATTGAAAGAAGAAGGCTACGAAGTCATTCTTGCTAACTCGAATCCAGCAACGATTATGACCGATTATACGTTCGCGGATGAAGTCTATATGGAGCCGCTAACCGTGGAGTTCATGACCAAAATCATCCGGAAAGAGCAGCCGGACGCCATTCTGCCTACCCTTGGAGGACAAACCGGGCTGAATCTGGCAATGGAACTGAGCAAGACTACGATTCTGGAAGATTATGGTGTCGAACTGCTCGGTACGAAAATGGAGGCGATTGAAAAGGCGGAGGACCGGGAGATCTTCCGTAATTTAATGCATGAACTCAACGAGCCGGTGCCGGATAGTACAATCGTCAGCAGTGTCGAGACTGCAACAGACTTTGCTGCGGAAATCGGCTACCCTGTCATCGTTCGTCCTGCATATACGATGGGCGGAACCGGAGGAGGAATGTGCGACAATGAAAAAGAGCTGCGGGAAATTACCCGCAACGGCCTGTCCCTTTCCCCGGTGAATCAATGCCTGATTGAAAAGAATATCGCCGGTTTCAAAGAAGTGGAATACGAAGTGATGCGGGATAAAAGCGACCATGCCATCGTAGTCTGTAACATGGAAAACTTCGATCCGGTGGGTATCCATACAGGGGATTCCATTGTGGTGGCGCCATCTCAGACGTTAAGTGACCGGGAATATCAACTCTTAAGGAACGCTTCTTTGAAAATTATCCGGGCGCTTGGAATAGAGGGCGGCTGTAACGTTCAGTTAGCGCTTGACCCTGAAAGCTTCCAATATTATGTGATTGAAGTGAATCCGCGTGTCAGCCGTTCATCGGCACTAGCTTCCAAAGCGACTGGTTACCCGATCGCAAAACTTGCTGCTAAAATTGCGGTGGGACTTACCCTTGATGAAATCAAGAACCCGGTCACCGGTACCACATATGCTTGTTTCGAGCCGGCACTTGACTACGTTGTGACCAAAATTCCACGCTGGCCTTTCGATAAATTTGCAAAAGGTAACCGGATTCTTGGTACACAGATGAAAGCAACTGGTGAAATCATGTCCATCGGCCGGAATTTTGAAGAATCACTGATGAAGGGTGTCCGCTCGCTGGAGGGGAAAACCGAAGAGCTGTATCTCGGTTATCTGACTGATCTTCCTGACGAAGTGCTTGATCAGCGGCTCATTAAAGCGGATGATGAACGGATATTCGTACTGGCAGAAGCATTGCGCCGCAACCGGACACTGGAGGAACTGCATGACCTGACCGGCATTGATTTCTTTTTCCTTCATAAGCTGAAAAAGCTGATTGATTTGGAAAAGGTAATTACGGCAGAAAAGCTTTCCTACGAACCGATCAGGAAAGCGAAGCAGTTAGGGTTTTCCGATCAGCAAATAGCCCGGCTGACAGGGGATGAGGTAGATGAAGTCTATCAGTACCGACTTACGAATCAGATCACTCCTGTCTATAAAATGGTAGATACGTGCGCCGGTGAGTTTGCATCAGAGACACCATATTATTACAGCAGCTATGAAGAAGAGAACGAATCCGTTGTTACCGACCGGAAGAAGGTGCTCGTCATCGGTTCCGGACCGATCCGGATTGGCCAGGGTGTGGAGTTTGACTATGCCACCGTACACTCGGTACTCGCCTTGAAGGAAATGGGCTTTGAAGCCATCATTATGAATAATAACCCGGAAACGGTGTCAACGGATTTCAGTGTTTCCGATAAATTGTACTTTGAACCATTATCATTAGAAGATGTGATGCATGTCATCGAACTGGAAAAACCGGAAGGGGTCATTGTACAGTTCGGTGGACAGACAGCAATCAACCTGGTCGATGGGCTCAGCCGGAGAGGAGTTAAAATCCTCGGAACCACCATGGAAGCCATCAATGAAACAGAAGACAGGGATCTGTTCGAACAGCTTCTCAATCGACTGGAAATAGCAAAGCCTGGTGGAGAAAGTGTCACCAGTGTCGATGAAGCGATCGTTACAGCGCGTCAAATCGGTTATCCTGTAGTGGTCCGTCCTTCTTATGTACTCGGAGGGCGTGCGATGGAAATTGTCTATGGAGAAACAGAATTGCTTTCCTATATGGAGGAGACCGTAAGAGATTACAGTGATCACCCGATATTGATCGATAAATATTTAACAGGGATGGAAATTGAAGTGGACGCGATCAGCGATGGAGAGACAGTCGTCATTCCTGGCATCATGGAACACATCGAGCGTGCGGGTGTCCATTCCGGAGATTCGATGGCAGTTTATCCATCCCAGCGACTCAGCGAGGAATTAAAGCAGCAATGTGTCGATGCGACGATCAAAATTGCCAGGGAATTGAATATGCAAGGGCTAATCAACATCCAATTCGTCGTCCATAACGGTACAGCTTATGTACTCGAAGTGAATCCAAGGGCGAGCAGGACTGTGCCATTTTTAAGTAAGATTACCGGTATTACAATGGCCAACCTGGCAACAAAAGCTATCCTTGGGCAAAACCTGACAGAACTTGGGTATGAAACTGGTGTAGCAGGCTGCCCGGATGGTGTCTACGTGAAAGTGCCTGCCTTCTCTTTCGAAAAGCTGCGCAGTGTCGATACAACACTTGGACCAGAAATGAAATCAACCGGTGAAGTCATCGGATATGACAGCACGCTCGAAAAAGCTTTATACAAAGGAATGACAGCGGCCGGCCTCAAGATACCTGTCGAAGGTTCTGTGCTGCTGACCGTTGCTGATAAGGATAAAAAAGAAGCGCTTGAGATCGCCCGTACTTTCCATGAACTCGGCTTCAGGCTTTATGCAACCATCGGTACAGCCGATGCCATTCAATCTGCTGGTATACCGGTACAGACAGTCAGTAAAGTAGGAGCTACGGATATGAATATCATCGATATCATCCAGTCAGGCAATGTCCAATTTGTCGTCAATACGTTCACAAAAGGACAGCAGTCACGCAGCGACGGCTTCCGGATCCGCCGTACTGCAGTGGAACACGGCATTGCCTGCCTGACCAGCCTGGACACGGCAAAAGCGATTGTAGATGTGATTGATTCCATGTCCTTTACAGCAAGATCGATCGGTAATCGTGAGGTGACGCTATCATGATGATCCGGGAAGAGATGGAAATTATCTCCCATGAACGAATTGCAGAAGACACCTATCGAATGGTATTGCTAGGGGATCTGCCAGCTGAAATCAAGCAGCCAGGCCAGTTTGTCCACATACTGATCGATCAAAGCGACTCACTAAGACGTCCGATATCAATAGCTGATGCTGATCCAGCCAAGGGAACATTGACGATTCTTTATAAGATTCTTGGAAAGGGGACCGCTGCTCTGTCGAAAATGCAGAGCGGCGATCACCTCGATGTACTTGGCCCTGGCGGTAATGGGTTTCTAATCGATAGCATATCTGCGGAACGGGCGCTGCTTGTCGGTGGCGGAATTGGTGTTCCACCCTTGTACTATCTGGCGAGACAGTTAAAGGAGAAAGGGATCGAGGTTACGACCGTGCTAGGATTTCAGCACGAAGCCTCGGTCTTTTTTGAGGAAGAATTCCGTGAGTTGGGGGAAGTATTCGTGACTACCAATGACGGGTCATACGGAAATAAAGGTTTTGTAACAGACATACTTCCTGACTTGGACGGGCGCTTCGATACTTATTTCTCATGCGGGCCGGCCGTTATGTTAAAAGCTGTATCTGAAAAACTGGACGGCTATGAAGGGTATCTTTCGATAGAAGAGCGATTAGGCTGTGGTGTCGGAGCATGCTTTGCCTGCGTCGTGCAAGCCCCGGAAGGCGATGCCAAAGGTTACCGCAAAATCTGTCATGATGGCCCTGTCTTCCGAACAGGTGAGGTGATTCTATGACGAAGCTAAACCTTTCGCTGCCAGGACTAGATTTGAAAAACCCAATTATGCCGGCCTCCGGATGCTTTGGTTTCGGAAAAGAGTTCAGTGAGTTTTATGACTTATCTGAGCTTGGGGCTATCATCATTAAAGCGGCAACCGGCGAGACACGCTACGGTAACCCTACTCCTCGGGTTGCAGAAACATCTGCCGGTATGCTGAACGCCATCGGCCTGCAAAACCCAGGTGTGGATCGAATCATTTCAGATGAACTCCCGTATTTAAGTAATTATGATACCCCTGTGATTGCCAACGTAGCTGGCAGCACGGTGGAAGAGTATGTCGAAGTGGCAGAGAAGATATCACAGAGCAGTACGATCAAAGCGCTGGAACTGAATATCTCCTGTCCGAATGTCAAAGAGGGCGGGGTGCAGTTCGGTACCGATGCAGCCCTTGCTGCTGAAGTTACCAGACAGGTGAAACAAGCAAGTGAAGTGCCGGTGTATGTCAAGCTGTCGCCGAATGTCACAGATATAGTAGGGATGGCAAAAGCAGTGGAAAAGGCGGGAGCTGATGGCTTATCCATGATCAATACGTTAACAGGTATGCGACTGGACCTTCAGCGCAGGAAGCCGATTATTGCCAATCAGACAGGCGGACTGTCCGGTCCAGCCATCAAGCCGATCGCCATCCGGATGATTTATCAGGTCTACCAGGAGGTTGACCTCCCCATTATTGGCATGGGTGGAATTGAAACAGTAGATGATATCATCGAATTCCTCTTTGCTGGTGCAAGTGCGGTTGCTGTTGGCAGCGCCAATTTCAAAAATCCATTCATCTGTAAAGAACTGATTGATCAGTTCCCCGAAGCGATGGAACGTTATGGATTTGATCAGGTGGAAGAAATGATAGGAGGAGCACACCGTTGAAAACCGTTGACCCTTTATATATAGCATTGGATATGGAAACAGATAGACAGGCGATCGACTTTTTGGATTATCACCACCTGGCTTCGCTTCCTGTCAAAGTGGGGATGGAACTTTTTTATCAATCAGGACCGGCTATTATATCCAGCCTGAAAGAACGCCAGCATCCTATTTTTCTGGATTTGAAACTGCATGACATCCCTACCACCGTAAAAAAGGCGATGCGTAACCTTGCCCGTCTCGACGTGGAAGTCGTCAATGTCCATGCCCAGGGAGGAATAGAAATGATCGCCGCTGCAAGAGAAGGGCTGGAAGCCGGGTGTCAAGGCAAGGCGCGTCCGGTATTACTGGCGGTAACACAGCTTACTTCTACCGACCAAACGATGTTTACAGAAGAACTGCGACAACAGGGAACCGTTAAGGAATCTGTCATTCACCTTGCACAACTGGCAAAAGAAGGAGGAGCCGATGGTGTTGTATGTTCGGTTCATGAAGTAAAAGCCATCAAAGAAGCCTGTGGTGACAACTTTTTAACGGTAACGCCAGGTATCCGGCCGGAAGGAAGTGCGCGCAACGATCAGAAACGGGCTGCCACGCCAAAAGAAGCAAAGCAGGAAGGTACAGACGCTATCGTTGTCGGAAGGGCAATCACTGCCGCTGAACATCCGGGAAAAAGCTATCAACAAATAGTCGAGGAGTGGAACCATGACTGATAACCAAAATATTAGTAAAAGTCTCTTGGAAATAGGAGCGGTCCAGATTCGTCCAGATCAGCCATTTACGTGGACATCCGGACTGAAGTCACCCATCTATTGTGATAACCGTCTGACGATGTCCTATCCTGGAATCAGACGGGAAATCAGGGATAAGTTTGTCGCGCGCATCAAAGAAATGGATGCAACTGTCGATGTCATTTCCGGCTGTGCGACAGCTGGCATTCCTCATGCAGCTTTTATCGCAGAAGCGATGGATTTACCTATGGTGTATGTCCGATCGTCTGCAAAAAAGCATGGGAAAGGAAACCAGATTGAAGGAAAGATTAATCCAGGGGATCGGGTTGTGGTCATTGAAGATCTAATTTCCACAGGAAAGTCATCCATTGAAGCTGCTAAAGCATTGCAGGAAGCGGGAGCAGAAGTTGTTCAAGTGCTGGCAATTTTCAGCTACGGCCTTCCGGAAGCCGCAGAGGCTTTTGAACAAGCAGGATTTACTTACCAGACCCTCACTGATTTTAAGGAACTGATTGCTTATATGAGGGAAGACGGTCAGCTGGATGAAGAAGCCGAAGCGAAATTAGAACAATGGCAGCGCGAACCATCCGCCTTTTAATACCAAGCCCTCTTACAGTAAAACTCCCTGTTTCCGTTACGTTAGTAACGGCAGGTAAACATCTCGAAATCAAAGTCTTCGACTTTTCGTTGGTTTAATTGAATAATTTTTCTTATGCACACACCGAAAGGTTTTTCAGGGATAGAGACAGTTGAGTTGTGCTGAGGGCTTGAGTTATGTACCATATAGTGTATATAGACATCAGAGCGACAATGGTGGTGCATAATGAAATCACGTAAACATTCCATGTTCATACTTACAAATGCCATTCTTGGATTGATTACATGTTTTGGCTATCTTTATGTATGGTTTACTTATTCTTTTATGGAAAGCATGTGGTCCTGGCCACCGGTTTTGACGCTGGTGGCAGGAGTGGGAGTTTTTTTTCTGTGGAACAAATGGCTGCTCCGGAGAGAAAAAAATAGATACTGGCTCCAGGCGGTTTTTTCCTATGGAGCAACCATCCTCGTATTCATCTACTTCTTAACAAAATAATAAGCTTTACAGACTTGCTACAAGCAAAAAAAGGATGGTTCTCCCTATTGGGAGGAGCCATCCTTTTTTAGTTTCTTAATAAACGTCGGATCTGGAGTTACGAACAATGTCTGCTGGTTATCATAGATGACATACCCTGGTTTAGCGCCTGAGGGTTTTTTGACATGCTTGATCAGCGTGTAGTCGACCGGTACGGAAGATGACTGGGAAGACTTACTGAAATTAGCGGCAAGCTGTGCTGCCTCCAACAATGTATCTTCCGATGGATCATTCGACCGTATGACAACATGGGAGCCTGGGATGTCTTTCGTATGAAGCCAGACATCATTTTTGTTCGCCAGCCGGTTGGTCAAATATTCATTTTGCTTATTGTTACGTCCCACGTAAATTGTGGTGCCGTCACTGGAATGGAATGTTTCCGGTTCCGGTGTCTTTGGTTTGTTTTTGCGTTTTTGCGTCTGAGGTTTCTTCTTCAGATAGCCTTCCTCGCGCAGTTCTTCTCTGATTTCATCGATATCCTGTTCCCTGGCTTTCTCTACCTGTTCAATCAACTGATCCAGATAACTGATTTCTGTTTCCGCTTTATTAATTTCTTCCTGGACCACTTGTTTTGATTTTTTCATCTTTTGGTAGGTTTGGAATAAGCTTTGGGCATTTTCACTTGGTGTTTTATTCGGGTTCAGCTCGATGGAAATCGTCGGCTGTTCCGGGTCATAGTAGTCGACGACATCTACTTTTTTATCACCCTGTTTTACAAGGTGTAAGTGAGCTGTCAACAGTTCCCCTTCTTTTTGATAATCATCCGCCTTCTCCGCTTTTTTCAATGTTTGCTGGTGCTTTTTGATCTTTCGGATATTTTTATCCCGTTCATTTTTCAGGAAGCGGTATAAATCTCCGGCCTGCTGTTTGACACGGTCACGTTCCGCCTTACCTGAATAGAAGGCGTCCAGCATATCACTTACCCGGTCGAAAGTTTCGCGTTCTCCTTCCAGCGTTGAAAGAGGGAGCACATAGAATTGCTCCTTGTTTCCATATAAAATGCTTGGCGTATAATCATGGTTTGCCAATTGCTGTTGAAATGATAGGAAAGCTTCCTTGTACCTATCCACTGACCCCAGCCTTGCCTGGTGGGCGAGTTCCCTGGTAATCAATGGGGAGCACCCCATCAAAATATTCAATATCTGCCTGTCCATTTTTCCTGCATTGAAATCAAGTTTCCGGACGAATGAGTCACCGTCGATTTTAAGCGGGTTGATTTTCCCTTGTTCCGGCGGAAATTTATAGGGCTGGCCGGGCATGACCGTCCGGTGGCGGTTTTGGGACGGCGGAAGATGCTTGATACTGTCCAGGATATGGCCTTTTTCTTCATCAACGAGGATGATGTTGCTGTGTTTTCCCATCACTTCGATGATCAGTATTTTGGTCGTTTCATCGCCCAGTTCATTCCTGCTTTTGATACGGAAACGGACAATCCGCTCCATCTCGACCTGCTCAATTTCTTCAATGAAACCACCGACCAGATGCTTGCGTAATAACATGCAGAACATCGGCGGCTCCTTCGGGTTGTAATAATTATCATCGGTCAGGTGAAATCTGGCATAGCTTGGATGCACAGATAATAATAATGAATGGTTTTTGCGATGGGATCTCACCGTAAAAACCAATTCTGTTTCTGTTGGCTGATAGATTTTCATGATTCTTCCTGTTGCTAACGTTTCATTCAATTCATTGGTTGCGGCTCGAGTTACAACTCCATCAAATGACATGTGCGTTCACCTCTCAATGTTGCTAGTATAGCATGTTTATGGGGGGGTTCTCTATCATCCTGCGTGTTTTTCGTAGCCATGGAGGAAGTCTTTTTGATAAAATGGAGAACAGCATGGAAAGATAATGAGTTGACGGGTGTGATGGTAATGGTAACAAGTATGACAGGATATGGAAGAGAAACGGTCGATCTGGAAGAAACGCGGGTAAGTCTGGAAGTCAGGGCAGTTAACCATCGATTTCTGGATATATCGACGAAAATGCCACGGTCATTTTTGTTTTTAGAAGATAAAATGAAAAAAGTGATACAACAGTCGATTCGGCGTGGAAAAATAGATGTTTTCGTCACGGTTGACGGTGAAGGACTGGGCAGCCAAAAACTGAAGGTGAATTGGAGCCTGGTGGACCAATATATGGAACGTCTGGAGGAAATGCAGGCGCGATATGGGTTGTCCGGCGAATTGACAGTCGATCTTGTAACAAAGCTGGAAGATGTCTTTACCGTGCAGGAAGAAGAGCAGGATGAAAGCCGGCTGGAACGTACCCTGTTAACAACACTCGGGGCGGCAGTCAAAAAAGTAGTGCAAATGAGGGAACAGGAAGGTGCTGCTTTAAAACAGGATATGCTTGATCGTTTATCCCGGATTCACCAGGTCATTGACAAACTGTCCGATAGAAGGGAAACAGTCATCGAAGCCTACCGGGAAAGGATAAAGGATCGTATTGAACAATATGTTCAGGAAGAATTGAAGGCGGAGGAATCCCGGATTTTGCAGGATGTCGCTTTGCTCGCTGAAAAAGGGGATATTACAGAAGAATTAACGCGGCTTCGTTCCCATATCGAACAATTTAGCGCTACAATAGAAAAGACGGATGCCATTGGTCGTCGTCTGGACTTCATCGTGCAGGAAATGCATCGGGAGGTAAATACCATCGGCTCTAAATCAAATGATGCCAAAATCAGCGAATGGGTGGTATTATTAAAGAGTGAAATTGAAAAAATCAAAGAACAAGTCCAAAATGTAGAATAAGGATGAAGTTCTTTCCCCTGTACGGGCAAAGCGATTTTTTCACAAGCGGAATAGGGAGCCACCTCCTTCACCAGCTTGAAAAACAACCATAGGAATCATACAATTTACACTGCTTGCATTTTTTCCTTATAATATAAGTAATGCAAAGAGAACGTGTCATGAAGGAGGAACTGTTTTGAGTCTGAAATTGATCAACATAGGATTCGGTAATGTCGTCTCTGCAAATAGGGTGATTTCAATCGTATCACCGGAGTCTGCTCCGATTAAACGTATTATTACCGTTGCAAGAGACAATAATAAATTAGTAGATGCTACATATGGCCGCCGTACACGAGCGGTCATCATTACGGATAGTGACCACGTCGTCCTCTCCGCTGTTCAACCAGAAACAGTAGGGCAACGGGTGATCAGTCATGACGATATATCTGATGAAAACTAGGAGGACACAAAGTGATTGAAGAGAAAGGCATTTTATTCATACTCTCAGGTCCATCCGGTGTTGGAAAAGGAACCGTCAGGAAATCTCTTTTCGAACAATCGACAGATCTGAGGTACTCGATATCTATGACCACTCGGGGCGCCCGGGAAGGGGAAACTGACGGTGTCGATTATTTTTTCAAAAGCCGTGAAGAATTTGAAAGATTGATAGCAGAGGGTAAATTGCTCGAGCATGCTGAATATGTAGGCAATTATTATGGGACACCGAGGGATTATGTGGAAGAGACACTGGAGCAAGGGAGAGACGTATTCCTGGAAATTGAGGTCCAGGGAGCTCTTCAGGTGAAAGAGAACTTTCCGCAAGGCGTATTCATTTTCCTCATTCCACCGAGCCTGGAAGATTTAAAAGACAGGATTGTAAGCCGTGGTACGGAAACAGAAGAGAAGGTCAAAAACCGTCTGCATCAGGCGAGAACAGAAATTGAAATGATGGATGCCTATGATTATGTAGTCGTTAATGATGAGGTTGATCATGCGGTCAAAAAAGTACAATCCATCGTCATGAGTGAACATTGCAAACGGGAACGTGTCGCCAAACAATATAAAAAAGCACTGGAGGCTGGTCAATCATGATGCTCGAACCATCTATCGATTCATTGCAAAAGCAAATCAAGTCCAAGTATACGTTAGTAACACTATCCGCTCGCAGAGCACGCGAACTTCAACAGGAGGGCGAACCGATGATTCAAAAACCTCAGTCTGATAAGTTTGTTGGAGTGGCTCTGGAAGAAATCCGTGAAGGAAAACTTACCTATTCATTCGCGGATGAAATTCAGGAACGTCAATTCTAATCTCAGAAACTGAAACGTTCATGAAAACAATTCAGTGGGAAGCTGAAAACTTTTAGTATGAAAGAAAGCCGCGCTCAATGCTGTACTTAGCGCGGCTTTCCCTATAGATAAGGACTAATCGATTAAGAAGTAAAGGGAGAAGATGGTTATGCTGAAGGGAAAGCGGATTGTGCTCGGTGTTTCCGGGGGTATTGCCGTTTATAAAGCAAGTGCATTAACAAGTAAACTCGTACAGGCGGGGGCTGAGGTTAAAGTAATCATGACGGAGAGTGCGATGGAATTTGTCACACCCCTAACTTTCCAGGCGTTGTCACGAAATCCGGTCTATACCGATACATTTGATGAAAAAGATCCCCGGTATATTGCCCACATTGATTTAGCGGACTGGGCGGATTTATTTTTAATTGCACCTGCGACCGCAAATATCATTGGGAAGCTGGCCAATGGGATTGCAGATGATATGCTCTCCACAACCCTGCTGGCTACAGAAGCTCCGGTTTATGTAGCCCCGGCAATGAATGTACATATGTATGCCCACCCTGCTGTCATCAAAAACATGAAGACACTGGAACAGTGGGGCTATAAATTCATTGAACCTGGTGAAGGTTATCTTGCCTGTGGCTATGTTGGCAAAGGGCGGCTGGAAGAGCCGGAAACGATTGTATCGGTGTTGGAGAAGGTCGATCGTCCCGGCTGGCTGGAAGGGAAGCGTGTACTGGTAACAGCAGGTCCGACACAAGAAAAAATCGATCCCGTCCGATATTTCACCAATCCATCCACCGGAAAAATGGGCTTTGCCCTGGCAGAGGAAGCGGCGAGGCTGGGAGCTTCCGTAACACTGGTTGCAGGTCCAGTCCAGCTTGATACACCCCCAGGGGTCAATCGGATAGGTATCATTACTGCCGAAGAGATGTATCAGGCTGTCCACGATCGTTTTGATGCCCAGGATATTGTCATCAAATCGGCTGCAGTGGCAGATTACCGGCCGGCAGTCACTTACGAACAAAAGATGAAAAAGCAGCCTGGCAATTATGTAGTAGAAATGGAACGTACCAAAGATATTCTAAAAACCCTTGGCGAGGAAAAAAAGCATCAATTCCTGTTAGGGTTTGCCGCGGAAACAACCAATCCTTTAGACTATGGCAAAGAGAAGCTGGAAAAGAAAAATCTGGATGCCATCGTCGTGAACAATGTCGCAGTTGAAGGGGCGGGGTTTGGTTATGATACTAATGCAGCAGTATATATAAACCGTAATTTTGAGGAAACGGAGCTCCCGATGATGAGTAAGCAACAATTGGCTCAACATATTTTCAATCAGATAAAGTTGGATATCACTCATGAGTAGCCAGAACATTGCCCGGGTTGTTGTCGATGTACCCTCATCCCAGACGAATCGTCCCTTCGATTATCGTATTCCGGACAAGTATCAGGGGATTGTGCAGCCTGGAGTGCGAGTCATCATTCCGTTCGGTCCCCGTAAAGTGATGGGGTATGTCGTTGCATTAACGGATGAAAGTGAATTTGACAAATTAAAGCCGGTCTCGGACGTGCTTGATTTGACCCCGATTCTTACCAGTGAACTGCTTAATCTTGGTAAGTGGCTGACCGATAAGACGCTGAGCTTTTACATTTCATCGTTTCAAGTAATGCTGCCCCAGGTGCTGAAAGCTAAATACAAAAAAGAACTATGGCGCCTGGACGAAGAGGAACTGCCTCAGGCGTTAGAGCAGCTGTTCGCCGGCCGTGATGTCATCGATTTTGAAGAGTTTGAACAGGCTGGCATCAGCTACCATCAATTGCAGAAGGTAGTTCATGATGGATTGATCGATGTGCATTATGAAGTGAAAAGCAAGGAAACGAAAAAGACAACCCGAATGATACAGCCTGGAAAAAGCTCCTTAGAACTGGAAGAATCTGCCGTTGATCTCCCGAAACAGGCGGTGAAACAAAAAGAAGTCATCCACTACTTCATCGAAAATCCGGAACCGGTCTCCCAGAAACATTTGCTGGCTGAGCTGAAAACCACAAGGGCTTCGTTAAAACCATTGTTAGAAAAAGGGTTAATCGTGGAATTCAAACAGGAAGTCTACCGCGACCCTTATAAGAACAGAGAATTTGAACGAACAGACCCCTTTCCACTGACAGAGGAGCAACAAGCGGCGATAACGCCGGTACTTAAGGATATCGAAACGAATAGCCATGAAGTCATGCTGCTTCACGGGGTGACTGGCAGCGGAAAAACCGAGATTTATCTCCAGTCGATCCAGGAAGTTATCGATAAGGGAGAAGAAGCGATTATGCTTGTTCCGGAAATCGCTTTGACACCGCAAATGGTCGAGCGCTTCAAGGGGCGGTTCGGTTCCCGTGTAGCGGTCATGCATAGTGCGTTGTCAGCGGGAGAGAAATATGATGAGTGGCGGAAGATCCAGCGGAAAGAAGTGCAAGTGGTCGTTGGCGCCCGTTCGGCTATTTTCGCCCCATTTACGAAACTGGGCATCATTATCATCGATGAAGAACACGAGACCAGTTACAAGCAGGAGGACCACCCGCGTTACCATGCCCGGGATGTAGCTATCTATCGTGGGGAGCGGCATAACTGTCCGGTTGTACTTGGAAGTGCCACACCGACACTCGAAACCTTCGCACGCGCGAAGAAAGGGAATTATCGTCTGTTGACGCTTTCGAAACGAATGAATGATGCTTCCATGCCGGAAGTTGAACTGGTCGATATGAGAGAAGAGCTGCATGCCGGTAACAGGTCCATGTTTTCACGGGTGTTGATGGAAAAAATACAGGAACGGTTACATCGTAAGGAGCAGGTTGTCTTGTTTTTAAACCGGCGCGGCTATTCGACCTTCGTCATGTGCCGGGATTGCGGTTATGTCAGCGAGTGCCCTCATTGCGACATTGCTCTCACCTATCATCGGAAGCAGGAGCGTTTAAAATGCCACTATTGTGGCTTTGAAGAACCTTTGCCTAGCCGCTGTCCAGAATGTGAAAGTGAATCGATCCGCTATTTTGGCACAGGGACTCAAAAGGTGGAAGAAAACCTCCAGCAGCTGCTCCCTGAGGCGAAAGTCGTTCGGATGGATGTCGATACCACCAGAAGAAAAGGCGCCCACGAAAAACTGCTCTCCCAGTTTGGGCGAGGAGAAGCGGATATCCTGCTAGGAACGCAAATGATTGCGAAGGGACTTGATTTTCAAAATGTGACACTCGTTGGGGTATTGACTGCAGATTCGCTGCTGAACCTCCCGGATTTTCGTGCAGCTGAAAAAACATTTCAACTATTGACCCAGGTCAGCGGGCGTGCAGGACGGCACTTGAAACCAGGGGAGGTAGTGGTACAGACATACACCCCAGAACACTATAGCATTGAACTTGCGAGCCAGTATGACTATGATCAATTTTTCAATCATGAAATGAAACTGCGGAAGGCATTCCAATATCCGCCTTTTTATTATTTGACCCTGATTACCGTGTCCCATCCTAATCAATTGAAGGCACAGGAGGTCACTCAGAAAATATGCAAGTTCCTGAAAGGGAAATTATCAGACAGTACCACCATCCTTGGTCCGACTCCTTCTGCGCTCGCCCGTATCAAAGATAGATATCGTTACCAATGCATGATAAAATACAAGCAAGAACCAGAGCAGCGGAAATTATTGAAAAAAGTGCTACATTATTACGATGAAGATATCAGAAAGAATGAGCTGCAGATTTCGATTGATTTTCAACCATACCAGCTCATGTAAAGAAGGGAGCCGCCAATCATGACAAAAATCGCATTCATGGGAACACCAGACTTTGCTGTTCCCGTTTTAGAACAACTAATCACAGACGGTTATGAGGTTGTACTGGCCGTTACACAGCCGGATCGGCCAAAAGGGAGAAAGCGGGTAATGACCCCCCCTCCAGTAAAAACAGCAGCCGAGAAGCACGGCATCCCTGTATTTCAGCCGGAAAAAATAAAAAATGAGTACGAGAAGGTGCTGGCGTATGAACCGGATCTCATTGTAACCGCAGCTTTCGGTCAGATATTGCCGAAAGATTTGCTTGAAGCACCAAAGCATGGATGTATCAATGTGCATGCTTCTTTATTACCCGAACTTCGCGGTGGTGCCCCTATCCACTACGCGATTTTACAAGGGAAAAAAAAGACGGGGATCACCATCATGTACATGGCGGAGAAACTTGATGCTGGTGATATTCTCTCACAAGTAAAAGTAACGATCGAAGAAGATGACCACGTCGGTTCACTCCATGACAAACTGTCTCTTGCCGGCGCAGAACTTCTTCATGAGACCCTGCCAAAGCTTTTAAACGGAGAGCTGGAGCCGAAGAAGCAGGATGAAACGTTCGTCACCTTCGCTTCCAATATCAAACGGGAGCAGGAAGAGATCAACTGGACAAATGACTATGAGACCGTTTATAACCAGATTCGCGGTCTGCACCCATGGCCTGTCGCCTACACCTATTGGAAGGGAAAGCCGATGAAAGTATGGTGGGGAGAAAAAGTGGCTGCACCTGGGAAAGGTGAACCTGGTGAAGTAACGGATGTACAGGAAGACGGCTTTGTCGTCATGACCGGTGATGAGAACGGAATTAAAATAACAGAACTGCAGCCAACGGGAAAAAAACGCATGTCTGCTGCTGATTTCCTGAATGGCGCAGGAAGTAAATTACAGCGTGGGGATAAGTTAGGAGAAGGCAATGAGTAAATTTGTATTACGGGAAACCGCCCTGGATTTATTGACCAGGATCGGTGAACAAGGCGGTTTCAGTCACGTATTGATTGACCGGGCGATGAAACAGGAAGAGCTCATGGAGCGGGACGGAGCACTTTTGACAGAAATTGTTTATGGAACCTTGCAGCACCGCAATCTTTTAGCCTATTATGTTGATGACCGTCTCAAAGGAAAGAAGAAGCTGCGTCCCTGGGTGAAGTGGCTGCTCTATATGTCGGTGTATCAAATGCAGTTTTTAAATAAGGTACCCGACCATGCCATTATTCATGAAGCTGTAGAAATAGCCAAAAAAAGAGGCCACAAAGGAATCGCTTCTCTCGTCAATGGCGTACTTCGTAACATACAGCGGGAAGGAGTCCCGGACACAAGTAAAATCGAAGACCCGATCCGTCGGCTTGCCATTGAAACCAGTCACCCGGAATGGCTGGTAGCCAGTTGGGTGGATATGTACGGATTAGAAACGACGAGCGACATGTGTCATACGAACCTTACTCACAAAACGGTCAGTGTCCGTGTCCAGCCGATGAAAGCGGACAGGCGTGAGGTAATGGAACAACTGATGAACGAGGGCTTTGAGGTATCGCCTTCGATGCTCTCGGGGCAAGGTATTTTAATCCATAAAGGCAACATACTAAAGCATGATTTATTTCATAATGGGACCCTTACGATTCAGGATCAAAGCTCGATGCTGGTGGGAGAAATGATGGACGTGAATCCTGGGATGACCGTGCTTGATGCCTGCAGCGCTCCTGGGGGAAAGACTACCCATATAGCTGAAAAAATGCAAAATGAAGGGAACGTCATCGCTTACGACCTTCATGCCAAAAAAGCAAAACTGGTGGCTGAAAAGGCGAAACAGCTTGATCTCTCTATCATAACCGCCGGACAGGCCGACAGCAGAGCTCTCGGTGACAAACATAAGCCGGAAAGCTTTGACAGGATTCTCCTGGATGCCCCTTGTTCCGGGCTTGGCGTGTTGCGCAGCAAGCCGGACATTAAATACCATAAACAAGAAAAAGATATCCTGGTGCTATCCTCCATACAGGATGAATTGCTGGAGAGTATGGCCCCATTGTTGAAGAAGGACGGCAAACTCGTTTATAGTACATGTACAGTAGATGCTCGTGAAAATGAGCAGGTCATTGAGCGGTTTTTGACCAACCACCCGGAATATATCGTCGACCCTGCTTTCAGAAACGATCTCCCTGATGAACTGAAGGAGGCGCCGGGGCTGAGTGACTATGGCTTGCAGCTTTTCCCCCAGCACTATGATACAGATGGGTTCTTTCTGACGAGATTGCTTAAACAAAGCTAGAATAACCTATAAAAAAATTTTGTATTTGAAGACGAGGTGAAAGGATGAACGGGTACTTTTTGACCGATAGAGGCCAGGTGAGAAACCATAATGAAGACGCGGGCGGCCTCTTTGTTAACGGCCGTCACCAGACTCTCGCAGTAGTAGCGGACGGGATGGGCGGTCACCGTGCAGGAGATGTGGCTAGTGAAATGGCCACTTCTTATTTACATAACCATTGGCAGAGTGCCGAAAAAATAACTTCACCGGAGCAGGCGGAAGAATGGCTGAAACAGGCCATCCATTCCATCAACCAGACGATATTAGACCATTCCACTACAAATGAAGAATGTAAAGGGATGGGTACGACGGTTGTAGCAGCCATATGTACGAATGAATTTGTAACCATTGCCCATATTGGAGACAGCAGATGTTATTTAGCCAATCAATATGGATTCAAGCAGGTGACAGAGGACCATTCATTAGTGAACGAACTTGTCCGATCCGGCCAAATTACTAAAGAGGATGCGGAACAGCATCCACGGAAGAACGTTTTACTGAAGGCGCTTGGTACGGAACCGGAACTGTCTATTGATGTCCAGTCGATAGGCTGGGAAAAAGAAGATGTTTTACTGTTATGCAGTGATGGACTGACGAACAAATTAACAGATGAAGAATTATATGACCTTGTCAAACACCCGCTTGAACTGGAAGAAGCTGCAAACAGGCTGGTTACTATCGCGAATGAAAGAGGCGGAGAAGATAACATTACCTTGGCACTCGTGCATTATGATCACCCCAATGAGAAAGAGGGTGGCATGTAATGTTGAACAACCGCCTGTTGAACGAGCGGTATCTGGTTAAAGAAATGATCGGCGGCGGTGGGATGGCGAACGTTTATTTAGCTGAAGACACCATTCTTGAGCGGGATGTTGCCATCAAAGTGCTTCGTCTGGAATATGGAAACGATGAAGAATTCATTGCAAGGTTCCACCGGGAGGCACAATCAGCAACAAGTCTTTCTCATCCCAATATAGTGAATATCTATGATGTAGGCGAAGAAGATGACATTTATTATATGGTCATGGAACATATCGACGGGATGACATTGAAGAAATACATACAGCTGAACAGTCCTGTAGATGTTTCCGATGCCATTGCTATCATGCAGCAAGTGACATCCGCAATCGCTCATGCCCATGAGAACGGAATTGTCCACCGGGACATCAAACCAGAAAACATTTTGATCGATCATTTTGGACAAGTAAAAGTAACCGATTTTGGTATAGCGATGGCACTTAGTGCTACAGCGCTCACCCAAACGAATTCAATCCTTGGCTCGGTCCACTACCTTTCACCGGAACAGGCCAGGGGAGGCGTTGCTACCAAAAAATCAGATATTTATTCCATGGGAATCGTATTATTTGAATTATTGACTGGCAGGCTCCCATTTTCTGGTGAATCGGCGGTTTCGGTGGCATTGAAACACCTTCAAAATGATACACCTTCCATGAAGCGTTGGTACCCTGACCTGCCGCAGAGCGTGGAAAACGTTGTCTTGAAGTCGACTGCCAAAGATCCGCTGCAACGGTATGGCAACGCCCATGAGATGGAAATGGATTTAGAAACATCGCTGGACCCTGCAAGAAAAGATGAAGCTCCTTTCACTATTGATGAGGATGATATAGACGAAAAAACGAAAGCGATCCCCGTCATTACAAAAGAAGCATTCGAAAATCATCACAGTGATGAAACAATCGTCCACACCAATGGAAACAGCCATGGTACCAAGCCAGTACCGATCATGAATGAACAGCCCCGGGAAAATTCAGAAGAACTGAAAGAGAAGAAGAAAAAGAAAAAGAAAAAGAAGGTTTGGCCTTGGCTGCTGACAATATTTCTAGTGCTGCTGGCTGGCGGCATTGCCGCGTTATTGCTAATACCGGGATTGTTAGAGCCGAAAGATGTTGAAATGATCGATGTGACTGGGATGGAATATGAAGAAGCGTTTAGTGAACTTAGAAACTTGAATCTGCAAGTCGAAAGAAAAACGGAGTACTCCGATACAGTAGAAGAGGGATATGTGGTTAGAACGAACCCTGAGGCAGGGAAGACGATCAAAGAGGGATCGACCGTGACCGTTTTTTCCAGCGATGGAAAAGAGACCGCGACTTTTGGCGACTATGTCGGTGAGGATTTTGAAAAAGTTAAGACCGAGTTGGAGGAAAATGGCTATGCCAGTGTAAGAAGCATCCAGGAGCGTTCCACGGAATATCCTGCCGGGACCATTATCGAACAGATCCAGCCCCAGCCGGATGAAGACGTAGTTCCTGAAGATACCCGGGTCATCTTTGAAGTCAGTGCTGGTCCGCCTACTGTCATGTTACAGGATTTAAGGGGGCGTTCACAGGCTGATGCGGAAAGGTATTTAGAAGAGAACAACCTCGGGGTCGAAGTAGAAGAATCTTTTTCCGATAGTACCGGAGAAGGACTGGTCATGTCCCAGAAGCCAGACCCATACCAGGAAGTGAATGAAGGCTCGACTGTTACGATTGTCATTTCCAAAGGCCCGGAAGCGAAGCCGCATACTAAAACGGTGACGGTCGAGGTTCCTTACGAGCCGGCACAGGAAGAAACAGATGAAGAAGAGAATACAGACGAACAAGGACAGGATGAAAATAACGAAGAAGAACCACAGGAACAGGAAGTAATCATCTATGTGAATGATATGGAAAATGATATCTCCGAAGTTTACGAAAAAACGATGATAACAGAAGATACAGAATTTGATATCGAGTTGATTATTGCCCCTGGCTCAGAAGCAAGTTACCGAGTTGTACGAGATGGAGAAACAGTTGCCGAAGAAACGGTTGCATATTAGGATGGTGAAAAAATGCCAGTAGGAAAAATAATAAAAGCGTTGAGCGGCTTCTATTATGTCTATTCAGACGGAGAAGTTTATCAGTGTAGAGGAAGAGGCGTATTCCGGAAGCAAAAGATCACTCCGCTGGTAGGTGATGAAGTCACGTTTGAAGCGGAAAACCAACAGGAGGGCTATGTGCTTTCTATTGAAGACCGGAGGAACGAACTGGTACGCCCGCCAATCGCCAACGTGGATCAAGCATTAATCATGACTTCTGCCAAGAACCCGGATTTCAACCCTTTGCTGCTGGACCGTTTTCTTGTCCTGATTGAAGCGAACCGTATTGAACCTTTGATTGTCATCTCAAAGGTTGATGGAGCGGAAGAAAAAGAGAAGATCAGAGCGTTTCAAGCCATCTACGAGAGAATCGGCTATCCCGTCATCCTTACGTCTAAGGAAACAGATATGGCACTCGATCAAATTGAAAAACATTTGACTGACAAGATCACCGTAGTTGCTGGTCAGTCAGGTGTAGGAAAATCCACTCTCTTGAATCACCTGGATCCTGCTTTGGCTATTGAAACCAATGAGATCTCAGAAAGTCTCGGTCGTGGGAAACACACAACCCGCCATGTAGAACTATTTGAAATTGCAGGTGGGCTGGTAGCTGATACGCCTGGGTTCAGCTCATTGGAGTTTCAGGACCTGGAAGAAGATCAGCTGCCGGAATGTTTCCCGGAATTCCGGGAAGTACAGCATTTATGCAAATTCAGAGGCTGTCTCCATAAAAAAGAGCCGAAATGCGCCGTAAAAGCTGCTGTAGATAATGAAGAGATATCAAGCCAGCGTTACGACCATTACTTACAGTTTTTAGAAGAAATCCAAACCAGAAAGCCGAGGTATTGACTATGACAAAGATAGCACCTTCTATATTGTCTGCAGACTTTGCAAAGCTGGGACAGGAAATCGAAGAAGTAGTGAATGGAGGAGCGGACTACATCCATATTGATGTGATGGATGGACATTTCGTTCCCAATATCACCATCGGCCCATTAATTGTCGATGCTGTCCGTCCAGTTACGGATCTTCCATTAGATGTTCACTTAATGATAGAAAATGCCGAACAATACGTTGAAGCATTCGCAAAAGCAGGCGCTGACATTATTACCGTACATCAGGAAGCGAATGTACACCTGCATCGCACCATTCAATTGATCAAAAGTCATGGCGTGAAAGCAGGCGTTGTCATTAATCCGGCGACCCCCGCAGAAACGATCAAACCAATTCTTCAGGATGTCGATCTCGTATTGTTGATGACGGTCAACCCTGGTTTCGGCGGGCAATCTTTCATTGACTCCGTCGTGCCTAAGATACAACAGATCTCCCATTGGAGAAAAGAATTGGGGTTATCCTTTGAAATAGAAATTGATGGAGGGGTCAACAAAGATACAGCCCGCACCTGTGTGGAAGCTGGTGCTGATGTACTGGTTGCCGGTAGTGCCGTCTTCAATAAAGAAGACAGAAAAGCAGCCATTGATGCGATCAAGAACGCCTATTAATCAGACAGCCGCACATGGTGCGGCTGTTTCCATTCAGTGAGGAGTGTGGCAGATGAAACACGTAGCCATAGTCGGAGGGGGACCGAAACGGTATATCCCTGATTTAACGGAATATGATAAAGACAATATGATATGGATTGGTGCGGATCAAGGAGCGGAAGTATTACTGGAACAGGGCATTCCCATCAGCCTGGCTGTCGGTGATTTTGATTCGGTGACCGAAAATCGTCTGGAAGAAATCAGGAATTGTGCCAAACATATGGACGTTCATCCGGAAGAAAAAGACGACACCGATCTCGAGCTGGCAGTCAAAGCAGCTTTGAAAGAAAAACCTGACCAGATTTACCTGTTTGGGGTGACCGGCGGCCGAATCGATCATACGCTCGCCAATATTCATTTGCTGCATCAGACAGAACGGGCGAATGTACCGGCTGTAATAATTGATCAACAGAACCAGATTGAACTTACTACACCAGGTAATCATCGAGTCAAAAAAGTCGATGGTTACCCTTATATCTCTTTTATTCCGATATCTATGACGGTAAAGAAGCTCTCACTCGATGGTTTTTATTACCCATTGAACGACAGGGACCTGCCCCTCGGGTCCACTCTTTGTATGTCAAATAAGCTTGTAAAAGAATATGGTACTTTTTCCTACGACCAAGGCATACTATTGTTAATAAGGAGTCGAGATAGTTGAGAATGCGCACCATACAGCTTGTCCGCAGTTGATTCAGGAAAGAGGAGGGGGACTCATTGAAATTTTATACCATTAAACTCCCAAAATTTATTGGTGGCTTTGTCAGAGCTGTCATAGGAACCTTTAAAAAAGGGTAACAAAAAAAGCACCCCGGCGCAGGGTGCTTTTTTTGTACTTTAAGAAAGCTTAATAGAAAAAATGTAAAAAATTACTGTATTAAAGTAAACGAAATGCCTGTCAGTGACAGGCATACTACTGCGTGATTATACGCGTGTTACTTTACCAGATTTAAGTGCACGGGCAGATACATAAACTTTTTTAGGCTTTCCATCCACTAGAATGCGTACTTTTTGTACATTAGCCTTGAAATTACGTTTATTAGCGTTCATAGCGTGCGAACGATTGTTACCTGAAGTTGTTTTGCGTCCAGTTACTACACATTTACGTCCCATGGTAATCCCTCCTAGTGCTTACAAGTATATCTTGAAATACTTATACAATGTATCATAATGCAATCAGGATTGCAATAATTGCTGTTAAATTATATCAAGAATTTTCACTTGACAGAACGCTTGAATTCATCCAAAGTATTATAGGGGCAATCTTTGAAAAAGACACGATAGATGCCCAGAACGGATAAGTACCAGCGATAATCCTGACAAGCTTGTGAATGTGTTATAATATAGGGAATAAACGAACAGGGACGAAGGAGGATCATCATGTCTGTTGATATGAATACTAAATATGGTCAAGTAACAATCAGTAACGAAGTAATTTCTACCATCGCAGGCGGTGCCGCTGTTGAATGCTATGGAATCGTAGGGATGGCTTCAAAAAGCCAGCTGCGTGATGGTATTGCAGAAATCCTCAGAAAAGAGAACTTTTCTAAAGGCGTGGTGGTCAGACAGGAAGATGATTCATTGCATATTGATATGTATATCATCGTAAGCTACGGGACGAAAATTTCTGAAGTTGCTCACAACGTCCAATCTCAAGTCAAATATACGTTGAATAAAACAGTGGGATTATCCGTAAACTCAGTGAACATTTATATTCAGGGTGTTCGCGTTTCTACTAACTAAACAATAATAACAGACAAACTAGCAGATATAGAGGAGGAAGCAGGTGTGACGGTTAAATTGTTGGACGGTAAAACGTTCGCTGAAATGGTGCTCGCAGGCGCGCAGCATCTAACCAATAACGCGGATATGATTGATGCGTTGAACGTCTTTCCCGTTCCTGATGGTGATACGGGTACGAATATGAATTTATCGATGACTTCAGGTGCTAATGAAGTCAAGAATGTAAAGGAAAATCATACAGGGGATGTTGCCCAGGCACTGGCCAAGGGTTTATTAATGGGTGCGCGAGGCAATTCAGGTGTCATTCTCTCTCAATTATTCCGTGGATTCGGAAAAGAACTCGCTCAGAAGCAATCCTGTGATACAAAAGAATTTGCCCAGGCGTTGCAAGCAGGTGTTGAAACGGCTTATAGAGCGGTGATGAAGCCTGTGGAAGGGACCATTTTGACAGTTGCTAAGGAATCGGCAGAAGCTGCTGTCAAGACAGCAAAAAAAGAAGAGGATATGATCGTTTTTCTTGAGACGGTTGTAAAAGAAGCTCAGGCTTCTTTAAAACGCACTCCGGAACTGCTTCCGGTCCTGAAAGAAGTCGGAGTTGTAGACAGTGGCGGGCAAGGTCTATTGACTATCTATGAAGGATTTCTGGCAAACCTGAAAGGGGAAACACTGCCGGAACCTGACACTGCTGGTTCCATGGATGAAATGGTGAATGCCGAGCATCATAAGCTCGCTCAGGATTTCATGGACACAGCAGATATCGAGTTTGGCTACTGTACCGAGTTCATGGTCAAGTTCGAAGAGGACAAGCTTAAGGATAACCCTTATGATGAAGACCAATTCCGCAATGAATTGAGTGAAATGGGAGACTCTCTGCTTGTCGTTTCCGATGATGAATTGATAAAAGTACACGTGCACGTCGAATACCCTGGCGAAGCGATGACACTCGGTCAGCGCTACGGCAGTCTCGTGAATATGAAAATTGAAAACATGCGCGAACAGCACACTTCTATCGTAGGTGATAAAAAAGAGAAGCAGCCAAAAGCAAAAGCGGAATATGGAATTGTCACTGTTTCTATGGGGGACGGCCTGAAAAAGATGTTTGAAAGCCTTGGCGCCACTGTTGTCATCCAGGGAGGCCAGACAATGAACCCAAGTACACAGGACATCTCGGAAGCTGTGTCAAAGGCTCATGCTAAAAATGTACTGATCCTGCCTAATAACAAAAATATCGTCATGGCTGCCGAACAGGCGGCTGATCTTGCGGAAGACAATGTGGCGGTGATTCCTAGTAAGTCGATCCCTCAGGGTATGAGTGCTTTATTGGCATTCAACCCGGATGCTGATCTGGAAACAAATCAACAGGAAATGTCCGGCATGATGGAACAGGTGAAAACCGGGCAGATCACCTATGCGGTCCGGGATACCCAAATCGATGGCATGACCATTGAAAAAGATCACTTCATGGGAATTTTCGATGGGGATATCAAAGCGACCGACAAAGATAAAATAACTACCGTTGAGAAACTCCTGAAAGAAATGATTGATGAAGATGAAGATGAAATTCTTACCGTTTTAGCCGGTGAAGAAGCAACCCAGGAAGAAATCGAGAAACTCGAAGCTTTCATGGAAGAAGAATTTGAAGATATCGAAGTAGAAGTCCATCAAGGCGACCAGCCGATCTATTCCTTCATATTCTCAGTCGAATAATTATCAAAATAAGGGGCTGTCCCAAAAGTCTCTTTAAAATGAAAAAAACCACGAAGAAATTAATTTTTCTTCGTGGTTTTTTCGTTGTGAGCTTATTTCCCCAGTGAAACAGGCGGTTCCACTCCGCCTGTTTCAGGAAGTTGTGGGCGATGGCGACCAGCCCAAACTCTATATTCACTTTATCCATGCCCCGGAGAGAAAATTTCCGGAACGACCGATTGCCTTTGATATGACCGAACACACTTTCTACCTCAACTTTTCGTCTGGCATAGATGCGTGCTCCTTCGTCACACCAAAGGCTTTCTCTTGCTTCCTTCTTCAGTTTTTCATATTCCGGGTTATAGTAAACACGCCGGTTTCCTTTTGCTTTCGTGCATTTTTCTTTTAAAGGGCATCCGGTACACTCTTCACATTCATAGACCTTGAATCTTCGCGTATATCCGTACCGGTCGGTACGGTGAGAATGGAATTGAAAAGGAACCTTGCGTCCATTCGGACAAATGTAATAATCTCCATCTGCCTTGTACTCCCAGTTCATAACCTGACTCAGGTCTTTTTTGAACGAACGAGACTGCTCTTTTCGCATCGTGTTGTATGGGATGAGTGTCTCAAACCCTTCCTTCTTCGCGTATTTGTAATTGGATTCTCCGCCATAACCTCCATCAGCGACAATTGTGTTGGGGAATGGAAGATCTGCAGCCTGTAGCTTTTGAATATGCGGTTCAAAACAACGGGTGTCCGTAGGACGCTGATGGATCGAGTAGCCGATAATGAATTGGTTTTCTGTTCCTGCCTGCACATTATAACCAGGTTTTAACTGCCCATTCTTCATGTGATCTTCTTTCATTCGCATAAAAGTGGCATCGGTATCTGTCTTGGAAAAACTATTGCGATCACCGAAGGTGGCTAGCTGGGTTTCATACTTTTTCAAACGAGGAAGGTAGTCCTGTCTCAACGATTTATAGATACGTCGTTTGGCACGGAATATTTCCTTTTTTTCTTTCTTCTTCACCTTATCAGTTTCCTCTTCGACCGCCTTTTCCGCTTGTTCTACCTGTGCTTCTACCTGCTCGACAACTTTTTCTAATTGTTCGGAAGTTACTCGCTTGGCAGAAGACCCCTCATCAGTGAGTATTTTTTCATCCAACTCAATGGCATCTTCAATATCCGCGAAAGTTTGATTCAATTTTTCCTGTAGTTTTTCTTCGTAACCTTGGACGGATTTTTTCCACACAAACGTGTATTTATTGGCATTCGCCTCGAATTTGGTTCCATCGAGGAAGTAGTTGTCCATGGATATGTATTCTTGGTCGATCAGAAGTTTAATCAACTCCGTGAATAAAGGTTCAATGATCGCTTTCATCCGTTCTGAACGGAACCGGTTGATAGTTCGGAAATCTGGTGTCTGTTGGCCGGCCAGCCACATCATCGGCAGATGTTCTCTAAGGGATTTGGCGATTTCACGGCAGGAATAGATTTTTTGCGTATAGGCGTATAAGATAACTTTTGTCATCATTTTGGGATGATAGGAGCTCCGACCGCCGCCTTGATATTGAGAGAAAAAGATGTCATCGTTGACCTGTTCCACCATGGCATGAATGACACGGACCACATGGTCCTCAGGAATTAAATCACTGAAGTCCATTGGTAGAACTAACTGCCCCATGTTATAATCAATAAAAGTAGCTGAAGAGTTACTCATAAAAAATCGCCTCACTTTTCGTTTTTTGTTTGTTTGGTCGCTTACATTATAACGAATGAGGCGATTTTTTTGTATGTAAAAATGAAGTTTCTGCATTGTTGATTGCTAATTTGGGCAGGGAAACGATGAGACTCCTACGGGAGAGGCAAGGCTGACGAGGCCCCGCAGGGCGAAGCCCGAGGAGACTTGTCGTCTTCCCCGTGGAAAGGGAATCGTTTCCCAGCCCCACTTTTTCGGTATCAACAATAATGAAAAAAGGCTGCCCCTATAAGTCTTTTTTAGACTTATGGGACAGCCCCTTTTGATTATATTTAGTTTGTGCAGGGGACTATAAGTGAATAGAAAACTATAAACCTTAACTATGTAAAGGAGATATAATGACACATCATAAAGAAATTGGATGGAACTTTGAAAATAGTTATGCACGACTGCCAAAGCCATTTTTTGAACAAGTAAAACCAGAGACGGTTCCTTCACCGAAGCCCGTCATCATCAATAAGTCTTTGGCAGCAACTTTAGGTTTGAACGGTGACAGCCTCGAAACGGAAGAAGGAGTAAAGGTGTTGGCAGGGAACCACGTGCCCGATCAGGCGGAGCCGATTGCACAAGCGTACGCAGGTCACCAGTTTGGGCACTTTACTATGTTAGGAGACGGCCGTGCCGTTTTGCTTGGTGAACAAATCACACCATCAGAAAAACGATTAGATATTCAGCTCAAGGGCTCAGGACGTACCCCATTTTCGCGCAGAGGCGATGGCCGGGCAACCCTTGGCCCAATGCTGCGGGAATATATCATCAGTGAGGCGATGCATGCTTTAGGTGTACCGACCAATAGAAGCCTTGCTGTAGTAACAACAGGAGAATCGGTCATCCGGGAAACACCATTGCCAGGTGCCATATTAACCCGTGTTGCTGCCAGTCACCTTCGAGTCGGCACCTTTGAATATGCCAGAAGACTGGATGATATTGAAAAACTCCAGGAGCTTGCTGACTATGCCATAGAGCGCCATTTTCCTGAAATTGAACTAAATGAAGACCGATACCTTGCTTTTTATGAAGAAGTGGTCAGACGCCAGGCCAAATTAATAGCAAATTGGCAGTTGATTGGGTTTATTCATGGGGTGATGAATACGGATAATATGACCATCAGTGGAGAAACGATTGACTATGGGCCTTGTGCTTTTATGGATGAATATGACCCGGCGACCGTGTTCAGCTCGATTGATGTGCAAGGCCGTTATGCCTATCAAAACCAGCCGGCAATTGGTCAATGGAACCTGGCGCGCTTAGCCGAGGCCCTTTTACCATTGATTCATGAAGACCAGGACCATGCAGTGGAACTGGCTCAAGAGATTCTGGGACACTACCAGGAATTTTATCATAACTATTGGCTGGCAGGAATGAGAAAGAAACTGGGCATACAAAATGAAGAGGAGAAAGATGAGAAATTGATTGAAGACCTTCTTGATATCATGAAGAATCACCGTGCTGATTTTACCAATACGTTCCGCCTGTTAACGTTGGGTAAACCGGAGGATACTGCTATGAATGAGAGTCCGGAATTCAAGCAATGGTATGAGCGGTGGCAGCATCGGTTAGACAGACAGGACTTATCAAAAACCTCTGCCTATCAGGAGATGAAGAAAGTCAATCCAGCCATCATCCCTCGTAATCACCGGGTGGAAGAGGCGTTGGAAGCGGCTGTCCAAAATAGTGACTACAGTGTGACGGAACGGCTTTTAGAGGTTCTTTCTGATCCCTATGCCTATTCACCGGAACAGGAAGAATACACGACCTTGCCAGCACCATCCAGGCTCCCATACCGAACCTATTGCGGGACCTAAGACAGTGGAAAACCTACTGTCTTTTTTTGGAAGCATCGTTTACAGGTCAGCTGTTTCGGTAACTTAGTAGAAAAGGAGGCAGGATAATGAAAGACAGAAAAACTGTGATCGTAACTGGAGGAGCTAATGGCATTGGAAAATCCATCGTAAACTCCTTTTTAGAAGAAGGCTATAGAGTTCTACTGGTTGACAAAGATGAAAAAAAAGGGAGAGAAGTTTGTGAACAAGCGCAGAAAAACAGCGGTTTAGTGGAATTCAAAAAATGTGATGTAGGGAATTACAGGGAAGTCCAAAAGTTATTTAATGAAATGGAAAGCGAATATAATCGCATTGACATTTTAGTCAATAATGCGGGAATTTCTAAATTCAAAAATTTTTGGGATATGGAAGAAGAAGACTGGAATGAAGTGATTGCTGCGAATTTGAGCAGTGTATTTTTTCTTACCAAACAAGCAGCTTTACTTATGAAGGAACATGGGGGAAGCATTATCAACATTGCCTCCACGAGAGCCTCGATGGCGGAACCCCACACGGAAGCCTACTCTGCAAGTAAGGGAGGCATAGTCGCACTGACCCATTCTTTAGCGATGACGTTGAGTGACTACTATATCCGGGTGAATAGCATCAGCCCCGGATGGATCGAAACAGAGCATTATGAAGACTTAAGAGAAATCGACCACTTTCAGCACCCTTCCAAAAGAGTTGGCAGACCAGAAGATGTCGCCAGAGCCTGTGTATTTTTAAGTCAGGAAGAAAATGATTTCATCAATGGGGAGAATATCGTCATTGACGGCGGGATGACTCGGAAAATGATTTATGAACATTAACAAGCTGGTTCCGTGAGGAGTTAATTAGGGGAGGTAGCCAATCTGGTTAAATTGTCTCTTATATAAATGATCATTCTCTCTTCCCATAATTTTATCTCACTTATTTTTAATTTTTGGAACTAGTATAGAAAGTGGACACAGGTAGTGAGCCATGTTTTAATCGACCTAAAGCTTAAATTAAGGACGTGTTCACTTGACTAAAAAAATGAAGAGTTACAGTTCGGAATTTAAAGAGTATGTAGCTAAAATGATTGTCCTAGACGGACATAAAATGACTGATATTTGCAACAAGCTCAATTTACCTTACGGTACCGTTAAGCGGTGGGTAGGGAGCTATCGTGACAAGCAGAAGAACGCAGAAAAAGAGGAACAAAACCAGCTATTAACGGCTTCTGAGTACAAAGAGATGTATGAAAAAGAACGGCAAGAGAAGCTTGAAGCTCAGGAGGAAGCCGAAATATTAAAAAAGGCAATGCACATCTTCACGCAAGAAAAAGAGTAAAGTTCGAGTTCATTTATGAACATCGTACAGAACACACCGTATCGAAGATGTGCGAAGTTCTTGGTGTGTCTACATCCGGCTATTATGCTTACCTCCACAGGTTAGAGCGGCCAGAAACAGAGCGGGAAGCATTCAATCGTTATTTAGATGAGCGAATTCTATTTCACTATCACGATAATCATGGGTGTTACGGCAGCCCTCGTATTCATAAAAAAATCCGGGATGAGGATGGACTATCGGTTTCCTTGAAGAAAGTGACTAACCGTATGAGAGAGTTAGAACTGTATGCAGTGCCACCAAAGAAATTTGTAGCGACTACCGATTCGAAACATGCCAATCAAACTTTTCCTAACCATTTGAAACGAGAGTTTCAACCAGAAGCTCCGAACAAGGTCTGGGCTACAGATATTACCTATATTCATACTGGTGAAGGATTCTTGTATCTAAATCCTGTCATGGACCTGTATTCTCGCCGTATTATCAGTTTTCGTATTGACGACCATATGAAACAATCGCTATCTCTACATGCCTTAGAAGAAGCTATCTCCCTTCGGGAGCCAGAAGCAGGATGGATCCATCATTCAGATCAAGGATCCCAATACTGTTCCAGGGCATATGTAAAAACCCTTGAAGAAGCCCAAGCCACTATCAGCATGAGCCGGAAAGGCACACCCTATGATAACGCTTGTGTCGAGAGCTTCTTTGCCTCTTTTAAAAAGGAGTACCTGTATAAATACGTATTCCCTACAAAAGCTGAAGCTATTTTAGCTGTTCAATTTTATATTAAATTTTATAACCAGAAGCGTATGCATTCCTTCTTGGATGATAAGAGCCCTATCGAAAAAGAAAAGGCCTATTATTCGAGCCAAAGTCAGAAGCTCGCTTCAGCACACATTCCCTCTGCATAAAGGGTAGGATCGTTTTTGGTATCCTTCCCTTTATGCGGAGGCATCCAAGTGTTTCGGAAGAAAACACGCGGAAGAAAAAAATGGCCCGATGAGTGATCTATTTTTGTCCACTTTATTGACAGAATTCCAAAGTGTCACGCATCCGGGCGAAGCTTCTCACATACTATGCCGGTTGTCTCTCTTACGCCTTAAAATATCATTCTTTTAACTATAAAAAAAGCTCAGAGTTAGCCATTAACTCTGAGCACCTTAACTATTAATGTCCGACTGATCGCATGACAAATTCGAATAAGAACATCATGGCTATGAATACGACTGGGAAAGATAATTCCCTTTGTTTGCCAATCGCCAGCTTTACCAGCGGATAGGCGATGAATCCAAAAGCCATCCCATCAGCAATCGAATACGTGAAAGGAATCATGACAATGATCAAGAAAGCAGGCATTGTCTCGGATAACTGATCAAATTCGATATGTTTGATGTTCTGCACCATCAAAGCCCCGACAATAATCAAAATCGGGCTGATAGCAGTAGCTGGAACCACCGATATCCATGGTATCAATAATAACGTGGCGAGGAACAGGATAGCCATTGTAAATGCTGCGCGGCCGGTTTTCCCTTTTGATGCAATGACAGCGGCACTTTCAGCGGATGATACCGTTGGGGAAGTGCCAAGAAAACCACTTGCAAGTGCCGAAAAAGCGGTTGCTTTATAAGCGCGTTTGAACTTGCTTTCATCTCCCAGCATCGCAAGTTGTCCATGTATCAGGCCCATATTCTCAAATATCAGCACGATACTTAACGGGAAGACAGCCATCCAAAAGGTCAAAGTCCCGATTCCTTCAAACGAAGGCACCCAGATGAAAGACCCCATATCCATGGAAATGCCTGTTCCCGGTTCGCCAAGCAGTCCAAAAAAGTAGGCAATCACGGTTCCGATGATCATCGTGACCAGGAAGTTGCCGGGAACGTTTCTTGTGAACAGAAATATCCCGATGAATAAGGTCAACAGGCTGGTAATCACCATTTCGGAAGAAGGGTTTCCCAGTGCAATCAAGGAGTGTTCCCCTCTGACAACCAGCCCACCTTTTTCAAGACCGATCAGGGTCAGGAACAACCCAAGTCCTACTGTGATGGCATGCTTCAGGGAATCTGGAATCGCTTCTTTCAGCCACTCCCCGAGTTTCGTAAATGCCGTCACAAGGAAAATCAAAGAAGATACGATGACGACTGCCAGCCCTTCCTGGAAGCTCATACCGGTGCCTTCGACTATCGTATAGGCGAACAGGGCGTTGACTCCCATCCCTGGTATCAGCACCATCGGGGCATTAGCGAGCCACCCCATCAGCAATGTACCGACAAAGCTGGCAAGGATGGTAGCGACCATCGCATTCTCGACGCCGATCCCTGCATCGTTCAGGATCGAGCTATTGACTGCTACAATGTAGACAGTTGTAAAATAGCCGATCAGACCAGCAAGGATGTCATTTTTCCACGGAGCAGCATCAATGGCATGTTTACGCTTGTTAAACATGGTTTACTCCTCTATATATTTGTAGCCCTCTCCCACCCGGTTGTTCATGCAACCCACAAAGTTTAATTATAATACCTCATTCGTATTCTGGCAATACCTTCAACTTTATGGTAAAAATAGTAGGGAATACTCCTGTTCAAGTAAACGTTTTCCCGCTAAAATAGAATAGGGAATAAGCGTGTGTAGATACCATACATAACGGCTTATCTTGTGGAAGGGAAAGGTGATTGGATGAAATATAAATCAGTTTTCGATATTATGGGTCCGGTTATGATCGGACCATCTAGTTCACATACAGCTGGAGCAGCCAGAATCGGACGGGCTGCAAGGAACCTGTTCGGACGGGAACCGAAGTGGGCAGAAATTCATTTGTACGGTTCTTTTGCCCGAACCTATAAAGGCCACGGTACAGACGTTGCCATCGTCGGCGGATTATTGGATTATGATACGCACGATACCCGGATCAGGGATGCGTTAGATACAGCAAAACAAAAAGGAATGAAAGTGAGATTTCATGAAGAAGAATCTCATACCGACCATCCGAATACAGCGAGAATACGTATCGGTGACGATAAAGGAGACCTGGAGCTTGTCGGAATCTCCATTGGCGGAGGTATGGCGGAAATCACGGAGCTGAACGGCTTTGAATTACGTTTATCCGGAAGCCACCCGGCTGTCCTGTTGATTCATAATGACAGGTACGGAGCGATTGCGTCTGTTACCGGTATATTGGCACGACATGAAATCAATATCGGACATATGGAAGTGTCACGCAAGCAGGAAGGCCAGCAGGCGTTGATGGTGATCGAAGTCGATCAAAACATAGACGAAAGCATTTTGAAAGAGCTGGAGAGAGCAGACCATATCTTACAGGTTGCCAAGATCGTCGACTAATAGAAAGGAGCATGATTTATGTTTCGTAATGTAGCTGAACTCGTCGAAATGGCGGAAAGCGAAGGCATTCAAATATCAGAAGTGATGATTCGTCAGGAAATGGAAGTAAAAGAGAAGACACGGGAAGAGGTTGTCGGACAGATGGAACGCAATCTCGATGTTATGGAAAAAGCGGTCGAAGATGGCTTGAAAGGGGTAAAATCTCACAGTGGTTTAACTGGCGGGGACGCTGTACTGCTGCAGGAGTATATGAAAAACCACGAACCTTTGTCCGGTACGATTCTGCTTGATGCTGTCAGTAAAGCCGTAGCTACCAATGAAGTCAATGCCGCAATGGGAACCATCTGTGCCACGCCTACTGCGGGAAGTGCCGGATGTGTTCCGGGTACGCTATTTGCAGTGAAAAATAAACTGAACCCGACGAGAGAACAAATGGTACGTTATCTTTTTACCTCCGGAGCATTCGGCTTTGTTGTTGCCAATAATGCATCTATTTCCGGGGCTGCCGGCGGCTGTCAGGCGGAAGTAGGTTCTGCTGCCGGAATGGCTGCTGCTGCTATCGTGGAGATGGCTGGCGGTACACCATCGCAGTCAGCAGAGGCAATGGCCATTACATTAAAAAATATGCTCGGACTTGTTTGTGATCCGGTTGCCGGTCTCGTTGAAGTTCCTTGTGTGAAAAGAAATGCCATGGGCGCCTCCAACGCAATTACAGCAGCGGATATGGCACTGGCAGGCATTACAAGCCGGATTCCATGTGACGAAGTGATCGATGCGATGTATAAAATCGGACAGACCATGCCTGTGGCTTTAAGAGAAACAGCCCAGGGGGGGCTTGCTGCGACACCGACAGGCAGGGAGCTAGAAGCGAAAGTGTACGGAATTTCTTTGAAGAAAGAGTGATAGTGTGTTGACGCAACCAGTTTCTGAGGTGAATGGTGTCGGGGAAAAATTGACAGAAACCTTGAATGAACTAGGAGTTTACACAGTAGAAGATCTTATGTTCTATTTTCCTTATCGCTATGACACCTACGAAGTTAAACCATTGACGGAACTTGTGCATAATGAAAATGCCACGATTGAAGGGGAGGTCATCGGGGAACCTTCCCTTACTTTTTATGGGCGGAAAAAATCCCGGCTGACAATGACCTTGCAGGTAGATCAATTCGCCGTAAAGGCCGTCATGTTCAACCGGGCATTTGCAAAAAAACAGATCAGTGCCGGCGACATTATTACGGTCACGGGAAAATGGGATCAGCACCGGCTTCAAATAACGGTCAGCCAATACAAGAAAGGACGGGCGGAAGCACAGAACCCGATTCAGCCCGTTTATTCACTGAAAGAAAACATCACCATGAAAAAAATGCGGAAAGTAATCCTGACTGCCTTAGAAGCATATGGCCACGAAGTAACAGAGATTCTGCCAGAGCAGCTGATTGACAGCTATAAACTCCCGGAACGAACGAAAGCACTCTGGCAAATGCATTATCCGGAAAGCCGGGAATTATTAAAACATGCGAGAAGAAGGTTTACGTATGAAGAATTCCTGATTTTCCAGTTAAAAATGCAGCTGTTGAGGAAAATGAAGCGGGAAGCTACAGAAGGTAACAGACAGGCCTATGATAATGATAAACTGACAGCCTTTGTAGATTCCTTCCCTTTTGAATTGACCAAAGCGCAAAAGAGATCGCTGGCAGAAATTTTAAAAGATATGAAATCCCCACATCGGATGAACCGCCTCCTGCAAGGGGACGTGGGATCAGGGAAAACAGCTGTTGCAGCTATCGCTCTATATGCTTCCATTACAGCCGGCAATCAGGGTGCGTTGATGGTGCCAACGGAGATACTGGCGGAACAGCATTATGAATCCTTACAGGAAATGTTCGGTGACCGGGTCAAGATCGTCTTATTGACGGGGTCTATTAAAGGGAAACAGCGAAAAGCTATTCTCGAAGAGATCCGCACCCAAGAGGCAGATATTATTGTTGGTACACACGCGCTGATCCAGGAGGAAGTTATCTTTTCCAAACTCGGCCTGGTCATTGTAGATGAGCAGCACCGCTTCGGTGTTAACCAGCGCAGGACATTACGGGATAAAGGGCTTCACCCGGACGTTTTGTTCATGACGGCAACCCCGATTCCGAGGACACTTGCTATTACGGCCTTCGGGGATATGGATGTATCGGTAATCGATGAAATGCCGGCTGGCCGTAAACCCGTCGAAACCTATTGGGTGAAAGGTGACATGATGGATCGCGTCCTTCAATTCATTCAAAAAGAGGTTGCCCAGGGCCATCAGGCATATGTTATTTCACCTTTGATCGAGGAATCCGATAAATTGGATATTCAGAATGCTGTCGATTTGCATTACCAGCTGCAGACGTTTTATGAGCCTGACATCCAAGTAGGGTTGATGCACGGACGCCTTCATCAGGAGGAAAAAGAAGCCGTCATGCAGCAGTTTGTAGACAACGATATCCAGGTTCTCGTCTCCACGACGGTTGTAGAAGTAGGGGTGAATGTCCCTAATGCGACCGTGATGGTCATTTATGATGCAGAACGTTTTGGTCTCAGTCAGCTGCATCAGCTTAGAGGCCGTGTCGGCCGTGGTGATGCGCAGAGCTACTGTATTTTATTGGCAGAGCCAAAAGGCGAAGTCGGCAAGGAACGAATGCGGATCATGACAGAGACGACGGATGGGTTTGAATTATCGGAACAGGATCTTCAGCTCCGTGGGCCAGGTGATTTTTTTGGAAAGAAACAAAGTGGCGTCCCGGAATTTAAAGTCGGGGATATGGTTCATGATTACCGCGCACTCGAGACCGCCCGGCAAGATGCTGCAGATATTATATCTTCCGGTCAGCTGGAGACGGAGAAAGAATGGACAGCACTGAAAAACATGCTGTACAAGGACGAAGCCCTGCAAGGAGAAATACTGGATTGATGGAGAAATAGGGTTGTTTCAGTGGCGAAAGACTGATGCACCAATGAGTTTGATTGGCGGTATCAGTGTAACGCTACGGAAACAACCTTTTTCAAATTTCTACATATTTATGAACTGCATTGCTAATTAAGGAAAAATTTGATAGAATTTTAAGAAAATTCCCCCAAAAAACTTAACCATTTAAACGACCAAAGGAGTGTTGCATCTATGAAACTATTTCTTTCCGTGGATATGGAAGGAATAACCGGTCTGCCCGATTATACATATGTAGACTCATCGGAACTGAATTACGACCGGGCCCGCCGCATCATGACAGAAGAGACGAATTACGTAATCGAAGCAGCCAGGAAATCAGGTTGTGAAGAAGTATTAGTGAATGACAGCCATTCAAAGATGAATAACCTGTTGATCGACCAGCTCCACCCCGATGCTCAACTGATTACAGGAGATGTGAAACCGCTGTCAATGGTCCAAAGCCTTGATGACAGTTTCGCAGGAGCAATGTTTATCGGATATCACGCACGAGCCGGTCAGCGGGGAGTGATGTCCCATTCGATGATTTTCGGAGTAAGAAATTTTTACATAAACGATACCGAAGTAGGGGAATTAGGATTTAACGCCTATATCGCCGGTTATTACGGCGTGCCGGTATTATTAGTCGCTGGCGATGACTGCGCAGCCAAAGAAGCAGAGGCGCTTATACCAAACATAACGACAGCTGTCGTCAAAGAAACCATATCACGATCGTCAGTGAAAAGCCTTACCCCGGAAAAAGCGGGAGAGCTGATCCAGGAAAAAGTTACGGCAGCCCTGAAAAAACGTAACCTGGTCAAGCCGCTGACACCTCCTGATAACCCGGTACTGCGGATAGAATTTAATAATTACGGCCAGGCAGAATGGGCAAACCTGATGCCAAATACAGAAATTGAACCAGGCACCACCATTGTGAAATATAAAGCAAAAGATATCATAGAAGCCTATCAGGCGATGATCGTCATGACTGAACTGGCGATGCATACGTCTTTCAGTTAGGGAGGGTGCCTATATGACAAAGTACATAATCAAACGTTTTCTGATCATGATCGGAACCGTATTAATCATTGCTACATTGACTTTCTTTTTGATGCATGCCATTCCAGGTTCACCATTCAACGAAGAAAGAAACTCTAATGAAGTGGTCCAGGCTAACCTTGAAGCGCATTACCATTTAAATGAACCATTATTTATCCAATATCTTATCTACCTGAAATCGATTGCTACGCTGGACTTCGGACCATCGATCAAACACCCGACACAGACAGTCAATGATTTATTAGGGAGAGGCTTTCCGATTTCCTTCGAATTAGGGATTGTCACTATTCTCGTTGCTGTTATTTCAGGGATTATCCTCGGTGTATTGGCAGCTTTAAAACATAACGGTATCATCGATTATTTGGCAATGACGATAGCTGTCCTGGGTATTTCTATTCCAAACTTCGTGTTAGCCACCTTGTTAATTCAAAAACTTGCAGTCGATTGGGACATCTTTCCCGCTGCCACCTGGTCGAGTCCCTTACATATGGTACTGCCGACGCTGGCGCTCGCGACAGGACCGATGGCCATCATTGCAAGACTGACACGCTCGAGCATGCTTGAGGTTTTGACACAGGATTATATTAAAACTGCAAGAGCAAAAGGCCTGATGCCGTATAAGATTATTATCAAACACGCATTGAAAAATGCCCTGATGCCCGTAGTCACGATTTTAGGCACGCTGTTAGCAGGAATTCTAACCGGTACATTCGTCATTGAAAAGATTTTCGCAATTCCTGGCATGGGACGATATTTCATCGAAAGCATCAACCAGAGGGATTATCCTGTAATCATGGGGACTACTGTCTTCTACAGTTTTTTCCTGGTTTTCATGTTATTTTTGGTCGATATCGCCTATGGCTTGCTGGATCCTAGAATAAAGATGCATAAGAAGGAAGGGGAATGAGCATGAACCACCTTGCAGAAAAACAAAAGAAACATTCTCCTGCTGGCAATGATATTCCAGATGAATGGTTCAAACCTAAAGAAAAAAATGAAAACGACTCAGAAAAAGTTGTTCGTCCATCCCTATCTTACTGGCAGGATGCATGGCGCAGGCTGCTAAAGAACAAACTTGCCATTGGCGGACTGGTTTTTCTGATTTTTTTAACCTTTATGGCAATTTTTGGACCGATGCTTTCCCCTTATAGTGTGAGTGAAAGTGTCCGGGCCAATCAAAATCAGCCACCTTCTCCCAGTCATTGGTTTGGGACGGATAACCTTGGGAGAGATGTATTTACCCGGACATGGTACGGAGCGAGAATTTCTTTGTTTGTCGGATTGATGGCAGCTTTGATCGATTTTTTTATCGGTGTTATCTATGGAGGTATTGCCGGTTATAAAGGCGGTCGTACGGATAATGTCATGATGCGCATTATTGAAATTTTATACGGGCTTCCTTATTTACTGGTTGTTATCCTGTTATTGGTTGTAATGGGACCTAGCCTTATGACGATCATTATCGCCCTGACAGTGACAGGGTGGGTTGGGATGGCCCGTATCGTGAGGGGACAGGTCATGCAAATAAAAAATTATGAGTTTGTATTGGCATCTAAATCATTCGGGACAAAAACCTCGCGTATTATCCGGAAGAACCTTCTTCCAAACACAATGGGTCCGATCATTGTACAAATGACCCTCACAGTCCCGACAGCGATCTTTGCGGAGGCATTTTTGAGCTTCTTGGGACTTGGCATACAATCCCCATATGCCAGCTGGGGTGTAATGGCCAATGACGCATTAGGTACGATACTGTCCGGCCATTGGTGGAGGCTGTTTTTCCCGGCATTTTTTATTTCTGCAACGATGTTTGCTTTTAACGTACTTGGAGACGGGCTTCAGGATGCACTTGATCCTAAGCTCAGGAGGTGACAACATTGGAAAAATTACTGGAAGTTAGAGACCTTGAAGTTTCCTTTTTAACTTATGGAGGGGAAGTACAAGCTGTCAGGGGTGTCAGCTTTGACTTACATAGAGGTGAGACGCTGGCGATTGTAGGTGAATCGGGGTGTGGCAAGAGTGTAACAGCAAACTCGATCATGCGCCTGATCCCCCAGCCACCCGGACGTATAACGAATGGAACTATTCAATTCAAAGACAAAGAGCTAATCACCCTCCCTGAAAATCAGATGAGAAAGATTAGAGGCGTAGACATATCGATGATTTTTCAGGACCCGATGACAGCGCTGAATCCTACCTTGACGGTCGGGAACCAGCTTACAGAAGGATTGAAACAGCATACTTCTGTTTCTGCCAAACAAGCAAAGCAAAAAGCTGTGGAACTTCTTGACTTAGTCGGTATCCCTAACCCTGAGGAACGCCTCAGCCTGTATCCTCACCAGTTCAGTGGAGGTATGCGACAGCGTATTGTAATTGCAATGGCACTCATTTGCGAACCGGAACTGTTGATTGCCGATGAACCGACCACTGCGCTCGATGTCACCATTCAGGCGCAAATACTGGAATTATTCGAGCGTATTCAGGAACAGACAGGGGTAGCGATTATATTGATTACCCATGATTTGGGTGTTGTAGCGAAAATTGCTGACCGGATTGCGGTAATGTATGCCGGTAAGATCATCGAAGTTGGTACGAAGAAAGAAATTTTCTACCAGTCTCAGCATCCTTATACGAAAGGATTGTTAAATTCTGTTCCGCGATTGGACAGGAGAGAAGGAAAGCTGATACCAATCGATGGAACTCCTCCGGATTTATTTTCACCGCCGGCAGGGTGCCCTTTCACTGCAAGGTGTCCAAAGGCGATGGAAGTGTGTGACCGCGTTTACCCATTGGAGACAAAACTCTCATCCACACACGAGGTTGAATGCTGGCTTCAGGATGAACGTGCGAATAAATTGTTGGCTTCCAAGTGAGGCCTCAAGATAAATACATATTCAGAAGGGAGAAAAAGAAATGAAAAAATGGCTGATGTTGTTACTAGCCGTGATGGTGGCTGTAGTTCTGGCTGCCTGCACAACCAGTGGAAGCTCTGATAGTGGGGAGCAGAATGATGGAGGAGAGGAAGCTTCAGGGGGAGAAAAAGTATTGAAACTGAACAATGGCTCTGAACCTACATCCCTGGATCCTCCAATCGGTTTCGATTCCTACTCTTGGAATGTATTGAACAATTTAATGGAAGGAATGACTCGTTTGGATGAGTCCCACGAACCTGCAGCAGCAACCGCTGAAAAATGGGATGTTTCAGAAGATGGAAAGGTTTATACGTTCCATATTCGTGAAGATGCCAACTGGTCCAATGGAGATCCTGTAACAGCAGGAGATTTTGAATTCGCCTGGAAACGTCTGGTTGACCCGGAAGTCGCGTCCCCAGCAGCATTTCTTGGTTACTTCATTGAAGGAGCAGAAGCATATAATAATGGGGAAGGCTCTAAAGATGACGTGATGGTTGAAGCGGTAGACGAAAAGACACTCGAGGTTACCTTGACAGCTCCAACCGGGTATTTCCTGCATGTGATTTCTAATCCGGCGTTTTTCCCGATTAATGAGGAAGTGCAAAGTGAGAATGAAGAATGGTTCGCAGAAGCAGATTCATTTGTAGGAAACGGACCCTTCCAGTTAGCGAAATGGACTCATGACAGCGAGCTTGTCATGGAAAAGAACGACGAGTATTGGGATGCAGACACCGTCAAATTGGATAAAGTTGAGTGGGCGATGGTAAATGACACCAATACAGAATACCAAATGTATGAAAGCGGAGACCTGGACACGTCCGATATCCCAAGTGAAATGTCTGAAGAGTTGATTGATAGTGAAAACGTAGTAATTGAGGAGCAGGCAGGAACTCACTTCTACCGTTTTAATGTAAACGAAGAACCGTTTACAAATGAAAAAATCCGTAAAGCATTCGCTATGGCCGTCAACCAGGAGGAAATTGTCGAGTATGTAACGAAGAATAAAGAGGAACCTGCCTATGGTTTCGTATCTTATGGGTTCACTGACCCCTCTGGTGAAGATTTCCGTGATAAAAACGGAGACTTAGTGGAGTATGACCCTGAGCAAGCAAAGCAGCTTTTAGAAGAAGGCATGGAAGAAGAGGGTTATGAGGAATTGCCAAAGGTCACGCTAACATATAATACCAGTGACGTAAATAAGTCGATCGCTGAGACTGTTCAAAGCATGTATAAAGAAAATTTAGATGTCGATATTACGTTGGAAAATACCGAGTGGAATGTATTTTTACAGGATCAGAAAGACTTGAAACATCAATTGTCCCGAAGCTCTTTCCTTGCTGACTACGCAGATCCGATCAACTTCCTGGAAAGCTTCACAACTGATTCATCCATGAACCGTACAGGCTGGTCGAATGAAGAGTATGACGAATTAATTCAACAAGCCAAGTCCGAAGCGGATGAAGAACAGCGTTTCGAATACATGTATGAAGCAGAAAAAATTCTGTTTGAAGAAATGCCAATCTTCCCGATCCACTTCTACAACCAGGTAGTACTTCAGAAAGATGAAGTAGAAAATATCGTCCGTCACCCTGTCGGATACCTGGAATTAAAGTGGGCAGACAAAAACTAATAATAGAAAAAATAAGAGTTTCATAACTTTTTAGATCGAAGAAATGGCCGGGGCAGGTGTCGAGGAAGCAGGATCTGGGTGCAGATCATTGGCTGATCCCTGCTCCCGGCCTATTTTTACATAGGAAGAGGGAATGGAAATGGTATTACCGAATCGGTTACATAAAGGTGATAAAGTAGGCGTAATCGCACCGGCCAGCCCGCCGAATATTGATCAATTGAACAGGGCGATTCCATTTATGGAAACACTTGGCCTCGAAGTTGTTATAGCTGACCATGTGGAAGATGTTCATGGTTACCTTGCAGGAACAGATGAGGACCGTTTAGCTGATGTGCATGATATGTTTGAACGAGCTGATATAAAAGGAATCTTCTGTGCCGGCGGCGGTTATGGAACAGGAAGAATTGCTGATAAGATTGATTATGAGCTGATCAGGAAAAATCCGAAAATCTTCTGGGGTTACAGTGATATCACTTACTTACATACAGCAATCCGACAAAAAACAGGACTAGTTACTTTCCATGGCCCGATGCTCAGTTCCGATATTGGAAAAGATGACTTTCATGACGAATCAAAAACAATGTTTCATCAATTATTTTTTCCGCAGCCTTTGACTTACAACGAATCCCTTGCTCCGTTAACCGTAATTTCAGAAGGGGATGGAAGTGGCGAATTGACCGGCGGCAATCTTTCGCTGCTTGTCAGTACACTTGGAACTCCTTTTGAGGTCGACACGAAGGGAAAATTACTGTTAATCGAAGATATTGATGAAGAACCTTACCGGATCGATGGCATGTTGAATCAATTAAGGTTAAGTGGCAAACTTCAGGACGCTGCTGGTATTGTGGTTGGTGATTTCAAGAATGCTGAACCATCCAAACGACAAGCATCTCTCAGTCTATCACAAGTATTGACAGACTATTTGGGTGGACTTGCAAAACCAGTGGTGGCAGGCTTCAAGATCGGTCACTGTCAGCCGCATTATGCCGTACCATTGGGTGTTGAAGCAGAACTTTCTTCCAACGGGAAGTTGAAAATTTCGCCTGGTGTTAAGTAAATCAGTAGAGGAGTGCTCTAATGGATATTAAAAAAATAGAAACGATGCGTATTGCTGTTCCCTTACATACCCCTTTCAAGACTGCACTCCGGACAGTAACCGAAGCGGAAGCGATCGTAGTGAAAATAATCTGTGATGACGGAATTACCGGATGGGGAGAGGCACCTCCAACGCATGTGATTACAGGAGAGAGTCTGGATAGTATTGAAACTGCTATTGAAAAAATTATTGCTCCAAAATTGATTGGACAATCTCTTTTGGAACGGGAGAGGGTTTTTGACATCCTCCACACAGTTTTGGTTGGAAATACGAGTGCAAAAGCAGCAGTAGATATGGCTATATATGATTGTCTGAGTCAGTATGCTGGTATGCCTCTGTTCCAGTTTCTTGGTGGTTATCGCAACCGTTTGGAAACCGACTATACCGTCAGTGTCAATGAAATCGAAGAAATGGCAGACGACACTGCACGCTACATACAAAAGGGGTTTACTGCTTTAAAGGTGAAAGTGGGCAAAGATCATATCGAAACGGATATTCAAAGAATCAAGGCGGTACGTCAGGCAGCAGGGGAAGCTGCCGTGATTCGCCTCGATGCCAATCAAGGCTGGAAACCGAAAGAAGCCATCTATGCCATCAGAAAAATGGAAGACCTTGGGTTGAACATAGAATTGGTAGAACAGCCGGTTAAGGCTCATGATCTTCAAGGATTGAAACAGGTGACAGACCATGTTGATACACCAATCATGGCTGATGAAAGTGTGTTCTCCATGTATGATGCCAGAAAAGTGCTGGAAACAGAGAGTGCCGATTTCATTAACATCAAGCTCATGAAAAGTGGTGGCATCTATCAGGCTATGAAAATATGCACCTTGGCAGAAAGCTTTGGAGTAGAATGCATGGTAGGGAGCATGATTGAGACGAAGCTTGGAATAACCGCTGCCAGCCATTTTGCTGCCAGTCAGAAAAATGTCACCCGTTACGATTTCGATGCACCGTTAATGCTGACAGATGACATAGTGAAAGGCGGCATCCAATACCAGGGGAAACGGATCCACTTGACGGAAGAAAGCAGCGGCCTTGGTATTTCGGAGATAAAAAAACAATACATCCAGAATAAAGGGAGTGTTTCCAATGCTTGAAGGAACACATGAAAACTACATCGTCAACGTTTCCGTCGCTACGGTATGGACATCACCGAATTCCCCACGGGAACTTGATGAACCGGGGTTGACCAATCCTGTGAAACTAGAGGAATGGCTGGCCCTGTTAACAAAAGAAAAGCGGCTCGAGCTGTGCGATAAAAACCTGGTACAATCTCAACTATTATATGGAGAAGAAGTGCTGGTGACGGATAAAAGTGAAGACTGGGCGCATGTCATCATACCGTCACAGCCATCAAAAAAAGATGAGCGCGGCTACCCTGGCTGGGTTCCAATGACGCAACTGCAGCCGATTACGAGGGAGTTTTGGGAAAGAGAAAAATCAGCCGTGGTCGCTGCAAAGAAGTGTACCCTGCAAAAGGAAACTGGCGAACCAATTCTCGAATTAAGCTATATGACGACACTTCCTGTACAAGAGGTTCTGGAAGATTCCGTCCGTGTCAGCACTCCACATGGCACAGCTTATCTGGAGAAAAAGGATATCACCATTTATTCGGAATCCCTTGGGATGAAGAAAGAGAATGGCACGAACATTGTTCGTATGGGAGAGGCATTCACAGGACTTGCTTATTTCTGGGGTGGCATGAGTGCCTATGGCTACGACTGTTCCGGTTTTGCCTACAATATGCATAAAGCTGCAGGCTATCAAATACCGAGGGATGCCACTGACCAGGCGATGGCAGGGGTGGAAATATCTTTCGATCACCTGATGCCAGGCGACCTGTTGTTTTTTGCATATGAAGAAGGAAAAGGCAGGATTCATCACGTCGGGATCTACCATGGAGAAGGGAAGATGATCCATTCTCCAAGTACCGGCAAAGGAATCGAAATCATTTCATTAACAGGTACCATTTATGAAAAAGAACTTTGTGCAGCCAGACGCTACTGGCAGGAGACGGAGGGACCAGCATGAATAACAAAACGATTCTGCAAGTAAACGAATTGAAGAAGCATTTCAACATGGGGAAAGGACGTTTACTTAAAGCTGTCGATGGCGTGAGCTTTGATGTGTATCAGGGGGAAACGTTTGGGCTTGTAGGTGAATCCGGTTGTGGGAAGTCTACGATCGGAAGAACGATCATGGGGCTGTACAATCGTACAGACGGAAATGTGTTATATGAAGGTAATGACGTTCATCAAATGGATGAAGAGGGAAAATTCCAGTTTTACCGGAACATGCAGATGATCTTTCAGGATCCTTATGCCTCACTGAACCCACGCTCAACAGTCGGAGAAATAATCTCTGAACCGATGATTGTGCATGATTTATATTCTAATAAAAAACAACGGATGGAGCGGGTTTATGAACTGCTGGAAGAAGTAGGACTGAACCGGGACCACGCAACAAGGTACCCCCATGAATTCAGCGGCGGTCAAAGGCAGCGGATTGGAATTGCGCGTGCCTTGGCGCTGGATCCAGATTTCATCATCGCAGATGAACCGATTTCCGCGCTTGATGTTTCTGTTCAGGCCCAAGTCGTAAATCTATTAGAAAGGCTGCAGGAAGAAAAAGGGCTGACCTATCTTTTTATCGCTCATGATCTTTCGATGGTGCGCCATATATCAGATCGTATTGGTGTCATGTATTTAGGACATTTGGTAGAGTTGACGGACAGTGACAGCCTTTATGAAAACCCGAAACATCCCTATACGCAAGCCTTGCTGTCAGCGATTCCAATACCAGATCCTGATGTCGAAGAGAAACGGGAGCGTATGATTCTCGAAGGGGAACTTCCAAGCCCGATCGACCCTCCGAGTGGCTGTGTTTTCCGAACACGCTGCCCTATGGCGATGGAAGCCTGTGCCACGACCAACCCTGTCTGGCAGGCCGTCGGGGACAACCATTTTGTAGCATGCCACCTTTATAATGATGACATAGAAGATAAGACGCCGTTAAAAGATAAACGAAAACAAATGAATTAAACAAGAAAGGCTCTCCGTCAAGTATCTGAGGACTAATCGGGGCAGCCTTTTTTTGGTAATAATTACTGCCGTAAAGCAAATAAATCTCTTAAACAGGCGCGCTAAAATTTTTAAAAACGATGGGATTTCCACCAGGACATGGCTATGAGCGTTTCGAGCCTTTTTAGAATGCTTATCCTTGCATTCACCCATTTGGTATTATATATTACTATTAGTACCTAGTCATAATTCGGACGGTGGATTAAAGCTATGAAAAAGGATAAACGCACAAGGCAAATAGAATTAAAAGAGACAATCGAATCCACGCCATTCATTACCGATGAAGACCTGGCTAAGAAGTTCGGCGTCAGTATCCAGACGATACGGCTGGATCGGATGGAGCTTTCCATTCCGGAACTTAGGGAAAGGATCAAGTCTGTTGCAAGAAATGAATGGAATGAAACCGTAAAAGCATTACCCATTGAAGAAGTGATCGGTGAAATAGTAGATTTAGAGTTGGATCAGCGAGCTATTTCCATTTTGGATATAGACCGGGAGCATGTATTTTCCAGAAACGATATTGCCCGTGGCCATCATTTGTTTGCTCAGGCAAATTCATTGGCGGTAGCGGTCATCAATGATGAATTGGCGCTCACGGCGAAAGCGGAAATACGGTTTACCCGACAGGTTACAAAAGGGGAAAGGGTCGTTGCTAAAGCATCGGTTACCGGTGTAGACGAAAAAGGACGGACGGTTGTAGAAGTGAACAGTTTTGTGGATAATGAAAAAGTGTTCTCCGGAATTTTTGAGATGTTTCGTTCGAATCAACAGAGGGGGCAGGAATAATGAGAATCGCAATCGATGCGATGGGTGGCGACCATGCACCAGTGGAAATCGTCAAAGGTGCTATCCAGGCAGTTGAGGCAAATGAACAGCTTCAAATCACCCTGGTTGGGGATGAGGAACAAATCAAGCCATTAATAAAGGATACAAAAAATATAACGATTATACATACGAAAGAAAAAATTACAAGTGAAGATGAACCGGTCCGGGCCGTACGCCGTAAAAAACAAGCTTCCATGGTGCTGATGGCACAGGAAGTGAAAGAAGGAAGAGCGGATGCTTGTATTTCTGCAGGCAATACGGGAGCATTGATGAGTGCAGGGCTGTTTATTGTCGGCAGAATCAAAGGAATCGAACGTCCGGCACTAAGTCCGACACTCCCGACGGTAGACGGGAAAGGATTCCTTCTCCTTGATGTCGGTGCCAATGTTGATGCTAAAGCGCAGCACCTCGTCCAGTATGCGATCATGGGTTCCATCTATTCGGAGAAAGTCAGAGGAATCAAGCAGCCAAAAGTCGGTTTGCTGAATGTTGGTACGGAAGAGGGCAAAGGAAGTGACCTTGCCAAAAAAGCTTTTGCCGGACTGAAAGAAGCACCAGTAGAGTTTGTCGGTAATGTCGAAGCCCGAGACCTCCTTGATGGAGTGGCAGATGTTGTGGTAACCGACGGATTCAGTGGCAATATTGCTCTCAAAACAATTGAGGGTACTGCGATGACGATGTTTTCGATGATTAAAGAAACATTCATGTCCAATTTCAAAACGAAACTTGCGGCTGGTCTTGTCAAAAATGATTTGAAACAGCTGAAAGATAAACTCGACTATTCGGAATATGGAGGCGCCGGCCTATTTGGGCTGTCTGCTCCGGTAATCAAGGCGCATGGCTCTTCCAATGCCCGGGCAATTTTCAATGCAATCAGGCAAGCGACCCATATGGCCGAAGAGGATGTTACCTCGAAAATAGCTGAAACAGTGAAAAGTATTCATGGAACAGAGGAGGAAGAAGCATGAAACGCGTAGCTTTTGTTTTCCCAGGCCAGGGTTCTCAGGAAGTCGGCATGGGGAAGGCTTTGTATGAGACTTATGATGAAGTGAAAGACTTATTTGAACAGGCAGATGAGGAGCTGGAAGTCCCTCTAACGAAACTTATGTTTGATGGGCCCCAGGATGAGCTGACAAAAACGGAACATGCTCAGCCGGCATTGTTAATCAATAGTGCTGCGATTGTCAGCCTGCTTGAGAAAGAAGGTATTGAACCGGTAATGACTGCCGGCCATAGTCTTGGTGAGTATAGCGCACTGGTAGCTTCAAAGGCGCTTAAACCGCTTGAAGCGGCAGCACTTGTACAGAAGCGCGGTCAGTTGATGGAGCATGCCTACCCGACTGGTAAGGGAGCCATGGCAGCTGTGTTAGGGCTGGATCAGGGTGCAATCCAGAACGTTTTGGAAGGTATGAAGGACGATGAAGTCGTTGATTTGGCCAACATCAATTGCCCTGGACAAATTGTTATTTCCGGTAGTAAAGAAGGAGTGGATCAAGCTTCTGAACAATTGAAGGAAGCAGGAGCAAAACGTGTGCTGCCGCTGAATGTCAGTGGCCCTTTCCATTCCCGTCTAATGAAACCGGCAAGCGAGGACTTTTCTGAAGCTCTGAAGAACGCGGATCTTTCTGATGCTTCTATTCCGGTGTATGCCAATGTGACAGCAGAACCTGTAACAGATAAGCAGATGATCGAAGAGCTGTTAATTGAGCAGCTGTATTCTCCTGTCCGCTTCCAGCAGATTTTAGAAAAGTTTGTCGAACAGGATATTGACGCCATTGTGGAAGTTGGCCACGGCAAAGTACTGAGCGGATTGGTTCGAAAAGTGAAACGGAGAATGAAGACATTCCAAATTCAGGATCCAGAGACATTACAAGCATTCATCGAATGGTATAAGGAGGATTCATAATGCTGGAAAATCAAGTAGCACTTGTCACAGGCGCTTCCCGAGGAATTGGACGCGCCATTGCGCTGGAACTGGCTGATAAAGGTGCCGCGGTTGCGGTTAACTATGCGGGCAGTGAAGCGAAGGCGCAGGAAGTGGTGGATGAGATAGAGGCTAATGGCGGAAAAGCTATGAAAATCCAGGCAGATGTATCAAAGGAAGCCGACGTCAAAGATATGGTTAAAACTACGATTGAAGCATTCGGCCGTCTTGATATACTAGTTAACAACGCCGGCATCACGAAGGATAATTTACTGATGAGAATGAAAGAAGAGGAATTCGATCAGGTCATTGATACAAATTTGAAAGGCGTGTTTCTGACTACTAAAGCGGTAACCCGCCAGATGATGAAACAAAAAAGCGGACGCATCATCAACATTGCTTCTATCGTAGGTGTGTCCGGAAACCCGGGGCAGGCCAATTACGTAGCTGCTAAAGCTGGAGTGATCGGTATGACCAAATCCAATGCCAAGGAACTTGCAACAAGGAATATCCTTGTTAATGCTGTAGCTCCTGGTTTCATTACAACTGATATGACAGATGAGCTGACAGAAGAGCAGCGGGAGGAAATGCTCAAGATGATCCCGCTTAACCGTTTAGGGGAAGGAAAAGATATCGCCAATGTGGTTCGCTTCCTTGCTTCTGAGGACAGCAGCTATATGACTGGACAGACGCTTCATGTTGATGGCGGCATGGTTATGTAAGGATTTATCCGGTTAATTTTGCCGGTTGAAATCATAAATATTTGAATCATCTAGTTTTTCGATGAAAACTCATTTATAATAACGGAAGGGAGGTGAAGTCTTATGGCAGATACATTTGATCGTGTCAAACAAATCATTGTCGATCGTCTTGATGTAGATGAATCTAAGGTCACAATGGAGGCTTCCTTCAAAGATGATCTTGAAGCGGATTCTTTGGATGTAGTTGAGCTTGTTATGGAGCTTGAAGATGAATTCGATACGGAGATCGCTGATGAAGAAGCAGAAAAAATTAATACTGTTGGTGACGCTGTGAATTACATAAACAGCATCCAATAACAGTTTGGCAAGGTGCTGTCCTATATATGGACAGCCCTTCCTATATGTCGTCAATACTAACTGAAAGGGTTTAGGTGAGCGATGGAGGACTTTTCAACCTTTCAAGAGAAAATAGGTATCCACTTCGAAGATATCGAACTTTTAAAACAAGCATTTACCCATTCATCTTATGTGAATGAGCATCGTAAGACAGAGCGTAAGGATAATGAGCGTCTCGAATTTCTTGGTGACGCTGTGCTGGAACTTGGTGTCTCCCAGTACCTTTACCGCAAGTACCCGGACATGAGTGAAGGCGAGTTGACGAAACTTCGCGCTTCGATCGTCTGTGAAATCTCTCTCGTTCGGTTTGCTGATGAACTGAATTTCAGTGAGCTGATCCAATTAGGAAAAGGGGAAGAGATGACAGGCGGTAGAAATCGCCCAGCCTTGCTTGCGGATGTATTTGAAGCATTCATTGGTGCTCTTTATCTGGACCAGGGGTATGAGGCAGTCCTTGCCTTTTTGGAGAAATATGTATATCCAAAGGTGAAAAAAGGTGCTTTTTCGCATGCGATGGATTTCAAAAGCCAATTGCAGGAAGTAGTGCAGCGTGAGAAGAACAGGGTAATCGAATATGAAATCGTGGAGGAACTTGGCCCGGCCCACAATCGCGAATTCGTGGCCCATGTCCGAATTTCGGATGAAACCGCCGGCATCGGCATCGGCCGCACAAAAAAAGAAGCAGAACAAAAAGCTGCTGAAGAAGCACTCCGAAAATCAGGAGCATGTAAATAAACAAAAGCGCAAGCGCCTTGCTCACCCCCGACAAGCTTAAGACAAGCCTCGCCGTGACGTTCTTTGTCACAGAGAGGATTGACTTAAGATCTCGAGGGGGTAGGCGCTGGAGCTGGATGAGACTCGCAGCCTAACGTTGTCCACAGAAAGACAAGTTTATAATTTCCTAATCTGTAACAAAGCCGCGCAATTGCTGCGCGGCTTTCTGTTGCACTTTAAGAAAAATTAATTTTGTTAAAAGATTAAAGCATAAGAAAGTACGAAGGCTTTCGCCATAAGTTATTGGCGACAAGCCCAGTCTTTCTAAGCTTTCGATATTATTTCCGGTAGTTGCCTAACTCTTCGACAAATGCCTGTGTCTCTGAGACACTTAGCTGTCCCTTCGTAACAATCATGTCATGCAGAGATTTGATTTCATCATAATTGTCCAGGTCATAGTCAGCAGGGTCCATGATCGAACGGTTGACTACCTGCAGACGGTCAGCCAGGTCATTAATGATCGTTTCTAAGTTTTTTTGCGTGGGTTCATTCAAGCTCACGACGATTCCTCCTCATTGCGGGGTTGTTTGGCTTCTTCTATAGCCTTAATGTTTATGATAAAATAAATGAGTTGAAATGCAAGCTTAAAACTACAGGAAAGTTAATTACATAGGAGGATGCAGATGTTCCTCAAACGTTTAGATACCATTGGATTCAAATCTTTTGCCGAAAGGGTCACCGTTGATTTTGTGCCAGGTGTCACTTCAGTAGTCGGACCGAATGGAAGCGGGAAAAGTAATATTACCGATGCCATCCGCTGGGTGCTCGGTGAACAATCCGCCCGGTCCCTTCGCGGCAGTAAGATGGAAGACATCATATTTGCCGGAAGTGATACGAGAAATGCCCTGAACATGGCGGAAGTCACGCTGACATTGGATAACGAAGATCAGACATTGCCGCTTGATTACCAGGAGGTCAGTGTTACCCGTAGGGTCTATCGATCGGGTGAAAGTGCTTTTTATATAAATAAACAGCCTTGCCGCCTCAAAGATATCGTCGATCTGTTTATGGATTCTGGCTTAGGCCGGGAAGCCTTTTCCATTATCAGCCAGGGAAAAGTAGAGGAAATTTTAAGTTCGAAAGCGGAAGAACGGCGCAGTATTTTTGAAGAAGCTGCCGGGGTGCTGAAATACAAACAGCGTAAGAAAAAGGCAGAATACAAGCTGGCCGAAACACAGGAAAACCTGAACAGAGTGGAAGATATCATTCATGAGATAGAAGGTCAGCTCGAACCATTAAAAGAACAGGCGGCCATTGCGAAAGATTATCTGGAGAAAAAAGAGGAATTGAAACACGTAGAGATATCTCTATTAATCGCACAAATAGAAACGTTGAACAACGAATGGCAGGACTTATTGGACAACCTGGAAGAAATGAAAGGGAAAGAAGCTGAAATCAGGGCTGCTATCGAACAGAAAGAAACCGTAGTGGAAAAAGAGCGAGACCAGGTATTGGTCTTGGATGAATCGATAGAAAAGCTGCAAGAGAAACTGCTCACCCTGACTCAAGAGCTGGAGAATCTCGAAGGAAAAAAGCAGCTCGTCAAAGAACAATTCAAGCATTTTGAAGAGAATAAAGTGAAGCTGGAAGAAGAGTTTACTCAGCTGTCGTCCCGTCTGGAGCAGACGAAAGCAGTGTGTGAAAAACACGAAGCAGAACTAAAAGAAAGAAAAAAACAGCAAGCAGAAACAAGAAAAGCTTATAAAGAAACAACCAGACAGCTGGAGCTGGAGAGTCAGGATATCGGAGAACAGATTGAAGAGCTGAAAGGTGACTATATTGAATTATTGAATGAACAGGCTGCCAAACGAAATGAAAAGCAGTCGGTTTCCCGACAGCTGGATCAAATCGGCTCAAAAAGTGAAGTGCAAAGAGATAAATTCAAAGATATGCGTGAAGAAAGGGAGCGGTTGATTGCCAGAAAAGAAGAGATCGAACAGGAAGTCAACCACATCTCCGAACAGCGTGTAAAAAAAGAGCAGCAACTGACCGCACTGGAAGAAAAACTGAACACCAGCCAAACCAGATACCAGGAGTTGCAAAGCAAACTTTATCAAGGGTACCAATATGTCGAAAAGCTGAAATCCAAGAAAGAAATGCTGGAAGAAATGAAAGAGGATTTCTCCGGGTATTTCCAAGGTGTTAAAGAAGTATTGAAAGCGAGAGAACAGCAATACATCCAGGGGATTGAAGGTGCAGTCCTTGAGTTAATCGATGTCCCTGGCGATTTAATTACAGCTATCGAGACAGCGTTGGGCGCACAGGCGCAGCATGTCATCATGACCAATGAATCTGCTGCCCGTCAGGCGATCCACTGGCTTCGTCAGCATAATAAAGGGAGAGCGACATTCCTGCCGCTGGAAACAATCCAGCCCCGATTTATTCCTGCAGATATGACGGCTCGAATTAACAGCCAGCCTGGGTTTGTAGGAGTAGCTGCTGATTTGGTTGATTTTAACCATCAATACGACCGGGCCATTCGTCACCTTCTGGGTCACATTGTCATCGCGGAAGATTTAGAGACAGCAAACAAATTGGCACAAACGATGCAGCGGCGCTTCCGCATTGTTACATTAGAAGGAGACGTTATCAATCCAGGCGGAGCGATGACTGGAGGAGCAAAAAAGAAAACAAATCAGTCCTTGTTTACGAGAGAAAGAGAATTGCAGGAACTGCATGATAAACTGTCCACTTTTGATAAGAAAACAAGGGCTGCAGAACAAGAAATGCAGCAATTAAAGCGAATGAACGAAGAACAGAAGGAAACATTGCAGGAACTCCGTGTTTCTAAAGACAATTTAAAAGAACAGGAGCAGGAAAAGCGGGCAGTCCTTCGTGAAGTCCAAGTGAAGCATGATAACGTAAATGATCAATTGGTGCTGTTTGATCAGGACCAGGAACAATACGAACAGGACCGTGATCAATTAAAAGCTCGTCTGGCTGATCTGGCTCTTGAGCTGGAGGATCTGGAAGTACAATTGACAAAGGCTCAACAGCAAATCGATACGTTAACAGAAGCGGAAAAACAACAGTCCGAAAACGAAGAAAGTTTGAAAGCCAGGCAGCATGAGTTGCAGGTCAAACTCACAGAGCAAGATTCTGATGTGAAATATCATCAGGAGAAGTGGCAAGGACTGAAAGAACAAATAGCCGAACTGGAACAAAGCCTGGAAGAAAACCGTCAGCAGTACAGCCAGTTGATGGATATAGCCAACAATAAACAGACAGAAGCCGAATTAGAAGCCTCTATTCAGGATAAAAAGTCCGACAAAGAAGAGACAGCAGCCCAAATCGCTAGCCAAAGAAATAAAAGGAACGAACATGCCGAGCATATTAAACAGAAAGACCAGGAATTGAAAGAGCAAAATCGTACCCATCATCACTATGTTCAGGACATCCAGGATAAAGAGGTCAAAGCGAACCGAATGGATGTTGAACTTGAAAACATGCTTGGGTATTTACAAAAAGAATATTTCCTTACTTTTGAACGCGCACAGCAGGAATATGAACGTGCAGCTGATATTAATGCCAGCACGACGAAAGTAAAATTGATCAAGCGTGCGATTGATGAGCTGGGGAATGTCAATCTGGGTGCCATTGATGAATTTGATCGTATCCAGGAACGCTATCAGTTTTTGAAAGACCAACAGGCGGACCTGAACGAAGCGAAAGATACACTTTATTCTGTCATTTCTGAAATGGATGGGGAAATGCATCGCAGGTTCGAAGAGACATTCACTCAGATTAAACAGGAGTTCTCCGTCGTTTTCACCGAGTTATTCGGCGGTGGACGAGCCGACCTTCGTTTGACGGACCCTGACAATATGCTTGAAACTGGTGTGGATATTGTAGCGCAGCCACCGGGCAAGAAGCTTCAAAATCTCAGTCTATTGTCAGGGGGCGAGCGTGCGTTGACGGCCATCGCTCTGCTATTCGCTATCCTTAGGGTTCGCCCTGTACCGTTCTGTGTGCTGGATGAAGTAGAAGCGGCACTGGATGATGCCAATGTGGACCGGTTCGCCCGTTATTTGAAAGTATTCAGTGAAAAGACACAATTTATCGTCATAACTCACCGGAAAGGCACGATGGAAGAATCGGATGTGCTTTACGGTGTTACGATGCAGGAATCCGGCGTTTCGAAGCTGGTTTCTGTGAGATTAGAAGAATCGGCCGACTTATTAGAAGTATAGAAAGGAAGGTTGGATGAGCTTTTTCAAGAAGTTAAAGGACAAATTCATTTTAGATCCTTTTGAGCAAGATTTGAAAGAAATGGAGAAAGAGCAGGCAGAGGAGCTGGAAGAACAACATTCAGATATGGAAGAAACAGAAACGCCAGAAGAAGCTATGCCTCAAGAAACAGACTCTCTACCTGATGATCAACCAGTTGTGGAGGAAGAGAAAGAAATCGAGGAAGAGGACACCGCTGAAGAACCTGTAAAACAATTGGATACTACCCCAGAGACAAAAGAGCAGCTCGAAGAGCCAGAGGCTGCCCCTTCCCTTCCTGTAGAAGAGGAGACGCCTCAGGTGGAAGAGCCGGAAGCAGACCCTTCTGCACGAGAGAAATCAATTGCAGCTAAGTTCCGTATAGGTTTGACAAAAACGAGAGACTCCTTCTCTGGAAGGATTAATGACCTGGTTGCCCGCTACCGCACAGTTGATGAAGATTTTTTCGAGGATTTAGAAGAAATCCTAATTTCTGCTGATGTCGGCGTCACCACGGTAATGGAAATGATTGATGAACTGGAAATGGAAGTAAAAAGACGAAATATCAAAGATACGAAACAGGTAAGGGAAGTTATTTCCGAGAAGCTTGTTGAAATCTATTATGGCGATGACGACAGCGAAGAAATGGAAGAGTTGAATATTAATCATGATGGATTGTCGATCGTCCTGTTTGTCGGAGTTAACGGCGTCGGAAAAACGACTACGATTGGTAAACTCGCCCACCAGTTAAAAAGCGAAGGAAAAAATGTCATGCTTGCCGCAGGGGATACGTTCCGTGCCGGGGCCATTGAACAGCTGGATGCCTGGGGTGAGCGAGTCGGCGTTAATGTCGTGAAGCATAGTGCCGGAAGTGACCCGGCTGCAGTCATTTTTGATGCCATCCAGGCAGCCAAATCCCGGAACGCAGACGTACTGCTATGTGATACTGCCGGACGACTTCAGAATAAAGTCAATCTGATGAATGAATTAGCTAAAGTGAAACGTGTCATCGAGCGAGAAGTACCAACTGCTCCTCATGAAGTGCTCCTTGTGCTGGATGCGACTACGGGACAGAATGCAATGATCCAGGCGAAGACCTTCTCGGAAGCTACTGATGTATCGGGAATTGTGTTGACGAAACTCGATGGTACAGCTAAAGGGGGAATTGTGCTTGCGATTCGTAATGAGCTGGAGATTCCTGTTAAACTGGTAGGGCTTGGTGAGAAAGTGACCGACCTTCAACCGTTTGATGCTCATGCATTCGTCTATGGCCTGTTCGCTGATATGGTGGAAGGTCATGACGAAGAAAAAGAGCAGTGATGCTTGACAGCTATGCCTTTCATTCTGTAATATTCATATATGTAAAGGCATTTCACTTAACAAGGAGTGGTTGCCGTGCTGGAGAAGACGACCAGAATTAATTATCTTTTTGATTTTTATCAGACGTTGCTGACACCTAAACAACGGAACTATATGGAATTGTATTATTTAGAAGATTATTCTCTTGGTGAAATCTCTGAGACATTCCATGTCTCGAGGCAGGCTGTCTACGATAATATCCGCCGTACAGAAGCCATGCTGGAAGAATACGAAGAAAAATTGAACTTGTATGCGAAGTTCCAGGAACGGCAGCAATTGATTGAAGAACTGCAAGGTAAACTCACAGATCAGAAAGAAGTTCTGGATTCACTCGAACGATTAAAAGAATTAGATTAGGAGGGCTCCTTCTATGGCATTTGAAGGTTTAGCCGACCGTTTACAAAATACAATCCAACGGATCAAAGGTAAAGGGAAGGTAACCGAACAAGATGTAAAAGAAATGACCCGGGAAGTCCGTCTTGCCCTCCTTGAGGCAGACGTCAACTTCAAGGTCGTCAAAGACTTTGTCAAACGCGTGAAAGAGCGGGCCATCGGTCAGGAAGTAATGGAAAGCCTGACACCAGGTCAGCAGGTAATCAAAGTGGTTAAAGAAGAATTGACCGATTTGATGGGCGGTGACGAAAGTAAGATCGCAGTTGCGAAGCGTCCCCCGACCGTCATCATGATGGTCGGTCTTCAAGGTGCCGGTAAGACGACCACTACCGGTAAACTTGCCAATCACCTGCGTAAAAAACACAATCGTAAACCGTTACTTGTGGCGGCTGACGTTTATCGGCCTGCAGCCATCAATCAGCTTCAGACACTCGGCAAGCAATTGGATTTGCCTGTCTATGCAAAAGGTACGGATGCCGATCCGGTTGATATTGCCAATGAAGCGATCGCCGAAGCGAAAGAAAACCACAACGACTACGTTATCATCGATACGGCTGGCCGTCTTCATGTTGATAGCGATTTGATGGGAGAATTGCAGCAAATCAAAGAAAATGTCCAGCCGGATGAAATCTTCCTTGTCGTCGATGCCATGACCGGGCAGGATGCTGTCAATGTTGCGGAAAGTTTTGACGAACAGCTGGAAGTCAGTGGTGTTGTATTGACGAAACTCGATGGGGACACCCGTGGCGGTGCCGCATTGTCTATTAAGGCTGTAACAGGTAAACCGATCAAATTCGCCGGTATGGGTGAAAAGCTCGATCAGTTGGAACCCTTCCATCCTGAGAGGATGGCATCCCGTATTCTGGGTATGGGAGATGTACTGACACTGATTGAAAAAGCTCAGGATAGTGTAGATGAAAACCGTGCGAAAGAATTAGAACAGAAAATGCGATCGGCTTCATTCACCTTTGATGACTTTCTGGAACAAATGGGTCAAGTCCGAAACATGGGACCATTGGATGAATTACTCGATATGATTCCAGGAGCCAACAAGATGAAGGGGCTGAAGAATGCCCAGATTGACGACAAACAAATCTCGCATGTAGAAGCAATCATCCAGTCGATGACGAAGAAAGAACGGCAGGATCCATCCCTGATGAATGCAAGCCGTAAACGCCGGATCGCTAAAGGTTCCGGAACATCCGTATCTGAGGTCAACCGACTGCTGAAACAGTTTGAAGAAATGAAGAAAATGATGAAACAAATGACCAATATGCAAAAAGGAAAAAAAGGCAAGGGAATGAATTTTCCATTCATGTAATGGAAAAATCCTTTACACACAGAAAAACATCTGCTAAAATCTAAACTTGTGCGAAACATTAATAATTTATGGAGGTGCTTAAAGATGGCAGTAAAAATTCGCCTAAAGCGCATGGGATCAAAACGTAACCCATTCTACCGTGTAGTTGTAGCTGATTCACGTTCTCCTCGTGATGGACGTTTCATTGAACAAATTGGCACATATAATCCAGTAGCAAACCCAGTTGAGGTTGATATTGATGAAGAAAAAGCTTTGAACTGGATGACTAATGGCGCTAAGCCGAGCGACACGGTTCGTAACCTATTCTCAAATGAAGGCATCATGACGAAGTTCCACGAAGCAAAAAACCAAAAGTAAAGTAGTGGTGATACCATGAAAGCCTTGATTGAAACTATTGTCAGTCCGCTTGTCGATCACCCGGAAGACATCCAGGTAGACGTCAAAGAAGAGGAACGCAAAATCGTTTATCATTTGACGGTCAACCAGGAGGATGTCGGCAAGGTGATTGGAAAGAACGGTCGGATAGCAAAAGCGATCCGGACAGTTGTTTACGCAGCAGGGTCAGACTCTAAAAAGAGAATTTACTTGGATATCATGTAATGAGGGAGAGGGAGCAATTACCTTTCCCTTTTTTACAATTTACTTTTTATTTATTGAAGAATGGACACAGAACGGAAGCTTTGAGAAAAAGGGGCAGGAACATGAAAATTATAAAAAAAATTCCTGTAAAACAAGTACTGACTGCAGACAGTAAAAAACAGCTGTCACAAGATTTCCAGTCAAGGTATCAAAGATATGACCGTGAATGCCAGCAGTTGCGTTTTGAACAGCGAAAGCTTGAGAAAAGAAGTGACATCTCACCAAGTGAAATAGAAAAACGGTTTACACAGGAAATCAAACTTCGCAAAGAAAAGATGAACTGGGTAGAATATAAACTCCAACAACTAGAAATACTGCCAGAGGGCAGCGAATTGTTCATCGAAGAAGTCGAAGCGATTGTTGAAGTAACCGAAGGTGCCAGATGGGATGAAATATATGAACATCAGACAATCGTCATAAAAGATGGAATAGTAATCCAAGCGAGGTAATGAAATGGAACAACAGATGTATAATGTAGGGAAAATTGTCAATACGCACGGAATCAAAGGAGAAGTGAAAGTGATTCGCATCACTGACTTTGACGATAGATTCCAGCCAGGAGCGCCTTTGTATTGGGTGAAGGACGGCGGGAAACCGGAGAAATTGATTGTCTCCGGTCACCGGGAGCATAAAGGGTTTGATCTGCTTACGTTTGAAGGACTCCCGACCATTAATGATGTCGAGCGCTTAAAGGGCGGCATCCTTCAGATTCGGGAGGAGCAGTTGTCGGATTTAGAAGAGGGAGAATATTATTTCCATGAAATTATCGGCTGCCGTGTCTTCCTAATGGATGGAACAGAACTTGGGGAAGTAAAAGAAATCCTCACCCCCGGAGCGAATGATGTCTGGGTCGTAGAGCGAGAAGGAAAGTCTGATGTCCTTATTCCATATATCGATGATGTCGTGAAAGAAGTGTATATAGAAGAAGGAAGGATTGTCATTGATCCAATAGAAGGGCTGCTTGACTGATGCATATTGATATTCTGACGTTGTTTCCAGAAATGTTTGAAGGCGTGTTGAATAACTCTATTTTAAAAAAAGCGCAAGAGCGCGATATTTTCAGTTATGAGTTCATCAACTTCCGGGATTACAGTAATAATAAACACCAGAAAGTTGATGACTATCCATACGGGGGAGGTGCCGGAATGGTGCTTACTCCCCAACCGCTGTTCGATGCAGTGGAAACGGCAAAGAAGAAGCGGAACACGAAGCCTCGTGTCATCCTGATGTGCCCACAGGGGGAAACACATTCGCAGAGTAAGGCTTTAGAACTTTCCGAAGAAGATCATTTAATTTTTCTATGTGGACATTATGAAGGTTATGACGAACGTATCCGTCAGCATATCGTAACGGACGAGCTGTCTATTGGTGATTATGTATTGACAGGTGGAGAGCTTGGTGCAATGGTTGTGATCGATTCGGTCGTACGCTTATTGCCTGATGCGCTCGGTAATAAACAATCGGCACCTGAAGATTCTTTTTCGAACGGTTTACTTGAACATCCCCATTATACCCGTCCAGCTGATTTTCGGGGAATGAAAGTACCAGACATACTCTTGTCCGGCGATCATGCCCGTATTGAAGAATGGCGCCACCAACAATCTTTATACCGTACATGGGAACGCAGGCCGGATCTGTTGAAAGAAAGGGAATTGACCGAGAAAGAAAAATCCTGGATAGAAAAATGGGAAAATAGCTGACAGCTTGTTGCAGTAGCAAAGAATCTATGATATATTAAATTTTGTGCTTAAACGTCGGTTTAAGCGGAAAACGATGTTCCGCTGTCTCCTAGTAAGTCAAGAGCATTAGTTTGGAAGGAGTGAAAGAGGATGCAAGATTTGATTAACGAAATTACAAAAGATCAACTTCGTACAGACCATCCTGATTTTCGTCCTGGTGACACAGTGAAGGTCCACGTTAAAGTCGTGGAAGGAACTCGCGAGCGTATCCAGGTATTCGAAGGCGTTGTAATCAAACGTCAAAACGGCGGAATCAGCGAAACATTCACTGTACGTAAAATTTCTTACGGTGTAGGAATCGAGCGTACATTCCCGCTACATTCCCCACGTATCGAGAAAATCGAACGTACACGTCGTGGTAAAGTTCGTCGTGCGAAGCTATACTATCTACGCAACCTGCGTGGTAAAGCAGCACGTATTAAAGAAATCATCTAATGAAACAGGAAGGAGCTTGCAGACGCCAAGCTCCTTTTTTCTACTTGTACTTTAAGAAAACTTAACTTTGTTAACAGATTAATGTATTTCTTAAACTTAAAGAAATATAACGTAGTAGGAACAGTTAGTTTAGAGGAAAGGGATGGCCTTCATGAAAAATGCATGGATGGAATGGATCAAAGCATTCCTGATCGCTGCCATACTAGCCATTTTGGTAAGGGTTATACTATTTGCTCCTGTTGTTGTCGAAGGGCCATCAATGCTTCCGACATTGGAAAATAATGATCATCTGATTGTCAGTAAAATCAATTACACGCTGGGAAAACCGGAACGCTTTGATATTGTCGTCTTTCATGCCACAGAGAGACGAGATTATATCAAACGGGTAATTGGGGTCCCAGGTGATCATGTAGCTGTCGAGAATGATGAGCTGTATATTAATGGAGAGAGAGTGGCAGAACCTTACCTGGAGGAAAGAAAAGATCAGCTGGCCGAGAATCAGATTCTAACCCAGGATTTCACGTTAGAACAAGTAACAGAAGAAGATTATGAAACAGTGCCGGAAGGGCATGTATTCGTCCTGGGAGATAACCGTAATAATTCGACTGACAGCCGTATGTTCGGTGTCGTTCCTATGGATCAAATTGTCGGGGAAGCAGTATTTACTTATTGGCCACTCGATCGCATCCGGCTCGTAGATTAAGAATAAGGTGATGTTATGACAATACAATGGTTCCCTGGCCACATGGCCAAAGCAAAAAGAGAAGTTGCAGAAAAATTAAAGCTGGTCGATTTCGTCATCGAACTTGTGGATGCCCGGGCACCGGAATCATCACAGAATCCGATGCTTCAGCAATTACTTCAGACAAAACCAAAGATGATCGTTATGATGAAGAAAGACCTTGCAGACCCTAAGTTGTCTGAAGAGTGGATGGAAACCTTCAAGAAGGATAACGTATCTGCGGTAGCGGTTAACGCCCAGGATAAAAAAGATATCCAGGCGCTAATCAACCTTGCCAAGCATATGGCTGAAGATAAAATGAACAAAATGAAAGCCAAAGGGATAAACCCACGGCCAGCCAGAGCTATGATTCTAGGAATACCGAATGTTGGAAAATCTACTCTGATCAACCGTCTTGCCAATAAGAAAATCGCTAAAACAGGCGATCGTCCTGGTGTTACAACAAGCCAGCAATGGATTAAAGTCAAGAAGGATTTTGAGCTATTGGATACACCAGGTATTCTGTGGCCAAAGTTCGAAGATGAAGAAGTAGGGTACCGCCTTGCTGCTATCGGTACGATTAAAGATCAAATCTTGCCGATTGAGGATGTAGCAGCTTATATATTAGATTATCTGAAGAATTTTTATCCTGACCTTTTAAATGAAAGGTTCGGCTTCTCGAATTTTGAGGATATGATCGAGGCTTTCGAAACGATTGGGAAACGGCGTGGCTGCCTGGAAGCAGGAGCGCGTGTCAATTACGAAAAAACAGCGGAAGTCATCATTCAGGATCTGAGGTCAGGCAAACTGGGCAGGATTACCTTCGATGTTCCGACAGAGTAATAGTATAAGAGCGCATTTTTGACCTCAAAAGTGCGCTTTTTTCTTTGAAATTGAATCTGTAAAATGTTTCCGTTACGGTAGTAACGGTTTGGAGGTCCGGGAAATCACTCGCTTTCCATGGGCGTACGGTGAGCTTCCTCGGGCTAAAGCCCTACGGGATCTCACCATGTACTATCCTCCCATAGGAGTCTCGCAATTTCCCGGCCCTCCTTGCGTTTATAGGAGAAACGGAAACATCGTTATATCGTTCTTCAAAAAATGAGTGAGCTAAGCATGAAATGTGAGCTTAACGTTTAACAGAGCCTTTATTTTAAGAAGAAACTTCCGATAAATAGAATAAGGATAGGAGAATGTACGGTGGGGAAATGGACGATTGCACAAGTGAAAGAAAAGCTGGCAGGAAGGCAGTTAGCTGAGCATGAATGGACAGCGTTAAAACAGGACCCTCGTAAAGGTGTTCAAAAGTTGCTCCTTCAGTATGAACGCCAGTTAGAAAAAGAAAAATTACTCCAAGTTAAATATCAAGAAATGATGGTATTTGAACAGAAACAATACGAAGCAGGCAAACAATATGTAGCCGGTGTTGATGAGGCTGGAAGAGGACCACTTGCCGGACCGGTAGTAGCCGGTTGTGTCATTTTACATAAAGATTATTATTTAGAAGGCCTGAATGATTCAAAGCAATTATCACAGGAAAAAAGAGAAATGTTGTTTGAACGGATTACAGCTGATGCACTGGCCTATGGCATTGGCGAAGTAACAAATGAGGAAATTGATCGCTACAACATATATGAAGCAACAAAAATGGCCATGAGACGAGCAGTGAACGACCTAGGAATCACTCCTGATCATTTATTAATTGATGCAGTCAACCTTGATGGAATGCCTTGTACTGGAGAGGCATTAATCAAAGGAGACCAAAGAAGTGTGTCTATTGCGGCAGGAAGCATTGTCGCAAAAGTGACAAGAGACCGGATGATGGCAAAAATTCACGAAGAGTTTCCGATGTATGATTTTCAATCAAATCAGGGCTATGGAACAAGCACACATATGAAGGCTTTGGAACAATTCGGCCCTTCCCCTTATCACAGGTACAGTTTTTCTCCAGTGTCAGCAGCAATCCGGCCTTAAAGGAGGAACTTCGCATTGAAAGGTATAGCATCAGGGTTATTTCAGGCATTACACCGAGTGACCAGTGATAACAGACCAGGGCTGCTTCATGGGCAGGTGTTGTCCGGGCGCGTGATAAAACTGATGCCAAATGATACGGCAGTCATATCGTTAGGAAATCAACAAGTGACTGCCCAGTTGCAAGCTCCTGTGACATCTGGAGATCAGTATCTATTTCAAATACTTTCCCTGGAAGATAAAATCGAATTGAAAATATTAACGAAACAATCGAAAGAGTTCATTTATGATGCTAAACAGGTGTTAGAGCGACTTGGGTTAGCAGCGACTGCAGATAACAAACGTCTGGTGTCATTATTAGTAGAGCGGAACCTTCCTTTCCGTCAGTCAGCATTGAAGCAGGCCTCATCCCTCTTACATAAGGCAAGTGATAAACAAAAAACTTTGGGAGCTTTGCTTCAAGCCATTGAAAAGCAGCTTCCTTTCCGTTCTGGCATCATAGAAGCCTTGACCGTACGCCAACATGCAACGTTATCATCCCTTCTGCAAGAAACAGAGAGGTATCTGACGGAAAAACCGTCATTGAGCAATACGGAAAAAGCCCTTCTTCACAACCTGGCCAGTTTGAATGGGACTCCAGGATCTCCGGTTCAAGCGGAAAATCTTTCACAAAAAATCTACCTTCAAGTGAAAAACATGATGCTGTTGGCAGGGTGTGATGATGAAATGCAGTTGTTGAAACAGTTATCTAACCACGAGGAACTTCAGTCAAATCAAAGTATGAAAACACTTCTGCTTCAGGTACTGAATGAACAGCAATCGGGGAAGTCACAGTTAGAACGGATGCAGCAAATTCTCCATTTTCTGAATGGAATTCAGTTGACAGCTCATCAGGATAATACACAAATGGTACAGTGGAGCCTCGTGTTACCCGGTACATTTATGAAAGCAAAGGACATCCAGGTTAATATAGAAGGCAGAAAAAATGAAAAGGGCGATATCGATCCTGAATTTTGTCATGTTCTATTTTATTTAGAATTAGAGCACTTAAAGGAAACAGTGGTAGATATGTCCATTCGTCAGCGCAAAGTATTCCTGACCGTTTATAATGAACATAATGAGTCACTAAAAAAGACCACCCATTTTCAGTCGCAATTGGAAAACGGGCTTAATCAAGCGGGTTTTGATCTTGCTTCGATTCAATTTAAAAAAATCAAAGGTTCCAGTGATGGTGTTACTTTTCCAAGCTATTTTTCGGAGAGCGGAGTGGATTTAAAAGTATGAAGGATAAAAAGAAACAGGCTATGGCATTAGGTTATAAGCAGAATCAGGATCATGCCCCTAAAGTGCTGGCCAAGGGGAAAGGCTATGTGGCAGCCAATCTGATTGAAAACGCAGTAAAAAACGGTGTTCCCATCCAGGAGGACGCTTCCTTAGTGGAACTGCTTTCCCAATTGAATATTAATGAAGAAATACCAGAGGAGCTGTATCAGGTGGTGGCAGAAGTATTTGCTTTTATTTACCGGGCAGACCAGGATATATAATAGAAAGAGTTCACCTTTATTGTTTACATAATTAAGTTATGGTCTCTTTGTTTCTGTATGTGACACTTTTTCGACAAGTTCCCGACGGTTACTGTGGACAATTCCCGACGTTTTTTTATACAATGGTAATGCAGTTAAAATGATGGGAGGATGGAACATGAACATTCACGAGTATCAAGGGAAAGACATTCTACGCGAATTTGGCGTTTCAGTACCAAATGGTCATGTGGCATATACCGTAGATGAAGCTGTTGAAGCAGCTGAAAAATTAGGTTCAGGTGTCACAGTAGTGAAAGCGCAAATCCATGCGGGAGGCCGCGGTAAAGCCGGCGGTGTCAAAATCGCAAAAAATGCTGATGAAGTGCGTACATATGCCGATGAGATTCTTGGCAAAACGCTCGTTACTCATCAAACCGGTCCAGAGGGTAAGGAAGTAAAGCGCTTACTGATTGAGGAAGGCTGCGACATTAAGAGTGAATATTATGTCGGCCTTGTATTAGACCGCGCAACAAGCCGTGTTACGATGATGGCTTCAGAAGAAGGCGGAACGGAAATTGAAGAAGTTGCAGCAGCAACTCCTGAAAAAATCTTTAAAGAAGTCATCGACCCAGTAGTCGGATTGACTCCTTTCCAGGCCCGTCGTCTGGCATTCAACATCAACATTCCGAAAGAGCAAATTTCAAAAGCTGTGAAATTCATGATGGGGCTTTACAAAGTTTTTGTCGAAAAAGATTGTTCCATCGCTGAAATCAACCCACTAGTCACTACAGGTGATGGGGATGTCATGGCGCTGGATGCTAAGTTGAACTTTGACGACAATGCACTTTACCGTCAAAAAGACGTCCAGGAGCTTCGTGATCTCGATGAAGAAGATCCGAAAGAAGTGGAAGCTTCTAAGTATGACCTTAGTTATATTGCACTGGATGGCAATATCGGCTGTATGGTTAATGGTGCTGGTCTTGCAATGGCTACAATGGACACCATCAAACACTATGGCGGCGACCCGGCCAACTTCCTTGATGTAGGGGGCGGAGCTACTACGGAAAAGGTTACAGAAGCCTTCAAAATCATCTTATCTGACGAACATGTCAAAGGGATCTTTGTTAATATCTTCGGTGGTATCATGAAGTGTGATGTCATTGCTGAAGGTGTTGTAGAAGCTACAAAACAAATCGGTTTGACACTTCCATTGGTCGTTCGTCTGGAAGGTACGAATGTTGAGCAAGGGAAGAAGATCCTTGATGAGTCCGGTTTGAACATAACATCTGCGGATTCAATGGCAGATGGTGCACAAAAAATAGTAGAACTAGTGAAGTAGAAAGGCGGGGAATCAGATGAGTGTATATGTTAATAAAGACACAAAAGTAATCGTGCAAGGAATTACAGGTTCAACAGCCCTTTTCCATACGAAACAAATGCTGGATTACGGTACGAAAATCGTAGGTGGTGTCACACCAGGTAAAGGCGGCACAGAGGTTGAAGGTGTCCCTGTATTCGATACAGTTTCAGAAGCAGTTGAAAAGACCGGTGCCAATGCTTCTGTCATCTACGTCCCTGCACCTTTTGCAGCGGATGCCATCATGGAAGCGACAGATGCTGAAATGGATTTAGCGATCTGTATCACAGAACATATTCCTGTGCTTGACATGGTGAAAGTAAAACGCTACATGGAGGGGAAGAAGACACGCTTAGTAGGTCCTAACTGTCCTGGTGTCATTACTCCAGAAGAATGTAAAATTGGTATCATGCCTGGGTATATTCATAAGAAGGGGCATGTCGGGGTTGTTTCCCGTTCTGGTACCTTGACATATGAAGCGGTACATCAGCTTTCTGAAGCTGGAATTGGCCAGTCGACAGCTGTAGGTATCGGTGGAGACCCAGTCAATGGAACAGACTTTATCGATGTTCTGCAGGCGTTCAACGAAGATGAAGACACAGAAGCAGTCATCATGATTGGTGAAATCGGTGGTACGGCAGAAGAAGAAGCGGCAGAATGGGTCAAGAAAAATATGACCAAGCCTGTGGTAGGCTTCATCGGCGGACGTACAGCACCTCCAGGAAAGCGTATGGGCCATGCTGGTGCCATTATTTCCGGTGGTAAAGGTACAGCTGACGAGAAAATCCGGGTCATGAATGAATGTGGCATCAAAGTGGCGGAAACACCATCTGTCATGGGTGAGACATTGATTGAAGTATTACAAGACAACGGGCTTTATGACAAGTGTAAAACACATTAATTTCAAGTATAAGATCGTGCATGGCATCTCCATGCACGGTCTTCTTTAAGTTAGCCATAAATCCCCCCTTTTTTTTCCCCTTTTTTAGTAATAAACCTCGTTATAAATTCACCACCAAAACAGGAGTGATTAGTATTGAATGATCCGCGACGAAAATTGTTGATTTTTCTTCACAATAATGACTACGCAACCCGCCCCTTACTTCGAAGAATCCTCCTTCATGATCCTGGATTGACCTCTGTTTTTCATATGTCTTCTCAAGATATCTCTTCGCTTTACAACATACCCTTCCAACGAGCTAAAGCTTTTCATGACCAGCTTCAATCTGATGCGAGAAGGTATAAAAGTGAACAATTTATGAAAGAATTCTCTGTGATAACAATTTTTGATGAGGATTATCCCATCCTGCTTAAAAATATTCCGGATCCGCCATTTGTGCTTTATCTGGCTGGTAACCGAGAGCTATTGAATCATACACCATCAATCAGTGTAGTCGGTACAAGGAAACCGACGAAGTCAGCTTACCCCGCAATGGAACGGGTCATTTCTCCACTGATCGAAGCAGGCTGGAGGGTAGTCAGCGGGCTTGCTGCAGGGGTAGACAGGTTTGCACACCTCCTGGCTTTGCGCTATCATGGTACAACAGTCGGGGTGATTGGGTCTGGCTTCCATCATATTTACCCAAAAGAGAACATATCCTTATTTCAGCAAATGGCTGCATCCCAATTGGTAATTTCAGAATATGCCCCGGATGTCCGTCCCCAGAAGTATCATTTTCCTGAAAGAAACCGGATTGTAAGCGGTTTGTCAGCGGCTACATTGGTAGTGGAAGCGAAAGCTCGAAGTGGTTCTTTAATAACGGTGGATCAGGCATTGGAACAAGGAAGAGAAGTATTTGCGTTTCCTGGTTCACTTTTGAATGAGAATAGTGAAGGCTGTAATCGCATGATCCAGGAAGGGGCGAAAATGGTTCTAAATACCCATGACATTATAGAATCCTGGCCGAAATAAAACTCGGTTTACTGTCGAAATATGACGGATAACCCCTTTTCACAGCTTAAGTTAAAAAAATTCTGACCAATCATGTTTGACAAATGAAAAGAAAGTATTTAATAATAGGGAAAGTTTATCAAAGAAATTGCATAAGGTGCACACACCTCTATGGGAGGAACAGTAATGGCAGATTATCTAGTTATCGTCGAATCACCTGCAAAAGCTAAAACAATCGAGAAATACTTAGGAAAAAAGTATAAAGTAAAGGCTTCTTTAGGTCATATCCGTGACTTGCCTAAAAGTCAGATGGGTGTAGATGTCGACAAAGAATTTGAACCAAAATATATAACGATCCGCGGGAAAGGTCCCGTTCTTAAAGAATTGAAAACAGCAGCTAAAAAAGCCAAGCGCGTCTATCTCGCTGCCGACCCCGACAGAGAAGGGGAAGCGATTGCCTGGCATTTGGCTCATAGCCTTGAAATAGATGACAAAACAGAATGTCGTGTGGTCTTTAATGAAATTACGAAAGACGCCGTAAAAAATTCATTCAAGAATCCCCGCACCATCGATATGGACCGTGTCGATGCTCAGCAGGCGAGACGTATCCTGGATAGATTGGTAGGGTACAACATTAGCCCAATTCTGTGGAAAAAAGTTAAAAAAGGCCTGAGTGCCGGCCGGGTACAATCGGTCGCGGTGCGGTTGATCATCGATAGAGAGAACGAAATTAACAAGTTCCAGCCAGAAGAATATTGGTCCATTGACGGCTCTTTCCTAAAAGAGAAAGAAAAATTCTCTGGTGCCTTTTATGGGATAGACGGGAAAAAGCAGGAATTGAAAACCAAACAGGACGTAGACCAGGTCCTTCAGAAAATGAAGGGCAAGGATTTCCAAATTGATAAAGTGAATAAACGGGAACGCAGAAGAAACCCTTCGGTACCGTTTACGACTTCTTCGCTTCAACAAGAGGCGGCGCGGAAACTGAATTTCCGTGCAAAAAAGACAATGATGATCGCCCAGCAATTATATGAAGGTATTGAACTGGGAAAAAAAGAAGGTACCGTTGGTTTGATCACCTATATGCGTACAGACTCCACACGTCTATCGGATTCGGCTCAGAACGAAGCTAAAAGCTATATCGAGGATAAGTTTGGTAATGAGTACCTGGGCGGTAGTAAGAAGAAGAAACAGAAGGAAGGCGCCCAGGATGCCCACGAGGCCATCCGTCCGACCTCTGCCGTACGGGACCCCAAAAAAATGAAAAGTATTTTGTCCCGTGATCAATATCGACTATATAAGTTGATTTGGGACCGCTTCATCGCTAGCCAGATGGCGCCTGCAGTTTTGGATACGATGACTGTGCATATGACCAACCAGGGGGTTGAGTTCCGTGCTACGGGATCCAAGGTGAAATTCCAGGGTTTCATGAAAGTATATGTGGAAGGCCGGGATGACAACAAAAAAGAGGAAGATAAAATGCTGCCGGAGCTGGAAGAAGGAATGACCGTCAAAGCAGATGAAATCGAACCGAATCAGCATTTTACCCAGCCTCCTCCCCGTTACACGGAAGCGAGATTGGTCAAAACATTGGAAGAGTTGGGAATCGGAAGACCTTCCACCTATGCTCCGACTTTGGATACCATTCAGCGCAGAGGCTACGTCGCACTCGATAATAAACGATTTGTGCCAACAGAACTGGGCAGTATTGTTCATGAATCCATCGAGGAATACTTCCCGGAGATTATTGATGTCGATTTCACTGCCAAGATGGAAGAAGATCTCGATGCAGTGGAAGAAGGAAACGTAGAATGGGTAAAAATCATCAAAGACTTTTACACAGGATTTGAACCCAGACTGGAAAAAGCTGAAAAAGAGATGGAAAAAGTAGAAATCAAAGATGAACCTGCCGGCGTCGACTGTGAGAAGTGCGGGCATGAAATGGTCTATAAAATGGGGCGTTATGGAAAATTTCTTGCTTGTTCCAACTTTCCTGACTGCCGGAACACAAAGCCGATTTTAAAGAAAGTCGGCGTCACCTGTCCGAAGTGTAAAGAGGGAGAAGTAGTGGAAAGGAAAAGCAAGAAACGCCGGACTTTTTATGGCTGCGAACGTTATCCTGATTGTGACTTCATTTCCTGGGATAAGCCGATCAGTCGTCCTTGTCCAAAGTGCAGCTCCCTGCTTGTTGAGAAAAAGTCGAAAAAAGGTGTGCAAATCCAGTGTACGGAATGTGATTATAAAGAAGAACCTCAAAAGTAAGCGCAAAATTTGCGCTTGCTTTTTCTTTTTGGTATGTATGATAGGAGTGAACCATGTTTGTAATATCTTATTGACACCAGTTGACCGTATCGATATAATTACCGAATGGTAAGGAGATATACTTGACACGAATTTGAAAGGAGCATGTCTGATGACGACACAACATGTGACAGTAATCGGCGCCGGTCTGGCAGGAAGTGAAGCGGCATGGCAGCTTGCCAAGCGAGGCATCCAAGTACATTTGTACGAAATGAGGCCATCGAAACAGACCCCGGCTCACCATACAGATAAATTTGCAGAACTCGTCTGCAGTAACTCCCTGCGGGCCAATTCCCTGACCAATGCAGTGGGGGTCATTAAAGAAGAAATGCGCAGCTTGGATTCAATTATCATACAAGCGGCTGATCAGTCACAAGTTCCTGCCGGAGGAGCGCTTGCTGTGGATCGCCACGAATTTGCGGGCTATGTGACGGAGCATGTGAAAAACCACCCGAACGTAACCGTATATAATGAAGAAATTGGAAATATCCCAACCGATGGCCCCGTGATTGTTGCCACCGGACCATTGACCTCCGAGTCATTATCCAGCCATTTGAAAGAAATGACAGGTGAGGAATACTTATACTTTTATGATGCAGCTGCTCCAATTATAGAAAAAGATTCGATTGATATGGACAAAGTCTATCTGAAATCACGCTACGATAAAGGTGAAGCGGCATATCTGAACTGCCCGATGACAGAAGAAGAATTTGACCGATTCTACGAAGCTCTGACTTCTGCTGACACCGTACCATTAAAAGAGTTCGAAAAAGAGATTTTCTTTGAAGGCTGCATGCCTATCGAAGTAATGGCCCAGCGCGGGAAAAAGACCATGACATTCGGCCCGTTGAAGCCTGTAGGTTTAGAAGACCCGAAAACAGGTAACACTCCTTATGCAGTCGTCCAATTACGTCAGGATGATGCAGCTGGAACATTATATAATATGGTAGGTTTCCAAACCCACCTGAAATGGGGAGCGCAAAAAGAAGTGTTCCGAATGATCCCTGGTCTGGAAAATGCTGAAATTGTCCGCTATGGCGTCATGCATCGGAATACATTCATTAATTCCCCGAATCTACTTAAAGCAACTTACCAATATAAAGATAGAGATGATTTATTTTTTGCGGGACAAATGACAGGAGTGGAAGGCTACGTTGAATCTGCTGCTGCAGGTCTCATCGCCGGCATCAATGCTGCTCGCCTCGTCGAAGGGAAAGAGCCGGTTGTGCTGCCGCATGAAACGATGATGGGAAGCATGGCTCATTATATTACGACGACGAGCCCGAAGAACTTCCAGCCGATGAATGCAAACTTCGGTCTTATTAAACCGCTGGATAAAAAAATCAAAAATAAAAAAGAAAGAAATGAAGCCTACGCTAACAGAGCCTTGGAGACAATTCAGAATTTTGTTACAATTTAGTTAAAACGATTGCGTTAATTGATTGAATTGTGTTAAAATTTAAACGCCTTGAAGAGGTGGATATATGGACGACTTACAAACAGAAAAACTACTTTTTCTGGAATATCTGCAAATTGAAAAAAATGCATCTTCATTAACGATTCAACACTATGAGAAAGATGTCGATGCATTTTTTCTTTTTATGCAAACAGAAGGTATAGCCAGTATCAAAGAAGTTGATTACCCTTTGATCCGGATATTCCTGACGCAGTTATACCAGCAGAAGCTTTCCCGCAGAAGTGTATCACGGAAGCTTTCCTGTATGCGGTCGTTTTACCGGTTCCTGGAGAGGGAAGGAAAAATTTCCCATAACCCATTCCTCAATGTTTCCCTGCCAAAGGAGGGTAAACCGATTCCAGAATTCTTTTATGAAGAAGAACTGGAGCGGTTATTTTCTGTGAGCGATTTGACTGATCCTCTTGGGCAAAGGAATCAGGCTTTGCTTGAATTGATGTATGGGACGGGAATGCGTGTCAGTGAATGTGTCGGTACCAAAGTAGAGGATATAGATTTTGCTATCGGTACAATTTTGGTAAGGGGAAAAGGGCGAAAGGAAAGGTATGTACCCTTTGGCCAGTTTGCTGAAAGGGCATTGAAGAGGTATATCGAGGATGGACGCGAAAGGCTATCACAAAAAAGCAAAGCCCAGCCAGTTCAGCTGTTTTTGAACGCAAAAGGCGGGGACCTGTCCGATCGCGGTGTACGTCTTATCCTGGATAAACTGGTTGAAAAAGCTGCTATGACTGTCAACATACATCCCCATAAATTAAGGCATAGCTTTGCGACCCATATGCTGAATCAAGGTGCTGATCTACGGGCAGTCCAGGAGCTGCTTGGTCATGAAAATTTATCATCCACACAGATTTATACTCATGTGACGAAGGACCATTTGCGTAAAATATATAGGGATAGTCACCCGAGAGCGAATAAATAGAGGTGAGAAGAGGATGAGTGAGCAATTTCATGCAACGACAATTTTTGCTGTACAGCACAAAGGGCAATGTGCGATGAGCGGCGACGGCCAAGTGACACTTGGCAACCAGGTAGTTATGAAACATACCGCGAAGAAAGTAAGGCGTCTCTTTAAAGGAAAGGTTCTGGCGGGTTTTGCCGGTTCCGTAGCCGATGCTTTCACACTGTTCGAAAAGTTTGAAGCCAACCTGGAAGCTTATGATGGCAATCTTGCCCGGGCGGCGGTGGAATTAGCCAAAGAGTGGCGAAGCGATAAAGTGCTAAGAAAGCTGGAGGCCATGTTGATTGTCATGGATAAAGACAGCATGTTTCTGGTTTCCGGTACTGGAGAAGTGATTGAACCGGATGATGGCATTCTGGCTATTGGTTCCGGAGGCAATTATGCCCTAAGTGCCGGGCGTGCACTGAAACGTTATTCCACAGAAAAAAGTGCCAAAGAAATCGCCCAGGCAGCATTAGAGATCGCTGGAGAAATTTGTGTCTTCACGAATGACCAGATTACCCTCGAGGTCATTGAATAAGGAGGCTGGTGGAATGTCATTTGAATTAACCCCCAGACAAATTGTAGAAAAACTGAATCAATACATCATTGGCCAGAATGATGCCAAAAAATCAGTTGCTGTCGCATTACGGAATCGATACCGCCGTATGAGACTGGATGATCAGCTGCGGGAAGAGATTGTACCGAAAAACATTTTGATGATTGGTCCCACTGGTGTCGGAAAAACCGAAATTGCACGCAGACTTGCCAAACTGGTAGGGGCACCGTTTGTCAAAGTGGAAGCTACTAAATTCACGGAAGTCGGCTATGTCGGACGGGATGTCGAATCAATGGTAAGAGATTTGATGGAAACCGCAGTCCGGATGGTAAAAGAAGAGAAGATGGAAGCCGTTAAAGGACGCGCGGAAGAACAAGCGAACAAGCGGCTTGTAGAGTTGCTGGTTCCATCTAAGAAAAAGCAGGCGAACTTCAAGAACCCTTTTGAAATGCTGTTCAATCAGCAAGGCGGTCAAGAAACCCAGGATACTATGGGTGATGAAGAAGCGGAAGTCGAAAGTAAACGGAAGCGGATAGCCCTGCAGCTGGCAATGGGTGAGTTAGAAGACCGCATTGTCAATGTAGAAGTGGAAGAACAGCAGCCATCCATGTTTGATATGCTCCAGGGTTCAGGAATGGAGCAAATGGGTATGAATATGCAAGATGCTATGAGTCAATTCATGCCGAAGAAAAAGAAGAAACGCCGCCTGCCTGTATCGGAAGCCCGAAAAATACTGACACAGGAAGAAGCGCAAAAATTAATTGATATGGATGAAGTCAGCCAGCAGGCTATTGAAAAAGTAGAACAATCCGGCATGATCTTTATAGATGAAATCGATAAAGTCGCTGCCAAAAGTGATAATCAGGCAAATGTCTCCCGTGAAGGTGTCCAACGTGACATTCTTCCCATTGTAGAAGGATCAACTGTAGTTACCAAGCACGGACCTGTCAAAACCGACCACATTTTATTCGTGGCTGCCGGTGCTTTTCATATGGCTAAGCCTTCGGACCTTATCCCGGAACTGCAGGGAAGGTTTCCGATTCGTGTAGAATTGGAGAAACTTACTGTAGAAGACTTTAAACGGATTTTGAGAGAGCCTTCCAATGCACTTTTAAAACAATATGAAGCTTTATTGGAAACAGAAGGTATAAAGGTTGAATTTTCTGACGAAGCTGTAACTAAGCTAGCAGAAATCGCCTTTGAAGTTAATCAGGACACAGATAATATCGGCGCGCGAAGACTGCACACAATTCTCGAAAAATTGCTGGAGGATTTATCGTTTGAAGCTCCCGATGTAACGATGGACACGATAAAAATCACCCCACAATACGTCGATGAAAAACTTAGCAGCATCGTGAAAAATAAAGATTTAAGCCGGTTTATCCTTTAGTAAGCGAGTAAAGTTAGGAGGAAAAGAAACATGCAATTATTAGAACGTGCCAGAAAAATCAACTCTATGTTACAGAAAACAACAGGGAAATCAGTTAATTTCAATGACATGTCAGCCACTTTGCGCGATGTCATTGGGGCCAACATTTTTATTTTGAGCCGCCGAGGTAAGCTATTAGGTTTTGCGATTAAACAGGAAATTGAAAATGAGCGTATGAAAGCGATGCTTTCTGAACGTCAGTTCCCGGAAGCGTATACCCAAAATCTATTCACCATCCAGGAAACAACTGCCAATATTGATATTGATAGTGAATATACCGCATTTCCTGTAGAAAACAGGGAACTTTTTGAAAATGGTCTCACAACTATCGTACCGATTATCGGGGGCGGGGAACGCCTTGGAACATTGATCCTCAGCCGCCTGAGTGACAGTTTTGAAGAAGATGATCTGTTGCTTGCTGAATACGGGGCTACGGTGGTAGGAATGGAAATCCTTCATGAAAAGACCGAAGAAATCGAACAAGAGGCAAGAAGTAAGGCTGTTGTTCAGATGGCAATCAGTTCCTTGTCTTATAGTGAACTGGAGGCGATTGAACATATTTTTGAGGAACTGGAAGGGAACGAAGGGCTGCTTGTTGCCAGCAAGATCGCGGATCGTGTCGGCATCACCAGATCCGTCATCGTTAACGCATTACGTAAATTAGAAAGTGCCGGAGTTATAGAATCCCGTTCCCTTGGAATGAAAGGTACCTATATCAAAGTGCTCAATAACAATTTCTTAGTCGAACTTCAAAAACTTCGTACAAATTAATAGAAAAGATCAAAAAAGTACAGTTTCGTGAAATAACTTCAAAAGCTCAGAGTCGATAATGACTCTGAGCTTTATTTATGCCGGGCTGCCTCTTCAATAACTAATAATTACTCGCTCTATTAAATCTGCAAAGCTAACGTAGTCTATGTCTGAAAAATATCCTCTCTATGTTCACAAATGGTAGATTCCTTTTGTTTATGTTGTGTGTCATAATATTGGTAAGGTGTTCATTATTCGGCAAAATCCTACAATATTCCTACATAAAGTTTTTAATGTAAAAATATGTATAATAATTAATTAAAAGTACCCGGTAATATAGTCATTTTCTGTAAGGTTTCATAACATATTGACGAATTCGCATAGACAACGTGTCATTAATTTCTTACAATGTGTTGGTAGGTTATGGGACCATGTCCATAAATCAGGAGGTAGAAGAAAGATGAATTTATTTGGAGGTACCATCCAGACACTGGAGCATTCCTTAAACTACGCATCTAAGAAAAACAATACGATTGCAAACAATATTGCGAATGTAGATACTCCAGGCTTTAAGGCTAAGAAGGTTTTATTCAAAGAAGTACTGGCTGAAAAACAGAAAGAAAGTATTTCAGGGATTCGCACACACCCTCAACACCTTCCGATTGGCGGAGCTTCCGATGGTCCAATGGCTTATAAGGTAGTGAAAGATAACGGGACTGCCTATAATCACAACGGAAATAATGTGGATATCGACAAAGAAATGAATGAGCTCGCAAAAAACCAGCTCTTTTATCAATCAATGGTCGATCGTTTAAATGGAAAGTTTCGGAGTCTGGAAACTGTAATCAAGGGAGGTAGATAGTGTGAGTATTTTTCAGTCTATGAATACGAGTGCAAGTGCGCTGACTGCCCAGCGTTTACGAATGGACACGATATCTTCCAACATTGCTAATGCGGAGACCACCAGGGCCCGATTGGATGAAAACGGAGATTGGCAGCCCTATCGACGTAAACAGGTGGTTTTTGAATCTGGCCAGAAAAGCTTCGGTACATTTTTAAAGAAAGCGACAGCAGCGTCCGCTGATTCAGCAGAAGGATTACGTGTCAGTGAAATCCGGGAAGATGACAAAGAGCCCTTCAAAATGGAGCATAATCCCACTCACCCTGATGCGGACGAAGACGGCTATGTAAGGTTACCTAATGTCGATCCGCTAAGGGAAATGGTCGATTTAATGAGCGCTACCCGCTCTTATGAAGCCAACATTACTTCCATTAACGCGTCAAAGTCAATGTTGATGAAAGCGTTAGAAATCGGAAAATAAGGCAGGTGAAAGACATGACCAATTTATCCGCAGTTAATCAAGTGTCTCCATTTCTAAACAAGTCACAGACAAACCTAAAGAATACTCCCGCTGAGGCCCATAGTGCTTTTGCCTCCGACTTGAAAAAAGCGATAGCTGGTGTGAACAGCAGCCAGAAACTGTCGGATCAAAAAACAGAAGCCTTGGCAAAAGGAAAAATCAATGATTTGCATGACGTTATGACAACTGCACAAAAAGCGAGTATCACTTTACAGACCTCGGTAGAAGTCCAGGGTAAAGTGATAGAAGCCTATCGCGAAATTATGCGGATGCAAGTGTAATTCCGATCTATCGCGATTCGACATTATATTATTCTGATGAAGTGTGTGTTTTATGGGGGCAATTATGAGAAAAAATTTATTAATTTTCAAAGAATCTGTTTCGAACTTTTGGAAAGAACGGACGAAAGCTCAAAAAGGAACCCTGATTGGTTCGGTACTGATCTTTTTTATCGCTTTGCTTTTGATAAGTGTTTTATCTTCAAAGAGCAACATGGTCCCCCTTTACCAAAACCTTTCTTTACAGGAAATCGGTCTTATGAAAACGGAACTGGATGCACGCAATACTCCCTATAAGTTGACGGAAGGCGGTACAACCATACTGGTGCCGGAATCGCAGGTCGATACACTTTTAGTAGAGTTAGCTGCGGCAGGGCTTCCCAAAAACGGCAGTATCGATTATTCCTTTTTTAGTGAAAACACATCCTGGGGGATGACAGACAACGAATTCGACATGATCAAACTGGATACCATGCAGACCGAATTGGCTAATTTAATGATTGGAATTGAAGGGATCCAGGACGCGCAAGTAATGATCAATCAGCCGCCCGAACCAGTATTTATCGGAGATGAAAACCAGGAGTCCACAGCATCTATCGTATTACATACAACGCCAGGTTATCAGTTCAAAGATAATCAGCTGCAAGGTCTTTATAACCTTGTTTCCAAATCAGTACCAAATCTATCTACTGACAATATCGTCATCATGAATCAATACTTTGAGTATTACGATCTAAATAATTCAGATTCACTGGCGAGTGGAGATACATATACCCAACAGCAAAACATCAAGAAAGATATTGAGCGGGATATCCAGCGCCGCGTCCAGCAAATGCTGGGCACCATGATCGGTATGGATAAAGTAGTGGCCTCTGTCACAACAGATATCGATTTCACACAGGAAAACCGGATAGAAGAATTAGTAGAGCCGGTCGATCCAGATACGATGGAAGGCCTTCCTGTCAGCGTGGAACGCTTAACAGAAACCTATACCGGCAATCCACCGATAGAAGGCGGTGTACCTGCAGGAGAGGAAGACGTGCCGGGTTACAATGCAGAAGAAGAGGCCGGCGAAGGAGATTATGAGATGGTCAAAGAGACCATTAATAACGAGTTTGACCGGATTCAACGGGAAATCGTCGAAAGTCCATATAAAATCAGGGACATTGGTATACAGGTAGCCATTGACACTTCAAAAGGTACGGATGAAGCTGGGGAGGTTCAACTTTTATCTCAACAGGAACAAGCAACTGTAGAAGCCAGTGTCACCTCACTGCTCGATTCGATTATATCTACCTCTGTTGCAGCCCCATATGAAGTGAGTTCACCTGGAGAAAAGGTGTCGATTGTCTTTCAGGAATTCAGCGGAGCGGAAGCGAAAGCACCTGCTTCACCTGTGATCCCGCTATGGGCATATATTGCCGGGGGCATATTGCTCGTTATCGTACTCACGTTATTATGGGTGTTATTCCGTAAAAATCGTGAAGAGGAGTACGAAGAAGAAAGCTATCAGGAATTTATCCAGGAACCGGCGGAAGAACCTATCCCTGAGCTGGATGTCGAAAAAGACACTGAGGAAACAAAAAAACGTAAACAGCTGGAACGAATGGCCAAAGAAAAGCCGGAGGATTTCGCCAAGCTATTAAGGTCCTGGATTGCGGAAGATTAGGGGGAATATTAGATGCCTAAAAGAAAGACATTGACGGGGAAACAAAAAGCAGCGATTCTTTTAATTTCTCTCGGACCAGATGTTTCTGCACAAGTATACAAACATTTATCAGAAGAAGAAATTGAAGAGTTGACCCTGGAGATCTCTTCTGTCCAGAAGGTCGATGCGAAACAAAAAGAAGCCATTCTGGAACAATTCCACCAGCTTGCTTTAGCGCGGGATTACATTACCCAGGGCGGGGTCGGTTATGCAAGAACGGTGCTTGAGAAAGCGATGGGAGAAAACGAGGCTTCTAATATTATCGGGAGACTCACCTCTACTTTGCAGGTAAGGCCGTTTGACTTTGCGAGGAAAGCAGACCCGCATCAAATTTTAAATTTCATCCAGAATGAGCACCCACAGACGATTGCGCTCGTATTATCCTATTTGGATTCAGCACAGTCTGCTGAAATCTTATCACAGCTCCCCCAGGAAATGCAGGCGGATATTGCCAAACGAATAGCTTTAATGGATTCGACTTCCCCAGAGGTCATTAATCAAGTAGAACAAATCCTGGAGCGGCATTTATCATCTACAGGGACACAGGATTATACTCAGACGGGTGGAATCCCGGCGGTAGTGGAAGTGCTGAATGGCGTCGATCGAAGTACAGAGCGAACCATTCTCGACGCACTGGAAATCCAGGACCCGGAACTGGCAGAAGAAATCAAGAAACGGATGTTCGTTTTCGAAGATATTGTCACGCTTGATAATCGTGCCATTCAGCGTGTAATCAGAGAGGTGGAAAACGATGACCTGCGTCTGTCGCTGAAAGTAGCAAGCGAAGAAGTGAAAGAGGTTGTCTTTAACAATATGTCCCAGCGAATGGCTGATAACTTTAAAGAGGAAATGGAATTCATGGGGCCGGTACGTTTGAAGGATGTAGAAGAAGCCCAGACACGTACTGTATCAGTCATCAGGCGATTGGAAGAAATTGGTGAAATCGTAATTGCCCGTGGTGGAGGTGACGATATTATTGTCTGAATTTAAATCTGAAGCTAAATCACGTCTTATACGTCTGAGACCAGTATTAGCTTCTGAACAGGAACAAGGTCAGGAGAACCAACCGCAAAATCTGAACCTGGAGACAGAGATAGAAAGGAAATTACAAGAAGCAGAACGAGAACGAAACGCTGCCCGTGTACAGGCAGAGGCCCTGTTAAGAAATACGGAAGCAGAAATAAACGACAAAAAACAAATTTGGGAGCAGGAACGTGTCCAATTGGCAGAAGATGCCAGAAAGGATGGATTCGAACAGGGTTTAAAAGAGGGGAGAAATAAAGGATTTGAGGAATTCGCTCAGCATATTGAGAAGGCTCGCTTGGTAATCGACCAGGCAAAAGAGGAATATCAACAGATTCTAGCATCCAGCGAAACGGACATACTGGATATCGCGGTACAGGCTGCTGAAAAAGTAATATGCCAGCAGCTCACACATAGCCCGGAGAGTTTTATGTCCCTTGTGAAAGGGGTAATAGCGGAAGTTCAAGATCAACCGGAAATTATAATTTCGGTTCATCCTGAGCAATATTCTCTGCTGCTTACACAAAAGCAGGAGTTGGAACCTCTTATTTCCAGTAAATCCAAGCTCACCATTTATCCCCATACCCAACTCGATCCCTACAGTTGTCTGATCGAATCGCCATTCGGAAGAATCGACGCTTCCATTGACAGCCAATTGACAGAGTTGAGGAAACAGCTTGAAGAATTTAATAATGAGGGAAACTCAGATGAATAAGGCAAAACTCCTCACGGCTATCGAACAGATGGATACATATAAACGTTTTGGCAGAATTCATCGGGTAGTAGGGCTGATGATTGAGTCAAAAGGACCGGAAGCGTCGATTGGCGATGTCTGCCTCATTCACTCCCCCAGTAAGAAAAAGATAAAAGCGGAAGTGGTCGGCTTTCACAATGAGAATATCCTATTGATGCCTTTTAAAGAGGTGAAAGATGTTAAACCAGGCAGCCTGGTAGAAGCTACAGGTGCTCCTCTGCTTATCAAGACAGGGACTGGTTTAATTGGGAAGGTTGTCGACGCTTTGGGAAAGCCATTAGATAATCAGCCTCTGCCTGAAGGCCTTCGTTCTTATCCCACCGACCAGGATCCCCCTTCTCCATTATCACGGCCTACCATTAAAGAACCACTGCAGGTTGGCGTAAGGGCGATCGACACGCTTCTAACCGTTGGTAAAGGACAGCGCATTGGCATTTTCGCGGGTAGTGGTGTCGGTAAGAGTACACTGATGGGAATGATTGCAAGAAACAGTTCCGCCACCATTAATGTGATTGCTCTTATTGGCGAACGAGGAAGAGAGGTCAGAGAATTTATTGAAAACGATCTAGGAGAAGCAGGATTGAAAAAATCGATCATTGTTGCAGTTACCTCTGACCAGCCTGCATTGATGAGAATCAAAGGTGCCTATACAGCGACGGCTATCAGTGAATATTTCAGGGATTTGGGCTATCAGGTCAATTTAATGATGGATTCAGTGACAAGGGTGGCAATGGCCCAGCGAGAAGTAGGGCTGGCTACAGGTGAACCTCCTACTACCAAAGGCTATACCCCTTCCGTCTTTGCCATCCTGCCCAGACTGTTAGAGCGCACAGGGACAAGTAACCAGGGAACAATTACAGCATTTTATACCGTCCTCGTAGACGGAGATGATATGAATGAGCCGATCGCTGATACGGTCAGGGGGATATTAGACGGTCATTTCATATTAGATCGAAAGCTGGCAGAACAGAATCACTTTCCTGCTATCAATGTCCTGAAATCCATAAGCAGAGTGATGAACCAGGTAATTGATGAAAGCCACAAACAAGCGGCTGATCGGGTTCGCAACCTGCTTGCCACTTACGAGGAAAATAAGGAATTGATCCAGATTGGTGCCTACAAAACTGGTGCGGACAGACGAGTGGATGAAGCAATTCAGGCTAATGCCACTATCAATGATTTTTTAAGGCAAGGTACCCATGAATCAGCACCTTTTCTTGACACCTTGGACCAGTTTAAACAGTTCAATAGCGGGGGTTAATAAGGGTGGCAAGTATACAAGCTTTTCATAAAATCAGGGATGTTCATGAGAATGATAAGTTAGCAGCACAGGAAACTTACCAGCAGGCTGTAAAGAAGTTTGAAGAGATAGCAGAACATTTATATCGAGTTTTGAAAAAGAAAGAAGAAACCGAGGAGCAGCTGCATGAAAAGATAACAGGTGAAACGTTGACTGCTCACCATTTTGCTCAATTGCAGCATTATATTACACGCCTGGACCAACAGATAGTGCAACTGCAGCCGGAGGTCAATCAGGCGAGAAGTTACATGGAGAACTGCCGAAGGAAAATGACAGAGGCTCATGTAGAAGTGAAAAAGTTCGATAAGTTGATTGATAGAAAAGTGAAACAGTGGCAAGACAGTCAGAAGGAAATAGAGAAAAAGCAGATGGATGAGCTTTCGCTGCGTCAATTTTTATTAGAAAGAAACAGGTGAGATCATGGCAAAAACGTATGATGAAGAATCAAAACAAACGAATAAAGTCCAGTGGTTCTTCTTTGTCATCTTCATTCCTGCTTTATTCGCTATTGCTTTAACATGGATAGTCATGACGATAGCAGGGATAAATGTCGGCGATTGGGCTTCGAAGCATGCCGCTGATGTGCCGGTGATTTCTTCGGTATTCCCTACAGATAATGAAAAAGAACAGGAAGAGCTGATCGGTCAATTACAACATACCCTGGATGAAAAAGAAGCCAAGATTCAGCAGCTGGAACAGGAAAAAGCGGGGCTCAATGCCAACATTGATGAATTGGAACATCAGGTTGGAGATCTGGAAGCCAAACTAACAAAAGCAGAAGATACGGATGAAGAACAAGAAGCTCAGGTTAAGCAAATTTCCTCTTCGTTCCGGGAAGTAGATCCTGAACAAGCAGCCGCTATCATCAAAAATTTAGATCAGCCGGTTGCAGTTACCGTGCTAGTTAATCTTTCCGCCAACGAAAGAGGAGCTATCTTAGGAGAAATGGAGCCCAAAGATGCTGCCAAGTTAACCAGTCTATTACTCACAAATGGAAATTGATAATCTTTCTGATTCTTGAAAGGAGGTGAAATAGGATGGAAGCGAGTCTTATAAAATCAACATCTTCCTTACCAGGCGGTTCTATAACAGCACAGCATCGCCCTCGTGGTCCAGCTCAAACTTTTGCACAGTTAGTATCGAATAGCTTTTCTGCTGGAGAAGGGGAGCAGGAGTATGTTACCTCAACTATAGTAAAAACAGAGGGAGAAGGGAGTTCCGATGCTTCAGAGGTTGTGAAGGAATTGCCGCAATCGGTGCTGGACTACTTGCAGGAAGACAATGGATCCCTCTCTTCCTTGGTGCTCACTGCACAAGATGTGGAACTGCTTCAAATAGAGAAACTCCCACCCGACCTTGAAAACAGCGGTTTTTATGTCAGTTCTGAAGAGGATACAGGCAAAATCATTGCTGAATCAGATGTACTAATCCAGACCAGTGAAGAAAAAGTAATGCCGAGAGATATTCAGTCATTACTCATACATATCAAAGAATTATTACAACAGGCGGGTACTGATTCAGTTAGTGCGTATGGAGGTATAGCGAAAAAGCTGCTTCAATCACTCGAACTATTGACGCAGCAAAGTAAGTTACAGGAACCTGCCGTTTGGAAGAAAGTTGAAACCCTCGAGGGTGATCGGGCTTTACGTGATGTGATCAAATGGTATCAATCACGCACTTCTATGCCAAACGCAGCTTACCACTCCCAGTCACAAGTCACGGCGAAAGATATGAGCAAATGGCTGAAACAGGCGATTAACAAATACAACTTGAATGAGTTATCTGGTACACAACCGGGATCTGTCTCTGCCGGACCACTTTCCAAAGTAGAACAATTTATGATTCGGCTGGACCAAAACCAATCATCGGAAGGGGTGCAAAAGCAGCTGATGCACGCGTTTGAACGCGCCATAAAATCTAGTAACCTGCAACATTTAAAATCTGGCGCAATGGAAATGCAATTGAAGTTGAAGCCTGGAAACTTAGGTGACGTAGTAGTAAAGATGACGCAATTGAATGGAGAAATGGCTGTTAAGATTCTCGTAACTTCTCAGTCGGCTAAAGAAATGCTGGAAGGGAATATCCAGCAGCTTCGACATATGTTCTCCCCTCAACAGGTTGTCATTGAGAAATCAGATATGCATCCTGGACAACAGCAATTCCAATCAAAAGAACAATCATTCAGCGGCCAGGAACGCGACTCTCATTCTAAACATCCTTCAGGAGAGCAAAATTCTGACGGAAGCAAGGAGGAGGATAAGGAAAGCTTTCACGATATATTGGTGAATGAGAAAGTGTAGGTGATAGCCATGACAAAGATAGATCCATCCCTTAATTTACCACAGCAGCCAACCAGGGGATCCACAAGTGCAACATTAGATAAGGATGACTTTTTAAAAATATTAATGACACAACTGCAAACCCAGGACCCAATGAACCCAATGGAGGATAAGGAATTCATTTCTCAAATGGCCAGCTTTTCCAGTTTGGAGCAGATGATGAATATGTCACAAGCAATGGAAAAAATGGCAGACTCCCAGTCATTTGTACCAGTAGTACAGTATAGCTCCCTCATTGGAAAAGAAGTGTCCTATCCTGTGGAAGGTGAATCTGAAACAGAAATGGGAGTGGTTGCAGCTGTCAGCCAAAAAGATGGTGAAACCTGGCTGGAAATGGAGAATGGCACGAAAGTCGATGTCCAGTCCGTTTTGCGGATAAGCCAGTTGCCGAGTGATGTATAGAAAGGGGATTATATGGAACCTCGCATCCATCAGCTGCATCAACCGATGCCCTTACCTAAGGTTAATAAGCAGCAGACTTCCGATACGGGCAGCATTTCTTTCAAAGATGTACTGGCAGATGCCACGCAAGTCAAATTAAGTAAGCATGCCGGAGAACGATTGCAACAAAGAAATATCGTGATTTCCCAAGCGCAATGGGACCGGTTATCTGAAAAGATGCAAGAAGCGAAAAAAAAGGGAATTACCGATTCACTGGTATTGCTTCCAGAGGCGGCTTTACTAGTCAGTACCAAAAATAACACGGTTATAACTGCGATGAACCGTAACGAAGCTTCTTCAAAAATATTTTCAAATATTAATGGCACGATTTTAATGGATGAGTAGGCTGGACCCAGTAAGGGAAGCCGTAGGAACTGCTGACTGATTGAAGCAGTTTGAAAACTTTTAAAAAAGAAAGGAATGTCAGCTGCATGCTACGTTCAATGTACAGTGGAATTTCAGGAATGAAAGGGTTTCAGACAAAACTTGATACGATCGGAAACAATATAGCTAATGTCAACACCTATGGATACAAAAAAGGCCGGACTACCTTCCAGGCAATGATGAGCCAAACGATCAGCGGGGCTCAAGGAGCTGCAGACAATGGGCGTGGGGGTGTCAACCCTTCTCAGGTCGGCCTTGGGTCAAAACTGGGGACAATAGATACCATTCATACACAAGGTAATCGTCAGTCAACAGAACGACCATTGGACCTTGCGATTGAAGGGGACGGTATGTTTGTGCTCTCAGAGACCGGTGAAGGTAATGTTATGAATACCCCCTTGAGCTTTACAAGAGGCGGGAATTTCTATCTCGATGAAAATGGAGATATCGTCAGCGGAAACGGCCAATATTTGGTTGGGGAATCAGGGAAAATCACTATCCCTGAAACTGCGCAGAGCTTTAGTATTCAGAGTGACGGAACAGTTACTTTTGTAGAGGATAATGAAGCCAAAGTGGCTGGACAAATCCAACTGGCTAATTTTTCAAACCCGGATGGGTTAGAAAAAATCGGTTCTAATATGTACCGGGCTACTAATAACTCTGGGGAGTTCGTCGAGTTTGTGACACCAGGGGAAAACGGGGCGGGACAAACAGTCGCTGGTGCGTTGGAAATGTCTAACGTCGATCTTTCGGAAGAATTCACCGAGATGATAACCGCTCAGCGTGGGTTTCAGGCTAATACCAGAATCATAACAACATCAGATGAAATCCTTCAGGAATTGGTCAATTTGAAGCGTTAATATAAGGGAGGAAAGGAGGATTCATTTAAGATGGGTCCTCCATCATATGATCACACTTACACGGCTTAATGGGGAAACATTTCAACTTAATGCGTTGTACATAGAACAAATCCAGTCCTGTCCGGATGCCACCATAACCACCACGACTGGCAAAAAATTAGTGGTCCGGGAAGAAGAACAAATTATCGTCGCTCGTATGAAGCGGTTTTATCAGGACATCGGGCTCACAGGCCAATGGAAGGGAGCTGGAGATCAAGAATGAGTTCCAAACTGCTCACAACAATGGTTATTTCTTTATCAAGTGTTGCTGTTCTCGGAATCGTAGCACTTATACTGGTCTTGAATATGGGAGAGCAGCCACAGGCAGAGGGGAAACGATCCATCGATGATATCATCGAGACCTCTTATGAAACGGAAGAGATAACTACTGATTTAAAGGACAACCGTTTTGTCCGCATCCAATTCCGAATCGTGACGGACAGTAAAGGCGCCCATGAAGAATTGCAAAAAAGGGATTTTCAATTACAGAATGTGTTAATTAAAGAGCTGGCTGCCATGGAAGTCAGCGAGTTCAAAAGCGGCCTTGATGAGTTAGAGGCCAGTTTGAAAACGAAACTGAATGCCATGATGACAGAAGGCAAGGTTACTGAAGTCTATACGATTCAAAAAGTTTTGCAATAAAAAAATCAGTTGTTTATGAACGGAGGTGACACTAGTGGCAGAAGATGTACTTTCTCAAAATGAAATTGATGCACTTCTTTCCGCAATCTCGACCGGAGAGATGAATGCGGAAGAATTAAAGGAAGAACAGCATGAAAAAAGGGTCAGGGTTTACGATTTTAAACGTGCGCTCCGTTTCTCTAAAGATCAGATAAGGAGCCTTTCACGAGTCCATGAAAATTTTGCGAGGCTTTTGACTACTTATTTTTCTGCAAAGCTCCGGACCTATGTACATATAACGGTCGCTTCTGTCGACCAGGCTCCTTATGAAGAATTCATCCGTTCCATACCTAAAATGACAATTTTGAATATATTCAGCCTTCCGCCCTTGGCGGGCCGAATTCTGTTTGAAATCAATCCGAATATCGCATACGCCATGCTGGATCGAGTATTAGGCGGAAGAGGTGCCAGTTTTAACAAAGTTGATAATCTGACGGAAATTGAAACGACAATTATGAAGCAATTGTTTGAGCACGCTGCGGAGAACTTTCAAGAGGCCTGGAGTTCCATAGTAGAAGTGGAACCGACAATGGAAGATTTTGAAGTGAATCCACAGTTTCTTCAATTAGTTTCACCGAATGAAACGGTGGTCATCATTTCTTTGAATATGACAATTGGGGAAACGACTGGAATGGTCAATATTTGTATTCCACATGTCGTTCTGGAGCCAATCATTCCAAAGCTTTCCGTCCATTATTGGATGCAGAACCAACAGCTGACGGAAAGTAAACCGGAAGAGTACCAGGCACTTTCAAAATCTTTGGAAAAAACAACAATTGAAGCGAAAGCGATATTAGGGGAAGCAGAGGTCAGCATTGAAGAATTCATCCAGCTGAAGCCGGATGATGTGATTCAGCTGGATCAGCTGATTAGTGACCCACTTCTTCTGTGTATTGATGAAGAACCTAAGTTTTATGTTCAGCCAGGAAAGAAGCGGAGAAAAATGGCTGTCCAGGTTTTGGAAGAAATCAAAGGGGGGGACGAAGACAATGATGAATGATGATATGTTATCGCAAGATGAAATAGATGCACTGCTCAATGGAAGTAATATGGGTGATGAACCTGGAGAAAGCAAACCTGCTGCCTCAAAACCCCGGATGAACACAGGAGATTTTCTGACCGAACTGGAAAGGGATGCCTTGGGAGAAATTGGAAATATTTCGTTCGGCAGTGCGGCCACCGCATTGTCCACCATATTGAAACAAAAGGTGGAAATCACGGCACCTTCCACGATGGTAATAGACAAGGCGCGGATTCACGAAGAATTCCCTCAGCCCCATGTTGCCATCAAAGTAACCTATACGGAAGGATTTAAAGGGGATAACTTACTAATCATCAGCACAGATGATGCAGGTATTATTGGCGATTTAATGTTGGGTGGGGATGGAACAACTCCTCCGACAGAGCTGGAAGACATGCATAGGAGTGCTGTCCAGGAGGCTATGAACCAGATGATGGGAGCCGCAGCGACAAGCATGTCAACTATTTTTGAAAAGCGGGTAGATATCTCACCTCCAAAAATTGATATGCTCGATCTCCCGGAAGATGAAGGATTAGATTATATTCCTGACGAAAACATCCTCGTCAAAATCTCCTTTAATCTGAAGGTTGGCAATTTAATAGATTCTAATTTCATGCAATTGCTTCCTTATCGTTTTGCGAAAGATTTGGTGGAAAACCTGCTGCAACATGACTCTTCTTCTGAAAGGTCTGTACCAACTCAGGGCAGTGTTTCTTATCCAGGTAAGGAGCAGGACGGAGATACGCCTTTCAGCCATGAGCTAACGGAGGAAGATAAGCAACAGCAGCCTTCCCAGTTATTAGGTACATATGGTAGCCAACAGCAGGAAGCGGAGATTCAATCCGCCCAGTTTTCTGATTTTGGTACGCAGCCACCTGTATCGAAAGAGCTGCGGAACCTGGATATGCTGCTCGATATTCCGTTAAAGGTAACGGTGGAATTAGGCAGAGCAAAACGCACGATAAAGGATATTTTAGAATTATCTTCCGGTTCCGTAGTAGAGCTTGACAAGCTTGCAGGTGAACCTGTTGATATCCATGTCAATAATAAGCTGATTGCCCAAGGGGAAGTCGTTGTCATTGATGAAAATTTCGGTGTAAGGGTAACAGATATATTAAGCCCAAAGGATCGCTTGAAAAAGATTAAATGATAGGATAGAGAAGAGGTTTTGTATGGCTAATAAAATTTTAATTGTAGATGATGCTGCATTTATGCGGATGATGTTAAAAGATATCCTCACTCAACACGGATATGTCGTAGCGGGGGAAGCACAGGATGGGAAAGAAGCCATTGAAAAATTCGAAGAGATTATCCCTGATCTAGTGACTATGGATATCACGATGCCGGAAATGGATGGAATCTCAGCTCTGAAAGTGATTAAGCAGAACCACCCGAACGCAAAAATTATTATGTGTTCAGCAATGGGACAGCAGGCGATGGTCATCGAAGCGATTCAGGCGGGAGCTAAAGATTTCATTGTTAAGCCCTTCCAGGCGGAACGCGTGGTCGAAGCAGTTCAAAAAGCAATAGATTAAGTGAAGAAGTGAGGCTGTTATGTTTATAAATAGAATGATTTTCATGATTGGGGTCCTCTTCCTATTGGTATCATTTCCATTGACTCCGGTAATGGCGACCCCTTCGGTGATTGATTGTACAGAAAACCCTGAATTGGAAGGATGCAAGGAAGCGGGGACAAAGTCCACGGAATCACCGGTTAACCAAAATAGTCAATCGCACGAAATAAGCACAGCCAATGGTTCAATGGCTTGGAATCTTGTCCAGTTACTATTTTCACTCGTGTTGGTCCTTGGATTAATTTACGGTCTCCTGAAGTTTTTTAATCGGAGAAATAAGTTATTCCAGAAAACGCGTAAACTCGAAAATATCGGTGGTCTATCGTTAGGTCCCAGCCGTTCCCTTCAGGTTGTTCGTATCGGGAGTCGTGTCTTGGTAATTGGAGTAGGAGACAATGTTGAAATGATTACAGAAATCACAGATGAACATACAAAAGAGGAGCTATTAAAATCGGAACCGGAGTCGTCAATGGATCAGCGGGTTTTCACGCGGTTCTTTCCAAAGAAGAAAGACAAACGTACTCCTTATGAAGATTCATCCTCTTCCATTCAGTTTCAACAATTGTTTCAGGAAGAGCTGGGGGACCTGAAGGATAAACGTAACCAGCTTTTACATAACAAAAAGCGGGGAGAGGAACAAAACGATGAATGAATTCGTAGAGATCTTTTCCAGCTCAGATCCGGAGAACGTTTCTACAGCTGTCCGTCTCCTTTTGCTGCTTACAGTACTTTCGTTAGCACCAGGTATTTTAATATTGATGACAAGTTTTACGCGTATATTAATCGTATTGTCATTTGTCCGAACTTCACTGGCTACTCAGCAGATGCCTCCTAACCAGGTCCTGATAGGAATAGCGTTGTTCCTGACTTTTTTCATAATGTCTCCCACTTTACAGGAAGTGAACGATCAAGCGCTTCAGCCATTGTTCAATGAAGAAATCACGCTGGACGAAGCTTATGAAGAAGCCGCGGCACCGATGAAGGAGTTTATGGCAAAGCATACACGGCAAAAAGACCTGGCTCTTTTTATGAATTATGCTCAAATGGAACGGCCGGATACGATCCAGGACATCCCGATGACAACCCTTGTCCCGGCATTCGCCATCAGTGAACTGAAGACCGCTTTTCAAATGGGGTTCATGATTTTCGTTCCGTTCCTTGTTATTGATATGGCAGTGGCAAGCGTCTTGATGTCGATGGGGATGATGATGCTGCCGCCAGTCATGATTTCCCTGCCATTCAAAATTCTTTTATTTGTATTGGTTGATGGCTGGTATTTGATTACCCACTCGTTACTGGAAGGGTTTTAGAGACAGGAGGTAGCTTTAATGAACAGTGAAATGGTCATCTCACTGGCGGAAAGAGGAATCTATACGATTTTGATGGTTACAGGTCCGTTATTGATTTTGGCGCTTGGGGTCGGTTTGCTGGTCAGTATTTTCCAGGCTACCACTCAAATACAGGAACAGACACTTGCTTTTATTCCGAAGATTGTAGCTGTTCTTCTTGGTCTTATTTTCTTTGGGCCATGGATGCTTACCCAGGTAGTGGAATTCACGGCAGATATCTTTAGAAATCTTAATATATTGGTAGGTTAAAGTATGCTGGAAACAATCAATCTGGCAAGCATACCTGCATTTTTACTTGTTTTGGTACGGGTGACTGCTTTTTTCGTTACCTTGCCGCTCTTTTCCTATCGAAATGTACCCGCGCAGCATAAAATAGGCTTCAGCTTTTTCCTGGCGCTATTGATGTTCTTTACTATCGATGTTCCCATCGTTTTGCCTAATGGCACCTTTGTACTTTTGCTTCTAAAAGAAGCGCTGGTCGGCCTGATGATCGGTCTGATTGCTTACATCATTTTAGCTGCCGTCCAAATTGCAGGAGGGTTCATCGATTTCCAGATGGGGTTTGCTATCGCCAATGTCATCGATCCTCAAACAGGTGCACAAAGTCCGTTGATCGGCCAGTATCTTTATACCTTTGCCTTGCTGTTCTTGTTGGCCGTCAATGGTCACCATCTGATGCTGGACGGGGTGTTTTACAGCTATGAATTGATACCAATGCAGTCCTGGCTGCCGTTATCGGATGGTAATTTTGCTGCCTTTGTCATTCAGGCATTCAACCAGATGTTCATCATTGCTTTTTTGATGGCTGTACCTGTGGTTGGATGCTTGTTCCTGGTAGATGTTGCACTGGGAATCGTCGCACGTACCGTTCCACAATTGAATGTATTTGTCGTCGGCCTTCCTTTGAAAATTCTCGTCGCATTCATTGTATTATTTTTATCCATCGGAATTTTCATGATGTTAATTGAAAACTTGTTCGAAACGATGCTTGCTACGATGAGAGGATTGATGCAACTGTTTGGAGGCGCATGACATGTATTTGAAATTAGACCTGCAGTACTTCGCAGGTGAAAAAACAGAAAAAGCAACACCTAAGAAGCGGCAGGATTCACGGAAAAAAGGGCAGGTCGCAAAAAGTCAGGACGTCAATACAGCAATCCTTATGCTGTTCATGTTCGCCCTGTTTATGGTGCTCGGGGATTTTCTTAAAGGTGTGATGACAGGCATGTATCAACATGCTTTCCAGGAATATATCCACTGGGATGTGACCGAGAAGAATGTGTTCCAGGTGTTTACAGAGACGACGATTGAGTTAAGCAAAGTTCTTGCACCTATTATGGGTGTAGCGGTCATAGCTGGACTTGCTTCTAACTGGCTGCAAGTCGGCTTCATGTTTACCACTGATCCTTTGAAGTTCAAATTGAGTAAAATCAATCCAATCCAGGGGGCAAAAAAGATTTTTTCGGCACGGGCGCTCGTAGAACTGGTGAAATCGTTATTGAAAATCACAATGATTGGTACCATCACCTTCGCTGTTATCTGGTTAAGAAAAGATGACATGATGATGATGTCCCAGCGACCGGTCGAGGGGGCATTGGCTTTTTTTGGTCAAACGACTGTCATTATGGGGATAGCTTCTGCTATAGCCCTGCTGATTATTTCGGTACTGGATTACAGTTATCAAAAGTATGACTTTGAAAAAAGCATCCGGATGTCGAAACATGATGTCAAAGATGAACATAAAAATATCGAGGGCGACCCGTTAATTAAATCGAAAATAAAAGAGAAACAACGGCAAATGGCCATGCAGCGGATGATGAGCGAAGTTCCGGAAGCAGATGTTGTGATTACCAATCCGACGCATTATGCCATTGCAATTAAATATGACGAGGAAAAGGGCGACGCTCCGATTGTCCTTGCCATGGGAGTCGATTTTGTCGCGCAGAAAATAAAAGAAGTGGCGCAGGCGAATAAGGTAGTCATGGTGGAGAATCGGCCCCTGGCAAGAGCGTTGTATGATGATTCGGAAATTGGGGAAGCAATCGATGAACAGTTTTACAAAGCGGTGGCAGAAGTGCTTGCCTATGTCTACCGTATTCAGAAGAAAGTCTAGAAAGTAAGGGGGAGAAGACAAATGGCACCAAGGGATCTATCTGTTTTATTAGGCGTCATCATGATTATAATTATGCTGGTCATTCCCTTACCGGGTTGGCTTTTAAGTTTTTTAATCTTAATCAATATCTCCCTTGCTTTAATGGTCATCCTTGTGTCCATGAATATGAAAGAGGCCCTGCAATTTTCCATTTTTCCGTCTTTGTTATTATTAATGACGCTATTCCGGCTGGGTTTAAATGTGTCCACTACTCGTTCCATTCTATCCAAAGCGGATGCAGGAGGGGTTGTCGATACATTCGGTACCTTTGTCATCGGAAACAATCCACTGGTAGGTTTCGTCGTATTCATCATCCTGGTGATCATTCAGTTTTTAGTCATCACGAAAGGGGCAGAACGAGTGTCGGAAGTCGCAGCCAGATTCACCCTGGATGCCATGCCTGGTAAACAGATGAGTATCGATGCCGACCTCAATGCCGGGATGATTTCCGAACAGCAGGCAAAAGAGCGTCGGGAAAAAATAGAACAGGAAGCTGATTTCTATGGAGCGATGGATGGTGGAAGCAAGTTTGTCAAAGGAGATGCTATCGCCGGAATTATTATCGTGTTGATCAATATCATGTTTGGATTGATCATTGGAATGGTCCAAATGGATATGTCGTTCGCTGAAGCGGTCGATGTCTATATGCGCCTCACTGTTGGCGATGGTCTTGTCAGCCAGATACCAGCACTGTTGATATCTACAGCGACTGGTATTGTGGTCACCCGGGTTGCATCAAAGGGGAACCTTGGGACAGACGTCACGAATCAGTTGCTGCAGGACCCTAAAATGTTATACATAGCTGCCGGGACTATCTTTTTATTAGGTTTGACACCAATTAACTTTCTTCTGACAACAATGATCGCCTCTATTTTAGCTTTTGGAGGCTACTGGCTGTCGCGTGATCCCGAAGAAGATGAAATGGACCTGGAGGAACAAGAAGAAGAAGCAGACAGCAGTCAAATGAAATCACCGGAAAATGTCGTCAATTTGATAAGCATGGATCCGGTTGAATTTGAATTCGGCTATGGGCTTATACCGCTCGCTGACACGAATCAGGGGGGAGATCTCCTCGACCGGATTGTCATGATTCGCCGTCAGCTTGCGATTGAACTTGGTATCGTCATTCCAGTGGTAAGAATTAGGGACAACATTCAATTAAGCCCTAATGAGTACCGGTTGAAAATAAAAGGAAATGAAGTAGCCCGGGGGGAGCTGATTCTTGATCATTATTTGGCTATGAGCCCAGGGGACGATGATGAGACGATTGATGGGATTGATACCAGGGAGCCTGCCTTTGGGCTTCCAGCGAAATGGGTAACCGAAGAAGTAAAAGACGAAGCTGAACTTTCCGGTTACACAGTTGTCGATCCTCCTTCCGTCGTATCTACGCATCTTACAGAAGTCATTAAAAAGCATGCTCACCAGCTGTTAGGAAGACAAGAAACACAGCAGCTAATCGATCATTTAAAAAATACTTATCCAATATTAGTGGACGAGGTAACTCCTGAACCACTCAGCATTGGAGATGTCCAAAAAGTGCTGGCAAAGCTGCTGAGAGAAAATGTATCGGTCAAAAACCTTCCAGTTATTTTTGAAACGTTAGCAGACTTCGGCAAAATGACCAACGATACCGAGCTGCTTGGTGAATATGCCAGACAGGGCCTTTCCCAGCAAATCACCGAACAGTTTTCTAATGGTAAGGCCATGAAGGTTCTGACCGTTTCCGGGAAAGTGGAAAAGTTGTTAGCTGATCATATCCAGCAGACAGAACATGGCAGCTATTTAACACTCGACCCGGATACTCAGCAAACCATTATCCAATCTGTAGCAGAGCAGGCAGAACAACTCTCATTGCAAGAAGAGACAGCGGTTGTCCTTTGCTCACCTGCTGTCCGTATGTATTTGAAACAATTACTCGACCGATATCTGCCTCAGGTCTATGTACTGTCTTATAATGAGCTGGAGCCAACCATAGAAGTCCAAAGTGTAGGGGTGGTGAATGTGGCATGAAAGTAAAAAAATATCAGGCACGATCCATGCCGGAGGTTATGTCTCAGGTAAAAAAAGAGATGGGGAGCGACGCGGTGATTTTAAATTCTAAGGTCGTTTATCGCGGTGGTTTCCTAGGCTTATTCAAAAAAAAGAATATGGAAGTAATTGCAGCCATCGACCCTGATAACAGGGAATCTCAGCGTGAGGGGAACCCAAATCAAATTAAGGAAGAAGCGAAACCGGTCCAGCCTCTTTCCCCCCCTGACAATCAATCAACGGATCTGGACGTAATAAGGGAAATCAAGGCAATGAAAAAGCTGCTTGAAAGACAGCAGCCCCAATCATTTCCTTTAGTCTCCCCTTTTCATGAAATATACGAGCGGTTAATGGAACAAGAAGTTGCCCCGGCAATTGCAGAAGAAATCATAAAAGAGTGGAAGGAACATAACAGCGATATTACACCTGAGGGTGGGATATATGAAGTTATCTCCTCAGCATTCAACCATTTTAATCCTCCTTTATCATTCGGGGGAATCGATTATCGTAATCAATATATTCAATTTGTCGGTCCTACTGGGGTAGGAAAAACCACTACGATTGCAAAAGTAGCCGCCCAGGCGGTATTATCAGCAAACAAAAAAGTAGCTTTTATTACCACAGATACCTATCGTATTGCTGCTATTGAACAATTGAAAACCTATGCAGAGTTATTAAATGTTCCGATTGAGGTCGCCTATTCTACTGAAGATTATATGGCAGCACGGGAAAAGTTCGCAGCTTATGATTTAGTATTGATCGATACGGCAGGTAGAAATTTTCGCGACGCTCAGTACATCAAAGAATTAAAAGAATTGATTGATTTCGGGGTGAATATGGAGACTTATCTAGTATTATCGCTGACCTCCCGATATCGGGATATGCAAGTGATTTACGATCAATTTCATGAAGTACCGATTCATAAGCTGATCTTTACAAAAGCGGATGAAACGTCCACGTTCGGCAGCGCCTTTAACATGCTTTATCACAACAAAGTGGGAGCAGCCTACATTACCGATGGTCAAAATGTACCGGATGATATTCGGGGAGCCTCCATTGATTGGGTGGCATCGAGAATAGCAGGTGACAGTAATGATGCATGACCAGGCCCAGCAGTTGCGTGACCGTATGCTGAAAAAAAAGAATAGAGAAGAACATAAAGCCAAAACTCTTGCCATTATCAGTGGTAAGGGGGGAGTGGGCAAGTCAAATTTTGCCTTGAATTTCTCTATTGCCTTAAAAGAGAGACAGCAGAGAGTTTTGTTATTCGACCTTGATATCGGGATGGGTAATATCGATATCCTCATTGGGAAAAGCGCCAGCCGTAATCTTGTTGATCTGTTTGAGGGGAATGTATCTCTCAAGCATATTTTGACCAAGGGACCGGAAGCCTTGGAGTACATAGCAGGAGGCTCAGGTTTAGCCGAGCTGTTCCAATTGGATGAACATCGGTTCCATCACTTTTTATCTGAGTTTGAAGCTATATCTAAATTCTATGATTTTGTTATTTTTGATATGGGGGCTGGCGTTACAAATGACAGTTTAAAGTTCATTTTAGCTGCTGAAGAAGCCATATTGGTCACCACACCGGAACCTACTGCGTTGACGGATGGTTATGCCATCCTTAAATATATTCATCAGCTACAGAGAAACATGAACATTTACATGCTGATCAATCGGGCTTCTGACATTCAGACTGGTAAGGAGACCCTGAATCGTTTTCAAAGGGCAGGAAAGCAGTTTCTTAATAAAGAATTGTATCCGCTTGGTATTTTACCTGATGATCCTAATGTTGGGAAAGCGGTAGTTTCTCAGGTACCATTCTTACAATTCAACCGGAAATCATCAGCTTCTCAAGCACTTTTGCAAATGACTGACCAGTATTTGGATGGGTCTATTACTATCAATCGCTTTGCAGAAAATGGGTTTGTGGATAGATTGAAACGATTGATTTCACTTCAGGGGAAGGGGGCCTGGAAATGAATCAATACCTGGATATTTTTATTGAAGAAAGTAAAGAAAATATTCAACGCATTAACGATCATCTGCTCGCCTTAGAAAAAGATCCTTTCAGCCTGAACCGAATCACTGAAGTCTTCCGTGCAACTCATACACTGAAAGGCATGGCTGCCGCAATGGAGTTTCAGCACCTGGCCATACTTACTCATTCGATGGAAAGTGTATTGGATGCTATGCGAAGCCAGGCTATTCTCATTACACCGCAGAGCATAGATGTGCTTTTAAATGCTGTAAACGATTTGGAATCCATCCTCATGAATATTGCGGAAGGCGGCCACAGAAAACTGGACATAGATGCAACTCTCCGTCAGTTAGAACTAATAGAACAAAGGGGCAGTTCTCCGGGCGGATCCATTAATGAACCTGTGTCGGAAAGTCAAACTACTTCTTTTCCTGAGAACGAATTCGAAGCTGCAGCGCTGGAAAAAATTGATCCCCCTGAGACCACTAGAGTATCTGGCCCTTTTTTTCAGAGCCAGACGAAGACAGATACATCCATTCGGGTAAAGAAGGATCGGTTAAGCAAATTGTCTCAAGTGGCGGATAGGCTGGAAAGAGAAAAAGGGAAGTTAAACCAAATTGCTGAATTAACCAATGACAAGGAATTACAGGCAGTGGTGGAACGTGTTTTAACATGCAGCACGGAATTAAAGCAGCTTACAAGTGAATTAAGGAAGGTACCAGTCGGGCAAGTTTTTGATAGATTCCCCCGGATGGTCAGGCAGTTGGCAAGAAATCTCGGTAAAAACATCAAATTAGAAGTCAGCGGTACAGAAGTCGAAATAGATAAATCGATTACCGACACTATCGGAATTCCTATTGTCCACCTGCTCCGTAATGCGATTGATCATGGCATTGAACAACCTGAGGAAAGAGAGCGTATGGGGAAAAAAGAAGAGGGCACCCTGACTCTTCGAGCTTATAAAGAAACAAGTTACATTTACATAGAAATCACGGATGATGGTGCGGGGATAAGGCGTGATGAAGTAGTGCGCAAGGCAATCAACCGTGACCTTGTCAGTGAAAATGAGGCATATCGTATGAAAGATTCCCAGCTGTTCCATTTAATGATGAGCAGTGGTTTTTCCACAGCAGATAAAGTTTCGGATGTGTCTGGTCGTGGTGTAGGGCTTGATATCGTGAAAAATACGATTGAATCCCTTGGCGGCCAAATAGACATCACCTCCCAAATGGGGGTGGGAAGTACGTTTCTTATCCGCCTGCCTTTAGGTAATGAGGGAAAAGCAGCAATTACATGAGGAGTGGACCGGATTGCAATGGTTTTGGATGGAGGTGGTTAAATAGAATGGCCGGAAATCTATTATGGAACTTAGCGTTAGCGATAGCGGGATTTTTTCTTTCTTTGTTTCTATCACTGCAAAATAATTCCCTTGATACCTCCATGATAAGAGCAGCTTTAGTGTTTGGTTGTTTATATGTGCTTGGTTACTTTTTTCGCTGGGCATTTCAGTTTATTAAACGGGAGAAGGCTCAACCAGCAGCAAGAAATAAGGAAATAAACCGTCCTCTTCCTATTAATAAAGACATCGTAGAGGATGATCAGCTATCCGAACAAGCTACGGAAGCAGTCAGACAGTTATTAAAGGAAGATTGATAACTTAATAGGCTAACTGCGATATAGATTTATAATTGAAGGAGGGAGAAGATGGCAAGTTCGTTATCGGTGGAAGAACAAGAGTTATGGAACCGTTGGCAGCTGGAGGAGAATATGGAAGCAGCCAATGAATTGATTGAGAACCATATGCATTTAGTTAATTTTCATGTGCAGCGGATTGCGGCTCATTTGCCTGCAAGTGTCAATAAAGATGATATTAAAAGTCTTGGTTTATACGGTTTATACGACGCCTTAAAAAAGTTTGATGTCCAACGCGACTTGAAATTCGATACATATGCATCTTTTCGTATTCGTGGTGCCATCATGGATGGTCTTCGAAAGGAGGATTGGCTCCCAAGGTCTGACAGGGATAAAGCCAAAAAAATTGAACATGTTTCAGAACGACTCGAACAAAAATTACAACGACTGCCCACTGCCAAGGAAATCGGGGAAGAAACGGGATTGGAAGAAGAAGAGGTTGCTGAAGTAGTAAAGGATGCTTTATTTGCAAATATCTTATCCATGGAAGATAAGGCGAAAGATGGGAGCAATGATCAAAAGGAAGGTGTGGGATACACTTTGCCGGATAATAAATCGTTGACTCCGGAAAAAAGTCTGATCCGACAGGAAAATCATCAGGATTTAGCTGATGGGATTCGCCAGCTGAAGGAGAAAGAGCAACTGGTGATCAGTTTATTCTACTATGAAGAACTCACATTGACTGAAATCGGCCAGGTATTAGGATTGACAACGTCAAGAATTTCCCAAATACACGCCAAAGCCTTATTTAAACTCAAGAACAATCTAGGTAACCTCATAAACGCATAGTACAAGACTCAGTTTCAAGGTATGTTGTTTCCGTCACGTTAGTAACGGTTTGGAGGTCCGGGAAATCACTCGCTTTCCATGGGCGTACGGTGAGCTTCCTCGGGCTTAAAGCCCTGCGGGATCTCACCATGTACTATCCTCCCATAGGAGTCTCGCAATTTCCCGGACCTCCTTGCGTTTAGGAGAGAAACGGAAACATCGGTATATTGTTCTTCAAACAAAGAGTGCGCTATGCATGAAATGTGAGCTTTAAATCGCGTGTTTTTAATTATTCCTTTAAAGTAGACATCTACAATATGGCATGGGTTCGTTTCGCTTTTCCTTCGGTTGGGTTGGTTGGGAAACTGGGAGACTCCCGTGGGAGAAGGATCTAGGCGAGATCCCACAGGGCAATAGCCCGAGGAAGCTCGCCAGTTCCCCCACAGGAAAGCGAGTAGTTTCCCAGCCAACCCTGAGGCTATTATGGTAAAGAACCCTTGTTATGCCGAAATCAAGTCTTCGACTTTCTGGCATTTCATTGAAGAAGCCTTTTAAAGCAAGCACGGAATTAACAGAGTCAATTTATTACCATTTTAATGAGGTGATGGAACATATGACGACTTTCTTATTGGTCGTTAGTTTTTTACTCCATGGCATTATGCTCCTGGTCATTTTTGTCCTTTTTGCCAGAGTGAAAAAAGCAGAAGAGCTGGAAATGAGGCAAAAGCAGGTAGCGGGGGAAATTGAGGAGATGTTTACCGCCTACCTGCTCGAAATAAAAGAAGAGAACGAACAGCTGAAGCAATGGCTGGATGACAGCCAGAAGAAACATAAGAGTCCCCAAATTAACCAGCCAATAAGTAATGAACACGGGAAAACTGCTAAAGAAGAAACGCACTCCGATTTGAATAAGGATTTTTCCCAGCCTGTTTATAACCCGCCCCTCCCGGGAAATAATGATGTAGAGTATCAGCCTTCTTTGTCGACACGCGTAGTTGCAATGAGGAACGATGGCTATACAATAGAAGATATAGCCCGTAAAATGAATTGTGGCCAAACCGAAATTGAATTGATTTTGAAATTCCAGCCACAAAAAATGTAATAATTACTTGATTGCACCAATGGCATATGATATATTTACTTTTGGTGTCAATACACACGTCCGCAGATTCCTGCCGAGGGTGCTCTATTCCAGAGTTTCGGAAGGAAGATGAAGGGGGCGGAGGATACTAAAAAAACCAAACAGGAGGAATTAACATGTCTGTTATTTCAATGAAGCAGCTGCTTGAAGCTGGTGTTCATTTTGGACATCAAACTCGCCGCTGGAACCCGAAGATGAAAAAATACATCTTCACAGAGCGTAACGGTATCTACATCATCGACCTTCAAAAGACGGTCAAGAAAGTAGATGAAGCATTCAATTATGTAAAGGATCTTGCTGCTGACGGAGGAACTATCCTTTTCGTCGGAACAAAAAAGCAAGCACAAGACACTGTACGTGACGAAGCGACTCGTTGCGGTATGTACTATATCAACCAACGCTGGTTGGGTGGTACGTTGACAAACTTCCAAACAATTCGCAAGCGTATAAACCGTCTGAAAGATATCGAGCGTATGGAGGAAGATGGAACATTTGATGTACTTCCTAAGAAAGAGGTAGTCGGACTTCTTAAAGAAAAAGATCGTCTGGTGAAATTCTTGGGCGGTATCAAAGAAATGAAGAACCTTCCTGATGCACTTTTCGTTATCGACCCACGTAAAGAACGCATTGCGATTGCTGAAGCTCATAAACTAAACATTCCGATTGTCGGAATTGTTGATACAAACTGTGATCCAGACGAAATCGATTATGTCATTCCTGCGAATGACGATGCGATTCGTGCTGTTAAATTGCTTACTTCCAAAATGGCTGACGCTGTTCTTGAAGCAAAGCAAGGCGAAGAAACTGAAATTGCAGAAGAAGCTGCACCAGCAGAAGACGCTGAAGTGGAAACTGCAACCGAGTAACAAAGGTTTCAAAGGTGATAAGAGGGTGGACCTTTTATCACCTTTTTTAAAGAGGATGTCCAAAGGCATTAGGACGTAACGATGAATATCGAGCTTCCACCCGGAGCCTGACTTCCTTTTTCTTCTTAACTAAATTGATGAAGCATACGTAAATGCTTAAATTCTAAAGGAGGAAATAACATGGCTGTAACTGCAAAAATGGTAAAAGAACTGCGTGAAAAAACTGGCGCAGGTATGATGGATTGTAAAAAAGCACTAACGGAAACGGATGGAGATATGGACAAAGCGATGGAATGGCTTCGCGAAAAAGGTATCTCTAAAGCACAAAAGAAAGCAGACCGTATCGCTGCAGAAGGTTCTGCCCACGTTGAAGTTGATGGTAATACAGCAGTATTGCTGGAAGTAAACTGTGAAACTGACTTCGTTACTAAAAACGATCAGTTTAAATCTCTTCTTCAAGAGCTTGGAAAGCACCTGCTTTCTCAAAAGCCTGCCACTGCAGACGAAGCTTTAGAGCAAAAGCTGCACGGTGAAGGAGATACTGTCCAGGAATATATCAACTCCACTATTGCAAAAATTGGTGAGAAAATCTCGCTTCGCCGTTTCACAATCCTTGATAAAACAGATAACGACGCTTTTGGCGCATATATCCACATGGGTGGTAACATCGGTGTCCTTACCCTTCTTGAAGGCAGCACAGATGAAGCTGCAGCTAAAGACGTAGCCATGCACATTGCTGCTGTTAACCCGCGTTACGTTTCTCGTGATGAGGTTTCTGAAGAGGAAGTAAACAAAGAACGTGAAATGCTTAAGACTCAAGCCTTGAACGAAGGCAAGCCTGAGCATATCGTTGAGAAAATGGTCGAAGGCCGTCTAGGCAAATTCTTCGAAGAGATCTGCCTGCTTGAACAAAGCTTTGTCAAAGATCCGGATCAAAAAGTTAAACAATTTGTTGAATCCACAAAAGGTTCTGTCAAAGGTTTCGTACGTTATGCGGTAGGAGAAGGCATGGAAAAACGTGAAGACAACTTTGCTGAAGAAGTCATGAGCCAAGTGAAAAAATAAGCATGCCTGAAAAAATAGGGGACACACGCAGTGTTCCCTATTTTCAAACATGCTACATACCATGTATATTGACAAGAACAAAAGATTATCAAACTGATAAAATAGGTATATGGAGGTTACTATGACTGCAGCTCGTTACCGTCGAATCGTATTGAAATTAAGTGGTGAAGCCTTAAGTGGAAAACAGGGGTTCGGATTAGATCCTGCTATCATCCAGTCTGTAGCGAAACAAATTAAGGAAGTTGCCGAACTAGGAGTTGAAATAGCCGTTGTCGTAGGTGGCGGTAACATTTGGCGAGGCAAAGTCGGAAGCGAAATGGGAATGGACAGAGCGAATGCCGATTATATGGGAATGCTGGCTACGGTCATGAATTCCCTGGCATTGCAGGATAGCCTGGAAAACCACGGTATTCCTACTCGTGTGCAAACTTCAATTGAAATGCGCCAGGTGGCTGAGCCATACATCCGTAGAAAAGCAATCCGTCACTTGGAAAAGAAGCGTGTTGTCATTTTTGCTGCCGGTACCGGGAATCCATATTTCTCTACGGATACTACTGCGGCACTGCGCGCTGCAGAAATAGAGGCAGATGTCATTCTAATGGCTAAAAATAATGTGGATGGCGTTTATAACGCTGACCCTAAATTCAATAAAGATGCTGAGAAATACGATCAGCTATCCTATATGGATGTACTGAACGAAGGACTTGGCGTTATGGATTCAACTGCCTCATCCTTATGTATGGACAACGATATTGCTTTATTGGTATTCTCAATAACTGAAGAGGGTAACATTAAAAAAGCAGTTCTGGGTGAAAATATCGGAACGATTGTTAGGGGGAAATAACATGTCCAACGAAGTAATCAAAGAAACGAATTCTAAAATGGAACAAGCGGTACAGGCGTATTCCCGTCAATTGGCAACTGTACGTGCAGGGAGAGCTAATCCTAACCTCTTAGACAGTGTTTATGTCGATTATTACGGTGCTTCTACTCCGTTGAACCAATTAGCACAAGTATCCGCACCAGAGGCGCGTTTGCTTGTCATCACACCTTATGATAAGTCTGCAATCGCAGATATTGAAAAAGGGATCCAAAAGGCAGACCTTGGACTGTCTCCTTCCAGTGATGGAAATGTAATTCGCATTAACATTCCAGCATTGACTGAAGAACGTCGTAAAGATCTTGTTAAAGTTGTTGGGAAATATGCAGAAGAAGCGAAAGTCCAAATTCGTAATATTCGTCGTGACAGTAATGATAAGCTGAAGAAGCTTGAAAAAGACGGCGAACTTACGGAGGATGAATTACGATCTTTCCAGGACGATGTCCAAAAAGCTACCGATAACCACGTGGCGAAAGTCGACGAACTTTCCAAAAACAAAGAAGCAGAAATCCTGGAAGTATAAAGGAAGGGCAAAGTGTCTATTACATTTAATAGACGCAGGATGTTTATACCTTCCGGTGTTAAAGTAAAAAGCCGCGCTGCAATTGGCGCGGCTTTCTATTTTGTCAGTCTGACCTTTTGGGTTGAGTGTAAAACTATTAAAAATGTTCCAAGCTTCGTTCCAGCTGTTTACGTAGATTACTCTTATAGAAAGTTTTGACGTTATACTTTATGTCATTATACGCTTAGGGTAGGATTATAGTATAATAAATAAGATAAGTATCCTTATTGGAGGATGTCGAAATGCCAATCAAAATTCCATTTACAAAAATTAAATCAAAGCCTGAAGAACAAACGCCTGATTTAGATTACGATCATTTACCATCTCACGTAGCTATTATCATGGATGGAAATGGAAGATGGGCAAAAAGCAAAGGTCTTCCAAGAATAGCAGGACATAAAGAGGGCATGAATGTAGTAAAGAAAATTGTCAGGCACGCTTCGAACCTGGGAATTGAAGTGTTGACGCTATACGCCTTTTCTACGGAAAACTGGAAGCGTCCGAAGACAGAAGTCGATTTTCTTATGAAATTACCAATGGAATTTTTAAATACATATCTCCCGGAACTGATAGAGAAAAACGTACGTGTTGAGACTATCGGTGATTTCGAGAGATTGCCTCACCATACAAAGAAAGCTGTTCAGGAAGCGAAGGACCGTACGTCACAAAATACAGGCCTGGTGTTGAACTTTGCACTGAATTATGGAAGCCGTTATGAAATGGTGAAAGCTGTCAAACAAGTAGCAGACGAAGTGCGGGATGGGGACCTGGTTCCTGAGGATATCGATGAGGCCTGTATTTCCGAACGCCTGTATACGGCAAACCTGAAAGAGCCAGACTTACTGATACGTACAAGCGGCGAGCAGCGTCTAAGCAACTTTCTATTATGGCAACTAGCGTATAGTGAGTTTTGGTTCACAGATGTATACTGGCCTGATTTTGATGAAACATATTTTGAAAAAGCGCTGTACGACTATCAGAATAGAAAACGTCGCTATGGCGGGATATAAGGTGTTGAAGTAGCATGAAACAAAGAACGATTACAGCAATTGTCGGAGCACTTATATTTCTCCCTTTAATCATTCTGGGAGGGTGGCCATTTAAAATATTCGTCTATTTGATAGCTAGTATAGGAATATTGGAATTGATCCGAATGAAAAAGATTTCCCGATATTCCATTCCTTCTATACTGACGCTTTTGTTAATGTGGGCATTAATGTTTCCTTTCGGTCAAATATTCGGTATCGAAGAAGATGTCGTAACTAAATCTGAACTTACATTAGTTGCGGTATTATTGTTACTTAGCTATACCGTCTTAGTAAAAAACCGGTTCACTTTTGATGATGCAGGCTTTCTTCTGATTTCTGCCATCTATGTAGGAATGGGCTTCCATTACTTAATGGAAACACGGGATAGTGGTCTGGAGTATATCTTTTACGCTTTATTTGTCATTTGGGCAACGGATACAGGGGCATACTTGTTCGGACGCTCTTTCGGCAAGCATAAGCTGTGGCCGAAGATCAGCCCCAAAAAGACAGTGGAAGGTGCAGTCGGTGGCATTGTACTGGCCTGTATTGTAGCGCTCGCCTTTCAGCTTTTCTATCCGGTACACTCATCTACCATCCTTGTGTTGATTGTAACCGTAGTTGTATCTTTTTTTGGCCAGATTGGAGATCTTGTCGAATCTGCCTTTAAACGTCACTATGCAGTAAAAGACTCTGGCAGTATTCTTCCAGGTCACGGTGGTGTACTCGACCGGTTTGATAGTTTAATTTTCATTTTACCTGTATTACATTTCATAAATTTCATTTCATAGCATTCAATAGAAGTGGGAGAGATTTATCATATGAAGCAAATTACGTTGCTCGGGGCCACTGGATCCATTGGCATCCAGACGCTGGAAGTCATTCGGCTGCATCCTGATCATTTCTCGGTCTATGCGCTTGCTTTTGGCAAAAATATTGAAAAAGCATTACCGCTGATCAAAGAATTTTCACCAAAAGTAGTCGTCGTCCAGGATAAAACGATTAAAGAACAAGTGGAAAGTGAATTCCCTGCTATCCAAGTATTACTGGGAACGGAAGGTATGATTGCAGCAAGCACAGCAGCTGATGTGGATGTGCTGGTCAATGCTGTCATGGGCAGTGTAGGTCTTCCGGCAACCCTTGCGGCAATTGAAGCGCAGAAAGTCATTGCCATTGCTAATAAAGAAACGCTTGTAACAGCAGGCCATCTGGTAATGGAAGCAGCTAATAGATATAACGTGGATCTTTTACCAGTGGACAGTGAGCATTCTGCAATTTTTCAAAGCTTGAATGGGGAAAGACCGGATACGATTGAACGTCTGGTTTTGACAGCTTCCGGTGGAAGTTTCAGGGACAAGACAAGGGAAGAACTGAAAGGTGTTACGGTAGAAGATGCCTTGAATCACCCGAACTGGAGCATGGGAGCCAAGATTACGATTGATTCCGCTTCGATGATGAATAAAGGATTGGAAGTAATTGAAGCGCACTGGCTCTTTGATATACCTTACGAACAGATTGATGTTATACTTCATAGAGAGAGTGTCATTCATTCCATGGTTGAATACAAGGATAGAAGTGTCATTGCACAATTAGGTACACCAGACATGAAAGTTCCGATTCAATATGCACTCACTTACCCGGACCGTCTTGATTTATCCATGACCAAACGGTTAAACTTAGAAGAAATTGCAACCTTGCACTTTCAGCCGATGGATTATGAACGTTTTCGCTGTTTGAAGTTAGCATTTCAGGCAGGAAAAGAAGGTGGGTCGATGACTACCGTTCTAAATGCCGCCAATGAGCAGGCTGTTGAACTATTCCTGAAAGGGAAAATCTCGTTTCTGGATATAGAGACCTTGATTGAACAAGCTTTAGAAAGCCACCAGACCATTGACAAGCCTGATTTAGACACGATTCTAGCGATTGATCAGGAAACAAGAAGCCAGGTGTGCTCGTATTTAAAATAAAACCCTGTTAAATGTTGTTGTTGATAGTTTCAGTCTTTCCTGTGTCTGAGTTTGACTTGGTAACTATCAATAGAAAGATTTAACAGCGATGAAAAAGGAAGGTGCTTCTTTTTGACGACTGTTATTGCTTTTATACTCATGTTCGGTGTTCTTGTATTTGTGCATGAGTGGGGCCATCTGATCTTTGCCAAGAGGGCAGGGATGCTTGCAAGGGAATTCGCGATCGGCTTCGGTCCGAAAATATTTGCCTTCACGCGAAATGAAACGCTATATACCATTCGTCTGCTCCCTGTCGGCGGTTATGTAAGAGTCGCAGGAGAAGACCCGGAAATCATCGAATTGAAAGCAGGACATCACGTTGGTTTGGAATTCAATGATCAAGGCAAAGTCAATAAGATCATTGTCAATAACAAATCCAAACATCCAAACGCGCGTGTGATCGAAGTGGAAAAAGCGGACCTCGACCACCGCCTGGTTATCGAAGGATATGAAATTGATGAAGATGAAAAGCTGTTTTTTGAAGTAGATCCTAAAGCCTTCTTTGTAATGGATGAGAAGGAAACACAAATTGCCCCATATAATCGGCAATTCGCATCCAAAACGGTAGGTCAGCGTGCCATGCAGCTGTTTGCTGGTCCGATGATGAACTTTGTCTTAGCGATTATCATCTTTTTCATCCTCGGTTTCATCCAGGGGGTTCCGGTAAACGAAGCACAAATCGGAAATATCGTCGAGGATACACCTGCGGAGCAGGCAGGTTTGCAACAAGGGGATAAGATTGTCGCCATTGAAGGCCAGCAGGTAGCAACCTGGGATGAGTTTACTGAAATTGTGAGAAACAACCCGGATACAGAGATGGATTTTACTGTAATAAGGAATGGACAAGAGCAGGAATTTTCCGTTACACCGGCAGCAATTGAACAACAGGATGTTAAAATAGGGCAAATTGGTGTTGAAAGGGCCTTTGAGGATTCCTTCCTGAAAACGATCCAATTTGGTTTCACACAAACCTATGATTGGACGGTGCTGATTCTCACCAATTTAGGGAAGCTGGTAACCGGCCAGTTTTCACTGGATATGCTGTCTGGGCCTGTGGGCATTTATGATGCCACAGACAAAGTTGTGCAGACCGGTATCATCAATTACCTGATGTGGTCGGCAATATTAAGCATTAATCTTGGTATCGTCAATCTGCTGCCATTGCCAGCACTTGATGGTGGACGGCTTTTATTCGTGGGAGTTGAAGCAATTAGAGGAAAGCCGATTGATCCACAGAAAGAAGGCGTGGTGCACTTTATTGGTTTTGCACTGCTAATGCTATTGATGCTGGTAGTAACCTGGAATGATATTCAACGCCTATTCCTCTGATAACTGATCTTCTGTTACAATAGAAAGAGGAAAGCAGGTTTTATCAGTAACGAAACGAATGCAAAGTCTGCTGGAAGTGGAGGGTTTACTACCCTTTACTTCCAGTTTTCTATCACGTAGTAATGAATAGGGGTGTTTTATTATGAGGCAAAGTGAAATGTTATTACCGACTTTACGTGAAACCCCAGCCGATGCTGAAATAAAAAGCCACCAGCTTTTAGTCAGGGCAGGCTATATTCGCCAGATTGCATCTGGTGTGTACAGTTTCTTACCGATCGGTCGCAGAGTGTTGCGTAAAGTAGAAGATATCGTCAGAGATGAAATGGAAAAAGCGGGAGCTCATGAGATGCTTATGGCTGCTTTACAGCCAGCTGAACTGTGGAAAGAAACGGGTCGCTGGGATACATTCGGTCCAGAGCTGATGCGCCTTCACGATCGTCATGAACGGGAATTCGCACTAGGTGCAACTCATGAGGAAGTAATTACAAGCATTGTCCGTGATGAAGTGAAAAGCTATAAAAAGCTGCCACTTACTGTTTATCAAATTCAAAATAAATTCCGTGATGAAAAGCGTCCGCGTTTTGGATTACTCCGGGGCCGCGAGTTTTTAATGAAAGATGCCTATTCTTTCCATGATTCTTTCGAAAGCCTTGATGGTACATATCAAAGATTATTCGATGCTTATTCCAACATTTTTCGTCGCTGTGGTTTGAATTTTCGGGCGGTAATAGCAGACTCAGGTGCAATGGGCGGTAAAGACACCCATGAATTCATGGTGTTGTCAGAAGTCGGTGAAGATACAATCGCATATTCGGATACTTCCCGCTATGCCGCAAACATAGAAATGGCACCTGTCATCACCGAGTATGAAAAGTCGAATGAAACTCCGAAAGAGATGGAGAAAGTAGCCACTCCTGACCAGAAGACGATGCAGCAAGTTGCTGATTATCTCGGCCATGGATTGAATCAGGGCTTGAAATCGATCATGTTCAAAGTGGACGACCGGTTTGTTATGGTCGTTACCCGCGGAGACCATGAAGTAAATGATGTAAAGCTGAAAAACCTGTATGATGCCAGTCTGATTGATCTTGCTTCCGAAGAGGATACAAGAAAGCTGATGGGCGCAGGGTTCGGCTCCCTCGGTCCTGTAGATGTACCGGAGGAAGTAGAAGTGGTTGCTGACTTTGCGGTTGAAGCGATGGTCAATACGACCTGTGGAGCTAATGAAGAAGGATACCACTATGTCAATGTGACACCGGGTAAAGATTTCTCTATCGATAAATATGCTGACTTGCGTTTTATTAAAGAAGGCGACCCTTCGCCAGATGGAGAAGGCAAAATCAAGTTTGCCCGAGGTATTGAAGTAGGACATGTCTTCAAATTGGGTAAGTTCTACGCCGAGAAAATGGATGCTTCCTACCTGAATGACCAGGGGAAAGCGAACACGATGATCATGGGATGTTATGGCATCGGAGTATCTCGTACGCTGGCATCGATCGTGGAGCAGTATCATGACGAAGATGGAATCACATGGCCGGCAAATGTTGCTCCTTACCAGGTTCATTTATTGACATTGAACCCTAAAAAAGAAGAGCAGTCGGTACTCGGAGAAGAATTATACCAAAAGCTTCAGGCTCAGGGAATTGAAGTTTTATATGATGATCGGAAAGAACGTCCAGGTGTCAAATTTGCAGACAGCGACTTGATCGGTATCCCGCTCCGGATAACAGTCGGAAAGCGTGCTGGTGAAGGCATTGTAGAGTTCAAGGAACGTGCGACAAAAGAGCAGCTCGAACTTGAAACCGACCAGGTCATCGATCAAGTAAAAACATTCCTTGGCAAATAGGAAAAGAATTTCATCTTGATTAAGTGGATATACCCTTGCTACATTTATTATGCGAGGGTATATTTTATTGCACGGAATGAAAATCAATTGGATTAATTTAGAAAAGCGGCATTCAGTTTGTAAAGGCTGCAGATACACTGGGAGGAATCATCGTGGGAGTTTCAAGTAGAGAGAAGATGGAGTTGTTATTCGAACAGATTCAGTTTCCTGAAGAGCTGGCAGAGGAGCATATGGGAAAGAGTTCTTTAAAGAAATTGGACGTTTTTACGCAAACAAAAACGTGGCACTTTCATTTTCAACTGGAATGCCCGCTGCCTCCATCTGTTTATCAGTTATTCACAACGAAATTGCAGGAAGGGTTCAGGCATATAGCTGAAGTAGTGGACTGGACGATGCATACCGATCAACAATCGCTTGAAGAACAAGACCTGCTGGATTATTGGAAATGTTTTGTCACTACTGTTCCTCAGCTGTCTCCTGCTTATAAGGATCTTGTCTTGGAACAACAACCAGAAATAAACGGTAATAAGATTATGTTAACCTGCAGGAATGAAGCAGAGAGTCACGCTGTCAGGAAGCGGCTGCATGAACCGCTGCTCTCCTTCTGCAAAAAAGTGGGTATCACGCCTTGCACGATCACCACTAAAGTGAAAAGTCAGGAAGAAGAAATCAAGAAGTTTCAGCAGGAGCGCCAAAAAGAAGATCAATTATTTGTCCAGCAGGCCGTCAAGGAAAAAGAGGAACGGGCAAAACAACAGAGCGAAGGACAGCATGAAGGACCTGTCATGATCGGTTATAACATCCAGGAAGAACCTGATAAGATGAGCGATATCCTTGAAGAAGAACGCAGGAAAATCGTACAAGGTCACATCTTTGATGTCGAAGTAAAAGAGCTTCGTTCCGGACGTCACCTCCTGCTATTAAAAGTGACGGACTACACGGATTCCTTTTCTATCAAAATGTTCTCCCGCGGTGATGATCATGCGGAACAATTTAAGGCGATTAAAAAAGGAATGTGGATTAAAGCCCGTGGAAGTATCCAAACGGATAATTTCACTTCAGAACTGACCATGATGGCAAACGATATTAATGAAATCAAGCCATCCCTGCGCGTCGATGAGGCACCGGAAGGAGAAAAGCGAGTCGAGCTCCATGCCCATACTACCATGAGCCAAATGGATGCGCCGGTAGCCCCGGGTCGTCTGATCGAAACGGCTGCACGTTGGGGCCATGAAGCGATTGCTATTACAGACCATGCAGTAGTACAGGCTTATCCGGAAGCCCATAGTGCAGGTAGTAAACATGGGATAAAAATCATCTACGGAGTTGAAGCAAATCTCGTTGATGATGGTGTACCAATCGCTTATGAAGAGCAGGACAGGGAACTTGCGACTGATACGTACGTCGTATTTGACGTTGAAACCACGGGTCTGTCTGCTGTTTATGACAAAATCATTGAACTGGCAGCTGTAAAAGTAAAAGATGGTGACATCATCGATCGTTTTGAATCATTCGCGAATCCGCACCATCCATTATCCCAGACAACGACTGATTTAACAGGTATCACCGATGATATGGTAAAAGATGCCCCGGAAATCGAAGATGTACTAAAAGATTTCCATGAGTGGACAGGAGACTCGATCCTTGTCGCCCATAATGCCAGCTTTGATATGGGCTTCCTTAATGCAGGATACAAAAATATCGGCCTCGGGAAGTCTGAGTTACCTGTAATCGATACATTGGAACTTGCTCGTCTGTTGGTTCCGGAGCTGAAGAATCATCGGTTGAACACGTTATGTAAGTTCTTTGATATCGAACTCACTCAGCACCACCGTGCGATTTATGATGCCGAAGCAACTGGGTACCTATTATGGAAGCTTGTCAAGAAGGCACTGGAAAGAGGAATTACTAATCATAAGAACTTGAATGATTATATGGGGGAAGGGAATGCCTATCAACGCTCCCGGCCTTTCCATTGTACACTGTTAGCGACAAATGAGACCGGATTGAAGAATATCTACCGCCTTGTTTCCCATGCGCATATTGATTATTTTTACCGGGTGCCGAGAATACCAAGATCGAAATTATCCAAACTGCGTGAAGGCATCCTGATTGGCTCCGGTTGCGATAAAGGTGAAGTTTTTGAAACGATGATGCAAAAGTCGGAAGAAGAAGCAGAAAAGACCGCTGAATATTACGACTATATTGAAATACAGCCACCCGGAAACTATCGACATTTGATAGAAAAAGAGCTCGTGCAGAATGAAGCACAGATTTTTGATATTTTAAAGAAACTGGTGGCCATGGCAGAACGTCTGGGCAAGAAAGCAGTGGTTACCGGGAATACGCATTACATTGAACCGCATGAAAAGATGTACAGACAGATTCTAATATCCTCTCAGAATGGTAATCCATTGAATCGTCAAACGTTGCCAGAGGTTCATTTTAAGACAACAAACGAACTGATAGATGATTTTACATTTCTAGGTAAAGAAAAGGCGAAAGAGGTTGTTGTCACTAATACTAAGGCAATAGCAAATCAAGTGGAAGAGGTCTCTCCGGTAAAAGAGGACCTTTATACGCCTAATATTGAAGGTGCCGACCAGGAAATCAGGGAAATGTCTTACAATAAAGCGAAGAGCCTTTATGGAGATGAGTTGCCTGAACTGGTAGAGAAACGATTAGAAAAAGAATTAGACAGTATTATCGGGCACGGGTTCGCTGTCATCTACTTGATTTCTCAAAAGCTCGTGAAGAAATCGTTGGATGATGGCTATCTGGTCGGTTCCAGGGGATCGGTTGGTTCCTCTTTCGTTGCCACGATGACGGGAATTACGGAAGTGAATCCACTGCCTCCGCATTATGTATGTCCGCACTGCAGAGAGCCTGAATTTTTCACGGACGGGTCAGTGGGGAGCGGATTTGACCTTCCTGAAAAAGATTGCCCTACATGCGGGGAATCTATGAATAAGGATGGTCAGGATATCCCATTTGAAACCTTCCTGGGGTTTAAAGGAGATAAAGTCCCCGATATTGATTTGAACTTCTCCGGTGAATATCAGCCACAGGCGCATAACTATACGAAGGTGCTGTTCGGTGAAGACAAAGTTTATCGTGCCGGTACGATCGGTACGATCGCAGAAAAGACGGCGTATGGTTATGTGAAAGGATATGCCGGAGACCATCAATTGCAATATAAAAATGCGGAAATCGATCGTCTTGTCCAGGGATGCACCGGTGTGAAACGGACCAGCGGTCAGCACCCGGGTGGTATTATCGTGGTGCCCGATGATAAGGAGATTTATGATTTCACTCCAATTCAGTACCCAGCGGATGATACGAAAGCAGAATGGCGTACGACTCACTTTGACTTCCATTCCATCCACGATAACCTCTTGAAGCTCGATATACTCGGACACGATGATCCGACGGTTATCCGAATGCTTCAGGATTTGAGCGGCATTGACCAGAAAGAAATTCCGGTTGATGACCCGGAAGTAATGAAAATCTTCAGTGGGCCGGAAGCGCTCGGCGTAACTGCTGATGAAATACTTTGTAAGACTGGTACGCTTGGTGTTCCGGAATTCGGCACACGTTTTGTCCGTCAGATGCTTGAGGATACCAGCCCGAAAACATTTGCGGAACTGGTCATTATCTCAGGCCTGTCCCACGGTACGGATGTATGGCTGGGTAATGCCCAGGAATTGATCAATGACGGCATCTGTACACTGCCGGAAGTAATCGGGTGCCGTGATGATATCATGGTGTATCTGATGCACAAAGGGCTTGAACCATCCCTTGCCTTTAAGATCATGGAATTTGTCCGTAAAGGGCGCGGCCTCCAGGATGAGTGGATTGAAGAAATGAAAAAACACGGGGTGCCAGACTGGTACATTGATTCCTGTAAGAAAATTAAATACATGTTCCCGAAAGCCCACGCGGCTGCCTATGTATTGATGGCTGTACGGATCGCTTACTTCAAGGTCCACTATCCAATTTACTTCTATGCTGCCTACTTTACAGTCCGTGCCAGTGATTATGAACTGGAAACCATGGTCAAGGGTGCAGATGCAATCAGGAAGCGGATTGAAGAGATTCTGGCAAAAGGAAATGACGCCTCTCCAAAAGAGAAGAGTTTACTTACTGTACTCGAGCTATCTCTTGAAATGTGTCAGCGCGGCTATTCCTTCCAGACCGTAGACCTTTATAAATCCAGTGCCAGTGAGTTCCTTGTAGAAGGAAATACATTGATCCCGCCTTTCAACGCGATCGATGGTCTTGGCACGAATGCTGCTATCAACATCGTAAATGCGAGGGAAGAAGGAGAATTCCTGTCTAAACAGGATCTGCGGGAAAGGAGCCGTATTTCAAAGACGGTTCTTGAATACCTGGACCAGCAGGGCTGCCTGGAAGGCATGCCGGAAGAGAATCAATTGTCCTTATTCTGATTGGTATGAAGGTGCTTTCTTGCATTAAAAAGGAACGTATGGTATATTTTTAATGGTTAGAAAAGTGATACGGAGGACGACGAAAGAGTGGGGCAACCCGCTCTTTCGTTTATCTTTACGGTTATTTTTCTGTTTCGATTTCGCACCTGTCTGTGCACTACACTTGCTGTAGTGCCGTATTTTTGTGGATGACTGCCTGTAACAAATGCTTACTGATTAGTTCAAAAGAATTACATGATAGGAAATGATTATATTAGAAATACTAAGGATAAGAAAAAGGAGGGAACGACATGGGTGACAATGTTATACGCTTGACAGAAGAGCTGGTTCAGCCGGTACTCGAAGAGATGAACCTGGAGCTCGTCGACGTTGAATTCAAAAAAGAAGGAAAGAACTGGTTCCTTCGTGTATTTGTAGATAAGGAAGATGGCGTAGACATCGAGGAATGTGGGTATGTATCTGAACAGCTTAGTGAAAAGCTGGATGACGTGGATCCGATAGAATTCCCTTATTTTCTCGAAGTAGCATCGCCGGGGGCGGAACGGCCTTTGAAAACCAAACAAGCGTTTGAAAAGAACGTCGGCCGCCGTGTCCATGTAAAGCTATATGAACCGATGAGTGGCGAAAAAGAATTTGAAGGTGATTTGACTTCCTTTGAAAATGAGGTCGCCACCATTACTTACAAAATTAAAACAAAGACAAAAACAGTTGAAATTCCGTACGATAAGATTGCTAAAGCCCGTTTAGCAGTGAGTTTCAATTAAAGGGGGAGAAGATAGTTGAGCAACGAACTTTTTGATGCTATCCATTTTTTAGAAAAGGAAAAAGGCATTGATAAAGATGTATTAATCGACGCTTTGGAAGCTGCCTTGATTTCGGCGTATAAAAAGAACTTCAATTCAGCTACCAATGTTCGTGTAGATTTGAACGAGGATGCAGGAACCATGAAAGTTTACGCCCGTAAAACGGTAGTAGATGAAGTGGATGACCCGCAGGAAGAGATTTCAACAGAAGAAGCAAAAGAAATCAATCCTAATTATGAATTGGAAGATGTTATCGAAGTAGAAGTCACACCAAAAGATTTCGGCCGTATTGCTGCACAGGCAGCCAAACAAGTGGTGACACAGCGCGTACGTGAAGCGGAACGCGGAGTCATTTATGGTGAATACAGTGATCGGGAAGAAGATGTTATGACAGGGATCATCCAACGGAAGGATCCTCGCTTTATCTATGTGAACCTTGGTAAAATTGAAGCCCGTCTTCCAGAAGCGGAACAAATGCCGACAGAGACCTATGAAGTCCATGATCGCCTTAAGGTATTGGTTACGAAAGTCGAAAATACCAATAAAGGGCCACAGATTTATGTTTCCCGTACCCATCCAGGCCTATTGAAACGTTTGTTTGAGATGGAAGTACCGGAGATTTTCGACGGTACAGTGGAAGTGAAGTCTGTAGCTCGTGAAGCTGGAGACAGATCCAAAATTTCCGTCCATGCGGAAGATCCGGAAGTGGATCCGGTTGGTTCCTGTGTCGGCCAGCGAGGCCAGCGTGTGCAGGCAATCGTAAATGAATTGAAAGGCGAAAAGATTGATATTGTGCAGTGGTCCGAGGATCCAGTGACTTACGTATCCAATGCCTTGAGCCCGTCGAAAGTGGTAAAAGTGCTGGTCAATGAAGAAGAAAAGGCTACTACTGTCATCGTGCCGGACTATCAACTGTCCCTTGCGATTGGTAAACGAGGGCAAAATGCCCGTCTTGCCGCAAAACTGACAGGATGGAAAATTGATATTAAGAGTGAATCAGAAGCAGAAGAAGAAGGCCTGTTAGATGATAATCTGCAAGAAGATGAAGCAGTTGATGCTTTTTCTGAATCTGACGAAGAACGCTTTGAATAAGGAGTGGTAATAATGGCTGCTTCAAGAAAGATTCCATTGCGTAAATGTGTCGTAACAAAAGAAATGAAGCCGAAACAACAGCTGATCCGCGTGGTACGCAACAAAGAAGGAGAAGTCTTTGTTGATCCAAGCGGAAAGAAAAATGGCAGAGGCGCCTACATTTCAAAGGATCCAAAGGTCATTGAAACCGCTCAGGATCAGGATGTCTTAAGCCGTCAGCTGAATACAAAAGTCGATCATACGATTTATGAAGAACTGAAATCAATGGCTGGAGAGCAGTAACATGCAAAAAGCATTGAATTTATTAGGACTTGCCTATCGTGCTGGCAAGTGCACGCTTGGTGAAGAACTAATCACCAGGGATATCCAGAAGAAAAAAGCAAAGCTTGTCTGGATAGCGGAAGATACCGGCTATCAGACGAAAAAGAAGCTGATAGATAAATGCAGCTTTTATAACATACCCTACTATCTTGCGGCCGACAGGGATACATTATCCCAGGCTATTGGTAAGGAGGGGAGAGTCGCGATCGCAGTTCTTGACCAAGGATTTGCGAAAAAGTTGCAATCGCTGCTCGATGAATCTATTCGGGGGTGAACGTATGAGTAAGATGCGAGTATATGAATATGCGAAGAAAAATGAAATGACAAGTAAGAAAGTGATCGATAAATTGGGGTCGTTGAATATTGAGGTATCCAATCACATGTCAACGATTACCGATGACACCAAAGCCAAGCTGGATCAGGAATTCGGGTTTGTAAAGGAAGAACAAAAACCGGCTGAACAAAAAAGTAACTCCAACAAACAGAACACACATAAACAAAATAACAAAAACAGCCAGCAAAACAAGCAAGCTAACAACAAGAAAAATTCAAACCAAAATAAGAAAAAGAGCAATAATCAGAAGAAAAACAAAAAGCAGGACCGTAAGCAGCAACAACAGCAACAGCAAAAACCTGCTTCTAAAGGGACACCGGATAAGATTCTTTTCTCTGGTACACTAACCGTTGCTGAACTGGCTGACAAATTGAACAAAGATACTTCTGAAATCATCAAAAAGTTGATGATGCTTGGAGTAATGGCAACGAAAAACCAGGATTTAGATGTCGATGCCATTGAATTGATCTGTTCAGAATATGACGTAGAAGTCGAAGAAGAAGTACAAGTAGATGAAACAGATATCGAGAACTATCAATTTGAAGACGCTCCAGAAGACTTGGAAGAGCGTCCTGCCGTTGTTACAATCATGGGCCACGTCGACCATGGTAAAACGACATTACTTGATTCCATCCGTGATACTAAAGTAACAGAAGGTGAAGCTGGAGGTATTACGCAGCACATCGGAGCCTATCAAGTGGAAGAAAACGGAAAGAAAATCACTTTCCTTGATACACCAGGTCACGCCGCGTTTACAAGCATGCGTTCCCGTGGTGCTCAGGTTACCGATATTGCAATTTTAGTAGTTGCAGCAGACGATGGAGTCATGCCACAGACTGTAGAGGCTATCAACCATGCCAAAGCAGCTGAGGTACCGATCATTGTTGCTGTCAACAAAATGGATAAAGAAGGCGCCAACCCGGACCGCGTCATGCAGGAACTCATGGAATATGAGTTGATTTCAGAGGATTTCGGTGGCGAAACCATTTTTGTCAAGATGTCAGCAGTCAAACATGAAGGCATTGATGATCTCTTAGAAATGATTGTCCTTGTATCTGAAATGGAAGAATTGAAAGCCAACCCTAACCGTCCGGCTTATGGTACAGTTATCGAAGCAGAACTTGATAAAGGCCGTGGCTCTGTTGCGACCTTGCTTGTTCAAAATGGTACATTGAATGTAGGAGATCCACTCGTAGTCGGGAATACTTTCGGTCGTGTCCGTGCCATGGTTAACGACCTTGGCCGCCGCGTAAAATCTGTCGGTCCTTCCACACCTGTGGAAATCACCGGCTTGAATGATGTACCGCAGGCTGGAGACCGCTTCCTGGCATTTGAAGATGAAAAGAAAGCACGTGCCATTGGAGAAGCCCGTCAGCAGAAACAAATCGAAGCACAGCGTAGTGACAAAACAAAAGTCAGCCTGGATGATTTGTTTGAACAAATCAAACAGGGGGATATTAAGGATATCAATCTGATTGTTAAAGCCGACGTACAAGGATCTGTGGAAGCACTTGCTTCTTCCCTTGAAAAAATTGATGTCGAAGGTGTTAAAGTCAACATCATCCATACCGGTGTCGGTGCTATTAATGAATCAGATATCAATCTGGCATCTGCCTCAAATGGTATCGTAATCGGGTTCAATGTCCGTCCGGATGCTAATGCTAAAAAAGCAGCAGAATCTGAAGATGTGGAAATCCGTCTACACCGTGTCATTTACAAAGTAATTGAAGAAATTGAAGCAGCTATGAAAGGAATGCTTGACCCTGAGTATGAAGAAAAAATCATCGGTCAGGTGGAAGTTCGGGAAACATTTAAAGTGTCCAAAATCGGCACCATCGCAGGTGGTTATGTCACCGACGGTAAAATCACAAGAAACTCAGGTGTGCGTATCGTTCGTGACGGCGTCGTCATCTTTGAGGGTGAAATTGACACCTTGAAGCGTTACAAAGACGATGTCAAAGAAGTGGCACAAAACTACGAGTGTGGGATTACCATCAAAAATTATAATGACATCAAAGAAGGCGACATCATTGAAGCGTTTGTTATGGAGGAAGTTGAACGTACATGATTCTAAGCGCAGAAATCGAGTGCTTCATTTATGACGCACAATCGTTGAAGGAGAAACGTTCTGTCCTCAAGCGGATAACGACCAGGCTGCAAAATGAATTCAATGTTGCTGTAAGCGAGCTCGAACATCAGGATTTGTGGCAGCGGACAGTCATCGGAATCGTGACGATTTCAAGCGACCGTGTTCAGGCAGAACGCCTCATTCAGCAAGCGTTATCCTTCATTGATTCATTTCCTGAAATTGAAAGGGCAGAAACGACCATCGAATGGTGCTGATGCTGCCTGGTCAAGGAAGAGGTGGAAGAGATGAGTGATTTACGAGCCAATCGTGTAGCAGAACAGATGAAGAAGGAACTCGGAGACATTATCAGTAAGAAAATCAAAGACCCTCGCGTCGGTTTTGTTACGGTTACAGATGTAGATGTCACCGGTGACCTTCAACAAGCGAAAGTTTATATCTCTGTATTAGGCAATGACAAGCAACAGCAAGACACATTACTTGGATTAGCAAAGGCAAAAGGGTTCATCCGTTCCGAAATCGGGAAAAGGATCCGCCTTCGCAAAACGCCAGAGATAGCTTTTGAATTTGATGAAGCAATTGAACGTGGTAATCGAATTGAAGCAATTTTACGCGATTTGAATGATACAGATAGCAAATAATCAAGACGAGACTGTCCTTTTCAACCTGCTCTTTTGCCCTTATGTACAGCTGCCTGAGGAACCCACTGTATCAGGAAGGGCATAGAGAGGAGACAAAAGTGACAGTCTTTTCTTTTTGATGCGGCCTGTTAAATCTCGGGTTAATTTACATTGAAGACTTAGTTTCAGGATATATTTGTTTCCATTACGGCAGTGACGGTAGGGAGGTCCGGGAAATTACTCTCTTTCCATGGGCGTACGGTGAGCTTCCTCGGGCATAAAGCCCTGCGGGATCTCACCATGTACTATCCTCCCATTGGAGTCTCGCAATTTCCCGGACCTCCTTGCGTTTAAGAGAGAAAAGGAAACAACGATATGCTGTCCTTCAAACAAAGGGAGAGCTACTTGTAATTGTAGAAGACAATCTCATCAAAGGGCTTCTTTTCTCTTGTCCTTAGGATGGGGTGGCTGGGAAACTGCGAGACTCCCACGGGAGAAGGAGCCAGGCGAGACCCCGCAAGGAGTGAAACGACTGAGGAGGCTTGCCGGTTCCCCCGCAGGAAAGCGAGTAGTTTCCCAGCCACCCCTGACGCTATCATGATAAAGAAGCCATGATATCTCGAAAACAAGTCTTCGACTTTTTGGATATTTAATTCGATTAAATCAATGGTATTTAACAGAGCTTTTTTACTTTAAAATAAGATAGCGAGGTGGATATAGTGGACGGTATACTGCCAGTTTGGAAACCAAAGGGCTGGACATCCCACGACTGTGTCATGAAGGTACGTAAAATCCTACATACGAAAAAAGTTGGACACACCGGCACCCTGGATCCTGATGTGGAAGGGGTACTTCCGCTTTGTATCGGCCGGGCAACAAAAATCGTCCCTTTTTTGACCGATACCACAAAAGTCTATGAAGCAGTCGTAACATTGGGCGTGGCAACCGACACAGAGGACAGTTCCGGTGAAGCAGTCGAAACGAAAGAAGTTGCTGAGGTGTTTGATGAAGAGCAAGTCAAAGGAGTTTTACAGACTTTTCAAGGAGAAATCAAACAAATCCCTCCGATGTATTCTGCGGTCAAAATAAAAGGAAAAAAACTGTACGAGTATGCAAGAGAAGGGAAAATAGTTGAACGTCCAGCCCGTGAGGTTTATATTCATAATATAGAAATGCTGGGAACGATCAATTATGAAGACGGGAAAGCGAGTTTTCCTTTTCGGGTAGTTTGTTCTAAAGGCACCTATATCCGAACATTATGTGTCGATATCGGAAAAGCCATCGGATATCCAGCACACATGTCATTTCTTGAACGCACCCGTACGGGCGATATCAGAAAAGAAGATTGTTATCAGATCGAAGACATCGAGAAGCTGGCTGAGCAGGGAGCCTATGACCAACTGCTGCTGCCGCTTGAAAGAGGGTTGAATCATTTGGATTCCTGGCAGGTTGATAAAGAAACAAGTGAGAGGGTCCAACACGGCCAAGTCCTCCCGGCTCCGGCACAATCTTTTGAACGTGATATTTTTCAAGTCAAATATCAGGGTAAGGTTCTGGCAATCTATCAATTCCATCCGGAAAAGCAAGGCAAAGTAAAGCCGGTACGAGTTTTTTGATTCGTGCTTTATCTGTAATAAAAGTAGGTGAACATCGTGAAAATTACCGAATTGAAATATCCCCATGACTTTAATAAAGAAGATTTCCCTCCTTCTGTTCTGGCCCTCGGCTTTTTTGACGGCGTCCATAAAGGCCATCAGGAGCTGATTAGTACTTCAGTGGAAAAGGCAAGGGAAACGGGATTAAATAGTGCTGTGATGACATTTTACCCTCATCCATCCGTTGTGTTGAAAAAACAGGAACAGCACGTTGCCTACATTACTCCTATGCGGGAGAAGCAGCAAGTTCTTGAAGAACTGGGCGTCGAGCAATTGTTCATTGTTAAATTTGACGAACAGCTGGCGGATTTATTGCCCCAGGAATTTGTTGATCACTTTCTCATTCAATTGAATGTACGGCATGTTGTGGCAGGTTTTGATTACAGCTATGGAAGGATGGGGCGTGGCAACATGGAAACACTGCCGTTCCATTCCAGGGGAATGTTTGACCAGACAGTGATTGATAAAGTGGAAGATCATGGAGAAAAAATCAGCTCTACCCGAATTCGCCGTGAATTGAAGCAAGGGAATATGTCAGAGGTAGCCAGGCTGCTCGCTCGTCCTTTTTCTACGTACGGGAAGGTAGTACAGGGAGATCAGCGAGGGAGGACGATTGGTTTTCCAACAGCAAATATAGCATTGAACGAAGATTACCTGCTGCCAAAGGTAGGGGTTTATGCTGTCCGTGTAAAATATAAGGGTAAACTTTATCCAGGTATGGCCAACCTTGGATTTAAACCGACTTTCAACGAGGATAAAGAGAAGCCTAATTTAGAAGTATATATCTTTGATTTTTCCGGTAATATTTATAACGAAGGACTCGATGTATACTGGCATGCTTTCATCCGTGATGAAAAGAAGTTCAACGGGGTCGAAGCACTTGTTGAACAATTGAAACAGGATGAAAGACATATCCGTCAATTTTTCATAGAGAACATGAACTAATCCTTGCATTTTTGCAGCAAAAGTTGTACCCTTAAATACGGAACCTTCGCTTGGCAACGCGTTCCTCCAACGCTTGCTCGGGGAAAGGGAATTTTTATAGAAATCCAGGAGGTGTAGCCGAAATGGCAATCACACAAGAACGTAAAAACGAAATCATTAATGAGTATAAGACTCATGACAACGACACTGGTTCTCCAGAAGTACAGATCGCTGTACTTACAGAGCAGATCACCAGCTTGAATGAGCATTTGCGTACGCATAAAAAAGACCATCATTCTCGTCGTGGTTTGTTGAAAATGGTAGGTAAGCGTCGTAACCTTTTGAACTACCTACGTAAAAATGATGTTACACGTTACCGCGAGTTGATCAAGAGTCTTGGCTTGCGTCGTTAATGGTAAAGACAAAAAGCGGGAGTTAATCCCGCTTTTTCTGTATGTTTGCATACATAAAGGTGCAGCTGGAAGCTGTATACTTTAAATTCATGTATATTCCCGAAGCAGACAGCTCATGCTTTTTATAAAAATAGGAAAAGCTAATGAGCATACAGGCTATACAAGGAATCGTGTTCACTTAACAGTTGTTATTGAGAGGAGTATTAAAAGTTATGGCAGAAGAAAAGCAAATTTTTTCGATCGAAGTTGGCGGTCGGACATTCTCCATCGAAGTAGGAGAATTAGCCAAGCAGGCTAATGGAGCCTGTATGGTTCGCTACGGAGATACATCCGTTTTGTCCACTGCGACTGGATCTAAAGAGCCGAAAGATCTACCTTTCTTTCCGTTGACTGTCAATTATGAAGAACGTCTATATGCAGTTGGGAAAATTCCGGGAGGATTCATTAAAAGGGAAGGTCGTCCGAGCGATAAAGCAGTTCTCGCGTCCCGTTTGATCGATCGTCCTATCCGTCCGATGTTCCCGGATGGTTTCCGTAATGATGTTCAGGTCATCAGCACCGTGATGAGTGTGGACCAGGATTGTTCTTCAGAAATGGCAGCCATGCTTGGTTCATCATTGTCCTTAGGCATTTCAGATATCCCGTTCGCCGGTCCGATTGCTGGAGTAATTGTCGGACGTATTGATGGAGAGTTTGTCATCAACCCGACAACGGAACAGCAGGATAAAAGTGATATCAACTTGACTGTTGCCGGAACAAAGGATGCTGTCAACATGGTAGAAGCGGGAGCGTTGGAAGTTCCTGAAGAAGACATGCTGGAAGCAATCATGTTCGGTCATGAAGAAATCAAACGCCTGGTGGCATTCCAGGGAGAAGTGATCGAGGCAGTAGGAAAAGAAAAAATGGAAGTGACACTGGTTGACCTCGATCAGGAATTGAAACAGCAGCTGGAAACTGACGCCAAAGATACGATGGTCAATGCTATCCAGACGCACGAAAAGAAAGCCCGCGAAGAAGCTATCGATACGGCTAAGAAAGATATTATCGCCAGCTATGAAGAACAGGAAGCTGATGAAGATACAATCAAGAAAGTAAAAGCTATTTTAGATGATATGGTGAAAGAGGAAGTTCGCCGATTGATTACAAAAGAAAAGGTACGTCCAGATGGCCGTAGTCCTGAAGAAATCCGGCCACTGTCCTCCCGTGTTGGTGTCTTGCCTCGCACTCATGGGTCCGGACTTTTCACACGTGGACAAACGCAGGCACTGAGTATTTGTACATTGGGACCACTGGGTGATGTTCAGATTCTTGATGGGTTGGACCTGGAAGAATCCAAACGTTTTATGCACCACTATAACTTCCCGCATTTCTCTGTAGGTGAAACGGGGCCGATCCGTGGACCGGGACGTCGTGAAATTGGACATGGAGCTTTAGGTGAACGTGCATTGGAAGTGGTCATACCTTCAGAAGCAGACTTCCCTTATACGATCCGTCTGGTATCAGAAGTTCTTGAATCTAATGGTTCTACTTCTCAGGCAAGTATCTGTGCAAGTACATTAGCTATGATGGATGCGGGTGTACCTATAAAGGCCCCTGTCGCTGGTATCGCTATGGGACTCGTTAAATCTGGTGAAGATTACACGATTCTAAGTGATATCCAGGGAATGGAAGACTTCCTTGGCGATATGGACTTTAAAGTGGCAGGTACATCAAAGGGTGTCACGGCACTTCAGATGGATATTAAAATTGAAGGACTTTCCCGTGAAATTCTGGAAGAAGCACTGACTCAGGCGAAGAAGGGCCGTATGCACATTTTGGAAAGTATGCTGGCTACAATCCCTGAATACCGTCAGGAGCTTTCTCAGTATGCGCCTAAGATACTGACGATGCAGATTAAACCGGACAAAATCCGCGATGTCATCGGCCCAAGTGGAAAGCAGATCAACAAGATTATTGAAGATACCGGAGTCAAAATCGATATCGAGCAGGATGGTAAAGTATTCATTTCTTCTACAAATGCAGAAATGAATTTGAAGGCGAAACAGATCATCGAGGATATCGTTCGTGAAGTAGAAGTCGGAGAAGTATATGAAGGAAAAGTGAAGCGGATTGAAAAATTCGGTGCCTTCGTAGAACTTTTCAAAGGGAAAGACGGTCTTGTACACATTTCAGAAATGGCTGAAGAACGCATCGGAAAAGTGGAAGATGTTGCGAAAATCGGTGATATTCTGAAAGTGAAAGTCAAGGAAATCGACAACCAGGGACGCGTCAACCTTTCCCGAAAAGCTGTACTGATTGAAGAAAAGAAAAAGCAGGAAAAAGAAAATAGCGATGCATAAATGAAAAGAAGCTGGACATCCAGTTTCTTTTTTTACATTAAAAAGGTTTAAAGGTATTAGAAAAACTTAGGATTTCACCATAAAGACTAGGCGAATAGCCGTTATTCTAAAATGCTTAATATAAGTTCTAACTCGTCCTTTCTGTCCATAAGTTAACGGTAAGGGGGAGTTTGTTATGAAATGGAGATACATAGGAATAGGCGTCATAGCTTTGATCATCATTTATTTTTCCATGTCCGCAAGACCTCTCTCTTACACCCAGGTGTTTGCTCCGTTAACCGCCTCTGTAGAAACCACAGACCTCTATAAAGAAATTGAAGCTAAAAAAGGAGATTATGATTTACCCGCCCAAGACGCCTATATCGATAAAGTGTGGAAGAAAACACCTGGACTCGAAGGCAGGAAGGTGAATGTGAAAAAGTCCTATGAGAAAATGAAAAAAGTGAATACTTTTGATGAAGATAAATTGGTCTACGATGCAGTTCCAACCAAAGTATCATTAGAGGACCTGCCTGCCTCTCCCATCTACCGCGGTCATCCTGACAAAGAAATGGTAACGTTCCTGATCAATGTGTCATGGGGAGAGGGACATATCCCGAATATGTTAAAAACTTTGAAAGAAAAAAAGGTAAAGGCTAACTTCTTCATCGATGGACAATTTGCTGAGAAAAACCCTGACCTGGTCAAGATGATTAAAGAGGAAGGTCATATCATTGGAAATCATGCATACAATCACCCTGATATGAGTAGAATGGACAGTGGTCAAATACAAGAGCAAATAGAAAGGACCAACCAGGTCATCACATCGCTTACAGATGAAACCCCAAAATGGTTTGCTCCACCTTCAGGAAGCTACAACAAAGCGGTAGTGGATACAGCAGCTGCATTGGAAATGGAAACCATTTTGTGGACCGTTGATACCGTTGATTGGAAAAAGCCAACCCAGCAAGTTATGGTGCAGCGAGTGGTTTCAAAAATCCACCCTGGAGCAATGGTTTTGATGCACCCAACCCCTGTAACTGCTCAAAGTCTCGATGAAATGATTGATCAAATCAGGGAGAAAGGGCTAAAAGTCAGTGACATTGAATCTTTATTGAGTGAATCAAGATGAAAGAAGGAGTGGCAGCTGATGAGGTTCAAAAGTTTGAGCGGCAAAGAAATCGTCGATGTATCCAGCGGTACGAAACTTGGGATATTAGGGCAGACCGATTTAGAGATAGATGAAAAAACAGGGGAAATCAAATCATTCGTGATACCGGAATATAAGTGGTTCGGAGTTAAATCCGGCCACGAAGGCCACCGGATAACGTGGAATGAAATTATCCGTGTCGGAGAAGACATGATCCTGATCCAGCCAAAAAAAGGATAAGAGATTTTTATGTAATTATTATAAATAGAGGTGCCGATCGAATAACGATCGGTGCCTTTTTATTTTTTTGCAAAATACTTATTATATATTGATGCAGCCAGGAGGAGTTGTATCTTTTTTAACGTCATAAACTTCAACTTATTCCACTAAAGGACCGAAAAGTCGAAGACTTGATTTCGAGATGATTGTGAGAGTTTAGGGGCGTAGGGGAAGGATTCGCTTTCCTGCGGGGGAACTGGCGAGCCTCCTTAGGCAAGCCTTGCGGGGTCTCGCCTTGCTCCTTCTCCCGCGGGAGTCTCACCCTTCCCCTACGCCCCTTGCCAAATAAGATACTCGAAATCGTGTTTGGAAAGTCCAGCCCTATTTTGTGATGAGAATCCTTTTACAATAGTAAGTTGACTGTATCTTCTGCTTTCAAAGCACTCTAATTCTGATCGAAGTTTCAAGAAACTCACCAACGTATGGTGGCCGGGAAAACGGTGAGACTCCTCGAAAATGCTACACATTTCCTTCGTGCGGTGTCTATTCAAGAAGATTATTCAAAGTCCTGTGGGATGAACATGATCGGTGAGATCCCGCTGGGCTTTAGCCCGAGGAAGCTCACCGTACGCCCATGGAAAGCGAGTGATTTCCCGGCCCTCCTAACCGTTACTACCGTAACGGAAACAACAAATCTCTAAACTGAGTCTTCCATTAAAGGGAGCTTATTTGTAATACCCCCACTGAGTATAGCCTCTATATTTTTATTATGTTTCTTCATACTTTTTCTAAATTTATGGTAATCACAGACTTCCTATCTTTCAACTTTGCCAGTGATACAAGGAACGAACAATCCGCTCCTACATAGGATAGAGGGAGAACGTGAAGCACCAATGCAAAAGGAGGTGTCCGGTATGCTGACCGGATGGAATGTGGCAATCCTCGGCGGGGATGCAAGACAAATCGAAATGATCCGCAAGCTGAGTGAATGGGATGCCTCACTTCACTTAGTAGGCTTCGACCAACTAGATTACGGCTTCACCGGAGCAAACCATATCGATATGGATGATGAAGAAGTAGAAAAATTTGACGTTGTCATTCTTCCTGTGGCGGGGACAGATGAAAACGGCAATATTGATAGTATCTTTTCCAATCAACAAATGGTGCTCGATGAGGATTGGGTGACACGGACAAAAGACGAATGTATCTTCCTGACAGGTATAGCCAATAATTATTTAATTGATTTACTGGATAAGACGGATCGCAGGATGGTGCCTTTACTATCCCGTGATGATGTAGCGATTTATAATTCTGTCCCTACAGTTGAAGGGGCAATCATGATGGTTATTCAAAATACTGATTTCACTATACATTCTTCCAGAGTCCATGTCCTTGGCTTAGGAAGAGTGGGAATGAGTGTCGCTCGTGCTTTTCATGGTCTTGGAGCAAAAGTACATGTAGGGGTAAGGAAACCTGCCCATTACGCAAGAGTGCAGGAAATGGGGTTAGTTCCGTTCTATTTGAATAACTTAGAAAAAAATGCTGAAAACAGCGACATCATGATCAACACAATCCCAGCTCCGATAATAAATGCTTCCGTAATCAGAAAAATGCCCAGTCATACGTTCATCTTAGATTTGGCGTCTAAACCAGGAGGAACAGATTTCCGCTATGCAGAGAAACGTGGCATAAAAGCGATCATCGCCCCCAGCCTCCCGGGAATTGTAGCTCCTAAAACTGCCGGCAGGATATTAGCGAACACCGTTTCGCAGATTTTAAAAGATTACAAGCGAAAGGATGGAGAATCTAAATGAGTCTTTCAGGAAAAACGATCGGCTTCGGATTGACGGGATCACATTGTACGTATGATGCTGTATTTCCAGAAATCAAGCGCTTAGTGGATATGCAAGCGACAGTGATACCGATTCTCTCCTATACAGTACAAAAGACGGATACCAGGTTCGGGGATGCGACAGACCATTTGAAAAAGTTGAAGGAATTGACCGGTGAAGAACTGATCATGACAATTCCGGATGCCGAGCCGTTAGGACCGAAACGTCCTCTCGACTGTATGGTAATTGCTCCACTTACAGGTAATTCCATGAGCAAAATGGCAAATGCTTTGACGGATTCCCCGGTATTGATGGCAGCCAAAGCAACATTAAGGAATGGAGGACCAGTAGTTCTAGGGATATCCACGAATGATGCACTAGGGCTTAACGGAGTCAATCTTATGAGGTTGATGGCAACGAAGAATATCTACTTTATCCCATACGGTCAGGATAACCCATATAAAAAACCGAACTCGCTTGTCGCAGATATGACAAAATTACCGGAAACAGTAGAGGCAGCCATTGCTGGAAGACAGAAACAACCCGTTTTGATCCAGCGTCATTTTGAAGATGCATAGAATATCGCTAACATCAACTCCCCTTATTATGATAGAATACAAGAAGTGACTCTATTTCAGAGAATTTTCAATTATTCAAACGAGAAAGGGGACACGGATATGAGTCAATCAAAACAATACAACGTAGCAGTAGTAGGTGCCACAGGCGCTGTTGGTCAAAAAATGATAGAAACCTTGGCAGATCGTGACTTTCCAATCAAAAGTCTGAAGCTGCTTTCCTCCTCGCGTTCAGCGGGTAAGAAAATTTCTTATAAAGGTGAAGAAATTACAGTAGAAGAAGCTAAACCTGAAAGCTTTGAAGGAATTGATATCGCCCTATTTTCTGCAGGTGGTTCTATTTCTAAAAAGCTGGCTCCTGAAGCAGTAAAACGAGGAGCAGTTGTCGTGGATAATACGAGTGCTTATCGTATGGATCCGGAGGTACCGCTTGTCGTACCTGAAGTAAATAAAGAAGATATCAAAGAGCATAAAGGAATTATAGCGAATCCGAATTGTTCCACCATCCAAATGGTAGCAGCGTTGGAACCGATTAAAGATGCTTACGGCTTAACCAGAGTAATCGTATCTACCTATCAGGCTGTTTCAGGCTCTGGTACAGAAGCGATCGAAGAATTGCGCGAACAATCGCAATCCTTCTTAAACGGAGAAGATATGAAGGCAGAAATCCTTCCGGTCAAAGGCGACGAGAAGCATTATCCAATCGCGTTCAACGCGTTACCGCAAATCGACACATTTGAAGAGAATGGTTATACCTTCGAAGAAATGAAAATGATTAACGAAACGAAGAAAATCATGCACGCGGAAGACTTGTCTGTAGCAGCTACATGCGTAAGACTTCCGATTTTCACATCTCATGCTGAAAGTGTATATATTGAAACAGAGAAAGAAGGACTATCAGTTGAGGATCTACATCAATCCCTGAAAAATGCACCAGGCATTGTATTGGAAGACGAACCGGCGACTCAAACATATCCTACTCCGTTAAGCGCAGCAGAAAAGCGGGATGTGTTTGTAGGCAGGGTTAGAAAAGACCTGGATCAGCCAAATGGTTTCCATCTTTGGATCGTCTCTGATAATCTATTAAAGGGAGCGGCTTGGAATTCTGTACAGATCGCAGAACAACTGGTTGCTAATGATTGGTTGTAATTTCTTAGTTGATGGGGTGTCAACATGAAAGTAGTAGTACAAAAATTTGGTGGAACATCTGTAAGAGATGAAGCAGGAAGAGCAAAAGCAATCGAACATATTCAGATAGCTATTGAACAAGGATACAAAGTGGTGGTCACCGTTTCTGCAATGGGCAGGAAGGGTGATCCTTACGCCACAGATTCTTTACTTGACCTCGTGGGTTTCCCTGCCTCTAATATTTCTTCCCGTGAACGTGATTTACTGATGTCATGCGGAGAGACAATTTCCTCTGTAGTTTTTTCCAATGAACTGAAACGGGCAGGTATCCATTCGATCGCATTAACCGGCGGTCAGGCTGGATTCATAACAAATGGAGATTTTACAAAAGCTAAGATAATCAAAATGGATGCTACACGTGTGGAAGAAGAACTGGATTCCCATGATGTAGTGGTTGTAGCAGGCTTCCAGGGCAGATCGGAAGAGAATGAAATCACGACGATCGGCCGTGGAGGAAGTGACACGACAGCAGCTGCATTAGGTGCTTCCCTGCAGGCGGATTTTGTGGATATCTTCACAGATGTAGAAGGTATTATGACAGCAGATCCGCGGATTGTAGATTCAGCACGTGCGCTTGATAAGGTTACTTACAATGATATTTGTAATCTAGCCTACCAGGGTGCAAAAGTGATCCATCCAAGAGCAGTTGAGATTGCCATGCAGGCGGAAGTGCCAATCCGGGTCCGTTCTACTTACTCGGTTGATGAAGGTACACTCGTCACTTCCTCTCGTGAGTCGGAAGCTGGAAAGGATATCCCGGATCGACTGGTTACAGGAATTGCCCATATATCCGGAATAACACAAATTCGTGTCCTTGCTAAAGAAGAACCATATCAGCTGCAGTCGGAAGTATTTAAATCCATGGCCGAAGCTGGTATATCTGTTGATTTTATTAATATTTCTCCTAGCGGGGTAGTTTATACGATTGAAGACTTATATACAAACCGTGCTGTGGAAATTTTGGAGAATCTGGGCTATACGCCTGAAGTTATCCGTAATTGTGCAAAAGTGTCGACAGTTGGCGCTGGAATGACGGGAGTTCCGGGTGTTACTGCAAAAATCGTCCATACGCTGACGGAAGCTGGGGTTCAGATTTTGCAGTCTGCCGACTCCCATACAACCATATGGGTGTTAATCCCTCAGGACGATTTAGTGACTGCTGTCAATGCCTTGCACAAAGTGTTTGAACTTGATCTTGAATAATTGTGAGTAAGAAGGGAGAAAGTGCACGATGAATTTCGGCAGAGTATTGACAGCAATGGTCACCCCATTTGACCATAAGGGTAATATAGATTTCGATAAGACAACAAAACTTGTCAACTACCTGATCAATAATGGTTCAGATGGGCTGGTCGTTGCAGGAACGACAGGCGAATCTCCAACCTTGTCATCGGAAGAGAAAGTTGCATTATGGAAGCATACGGTGGAGGTGGCGGACAAACGAGTGCCTGTCATCGCCGGCAGTGGCAGTAATGATACCCATGCTTCCATTGAGTTAAGCAAAAAAGCAGAACAAACTGGTGTAGACGCTGTCATGCTGGTTACTCCTTACTACAATAAGCCGAATCAACGTGGGCTCTATGAACACTTCAAGAATATCGCCAATGGAACAAACCTCCCTGTAATGTTATATAATGTTCCAGGTCGCTCCATTGTATCAATATCTGCTGAGACAGTAATAGCACTCTCAAAGATACCTAATATTGTTGCTATTAAAGATGCAAGCAGAGATATTGAATCCATTTCAGAAATGATCGAGTCTACACCTGATAACTTCCATGTATATGGCGGGGAAGACAGTCTCACGTTGCCTATCTGCGCCATTGGTGCAGCAGGAATTGTCTCTGTATCTTCCCATGTCATTGGAAATGAAATGCAGGAGATGTTAGCAAAATTCGATCAAGGAGATGTCCAGGGAGCTGCAAAGATCCATCGCCAGCTCATTCCGATTATGACTGAGATGTTCCGCGCTCCTTCACCTACACCTTTGAAGACAGCCTTACAAATCAAAGGCGTGGATGTGGGCGGGGTAAGACTTCCCCTTGTACCACTCTCTCCTGATGAACGAAAAAGGCTGGTAGAGCTCCTTAATGTGACGGTGTAACAAATCAGAAAGCACCGTATGTGTGAAAGCATACGGTGCTTTTTTTGTTCGAAATTTTTTAAGTTACACGTTATTCTAACCTTCATACCTTATTTTGTATTGGATACTGTAGTCTGGTTCATACTAACCGTAAAGAAAGGGGTATGACTATGACAGAATTCAATAATCAGCCACAACAGCCACAAAAAGATCAGCCAGGAGATCAACCGAAAAAATCGGAGCTGGTAGAAAAAATCCAGCAGCTGGGACAATCCAATGTTCCTCAGGCTCCTGATTCAAATATTCATGTCCTGCCTATTATCGGTCAGGTAGAAGGACATTTGCAGCTTCCACCTCAAAATAAAACGACTAAGTATGAACATTTGATTCCCCAGCTGGTAGCAATTGAACAAAATCCTAAAATTGAAGGACTTGTTGTTTTACTGAATACCGTCGGAGGGGACGTAGAAGCAGGATTAGCTATTTCGGAAATGATTGCTTCTCTATCGAAGCCTACGGTATCAATTGTCCTTGGCGGCGGCCATTCAATTGGAGTGCCGATCGCTGTTTCAACAGATTATTCGTTCATTACCGAAACTGCTACGATGACCATCCACCCGATTAGGATGACCGGACTTGTCATCGGCGTCCCGCAAACCTTTGAATACATGGACAAAATGCAGGATCGCGTAGTGAATTTCGTTACCCAGCATTCTAATATCGATGAAGACAAGTTCAAAGAATTAATGTTTGCGAAAGGAAACCTTACCCGTGATATCGGTACGAATGTAGTCGGACAGGACGCAGTCGATTATGGCTTAATCGATGCTGTGGGAGGGGTTAAGGAAGCGATGGAAATGTTGAACAAGGAGATCGATAAGAGAAAACCAGATGAAGAGCAGGTGATCCAGTAATGGTTCTCTATACACCCTTAAGTGAGACGGATATATTCCCAGCAGATCCAAATGCATACGATAGTACGGTTATCACTGCCTACAAACAAACTACTGTCAAAGCAACAAAGCTTGAAAATGGCAATTATCAGATCGTACAACTCCTATCAACCGATCCATCTGATTATTTACACCCGGACTATCAGCCAGGAATTCAATTTAACGCTTGAATGCCACCAAACACATGCTTGCCTGTGCTATAATGATACTGACTATTATTTGTAAAGGATGTCGCCTCTCAATGAATTATTCATTTGGCCGGCATCCTTCTAATTTTCCGTATGTTGTAGGGAGAGCGTTTTTCTACTTCCTAAACAAAGCTTCATTATAGTAGATAGAGGTGACAGCATGGCAAAAAAAAGAAACAAGAAAAAACAGGCGAGGTTGAAAAAACAGTTAAAGGTAGAACTTCTCGGCCTGTTGTTTATATTGCTTGCCGTATTTGGCAGCGGGGCAAGTGCCATCAGTGATGGAGCAATTCCTGGGGGATTGGAACATATCTTACAATTCTTCTTTGGTGTATGGTATTTCGTAGCTTCCATCTTCCTGTTGGTGCTAGGATTATTTTTAATGATTAAAAGAAGATGGCCGGTATTTTTACATAAACGTATGACAGGATTTTATATCATTTTTCTTTCCACCATTCTATTCACACATATCCAGTCATTTGAGCGTATTCTTGCAGACTCCAGCCAGCCATCGATTTTGAAAACGACCTGGGAACACTATTTTGCTTATTTAGATGGAAATCTTCCTTTCGCTACGATTGGCGGGGGAATGGTCGGTGCTGTTTTATTTGCACTCACATATTTTCTCTTCTCCGCTGCCGGGGCTAAGATACTTTCTGTATTTGGTATTATCATCGGTATCATTTTCTTGACGGAATGGTCACTAGGAACCTGGCTGGAAAATGTACTAGGGAAAATAACCGCTTTTACCCGTGAGCAATGGAATTCAATGAAAACGAATCGCAAATCAAAAGAAAAAGAGGACACAAAGAAAGAACGAAAGAAAAAAGACAAGCGTGAAAAAGAAATGGAGATGGAAGAAGGGGAACCACAGGTTGAAGGAATCGCAGAGAGTGAGGAGCCGATCATCCAGGACTTCACTGATATTGCTTATTCCTCTGAACTGAAGCAGCAAAATTCAGCCCCAGAAGAGCAGACATCTTCTGCTCCTGAAGAAGAAAAGGAAGAAGATCCACTCACCCAGTCATTGCCGATGACAGAAGTGGAGAATAAGGACTATCATTTGCCAGGTATGGATTTATTAGCTGAACCAACCCATAATTCCCAGTCGCAGGAACGCTCGCAAATTCAGGCTACAGTAAGGAAGTTGGAGAAGACTTTCCACAGCTTCGGCGTGAAAGCAAAAGTGACAAAAGTCCATGTAGGACCTGCTGTAACCAAATATGAAGTTTATCCGGATGTAGGAGTAAAAGTAAGCAAAATAGTCAATTTGCATGATGACCTGGCATTAGCCCTTGCCGCAAAAGATATACGAATCGAAGCACCGATTCCTGGCAAGTCTGCTGTAGGCATAGAAGTTCCGAACACGGAAGTGGCCATGGTTTCTTTACGGGAAGTGCTGGAATCAAACTCGGCGAAGCAGGGATCCAAATTGGGATTTGCTCTTGGAAGAGATATATCCGGGGATGCGGTGATCGGGGAACTAAACAAAATGCCCCACTTACTTGTTGCAGGTGCGACGGGAAGCGGGAAGAGTGTTTGTATCAATGGCATTATTACAAGTATCCTGATGCGTGCGAAACCGCATGAAGTGAAAATGATGATGATTGATCCGAAGAAGGTAGAATTAAATGTCTATAATGGCATTCCTCATTTGCTTTCTCCTGTAGTCACGGACCCTAAGAAAGCAGCCCGGGCCCTGAAGAAAGTAGTAGCAGAAATGGAACGTCGCTATGATTTGTTTTCTGATACCGGAACAAGAAATATCGAAGGGTATAATGAATATATCGCAAAACAGAATAAAGATAGCGAAGAAACACAGCCACAGCTTCCTTATATTGTTGTGCTTGTGGACGAGCTGGCCGATTTGATGATGGTAGCTTCCAATGATGTGGAAGATGCTATTACCCGACTTGCTCAAATGGCACGTGCGGCAGGTATCCATTTGATTATTGCTACTCAGCGACCATCCGTTGATGTTATCACAGGAATTATCAAAGCGAATATTCCGTCCCGGATAGCATTCAGCGTTTCTTCACAGACAGACTCCCGGACCATTCTCGATTCCGGAGGTGCTGAAAAGCTGCTGGGCAGGGGAGATATGCTGTTTATGCCAGTAGGTGCTTCGAAACCAACCCGTGTACAGGGTGCGTTTTTATCGGATGAAGAAGTGGAAAGGATCGTCAACTACTGTGTAGAACAACAACGTGCCCAGTATCAGGAAGAAATGATTCCAGAAGAAGAGAGCGAAGTGAAACAGGAAGTGGATGACGAACTGTATCCAGAAGCAGTTCAGCTTGTAATTGAAATGCAAAGTGCAAGTGTTTCCATGCTGCAACGGAGGTTTCGAGTCGGCTATACAAGAGCAGCCAGACTAATAGACGCCATGGAAGATAATGGAGTGGTAGGTCCTTATGAAGGAAGTAAACCGAGGACTGTGCTTGTATCCCAAACAACGGAAGAACAACAAAGCTCCTAATATAAAGACCATATGTCCTGGTACCAAGGATATATGGTCTTTTCTAATATACGGATATAGTCGCCTGCGACAGATCGCTTAGACCTATTTAATCACACTAATGGCGAAAAATTGTGTCTTATTTAGTAAAAATAATAAAATTCTATTTATTTATTACTAGTTTAATGGTATATTATTGTCTGACAAGATGTGTCGAACGTCAGATGTCAGATCTCATACGTTAGGAATATTGGAGGGAACTCTATGTCAATCAGACAGGACACCCGTCACTTATATTTACAGGTGATTGAGCAAATTAAACGTGATATTGAAAACGGTGTTTATAAAGAGAAAGAAAAACTTCCGTCCGAATTTCAATTATCAAAGAAATTGGGGGTTTCCCGGGCCACACTACGGGAAGCATTACGGATTCTCGAAGAGGAAAACATCGTAACAAGAAGGCATGGGGTCGGGACTTTTGTCAATCCGAAACCAGTATTTTCCTCAGGGATAGAAGAGCTGATCAGTGTAACAGCAATGATTCAAAAATCAGGTATGACACCCGGAACGCAGTTCCTTTCAACCGATTTCGTTGAACCGACAGATGAAGACAAGAAACGATTTGATCCGGTTACCGTACATAGTTTAGCACAAATTGAACGCGTGAGAACAGCTGATTCCCAACCCGTTGTCTATTGTATCGATAAATTGCCGGATGGTTTGATACCCGTCAAAGACGTACTGGAGAAGGATTCCATATTCGATAGCCTCGAAGAATATGCAGGCAAACGAGTCAGCTATGCTGTCACGTATATTGAACCGATTGGCTACCATGAACGTATTTCGCCGGTGCTTGAATGTGAACCTGAACAATCCCTCTTGCTTCTTAAACAAATGCACTATACGGAAATGGATGAACCTGTGTTGTATTCATCCAACTACTTCCGGGCTGATAAGTTCAGTTTCCACGTGCTAAGAAAAAGAGTGTAAGCGATTTCAATAATGTGACACATTTCATTTTAGGAGGTGGTCGCCTGTAAATCAGCAAAAAATGAAAACGTTTTTTAGTCGGAATTTTGCTAATTTTATCACAAATAGGGGGTAATTATGTTGAAAAATCGTCGTTCATTATTAATTTTAGCACTGTTGTTGGCGATCGGTATGGTTCTTGGTGCTTGCGGCTCATCTGACGGCGGCTCAGAAGAGGCAGAAGGCAATGGAAATGACAATTCTAACGGAGAAGAAGCTGCAGGGGATGATTTTTCTGTAGCAATGGTAACTGACGTCGGCGGGATCGATGATAAATCATTTAACCAATCTGCTTGGGAAGGTCTAAAGGCTTTTGGCGAAGAAAATGGCATGGAAAAAGGTCAAGGCATCGATTATGCCCAGTCTGCAAGTGATGCTGACTATAACACCAATTTAAACCGTCTGGTACGTAGTGATTATAACCTTATTTACGGTATCGGTTTCCTGCTGGCTCCAGCTATTGAGGAAGTTGCTGACCAGAATCCGGATACAAACTTCGGAATCGTTGACTCTGTTGTCGAAAAAGACAACGTGGCAAGCATCGTATTCAAAGAACACCAAGGTTCTTTCCTTGTTGGAGTAGCGGCTGCTATGAAAACTGAATCTGACAAGGTAGGTTTCATCGGGGGAGTAGACAGTGACCTCATCAATAAATTCGAAGCTGGCTTCCGCGCTGGTGTTAAATCTGTAAATAAAGATATTGAAGTAAAAGTACAATATGCAGGTGCTTTCGATGCACCGGATGATGGTAAAGCAATCGCTTCCAACATGTATTCTCAAGGAATTGATGTTATCTATCACGCTTCCGGCGGAACCGGTAACGGTGTATTCGCTCAAGCTAAAGACTTGAAGCAAAATGACGCTGACCGCAATGTCTGGGTTATCGGTGTGGACCGTGACCAGCATGAAGAAGGTCAAATCAATGACACAAACGTTACATTGACTTCTATGGTCAAGCGTGTAGATGTCGCTGTCCAGGACGTTTCAACCAATGCTATGAACGGCGAGTTTCCTGGTGGGGAAGTAGTAGAGTATGGTCTTGAAGATGATGCGATCAGTGTTGCTACTACAAACGAGGAAGCTATGACAGATGACATTAAAACTGCTGTAGAGGACTGGAAAGAAAAAATCGTCAATGGTGAAGTAGAAGTCCCTAGCACGATAGATGAAGTAAAAGAATTTGAAGATTCACTTTAATAATGGATCGGAAAGGCTGGTCAGCCAGCCTTTCCTTCTTATATAAAAACATCAAATGAAAGGCAGGCAGCCCTTTTCATTTGATGTTTTTAAAGAGAAAGATTCTAGCAGGTATTTATCTATTAAACTGCTAAAATATTTCATTACAAATAAAGAACCCTGGGATTGATATCCCAGTAGATAAAAAGGGTTACGGTCGATTAAGAAAGTGGGGGAAAACCATGAGTTATGTTATAGAAATGCTGAATATCCGGAAAGAATTTCCCGGGATAGTCGCTAACGATAATATCACCCTGCAAGTGAAACAAGGAGAAATCCACGCTTTGTTAGGGGAAAATGGAGCCGGTAAATCAACATTGATGAATGTCCTGTTCGGCCTTTACCAGCCGGAAAAGGGAGAAATAAAGGTACGTGGGGAAAGTGTCAAAATCACTGATCCGAATGTAGCTAATCGGCTTGGTATCGGAATGGTGCATCAGCACTTTATGCTAGTGGATACATTCACAGTCACAGAAAATATCATCCTGGGAAGTGAACCTAGAAAGAAAGGTACCGTTGATATTAAGAAAGCGGAAAAAGAGGTAGAACGTTTATCGCAGCTCTATGGGCTTCGAGTCGATCCTAAAGCGAAAATCCGGGATATATCTGTTGGTATGCAGCAACGCGTGGAAATCTTGAAAACCTTGTACCGTGGTGCAGAAATCCTGATCTTTGATGAACCTACTGCTGTGTTGACACCACAGGAAATTAAAGAGTTGATTGAAATCATGCGTGTGTTAATTCGTGAAGGAAAATCAATCATTCTTATCACTCATAAACTGAAAGAAATCATGCAAGTCTGTGACCGATGCACCGTCATCCGAAAAGGAGAAGGGATCGGTACAGTAAATGTGCCAGATACCAATCCGAACGAACTTGCTTCTTTGATGGTTGGTCGGGAGGTCACTTTCTCCACAGAAAAGCAACCTGCCCAGCCAAAGGAGGTCACCTTAGCTATCCAGGATCTTAACGTGAAGGATGCGCGCCATGTCGATATGGTCAAAGGGTTGAACTTGAAAGTTAATGCAGGTGAAATAGTGGGACTGGCTGGTGTGGATGGGAATGGCCAATCAGAATTGATTGAAGCTATAACAGGTTTGAGAAAAGTGGATAGTGGTGAGGTTATGCTGAATGGTAAATCAATTACCAATCTGACACCAAGGAAAGTCACAGAAGCAGGTATTTCACATATACCTCAGGACCGTCATCGGTTCGGTCTGGTACTTGATTTCCCCATCGGTGAAAACATGGTGCTGCAAACCTATCATCACGAACCTTTTTCAAAAAAAGGCGTCTTACGCTACAAAGAGATCTATAACAAAGCCAAAGCGCTTATTGAAGAATATGATGTGCGGACGCCTTCTGTCTATACGAAAGCTCGTGCTCTTTCTGGGGGGAACCAGCAGAAAGCCATCATTGGCCGGGAAGTGGACCGCTCCCCTGACTTGATTATCGCTGCACAGCCTACCAGGGGATTAGATGTAGGGGCCATTGAGTTCATCCATAAGAAATTGATCGAAGAACGGGATAAAGGACGAGCAGTCTTGCTATTATCGTTTGAATTGGATGAAATTATGAATCTGAGCGATCGGATTGCAGTCATGTTCGGTGGCAGCATAGTAGCCGAAGTGAAGCCGGAAGATACGACCGAACAGGAACTCGGTCTGCTCATGGCGGGCAGTAAACAGCAGAAGGCTGGTGGTCAGTGATGTTTTCCAATCGTTTAGTAAATATATTAATACCACTTATATCCGTATTTTTAGGCTTATTGGTTGGGGCATTCATCATGCTTGGCTTTGGATATAATCCTTTAACTGGGTATCTTTCTTTATGGGAGGGAGCCTTTGGGGATTCTTACTTTTTTGGCGAGACTTTAAGACAAGTTACCCCGTACATTCTGTCCGGGTTAGCCGTGGCATTTGCTTTTCGTACCGGACTTTTTAATATCGGAGTGGAAGGACAGGTAATTATGGGCTGGCTTGCATCTGTGTGGGTTGGGCTTGCAATTGACGCACCGATGATCATCCACCTGCCATTAGCTATTCTTGCAGCTGCTTTAGCTGGTGCAGCCTGGGGATTCCTCCCCGGGTTATTAAAAGCTAAACTCGGAGTCCATGAGGTTATTGTAACGATTATGATGAATTACATTGCTTTATATACCTCGAATGCATTAGTCCGAAATGTCATTAGTGACGGCCAGGACCGTACCGAACGTATTCCGGAAACCGCCTCGCTTACTTCAGAATGGCTGGCTGCACTTACTCAATACTCCCGGCTCCATTACGGTCTGCTGATTGCTTTGTTCGCAGCCGCAATCATGTGGTTTATTTTAAATCAGACCACTCGTGGTTATGAGTTGAGGTCGGTTGGTTTCAATCAGGATGCTTCTCGCTATGCTGGAATGAATGTGGGTCGTAATATTATTTTATCCATGGTTATTTCTGGTGCGTTTGCAGGACTTGCAGGCGCAATGGAAGGGATCGGAACATTCGGTTACCAATCAGTAAAAGGCGGGTTTACGAATATTGGATTCGACGGAATCGCCGTTGCCTTGCTTGGCGGAAACGCAGCGGTGGGTGTTGTCCTTGCTGCTATACTATTCGGCACATTGAAAGTAGGAGCATTGAATATGCCGACAAGTGCAGGTGTCCCTACAGAATTAGTAGATATCGTAATTGCCATGATCATTTTCTTTGTAGCATCCAGTTATATGATCCGTTGGTTCTTACTGAAAATGAAAAAGGAGGGGAAATAAAATGGGTTTTTTAGATATTTTACAATCAATCATAGGCCCGGCTATTTTCTTTTCAGCCCCTCTGATTCTTACTGCTATCGGCGGCGTATTTAGTGAAAGGTCCGGTGTTGTAAACATCGGCCTGGAAGGTCTAATGGTAATGGGTGCGTTTGTCGGGATTGTTTTCAATCTGACGTTTATCGATACATTCGGTTCCTGGACCCCTTGGGTCTCCATTTTTGTAGCGATGATCATTTCTGCTATCTTCTCGATTATCCATGCGATTGCCTCGGTTACTTTCCGTGCCGATCAGGTAGTGAGTGGTGTAGCAATCAACTTCCTGGCCCTTGGACTAGGTCTGTTTTTAACCAAACAATGGTACGATAAAGGTCAAACAGACATGGTGAGCAGACCGTTTTATACTACAGATGTTCCGCTTTTATCGGATATTCCGATTATTGGTCCATTGTTTTTCTCAGGTATGTATTTGACCTCTTACGTTGCTATTGCATTGGCTTTTGTAGGCTGGTATGTATTGTATAAAACGCCATTTGGTCTCCGTCTGCGCTCTGTCGGGGAGCACCCGATGGCTGCAGATACTAACGGTATCAACGTTTCTAGAATGCGTTATGTCGCTGTCATGATATCAGGTGCAATGGCAGGGCTTGGTGGTTCCGTATTCGCATTGACGATTGCGCTGAACTTTTCTCATTCTACTATTGTAGGTCAGGGTTTCATGTCTCTTGCGGCTGTAATCTTCGGAAAATGGCATCCGCTTGGAGCAATGGGAGCAGCGTTGTTTTTCGGTTTCGCCCAAAGCCTGAGTATCATCAGTTCAGGTGTGCCGTTACTGCAGGATGTCCCACAAGTATTCTTGCTCATCGCTCCTTATGTATTGACGATTCTGGCACTGGCAGGGGTCATTGGCCGTGCCGAAGCTCCAAAAGCGATCGGCACCCCTTACATCAAAGGCAGTCGTTAATCACAACAACTTGCCGGTTAACTGACAGCCCTGAGTACAACTAAAATGAGTATGAGCCCGAAAAGGTTCATACTCGTTTTTCTTTTAGCATAAGTAAAAGGAGTCTTAATGTTTAGCGGCTGGAAATTAATCATACATTAAGATAGGTAATTTGAAAATCAACAGCAAAGTTTAAGCAGGGGAATACTTTTTACTTTTTCTCATGAATCACGTAGGATAATAAATGGAACAAATTTTTTAGAATGGATAAATATAGCTTGAAAATGTAAAAATAAAAAGAAGCAGTTTGAATGAGGAGGACGGGATGATGAAGATTACAAAAGAAAAAATGTTAGAAAAACAAGGGTATCGGTTACATATCCTTCCGAGTAAAAAATACAAAACCATTAACATAGTGGCAAAATTCAAGTCCGAATTGAAAAAAGAATGGATGACCAAGCGGGCTTTATTACCGATGGTATTGCAAAAAGCCACCCAGGACCATCCGAGTCCACGTCAGCTCCAATCCGCCTTGGAAAATTTGTATGGCACGATTTTGAGCAGCGATGGAACTAAAAAAGGCGAAAACCATGTGATCAGCTTCCGGATGGAGGTAGCCAATGAGGCTTACTTGAATGACCGGACACCACTGCTCGAAGAAGCATTACGGCTTTTCCATAATGTCCTTTTCAATCCGAAAAGCGAAAATTATGCGTTTGATGAGAAAATCTTCAACAGGGAAAAACAGACGCTCGAGCAAAAGATAACATCCATAAAAGATGACAAAATGAGCTATGCTAATATGCGTCTGATTGACCATATGTGTAAGGATGAACCATATGCTTACCATGTGCATGGCTATCCTGAAGACCTTGAAAAGTTAACGGCAGCTGATTTGTACGAATATTACCAGACATTCATCAATCATGACTTGCTCGATGTCTACATCACTGGGGATGTGGATGAAGATGAAGCAGAACGATTGATTGATAAGTACTTTACAAGAGAAAATGCCTCCAACCAGGCACTTATTGAGAAAAAAACAAACACCCAGCCTGTTGATGAGTCGAAAGAAATTATTGAAGAAGATGAACTAAACCAAGGGAAACTCCATTTGGGTTTCCGTACCCATACAACATTCGGGGATGAAGACTACTATGCTTTACAAATTTTCAATGGGCTATTCGGTGGTTTCCCTAGTTCTAAACTTTTTATGAATGTCCGGGAGAAACACAGCCTTGCCTACTATGCTGCTTCCAGGTTTGAGAGCCATAAAGGACTTCTCCTGGTATTCAGTGGCATCGCACCAGATGTATACGAACAGGCGAAATCCATCATTCTGGAACAAGTGGAAGCGATGCGTAATGGGGAATTTACAGAAGAAGAGGTAGAACAGACAAAAGAATTGGTCGTCAACCAGCTTCTGGAGACGATGGACAGTGCCCAAGGGCTTATTGAAATTCTGTATCATCAAGTGTTGTCCGGCCATATGGTAGAGGCGGAAGAACTGATTGAGAATATTCGCCGCGTAACCATGCAAGAAGTAGTGGATATGGCAAAGAAAATTGAATTAGATACAATCTACTTCCTGACTAGCAAAGAAGGGGGAGAAAAATAATGAAAGAACTCGTTTATGAGCAGCTGAAAGAAACAATTTATACAGAGACACTGGATAACGGACTAAAAGTTTTTTTATTGACAAAACCGGATATGGTGAAGACGTTTGGTATCTTTGCAACCGACTATGGTTCCATTGACCAAACGTTCACTCCTCTCGGAAAGGATGAGACGGTTACAGTTCCAGAAGGCATTGCTCACTTTTTGGAACACAAACTTTTCGAGAAAGAAGACCGTGATGTATTTCAGGACTTCACAAAGCAAGGAGCATCTGCGAACGCATTTACTTCTTTTACGAAAACAGCCTATCTGTTTTCAGCAACCAGCAATATTGAAAAAAATGTTGAAACTCTTTTGAACTTTGTACAAGATCCGTATTTTTCCGATCAATCCGTCGAGAAAGAAAAAGGAATTATCGCTCAGGAAATCAAAATGTATGATGACCAGCCGGATTGGCGTTCTTTCTTCGGTACCATCCAAAGCCTTTTCCATGAGCATCCAGTACGCGTAGATATTGCGGGCACAGTGGAGTCGATCGATGAAATTACCAAAGAAGATCTTTATACGTGCTATGAGACATTTTATCACCCATCCAATATGACATTGTTCATCGCAGGGAATTTTGACCCGGAAGAAATGATGAAGCAAGTCAAGGACAACCAAAATGCTAAGGAATTCGCGGAAGCCCCATCTATCCATAGATCCTATCCAGAAGAACCAGAAAATGTGGCCAAAGCCTTCGAGAAAATCGAAATGCCTGTAACCACTTCCAAATGCATGATCGGCCTTAAAGAAAAAGTAGCAGGTCTGTCTGGAAGAGACATCCTCCGTGCGGAACTTCTATCCAGTATGATTCTCAGCCACTATTTCTCAAAAAGCGGAGAATTTTATGAAGAGCTATACGAAAATGACCTGATTGATGACAGCTTCCATTATGAAACGGACCTCGATCGTCAATTTGGCTTTACCATTCTTGGAGGAGATTCCAGAAACCCAGATGAATTAGCGAAACGTGTAAAGGAAATGCTGCACCAATTGAAAGAGCGCCACATTTCACAGGAAGACTTTGAACGTATGAAAAAGAAAAAAATTGGCCAATTCCTACGCGCCATGAATTCCATGGAGTTTATCGCTAATCAGTTTTCGCACTACCATCTGCTTGGCATCGATCTTTTTGAAGTACTGCCTGAAATCGAAGCGTTGACAATCGAAAAAGCGAATGACTTTCTGGAAAATTGGATTCACGAAGACAGGATCGCTGTTTTCCAAGTAGTACCTCCGCAAGCGGACTGAAAATGACACAATCTAATATTCTAATAGTGGGGGCAAGTGGTGATATTGGCAGTGCTATTTGCCGTGAATTAGCAGGAAAAGGATACAACCTTTTCCTTCAGTTTCATGCAAACAGCAGGATTATCCAGCAATTGGAAGAAAACATTCCGGAAGCCCAATGGCTTGGGGCTGTGCAGGCTGACTTAACAACCGCTGCTGGTATCCATCAGTTTCTTGATCAGCTGAATATTCATCTTGATGGCGTGGTCTTTGCCGGTGGGCGAGCTTTGACTGGAATGTTTCAGGACATGACAGAAAAAGATATGGATGATTTGTATCACCTTCATGTCAAAACACCTTGGATGATTACAAAGCATCTGCTCCCCTCCATGGTTCGTCATCAATACGGCCGTATTTTGGTCATTTCTTCCATTTGGGGAGATGTCGGCGCCAGTATGGAAGTGTTGTACAGCTCTGTAAAAGGGGCCCAAAACAGTTTCGTGAAAGCGCTGGCGAAAGAAACAGCTCGCAGTGGAGTTGCGGTCAACGGAGTAAGCCCGGGATTCATTGATACAAAAATGAATATAGAGCTTGATGACGAAGAGAGGGCTTTATTATTCGATGATATTCCTACCGGTCGACCGGGTACCCCGGAGGAGGTCGCCAAAGTAGTCGGCTTCCTGTTGAGTGAAGATGCCAGTTATATTAATGGCGAAATCATTAAAATCAATGGCGCATGGAGTTAATCCCTAGAAAATTTTTCTTCTGACTCTTCTTTTGCGTATAATACTCTCCTTTTTTCTAAAACTAAGGATGTATTTTTAAACAAAGGAGGAAACAGTATGTCTGTACTTGACAACTTTGAATCATGGAAAGATTTTTTAGGTGATCGATTGCACCAGGCTGAAGGTCAAGGGATGAATCAGAATGCCGTATCAGAAATTGCTTATGAAATTGGCGGCTATCTGGCAAAGCAAGTAGATGCAAAGAACGATCAGGAAGCGATTTTGCGTGATCTATGGAATGTGGCTGACAAAGAGGAACAGCACGCCATCGCAAATATGATGGTGAAATTGGTACAAGATCAAGGTACCCAACGCTGAATACATCTTTGATCTAGAAAGCCGCGCTGCCCGACAGCGCGGCTTTTATCTGCTTATGCCACAATTTATGTCAAATGGGTTTTCATCATGTCGAATCGTGGAACTCATCAAAATATACAAACATTCCTTTTCTAATATATGAAAATCATTTATTATAAAAGAAGGGTTGAAGCAGGTGCAGGACAGTTACATATCATTTCATTCCAGAGGGGTTGTAATATGGAAAAAAAAGAGTGGTATCTGGAATACGAAATTCAGTATAACCGACCGGGACTACTAGGTGACATATCTTCATTATTAGGTATGTTAGCGATTAATATCATTACGATCAATGGTGTCGAAAATTCTCATCGGGGAATGCTTTTATTATGTAAAAATGAAGAGCAGATTGATCGGTTGAAATCGATTGTGAAAACAATGGATACCATTAAGATTACAAAATTGAGAAGGCCTAAGCTCAGAGATACGCTGGCTGTACGTCACGGCCGCTATATTCATAGCGATGTCGATGATCGAAAAACATTTCGATTTATCCGGGAAGATTTAGGTTTGCTGGTAGATTTTCTGGCCGAGCTTTTTATGAAAGAAGGACATAAGCTGGTCGGCATAAGAGGAATGCCACGTGTAGGAAAAACAGAGTCCATCGTCGCTTCCAGTGTCTGTGCGAATAAACGCTGGCTGTTCGTTTCCAGCACGCTGCTGAAACAAACAATTCGAAGCCAGTTGATTGAAGATGAATACAGTGAAGACACGCTATATATCATAGACGGTATTGTTTCCACACGCCGTGCGAATGAAAAGCATTGGCAGCTGGTTCGGGAAATCATGAGGCTGCCTGCCACCAAAGTGGTCGAACACCCGGATATTTTCGTCCAGGAATCCGAGTATAAAATGGAAGATTTCGATTATATCATCGAATTAAGGAATACAGAAGACGAAGAAATAAAGTATGATACAGTAGAAAAACCGCAGCTTTCACCAAACGATGGTTTTTCCATGTTCGATTTTTAAAGTAATGGATGGTGTTATACATGGACCTCGGTACTCGCTTGAGAGAAGCGCGAGAATCAAAAGGCTTGTCATTGGAAGAAATACAACAAGTCACTAAAATACAAAAACGATATTTACAAGCTATCGAAAAAGGAGATCATAGCACCCTGCCTGGAACATTTTATGCCAGAGCTTTTATACGAGAGTATGCTGCGGCAGTAGGTCTGAATCCTGATGAAGTGATGGAGGAACATAAAAACGAATTGCCTGCGTCTCCTCAGGATAGCAGTGTTGCCTATAACCGAGTACAGCGTTCCAAGGAAGAAGCGTCACCAGCCAATAGCAATTTTTCCAGAGTATTTCCGACTATCATTACCATCATATTGATAGGGGTTATCATTTTTGCTGCGTATTTCTTTCTTTCCCAGCTGAATTCAAATTCAGGTGGGGATTCAGGAGATCAGGGAAGTGGAGAAGATGAAATTATCATTGATAATTCCGTTGAAGAAAATAACTCAGGCGATGAAAATTCCGAAGAAACAGACGATGCAGCAGATGATAACCAAGCCTCCGATGATAGTGCAAACGAAGAGGATGAAGCGGCTGAAGAAACTAATGAAGATAGTTCTGAAGAACAAGAAGAGCTTAACGTGGAAGTGACGGAGACAGGGTCAGGTGGTTTTCCTCAACACACGGTAGAAATATCCCAAGTAGACGAATTGGAGCTCACGATCGAAGTGAGGAACGATAGTTATCTGGAAGTTATGAAAGAACCGAATGGGGAAACATTAATTGACAGTAAAATCTATGGGAAAGATGACTCACCGATCACAGTTGATGTAAGCGAGGAAGAACAGATTTTCATTAAAACAGGCTTTGTGCCAGGAACTACTGTCAAACTCAATGAGCAGGAAATCGAGTTTCCAGTGGAAAATATGCAACAGAAACTTCTTATTAAAGTAGCTGAATAAATAAACTGCAGGGAAGCTGTTCCTAGTAACACAAGGTGTCGTCTTTGACACTTGTACCCTTCTTACTGGAACAGCTTTTCTTCATCATGCCGGAAGACAATAGGAGTGGATGGAAAATGAATATACCGAACAGAATTACGATTTCACGAATTTTATTAATACCGATTTTTATTATATTGATGAGTGTACCCTTTAACTGGGGCGAAGTGACTATGGGGGAAAGAGAACTTCCCTGGTCCCATTTGGCAGCTGCCATTTTGTTTATCATTGCTTCGACTACGGACTGGGTAGATGGCTATTATGCAAGAAAACATAATTTAGTAACCAACCTTGGTAAATTTCTTGATCCACTTGCTGATAAATTGCTGGTATCAGCCGCCTTGATTTTACTTGTAGAACAAGGTCTTGCTCCGGCTTGGATTGTCATTATTATTATCAGCAGGGAATTTGCTGTTACAGGACTCCGTCTTGTAGCGGCAGGTGAAGGAATTGTATTAGCAGCAAGTAATATGGGGAAATGGAAAACTACCCTTCAAATTGTAGCGATAGCCGTATTGCTGCTCCACAATTGGCCATTTGCTTATGCTGGATTTCCGTTTGGAACCATCATTTTATATGCTGCGATGATTATTACGGTCATTTCAGGCTATGATTATTTTGCGAAGAATTGGCATGTAATGAGGGATTCTAAATAATGAAGACAGTAAAAGCGGAAATCATAGGAATTGGCACGGAGTTATTACTAGGACAAATCGCTAATACGAATGCGCAATGGATTTCTTCCCAGCTGGCTGCCCAGGGGATCCATGTCTATTTCCACGGGGTGGTTGGTGATAACTTCAGCCGCTGCGTCGAAACTTTTGAGGCGGCTCAGCGCAGGTCTGATCTTGTTATTGTTACAGGGGGGCTCGGCCCGACGGAAGATGATATGACCAGGGATGCAGCACAAAAAATCTTCGCCCAAAAACTTATCGAGGACCCGGAAAGCGCCAGGCGAGTGGAACACTTCTACCTAAAAAACAACCGTCCTATGTCACCGAACAACCGTAAGCAGGCCCTTGTATTCGAAGATGCGAAAGTGCTTCAAAATGAAGAAGGCATGGCGCCGGGAATGATGGTGGAACATGAAAATGTGCTTTGGGTATTTCTCCCTGGTGTTCCTTCTGAAATGAAGTATTTAATGAAAGAACATGTACTCCCTTATTTCCAGAATTATTTTCAGTTACAAACCGAAATCGTATCTGAAATGCTTCGTTTTATCGGGATAGGGGAATCCCAGTTGGAACATGAACTTCAAGATTTAATCAGCAGCCAGACGAATCCGACTATCGCTCCTTTAGCTTCAGAAGGAGAGGTGGGATTAAGGTTAACATCAAAAGGGGATACAGAAGAAGAAGCGCGAGCTATGATTCTCTCGTTAAAGAACGTCATTCTTTCCAAAATGGGCGACTATTATTATGGTTCCGATGATATAACCATCCAGCAGGAAGTTCTTACTTTATCAAAAGAAAAGCAATTGACGATAGCTGCAGCGGAAAGCCTGACAGGCGGCAGGTTCATCGATGGCCTCATTACGTTACCTGGAGCTTCAAGCGTCTGTGAGGGGAGTGTCGTGACCTATACTCCTGACATGAAAGAAAAGATGCTTGGTATCCCGGGTGCCCTTATCAAAGAGTATGGAACAGTAAGTGAGGCATGTGCAAAAGCGATGGCTGTGAACATAAAACAGCTCGTTAAATCAGATATCGGGATCAGTTTTACAGGAGTGGCAGGACCTGATTCGAGTGAGGGCAAAGAACCAGGGACCGTGTACATCGGTATCCAAATCAACAATGAGCCTGCCGAAGTGTATCACTTTCATTTTAATGGAACCAGGGAGACGGTACGTAACCGGAGCGTGAAGAAAGGCTATGAATTACTTTTTCATCGTTTGAAAAAAGATTTATCATCCAAAAAAAGCGGGCAATAACCAGCCTTTTCCTGAAGGAAGCAAGAATTATCGTCATCATAACGCATGAAAAAAAGGGAACATTCATTCGCTTTTTAGTTGGCAAATCATCTAAAACAAGTTATTATAAGGATAGCAAAGCTGAAAGGGGAATATTATGAGTGATCGTAAACAAGCGTTAGATATGGCGCTTAGACAAATTGAGAAACAGTTCGGTAAAGGCTCTGTCATGAAATTGGGGGAGCAGGCTGAGCAAAAAGTCAGTACGGTTCCCAGTGGTTCGCTGGCACTTGATGTCGCACTTGGTGTAGGCGGCTATCCACGCGGGCGTGTCGTTGAAATATATGGACCGGAATCTTCCGGTAAAACAACTGTTGCGCTTCATGCGATTGCAGAAGCTCAACGCCAGGGAGGACAAGCAGCTTTCATCGATGCTGAACATGCCTTGGACCCTGTCTATGCGAGGAACCTTGGTGTCGATGTTGACGAACTTTTACTATCCCAGCCGGATACAGGGGAACAGGCTTTAGAGATTGCTGAAGCGCTTGTTCGCAGTGGTGCTGTCGATATGGTAGTTGTCGATTCCGTTGCTGCTTTAGTGCCCAAAGCTGAAATCGAAGGCGAGATGGGTGATTCCCACGTAGGTTTGCAAGCGCGTCTGATGTCTCAGGCATTGCGTAAGCTTTCCGGTGCCATCAACAAATCAAAGACGACAGCTATCTTCATCAACCAAATTCGTGAAAAAGTCGGTGTTATGTTCGGTAACCCGGAAACTACGCCAGGTGGACGGGCATTAAAATTCTATTCTTCTGTACGTCTGGAAGTGCGCCGTGCAGAAACGCTGAAGCAGGGTAATGATATGGTCGGGAACAAAACACGGATCAAAGTTGTGAAGAACAAAGTTGCACCACCTTTCAAGCAGGCAGAAGTGGATATCATGTATGGTCAGGGGATTTCCAGCGAAGGGGAACTGATTGATATCGGTTCTGACCTGGACATTGTCCAGAAGAGCGGATCCTGGTACTCCTATAACGAGGAACGTTTAGGCCAGGGACGTGAAAACGCCAAGCAGTTCCTGAAAGAAAACCCTGATGTCTATCAAGCTATCAATGATCAAATAAGAAGACATTATGGTATGTATGAAGGGGAAGAAGGCGAAGACGCCTCTAATGAAGCGAATCAAGAATCACTGGATGTATAAACCATAACGTGCAGTTCAATTGTCGGGGATAGTAGCACCTGTCCCCCTCGGTTGAACTGCTTTTTTTATGCAAAAAACTTACATGTTCCTTGCTGCAACACCTTAAGAAACAGGGAATATTTTTCCATGAGTAGCTGAAACTTAGCAGAAACAAGGAAAATCAAGGAATATATATTTGACGATTCCTTGACATTACCATTTCACAAGCTTAAAATTAACGTGTATCATTTTCATTTTTTTATACACCTATTAAACAATGTTTGTCTGAAAATGAAACGTATGTACATGCCGACAAATTGTACAATTTCATAGCAAGAGGAGGTGAAATCATGGATAATTTGGTATCCCTGCTCATCTTCATTTTGCTTGCCCTGATCGTCGGTATTGTTGTTGGGTATCTCATTCGGAAATCCATAGCGGAAGCGAAGATTTCAAGTGCAGAAGAACTGGCGAAACAGATCGTAGATGAAGGTCGCCGTAATGCAGAGGCAGCTAAGAAAGAAGCCCTGCTGGAAGCGAAAGATGAAAATCATCGTCTGCGCCAGGATGCAGAAGACGAAATTCGCGAACGTCGTATGGAACTACAAAAGACAGAAAATCGTTTAATGCAGAAAGAAGAAAACCTCGATCGTAAAAGTGAAACGCAAGATAAGCGTGAGCTTACGCTCGAGAAAAAAGAGGAAACTCTTACCGAAAGACAACAACAAATTGAAGAAATGGAAAGCAAAGTGAAAGCTATGCTGCAAGAGCAACAAACTGAGCTTGAACGCATTTCCGGCTTAACTTCAGACCAGGCTAAACAGATTATTTTAGAACGTGTGGAGCAAGAAGTTTCTCATGAATCTGCTCTCATGATCAAAGAAGCAGAGAATCGTGCCAAAGAGGAAGCGGATAAGAAGGCGAAAAGCATTCTTTCACTTGCCATGCAGCGTTGTGCCGCTGATCATGTAGCGGAAACGACGGTATCGGTTGTAAACCTTCCAAATGATGAAATGAAAGGACGCATCATCGGACGTGAAGGTCGAAATATCCGGACACTGGAAACATTGACCGGAATCGACTTGATTATAGATGATACGCCGGAAGCAGTCATTTTATCAGGTTTTGATCCGATTCGAAGAGAAACTGCTCGGATAGCTTTAGAAAAATTGGTTCAGGATGGACGGATCCACCCGGCCAGAATCGAAGAAATGGTTGATAAATCAAGACGCGAGGTGGATGAATACATCCGTGAAGTCGGTGAACAGACCACATTCGAGGTCGGTGTACATGGCTTGCATCCTGACTTGGTAAAAATTCTTGGCCGTTTAAAATATCGTACAAGCTATGGTCAAAATGTCTTAAAACACTCGATGGAAGTAGCGTATCTCTCAGGACTGCTTGCAGCAGAGCTGGGGGAAGACGAAACATTAGCCCGCCGTGCCGGCCTTCTGCATGATATCGGAAAAGCGATTGATCATGAAATTGAAGGCAGCCACGTAGAAATCGGGAAAGAGCTGGCAGTGAAGTACAAGGAAAATGAAGTAGTGATCAATGCGATTGCATCCCACCACGGAGACGAAGAACCTACTTCTATTATTTCGGTACTTGTCGCAGCAGCTGATGCTCTATCTGCAGCACGACCAGGTGCCCGCAGTGAAACGCTTGAAAATTATATCAAACGTCTGGAAAAGCTGGAAGAGATCTGTGAATCTCATGAAGGGGTTGAAAAATCCTTCGCTATCCAGGCAGGTCGTGAAGTACGGATTATGGTGAAGCCAGATGAAATCGATGATGTCACAGCTACTAAAGTGGCTCGAAGCATCCGTAAACAGATTGAGGATGAGCTTGACTATCCAGGTCATATTAAAGTGACTGTCATCCGTGAAACGCGATCCGTTGAATATGCTAAATAAAAGTAAAGTGGCCGTTACGGTCACTTTACTTTTTTATACTTTAAGAGAGTGTACCTATATTAAATGCTTAAAGTATTGCAAATCCTGGTATTCCCTTTGCATGACCCAGCTTTGACAACGGAGCCTTCCTGTGTGAAACTGAATCTGAATATATAGTGAGAAAGGATTAGGTTAATGAAAATATTATTTATCGGTGATGTGGTCGGATCACCTGGAAGAGATATGGTCCAGGAATACTTACCGAAACTGAAAGCGAAATATCAACCAGTAGTGACCATTATCAATGGAGAAAACTCCGCATCTGGAAAAGGAATAACGGAAAAAATTTACCGCAATTTTCTTGAGTGGGGAGGAAATGCAGTAACATTAGGGAATCATGCATGGGATAAAAAAGAAATATTTGATTTTATCGAAGATGCCGAATATATGGTGCGGCCTGCCAATTACCCGGAAGGGACTCCCGGTAAAGGGATTACCTATGTCAAAACCAACCATGGCGAGGTGGCAGTACTTAACCTGCAAGGGAGAACATTCCTATCACCAAATGATGACCCATTCCGCAAAGTAGATGAGTTAATAGAGACAGCTAAGAAGCGGACCAATATCATCTTTTTAGACTTTCACGCCGAAACAACCAGTGAAAAGCAGGCAATGGGCTGGTATGTGGATGGCAGAGTCAGTATCCATGTCGGTACCCATACCCACGTGCAAACATCTGATGAACGAATCCTTCCTGGAGGCACAGGTTACATTACCGATGTCGGGATGACTGGCCCTTACGATGGCATCCTCGGAATGGAGCGAGAAGCTGTGATCAAACGGTTTCTCACAAACCTCCCTGTACGTTTCGAAGTCCCAAAAACGGGTAGAAAACAACTAAGCGCAGTATTGGCAGATGTTGATGAAGCCACAGGAAAGGCAAAGAAACTCCAACGGATCATGATTAACGACGATCACCCTTTCTTCGGCTGATTATTTGAACTTTTCTAAAAATTCCTTCATAATGAAAAGGAATATTCTTCATCTCCAAGAATATAGTAGTTATGGAACAACTATAGTTTATGAAGGAGGAGCTAGTAATGGAAATATTAAAAGTCTCAGCCAAATCCAGTCCGAATTCAGTAGCAGGAGCTCTAGCAAACGTCCTTAGGGAACGTGGCACAGCGGAGATTCAAGCGATCGGCGCTGGTGCGTTGAACCAGGCCGTCAAGGCAGTAGCTATCGCCAGAGGGTTCGTAGCACCCAGTGGTGTCGATCTTATTTGTATTCCGGCTTTTACAGACATCATGATTGATGAAGAAGAGCGTACTGCAATTAAATTGATTGTCGAACCTCGATAAACGACAAGCTCTTCCATTGAAAATTAAATGGACAAGAACAGCCGTGCTATCCAAGCACGGCTTATATTTTTTACTCTTCGAATCTCCTTAATGTTTTTATGATCTACCATAAGAGACTTATTCAACAATAGAGCCGAAAAGTCGAAGACTTGATTTCGAGATATTTAGGGTTCTATACCATAAAAGTGTCAGGGGCGGCTGGGAAACTACTCGCTTTCCTGCGGGGGAACCGGCAAGCCTCCTCGGTCGTTTTCACTCCCTGTGGGGTCTTGCCTAGCCCCTTCTCCCGCGGGAGTCTCGCAGTTTCCCAACCACCCCATCCGAAGAATGGGAGAAACGAACCCCTGTCAAGATGAAGGTGTCTTCCACAACGCTATTAATATTGAACGATGATGCATGTTACAAACACCCGTTCAAGCTAAAGGTCTGCATATCAATGTTTCCGTTTCTATCATAAACGCAAAGAGGTCCGGGAAATTGCGAGACTCCAGTGGGATGAACATGAGCGGTGAGATCCCGCAAGGCGAAGCCTGAGGAAGCTCACCACATGCCCACGGAAAGCGAGTAATTTCCCGGACCTCCTAACCGTTACTATCGTAACGGAAACAATTTATCTCGAAACTGAGTCTTCAATTAAAGGGAGCTTTACTGGAAAAACACGATTGAGAACAGACTTGTTCATAAGCCAGGTTTGGGAAGGGAGAATACCAGTGATAATCGATGCGCACTGTGATGTGTTATGGAAATTATGGGAAAAGAAGGTTGATTTCTATGATAGCGAACAACTCCGCTTTAATTATAGGAAGTGGAAACAAAGTGATATCAAAGTACAGTGTTTCGCTATCTTTGTACCAGAGGAAGTAAAAGAAGAATCACAATTCAGCGTGGCTCTTGAAATGGTGTCTATTTTTTTTGAACAAATAGTCGCACCTTATGATGATGTGAAGTTCATTAGTAACAGGCAAGATTTATTAAATTTAAAAGCGCATGAAAAAGGAGCAATATTGACACTGGAGGGCTGTCACTCGATTGGGGCAGATATCCATAAACTGAAGGCATTAGTCCGGATGGGGGTACGTATCGTCGGACTTACATGGAATCAGGCTAACGCCGTCTGTGATGGCATAGAAGAAGAACGAGGTGCCGGGTTATCTTCTTTTGGGAAGGAAGTAGTTCATTACTTGAACAAAGAACAGATTTGGATCGATCTCTCCCATATATCCTATCAGGGGTTTTGGGATGTTATGGACATAGGTGATTATCCCATGGCTTCCCATTCAAATGTTTTTCAGATTGCACCTCATATCCGTAACCTGGATGACTCCCAGGTACAGGCTTTGATTGACTGCGACAGTTGGATAGGAATCACTTTTGTACCAGAATTCATTAATGGAAGAAAAGTGGCTCACAGGCAGGAAATCGTCAGGCACGTAGAGTACATAGTAGCTATGGGAGGTGAATCCGTTCTGGGGTTCGGTTCAGATTTCGAAGGGACGGAAGATGAAGTCATCGGGTTGAAAGATATAATGGATTATAAGTTTCTGATTAATGACCTTTGTCACAGTCAAACGAGGTCAACTATGCAAAAATTAAGCTGTAAGAACTTTGTCGACAAATTCCCGCGGATCCGGAATTGAGAAGCACCTTTAATTTGGCAGATTAGCTTGAAAATTACTACCCGAAGGGCTATGATTTAAATACATATATTACATACATCATAGCTTGCATTCAACAATAACTTTTGCCGAAATAGTTTTGTTGTTTCCAATCAGTTTGATAGATTGAAATTCTATCAAACTAAGAAGTTCCGGGGGAGAGAACCATGGACAAATTAAAAGGGGTGTATTAGATGGTTGAACAACTTTCATGGAAAGTTGGCGGACAGCAAGGGGAAGGGATTGAAAGTACTGGAGAAATCTTCGCCATTACTTTAAACCGTCTTGGTTATTACCTGTATGGCTACCGTCATTTTTCCTCACGCATCAAAGGTGGGCACACCAATAATAAAATTCGTGTTTCTACGAAGAAAGTAAGATCGATTGCTGATGATTTGGATATACTCGTCGCGTTCGACCAGGAAACTATCGATGTCAATGCACATGAATTACATAGTAAAGGAATCGTTCTGGCAGATGCAAAATTCAATCCGAAACTGCCAGAAGGAGTAGACGTTACTTTATATGCGGTGCCTTTTACGGAAATAGCGACAGAACTTGGAACATCATTGATGAAGAATATGGTTGCTGTGGGAGCTTCAAGCGCTATTATGAACTTAGAGTGTGAAGTTTTCCGGGATGTTGTCGAAGAGATTTTTTCACGTAAAGGAGAACAGGTTGTAGCTAAGAATATGGAAGCCATTGTCAAAGGGGCTGAATATGTAAGGAAACAAGATGAAGGCTCTTTGCATCAGATGGAATTAGCCAAAGCAGATGGCAAAAAACGTATGTTTATGATAGGAAATGATGCAATCGCTTTAGGATTCCTGGCTGGTGGATGCAGGTTTATGGCTGCCTATCCAATTACTCCTGCGTCAGAAATTATGGAATATATGATAAAAAAGCTGCCGGAATTTGGTGGAACAGTCATCCAGACGGAAGATGAAATTGCAGCTGCCACGATGTCGATCGGTGCCAACTACGCAGGTGTTCGCACAATTACTGCTTCTGCTGGACCTGGTCTCTCATTAATGATGGAATCGATTGGACTGGCCGGAATTACGGAGACCCCGCTCGTTGTTGTTGATACCCAGCGTGGTGGTCCGAGTACTGGACTCCCGACGAAGCAGGAACAGTCTGATTTGATGGCTATGATTTATGGGACACACGGAGAAATTCCAAAAGTAGTGATGGCACCTAGTACAGTACAGGAAGCTTTCAATGATGCGGTTGAGGCATTGAACCTTGCTGAAGAATATCAGGTCCCTGTCATTCTGTTATCTGACCTGCAGCTGTCACTTGGCAAACAGACAGTGGAGCCATTGGATTACGATAAAATTGATGTGCGGCGTGGAAAATTACAAGAAGACCCACAATTACCAGAACTGGAGAAGGGTGAGTATTTCAAACGTTACCAGGTCACTGACGACGGAGTATCCCCTCGTATTCTTCCGGGAACGAAAAATGGCATATTCCATGTTACCGGTGTAGAACATGATGAAACAGGAAAGCCGAGCGAACTTGCTTCTAACCGAAAAGCACAAATGGATAAACGCCTTCGTAAACTGAAAAAGCTGCCCGAGGTATTCCCGACTCCTGTTCATAAGGATGCCAAGCATGAAGAGGCGGATATATTGTTTGTAGGTTTCAATTCCACACGTGGAGCAATTGAAGAGGCGAAAGGAAGGCTGGAAGAAGAAGGATATAAAGTGAATCACGCTCAAATCCGCCTGGTTCATCCTTTCCCGGCAAGCGAAGTTAAAGCATTAGTAGATCATGCTAAAAAGGTAATCGTCGTCGAGAACAATGCTACTGCACAGTTAGCTAATATTATAAAGATGAACGTCGGAAGCCAGGAAAAAATGGATAGTCTTTTACAATATGACGGTACGCCGTTCCTGCCTGGTCAAATTCATCAGCGAAGCAAGGAGTTGTTATAAATGGCGACATTCAAAGAGTTCCGTAATAAGGTGAAACCGAATTGGTGTCCTGGTTGTGGGGATTTCTCTGTACAGGCCTCTATTCAACGAGCTGCTGCCAATGTAGGATTAGAACCGGAAGATTTAGCAGTTATCTCTGGTATTGGCTGTTCCGGACGAATTTCAGGCTATATTAACTCTTACGGCTTTCACGGGATTCATGGACGTGTCCTCCCGATCGCTCAGGGTGTAAAAATGGCGAATAAAGACTTGAAAGTCATTGCTTCGGGCGGTGATGGTGATGGTTTTGCAATCGGAATGGGGCATACTGTCCATGCGATCCGCCGTAATCTGGACATTACCTATATCGTAATGGATAATCAGATATATGGTTTGACGAAAGGGCAGACTTCACCACGTAGTGAAATGGGATTCAAAACCAAAAGTACACCGGAAGGTTCGATTGAATCTGCTGTAAACGTGATGGAAATGGCTTTATCGGCCGGTGCTACATTTGTTGCCCAAAGCTTTTCCAGTGACTTGAAAGAACTGACCTCCTTAATTGAGCAGGGTATCAATCATAAAGGTTTTTCATTGATCAATGTATTCAGCCCTTGTGTTACTTATAATAAAGTCAATACGTATGATTGGTTTAAAGAGAACCTGGTCAGCTTAGATGATATTGATGGATACGATAGTTCTGACAGAAAAAAAGCGATGGCAACGCTGATGGAACATAACAGTCTGGTTAAAGGATTGATCTATCAGAACAACAGTCAGCAATCCTATCAGGATTTAGTACACGGATACGCCGAACACGCATTGAAAGACAGCGATCTGAAAATCGATGAAGAAAAATTTAATAATCTAGTAAGTGAATTCATGTAAACGGTATTTCTCGGATACGAAAGCCAGGTCAGAAAAAATCTGACCTGGTTTTTTTGGCTTCTATTACGCTGAACCAGCATGTTTACAAGGCTGCAGAGAATCCGACTGTCTACAACGATCATTTGTGTTTTCGACATGGACACATGCATTTGCAAAAAATATTACGCCTGATAAAATGGTGATATATAAATAGTTATGAGTTTGATAGAGGATAGGAGTGTTCGTTGTGAGTGGAACAATGAAAGCCATTGTAAAACATCATCGCGGCGTAGGTGCTGAATTACAGGAAGTACAAATTCCTGTTATAAAAGAAAATGAAGTATTGATTAAAGTGAAAGCGACTTCCATATGCGGAACCGATGTTCATATCTATAACTGGGATGAGTGGTCCGCCAGCCGGGTTAACCCGCCATACGTGTTCGGGCATGAATTCGCTGGTGAAGTAATAGAGGTAGGAAGTAAAGTAAATACATTCAAAGAAGGGGACTATGTAAGCGCAGAGACACACTTGGTCTGCGGCCATTGTCCTCAATGTCTGACTGGCAAATATCATATTTGTGAGAATACCCAAATAATAGGTGTGGATACACAGGGGTGTTTTGCTGAGTATGTTGCACTGCCAGCTGAGAACTTATGGAAAAACCCGGAAGAAATGCCGACGGATATCGCTTCCGTTCAAGAACCAATGGGGAATGCTGTCCATACGGTATTAAACGGGGATGTAGCCGGGAAATCAGTAGCCGTTATTGGCTGTGGACCGATTGGCCTGATGGCTGTCGGAGTAGCAAAAGCAGCAGGGGCTTCTCAAGTTCTGGCGTTTGATCTGAACGAATACCGCCTGGAATTGGCTTCTCAAATGGGGGCTACTACGGTTGTTAATTCTGGTAAAGAAGACCCGGTAGCAAAAGCGAAATCACTGACAGATGGGCACGGAATCGATGTGGTCTGTGAGATGAGCGGTCATCCGATAGCGATGGACCAGGGCTTCAAAATGATTACGAATGGGGGCAGGATGTCCATCCTGAGTCTGCCGACGAAACCAGTGACGATTGATGTCACTAATGACATCGTGTTTAAGGGTATTGAAGTACAGGGCATAACCGGACGCAAAATGTATGAAACATGGCAGCAGGTTTCCCGTCTGCTTCATTCGAAACAAGTGGATTTAACTCCGATGATCACTCATCACCTGCGACTCGAAGAATTTGAGAAAGGGTTCCAGCTGATGAATGAAGGGAAATGCGGAAAAGTAGTACTGCATCCTTGATTAAAAAATGTGGATTGTTGAAAAATAATCCGTAAATGAGAGATACTATTAAGAGAAAGATTACTTCATGGTATAAGGAGGTTCATCCTCCTGCATACATAACTACACATTTGTAAATCATTGAGGAGGTTTGTATATGAAAGGTTTTGAATACTTACAAAAGGAACTGGACCAAATGAAAGACCAGGGGACTTTCCGGGAATTGATCCCGTTGGAATCACCGCAGGGATCACGAGTTAAGATAAAAGGCAAAGAAGTGATTCAGTTATCTTCTAATAATTACCTTGGATTGACTTCCCATCCAAAAATGAAGGAAGCTGCAGAAAAAGCGGTCCGTGAATATGGAGCGGGTACCGGTTCAGTAAGAACGATTGCCGGGACGCTGCAAATGCACGAAGAATATGAAAAGAAGCTGGCTAAGTTTAAACATACCGAAGCAGCACTTGTTTTTCAGTCCGGCTTTACGACTAACCAGGGAGTTCTCTCATCTATTTTGACAGAGGAAGATGTGGTGATTTCGGATGAATTGAACCATGCATCCATCATCGATGGAATTCGCCTGACAAAAGCCGGGCGTAAAATCTACAAACATGTTGATATGGATTCATTGGAAGAAAAATTGAAAGAGTCCGGCGACTATCGTACACGTTTAATTGTCACGGATGGCGTTTTCTCGATGGATGGCAACATTGCTCCGCTTCCAGAAATCGTTGAACTGGCTGAAAAATACGATGCACTCGTTATGGTTGATGATGCTCATGCCAGCGGCGTGCTAGGGGAGAATGGTCGCGGTACGGTCAATCACTTTGGGTTGGATGGACGAGTACACATCCAGGTAGGAACATTAAGTAAAGCAATCGGTGTCCTTGGAGGTTATGTGGCAAGCAGTCAGACCTTAAAAGAATATTTGATTCATAAAGGCCGCCCGTTTCTATTCAGTACTTCTCATCCACCAGCTGTAACCGCCGCATGTGATGCAGCAATAGACGTATTACTGGAAGAGCCTGAATTGATCCAGAAACTGTGGGATAATACGAAATTCTTTAAAGATGGATTGAAATCTCTCGGATTCGATATCGGAATCAGTGAAACTCCTGTCACTCCGGTAATGGTCGGCGATGATTCCTTGACTCACAAGTTTTCAGACGAACTATTCAATGAAGGAGTCTTTGCCCAAGGAATTGTTTTCCCTACGGTACAACGAGGGAAAGGGCGGGTTCGAACGATCGTCACTGCGGAGCATTCGAAAGAAGAATTACAAGAAGCGCTGACTGCTTTCGAACGTGCCGGCAAGAAATTGAATATCATTTCCTGATAGCACAAAGGCTGATCACATATGCTGATCAGCCTTCCTTTGTGTTATTCTTCAGCTTCTGCTCTTAAAATTTGCCATCAAAGTTGATATAATGAGAAAGTTAGATATGTTATGCGAAAGGAGCACTGTTGATGAATGAACAACAGCGTAAACAGATGAGTCAAATTCGTGAAGTGAATCCAGCGGACGTAAAATCCGACCAGGATAACCTGAAACGAATTAAGGATAAGAAAAGTGAAGACTTTATCAAATATTTCGAAACAAGCTACCAGCCTCCTTCCTTAAAAGATGCCAAAAAGCGGGGCAAGGAAGATGTTGAAGTTCATTATGATTTCAATATACCGGAAGAAATGATCGGCCTTGGAAAGGGCAAGAAATTCATGATTCGTACTTATGGCTGCCAGATGAACGAACATGATACAGAAGTCATGGCCGGCATCCTGGAACAGATGGGCTACGTGTCCACTAATGAGACAAAAGAAGCCGATATCATATTATTGAATACTTGCGCGATCAGGGAGAATGCAGAGAATAAGGTGTTTGGGGAAATCGGTCACCTGAAACCGTTGAAAACTGAAAATCCTGATCTGATCATTGGTGTCTGCGGCTGTATGTCCCAGGAAGAGTCAGTCGTCAACCGCATCCTGAAAAAGCACCAGTTCGTCGATCTGATCTTTGGAACACATAATATTCACCGGCTGCCACAGCTCGTCAAAGAAGCAATGTATGGCAAAGAAATGGTGGTTGAAGTATGGTCTAAGGAAGGAGACATCATTGAAAACCTTCCTCGTTCCCGGAAAGGGAAAATCAAGGCATGGGTCAATATTATGTATGGCTGCGACAAATTCTGTACGTATTGCATTGTCCCTTATACACGAGGCAAAGAGAGAAGCCGTCTGCCGGAGGATATTATTCAGGAAGTAAGACACCTGGCAGCACAAGGGTATAAAGAAATTACCCTTCTCGGTCAAAATGTCAACGCCTATGGTAAAGATTTGGATTTCGAATATGGACTTGGCGACCTGATGAATGAAATTCATAAAATAGACATTCCGCGCGTACGGTTTACAACATCCCATCCGCGTGACTTTGATGATCGTTTAATTGAAGTTTTGGCACAAGGCGGAAACTTGCTCGATCATATCCACCTTCCTGTCCAGTCAGGAAGCTCAGATGTCCTGAAAATCATGGCTAGGAAATATACCCGGGAAAGTTACTTGGAGCTCGTAGATAAGATTCGTACAGCGATGCCAAATGCGACACTGACAACAGACATCATTGTCGGCTTCCCGAATGAAACCGAGGAGCAGTTTGAAGAAACACTAACCCTCGTGGAAGAGGTCGGTTTTGAATCTGCCTATACGTTCATTTACTCTCCAAGAGAAGGAACTCCTGCAGCGCGTATGAAGGATAATGTTCCGATGGAAGTGAAAAAAGAAAGGCTGCAGCGTTTGAATAAACTGGTCAATGCACAGTCAGCAGAAGCAATGAAGAAATACGAAGGTGAAATTGTTGATGTACTGGTCGAAGGGGAGAGTAAGAAAAACCCTGACGTACTTGCCGGGTACACCGAAAGAAATAAATTGGTCAATTTCAAAGGGCCAAAATCCGCAATCGGTGAAATTGTGAAAGTGAAAATAAATAATGCAAAGACATGGTCTCTTGATGGAGAAATGGTCGAAGAAGCAGCAGAGGTGAAGTAGAAATGGCTGAATATACACGCAAGCAAGTAGTAGAAGAAGCACAGAAACTGGCTAAGATGATGGCCAATATCGAAGAGATCGATCGTTTTAAACAACTGGAAGCAAAAATAAATGAAAATAAAAAAGTGCAGGAAAATATCTCCAGGATCAAAGCGTTACAAAAACAGGCCGTCAACTTCCAGGCTTATGGGAAAACAGAAGCCCAGAAAAAAGTAGAAAAAGAAATTGACCGTCTCCAGGAAGAATTGGACGCTATTCCGGTAGTAGAAGAGTTCAAAAGTTCTCAGGTAGTCATTAACGACGTTTTACAAATGGTAACGAATACCATTGCCCGTGAAGTGACTAATGAAGTTATCCGATCCACCGGAGGAGATGTACTCAAAGGAGAAACAGGCGCTAAAGCTGGCGATTCAGCCTGCGGCCACTAATTTTTTCCCTTGCGCTGAAGGAGAAATATGTCCTTCAGCGTTTTTTTTCGTACAATTATCTAGGCTCTTGCATAGAATGAACTAAAACCTTATACAAATCCTTCTTGAAGGGAAAGGCATGTGCACATTTCGCCCAATTCAAGCATAGGATGTTGTGTATGATAAAGGGAGGTTTTAGGTGAGATGTCATTCTTTGACCAAGAGTACCGTGAGATCATCACGAAGGCTGTTTGTGGCAAAGGGAAGAAATTCACGCAATCGACACACATGATTTCTCCACCCCACCGTCCATCAAGTATCCTGGGCTGCTGGGTGATCAATCATGTCTATCACGCCAAGAAAAAAGGGGAGCATGTGGAAGTAAGTGGCCACTACGATGCAAACGTCTGGTTTTCATACAATGATAATACCAAGACGGAAGTCGTAACAGAGAGAGTCCACTATTGCGACCATGTCCCGCTGTACATCAAAGACGAAAATTGCATTGACGATGATTTGGAAGTCTTTGCAAGAGCGACACAACAACCGAACTGCCTGGAAGCCAACATCACTAGCAACGGTCAGAAGATTTCGGTTGAAGTAGAGCGGGAATTCTTCGTGGATGTAATTGGGGAAACGAAGCTTTGTGTCCGTGTCAATCCAAAGGGCTGTAAGCACGATCATGACTTTGATTTTGGTGACTTATCCGATGATGATTTTTCAGAGATCGACCCGGATTTTCTCGGAAGAAAAGAAGAGGAATAACCCCATTTAGATAATCCTTGCTAACAAAAGCGGGGATTATCTTTTTGTTTGCTTTATTAAACTTTTTTGAAAGGTTTATTCAACAAAAGTGCCGAATTGTGGAAGACTCAGTTTCAAGATAGTGAGGGTTCTTTACCATAATAGCGGCAGGGTTGGCCGGGAAACTACTCGCTTTCCTGCGGGGGAACCGGCAAGCCTCCTCGGTCGTTTTCACTCCCTGTGGGGTCTCGCCTGGCTCCTTCTCCCGCGGGAGTCTCGCAGTTTCCCAACCAACCCATCTGAAGGATGGGAGAAAAGAACCCCTGTAATAGGTGAGACTGTCTTCTACAATCAATAGTTACAAGCACGTTTTTAAAAATAGCTATCCCTTTGGTTGAAGGACTTCATAACGATGTTTCCGTTTCTCCCATAAACACAAGGAGGTCCGGGAAATTGCGAGACTCCTATGGGAGTAAAGTACATGGTGAGATCCCGCAGGGCTTTAGCCCGAGGAAGCTCACCGTACACCCATGGAAAGCGAGTGATTTCCCGGATCTCCCAACCGTTACTATCGTAACGGAAACAACATATCTTGAAACTGATTCTTCTGTTAAAGGGAGCTTTACTGGAGAAATCAAGATGGAAGTTTAACAGAATCATTCGAACACAACCTTTCAAGGAAGGTTTTCATCTATGCTATAATAATGAAAGTGACTATAGAACGTTTTGGGGGATAGCAAATGGCGCAATATACACCGATGATGCAGCAGTATTTGACAATCAAAGCACAGCATAAAGACGCTTTCTTATTTTTTCGACTTGGTGATTTTTATGAAATGTTTTTTGATGACGCTTTGGAAGCGGCAAGAGAATTGGAGATCACTTTGACCAGCCGTGATGGCGGGAACGAACGGATCCCGATGTGCGGGGTTCCTTACCATTCGGCGGCGAACTACATAAAAAACCTGATAGAAAAAGGCTATAAAGTTGCAATTTGTGAACAAGTGGAAGACCCAAAAGCAGCTAAGGGAGTAGTCAAACGGGAAGTTGTCCAATTGATCACTCCTGGCACAGTGATGGAAGGGCACATGCTGGATGAAAAAGAGAATAATTATCTCGCAAGCCTCACTGGTTTTGACGATGGCAGCTACACAGTCGCCTACAATGATCTTACAACCGGAGAAAATAGCATCGCTCTTATTACGGATGGATGGGGAGCAGTGCTCAGTGAGTTATATAACCGACCTGTCAAAGAAATCGTCATTGCGTCTGACCTGGCTGAATCTTGTCAGCAGGATTTAAAGGAACGTTTAGCTTATACGATTTCTTATCAGGATGATGAAACCATTGAAGCCCCATTTTCCTCCTTACTGGAAAGTATCCAGCAGGAAAAATATAAAATTGGCTTTGGCAGACTGCTCAATTACATTCAGCATACTCAAAAACGGTCCCTGGATCATTTGCAGCCCGTACAAAAAATCGAATTAAAACAGCATATGAACCTCGACATGTATTCCAAACGAAACCTTGAATTGATGGAAACATTAAGAAAACAAGGAAAGACGGGCAGCTTATTATGGGTAGTCGATGATACAGTCACTTCCATGGGCGCTCGTCAATTGAAAAAATGGCTGGAACGACCGCTTTTAGACAGAAGAGAAATCGAGGCACGTCACCAACAGGTGTCGGGATTCCTTGATCAATTCTTTGAGCGGGAAGAGCTGCGGGAACAGTTGAAGTCTGTTTACGATTTGGAAAGATTGTCGGGGCGGATTTCCTTTGGGAATGTGAATGCTCGGGACCTTTTACAATTAAAACAGTCGTTAGGTAAAATCCCAGCGATTAAAGAGACACTCAAAAAGTTTTCCCATGCAGAAATCAGCCGACTGCATGAATCCATCGATCCGCTGACAGATCTCTATCATTTATTAGATGAAAGTATTCACGACGATCCGCCAGTCACCATTAAAGAAGGCGGGATCATTAAAGATGGTTTCAACAATCAACTGGATGAATATCGGGATGCTGCCAAGAATGGGAAGCAGTGGATTGCTGAACTGGAACGAAGAGAACGGGAAGAAACAAAGATCAAATCCCTGAAAGTAGGGTATAATCGTGTCTTCGGGTATTATATCGAGGTCACCAAAGCTAACCTTCATTTATTGCCGGAAGGAAAATATGAGCGGAAGCAGACATTGACGAATGCGGAACGCTACATTACACCGGAGCTGAAAGAAAAGGAAACATTGATTTTAGAAGCCCAGGACAAAAGTGTCGAACTGGAGTATGAGCTCTTCTTAACGTTGAGGGAAAAAGTAAAGCAATACATTGAAGACTTACAAAAGCTAGCGGGACAAATCAGCAAAATTGATGTGCTGCAAGGTTTCGCCTCCGTTTCCGAAAAAAATGGCTATATCCAGCCGGGCTTCAATGATCAACGGCTGATTGACATTAAACAAGGAAGGCACCCGGTAGTGGAAAAGGTGATGAAAGACGCTTCTTTTGTGCCAAATGATGTTTTTATGGATGATGATACCGATATCCTGGTGATTACCGGGCCGAATATGTCAGGGAAAAGCACCTATATGAGACAGCTCGCTTTAACCGCCATCATGGCACAGGTTGGCTGCTTTGTACCATGCGAAGAGGCGAACCTTCCAATCTTTGATCAGATATTTACTAGAATAGGAGCTGCCGATGACCTCGTTTCCGGCCAAAGTACGTTTATGGTAGAAATGCTGGAGGCAAAGCATGCACTGGCGAATGCCACCGAAAACAGCATGATACTCCTTGATGAAATTGGCAGAGGTACGAGCACCTATGATGGGATGGCACTTGCTCAGGCGATCGTCGAACATATTCATGAAGAAATCAGAGCAAAAACGCTCTTTTCCACCCATTATCATGAACTGACCGAACTGGAAGATAGCTTGGACCGACTCCAGAATATTCATGTCCGTGCTGAAGAATACCAGGGGAATGTCGTCTTTCTCCATCAGATTCAAAGAGGTGCAGCGGATGAAAGCTACGGAATTCATGTAGCGAAACTGGCAGAGTTGCCAGATTCATTGATTACGAGAGCGACAGACCTATTGAAAGAATATGAAACAGGGACTAAAAATGAACACACTCAAGCAAAAACGACAGATGAGCAGCAATTGACTTTTTTTGAGGAAGTACGGGAAGAGAAACCCGGAAAAAGCACCAGGGCAGAAAGTAAATTACTTGATCAGCTGGCAAATATGGACTTGATGGAAATGACGCCGATGGAAGCGATGAACCAGCTTTATCAATTGCAAAAGCAAATAAAAAGATAAATAAAGGGGGAGGGGCATGGGAAAAATCAAATTGATGCCGGACCATTTAGCGAATAAAATCGCTGCTGGTGAAGTAGTGGAACGTCCGGCCTCTGTCATCAAAGAACTGGTTGAGAACAGTATCGATGCTAATAGCAAATCCATTAAAGTAGAATTACTGGAAGCTGGACTACAACAAATTAAGATAACCGATGATGGTGATGGCATGGAAGAGGAAGATTGTGAGCATGCCTTCTTCCGTCATGCAACGAGTAAAATTCAGGATGAAAATGACCTGTTCCACGTCAAGACCCTCGGGTTCCGGGGAGAGGCTTTAGCAAGTATCGCTGCTGTCAGTCGTTTATCCATTCAGACTTCGACTGGAAATGAAGCAGGCACTCGCCTCGAGCTGGAAGGTGGAAAAATGACCAATAAATCAAAGAGTGATGCACGTAAAGGAACGGAAATCATCGTCAATGATATATTTTTCAACACTCCTGCCCGCTTGAAGTATATGAAGACGATCCATACCGAGCTTGGCCATATCACTGATGTGTTAAACAGGATGGCACTCGCTCATCCTGATGTGAAATTTTCATGTTCACACAATGGCAAACAGCTCTTCCAAACCTCCGGTCGGGGGGATTTATTGCAGGTTATCGCGCAGATTTACGGGATGGGAACAGCAAGAAAGATGGTCCCTGTCGAAGGAGAAACGAAAGACTTCAAAATATCCGGTTATATAGCTAAGCCAGAAGTGACCCGTGCTTCAAGGAACTATATTTCAACTATCATCAATGGCAGGTACATTCGTAACATCACATTAAATAAAGCAGTGATGCAAGGCTATCACACGCTCCTTCCGATTGGGAGGAACCCGCTAGTCGTGTTAAACGTGGAGATGGATCCGATTCTTGTGGACGTCAATGTTCATCCGGCAAAGCTGGAAGTCCGGTTCAGTAAAGAACAGGAACTTTTCGAACTGGTCAAAACGACAATCCAATCCACTTTCAGAAAAGAAACCTTGATACCAGAAGCGCCGGAACAGAAAAAGCCAGTCAAAAAAATAAACTCAACACAGCCGGCATTCCACTTCTATGAAGAACGGGAACAAGAAGCACACGAACAGAGGAAAAAATCCATGGACCATCTGCTTGATTCTGCCACTCATGAAACTGAAGAAAAGCTGGACCTCGATGATTATGGGCAGCATCATTATCAGGAAAAGCAAAACGAAGTTATCAAAGAAATGGTCCAGGAAAATCCTAGGGAAGCTGCTATGGAAGGTACAGATGTTCAGGCAGAAACCGATGACGAGAGAGTACCTGCGATGTATCCGATTGGCCAACTGCACGGGACCTATATATTAGCTCAAAACGAAAAGGGGCTGTATATTGTCGATCAGCACGCAGCTCAGGAGCGGATCAAATATGAGTTTTATACGGAAAAACTGGGAGAAGTAGAAAATGAGGTGCAGGAGCTTCTTGTGCCGCTTACGTTTGATTTCTCCAAGCAGGAAGCGCTGCGAATCGAAGAATACAATAAAGAATTAAAGCAGGTGGGAATCTTTTTTGAAGCATTCGGTGAGAATAGCTATATTATCAGATCCCATCCCAATTGGTTCCCGAAAGGCTTCGAGATGGAAGTGATTGAAGAAATGGTGGAACAGATCATGAGTGAAGAACGGATTGACATCAAAAAAATTCGGGAAGAAGCTGCAACATTAATGTCCTGCAAACGGTCGATCAAAGCCAATCATTACTTGAACCATAATGATATGTTTCAGCTGCTTGAAGATCTAAGGAAATCGACTGACCCGTTCACCTGTCCTCACGGGCGGCCGATTATCGTTCATTTTTCCGAATATGAAATGGAGAAAATGTTCAAACGGGTGATGTAAACATAAGAGAAACTGGAGAGCGATATCGTTCTTCAGTTTATTTATGCTAGAATGGGATGGTGGATGAAGGAGGGATACGATGGTATTACAGTTAAAGCTAAAGAACAACGGGGAAACTCTTTGGGAGACTAATGACTTTTATGATGAAAAACAAAGACAGGGAGCTATTACTAAGTTATTTGAGGCAGCCAATGCTTACTATCAGGGGAACGAAAAAACCTACGCTTCCATCAGTAGGGGAGTGGAGCAACTGGATGAATGGCGGATTGGTCTGGAGAATTTAATTAAACAATCTTACCATATCGCCAGACGGGAAGCGGATGAAAATCCTGAACTCCATACCATCAACGATGTAGCTTTCCAATTGCTGGTCGTTTATGTCAGTGACTATTTTAAAAATGATAATAGGGACTATGATTATTTTATCGATAACAAGCATCGTTTTATCGGGACGAACGTTACCATTCTCCAGGATGGAGTGGTTCGTTTTGACAACATCATCAGTGAAGAAAACTTAGAAGAGGTGGAACAGGAATTGACGCGATATGAGCGTCTTGTCAGTGCGCAGATACTGGCCCAGCACCGTATTGTCTATCAGCTGATTAAAGCAGTACTCTTCAAATATAAGTTAGCACACCGACAATAGGGGAGCGCGAGCGACTTACCTTTTATTACGAAAGGTTATGCAGTTTTTCAGGCTATTTGTGGGATTGTCTGATGAACTGGAAGAAATTCAGAATTTGTATAATTTCTTCCCGGCTCAGTTCCTCCCATACATATACATAAAACAAATCCGTTTCCTCGATTCCTTTATCTTCCAGTACGTCGTTTATCTTTTTAAGAATATCAAATGGTTGATCGCTTTTCCCCAATAAATAATCTGTCGTACAATCAAGTGCGTCGGCAAGTGCTACGATATTTTCCAGGCTTGGCGTCGTATAGCCGCGCTCCCAGTTAGAGATAACCTGAGAGGACTCTCCGACTTCTTCGGATAGTTTTTTTTGTGTCCAATTATGGTGGATGCGTAAAAATCGAATCCGTTCCGCTGTGACCATCAGGCAACCCTCCTACCGCTAATTTTACCATGATAGCAGGCATAGGGACATCTGTTTGCTACAGATAACGTAATTCGTTACCCGCTCATTAACGGGTATAGTTAGCTGTGGATAAAGAAAATGATTACACACACCTAACGGAATCCGTTATTTTTTAAGTAACGAACTCCGTTACAAGGGTGTGGAAACCCCTTACAATTACGCGATTAGCCGCTTCGGGATTTGTTGTGTATAATGTTTGTATAATGAGGTTTGTGAATGAAAGGTGGATAACTATATGAAGCCTGTGGTTGTATCGGTAGTCGGACCGACAGCAGTGGGTAAAACTAAGCTTGGGATAGAAATAGCCAAACGATTTAAAGGCGAAGTCATCAGTGGCGATTCTATGCAAATTTATCGAAGCATGGATATCGGCACAGCAAAAGTGACTCCGGAAGAAATGGAAGGAATCCCGCACCATATGATCGATATTAAAGACCCGGAGGATTCCTTTTCAGTCGCTGAATTTAAAGAAAGGGTCACAGAAGCAATTGAGGATATTTCCTCCAGGGGAAAGCTTCCGGTAATTGTTGGAGGGACTGGTCTTTATATTCAATCTGTGCTTTATGATTTTAATTTTTCAGAGCAAAAGCGAAGCGGTGAAATAACCGAGCGCTTAGAATCCGAACTTGAGATGAAAGGAAATCAGGCACTTTATCAACAGTTGATGGAAATCGACCCGGAGCAGGCGGAAAAAATTCATCCCAATAACGAGAGAAGGTTAATACGTGCCTTGGAAATTTATGAAAGCACAGGGATGACCATGTCACAGTATCAAAAGAACCAGTCGGATGAATCTCCCTACCATCCAATCCTTATTGGTTTAGAAATGGATCGTGAGCTGCTTTATGACAGAATCAATCATCGCGTCGACATGATGGTGGAGGAAGGACTGTTGGAAGAAGTCCGGGAGCTGTATGATTCGGGCCTGGAAGACGTGCAGTCCATGCGGGCGATCGGGTATAAAGAATTTATCCCTTATTTTAATGGAGAGTACCACCTGGAGCGGGCGGTGGAATTATTGAAGCGCAATTCCCGCCGATACGCGAAAAGACAATATACGTATTTCCGCAATAAAATGGATGTAACCTGGTATTCCGTAACAGAACAAAATTTTCAGGAAAAGTTTCAAATTATTTTGCGTGATTTAGCAGGAATGATCGAACAGACATAGAATTAGTTGTAATATAGATAGAAAAGAGGAGGAAGATTCATGGCTCAATCCGTCAATATTCAAGACACCTTTTTAAATCAGCTAAGAAAAGAACGCGTTCAGGTAACCGTCTTTCTACTCAACGGGTTCCAATTGAGAGGGGCTGTCAAATCATTTGATAATTTTACAGTTCTGCTGGAAACGGATGGGAAGCAGCAGCTTATTTTCAAACATGCAATTTCCACTTTTGCTCCAACCAAAAACGTTTCTTTAGATAAAGAATAATGGACAGTGAAACGGATGCTTCTGGCATCCGTTTTTCAATGCGCCTGGGCGTTTGTCACACATTGAGGCTGTCATACGTATAGTGTTAGGGAATAAGGGGTGATCTAATGAGTTCCCAACTGACCCATAACCAACAAGGTAAAATCAACATTATTTTAAAAGACCGGAAAGAAGATAATGCTGACAGGGCAGCACTGGCCCCTGTGGAGAACGGTAAAGCGGACCCGTTTCAGCTAATTGAAGATCATTTGGATGCTTTCATCGGCATGGATCGTCTGCGTGAAAAGGTAAAAGAGATCTATGCGCAGGTTCTTGTTAAGGAAAAACGCAGGCAAGTGGGGCTAACTACGGAAAACCAAGTGCTTCATATGATGTTCAAAGGGAATCCCGGCACGGGGAAAACAACCGTCGCACGCGCGCTGGCGAAGATTTTTTATGATATGAACCTGTTATCGAAAGGGCATTTTATCGAAGCGGACCGGAGTGATCTGGTAGGGGAGTACATTGGCCATACGGCGAAGAAAACAAAAGATTTGATAAAAAAGTCGCTTGGTGGTGTTTTGTTCATTGATGAAGCCTACTCTCTCGCACGTGGTGGGGAAAAAGATTTCGGGAAAGAAGCAGTAGATACCATTGTGAAGTGTATGGAAGATCATCATAGTGAGTTTATTTTGATTCTGGCAGGATACCCGCGTGAAATGACCAGGTTCCTGACTTTGAATCCCGGGTTGAAATCCCGCTTTCCTATTACACTGGAGTTCCCGGATTATACGCCAGGTGAATTGCTGGAAATAGCACACGACATGGCAGAGCTGAAAGATTATAAACTGTCCAATGAAGCCCAATGGAAATTGAAACAGCATTTCCATTCGTTGCTGCAGCGGTCGCCGTACAATTTTTCAAATGGACGCTATGTGCGGAACATCATTGAAGATGCCATCCGAAAACATGCCATCCGAATGATGCGATGTTCCACCATCAATAAAGAGGTACTAATGACAATAGAAGCTAAAGATATTATATTCGAAGAGGTTGGGGGAGGATAATTATTATCCACGACTCTTTTCTTTTGATATGATGATAAGAGATACCGACCATGGAAAGAGGTAGAAATAATGCCAGAAAAAGAACAAGTAGTACTTGTAGCAAGAGCTCAAACCGGGCAGGATGACAAACGGTTCCAATCCTCGCTGGAAGAACTGCAATCGCTCACAGAAACAGCGGATGGCGCAGTTCAACATATATTCGTTCAGAAAAGGGACCGGGTTCATCCTGCCACATACTTAGGAGAAGGAAAATTAGAAGAAATTAAAGATTATGCAGAGGAGAATAGTGTTGACCTTGTTATTTTCAATGAGGAGCTTTCCCCTGGGCAGCTAAGGAATATAACAGACCGATTGGGAGTCCGGGTCATTGATCGAAGCCAGCTCATTCTGGACATATTCGCTCAACGGGCTAAAACGAAAGAAGGTAAACTGCAGGTGGAGCTGGCACAGCTGCAGTATTTACTTCCAAGACTTGCCGGCCAGGGGACGGAATTATCCCGTCTTGGCGGCGGAATCGGGACAAGGGGTCCGGGTGAAACAAAGCTGGAAAGTGACCGTCGCCACATCCGCAGGCGCATTGACGATATTAAAAAACGGTTATCTGCGGTGGTGAAGCAGCGGGAGCAGTACCGGAAACGACGAAAAGAAAACAAGGCTTTTCAAGTGGCGATCGTAGGTTACACTAATGCTGGGAAGTCGACGTTTTTCAACCGTGTTACCGAGAGTGATTCATTTGAAGAAAACCTGTTATTCGCAACCCTGGATCCGTTGACCCGACAGTTACAGCTTCCGTCAGGCCTCCAGGTGCTTCTGACCGATACGGTCGGATTTATTCAGGATCTGCCAACTACTCTAATTGCCGCTTTCCGGTCTACATTGGAGGAAGTGACAGAAGCGGACTTCATTCTTCATATGGTTGACGCTTCTCATCCCGATCATGAACAACATGAACGCACGGTACTGAAGTTATTAGGTGATTTGGAAGCGGATCACCTGCCGATGCTTACCGTTTATAATAAGATGGACCTGTTGAACGGCGATTTTATTCCGGAAGCTTTTCCATCCATTACAGTGAGTGTCCATGATCCTATCGATAACAAGCGGGTACTGGATAAAATAGAGGATACGCTGATCAAAGAATGGGATAACTATCACACCTTTATTCCAGCTGGGAACGGCAAGAGGATTCAACAATTAAAAGGGGAAAGCATCGTCTCATCTTTTCATTTTGATGAGAAAAGGGAAGGGTATGTAGTAGCCGGTGCCATTCATCCCGAACATCCGTTAAAACACCAATTACTATAATAAAGGAAGTAACGTACGTTATGAATATTGAACAACTAGCAGCACATACAGAAGAAGAGATTCGTCCTTACCATATATCAATACAATCCATTGTGGAAAAAAATCAACACAGAGTGCTGGAAGCCTTCCGCCGTCTTAAAATCTCGGACAGCCACTTCAACCCGACAACAGGGTATGGGTATGACGATTACGGCCGCGATACTTTAGAAGAACTTTATGCGGAGATCTTCGGTGGGGAAGACGCATTGGTACGCCCTCAAATCATTTCAGGCACCCATGCCATTACAACAGCTTTATTTGGTGTGTTAAGACCAGGTGATGAATTATTATATATGACCGGGGAACCTTATGACACGTTGGAACAAGTAGTCAAAGGTTCGAACGATAAGGATACCGGTTCCCTCAAAGATAACGGCATAAGCTATCGTTCTGTCTCCCTTGCCGAGTCAGGAGAAATTGATTTCCCTGAAATCAGAAACGCCATAAAAAATAATACGAAAATGATAGCTATCCAGCGTTCGAAAGGGTATGCGGACCGCCCTTCGTTTACGATAGACGAAATCGCTGACATGATTCAAAAAATCCGGACTATAAAGCCGGATGCGATCATTTTTGTGGACAATTGTTATGGGGAGTTTGTCGAACTGCAGGAGCCATTGCATGTTGGGGCTGATTTGATTGCAGGATCGTTAATTAAAAATCCGGGCGGAGGAATTGTCCGTACCGGCGGTTATATAGCTGGAAATAAGGACTTAGTAGAATTATGCAGCTATCGTCTGACCGCTCCCGGGATTGGGAAAGAAGCTGGAGCCAGTCTGAACAGCCTCCAGGAAATGTACCAGGGGATCTTCCTCGCGCCTCATATGGTTGGAGAAGCATTAAAAGGTGCCGTTTTCACCGCCAGATTATTGGAAGAGGCTGGCTTTACTACCACCCCTGCTTATAACGCGAAGCGCACCGATTTAATTCAGGCGGTCGCTTTTGAAACAGCAGAGCAAATGGTTGCTTTTTGCCAGGCGATACAGAAGTCCTCACCTATTAACTCTCATGTTACACCGTATCCTAGTCCGATGCCGGGGTATGAAAGTGATGTCATCATGGCAGCTGGTACGTTTATCCAGGGAGCGAGTCTGGAATTGACAGCAGATGGCCCGATTCGCCCTCCGTATATGGCTTTCGTTCAAGGCGGGCTTACTTACGAGCATGTCAAAATAGCTGTGAAGCTTGCGCTCGAGGAAATAGTTGAAGCAGGTTTTCATCAAATTGAAACAGGGTAAAACTGAGATGGGGAAGCCCATTTCAGTTTTTTTATTTTTTCATGTTAGATTTCTTAACATCTCTTGACACATATTATTTCATTGGTATAATTAAGTTATCACATTCAAGGGAGGTAGCCATCGATGAGCGATGAAATACGACGTTCGATGCCGTTATTCCCGATTAGTATTGTTAAATCATTAACAGATCTGTCTGCGAGACAAATCCGTTATTATGAAGAGCACAATTTAGTCCACCCGGCAAGATCAGAAGGGAACCGCAGATTGTTTTCCTTTAATGATGTCGATCGTCTGCTTGAAATAAAAGCATTGATCGAAAAAGGCATCAATCTGGCAGGGATCAAACAGGTTCTGTCCATGCAGGAAGTACCGGATAACGAACCGATGGATCAAGAGCAAGTCGAGGAAATCCATAATGACCTCTCAGAGAAAGAGCTTCGCCGCATGCTCCAGCAAGAATTACATACCGCTGGAAGGTACGGCAAATCATCGTTAAGACAGGGAGAATTATCACGATTCTTCCACTAAAATATAGGAGGAAAAATTAAATGGGATTAACTAGAAAAGAAATTTACAAAAAAATCGAAGAAGAAAACGTAAAATTCATCCGACTACAATTCACAGACATGCTTGGTACCATCAAAAACGTGGAAATTCCTTTGAGCCAGTTGGACAAGGCTTTGGATAATGAGATGATGTTCGATGGATCTTCCATTGAAGGGTTTGTTCGTATCGAGGAATCTGATATGTACTTAGTTCCAGACCCTGAAACTTTTGTTGTCTTCCCTTGGACATCCGAAAAAGGGAAAGTAGCACGTTTTATCTGTGATATTTATAACCCGGATATGACGCCATTTGAAGGGGATCCACGTTATATCCTGAAAAAGAACCTTCAAAAAATGGAAGAACTAGGATTTTCCGCATTCAACATCGGTACAGAGCCGGAATTCTTCCTGTTCAAGCTTGATGAACGCGGGGAACCATCCATGGAACTGAATGATAAAGGTGGATACTTTGACCTTGCTCCAACAGACTTAGGTGAAAACTGCCGCCGCGATATTGTACTTGAATTAGAGGAAATGGGCTTTGAAATCGAAGCGTCCCACCACGAGGTAGCACCTGGTCAGCACGAAATCGACTTTAAATATTCTGATGCCGTCAAGCATTGTGACGATATCCAAACGTTCAAATTGGTTGTAAAAACAATTGCCCGTAAACACGGCCTTCATGCGACATTCATGCCTAAACCATTGTTCGGCGTCAACGGATCCGGAATGCATGCGAACATGTCTTTATTTAAAGGAAAGCAGAATGCATTCTACGACACAGAAGGTGAACTTGAACTATCCGATGTTGCCTACCAGTTTACTGCAGGTATCATCAAGCACGCAACAAACTTTACAGCTGTTACAAACCCGACTGTAAACTCTTACAAGCGTCTTGTACCTGGTTATGAAGCGCCTTGTTACGTAGCATGGTCAGGGCAAAACCGAAGCCCGCTTGTCCGCGTTCCTACATCCCGCGGATTGAGCACTCGTATCGAAGTACGCAGTGTCGACCCTGCAGCTAACCCATACCTTGCAATGGCAGTATTACTGGCATCCGGATTAGATGGTATTGAAAATGCACTGGATGCACCTAAGCCTGTTGACCGCAATATCTATGTTATGAATAAAGCAGAACGCGAAAAGAACGGAGTACAGGATCTTCCGGCTACTCTATATGATGCATTGGAGCTGCTGAAGAAAGACGATATCCTTGTTAAAGCACTCGGTGAACACTGCTTCGAACACTTTATTGAAGCGAAAGAAATCGAGTGGGATATGTTCCGTACACAAGTCCACCCTTGGGAACGCGAACAGTATATCTCTGTATATTAAGCAGCAAACTTCTTAAAACTAAATGTGAACTAATCCTTAGGTATTTAAGATAAGGAAAACACCCAAACTGCCATAATCCTGAATTCGACAGGGTTATGGCAGTTTGGGTTAAGAGTGTCACTGAAGAGCTAACTCAACTTCTTATAGAACAGTATTAAAAAGGGGGCTCCGTGAACTGAAAAATTTGATTTGGCGATTAAACGTCTCACATTTAAAATTTAGCTCTTTGTTCTATATCACATAAGTAGTAAAGAATACCAAAAGATTAGCACTTCAGACCTTTAATTAGCGTTTGTATAACCTCTAGACGACTAAACTCCTTTGGAGGAAATTCTCCCCTTCTCAGCATTTCCCTTACTTTTGACCCTGATAGATGAATATGATCTTCTGTTCCATGAGGACATGTTTTTTTAGTTGTAATTTGGCTGCATTTTTTACAGTAATAAGCATGGTCAAAAAATATCGGCTTAATGCCTAGCTCATTTTTGCTGAATAACGAAAAAATTTCTTGTGCTTCATAAGTTCCATAATAATCCCCTACTCCAGCATGGTCACGTCCTACAATAAAATGTGAACATCCGTAATTTTTTCTAATAAGGGCATGAAAAATTGCCTCTCTTGGTCCTGCATATCGCATAGCAGCCGGGAATACCCCCAAATGGACTCGATTTTTTGGATAGTAATTTTGGAGTAGAACCTGATAGCTGTTCATTCGTATCTCAGATGGGATATCGTCAGCTTTTGTTTCTCCGACAAGAGGATGTAAAAAAAGCCCATCTACTACCTCCAATGAACACTTTTGTATATATTCATGTGCACGATGAATGGGATTTCTTGTTTGGAATGCTACAATTGTTTCCCACCCCCGTTTAATGAATTCCTCCCTTGTCTCTTTTGGTTTACAATAAAAATCCGGAAATAAGTTTTTGGATCTGGGAGGTCTGACTAATGTAATAGGACCTGCTAAGTAAACGTCAGGTCTATTAAATAGCTTTGCTACTCCAGGGTGAGCAGGGTCAGTGGTTTTGTATACTTGTTTTGCTTCTAGCTTTTTATCAGGTTTATATTTTTCATTTAATTGAAGAATTCCATATACTTCGTCAGCAAATACCAGTTTTATCTTTTCCCCAATTGTAAGACGTGAAGAAAGGGCTGCAGTAACTGGCAGTGTAATAGGTATACTCCATACCAATCCATTAGCTAATCTCATTTTTTCCACCACTGAATTATAATCTTTTTCTCCTATATACCCTGTCAAAGGACTATAGGCCCCTGTAGCGATTAACTCTAAATCAGAAAGAGCCATTAAATCTAATTCAATTTCTTTTGATATAGAGCTATAATCATAATTATAATCTACTTTGGAAATCAGTTTATGTCCATGTGGTTCTATAATACTCATAATAATACCCTTTCTTTCTTAAATTCTATCTTGAATAAAATCCACCAAATGATTCACAGAGCTCGATATGGATTTTTCAGTTGTGTCTATAACTACTTCTGGTGCTAAAGGTTCTTCATAATCTTGTGAAATACCAGTGAAATTACTTATCTTTCCTTCAAGGGCTTTTTTATAAAGACCCTTAGGGTCCCTTTTCTTACATTCTTCAACAGAACATTTAACGAATACTTCAACAAATGTATTATCTTTAAACCTTTGACGAGCTTCATCCCTATCTTTTCTATAGGGTGAAATTGCGGCGACGAAGACAACCATTCCTGCATCAACAAACAATTTTCCAATTTCAGAAATTCGGCGAATGTTTTCCGCTCTATCCTTAGGAGTAAATTCTAAATTGTTATTAATGCCATGTCGCAGGTTATCTCCATCAAGCAAGTACGTATGGATACCCTGATTAAATAATTCTCTTTCTACATAGTTAGCAATTGTAGATTTACCAGCCCCTGATAATCCAGTAAGCCATATAATTAAGCTTTTATGGCCATAAGCTTTCTCTCGTTCTTCTTTTGATACATTGGTTTGGTTCCAAGTGATATGCTCACTCATAAAAAACTTACCTCCAAATTAAAAATGTGAGTGATACAGTACAAATTAAACAAAAAATACTTAGTAAAAATCCGACCTTTAAATAATCGGTAAATCTATAACCTCCTGGGCCGTAAATAATTAGGTTTGTTTGATATCCAATTGGGGTGATGAAACTGCATGAAGCAGAAATTGCTATTATCATCGCAAACATTTTGGGATCGGTTCCTATTTCTAGCGCAACCGAATATCCCAAAGGAAACATCATAGCTGCGGCAGCAATATTATGAGATATTTCAGTTAATATCATTGTTACCAGATAAATTGTTATCGCTGTTCCTAATAAACCAAATCTGTCATTTATATATAATATTGCAATTGAAATCGCTTCGGTTACTCCTGATTTTTCTATAGCTGCCCCTATCCCGATAGCAGAAGAGATAAGGATAATTACACTCCAATCAATCGATTTTCGTGCTTCTGCAGGACTTATCGATTTAGTAGCCAGTAAAATGAGGACAGCAATAATTGCAGCTTTTATGATGGAGATGAATTGGAAGGCTGCAAGCGTGAACATTACAAGTAAAACAAAGACTAATATTTTGTTGTTTCGAAAGTGGTTTGTCTGTATATTTTCTGAATTATCGATTTTCTCCATAGGTGTTAGGTTGCTTTTATAATTCCTGTGAGGGAGCAGGTGTCTGCCAATTAAATACATATAAACTAGGCCAACAAGGGTAAGAGGAATGCCGAGATAAGAGAATTCTAAAACTGTAAACCCTGGATGTCCGCTTTGTTGCAAAAGACCGTCTACCATCAAATTCGTGGAAGTGCCATATAAAGTGATCGTTCCACCTAAAATTGCTGCATAGGATAAGGGGATTAATAGTTTAGAGGGATTAACCCCGTTGGATAATCCCCAATTACGTACAAGTGGGGTGAGCGTAGAAACTATAGGAGTATTATTGATAAAAGCTGATAAGATTGAAACTGATATCATCATTTTAAGAAGGAGCAAAGGAAAATTTCCATTGTATTTTAATACTTTTTCAATCAGATGATGTAGCATACCACTATTAAATAATCCATTACTGATGATAAAAAGAAGGGCTATGGTAATTACACTTTTATTTGCAAAACCTTGAAAAGCTTCTTCAACTGAGATGACATTTGTTAATATAAGGATCGATAATACAGAAAAGAGAGTCACATCAGGTGGGAACCACTGTTTAATTAATATGGTAAACATTCCTGCTAAAACAAGTGTTACATAAAAGATCTCCATCTAGAGCCCACCACCATGATATTGATAACTATGACTACAATATGCATTTTCTATACTTTTGTTATAAAAATGGGTATGGGTACTATCTTTCTTGCAGCGGTTACATAACTATGTTATAAACCCACACCTTTCGCTTAAAATCGTTTTATAATACAGTACATTGACCGAATAACATCAAAGAGAAGGATGAATTAGTGTGATTCATTTCAATAAAAATGACCTTGAACAAGATCGTTTAGTGTGTTTTTTGCATATACCAAAAACTGGTGGGAAAACGTTATGGAATATACTAGAGAAACAAAGTGAAGATGTCCTTGTTTGGCATGGGAAATTTTTTGAAGAGCTCAGTAAACCTTTTGAATTCTTTACATTCCTAAGGGATCCAGTTGATCGAGTGCTATCAACCTTTTACTATATACAGAATTATGAGCGCGATCCTTTGCATAAAAAAGTAAAGAGAATGAATTTGGAGGAATTTGTTGAATACATGAAGAATGAGGATATCGGAGATAAACCTTATCCTAAAAAAGATTTGCGTAGTATACGTTTTAGAACAGTAAATCTTGCTACCCGTTATTTATCAGGCGGTAATCCTTCAGATATAAAGAAGGCTAAAGAAAATCTTAAGAACTATTTCCCGGTTGTTGGTTTTACAGATATGTATAATGAATCACTGTTTTTATTAAAAGAGCATTTTAACTTTGATATTTCCAAAGTAGATAAAATAAATACTAACAGGAAACGCCCAAAAAAGAATGTTGTACCCAAATCCATCATTAAAACCATAGCTGAATTAAATAGCCTGGATATAGAATTGTATCAATCGGCAAAGGAAGAATTTAATAATAAATTAAACCAAATGGACAGCACATCAATCCAAAAGTTAAATCAATGGAAAGCTATGCATTAGTAGATATTTTATTGTTGATATAGCTTTCACAGAATATCTTTCATTAATAGGAAAGGCCAGAACTAAGGAGTTCTGGCCTTTCCTGTTAATGAATTCACTTATAAATCGTTTAACACCTCTTGCAATTCTGCTTGCTGTGCATCAATTTGTTCAAGAGCATGGTTTATATTTCGTCTAAAAATACTTATAATACTTTGGCCATAATTGTTTCCTGGAACTGCCCATTTTCCGTTAAGCTGTGTCCAAGTAGTTGCGCTTCCTCTGTTGACTAGGTCAAATCTTGGATCGACTTTAGGATATCCATTTGGAATCGGTTCTGAGGATGCATAAGCATATAAGTGCTGGATATGAGCATGGACACCTTCTGCAGGGGTAGCGAAACTTGCTCCTGGATTGTCTGGGCCAGTGGCTCCAATTCCGGCAAAGTTGTTTTGTTTATCGTCTACTACACCTGTAAAACGGAAGTAATCCGTTTCGTGAATAGCCTGCGCATACGCCACATCTGCTCTTATTCCATAAACTTCACCATATTCCATATAGTAGGCTCCAAGATCTGGAGCGTCCGGATTAATCGTTTTTACAAATTCCTCTAACTGACAAGGGTTTAAATGAATATCTCCTTGGATGGTAAAACGCTCTTCCGGGGTTGATGGAGGTGGGGAAGGCACTTCGCCTTCTGTCAGAATGAAAGCGTCTGTAATTCCGATGCTTTTCAATTTCTGTACTTGCTGTTCTGCATTTTCTCTTTGAGAATAAGCTCCAGCTTGCACTCTATAATATTGCTCACCCGATATGGTAGTAGGCACGATAAAAGAATCAATGTTGTGAGTCGCTAGGTACTGAACTCGGTTTTCTGCATTGGAACGGTTTTTAAAAGAACCAGCAATGACCTTATAAAGAACACCAGGTACAGTTTTAGCCGGTAAATCAAAAGCTTCCTTAACTCCTTCCGCAATGGCTATAGAAACATCTTGAATAAATTCAGGATTGGTTAAATGCGCAAGGTCGTCAGGATTATCAAGAAATAGAACCTCTAATAATAATGCAGACATCTTTGTCTCCCTTAGCACATGAAAATTGGCTCGCTTTTTCCCCCTATCATTAATACCATATTTTGATTCCACGGAATCTAAGATCTTATCATGAATAATGTTCTGATGGGCTTTAGTGGCCGGAGGGACAGTACCGCTAAAAATATAACTCTCAAAACCAGTTCCCCCAGCAGCATTGTTGTGAATAGATAGGAAGAAATCGGCATTCTCGGAATTAGCCAATCGGGTTCTTTCTTCTAATGAAACCGTTATATCCCTGGTTCTTGTCATTACTATATCCGCTTCGTAGTTTTTGAGCAGGTAATCTCTCACCTTTAAAGCGATTGAAAGATTAAATTGCTTCTCCTCATAACTTTTGTAAGTTGCCCCAGGGTCATTCCCGCCATGGCCAGGGTCAATAATTACTTTTTTCATATCATTAGCCTCCTTTTAAGACTTCTCTTCATTATATGAATGGTAAGACAACCTGGTTAGACTGATATGTAGTTTTAGTTAAAAAAGGCACGTGGTACAGATTAACGTCGGGTTATATAGAGGGATGAAAGAGATTTTATAACATAAGAAATCATAAAAGACGCACTCTTTATAGAAGAGTGGTCTTTTATGGAAAGGAGCAGAAAGAAATTTAACATGCAAAAATGTGGATCAACATTACTGAAGTTTTGTCTAACTTCAGGTCACTAATAAGGATGTGACTCGGAGTTAAAATATTATATGCCTATCTCTAACCATTGTTCCTAAAATCTAAAAAAAGAGACAGGCTATAAAAACAGAAAACAAAAAAAGGTCGTATCAAGAATCGACCTTTTTCGTACTTGCTGGTTTTGTACCAGCCTCTTTGCTTTAGAAATCTTTTAGACATCTTCTATATAATTTATTATAAAACCGTACCAATATCTATCTTATTCGGAAAAGATAGTAAGAGTCTAAATCTTTTTCTTTTTACCACAACAGCCGCCTCTACTCACAGGCCTTTTTTTAACTGATGAAGCATCCATTACGATTGGCTCATCTGTCGCTTTGAAAAATCTATTTTGGTAAACTTTTTTTCCTTTGGAAGTCTTTCTTTTCAAAAAAATCAACTCCTTTAATTGATAATATATTGTACTCGGGAATCACTATTAAGTACGGGCTTTTATTATGTTCTTATTAAAAAAGGGCATTCCTTATAATTTTCCTTATTGATAACGTAAGTTTTGATGGAAGGCTGTGCATTTTTATAGGAAACAATAACCATCTTTACCTTCTCATCCGGATGGTTGATGAGGTCAAACCTTGAGGGAACAGGTGCTGTTGTCGGGTGTGAGTGATAAACTGCGATTACCAGTTCATTCCTTGCTTTAATTTCATTGAGGGTTTGTGCGACTATCTTCTCGCTTACAAAAAAACGTCTGTCTGACTTCCATTCATTTTCCAATGGCCATATAGAGGTTATATCATCCTTGTTTCCTGCCAAAAGGCCGCAAGCTTCATAAGGTAAACAAGATTTACCGTGTTCAACAAGCTGATTATAGATAGTGTTTGAAAGTGTAATTTTATTCATAATCATGTCAATCCTTTTTTTGGAAAATTGAGAACAGAGATGAAAACTCAATTTTCTTTTGGCTTTTAGGTTGGGTCTCCTCGTTTGTTTCTGTTTGTGTTTGCTTTTTGTCACTAAGTTTCATTTCCTGTTCCGTTGTGTCGTTTTTCTTTGGCGATATAGCTTTTGGATCAACATGTATGCTATTTAACTCATTATTTTTATTAGGGTTTTCACTGGAATCCTGTGATTTTTGTGCTTGTTTCTGTTTAGAAAGCTTACATTGGGTTTCTGTGGAAGTATTTTCTGTTTGATTTACAGCAGAGCGCTGTTTCTCTTGTGTTCTGGATGATTGGTTAGCTTTTTTTTTTCCTTGTTGTTTGGAATATATGATATTTTTATTTAATTCATTCTGAGATTGCTGAAAAGTTCTTCTCTTAGATTTTCCCCTTGATAAGGTGTTTTGCCCACCTGTCGAAGGTATATTGGACTGATGTTTTTGGCTGCTGGTTCTTGTGAAGCTGGAATTTTGCCTGCTGAATGATTGAGATAGCTGCTCTACATTCCTGTAAGATTGGAGCATGTTTTGCAGCTGACGGTACTCCGATTTTCTTGGATTGTGAGCTTTTTGATTATTCTCCTGGTTAATGACGACTTGGTCCTGAATTTGTGCTATATCGTCTTTTAGTCGGTCGATTTCTCTAATGCTTTCCCTGAAATGACTGTTTTGAGAATAAATAACTGTATTTATTTTCTCAATCAATTCATTAATATTAAGCTGATCAACTTTATCTATTACTTTACTGATATCTTCTTTCAACTGGCTCATCATATTATTGACATTTTGCATATAATCAGCAAAATTTTCTTCCCTCTCCTCAAAATTGGCTAATTGCCTCTGGTATTTATCTTCCATACTTTTCATTTCTCCTTCTAATCTAATAAGTTTTGAATGAGTTTCATTAAACTCGTGCTTGATTAGAAGATAATCGTCCACAGCTTCCCCTTTTTTTACTACATTAAGGGTTTGTTCATACACCATAAGCTGATGTTTCAATCGCTCAATGTCATCGGTGCTATATAACTTGTATTTATACATCACTCATCACCCTTTTGCAGCACATTAATATACTATTGATGAACCTTCGATACGTGACAAATGTCCGGTTACATTGTTACTTTTATTCCTCCATTAATTCATTTTATGTAGATGCCAACAAGTTTAGCAAAAATAATTAGCTTTTCATTTGGATATTTGCATATATCGCAAAAGGTTTTCTAATTCCGCGCTTTCACTATACCGCTTTTAGCTTTCATTCATATGCTATGAATGAAAACAAAATATCTTATTCGGAGGTGTAGTTTGCATTATGCAAGCGAAAAATTTGACCGGGGGCCAAGAGCTCCTATGCATTAATACCGAGAAAGTGTATGACTGGGTAATTAATGAGACAACGTTCGATTTGACTTTAGGTGATTTGGAACTCCCAATTGGTCCCACAGGAGATCCAATCGAGTGTGACGACATCGTTGACAATGGTGTTACTTGTGAAGTAGCTCCAGCTGAGGTGGACCCGATTGTTGTTCTGGGTCGTGAAGATCAGGAATTTGTCATTGATGGCACAACGGTAACATTGCAACTGGTAAATATTCAGAAGAACTTTGACGTTACCGTCTTTGTTGAATTGTTACCGGAACTTGGTGGAGCCACTATTGAGGTAGGTACGGTGTCCTTTACACGATGTGAACAGGTAATCCTATGTGCTCCTGAGGGTACAGACGTTGATGTAACGTTTACAGATTTAGACTGCTTCGTATGTACAGCTATCTGTGTTGAAAATGGAACAGAGGTGGATGAACTAACTGATATTACAGTATCCGTTCGTCTATGCCAAAGCATTCAATCAACATTTGAAGTAACTCTTGAACTTGTCGCTGATTTCTGTGCACCAAGAGATATGCTTCCTATCCCACCATGCCCTGCACCAACCATGCCGCCACAGTGTCCTGTTATTTTCCCGAACGGGGATGACGGTGATAATGGCTGATCACTCAGCATAGCTATAAAGAGAGGAATTAATTTTCCTCTCTTTATTTTTTTGTGGAGGTGGCTCAATGAGAAAAAAGGGGTCAAAAATTCTTGATAAGCTCGATGAGTGGCAATCATTAAATACTTCATACTTAAAGGAAATCAAACATATGGCAGAAAAAGCAAGAGAATTAAATACTATGCAAATCATCGGGTATTTTACTTATTCCTTTAACATCCAGCATAAAAGTAATGGCGAAAATATATGTATTGGCAACTTTCATATTTTGAATGCAGGAAGTCGGTCCCTTTCCAACCCATATATATGTATTAAAGTTTCTAACACGGCTCCATTCACTTTTTCGGGAAAGTATGTTTATAAGGATTCAAAACAAAAGCTGAAATTATCCAATGCCTGGGAACGCATCAATGGTCCGGAAGATAGAGAAGAATTCTGGTTGAAACCTGTAGAAATTCAGAGTCTTGAGCCGTCAGAGACACTCGTTTTTTCAAATTTTCAGTTGAAATGGGAAGCAGGCTCTTCCTATACCGGAGGAATAATGGGATACATCTATGGAGATGAAATACAAGGTGGAATCAATGCGTTTAATCAAATAAATTTCAGTGGTAAGGTCTCAGAGGGGGAGAACGATGACAAATGAATATCATGATAGAGAAAATGAAGTGCTTGTTCATCAGTTAATTAGGTACTATTTAAAAAATCATTTAAATGATATAAAAAACAATAGTCGTAAAAACAATAGTTTTTTATATCTTGATGGTGATATTTTTCAATTGATTCTTATATATATGTTAATGCAGGGGCATTCTTCTCCTTTTAAAACGGAAACGAAAAAAGATGACCTTTTCCAAAATGAAACTGTAAGTGCACGGTTAGATCAAATAATCACAGAAACTAAGGCAGCCTATGAAGATATTATTAAATCTTTGAAAGAATAAGTGTTAGGCACGTTAGGAACTGTTCCGGGCAGTTCTTTTTTTTGTACTTTATTGAAACTCTAACGTTTTTAAGGATTAAAATGTAAGGGCTTTTGCCATAAATACATGGCGACAAACAAGAAGGAATCTGCATATATCCAAGGAACGTTTAGCTTAGTTGCACATATAGATACCATAGCCCAGAGTTAATCAGTATGTTCCTAAGGAGGCTGACGAATGAAAAAGAAAACGATGACAGATCCTATCCAACTCCAACAAATGATAATTTACTATAAAGCTGAGCTTGCAAAATATAAAGAGAAAGTAAAGGATTATCAGGAAAATTACCATTACTCCCTGCTTACGACCCTTAAAGAACAAAATATTGAGTTATTAGAGGAAAATGAAAGGGTTACTAATCAATTAAGCCAAACCAAGAAGGAAATGAACAAGAAAATTAGCAATATAGCATCTCAGTTAAAAAGCAGCAGATATAATGAAGAGAAACTGAATGTGAAACTGGAGTCCTTAGAGGAAAAGTTAGTTTATGAGGAAATATGCAACAAACAGTTAATATCCAAGGAGAAAAAATTACGAAATGAAATAATTGATCTAAAATCTTCTCATTCAAGAAGCCGAAATGAAATTATTCAACTGCAAAAAACAAATCAGGAATTAAATGAGAACTTAAATGAAAGCACAAAAGAATTCCAGGTAGTAAAAGAAAACTTACGTAAGCAGGCTGCTGACTTAAGCGAAGAGAATGAAACAAGACATAAGAAGATAATAAAGTTAGAAAATACAATCAAGGAATTGGAGCACCAAAATAAGGAGCAAAATACAAATATTGACCAATTTAAAAAGGAAATATGTGAACTTCAGGAAAAACATACAAAAGAAATAGACTCTTTCCAAAAAAAAATTGATAAGATCAGAAAGGCCCATTCTGTGTTAAATACCGAAAAGGAACAATTAGAAAAAGAAAACCAGGAAATCGCTGCACATCGGGACAATTTATTAGCAGAAGAAAGATCAGACTTTGAGAAGAAACTAAAAAGTAAAGAAGAAATAATAGAACAATTAAAAGAAGAGAATTTTACTTTGTCAAACCAAGTGGAGAAATTAAAAGATGCTAAGGTCCAAACTGAATTTTTGGATATTTTCGAAGAAGCAGACCCTTATGATATGATTTCTTTTTTAGATAGTCATATAAAAACTTTATTAGAGGATTCATTTGATACATCGAAAACAGAGGATCCCCAAGATACGCTCATCCGAATACTTGAAAATAAAATAGATACATTATCGGAAAAGATCAAAAAGCTAGAGAGCGAAGCAATGGAGCATAATGAAGAAACAGTAGATGTAAAAGAGCAGGAAGAATAAACTTATTCCCGGCTTTCGAAAATATTGTTTAGCAGGAGAGCAATTGAGGGAGGTTCTACTGTGGGTGAAAGATGGTTATATTTACCTGTTGAAGTAAAAGCGAGAGAATTGGATGCTAAATTACTTCTGGCTTACTATGCAATTAAAAAAGGATACCATGTGATTTTAGGCGAGCAGAGAATGGTAGAATTAGCAGCGGCCGAATTTCCTGAGGGGATATTTTATTCGAAAGGATATTCCAGAGGCTACAGAAAGAAAGTGATCAAACAAGCAGTAACTAATGGACACGAAGTGGTTGAACTCGATGAAGAAGGTTTGATTTTCCCGGATTCTGACAGGTATTTAAATACCAGAATGCAAAAAGAGGTCCTCAAAATGATAACAAAAGAATTTTGTTGGGGACATAATCAGTGCGAAGTGATAGGAAACGCTTATCCAAGCCAGAAAAAAAAATGCCATATTGTAGGGAATCCCAGGTTTGATTTATTACATCCGAAATTTCATAACTTATACCTCCAGGATGCTGATCGGATTAAAGAAAAATATGGTGCCTTTATTTTAGTTAATACGAGGTTTCCTCTTTATAATGGAAGTCAGGGGAAGAGAGAAGATGACTCCAACCCTTTCCTTTTATATATTAAACAATTATACATCTCTTTTATTGAGATGGTGAAGGGACTGGCAGTTGCTTTTCCACATCATCAAATTATTGTTAGACCTCATCCTGCTGAAAACACTGACCCTTATGAGGAAGCGTTTTCTATGTTAAATAATGTCAATGTGATTTTTGAAGGAAACATTATCAAATGGTTAATGGCTGCAAAGGCAATTGTTCACAATGATTGTACATCAAGTATTGAAGCTTATTTGCTCGAAAAACCAATTGTAACTTATATACCTGTGACTTTTAAAGTTATGGACATGAAACTTCCGAACGAATTGGGGATCAAGGCAGTCAAAATAAACGATGTAATATCAATCATTGAATCCATTTTAAATAGGAGTAATTCCCATGAATATTTCAACCAGAAGCATAAGGACACTGCGAATAAATTGCTGTCAAGCTATTATTTAAAAGATAGTGGCCAGTTTTCTTATCATTCAATTCTTAAAATAATGGATGGAATATCCCTTACTCCCACGAAACCAATCCCTCGTTTCAACCATTCATTCAATGTAAAACCAAACAAAAAACTTGAACATCTATTCCCGTTTCTATCAAAACAGGAAATACAATCATTTTTTAATAAAATAGATGAGATAGAAAATCAGGATACTGTTCTTTCTGTAACCCCCATAGGTGAAAATTTATATTCTATACGTTCCATGTAATATATGTTTTTCCTGAAAATTGAGGAAAGTTTGAAACAAAAAGGAAGCTAGGCTGAACAAAGCAGGCATAGCTTCCTTTTTAGTTTTTATGACAATTGACCAATTTGATAGGTGAAAGTCTATTATATTCACTAAGTGCAAAATGGTGAATATAAATGGTATTACTGAAAAAGTTCTTAATCATTCATATAGGAAAAGAGGAAATGATGGTGTTTTTCAAAGATAAGAAAATATTAATTATCGGTGGTACTGGAACTATAGGTGAAAGTTTAGTCCGTCACATTCTCATGGAGGAGCCAAGTTTGATTAGGGTTTTTAGCCGTGATGAATTTAAACAATATCAGATGCAGAAGGAATTAGGAGATAATAATAAGCTGGAATTTATTCTAGGAGATGTAAGAGATTACCAAGTTCTAAAAAACACAATGAATGGGATTGACTATGTATTTCACCTTGCCGCAATGAAACAGGTAACTGCATGTGAATTTAATCCTTATGAAGCTGTGAAAACAAATATTTATGGCACTACTAATGTTATAAATACTGCTATTGAACAAAAAGTAAAAAAAGTGCTCTTCACAAGTTCAGATAAAGCAATTTCACCAACCAACACATATGGTGCAACTAAACTGATTGGGGAAAGACTAATTACTTCTGTCGAACTTAATAAAGCAGTAACTAATCCAATATTTGCAAGTGTACGGTTCGGAAATGTAATGGGTTCCAGAGGGTCGGTTATCCCACTTTTCCAAAAGCAAATTCAAAACGAAAAAAATATCACACTAACCGATAGAAATATGACACGGTTTATGATGACATTGGAACAAGCAACATCATTGACAATTAAAGCACTGAAAGAAGCGAAGGGCGGAGAAGTCTTTGTTTTGAAAATGCCTGTGATTAAATTGGATGATCTTGCATCTGTACTGATTGAGGAAACATGCAAGAAATACGGGATTGAGGAAAAAGAAATTGGTATAGAAGTGATGGGATTAAGACCTGGTGAAAAAATGTATGAAGAATTGATGACTTATGATGAGTCGTTATCAGCTATAGAATTAAAAGACATGTACATTATAGTGGAAGGGGCAAGAAATGATGTTTTTTACGCCGGTTCGAAAAAAATTACCCCAGGAACTTATAGCTCAAAAGAGCAAGATGCCATTTCAAAAGAACAACTAAGAAGATTGCTCAGAGAAGCAAATCTAACTTAATAAATGGAAAGTATGGAGATAAAATGGACATTTTTTCAAAAAATTACTGGTCACTATATATTAATTTTTTAAATGACTTCGAAGATATAAAGTACAAAGGTTTTTCAATACCTTATTTATATCATTTTAGAAGTCTGTTAAAAGGAAATGAAAAGCTATGGGATAGCTTGTATAATCAAGCATTTACCGCAAAGCTGCCCAGAAGTATAACAGAAAATAGAGAAATCCAAATAGTATTTAATGAGTTTGTACAGTCACATACTAATGAACCTTTGGAACGAAATAAAAATGGAATAGTGATATTTCATGATGTATACAATCTGCTTAAATTACCGCAAAAGACCTTCATAAAGTATTTTAATTCTTCCCAAGTTATGCGCTTATATGAAGGTGGAAATAGAAGGAAAATGAAGAGGCGTACAAAAGCAAAAAGCTATCAAAACATCAGAGTGATTAATGATCGGGATGGTAATGGAGCAAAGAGGATGAAGGACAATAAGAAAGCAAAGGCAGCAGGAAGCATACCATCTGTCAAGTATTTTTCGGAGTTTTCTGTTGATACCAGGAAAGCGGTAGAAAATCTAACAAGAAAAGCAAATTCCATTATAAAGAAACATCATAATCATCCCCTATATAGCCAAGAAAGTTTTAAAAAAGTTTTTTTTCTACAATTATCCAAGATTGTTAACCGGATAGAAGAATCTGCTAATCTACTGGAACTTTTCCCTGTTTCATGTATAGTTGTTCCTTCGACTCACTACCCAGAATGTCGTACCTTAGCGCTGGTAGCAGCTGAAAAAGGCATACCCACTATATGTATGCAGCATGGAATCATCTCAAGTGAACATGGCTATCTCCCCAAAGTCGCTACTGTGGATGCTGTTTATGGCCAGTTTGAGGTGGATTGGTATAAAGAAAAGGGTGCAGCTGACGAGACAGTAGAGGTTATTGGTCATCCGAGGTTCGATCAGGCTTTTGAAAAGCCCCGGTTCTCTCGATTACAGTTTAATGAAAAATTCGGTTTAGCCCCAAATAAAAAGAATCTCCTGATAATTGTAAGAGGAAATAAAGATATTGACAGCTGGCGATTGTTTATAAAAAAAATTTCAAAAAAGCTGGATATTAACATCTTAATTAAAGATTACCCTAATAAAAGACCCCACCCCCTCTCCAAAGAATTTCCACCAGTTCACTCACTTTTGAATGTAGATTTGTACGATATACTCCCTAATGTAGATGGAGCCGTTTCTTATCCTTCCACCGTTGGGTTAGAAGCAATGCTTGCAGGCAAGCCTGTTTTTATCTTGAATATGGACTTTCCAGGTTCTGCCGGGTACTACAATCGACTGGGAGAGTTATCACAGAATGACGCAAACCAACTGGGCGACATTGTCATCAAGTATTTTGGCAAGGAGCAAATGATAAGGAAGGCCCAAAAAGTTACTAAGGATTTTCTTTCTTACGCATACCCTCTTCCGGCTTTGTCGGGGAAAAGACTGCGGAAATTAATTAATAGGCTGACAAGCTAGAATATATGTGGAGAGCATATATTGGTTAAAGCGGTAATAGGATGTTTTGAGAAGCAACATGAAAGGGTGAGGGTCATGAATATTCTTGTAACTGGTGGCGCCGGGTTTATCGGGCGATGGGTTGTAGCGAGGTTATTGGAAGATGGACACTTTGTTTGGGTCCTGGATGACTTATCGAATGGGAGAGAGGAAAACCTCAAAACCTTAAAGGATAATCCAAATTTTAAACAATTTATTCATGGGGATATCAAAGACTCAAAGCTGATAACAGAACTATTTGCCAATAAGTTTGATATTTGTTACCACCTAGCAGCCAGCATCAACGTTCAGGATAGCATTGATGATCCTCATACCACATTTCTTAATGATGTTGTTGGGACGTTCAATATTCTGGAAAAATGCAGGGAGCAGAAAACCAAACTTGTCTTTATGAGTACATGCATGGTGTATGATCGGGCTCACAATGAAGGTGGAATCAGAGAAACAGCACAAATTAAGCCTGCCTCTCCTTATGCTGGCTCAAAGATTGCGGCAGAGAATATAGTTCTGTCGTATTATCATGCCTACGATCTCCCTGTCACTGTTCTTCGTCCGTTCAATACGTATGGCCCTTATCAAAAAACGGGAGGAGAAGGGGGAGTTGTAGCGATATTTTTGAAAAACACACTAGAAGGACTGCCGCTCTCTATATATGGCGATGGCAGCCAGACAAGAGATTTGTTGTATGTGGAAGATTGTGCCCGTTTTGTGGTGGAGGCAGGCTATTCGGAAAAAGCAGATGGAGAAATTCTAAACGCAGGGATTGGGAAGGATATAAGTATAAATAAATTAGCTGAACTGATTGTTAAAGATAGAAAATTAATAAAGCATGTCCCACATATTCATCCTCAAAGTGAGATACCGAAACTAGTGTGCGATTTCAGTAAAGCAAAAAAATTGTTGGGCTGGGAGCCTAAGTACAGTTTGGCTGAAGGGTTGACCCAGACGGAAAAATGGATAAAAACAACCGATCTTTTGTAAATAATGGGGGGGGAGGAAATGCAAAAAGCTAAGCTGGCTTTATATGGTGGAAGACCTGTTAGAGATTCTTATTTAGCTTATGGAGGTCAATGGATTGATGATCAGGATATTGAAGCGGTTATCCGTATATTAAAAAGTGACTGGCTTACAACTGGACCCGCTGTCTCTAATTTTGAAGAAGCTATGGCTGATTATGTAGGTGCTAAGTATGCCGTAGCTTTTTCTAGTGGGACAGCAGCATTACACGCTTCCTGTTTTGCAGCCGGAATAGGTGAAAATGACGAAGTGATAACTACCCCATTAACTTTCGCGGCCAGTGCTAACTGTATCCTTTATGTTGGTGGCAAACCGGTATTTGCAGATGTTGATTCCGCTACCTGTAATATTTCTCCTTCCTCAATCAGAGAGTCTATCAATGAAAATACTAAAGCTATTATTACTGTTGATTTTACCGGACAGCCAATCGAATATGAGGAGGTATTGGAAATTGCCAAAGAATTTGGGCTAGTTGTAATTAGTGACGCAGCCCATGCATTAGGAGCCTCATACAAAGGAAAGATGGTCGGATCTATGTGTGATATGACAATATTCAGCTTCCATCCGGTTAAACACATAACAACTGGAGAAGGAGGAATGGTTACCACTGATAATAAAGACTATTATGAGAAATTATTACTGTTCAGGAACCATGGAATTGTGCGTGACCCCGATAAGTTGGAAAATAATCCAGGACCTTGGTTTTATGAGATTCAAAGACTGGGTTTTAACTACAGGATTACGGATTTTCAATCTGCATTAGGTTTGAGCCAACTGGGTAAACTGCCCGGCTTTTTGAAAAAAAGAAGGGAATATGCTTCCAGATATTCGGAGGCGTTCGATAAAATAGATGGTGTCATTACCCCTTTTCAAAATAAAGATGGTAATTCAAGTTGGCATTTATATATCCTCCGACTAGATCCAGCTGTTTTATCCGCAGACCGTGCTGAAATATTCAAGGCATTACAAAAGGAGAATATTGGCGTTAATGTACATTATATTCCCGTATACTGGCATCCATATTATCAGCAGTTAGGCTATAGGAAAGGGATCTGTCCCAATGCTGAAGAAGCCTACGGTACCATACTTACCCTTCCTTTGTTTCCTAAAATGTCTATAAAAGATGTAGAGGATGTCATTGATGGTGTGAAAAAAGTGATCTCTTATTACACTGTTATGTGAGGTGTTATATGAAAGTAGCTGCAATCGTTCAGGCGAGGATGGGATCCACAAGATTGCCCGGAAAGGTGCTTAAAGAAGTACTGAATCGTCCTTTATTAGCCTATCATCTTGAACGTGTTAAACGGTCGTTATTTACTGATCAAATCGTTATCGCTACAACTGATACAGCCAAAGATGATCCGATCGTAAGCTGGTGTAAAAAAAATGGAGTCACTTATTATCGGGGTTCAGAAACAGACGTATTACAGCGGTATTATAGAGCTGCTTTATCGGTAAAGGCAGAAGCAGTAATCCGTCTTACGGCCGATTGTCCGTTGATTGATCCGTTTCAAATCGATAACGTTGTAAATAAATATTTATCACTCAAAGATGATCATCCATTTCAATATGTCTCAAATACGTTGAAACGAACCTTTCCAAGGGGAATGGATACAGAAATTTTTTCATATAAAGCTTTAGAAGCAGCTCATAATGGAGCAAAGAAACCAAATGAACGAGAACATGTAACTAAATACATGATCGATCATCCCGATATATTCAGTCTGACAAATGTTACCTATAGCCGGGACGAAAGCAATCATCGTTGGACTGTGGATACTACGGAAGATTTTTTATTGGTTAAAAAAATCTTGGAGGCATTATATCCCAGGAACCCTTACTTTACGTTAGAAAATATTTTAGAATTACTAGAAAAACATCCGGAATGGCAGAAAATAAATGCTCACATTTTACAAAAAAAGAGTGAAGAGGAAAATGAATGAATGTATGCTTCAGAGTTGACTCATCGAGGTGGATTGGCACCGGCCATGTCATGAGATGTCTTGTATTGGCAGAGCAGCTTCAGCTTAATGGCGCAGAAGTTACTTTCGTTTGCCGGAGACTCCCTGGTGATTTGACCGGGTTTATTGAAAATCGGGGATATGGGCTAAGGACGCTCCCTTCTTTGCAAAGTACAGACCAGAAACATTATTTTCAATGGTTTAGAGCGAACTGGAAACTAGATGCAATGCAAACCATTAATTTCATCAGAAAGAAGCAGATAGATTGGCTGGTCACTGACCACTATGCAATTGATGAGAAGTGGGAACAGTTCACAAAACCATACGCAAATCAAATAATGGTAATAGATGATCTTGCAGATCGCCCCCATAACTGTAAGATTCTTTTAGATCAGAACTTCTATCCAAATTCACAGAAACGATATGAGCATCTGGTAGGCCCTCAAACTATCATGCTGTTGGGTCCTAAATATTTTCTTCTTAGAGAAGAATTTAAGTTTGTCCGTCAAAGGGAAAGAGATGGGTCAGTAACTCGAATCCTGATATCTTTCGGTGGGAGCGATCCTACTAAAGAAACATTGAAAGCTCTTAAAGCTGTCCAATGTCTTAACAATACTAAATGTATCATTGATGTCGTCATTGGAAAATCCAATCTGGACTATGTTTCTATTAAATCTATCTGTGCTGACAATCCAAATTTCCGGCTGCATTATCAAATAGACTATATAGCGGAATTGATGGCAAAAGCCGACTTGTCAATTGGTGCAGGAGGAAGCACCACATGGGAGCGGTGTTATTTATCCTTACCTGCAATAACAATTGAAACGGCTGAAAATCAATCCGAAATATTGTATGGTTTATCAAAATTAGGTGCTGTTTACCATTTAGGAACAAGTGAGGCTGTAGATGAAAAAGATATTGCAAGAGCTGTTAAAAAGTTGATGGAAAATCCATGTGTCTTGCAGAAAATGATTAAGAGTTCAAAAGAGATAATGAAAGACTTTGAAAGTGGATTAGCAGTCCGGCAGTTGCTTGGGGGAAGCAGAGATGAATAATAAATTTTTTTTGAAGCCATTAACTTTTGACAACTTGAAGACTATCTTTGAATGGAGAAACTCAGAAAGGATCAAATCTCTCATGTATACAAACCATAATATTACATGGGAAGAGCATATACGATGGTTCCATAAAGTAAATAAAAGCTCCAGTGATTTAGTGTGGGTATTATATGATGTGAATTCACCATTAGGGTTAGTCAGTTTTTCTGATATAAACAAGGAGCATTCACGGTGTTTTTGGGGCTTTTATATTGGGGAAGAAAAAGCTCCGAAGGGAGCAGGTACAATCATGGGTGTTTTGGCATTGGACAAAATTTTCCAGGAGTCCGGGATGAACAAAGTGTGTGCTGAAGTTATCGATTCCAATTCAGGGAGTATCCGATATCACAAAAAGTTAGGCTTTGAACAGGAAGGAGTTTTAGCCCAGCATGTCTGGAAAGACAATCAATTTAAAGATGTGATTCGGATGGCCTTATTCAATGACAAATGGCAGAAAGTAAGAACTGGACTAGTTAACATCCAAGAAAGGGGTAATTGATGAGCGATATTATTATTGATGGGAAAATAATAGGCAGGGATCATTATCCCTTTATTATTGCGGAAATGTCGGGGAACCATAACCAGTCCTTGTCCCGTGCCTTGAAAATCGTAGAAGCTGCAGCAAATGCTGGGGTTGATGCTGTCAAACTTCAAACTTACACTCCAGATACAATGACTTTAAATGAAAAAAAAGATGATTTCACTGTCAAAGATTCAAAAAGCCTGTGGAGAAATAAAACACTCTATGAGCTGTATCAGGAAGCATATACTCCGTGGGATTGGCACAAGGTTATCTTTGAACGCTGTAAAGAATTAGGACTGACTGCTTTCAGCACTCCATTTGATGAGAGTGCTGTAGATTTTCTAGAATCCTTTAATGTTCCTTGCTACAAAATAGCCTCCTTTGAGAACACTGATTTGCCGTTAATCAGAAAAGTTGCAAAAACAGGTAAGCCCATCATCCTTTCTACGGGGATGTGTTCAGTTGCTGAAATAGAAGATTCAGTAGCTGCTGCCCGTGCAGCAGGCTGTGAGGAACTGATTTTATTGAAATGCACCAGCAACTATCCGGCTTCTCCTAAAGACTCCAATATTCTCACTATTCCGCATATGAAAGAATTGTTTCAATGCCCTACCGGTTTGTCTGATCACACGATGGGAAATGGAGTAGCTGTAGCAAGCGTAGCCTTGGGAGGTACAGTTATCGAAAAACATTTCACGTTATCACGCAGCGAAGGAGGAGTAGATGCAGCATTTTCACTAGAGCCGGAGGAGATGTCCGCTTTGGTAACTGAAACCAGAAGGGCGTGGGAAGCTCTAGGAAAGGTCGCATATGGTGTAACAGAAGCAGAAAAGTCTTCAAAACAGTATCGTCGTTCTTTATATATTGTAAAAAACTTAAAGAAAGGAGACCGTTTAACAAAAGAAAACATGAAAATTATTAGACCCGGTTATGGTCTTCCCCCCAAATATTACGATGTTCTTTTAGGGAAAAAAATTATACGAGACGTAAAAAAAGGATCTCCTCTTAATTGGGATTTGATTTAAAAATGTATTAATGTTAGTGAAAATAACTGTCCATATTATGGGCTCCAGTTCAAAATTAGCGTTTCTTATAATTATTCTAGGGTTATAGGGTTTGGTATTCCTGTACGGTAAATCATTCAGTATTTAATACAAAACAAAAAGGACAATCACCGCTATTAGTATTCGGTGGTTGTCCTTTTAACCTCATTTATTATTGACACTTATAATAAGGGAGGGGGTACTAATGGATCACCCGGTATAATCCCACTACTTTACCAAGGATAGATACATCCTGGAGAATGATCGGATCCATCGTGGCATTTTCAGGCTGCAGACGGATATGGTTTTTTTCTTTGAAAAAACGTTTGACCGTAGCTTCCTCGTCTTCTGTCATCGCAACGACAATTTCGCCATTTTGAGCGGTTGGCGTCTGTTTCACGATAACCATATCTCCATCTAATATACCAGCTTCAATCATACTTTCTCCTTCGACTACAAGGACGAACGTATTTTCTTCTCCGCCGGCCAGGTTTTCCGGCAGCGGCACATATTCTTCGATATTTTCAATTGCTGTAATAGGAAAGCCGGCCGTTACTTTACCGATTACCGGTGCATAGGCGGCTTCGCTTCTTGGGATATTTTGTTCTTCTTCTAGTTCTAACACTTCAATTGCGCGAGGCTTTGTTGGGTCCCTTCGGATAAAACCTTTTTTCTCTAACCTTGCAAGGTGGCCGTGGACAGTGGAACTGGAGGCCAGTCCAACAGCCTGTCCGATTTCGCGTACAGAAGGTGGATAACCTTTTGCCAGTACTTCTTCTTTTATGAATTTCAATATTTCCTGTTGCCGCTTCGATAATTTACTCATATAAGCACACCTCGTACATATGTTTTTATTAACCACATTGTACCATGCTGATTTCCACAATACAAACATTCGTTCGAGTTTTTCTTGACAAGAACAATTGTTCGTATATAATGAAATTAGCAAATGCGAACAAAAGTTCTGTATGGAGGGGTTAAAATGTTTGATAAACTATCTAAGTTGGACATGACCTATATTATTCTTTTCATTTTGAGTCTGGCATTCTTATATGCTGCTATGACGATCAGCAGCTGATAGTGGGTCTATAGTTTATTATCCGTATTAACAAGCAGAGAGGATCGCAGAAATGAACGTAATTATCTATTGCAGGGTCAGTACAGAAAAAGAAGCACAGGTCACGTCATTAGCCAGGCAGGAGTCAGAACTGCTTGCAATGGCCGCACAGAAAGATATGGAAGTAGTTGACGTAATAAAAGAACAAGCAAGCGGATATGAAATTGAACGTGAGGGTGTATTCCAAATGCTTGACCGGTTTTCGGATGGACAGGCTGAAGGATTATTGATTCAGGATGAAACACGCTTAGGCCGAGGCAATACAAAGATTGCGCTGTTCCATCAGCTTCAAAAAATGAACGTGCATGTCTTGTCTCTCTCACATCACGGAGAGTTGCAGCTGTCTGAATCCGACTCTATGGTGCTCCAGATTGTCGGCATCGTAGAAGAGTACCAGCGTAAAATTCATAACCTGAAAATAAAGCGTGGTATGAACAAAGCGATGGAAAGAGGATATAATCCTGGTGAAAATCTTTCCAACCAGCATCTCGCAAGAGGAAGGGAGAGGATTGAATTTCCGATAGAGGAAGTCGTCCGGCTAAGATCCAATAAGTTGACCTTCGAAGAAATTGCCGCCACCTTGCGCGGGCTTGGTTATGATGTTTCCAAAGCGACTGTCCACCGGCGTTACCGTGAATACATCTCGCTTGAAAAAGAAGAACATAAAAGTTAATATTATATAGAAGACAAGGGTCATAGGACACTTGTCTTTTTAGCACTTAGAGAGAAGTTTAGCTACTTATTCCTTTATAAGTATTTGAGGGAACAGAACAGGCTTTTCTTAATTAAGGGCTCACAAAAAGGAGTGTGTACGCATGTTATCAAAAGAAAAGATTAATCGTATAAACGAATTAGCCAACAAATCAAAAAAAGAATCCCTTACGAAAGCAGAGAAAGACGAACAGCAGCAATTACGTCAAGAATACCTTGGCAATGTCCGTAAGTCTTTCAAAAACCAACTGAAAAGTATGAAGGTCGTTGATCCAGAAGGAAATGACGTTACACCGGAAAAAGTAAAGCGAATGCAGCGTAACGAAAAGAAGCATAAAAACAGTCGTACTTGAAAAGTACGGCTTTTTTTATGGTCTCCATTATATAAAACCCTCTTCAAATAAGCTTTGTATCTGTTTAATATTCCTTTCTCTGGGAAAACTTCAAAAGTAAATCTTAAAATCAGGTGACAACGCTTGTCTATATGCCATTTTCATTATAGGATTATAGATGGTACATAATGCAGAGCGAGAAAGGGGATTATTCCATGTCAAACACAATTGAACAGACATCTATCAACACAATACGGACATTGACCATCGATGCCGTAGAAAAAGCCAACTCCGGCCACCCTGGTATGCCTATGGGGGCAGCGCCAATGGCTTATACACTTTGGACAGAATATATGAACCATAATCCTAAAAATTCCAATTGGTTCAACCGCGACCGTTTCGTTTTATCAGCAGGTCACGGCTCCATGCTGCTTTACAGCTTGCTTCATCTTTCTGGTTACAATGTAACTATTGATGATTTGAAAAGCTTCCGTCAATGGGACTCCAAAACACCAGGTCATCCTGAGTTTGGACATACTGACGGTGTTGAAGCGACTACAGGACCATTAGGGCAGGGTATTTCTATGTCTACTGGAATGGCGATGGCTGAAGCTCATCTTGCCGCCAAGTATAATACGGACGACCATAAAGTTGTCGATCATTATACGTATTGTATCTGCAGTGATGGTGACTTGATGGAAGGAGTTTCCCAGGAATCTGCTTCACTTGCAGGCCACCTCGGACTTGGCAAGCTTGTCGTTTTATATGATTCCAACGACATCTCCCTTGACGGTGACTTGAACCGTGCTTTCTCTGAAAGCGTAGAAGAGCGCTATAAAGCATACGGATGGCAAGTGATCCGTGTCGAGGACGGTAATGATACGAAAGCAATCAGTGAAGCGATTAAAGAAGCAAAAGCTAATACGGATCAACCGACAATGATCGAAGTGAAGACTGTCATTGGCTATGGTTCTCCAAACAAGTCTGGTAAAGCGGATTCCCATGGTGCTCCATTAGGGGAAGAAGAAGCTAACGCAGCGAAAGAACATTATAAGTGGAGCCATGATGAAGCCTTCCATGTACCGGAAGAAGTTTATCAGGATTTCCGGGAAAAGATCCAAAAGAATGGGGAAAAGAAACAATCTGAATGGAACGATCTGCTCGAAGAGTATAAAAAAGCCAACCCTGAATTGGGTGCAGAATTCGAAAAAGCAGTAAATGGTGACCTTCCAGAAGGTTGGGACAAATCTCTTCCAACTTATACAGAAGAAGATAAATTGGCAACCCGTGCTTCATCAGGGGAGGCTATCAATGCTTTATCGGAAGCAATTCCATATTTCTTCGGCGGTAGTGCAGACCTTGCCGGTTCCAATAAAACTGCTGTCAAAGGGGAAGATGACTTCTCTAAAAACAATTATGCCGGCCGTAATGTCTGGTTCGGGGTACGGGAATTCGCTATGGCAGCTGCGCTTAACGGTATGGCGCTGCATGGCGGCTTAAAAGTATACGCAGGTACTTTCTTCGTCTTCAGCGACTACATGCGTCCAGCAATCCGTCTGTCTGCACTTATGAACTTGCCGGTGAACTATGTGTTCACCCATGATTCCATTGCTGTAGGGGAAGATGGACCAACGCACGAACCAATCGAACAGTTACCATCCCTTAGAGCTATGCCGAACCTTTCTGTGATTCGCCCGGCTGATGGGAATGAGTCCAGTGCAGCATGGAGAGTGGCTTTGGAATCCAAAACAACTCCAACAGCACTCGTCTTGACGCGCCAGGGACTACCAACCTTGCCTGGTACTGCTGATCATGCCTATGAAGGGGTTAAGAAAGGTGCTTATGTAATAAGCCCATCTGAAAAAGAAACACCTGATGCGCTGTTATTAGCGACAGGTTCTGAAGTGCAGCTTGCTGTACAGGCACAAACAGAATTGAAGGAAAAAGGCTACGATGTAAGTGTTGTAAGTATGCCTTCGTTCGATCGGTTCCGGGCACAGTCTGATGAATATAAAGAAAGTGTCCTGCCAAAAGCTGTCACCAAACGGGTTGCGATTGAAATGGCTGCTTCCTTCGGATGGGAACGCTATGTAGGCCTGGAAGGTACCGTGATCGGCATCGATACCTTTGGTGCTTCCGCGCCCGGGGAAACCGTGATGAAAGAATATGGTTTCACCGTTGATAACGTAGTGAAAGAAACAGAAAAACTGTTCAAGTAAACGGATGAATCAAGCGAGAAGTTGACATGCAAAAAAAGGCTGTCTCTCCGGTTAGAGACAGCCTTTTTTATTCTTGCATGCAACTAATAATACATTCGACAAAACTCGATGGTTTCTTTTTCAGCATTTGACAGATTTATCGTGGTACAACCGCTATAATATCCCTCAAACAGGAGGGGTTAGTGGATGCACCTTTACTATGTCTATGCAGTAAAAGAGGAAATCTCAAAAGAATATTATTATAAAACAGAGTTATTGTTCCGCTTTTTTCAAGAGTATCACAATAATTCTCATATAGATTTATATAGAATGCAGTTTCAATTCATTACGAAGTCATTTCCAGATAGTACATTGATACATTTACTGAAAGAAGATGCAGGTTTCGATCCAAAAGAGTTTCTGGAAGAGGAAAAAATGACAAAATGGGTTGAAACCCATGGTATAATAGAGATAACAAATGAAATGTGTCTTATACAGTGTGATAGTTTGATGGATGCTGAACAACTGCTTTTTCACAAGCTGCGAATGATTGATCACTGTTTTTTTATTGCAGAGTATGCCAATCGGCAGTATGGATGGATTTCCCCACAAAGGAAAGAAATGCTATTATAAGCAGGGAGAACTGAAAAAAGAACTATGAGAAAATAGCAGTTTTTCTAAAAGACGTGCTATTGTATTCTCATGCCCATTTTACTATACTGTTATACTGTATAAGAGACAACATGAAGGAGGAAGACGGAGAATGAGCTTGGGTATTGTATGGGTCATCGTCATTGCCATCCTGGCTTTGATCGGCGGTGTAGCCCTCGGGTTTTTCATTGCAAGAAAATATATGATGAACTATTTGAAGAAGAACCCTCCTATCAATGAGCAAATGCTGCGTACGTTGATGATGCAAATGGGACAAAAACCATCGCAGAAAAAAATCAACCAGATGATGCGTGCGATGAACAATCAGCAGACAAAATAACCAAAATTAAAAAACCTTCTTTCATATAAGGAAAGAAGGTTTTTTTACTAGTTATCTACTGGATAATCGGAATTTTCATAACGGCCATTGATCCAGTATTTAATATTTGTCAAAATGGAGAAGCTCAAAAAGAAATTGACCGCCAGGACTGAGGCAAGCAAGGAATAATTGTCAAAATGAATCATCTCATAACCTTTAAAAGCCATTACAATCATGGACTGGACAATCAAAAAAATTACGCTCATCACAAGAGAAAATGCAGTCCTTACCATAGTGCACCCCCGTTGATAGTAATAACGAACCTTTGTCTCATTACTTTAACTATAGAATATTTTCACACAAATTTCAATTTTTTAACATGAAATTTTCAAAAGTACACCTTGACAATATAAAATCACCACAATGATGCAACTTACGATAAAAGAAAGAATTAGAAAGGGGGAAGGAAAGTTCGCTTTATGTTATGATGACTATCGGAGCGTTAAACCTTAACTATGGATTTTACAAATATTCTATATTAAAATTGACATTATCTACGTCATAAAGGAGTTACTACATGATGATTAAAACGAATGATTTGATACTTAGAACAACCACCACGTTGATTGCCTTCATCTTGTTCGGCTTCTCTGTCTATCTGTTTTTTGCCGGTCATAATAAGCCTGGAGGCGGCTTTATCGGAGGATTGATGACATCTGCGGCTATTGTATTGATGTACATGGCTTATGGGATGGAATCAGTTGCTAAAATCATTCCGATCAATTTTCGAGTTGTCATTCCCATCGGCCTGTTGATTGCTGTTGGAACAGGAGTCGGGTCCTTTATTTTCGGGCACCCATTCTTAAGTCAGACCTTTGCTTATTTCCAACTGCCAGTCCTGGGAAAAACAGAACTTGCGACTGCCTTATTGTTTGATTTAGGTGTTTATTTGACTGTTATAGGAGTTACGATGACCATTATCTTGACGATTGCACAGGATCGAAAGGATGAAACCGCATAAGGAGTCTTTCAGCAATAGACATGCTGAAGAGATCGATGCAAGGAAATGAGTGGATGAAAACATGTTCTGGTTGATTGCAAGTACCATTGTGGCGGCATTCATGGCTAGTTTAATGATTTTTATCCGTTTGAGAGCTGCCCGGCGACCTGCCAGTGTAAAGAAAATCATTTTACCGCCGTTATTTATGAGTACGGGAGCTTTCATGTTTATGTTCCCGGTCTTCCGGGTTGGATGGCTGCAAGTAGTGGAAGCAATCAGTGTCGGTGCCTTATTCTCTATTTTTCTGATTATCACTTCCAAATTTGAAATTAGAGACGGGGACATCTACCTGAAGCAGTCAAAGGCATTTGCCTTCATATTGATAGGTTTATTAGTAGTTCGTATCATCTTGAAATTAATGGTCGGTCAAACGATTTCGTTTGGGGAAACAAGCGGAATGTTCTTTCTATTAGCATTTGGCATGATTGTGACATGGAGACTAGCCATGTTGTATCGCTTTCTGCAGCTTGAAAAGTCACTAACCAAAAATGAGATAGTCTATTAAAAGAGAAGGCTTTCGCCGCGTATTCAAGGTGAAAACCTCCTTTATATGTAGGTGATTTTCCTCTAATGCATAACAAAGCCTGTCCCGAACAAGCGCGTAGGACAGGCTTTCGTTTTATTCTTGCAATAGATACCGGTAGGGCGTAAGATCAATATTTTTTTCTTCCAGTGTCTTAATCAAAAATTTATGGTCTCTTTTTGGTGTTGCTATGATGTAACCTTCGATGATGACATCTTCTGTAATTCTGCTTCTGTTCTTCTTCAAAGCAGTTTCGCCAATTTTACTGGCAATTTTTTGACGGGCGATGTCACGGAAAAGTTCTGGGACAGGTGCAACCAGTTCTTCCAGCAGCTGCTTTTCCTGTTCGCCCCACATATCTTTAGTTTCTTCTAAATAGTATTCTTCCCAATCCATATCCGATTTTCCATCTTCCTTAGGAAGACGTTTCAAAAACTTTCGGAACATGAAGAATCCGCCGATAGCCAGCAATACAATCATGATGACTGCCCAGCCTACGATAAATAATGCAAATCCTCCTGACATAAAACCACCTATTTCATCATATATTCAAAACAAAGCCACATTCATTTCTTTCAATCATGACATAATAGGTCAAAAGTTTTACCTGTTTGTCAGATTATAGTATGATAAGTATAACTTATTGGCGGGACTGTGTGGGAATCGAACCCACCTGAGACGGCACGCGCCTCACAAGCAGTTTTGAAGACTGTGGCCTGCACCAGCATAGCAACCAGCCCCAAGGAATTTCAAAAGGTAACATAAGCAATTATAAAATCTGGCACGTGAAAAGACAACCTTTACATTTTCTCTTACTGTCGTTTTATTATAAAGATAAGATGAAAAAGGTTCCTTCAACTTGAAGTAGCTTTTCCAAGTAAGATACTATATATTTAGATAGAAAGGAAGGAGCGGGTAGAATGGGTAACCATGACCTTGATTCATCTGAACAGCAAGGAAATCTTACTCCTTATACATACTATGATTTTTCCTCTCTACCCGATTGTTTTCAGTCGTGGATTGAACAAAACGGTAATGATCTTGTGACGATTTTTGATTTGGAAGGCAATATTAAATTCATTTCCAAATCAGTAACCCAGTGGCTTGGTTTTCATGTGGAAGAAGTAGTAGATTCCAAAGCAGGGGAGTATATCCATATCAAAGATCATCATAAGATACGGAGTCTGTTGGGTCAGAAACCTGACCAGACTCATACGACAAACATACTGGTAAAGGAAAAAAGTGGACGTTATATATTGATGAAGACCCTCATCTCCAAAAAACTCAATCCTGCAGATGGTAAAACTTATATTTTGACCATTTCCCAACATATTTCGGATCAAAATATGATGGAAGAGCAGATCATGCATGCGGAAAAAATGACAGTCGCCGGACAGTTGGCAGCAAGTGTTGCGCATGAAATCAGAAACCCGCTCACTTCTTTGAAAGGATTTCTTCAGCTGCTCCAGGCGGGAATCCGAAAAGAGGAAGAATATTATAAAATTATGCTCGAAGAAATTGAGAAAATGGAGTCAGTTACGTCTGAATTACTGTTTGTTTCCAAACCAATGACTGATGAACGGACCAGTGAGTCATTGAAAGATATGCTCGGCGATGTCATTACATTAATGGATACCCAGGCTAAAATGCAGAGTATTACCATCCGCACGGAAATCCCTGAAGGAATTTTCATTTTTTGTGATCGTTCTCAAATCAAACAAGTATTCATCAATATCATTAAAAACGCAATTGAAGCCATGCAGGAAGGCGGACTGCTGGAAATAAAAGTATCCCGGAAGGATAAACGTGTTCATATTGACATTGTTGACGAGGGGCCGGGAATACCTGAGGATGTCAGACAAAAAATTACTGAGCCCTTTTTTACGACGAAAAAGAACGGAACCGGGCTGGGTCTGATGATCAGCAGTCAAATCCTAGACAAGCACAACGGTTTTTTCGAAATTCATCCGAATGAAACAATTGGAACGACTTTTCGGCTTGTATTACCAGCTGAATGACACGTTTGCCATGCAAGCGTGTTTTTCTTATTTTTCTCCAGAGGAAAAGGGGGATTTTTTTGCATAAACGTTTTTATACCATAGGCATGGCCGGTCATATTGATCATGGTAAAACAGCTTTAACGAAAGCATTGACAGAAGTGGATACTGACCGGTTGAAAGAAGAAAAAGAACGGAATATTTCCATTGAGCCCGGTTTTGCTCCTTTAAAATTGCAGAATCACGATTGGAATATATCGATTATTGATGTACCAGGGCACGAAAAATTTATCAGGCAGATGATCGCCGGTGTTGCTGGCATAGACCTGGTCATCATTGTCATTGCCGGCGATGAAGGTATTATGCCACAAACAAGGGAGCACATGGACATTCTATCTCTCCTGGGTGTGGAAGAAGCAATTCTCGTTGTCACCAAAGCTGATCTGATCGATGAAGAAATGGAAGAACTGGTCGAAGAGGATATCCGGTCCTACGTGAAAGGGAAGAGTTACGAACGCGCAGAATTATTATTCGTGGATAGTCTTTCCGGAAGAGGTATCCACGAGCTTGAGCAGTTAATTGGAGAGAAACTTTCCGACCAGCCTACGCGCGACGCATCAGGCGCTTTTCGCATGCCGGTGGATCAATCGTTTACGATAAAAGGACAGGGTACCATCGTTAGAGGGACCATTTTTGAAGGGAACCTGCGTACAGAAGATCGTGTTTTATTTCTGCCCCAAAATCAACAAGCCAGAATCCGTCAGATTCAGGTTCATCATACGCCCGTTACTCAGGCTTTTGCCGGCCAGCGTGCTGCAGTCAATATCACAGGCCTCGGAAAAGAAGAGGTTAAGCGAGGGGACGTCATGGTGAAAAGTGATGCTTTTATTACTACCCGCACCCTTGATGTACGCCTCATACTGGTCGATCACCTTCTTTCCCCCATTAAACAGCGTGCTCCCATAAATGTTTATATTGGGACTGCGCAGGCAACCGGTAAGATCGTTTTCTTCGACCGGAATGAGGTGACAGAAAGCAGCGAGGAAATATTTTGTCAGCTTCGCCTTAACGAACCTGTTGTTGCCAAAAGAAGTGACCGTTTCATTCTTCGCCGTCCGACCCCTGTAGAAACAGTAGGAGGTGGAATGGTGATTGAAGCGGGTGCTGAAAAGCATCGGTTTGGTGTTAATACCGTTGAAATGCTCAAAGAGAAGAGTAAAACGACGCCGGAAGAACGATTAATCCATTTGTTACTCGAAACGAAATGGATGGATGAACAAGGGATATGGAAAGATACCGCAATGGATCCGAAGCAATTACAAGATGTGCTGCAAACCAATATTGCTGATGGTCGAATCATCGCACTCAGCAACGGCTATATGCTGAGAGAGGAAGTAGACAGGCTATTAGGTGACACAGCTGGCAGTTTAAAAGAATACCACGACCAATACCCCCTTCGCGCTGGCAAAAATAAGGCGGAACTGATTGCTCAGCTTCCATTAAATAAATCGATTGGAAAACGTCTGATGGACTCCTGGTTGAAGAAAGGTGAACTAGAAGCTTACGGACAATTCTTTGCTCTCCCTTCCTTCACACCCTGTTTTCCAAAGGAATGGGCAGAGCGCTTTCGTGCATTAGAGAAACAATGGAGGCAGGACGGCCTGGAGGTAAAAACGTGGAACGCGTACGGGGAGGAGATGGATGTACCGGATAGTTGGGTCCAAGAATTAAAGCTATTTTATTTACAGCAAGATCTGGCGTGGGAGCTCGATGGGAAACATTTGGTACACATCAAACCGGTACGGAAGAGTTTTGAACAACTCTACCATGAGACAGAAGAAGCCTTTTCTTTGAAGGAAGCAAAGGATGTGTTCCAAGTCTCTCGTAAATACCTTGTACCTTTGCTTGAGAATGCTGACGAGAGAGGTATGACCTTACGCATAGATAATCGGAGAAAATGGCTGAAACAGCCGTCCGAAATATTATCGACTAAATAAGAGGCTGACTAGGAAAAAGTTATTTCCTTAGCTCAGCCTCTTTATTATGGATGAACTACGATGCGTTTATCTTCTGCCTCTTTCACTTCACCTATGATGGAAGCTTTCGTATCCCCTATACGGTTGAAAGCTTCTACATACGATTCAGCATCTTCCTTTGGCATGGATATTAATAACCCTCCAGAAGTAATCGCATCACATAAGATGAGCTGTTGGACTTCCGTCAGTTCCGGGTGATATTTCACCTGCCCGTCAAGCCAGGCATGATTAGCTTTAGAACCTCCAGGAATCACACCTATTTCGGCCAGCTCTATTGTCCTTTTCAACTGAGGAACCTGATGATAGGAAAGATGGATACTGACACCGCTTCCGGCAGCCATCTCATAGCTATGACCTAATAATCCAAAGCCCGTTACATCAGTGACGGCATGTACGCGATAACCCGCTAAAAGTTCGGAAGCTGCTTTATTTAATGAGGCCATCGTTTTTGTAACCCGGTCTCTTTCGGCATCTTCGAGAAAATCTCGTTTGATAGCCGTGGTGTGGATCCCGACCCCGATAGGCTTCGTCAAAACGACGGCGTCGCCTGGTTGTGCCGTGGAGTTTTGATATATTTTCTCCGGATGGGCAATACCGGTCACTGCCATGCCGAATTTGGGTTCCTGATCATCAATCGAATGGCCGCCAATGATATCGCCGCCGGCCTCATTCATTTTATCCTGGGCCCCTTGTAGGATTTGGGCAAGAAGTTCCGGCCCCAGCTTCTTAATCGGGTATCCGACGATATTGAGCCCTGTTTTGACTTCGCCTCCCATAGCATAAATGTCGCTTAATGCATTAGCGGCGGCTATCTGGCCAAAATCATATGGGTCATCTACAATCGGAGTGAAATAATCGACCGATTGAATCATCGCTATTTCATTTGTCAGTTTATATACACCTGCATCATCATTTGTTCCAGAGCCAACCAGAACATCAGCATTAGGTTGAGGAGCATTGATTTGCCGCAGCACGTGCGACAGGTCTTGCGGACCGATTTTGCATCCTCAGCCGGCTTTTGTCGACAATGCGGTCAGTCGTATGATTTCTTCTTTGCTCATGATCCCACCTCCTGTTAACTTAGTATAATAGAAAGAAACAGAAAGAGAAAATGTTGCCACTCTGTCTGTCATTTTAATTTTATCAGGAATATGGCTATACTGATAAGGGATAAGAGAGGAGGAGAGGTATGAAGGATTTGTTAAGACAAATACCTCCTGTACACGAACTGCAAAAGCTGGATGATTTTATCGCCATTCGTATGGAACATCAAGCGACAAAGCGTCTATGGACCAGGTGGATTCAGAAAGCAGTGGAATCCCTGCGTCAGGATATACTGCAAAGTGAACATCCCGACCCGGCCGATTTTCAGAATATCATCATAAAAAAGACACGCCATTACGCAAAACAGTGGGAGCTTCCAGCTTTACATAAAGTAATAAATGGTGCCGGCACAGTACTACATACCAACCTCGGCAGAGCGAGGTTAAGTGAAAAGGCGGTCGCTCGAGTAGTGGAAGTGGCTGGTAACTACTCTAACCTGGAATATGATATGGAAAAAGGAAAACGTGGTTCTCGTCATGATATACTGGAACGCCGTTTGAAAGAAATCACAGGTGCTGAGGCAGCGATGGTAGTCAATAATAATGCTGCCGCTGTCTATTTAGTATTAAGGGCGTTAACCAAGGGGAGAAAAGTTATTGTTTCCCGAGGGGAACTGGTGGAAATCGGAGGAAGCTTCCGCGTTTCCAAAGTAATGGAAGAAAGTGATGCGCAGCTGGTCGAAGTAGGTACAACGAATAAAACCCATTTATCTGATTACGAAGAAGCTATCGATGAAGAGACAGCCATGATTATGAAAGTCCATACGAGTAATTTTTATATGGAAGGATTCACAGAATCACAGTCGACCGCAAGTCTTGTGCCCCTTACAAAAGAAAAAGATTTGATTTTCTATGAAGACCTCGGAAGCGGGTCCATTGTCGATTATCAAGCACAAATGATCGGGAAGGAACCGGTAGTTGGCGCTATAATAGCCCAGGGAGCTGACATCGTCTCCTTCAGTGGGGATAAACTGTTAGGTGGTCCGCAAGCAGGGATCATTGCCGGAAGAAAACAATATATCGATATCCTGAAGAAACATCAATTGGCCAGAGTATTAAGGGTGGATAAAATGACGCTGGCTGCCCTTGAAAGTACGCTGCAGGAATATGGACGGGATAATATTGGACAAGGAAACGATGTTTACCGGGCTATTACAGAACAACCAGATGAAATAAAAAAGGATGCTGAAAACTTCATCGAGGAGATGAAGGGCCTTAATCATCTGACAATACAAGTGAAAGCATGCACGTCCAGAATCGGAGGAGGCACCATGCCAGAGGTGGAACTGCCAAGCTTCGGGGTTAAGATTACTTCAAAGAATATGAGTCCGGAATCTATAGAAAAATTTATGCGTATAAACCCTCCCCATGTCATTGGCCGATTCCTGGAGGAAAGTTATTTTCTCGATTTCCGGACGATTACACCACCGGAAATCGAGCTAGTGAAACAAGCGTTGAATAAGCTTAATGCTTACATGTCATGAGAAGCGTTCTTTTTTTGTCGGGAATGATTATGGTTTTTCACTTTTTTCGAACCTTTCAGGGGCTGATTAGGTTGTTTATCTTTTCTGGAATTTGTCATGATCATAGCTCCTTTCTCGTTTAGGATTTGGAATTTTCCATCGAGTTATGTATGGAAAACATTTGTCTGGTGCATGCTATTGATTAGAAAAACTTGGCTTGTCGCCAAGTACTTTTTTAAAGTACACAAAAAAGAGGTGTCTTTGTGAGTTATCATCAGAATAAACAGGAAGCTTTCCAGCATGCATCCAATAAAGTACACGAAGCGGAACGTACAGCGGATGATGTCTTAATGTCGATCCATGAAGCCGATTACGGCACAGAACTGGCACATTTAAAAGAAGAAGTGAACCAGGCTTATCAACAGGTCGAAAAAGCACTGACAGTTGCCAGTGAACATCAGGAAGAGCAATTGCAATCCTACAAACAGCAACTGGACAAAATCAGAAATCAATTGTTATAAAGAAACAGACGCTCATGACCTTGGGCGTCTGTTTTACTGTTTTATTGATTTTTCTTACGCTTTTTATTAAACATTCTTTCTTCTGCAGTCAATGGCTCCCGTGGTGTTTCCTCCTGGTAACCAGCACCACCGCCCTGGGCTTTTGCCGCATTCATTCCCGGGCGTATATGATTGGCTTTTCGTGTTGTCATTTTACGTCACCTCCTCCTATATACATAGTGTGACAAAAATTGACCAATTTAATTTACTTCTAAATCGTTTTCATTTACAATGGTAGATGCATATTTGTGAACTTTTTCTGAAAAAAGTAACAAATCGAATTTAAAGAATAGTGTAATCGAACTTGAGTTGCATTATTCAATTTCAACTGAGGGGGTAAGAGGAAAATATGGCAAGCAATAATGCTTACAATGCAAAAAAGCAATTTGAACTCAACGGTAAGACTTACAACTACTACCAACTGAAAGCATTAGAAGATGCTGGGCTGGGCAAAGTTTCACGATTGCCTTTCTCCATCCGTATCCTGCTGGAATCCCTGCTTCGACAACATGATGGCCGTGTCATCAAAGACGAGCATGTGGAAAGTCTGGCTAAATGGGGAACCAAGGATGCACAAGGGGAAGATGTGCCTTTCAAACCATCTCGTGTTATCCTTCAGGACTTTACAGGTGTACCTGCTGTAGTCGACCTTGCTTCACTGAGAAAAGCGATGGTTGATATGGGAGGAAGCCCGGATAAAATCAACCCTGAAGTTCCAGTCGATCTTGTTATTGACCACTCTGTTCAGGTAGATGCATACGGAACAGAAAAAGCGTTACAAGTGAACATGGAATTAGAGTTTGAACGTAATGCGGAACGTTACGAGTTCCTTCACTGGGCTCAAAAAGCATTTGATAACTACCGTGCCGTTCCACCAGCAACTGGTATCGTCCACCAGGTTAACTTAGAGTACTTAGCTAACGTTGTTCATGCTGTAGAGAACGACAAAGGAGAAACTGATACTTATCCTGATACACTAGTCGGTACCGACTCACATACTACAATGATCAACGGTCTGGGTATCCTGGGCTGGGGTGTTGGTGGTATCGAAGCGGAAGCAGGAATGTTGGGACAACCATCTTACTTCCCTGCACCGGAAGTTGTGGGTGTCAAGCTTAATGGCAGCTTCCCTAATGGTACTACAGCAACTGACCTGGCACTAAAAGTAACCCAGATCCTTCGTGAGAAGAAAGTTGTTGGTAAATTCGTCGAATTCTTCGGACCGGGCCTGCAGGAAATGCCGCTTGCTGACCGTGCAACCATTTCAAATATGGCTCCTGAGTACGGTGCAACTTGTGGTTTCTTCCCTGTTGACAAGGAGTCTCTCGACTACCTGCGCCTTACTGGACGCAGCGAGGAACACATTGAACTCGTCGAAAAGTATTGCAAAGAAAACGATCTATGGTATTCTCCAGAATTGCCTGATCCAGAGTTCACACAGCTTGTCGAAATCGACCTTTCCGAGCTGGAACCGAACCTTTCCGGTCCTAAGCGTCCACAGGACTTGATTCCACTTTCTAAAATGAAGGAATCATTCAACAAAGCGTTGACTGCACCTACCGGGCCACAAGGTTTCGGTTTGGATAAAGACGAAATCGAAAAGGAAGTCACTTTCGACCTGGATAATGGTAAGACTACAACAATGAAGACAGGTGCGCTGGCGATCGCAGCCATCACATCCTGTACGAATACTTCCAACCCGCATGTTATGCTGGGTGCCGGTTTGCTTGCTAAGAAAGCAGTTGAAAAAGGCTTGGAAGTTCCTGACTATGTTAAAACATCCCTGGCTCCAGGTTCAAAAGTAGTTACACGTTACCTGGAAGATTCCAATTTGATGGAACCTTTGAACCAGCTTGGCTTCAACCTGGTTGGTTATGGCTGTACAACATGTATCGGTAACTCCGGTCCATTGAAGCCGGAAATCGAAGAAGCTATTGCAAGCAGTGACTTGACCGTATCTTCTGTACTTTCCGGTAACCGTAACTTTGAAGGACGTATCCATCCACTTGTAAAAGCGAACTACCTTGCTTCTCCACCATTGGTTGTCGCTTATGCATTAGCTGGTACAGTGGATATCGATCTGAGAAACGAACCGCTCGGTAAAGACAAGGATGGGAACGATGTCTTCTTCGATGATATCTGGCCATCCCAGGAAGAAGTCAAAAAAGAAGTTGCAAGTGTTGTAACTCCTGAAATCTTCCGAAAGGAATACGAAAATGTCTTTAACTCCAACGAAAAATGGAATGAAATCGATACAACGGATGAGCCGTTGTACGATTGGGACAGCGAGTCAACTTACATCCAGAACCCGCCATTCTTCGAAGGACTTTCTGCCGATCCTGACACCGTCAAGCCGTTGAATAACTTGAGAGCGATCGGTAAATTCGGTGATTCCGTAACGACGGACCACATTTCACCAGCGGGTGCGATTCCGAAAGACATGCCAGCAGGTGAATATTTGCAGGACAAAGGTGTTTCTCCTCGTAACTTCAACTCTTATGGTTCCCGTCGTGGTAACCATGAAGTGATGATGCGTGGAACATTCGCCAATATCCGTATCCGTAACGAGCTTGCTCCAGGCACTGAAGGTGGATTCACTACTTACTGGCCGACAGAAGAAGTAATGCCGATCTACACAGCTGCCATGAAGTATCAGCAGGATGGTACAGGCTTACTCGTCATTGCTGGTAAAGATTATGGTATGGGAAGCTCCCGCGACTGGGCTGCCAAAGGTACAGATCTCCTTGGCATCAAGACAGTCATTGCGGAAAGCTTTGAACGAATCCATCGTTCCAACCTTGTAATGATGGGTGTGCTGCCATTGCAATTCCAGGATGGCGATACCATTGATTCTCTTGGTCTTACTGGGCGCGAAACTTTCAACGTGGAAATCGGTGAAAACGTCAAGCCGCATGACCTCGTCGATGTAACGGCAGTAGACGAAGAAGGCAATAAGAAAGAATTCAAAGTTGTTGCACGTTTCGATAGTGAAGTAGAAATCGACTACTATCGTCATGGCGGTATTCTTCAAATGGTACTTCGTAACAAGCTAGCTTAACTTAAATAAGCATCGATCCGCATAGCCGGTAACGGTTATGCGGATTTTTATTTAGGAGGAAATTGCTGGTCATAAATACAGATCCAATTACCCTTACACTTATAAACAGGGAGCTTTACTTTTGATAAGCCTATATTTATGATCGTTAATGGAGAGTAAATTCCTCTACAATACATAGTTTGGAAAAGGAAGTGTTCCACCATGATCAAGCGAATAGTGGTTAGTGCTTTATTCCTGATATTGATTGGTTACGCTGTCTATAGCTTTGCGGATAACGGTAAGGATGAAGCGAATGGCCCGAATGAATATGATGTTTCTGGTGACACCTCGCAGGAAGGAACAGGAATGATGCCGCCTAATACTCCAAAAGGAATACAAGAAGGGGAGCAGGCACCTGATTTCGAATTAGAAACTGTCGACGGTGAAACCATTCGCTTATCCGATTTGAAGGGGAAGAAAGTATTCCTTAATTTCTGGGCGACATGGTGTCCGCCTTGCAAAGAAGAAATGCCTGAAATGCAAAAGTTCCATGAAGAATTTGGCGATGAAGTGGAAATAGTTGCCGTTAATGTCACCACTACAGAAACGAGTGTAGATGATGTACAAAAGTATTTAGAGCAGGAAGGCTATACGTTCCAGGTACCATTAGATAAAAGAAACCAGGTTAGTTCGGAGTATCAGGCGATCACTATTCCGACCACCTACTTCATTGGTACCGATGGAACTGTCCAGCAATCGCGCCAGGTTGGTCCCATGACTTATGATTTCATGGTAAAAATGAAAGATGATTTGAAATAAGGTATATTTTTGCTGAATGAGGGAATCCTTGCTAATAAAAGGAGAGATTCCCATGGCAAAGAGGCGTAAACCCAGTTTCCAGGATCTTGTAAAAGAGAACCGGAAGCAAATACTTTCCGACCACGATCTGATTACAAAAATTGAAACGAAAATTGATGAACGTCATCATCAGAAATTACGTTCATCTTAATGTGAAAGAAGCAAACCATCCCTTGAGGAATGGCTTGCTTTTTTTATTTCAAGCATAAAAAGAGCCTCATTTGCAAATATTATTGCTGAATGGTACTAAAGGAGGAATAAGTAATGAGCAATCCAAAAAAACATGCTCAGGCTTTTACCCCGAGTCATTTGGGTACCCAGCCGAGGGAATCCGAAGTTAACAATGGTAAGAAAATGGAAGTTAAGACAGATAAAGAACCGAAAGTTATTCAAACCAAAGGGAAGAAATAGGAGGTTTTACCATGGAAAACAATCAACGCCATCCCAACCCTGATGATCGTAGTGATAATGTAGAAAAATTACAGCACATGGTACAGGACACAATTGAAAATATCGAAGATGCCCATGATGCATATCCAATGGCTAATGAACAAGAGAAACAGGCAATTGAAGAAAAGAATAAACGCCGTGAAGAATCCATTAATGCGATGCGAGATGAAATTAAAGACGAAGCCCGTCATAACCAACAATAAAGCCAAACGTCCTTTCACACGAAAGGACGTTTTGTTATGGGCGTGAGCGTCTACATAGTCCACCCAGGTATGATAAAATAAACCAATGAAACAAAAGGAGGGGCGCTCATGGACACAGAAACTATTAAAGCTCTATTGCAGCAATGGAACTCAATCGACCAAGTACCTCCAATTACGGAAACTGAGGCTTTAAAATTACTGGACGAAACACAAGAAGATAAAACAGATATGCAAGCGTACCTTTATGTTGCTCTTGCCTATCATCGGATTAAACGTCACCCAGGGGAAGATCGTCTGGCTGATTTTTTTATTGAACAAGCTAAAGAGATGAAACAAAACCACCCCTTAGTATCCCAATTGAATGAAGCGAAAAAAGTGTTAAAGGTCTATCACAGCCTGCGTGAAGTGCCTTTTGATGACTGGACAATACACGAAACAGATCATCAGTCAGCAAAAGTAAAAAAGGCGGACAGGATCCATGAACAGGTCATAAACCTTTTGAAGTCCTGGGACCAGGCACTGGTAGAAAAAGATATTGTCGATGCTGCGAGCGGCCGCCTTAAACTATATCAGGAAATTCACTTTCATCTGACCGAACTGAAGGAAATATTAGAGGAAGCCATCGAGTCGATAGAAAACCGGCGTATCCGCTTATCGGCCAGTACGATCAATGAAAAAACAAGAAGAATCAGTAATTATAGAGAAGAACTGTTCAAAAGGCTTCCCGATTTTTTAACCCGTTCCGAACAGCAGGATCCCCTGGAAGCCTTGGACAATATGATTGGACTGCATGATGTCAAAAGTTATATTCACCGCTATTATCATTATTTAAAATATCAACAGCAGCGGAAGAGACTTGGGTTCACAATGGTAGATGAGCCCGGTCTGCATATGATCATGACGGGAAATCCAGGCACCGGAAAAACTACCTTGGCCAGGCTCCTGGCAAATATCTATTATGAGCTGGGGCTGCTTGAGACTAGAGAGGTCGTAGAGGTAAACCGGTCACACCTTGTCGGAGCCTATATAGGCCAAAGTGAAGAAAATACAATGAACTACGTCAAACAGGCAACCGGAGGAGTTTTGTTCATCGATGAAGCATACAGTTTGAGCAGAGAAGGACAAACAGGCAATGATTATGGACAGGCTGTCATCGATACCCTGGTTTCCGCTATGACCAGCAAAGAATATGGAGGTAAGTTTGCAGTCATCCTTGCTGGATATCCAGAAGAGATGCGTCAATTTCTATGGTCGAATCCCGGACTGCGGAGCCGTTTCCCTGAACAGAACCATATTGAACTGCCTGACTACGGAATGAGCGAGTTATTGGAAATTGCTGAAATCAGTGCGATCGAAAATGATTATTACTTTACCGATGGAGCACTGAAACAATTGGAAACGTTAATTGACAAGCATCGTGTCGATGAATCCTTCGGTAACGCGCGAACGGTTAAAAACCTTGTACTGAAAATCATTTTTAACAAAAGTGCGTTTCAGTCAGAAGTCGATCAGCAGGGATGGCTTGATCATATGCGGCTCACTAAAAAGGACATCGAGATAGAGGATGAATCAGACAGGGAAAAAGAAGCGCCTAACGAGAGGCTGGAAGAACTGATCGGTCTTAGTAATGTAAAGGATGAAGTAAAAAAACTCTCTGCTTTTGTAAGGGTTCAGCAGGAACGGAAAGATAAAAACCTGCCGCATGTACCAATCCAGCTTCATTCTGTTTTCACTGGAAATCCTGGAACAGGGAAAACCACGGTTGCTGCTATTTATTCGGATATCTTAAAGCAGTGTGGACTGCTGAAGCGTGGTCATATGGTTGTCGTCTCCCGGAGCGATTTAGTAGCTGGTTATGTTGGACAGACCGCAATCAAAACGAAGAAAAAAGTCAGAGAAGCGCTTGGAGGGGTTTTATTCATCGATGAAGCCTATTCCCTTTACAACGGCGGGAGAGATGATTTTGGAAAAGAGGCAATTGAAACCCTCGTCGATGAAATGACCCGACATAATGAAAATCTCGTGGTTATTCTTGCAGGGTACCAAAATGAGATGCGTCAGTTGGTAAACAGTAACCCCGGATTGACGAGCCGTTTTAAAAAATACTTTCATTTCCCTGATTACAATCCGGAAGAATTGCTTGCTATGACAAAATTCCAGGCTGCATCTTATCAATACAGGCTGAATGATACCGTAGAGCAATTTCTTGCCGATCGTTATCAGCAGGAAGATGTGAAAGGGAACGGACGATTCGTCAATAACTTAATTAATGAAGCCATCCAATACCAGGCACTCCGGATTGAAGGCGAAGAGGATCCTGCCATGGATCTATTGAACAAAAGTGATATGGAACAAGCATGGAAAACAGTACAGGGGGACTTTTAAGATGACAAAAACAGAGACACCGATACGAGTAAGGTATCAGGAAACAGATCAGATGGGTGTTGTCTATCATGCTAATTATTTAGTCTGGTTTGAACTGGGCCGGACTGATTTTATAGAGGCATTAGGTTTCAAGTACCATGAAATCGAAAACCAGGGGGTAGTATCACCTGTGGTAGACGCGAATATTCAATTCAAAAAACCGGTCCGCTATGGGGAAGATGCCTACGTGGAAACGTGGCTGGACGATTACGATGGGCTCCGGATCACCTATGGATACCGTATTTTCAATAAAAGCCAGGAACTTGCCGTTTCCGGTACTACGAAGCATGTGATTGTAAAAGAAGGAAGCTTCCGTCCGGTATCCATTCGACGTTCCTTCCCGGAGTGGCATGAAGCGTATACGAAAGCATTGGAGCGGTAACTATGGCGTTTGGGGTAGACAGAGAAGAATTGACGCAGTGGAAAGAACGAGTAAGTAAAGGACAAATTGCTTTTTTGACACATTATTGGCTGGACGATCGTTTTCCGGGTTGCGACACGGTGACTAAAGTTGGCTGCCGGGATGTCGAAAAACTGAAACGATGGGGAGCAAAACACGGCCTCCAGCCGAACTGGATACACCAGGATGATCAATATCCCCACTATGATTTATTTGGCGATGTCCAGGCAACAATCTTATCTGCCGAAGGCATTCATACTCAACTAAAAAGATTCAACATTAAATAAAATCGTTATTTCGATGCTTCAGTATGTAAGAGTAGGCCGATGCTTAAACTTAATCAAGTTCGTGAAAGCAAAAGAGCACTTTTCCTAAGCGAAAGTGCTCTTTCTTGTATGCGAAAGCATATTTGCCACTGAAAGTTAAATATAATTAAATTCTGGTTCTTCCCATTTGGAGTTATAATCAACCTTCAATGATTTATCATCAAAATACCAGGCATCTGAAGCTTCTACAAAAAAGGTGATGCCCTTGACTTGAGTAGAAGCGGCTGGTTCCTCTGGTTCGTCCATTTGGATTGCTAGTGAAAAGCCAGGCTGCAGCCCGCCGGAACCGCCATAGCGGACAAGAAAACGGATAGCTGCTCCACTGCTGATTTCCAGTTCTTCTTCATACCATTTTGCTGCCTGTTCGGTTACTTCGATTTCCATTCGCTCCACTCCTTTGGTCGATGTATTGCTTCTTCTGAATGGTGCTGATTAGAAGAAATAAAGCAGGCTGTCATCATTCAGCCTGCTTTATTTCTTTTTCCTCTCTGGTACAGGGTCAAAACCACCTGGATGGAATGGCTGACATTTAACGATCCTTACTATAGTCAAATACAACCCTTTTAAAAAGCCAAACCGTTGGAATGCTTCTAATCCGTATTGGGAACAGGTGGGGTAGAAGCGGCAAGTTGGCGGCTTAACGGGACTGATCACTTTTTGATAAAAGCGTATCAGCCCGATGAAGATATATTTCATATTAACCCGCCTTAGTTTCTTTCCTCGTTTTTATCATAGTGCAGGCTGGCAATCGCATCATGCAAGTGGATGGATTCTTCGTTTCTGCACGTCACTTTAAAGCTTTCCACAAACTCATATTCATATAAGTCAGCTGCCACCAGCCGTACGACATCTTCTACGAAGCGAGGATTTTCGTACGCCTGTTCTGTCACCATTTTTTCATCCGGACGCTTCAAAACCGGGTGGATTCGGGCGCTGGCATTACTTTCTGCCGCTTCCAACAATGCCGTTTTCCAATCATTTTCCTGTTCATTGAAATCTTCCGTCAACCGGACAGACATAGACACATAGCCTCGCTGGTTATGGGCGCTGTATTCACTGATTTCTTTAGAACATGGACATAGGGTTGTAATAGCGGCAGTCAAGCCAACTTCGATATCATACCCTATTTGTTTGTGGTATTTAACCTTCATTTCGGCGTCAGCATGGTTCATCCCGGCGAAGTCGGAAGCCGGTCCTTTTCGTTCAAAGAACCAAGGGAAGGAGACTTCTACTTCCGCATCCTCTTGCTTCAACCTGTCCGCCATTTCTTTCGTGAATTTTTTCAAGGTGGTCAGATCGATAGCGAAACCATCCTGATGGTATTCGTCCAGCTGCTGGGTAAAGCGGCTCATGTTTGTCCCTTTGCTGTCCTGGGTGATAGATGAGCCAAATGTAAACGTGCCGATAGTTGTCTGGATTTCCGGTGTCAATTTACTCGGGATTCGAATGGGATGCTTAACATTGGAAATTCCGACGGTATCGATTTTGAACAGGAAGTCCTGTTTTGAATTTTGTAAGTCTACCATTTGTTCTTTTTCTACAGGCTTTGTTCTTGGCCCCGGCTCACTTGAACCGAATAATTTATGTCGTTCCTTTTTTGAAGGTAATTGTTTTTTATTCCTGATTTCTGTTTGAGACATAACTTTGACTCCTTTCAAGCCATAGCAGTGTTTCTATAGTTCAAAGTATACATGAACTGAAAAATATTATACAATTACATGCTTATTATGAGCTAAGTTGGGAAACTGCATGTTCACTTAAAGATTTTATCTTATTCCTTTTCAATAATATCATATTTTGGGCTGCTAAAATATGTTTCCTGACTTTTCAGCTTTGCAATAGGGGATTTAATTTTGTATTTTATGTGAAATTATTCACATATTTATATTTTTTCTAACCCGTTAATATTATAATAGAGACAAACAATAAAGGAGGGCTTACCATGACAGGGACAGCCGTTATATTAGAAAACAATAAATACATCGTGTTAGAAGAGGTCGAACGCACATGGATCGAAGGAATGGCAAAAACACATATATCGGAAAAAGAGTGCATCAATTATCCTTCCCTGGTCGGTTTTAAAGAAGAAGAAATTGATTGGGAATATGGCTATTGATAAAAAAGAAGCAGTTCAGACCTTTGTCTGAACTGCTTCTTTTTTACATCCATGTAATTTTAGGTTCTGTCTTATTCCTGATCCGTTTAATATTTTCCCGATGACGATAGATCACAAACAATGTAAGCAGAGTGATAACGATGAATAAGCCAATGTCACCTAAGAAAAAAGAAACCGCCATGGATACGATCCCTGTGATCATAGAGGATAAGGATACATATTTAGTCAGGTAAAGCATTAAGAAAAATGTAGCGATCATGATAGCAAATACGAGAGGATTCACCCCAAGGATAACTCCTCCGGAAGTGGCCACTGCTTTTCCACCTCGAAAGCCTGCAAATACCGGATACATATGACCGATTACCGCTATAATACCGAAAATCAGAGGATTGATGTCTGGAACAAACAGTACAGCAAGCACGGTGGCAAGCGTACCTTTCAAAATATCCGCTATGGTGACAAATAGCCCGGCTTTCTTGCCAAGAACCCGAAAAGTATTGGTGCCTCCGAGATTACCGCTGCCATGTTCTCTGATATCAATACCGTAGCCAAGCTTCCCTACTAACAGACCAGAAGGAATAGATCCTAAAATATACGCTATGATTGCTAAAATAATGTATTCCATACGAAAACCCCTTTTTGTTGCCTATTCCTTACTTATTTTACCACGCAAATTGTCTGGTCAGTATAATCAAATCATGCTCTTATTTCCCTTCTGCAGTTTTGTTCGCTAGAATGGTAGAAGAGGAAGAGTCCAACGACCATGAAAAAATTCATTTATGATAATACTTGTCCAATGCATGGCAGGTGCTCTTATATTATATCTTATGCATTCTGACAATCAAATAGTATTCAATCAGGTCTAGAGACAAACCCCATTTTTATTATAATAGAGAAGAAGTTTCTGATTAAGCAGGCAGGAGATGAAGATGTTTTCCTTTTAGGTAAAATGGGTATAACTAAGTCAAAATGTGTCTGGTGGAGGATTAAAGATGATAGAGTTTAAAAATGTAACCAAAACGTATCCCGATGGCACGACTGCATTAAGAGGTGTAACATTCTCCGTGAAAGAAGGAGAATTGTTGACGGTAGTCGGACCAAGCGGTTGCGGTAAAACGACAACGATGAAGATGATAAACAGGCTGATCAAGCCGACAGAAGGATCGATTTTCATACATAACAAGAATATCAAGGAATTCAATATCCATGAACTGCGCTGGAATATTGGCTATGTCCTACAACAGATTGCCTTATTTCCGCATATGACCATTGAAGAAAATATCGCAATTGTTCCTGAAATGAAAAAGTGGAAAAAGAAAGATATATCCTCTCGTATTGATGAATTGATGAACATGGTGGGACTGGAGCCGGAGACTTACCGGAAAAGAAAGCCGGATGAATTATCAGGTGGGCAGCAGCAGCGGGTAGGAGTCATACGCGCTCTGGCCGCTGACCCTGATATCATATTGATGGATGAGCCGTTCAGTGCGCTCGACCCGATCAGCCGTGAAAAGCTTCAACAGGACATCCGGGAGTTGCAAAGGAAAATCAAAAAGACGATTGTGTTCGTCACTCATGATATGGACGAAGCTTTGGCTCTTGGTGATCGTGTATGTTTGATGAAAGAAGGGGAAATCGTACAGATAGATACGCCTCAGAACATGGTACTTGAACCTAAGAATGATTTTGTTAAAGAATTCATCGGAAATCGCAAATCGCCATGGCAGTCTGCCGTTGATGTCATCGCCGACAGAAGCGGCAGCCGTGTGCTCACCGAAACAGAATTCGACCAGAGAAAATTCGATTCCTATGGCGTCTATATCATGGAAGATGCTACAGGGAATTATGTGAGTGGTGTCAAACAAGCGGAAAAAGTAGACTTACCTGTCCTAGAGAATGACCTTCCTCTAAAGAAAGCCGCTGATATTTTTGAACAGCATCGAGAAGAGTTGCTGCCAGTAGTTAAAGGCCAACGGTTAATTGGCACCCTCTCCTATCGGGAAATCGTTCTTCACCTCAAACAACACGTTTCCACAGAGAATGGGGTGATACGGTCATGAGGGAATTCTTAGATGTATTAGAGCGCCGTCAGGACGTGTTATGGCCGACGATTTGGGAGCACCTTCAAATTTCCATTGTCGCCCTGGTCATCGCGACATTAATTTCGCTCCCTTTAGGTTTAATTTTAACTAGAAACCAGCGGATAGCAGAACCGATTATCGGGCTTACAGCAATTTTGCAGACAATTCCGAGTCTGGCGGTTTTAGCATTCCTGATACCTTTCTTCGGTATCGGCCAGACACCAGCAATTATTGCGTTGACAGCATATGGACTGCTCCCAATATTAAGAAACACCTATACCGGGATAAAAGAAGTCGATCCCGCCCTAAAGGAAGCCGCGACCGGAATGGGAATGAGTTCGTTCCGTCGCTTATCACGAGTAGAACTGCCGCTGGCAATGCCTGTCATCATGGCCGGGATTCGTACATCGATGGTTCTTATAGTTGGTACTACTACGATTGCTGCTTTAATTGGAGCAGGCGGTCTAGGGGACATTATCCTGCTTGGTTTAGACCGGGGAGGAGATTTGAACCTTATCCTTTTAGGGGCTATTCCTGCCGCTTTATTAGCGATCATACTGGATTTGGTCCTGCGTATGTTTGAACGGACTTCAGCCAAATCAGGTTTCCGTTCACTCGTCAGTCTTCTTGTGATAGCGGCATTGATTGCTGTTGGACCACTTGCTTTTGGCGGTGGTGCCAAATCGGATATTAAAATCGGGGCAAAACTTGGCGCGGAGCCTTCTATCCTGATCAATATGTATAAGCTAATGATTGAAGAAGAGACAGATCTCTCCGTGGAGCTTGTACCAAACCTCGGAAAGACAGATGTCGTATTCAGTGCGCTTCAGGAAGGCAGCATTGATATTTACCCTGAATTTACAGGTACCGCTTTAGTGAGCTTATTAAATCGGGAAGCAGAAAGCACAGATGAACAGGAAGTCTATCAATCAGCTGCTGATGGTTTAAAATCAGAATATAACATGGCTTATCTTGAACCGATGCAATATAACAATACTTACGCCATTGCTACTACGCAGGAGTTTGCTGATCAATACGACCTAGAGACGATAGCAGACCTTAAACCGATTGATGACCAGGTAACAGCAGGTTTCACACTTGAATTCAATGATAGAAAAGATGGTTATCAGGGAATTAAACAACTTTATAATTTAGAATTTGGGGAAGTCAGGACGATGGATGCTGGTTTAAGGGAAGGTGCCATCGAAAAGGGAGAAGTGGACATCATTGATGCCTACTCGACAGACAGTTATGTGGAAGGATTGAACTTAAAAGTACTGGAAGATAATGAAAACCTCTTTCCGCCATACCAGGGTGCACCGCTGCTTCGTCAGGAAACGCTTGATAAGTATCCTGAACTGGAAGAAATCTTAAACCGGCTGGGTGGCAAGATTACCGGCGATCAAATGCGGGAAATGAATTATAAAGTAGAAGAAGAGGATGTAGATCCTGAGGAAGTAGCCAGAGAATTTCTGGAAGCAGAAGGATTATTGTAAAGGAGGCTGTATAATGGCATATCAACACCCCGATAATGAGACGATCATTCAAGCTTTAAAAGATACGAAAACAATCGCTGTTGTCGGTCTTTCTGATAAGGAATATCGCACCTCTTATCAGATTGCCAAAGAAATGCAGGATGCAGGCTACCGGATCATTCCTGTAAATCCGATGGTGGATCAGGTGCTTGGGGAACAAGCATATGACTCCTTGCTTGACGTAAAAGAACCGTTTGAAATGATCAATGTTTTTCGCCGGTCGGAGCATCTTCCTTCCCTGGCAAAGGAAGCAGTCCAAATGGATGCGAAGATTTTTTGGGCCCAGCAGGGAGTCCAGGATGAGGAAGCTTATGCATACTTGAAAAAACATGATTTTACCGTCATGATGGATATGTGTTTAAAAGTAGCCCATGCTGTTCTTATGAAATGAAGCCGCTAAATGACCAGTAAAAATCCCTGTACTTACAGGGATTTTTTACTGAGTATGGAAAACGTTACTTGCGTCTTTTGTCAAAAAGGCTAAAATAGAACAAGCAGATATGTATAGTTATTTACACGTTCGAACGTTTGTTCTATTATAGAAACAGTTAGGTAAGTCAGAAGGGAGACGTAGGCATTTTGGTTAAACAATCACAGCAATATTCAGATGACTCCATACAAGTATTGGAAGGATTGGAAGCTGTCAGGAAACGTCCAGGTATGTATATCGGAAGCACCGACCATCGGGGACTGCATCATTTGGTTTATGAAATTGTCGATAATGCTGTCGATGAGGCGCTAGCCGGTTTCGGTAACCGAATTACCGTCACTTTGAATAAAGATGGCAGTGTGTCAGTCGAGGATGAAGGACGAGGGATGCCAACAGGCATGCATAAAATGGGGAAACCTACCCCGGAAGTAATCTTGACTGTCCTTCACGCCGGCGGAAAATTCGGCCAGGGGGGCTACAAGACAAGTGGTGGCTTGCACGGTGTCGGGGCTTCGGTGGTCAATGCCCTGTCAGAATGGCTGGAAGTAACCATCCACCGGGATGGGCAGACTTATGTCCAGCGTTTTGAAAACGGAGGGGTTCCGGTCACATCGCTTGATAAAACGAAGAAAACGAGAAAAAGCGGGACGATTATTACCTTCAAGCCGGACTCTACTATTTTTTCCACTACCACCTACAATTTTGAAACTTTATCGGAACGGTTAAGAGAAGCAGCTTTTTTACTTAAGGGTGTGGAAATTAAACTGATTGATGCGCGTAAAGACATCGAAGAAAGCTACCAGTATGAAGAAGGCTTGAAAGCCTTTGTCAGTTACCTGAATGAAGAAAAGGATACCCTGCATCCGGTAGTCGCTTTCGAAGGGGAGCAAAACGGCATTGAAATTGATTTTGCTTTTCAATTTAATGATGGCTTCGCTGAAAGCATGCTGTCGTTTGTTAACAACGTCCGGACAAAGGACGGAGGCACGCATGAGTCCGGTGCAAAAACGGCTATAACGAGGATTTTCAATGACCATGCGCGAAAGACCAATCTGTTGAAAGAAAAAGATAAGAACCTGGAAGGTAATGATATTCGTGAAGGTTTCACAGCGATTGTCTCAGCACGGATTCCGGAGGAGCTATTACAGTTCGAGGGACAGACGAAAAGTAAACTCGGCACCTCAGAAGCAAGGTCGGCTGTCGATGCTATCGTTTCGAGTAAGTTGTCGTACTTTCTGGAAGAAAATCCAGATATCGCATCTTTACTGATCAAGAAGGCAATCAGAGCGAAGGAAGCTCGTGAAGCAGCAAGAAAGGCCAGGGAAGATGCAAGGTCAGGCAAGAAAAAGAAACGGAAAGAAACCATGCTCAGTGGGAAACTGACACCTGCTCAATCAAGGAATCCGAAGAAAAATGAACTTTACCTCGTCGAAGGTGATTCAGCAGGCGGCTCTGCTAAACAAGGACGTGACCGAAAATTCCAGGCCATCCTCCCCCTAAGGGGAAAGGTAATCAATACAGAAAAGGCGAAAATAGCCGATATATTTAAAAACGAAGAGATTTCAACAATCATCCATACGATCGGAGCTGGGGTCGGCGGTGATTTTGATCTCGAAGACTGTAATTACGATAAAATCGTCATCATGACGGACGCAGATACTGATGGAGCTCATATCCAGGTATTGCTCCTGACTTTCTTTTACCGGTATATGCGGCCGCTTGTAGAAGCCGGCAAAGTGTTCATTGCCCTGCCGCCTCTTTATAAGGTTTCCAAAGGGAAAGGGAAAAAAGAACAAATAGAATATGCCTGGGATGAAGATGGCATGGAAGCAGCAGTCAGAAAATTTAAGAGCGGCTATATTATTCAGCGTTACAAAGGTCTCGGTGAAATGAATGCCGATCAGCTATGGGAGACGACGATGGATCCGGCTACACGTACACTGATCAGGGTGACGATTGACGATCTCGCCCGTGCCGAACGACGGGTAACGACATTAATGGGAGATAAAGTCGAGCCACGGAGGAAATGGATTGAGTCCCATGTCGCATTTGGGTTGGAAGACGAAGCAAACATCCTGGAAAATGACAAAATTCAGAACTAGAGGAGGATATTCTTTTGGCGGAAGTGGAAAATTACTTAGATTTACCTTTAGAAGAGGTCATTGGCGACCGGTTCGGAAGGTATAGTAAATACATCATACAGGAACGGGCGCTGCCGGATGCCCGCGATGGGTTGAAACCTGTGCAGCGGAGGATTCTGTATGCGATGCATCAGGAAAAGAATACACATGATAAAGCTTTCCGGAAATCTGCGAAAACAGTAGGAACAGTAATCGGTAATTATCACCCCCATGGAGATACCTCTGTCTATGATGCGATGGTACGGCTGAGTCAGGAATGGAAAGTGCGGAAACACTTAGTAGAAATGCATGGAAATAACGGAAGCGTCGACGGAGACCCTCCTGCTGCCATGCGTTATACAGAAGCCCGTTTATCCAGCATTTCTTCTGAGCTTTTACGGGATATCGAAAAGGAAACAGTAGATTTCATTCCTAACTTTGATGACACCATCTATGAACCTGTCGTTTTGCCTGCAAAATTTCCAAACCTTTTGGTCAACGGTTCAACTGGTATATCGGCAGGTTATGCTACAGATATTCCTCCCCATAACCTCGGTGAAGTGATCGATGCTGTCATCATGAAAATTGAAAAGCAGAATGTGACGACTAGCGAACTGATGACTAAACTGAAAGGGCCGGATTTCCCGACAGGAGGAATCATCCAGGGGGAAGAAGGCATTAGAAAAGCGTATGAAACCGGTAAAGGTAAGGTCATTTTACGCGGGAGAGCAAATATTGAAAGCATCAAAGGAAATAAGGAACAAATCGTTATTGATGAAATCCCTTATGAAGTTAATAAAGCTAACCTAGTCAAACGTATGGACGAACTGCGTATCGACCGTAAAGTGGAAGGGATTGCAGAGGTGCGGGATGAAACAGACCGTACAGGACTCCGTATCGTAATAGAACTGAAAAAAGAAGCAAATAGTGAAGGCGTTTTGAATTATCTCTATAAAAATACTGATTTGCAGATTACCTATCATTTCAATATGGTAGCAATTAAGGATCGCACGCCAACGCTGCTTAATTTACAGCAGATCCTTGAATCGTATATCGCCCATCAAAAAGAAGTGGTGACTCGGCAGTCCAACTACGATTTAAAGAAGGCGAAGGCACGCGCCCACATCGTAGAAGGTCTGATTAAAGCTATTTCGATTCTGGATGAGGTGATTGCAACGATCCGTGCTTCCAAGGACAAGCAGGATGCCAAAAAACGATTGATTCAAGCTTACGATTTCACAGAAGAACAGGCAGAAGCAATCGTCAATCTTCAGTTATACCGTCTTACAAATACTGATATCACAGCACTTGAAAAGGAAGCGGCTGAACTAAGAGAACGCATCGCATACTTAGAAGAAATACTGGCAGATGAACGGAAATTATTAAAAGTCGTCAAATCCGACCTGAAGAAGTTAAAGAAGCAGTATAATGATGAACGCAGAACTAAAATAGAGGCCGAAATCGAAGAGTTGAAGATTAACTTAGAAGTCATGGTGGCCAGTGAAGATATCATCGTCTCGGTAACCAGGGATGGCTACGTGAAACGGACAAGCCTTCGTTCCTATGCTGCATCAAATGGGGAAGATTTTGCGATTAAAGACGGTGATCATCTGCTGCGGCTGATCGAAATCAATACAACGGATAAGCTTCTTTTGTTCACTAACAAAGGAAATTATCTCTATTTACCTGTCCATGAAATTCCGGATATCCGCTGGAAGGATCTCGGTCAGCATATCGCAAATCTCGTTCCCATCAACAAAGATGAGAAGATTGTCGCTGCTTATCCGGTAAGAGATTTCAAGGAAGATAAGTGTTTATTATTCTTTACAAAGAACGGAATGGTCAAAAAGAGTGAACTGGCGCTGTATGAAGCACAGCGTTATTCGAAACCGCTTGTGGCGATCAATTTAAAAGGTGAGGACGAGGTGACGGATGTCCACGTAACCGATGGCCATTCGGATATATTCATCGCTTCCGATAAAGGCTATGCCCTCTGGTATCATGAAAGCGAAGTGAAAACAGTAGGACAGCGGGCTGCAGGCGTCAAAGCGATTACTTTGAAAGAAGGCGAACAAGTCGTTTCAGGACAGGTTTTCGATGATTTGTCCGATCCGTCCATCGTCATTATCACCCATAGAGGTGCATTGAAGCGTATGCGCTTAAAAGAATTCGAGCAAAGCTCCCGCGCCAAACGGGGCGTTGTCATGCTTCGTGAGCTGAAAAAGAATCCACACCGTCTCGTCAACATGCATCTGATTGAATCAGGCCAGGAGCTGCAAGTGAAAAGTGAAAACGGAGAAGTTTTAACCATCAACCCGATGCAATACAAAGCAAATGACCGCTACAGCAACGGTTCCTATATTGTCGATACCGATCAAAGCGGGGAAGTCATCGACTCCTGGGTTAAAAATGAATACGAAAAGCCATTCGAAACGGAAGAACAAAATTCCTGACTGACATCCAGGCGTGCAGCCTGGATGTTTTTGTATATTATTCGCCAAAAAGTCTTTGTGTTTTCTGAAAAATGTGATAAAATTGTGACAAATGTCTAGTGGGAAAGGGGATGATGTATGGCAGGGTTAAGGGAGTCAATCCTTAGAACCTCGCTTGAGTTGTTTGAGCAAAAAGGGTTTCATGGAGTGACCGTCAACCAAATTGTAGCAGCCTCTAACACTTCGAAAGGTGGATTCTATCATCATTTCCAATCGAAAGATGAGCTGTTGTTCGTCATTCACGACACATTCATTACATATGTATTGAAAGAAGCGAATGCAGCAAATGAAATCCACAAATCTCCCATCAAGAAGATTCAATCAATCATCAAAGCATTTGTAAAAGTTTTCGACTTATACAAACCACACATCTCCGTATTCTACCAGGAAAGCAATTATTTAAAACCTGAATATGAAGAGCAAATCAAACGTAAGCGCGATGCATTCAAGCAGATGGTCTTTCAAGTGATTGAAGAAGGCCAGGAAACCGGCGACTTCCGAAAAGAATTGCCAATGGAGATCACCGGCATGGCAATCCTCGGAATGGTCAACTGGATTTATAAATGGTATACACCAGAAGGGAAATATACCATTGATGAAATCGCAGATGTCTATGTGGATATTATCCTTCATGCTATATTGACTACCAATGTAGTTTCCGAGGAAAATTTCCAGTCCCACATGCTTGAGCGCCCTTTTTTTACCGAAAAAAAGTAACCGCTTACATTAATTTTTGAGCATTACAGACCAACCAGTCGGTCTCTAAAGAATGGATAATAAGGGGGAGCATTATGAACTTTGAATTGACAAAAGAACAGGAAATGACCCGTAAAATGGTACGGGATTTTGCGGAGAATGTCATTCAGCCACGAGCGATTGATCTGGATGTGAAAGCAGAATTTCCGGAAGATATTTTTAAAGAGATGGGGAAACTCGGGTTGCTTGGCATCCCTTTCCCGGAAGAATACGGAGGGGTCGGAGGCGATACAGTAACTTACGCCTTAGCAGTAGAAGAAATCGGCCGTGTCTGCGGGGGTACCGGCCTTAGTTATGCAGCAGCCGTGTCACTCGGTTCAAGCCCAATCTATTATTTTGGCACAGAAGAGCAAAAGCAAGAATATTTGGTTCCTCTTGCTAAAGGTGAAGGACTCGCTTCCTTTGGACTTACCGAACCGAATGCCGGTTCTGATGCGGGTGGTACGCAAACACGTGCTAAGCTCGAGGGCGATGAATATGTTATCAACGGGGAAAAAAGCTGGATTACCAATGCCGGCTATGCGCGCTCCATTACCGTTACCGCTGTTTCGGGAAAGAGAGAGGACGGCAAAAATGTCATTTCGGCATTTATTGTACCAGCAGATACCCCAGGACTTACGATTAACAGTAACTATGACAAAATGGGGGTACGTGCTTCCAATACTTGTGAAATCATTTTGGAGGATGTCAGGGTTCCAAAGGAGAATATATTAGGTGACCCTGAAAAAGGCTTCGGTCAGTTTTTATATACCCTCGATGGCGGCAGAATTTCTATAGCTGCCTTGGCCGTGGGTATCGCTCAGGCATCGCTTGACCGTGCACTCGCTTATGCCAAAGAACGTAAACAGTTTGGAAAAACAATCTCCAATTTCCAGGCCATCCAGTTCAAACTTGCTGATATGGCGATGGAAGTGGAGCTTGCCAGGAATATGGTAATGAAGGCCGCATGGTTGAAAGATCAGGGCAAACCGTTCACGAAGGAATCAGCCTATGCAAAGCTGTTCGCTTCTGAAACCGCTTTCCGATCAGCGAACCAGGCTATTCAAATCCATGGTGGCTATGGATATATGCGTGAATACGAAGTAGAGCGTTACCTGCGTGATGCGAAGTTGTTAGAAATCGGGGAAGGCACTTCAGAAATCCAGCGTCTGGTCATTGCCCGTCAGCTGGGTTGCTAAAAAATTACGAGGAGGAACCGTATGACTTTATTGAAACAAACTGTCGGTGAAATTTTAGAAGAAAAGGCGCAGGCTCATCCGGATCATGAGGCTTTTGTCTATCCAGAATTGAATCTTCGTAAAACATATAAAGAATTAGATGAAATGACTGATAAAGCAGCTAAAGGATTTATGGCTATGGGCATCGAAAAGGGCGAACACGTAGCTATTTGGGCTGACAACAAACCGGAATGGCTGATCTCCCAATTTGCTACTGGAAAGATGGGGGCTGTATTAGTAACAGTCAATACCAATTACCGCGCCCAGGAGCTGGAATATCTGCTAAAACAGTCAGATACGACGACATTAATCCTGACCGAATCCTTCCGCGGGGCATCCTATATCGATATTCTGAAAGAAGTCTGCCCTGAGCTTGAAGTCTCCGGGAAAGGAGATATTCAGTGTGCGAAACTGCCGAATTTAAAGCGGGTCATTGTCCTGAGCGATAAAGAGTATAAGGGCTGCTATAAATGGCAGGAGCTAATGGATATGGGGGAAGACGTAGCTGATGAAGCATTGAAACAGAGAAAATCAATGCTGACGTATGATGAAGTCATCAACATGCAGTATACCTCTGGCACCACCGGTTTTCCGAAGGGAGTTATGCTCACCCATTACAATATCGTCAATAATGGAAAACAAGTTGCTGAGGCAATGAAAATGACAAAAGATGACCGGCTTTGCATTCCGGTACCTTTCTTTCATTGTTTCGGCTGTGTGATGAGTACGATTGCCTGTGTAACCCAGGGAGCGACGATGGTTATTTTAGAGCAATTCGACCCTGAAAAAGTACTGAATGCAGTAGAGAGTGAACAATGTACGGCATTACATGGGGTACCAACGATGTTCATTGCTGAATTGAACCACCCTCGTTTTGAAAGCTTTAACACAGATTCGCTTCGAACTGGTATTATGGCGGGATCCTCCTGCCCAATGGAAGTCATGAAGGACGTCATCAATAAAATGGGAGCAGAAGAGATAACCATCGCTTATGGGCAGACGGAGTCTTCCCCGGTTATTACGCAGACGCGTACAGATGACACGATCGAACGGCGTGTCAGTACGGTAGGAAAAGCTCACCCGAATGTGGAAGTGAAAATCGTCGATCCAAGTATGAACCAGGAAGTGGAACGAGGGGTACCAGGTGAACTCTGTACACGCGGCTATCTCGTCATGGAAGGCTATTATAAAAATGAAGAAGCAACCCAGATGGCAATAGATACAGAAGGCTGGCTTCACACTGGTGATATTGGTGTCATGGATGAGGATGGCTATGTTGAAATTACCGGCCGAATCAAAGACATGATCATCCGTGGCGGTGAAAACGTCTACCCACGTGAAATAGAAGAGTTTTTGTATCAGCATCCCGATGTGCTGGATGTTCAGGTAGTAGGTATCCCGGACAGTAAGTATGGGGAGGAAATCATGGCCTGGATAATCCCGAAAGAAGGGAAGACGCTGACGGAACGTAATATCAGGGAATTCTGTGAAGGGAAAATATCCAAACATAAAATTCCTCGTTATATCGAATTCACTGACGAGTATCCAATGACAGCAAGTGGGAAAATCCAGAAGTTTAAGCTGAGAGAAACGGCATTGGAAAAATTACAGTCAAAATCTTAACTGAAGGAGGAGAGTCCGTGTTTAAAAAAGTACTAATTGCCAATCGTGGTGAAATAGCTGCTCGCATTATCCGTACATGTAAGAAAATGAATATAGCAACCGTCGCTGTATACTCAGAAGCGGACGAGCAAGCTACTTATGTAAAAGAAGCAGATGAAAGTTTTTTAATTGGAAAACCGCGTGTGAATGAATCATACCTGAACATTGATAATATACTTCATGCTGCCAAAGAATCAGGCGCAGAAGCTATTCATCCGGGATATGGACTGTTGAGCGAAAATGCCGGGTTTGCCAAAAGATGCAGGGAAGCCGGGTTTACTTTTATAGGCCCGTCGGAAGATGTGATGGCGACCATGGGGGATAAAGTAGCTGCAAGACAAGCGATGAAAGAAGCAGGCGTCCCGATCGTCCCGGGTACCGATCAGGCAGTGACAGATGTCGAGGAAGCGAAAGCGTACGCCAATGAATTCGGTTACCCGGTCATGCTGAAAGCAGCTGCAGGGGGAGGCGGCATCGGCATGCAGGCGGTCAATGGCGATGACGAATTGGAAAAAGCATTTGAAGGAAACTCCAAGCGTGCGGAATCATTCTTCGGAAATGGCACCATGTTCTTAGAAAAGCAGATTTTGAATCCGCGGCATATTGAAATCCAGGTGCTGGCGGACGGCCATGGAAATGCTGTTCATTTATTCGAGCGGGAATGCTCGATCCAGCGGAGGCACCAAAAGGTAGTGGAAGAAGCTCCGTCACCTTTTTTATCCGAGTCAACCCGGAAGGACATGGGAGAGACAGCGATTCAGGCGGTTCAGGCATTGCACTATAAAAATGCTGGAACGATTGAATTTTTGGTAGATAGAGAGGAAAACTTCTACTTTTTGGAAATGAATACCCGCCTGCAGGTCGAACATCCGGTAACCGAAGAAATCACAGGAATTGATCTTGTAGAACAACAGCTCAGAGTAGCCTATGGAGAAGAGTTAGCTTTCCGGCAGGATGACCTGAAACGGAATGGTCATGCAATTGAAGTAAGGATCTATGCAGAAGATCCTGTCAGGTTCTTTCCTTCGCCGGGACAATTGACGAAATTTGAGGTTCCAAAAGGGGAAGGCATCCGTCACGAACTCGCCGTGGCAGGAAATTCGATGGTTACACCTTTCTATGATCCGATGATAGCTAAGCTGATTGCTTATGGAGAAGACCGTGACCAGGCGATTTTCCGCATGAAAGAAGCATTGGAAAACTATCAGGTCGAAGGGATAAAGACAAATATTCCTATGCTGAGGGATGTCATCGCACATGATAAGTTCAAACAAGGAGCGACAGAGACATCTTTCGTCGAGAAATACTATTTACCAGCAGTAACGAATAACTGAGGAGGAAGCAGATATGACAGAAATCAAAGCATCAATGGCAGGAAGTGTATGGAAAGTAGTAGCAGGGCAAGGAGATACCATCAACAATGGTCAGGATATTGTCATCCTGGAATCTATGAAAATGGAAATACCGGTCCCTGCAGAAGCAGACGGTACCATCAAGGAATTGAAAGTCAGCGAAGGGGACTTCGTCAATGAGGGCGATGTCATCGCAATCATCGAATAAATAGGGGCTGTTTGCATGTTACAACTACCGGAAAGTGTCACCATCAAGGAGGTCGGTCCAAGGGACGGCCTCCAAAATGAAACTAATAAAATAGCAACCGAAGATAAAGTAGCATGGATAGATCAACTGTCTGAGGCAGGGCTGTCCTATATCGAAATATCGTCTTTCGTCCATCCGAAATGGATTCCTCAGCTGGCTGATGCCAAAGAGGTCGCACAGGCTATCAAGCGGAATCCTGGGATTACCTATGCTGCATTAGTACCGAACTTAAAAGGACTGGAGCGGGCGATCGAAACGGAAATCGATGAAGTTTCCATTTTCATGTCCAGCAGTGAAACCCACAACAAAAAGAATATCAATAAAACGATTGAGGAAACATATCCCGTCCTGCAAGAAGTGGTAGATGGAGCCAAACAAGCCGGAAAAACTGTCCGCGGCTATGTATCCACTGTTTTCGGGTGTCCATACGATGGACACGTACCTGTCGAGCAGGTGCTCCGCGTATGTGACCGGTTATTTGAAATGGGGATTGATGAACTTTCGTTAGGAGATACCATCGGAGTTGCTGACCCGAAACATGTAGATCTTGTTTTAAAAGAAGTGAAGCAGCACTTTTCATTTGATCAGATAGCGATGCACTTTCATAACACCCGAGGGATGGCGTTAGCGAATGTGCTGGTTTCCCTGCAGCATGGCATAACCACGTTTGACGGTGCTTTAGGCGGTCTTGGCGGCTGTCCGTATGCAAAAGGAGCATCCGGTAATCTTGCGACAGATGACCTTGTCCATATGCTGCATCAAATGGGAGTAGAAACCGGGATCCAGCAGGACAAACTACACGAGTCAGCTGCTTTCATCCAAAGGAAATTAGGAAAAGAATTGCCGAGTCATCAAATGCAGGTGATGAACCGTTCATCATAAGGAGGCTAAGCGATGTGGGAATTAGTGAAGCTGGAAGAGCCGGCTGATCATGTCAAAAGATTAACATTAAACCGGCCAGATGCAGCCAATGCTTTATCCAAGCAATTGCTGTATGAAATTAATGAGGCGCTGGCAGAAGTGGAAAAGCATAAAAACACACGCTGTCTACTGATTACGGCAAGCGGCGGTAAAGCTTTTTGTGCCGGTGCGGATCTGAAAGAGCGTGCCGGTATGACAGAGCAGGAAGTGGTTGATACGGTCAGCCTGATCGGTGACACCATCCATCGGGTGGAACGACTGGATATACCAACGATTGCGGTAATCAATGGAGTAGCTTTTGGGGGAGGTTTAGAGCTTGCGCTTGCCTGCGATCTCCGGCTTAGTTCAAACAGTGCAAAGATGGGATTGACGGAAACATCGCTCGGGATTATTCCGGGAGCAGGTGGAACGCAAAGACTTTCCAGGCTTATTGGACTTGGAAAGGCGAAGGAATTGATTTTCACTGCTAAACCGATTACGTGTGAAACAGCGAGAGCAATCGGTCTTGTAGAATATGCTTACGACCCGTCGATATTGCAGGGGGAATCATTAGCCATGGCTGAGCGGATCGCCAATAATGCACCAATCGCACTTAGACAGGCAAAAAAGGCTATCCATGAGGGATTCCAGACAGATATCGAAACGGGACTTCAAATTGAAAAGAAGTGCTACCAGACCACGATACCTACGAAGGATCGTCTGGAAGGGTTACAAGCTTTCAAAGAAAAGAGAAAGCCTATCTACCGTGGTGAATAGAACAGGAGGGACAGCTTCATGTCATTAAATAAAACATTGCAAGAGCGTGTAGAAAAGATTTCCCAGGGGGGAGCGGACAAGTACCATCAAAAAAATAGTGAAAAAGGAAAAATGTTTGTCCGGGAACGGCTATCGCTATTATTTGATGAAGGAATGGATATTGAAGATGCATTCTTTGCCAACTGCATGGACGATTCCTTACCATCAGATGGCGTGGTCACCGGAATAGGGAAAATCAATGGCCAGAAAGTATGCGTCATGGCAAATGATTCGACAGTAAAAGCCGGGTCCTGGGGAGCAAGGACTGTGGAGAAGATTATTCGTATTCAGGAAACGGCATTGAAATTGCAAATCCCGATGCTTTATCTTGTCGACTCTGCAGGTGCCCGGATAACTGATCAAGTAGAAATGTTCCCGGGAAGAAGAGGAGCGGGAAGAATTTTTCATAATCAGATCAAACTATCCGGTCGTGTGCCGCAAGTTTGTCTGTTGTTTGGCCCATCTGCTGCCGGAGGAGCTTACATACCTGCATTTTGTGATATCGTCGTCATGGTCGATGGTAATGCGTCGATGTACCTTGGCTCTCCACGAATGGCAGAAAAAGTAATTGGAGAGAAGGTCACGCTGGAGAAAATGGGTGGCGCACGTATGCATTGTTCTGTTTCCGGCTGCGGGGATGTGCTGGCAAAATCGGAAGAAGAAGCGATTGCTTATGCCAGGGATTATATGAGCTATTTCCCAGCTAATTATACATCCAACCCGCCATCCGCAGAATCTAAGGAACCCGCAGAAAACGATAAGTCCATTCATGATTTAATTCCAGAGAACCAGAATGCTCCGTTTGATATGTATCAGTTTATCGACCGGCTGATTGATGAAGGTTCTTTTTGTGAAATCAAGAAAATGTTTGCTCCTGAATTAGTTACTGGTCTGGCAAGAATCGACGGGAGACCAGTAGGGATCATCGCTAACCAGCCGAGAGCAAAGGGCGGGGTGCTGTTTCCTGACTCTGCCGACAAAGCGGCAAAGTTCATTCAGCTGTGTGATGCTTTTAACATTCCATTACTTTTCCTGGCTGACATTCCTGGCTTCATGATTGGAACACGAGTCGAGCGGGCAGGAATAATCAGACATGGGGCTAAAATGTTGTCTGCCATGAGTGAAGCGACTGTACCAAAAATCTCTGTCATCGTAAGGAAAGCCTATGGCGCAGGTCTTTACGCTATGGCTGGTCCTGCCTTTGAACCAGACTGTTGTCTTGCACTGCCGAGTGCACAAATAGCTGTCATGGGGCCTGAAGCGGCGGTCAATGCTGTTTATGCAAATAAAATTGCAGAGCTGCCTGAAGAGGAGCGCCCGGCTTTCATCAAAGCTAAACACGAGGAATACAAAGAGAATATTGATATATACCGGTTGGCATCAGAAATGGTAGTTGATGCAATCGTCCAGCCCGACGAGTTGAGAAAAGAATTAATCAACCGTTATGATACCTACGTTACAAAAGATGTCCAATTTACCGAACGAAAGCATGGTGTATATCCTGTTTAAACAAAACAGTTATTAAGCAGTATAAAACCGATGTCCTGCATGGACATCGGTTTTTTTAGCCGGTATGTTCATTTTTATAAAGCGTAGATTCTTTAATCGCTTTTTGGCGTGCTTCACTTTGTAATCTGTTTTTATCTCGGCTGATTTTTTCGTCACGTTTTAAGCCGGCGAGATACAACTCATCTCTTTTCATTTGATATTTTTGTTTTGTTTTCGAAAAGATTTTTGGATAACGGCTGGTATCTTTGGAGTGGGAACCAGCCTCTCTTTTTTTACCGGCAAATAAGTTACCGACGAAGAATCCTGCAATAGCAGAGCCGATGATGCCAGCTGTATTTGATTGCTTGTCTTTTTCCGTCATGCTGATATTTCTTCCTTGTCAATTTCTTTTAATGCTTTTCGTTTTTCTTTGAAATAATATCCTAATGCCAGGGCTCCATACAAGCCGCCTAAATCTTGTCTTCTTGTCATATCTTTTCCTTCATTTGTATCCTTTTTCATTGCCATTGTGACATCGACAAGGGAAGAGGACAGCTTTCTGGAAGACTCACCGATATCTCCTAAGATATAGAAAAGCGGGCTTAACGCTGCGATTTTTTTATTGACGTCTGCTAAGGTGTCATTACTATGATTTAGCAACTGTCCTGTTTCTTTCATCACATCATCCAATTGGTCCGGAAGCCGCTCTACCGTCTTATCCACACCGGATAATACTTTCGATAGATTATTCAGGGTGCGTGCGAGAAAGATTGATCCTACTAAAAAGGCAATTCCCATTAGTAATACTCCGATTCCTGTTAAACTCAAAGTTCATCCCTCATTTCTTAATTATTATAATGTTGTTGAGTCCTATTGCTGGTACGTTTCCATTTTGCAAAAAGGTTTGTCAGTGCTTCTCCCCATCTTACCGCTTTGACAATGGAGTCATTCTGATTTTTGGTATGATAGGTGAAGTTTGCTGAAGCCTTGTTCAAGCCATGGTTCAGATTGTCAACCGAATCACCGACATTCTGAAGCGAATCAAATAATGCATTAGTAGAATCCACTTTATGGTGAATATCCTCTGCTAAGTAATTAGATTTGTTGATCAGGTGTTCTGATTCTTTAGTAATACCCCTCATTTGTGTCTCCAGACTTCCTACCGTACCGTCAAGATTCTTCATTGTCTTATTGACACTAATCAATGTTTTAACAATGAATGCTACGACAAGGGCAAAAGACAAGGCCATGATAAATACTCCTATATATACTAAATCCATCGGCTCTCTTCACCTCCTAAATTACCACTTCCCTGTACCTGCCACCGTAAAACGCTTTTCGACAGTAAAAATCAAATATTTTGCAGAGTTAGTAGAAAATGATTAAAGATAAGTGAAAATGGGGTAGAGAAATAGAAGGTGCAACTAATGGAGGTGGAAAACTGTGAAAAAAATGATGAATTATATGAAATCAGTAATCAAAGAATTTCAAAATGACGATGTACCTGTATTAGCAGCCGCCCAGGCATACTATTACTTACTATCCATCGTACCTATGCTGATCCTGCTTTTCTCTATCATTCCTTACTTAGGCATTCAACCAAACGAGGCAGTTAACTTCATGAAAAATGTATTGCCAGCGGAAACAGCTTCAGCTTTGGAAGAAAATATTATCTCGATTGTTTCCGAACCTAATGGTGGATTGTTGTCCGTTGGTATTATCGGTACAATCTGGTCAGCATCAAATGGACTCAACGCTTTTATAAAATCTTCCAATATAGCGTATAACGTGGAAGAGACGCGCTCATTCATTAAAGTGCGTTTACTCTCGATCGGATTGACGCTTGGGATGATCGTTGCCATTGTGGTAGCACTAGTTCTTCCGGTCTTTGGAAGAGTAATTTTCGATTTTATCCAAAGAGTTTTGTTCATACCAGATCAGCTGATGATTATCCTGGAAATTGCCCGCTGGGTCGTCAGTATTCTGGTGATGAGTCTGATATTAATGCTGTTATATCGATTTGCTCCTAACAGGTATATACCATTCAAAGAGATCATTCCTGGAGCTATCATCACGTCGGTATTGTGGATGTTAATTTCTTTAGGATTTTCTTTCTATGTAAGTAATTTCGGAAGTTATTCTGCCACATATGGAAGTTTAGGAGGGCTGATCATTTTAATGATCTGGTTCTTCCTGACTGGTCTAATATTGGTTGTCGGTGCAGAAATAAATGTAGTCTATCATCGGAAGAAGCACGGATTAAAAAGAAGACAAGATTCATGGTAAAAATTAAAAACAGCGACAGCAGATTTTACCGCTGTCGCTGTTTTTACGTTAGACCCCTCGTTTGTTTCCCCATAGTAAGGCATGAAGCTGGGGAAGGACGCGTACTTTATTCAGACCCGGAGACTCCATGACTTGATCTACCAGCCATTCATACTTGTTTAATAGTTTCATAGCAATAGCTTGATCATTTGTTTCTTCCAGATCATCGTTTCCTACCTGAACATAGAAAGATATCCCAGGATAACGTCTATGAACGTATTCTGCATATGATAAATCCTCCTCATTAAAAATAACTACTTTCAAACTCGTGTGGAGGAGCCTGTCATTATCTTTCAGTTGGCTGATAATGTAGTCCAACTTCTCCCAATCCGTTTTCATATGGGAACTTGGTGGTTTTGGGGATATAGTAAGGTCATCAATAGCAAGAAACCAATCCTGCCAGCGGCTTCCTTGTGTTTCCAGGGCGACTTCTATACCTCGTTCTTTTAATAGACCAATCAATTGATCCAGATAAGGGAAGAGGGCAGGGTTACCTCCGGATATAGTTACATGGTCGAATTTATTGCCACCGGCTTGATCCAATTCCTTTATTATTTCTTCCGCATCCATGCGCTTGATTTCCTCTTTGGCGCTTCCATCCCAGGTAAAGGCTGAATCACACCAGGAACAACTGTAATCACATCCGGCTGTCCGGACGAACATCGTTTTCCTGCCTATGACCATCCCTTCTCCCTGGATCGTTGGTCCAAAAATCTCCAAGACAGGGAGTTTAGTCATTTTCCATCCACTCCCGTCTTACTTCAGCAAAACTAGTCGGCGTTTCATATAGCTTGATGAACTCAACACGAGAGCCATCATTTTCTTTTGTGAGTGCATGGTCCATTTGCTCATATATCCAGACAACCATGTTTTCAGCTGTTGTGTTCATAGGAGGGAGCGTGTCATTCAGGTATCGATGATCCAAATGGATTTCAATTTGTTCTTTCCATATTTTCTTTATATCGCCAAAGTCTATCACTATACCGATATCATCCACATAACCGCTGATACCGAAGACAACTTTATACGTGTGCCCGTGAAGGTTTTTACACTTTCCTTCATAACAATGAAGGTGATGGGCAGCATCAAAGGTGAATTCCTTGCTGACCATGACCCGTTTGTTATGATACTTCAGCTCGTGGCGTTTGATATCCTCATCGATTTTCTGAAGTTTTTCTACGATCGTAAAACCATAATTGGAGAGTGTCATCAAACATCCGCTCCTTCACGCTGTTGTAGATACTTTTCAAGTCCCTGATTGCGTAGCTTGCAGGCCGGGCATTCTCCGCATCCGCTGCCAATTACGCCATTATAACAAGTCAACGTGTGATGGCGAACGAAGTCAAAAGCTTCGAGTTCATCTGCGAGCTGCCATGTTTCAGCTTTATCCAGCCACATTAGCGGTGTATGGATTACAAAAGAATCATCCATGGACAAGTTCAGCGTCACATTCAAGGATTTGATGAACACATCCCGACAGTCCGGATAGCCGCTGAAATCTGTTTCACATACCCCAGTGATAATATGTTTGGCCCCAATTTGCCGCGCAACAATTCCTGCGAATGATAAGAACAGCAGGTTACGGCCAGGAACGAAAGTAGAAGGGAGGGAGTCACCTTTGCCATCTTCCACATCGATTTCTTTGTGGGTCAGTGCATTAGGAGAAAGCTGGCTTAATAAAGACATATCCAGGATTCTATGCTTTACATTAAGTTTTTCTGTAATTGCTTTTGCAACTTCCACTTCTTCTTCGTGGCGTTGATTATAATGAAAGGTGACAGCTTCTACTTCATCGAATTTCTCCAATGCCCAGAACAAGCATGTAGTGCTGTCCTGGCCACCGCTGAATACGACCACCGCTTTTTCTTTTTTCATAAAAAAATTCTCCTTTCCGTGAAAAAGAGAATTCTACTCACCCGTTACAAGCATAAAATAAACTAAAAAACCATACCTAAGGGATAGGTATAGTTCCATCCTTAGTTTTTTATAGAGGGTGTAGCTAGAACCTCTCCTGCGATAAAAACGCAGACTTTTATTAGATTTTTAACGTAAACAGTATAACAGAAGAAATGGTTCCTGTCATGATAAAAAATGCCAGGCCACTATTGGAATTCAGCTCGATTTCTTATATACTATAGGGGGTTAGCCGCCAGGGGAATACAATAGAGAAAGAGGCTTAAAAGAGAGAGATGAGCAAACGGCTAGAAAAGAAAAAGATTAAAGCTTTAGTTGCAGAGACATTGCGGAATATTCACATTCCACTCGATTTTCATCTTGAAAAGACAAATGTAAACATGATATATGATTTCATTCAAAACAAGCTGATAATTGATGTGGAACGGCTAAGAAAAGCCCGTAAAGAAATGAGAAAGCCGGTTACACTTGAAGCATACGTGCAGGCATTAGTACTGCATGAGACTGGACATTATTTAGATCAGGAGGCATTATGGGAGTCCGTTCAAAGAACAATTGAAATACATAAAAAGAAAAGGGAAGTCCCATATTTTGAACGGGCCAAAGACCTGGAGTTATTTCAATTGGATATCGAAGAACATGAGATGGACTACACATTTGAAGAAACCGCCTGGCGCAATGCTGCAAAATTGAACGAAAAATATGGTATTGTCGATGAAGAAAGCTTTGAGAACGTTAAATTCGAAAGTTTATTAAGCTATACAGCTGTCTATAACCGTGACTTATTGATTTATCAAAGTTTATTAAAAGAAGACTCTGGCAAACACCTGGCTGTCTAATAAAATCCCCCTGAACCATTCATAAGGTTCAGGGGGATTGTTCATGTTCAGGAGAGGGATGCAGACTTGCCAAGTGCACGGATTTCGTCTACTGCCTGCGGATTCTCCAGGGCACTTAAATCACCGGATGCTTCGTTGAGGTATGCAGATTTGATCGCTCTTCGCATCACTTTAGCATTCCTCGTTTTAGGGAGGTCAGAGACAACATGGACTACCTTTGGCGCCAATGCTTTCCCCAATTTATCATTCAGGTGATCTGAAATATCCTTAAGCAATGCATCGCTTTGCTCATAATCAGGTCGCAGGACGACAAAACCGACGGCTTCCTGCCCTTTCACCTCATGGGGAACGCCGATTACACCAGCTTCCACCACTGCCTCATGTTCTACCAGGACTGATTCCACCTCAGAAGGACCAAGTCGTTTCCCGGCCACGTTCAATACATCATCCGAGCGGCCTGTAATCGTATAGAAGCCATCCTCGTCATGAATAACCCAGTCCCCATGCACCCAGGTATCTTTGAAGCGGCTCCAATAGGCTTTTTCGTAGCGGTCATTTTCTTTATAAAAGCCGTTTGTCATCCCCACCCAGGGCTGGCGGAGAACGAGCTCGCCGACATCATTTTTCACTGATTTCCCTTTTTCATCAAAAACACCAACGTCCATGCCAGGCAAAGCGGCGTTGAATGACACAGGATTGATCGGTTTAACCAGCACATTCCCGAAAATACCTCCGGAGATTTCCGTACCACCGGAATAATTAAAAATTGGAACCTTCGATTTTCCTGCATGTTCAAACAACCAGCGCCAAGGCTCCGGATTCCATGGTTCCCCTGTAGAGCCAATCATTTTTAATGACGAGAGATTATGTTTATTGATCCACTGCTCCCCATGTTTCATCAGGGAACGTACAAGCGTAGGGGAGATTCCCAGATGGGTCACCGTATACCGGTCGACGAGCTCCCAAAGCCTGTCTGGTTCAGGGTAGTCAGGCGTTCCTTCAAACATGACGATCGACGCACCATTAACTAATCCTCCGTACACTAAGAAGGGCCCCATCATCCAGCCCATATCGGTATACCAGAAAAGCGTATCCTTGTCGGTCACATCCATACATATTCCTGCATCGAAGGCAGCCTTAATAGGAAATCCACCGTGTGTATGAAGGGCACCTTTTGGTTTTCCGGTTGTCCCGGAAGTATAAATGATCATATAAGGATCATGGGCATACGTCACTTTTGTTTTGTAATCGTTTTCATTTCTGAGCAGACGATTCCAGTCCACATGAAGATTGTCATCCCAGTCGACAGCACGGTCTGCCCGATTGACCACCACCACATGCTGCAGGCTTGGAGATTCAGCGGCTGCACGATCAGCTTCCTCTTTCATAGCAACCACTTTACCACGGCGGTAAAATCCATCAGCTGTTATGATCGCTTTTGCTTCGGAGGCATTAACCCTGGTTGCAATTGCTTCTGCTTTATAACCGGAGAAAGCGGGGGAGAAGATGGCACCAACTTTAGAGACAGCAAGCATGGCAATCAATGTTTCCGGAAGCATCGGCATATAGATGGTAACAACATCTTTTTCCTGTATCCCCAATCGTTCCAGACCATGGGCACAGGCATTTACTTTAGCATATAAGTCAGCAAAGGTGTATGTTTCGGTATCTCCATTGTCACCTTCCCAATATAAAGCAACTTTATTTTCAGTTGCTGGATTTAACGCCCATTTATCAAGCGCGTTATGAACGACATTCATTTTTCCACCAACAAACCAATCAGGATATTTAATTCCATTGGCAAGGTTAAGCGTCTCTTTATAGGGCTCATACCACTCCATATTCAATTCGTTTACCGCCTCATCCCAAAACCAGGCGATGTCTTCGATTGATTTTTGGTAAAAGTCATCATAAGAGTTGTATCCATGTTTTTGCATCCACTGATAAAGCCGTGTCGATTTTTTAAAGTCTTCTGCAGGTGTCCAGGCAGGTTGTTGTGTTTTCACAGTGATTCCTCCTTAAACCAAGAAAATTCAGAAAGTTCTACTTTTAATTATAACGGATTGTGTAATAATAAGAAACTTTCGTGTGGTAATTCCTGTTAAACAGGTAATATTAATAGTTGTGAGGTTTAATGATATTAAATGCCGGGGTATAGGGATAAGCGTGAAAGAAGCAAGTAATGTTTCTTTTACAAAAGTTTAACTAAGATATCATTACCAATTTTTCAGAAAACAATGTTATTCTATTATGGAGTAATGATTAGGACAAGGTAGTAGGAGGGAAATTATGCGAATTGTAGTAGCAGGGGGAGACGGTTTTTGTGGTTGGCCGACCGCATTGCACCTATCAAATCAAGGCCATGAAGTATCAATCGTTGATAACCTATCACGCAGAAAATGGGACGATGAACTTCATTCTAATTCAGTAACACCAATTGCTTCCTTAGAAGACAGAGTAGAAAAATGGAAGGAACTTACCGGCAAAGAAATTAAAACCTTCATTGGGGATCTTAATCATTATGATTTCCTCCGTGAAGTTTTCAGGCAGACAGAACCAGAGGCATTTGTTCATTTTGCCGAGCAGCGTTCTGCTCCTTATTCCATGATTGACCGTGACCATGCTGTATTCACACAACAGAATAATGTAATCGGTAATTTGAATGTACTGTACGCGATTAAAGAATTAGCCCCTGAGTGTCATTTAATTAAACTAGGGACAATGGGGGAATATGGAGCACCTAACATTGACATTGAAGAAGGATATATAGAAATAGAACATAACGGACGTAAAGATGTCCTGCCATATCCAAAACAGCCTGGTTCTTTCTATCATCTATCAAAGGTACATGACAGCCACAATATTATGTTTGCCTGTAAAATATGGGGAATCCGTGCGACTGACTTAAACCAGGGGATCGTTTATGGTCTACATACAAACGAAACCAAAATGGATCCAATGCTGGTTAACCGCGTGGATTATGATGGTGTGTTTGGTACTGCCTTGAACCGTTTTCTGATCCAGGCAGCTACCGGTCATGACTTGACGGTGTATGGTTCAGGAAAGCAGACAAGGTCATTCCTTAACATCGAGGATACAGTGCGTTGTGTACAAATTGCAGCAGAAAATCCTGCTGATAAAGGGGAGTTCCGGGTATTCAACCAATTTACCGAATACTTCTCGGTTAAAGAACTGGCTGATAAAGTTCAAAAAATAGCGAAAGAAAAAGGCTTGAAGACAGAAATTGCTTATCTGGAAAACCCACGCATTGAACCGGAAGACCATTACTATCACGCTGTAAACACGAGACTTCGCGAACTGGGGCTGGAGCCGCATTTATTGACGGACGAGGTACTGCATGATATTTTACAGACAGTAATTGAGCATAAAGATCGAGTAATCAAAGAGAACGTACTACCATCCATTACCTGGAAGTAAGGAGCAGCCGTTTTGAAAATCGCAATCATAACTGAAACATTCCTGCCCTCCACAGATGGAGTGGTGACTAGACTGAAAGAAGCAATCAAACACTTACAAAAAGAAAATAATGAAGTCATAGTTATCGCCCCTGACCTTGGCGTCACGGAATATGAAGGTGCGATTGTGGAAGGAGTCAAAACGACCAGGATGCCTTTTTACAGGTCACGGGAGTTTTCGATGCCACAAAGAAAGGTGAAGGATCTTTTAATGAAACACGAGCCGGACCTGGTTCATGTGGTGAACCCTGCTCTGGTTGGTGTATCTGGTGTGTATTATGCCAGTAAATTAGGTTATCCATTGTTAGCTTCCTATCATACTCATGTGCCGAAATATCTTGATTACTATCGACTATATCCGTTCAAACCATTAGTATGGTGGTATTTCAAAAAACTCCATAGTTATGCTGATTTGAATTTATGCACCTCTAAAGCAATCCAGCAAGAACTGATGGAGAAAAAGATTCCAAATGTCCATGTATGGGACAGAGGAGTTGCAATTGACAAATACCATCCCGACTATCAGGATACTGATATGCGCGAACGTCTTTCAGGAGGCAAACCGGAAAATAAACTATTAGTATTTGTCGGTAGATTAGCTCCTGAAAAGGAAATCCACAAGCTTAAGCCGTTGTTGGATAAACGAAATGACATATCTTTAGCAATTGTTGGTGATGGTCCAGTACGGGATCAGCTGGAGAAAACTTTCAAAGGTACCAATACGACGTTCACCGGTTTCCTTCATGGGGAAGAATTATCCCAGTCATTTGCATCAGGAGATGCTTTTATATTTCCATCGGTTACAGAAACATTAGGATTAGTCATTTTAGAAGCGATGGCATCAGGACTACCGGTTATTGCGGCTAAGAGCGGGCCGACGATGGAGCAGGTAGAGGATGGACGTACTGGTCTGCTTTTTGAGAATGAGAACACGGAAAGCCTGATAACAGCCATCGAGAAAATCGAAGATCCCGAATTGCATAAGCGATTGAGTGAAAATGCAAGAAAAGAAGCTGAAAAATTCAGCTGGCAGAAGCCTTCGGAGCAGATTTTAGAATTCTATTATCAAACAGTTAGAGAGCATCAGAAAAGCCAGGTAAATGCTCCAAAAAAGAGCAAACTTAACGTATCTGAATAAAACAAATGTTTATTCCGCTGGCCGGATATACCAATTCCGGTCAGCTTTTATTTGGTGAAGTTTTGTCGAAATATGTCTGTAGTTACGCAAAGTAGAAATAGGAGGGAGGAGCCGATCATCCATAGAAAGCTATAAGGCTATTCTGTACATAAATGTAGTTTTAGCAGCGAAAAAAAAACAAAAAACATAAACCGACGAGCAATAACCAGGGATAAAACCATAGAACATTACCACTTCCAACTTAGTAGCAACTCCGAAACATAAATTCAAAACATTATCTTTAACGCAAGTAAAAATCCTTGACAGGAAACTTAAAAAAGAAGCTGGAAAAAAAGAAAAAACTCACAGCAAAAACTAGCATACTAAAAAGGATCTGGTTGTGCAAACATACCTTAGATCCAGCCAAAGGAAAAACGGTGAGAGTGTAATGAGAGATGCTAAAAATTTAATCGCAAGTGAATTAAATAAATTGATTCAGAAAATAAATAGTATTGATAAAAGAAGAAAAAAATGCCGTAAAATAATATGGAATTAAGTATTTAATTTCATTTTCTATCTCAATATCTTAAGTATACTTAGTGATTGAGACATAAAATGTTATTTTGATATAACTTCCGATAATAAGTATTATGTAAACTAAGAAAATGAAAAAGTATCCATAGTTACTATCCCCTGGTTTCTATATAACTTTCAGTAAAAATATCCTCCTCTATAATCCCAATCATTTTATGGATAATAACTTCGTATAAAATACCACCGGAACTATATTTATGATCTAGGTTATTTCTGATAAGGTCATCATTCCCTTAATAAATTCTCTGTATAAATAATAAGGACGAATGCCTATGCAATTTCGTCCTTATATGATTATTTTACTCGCGTATTTACTTATAGAGATTTTCTCTTTCTCTTAATCCGTATTCTTTCTGCTTCCCGTCTCTTGCTTATAGGATTGAAACGTTCTTTAAACCTTTCTATATCCGTTTGATAATTATTTGTGTGAGACCCTGTCATTGTGCTGCATGTGCAAGATTTATTCCTATTCACACGGCTTCCCCTCGACTCATGGTGAGGTCTCTGAGTGGCTTTTTTCTTGTTAGCATTAATCATTGGACTGGAATTGATTTCTTTGACAACCCTGTCTAAGAGGCTATTGGATTGCCGAGTATTTTGTTTCTTTTTTGCAAAATTTGATGGAAAAGCTTTTCTTCCTGCTTGAGAATTTACCTGTTCATTCTTTTGATCAGGAGTTACTTCATTTGTTGTATTTCTTTCCGAAGTACTGGAACTGCTATCTGGCGTCTCCGAACTGTGTTCTTCAACTTCAAAATTAGCATCCACATTAATTTTAGGAAACGGCCGGTATACCTTTTCAGTTTCCGTATTTTCTAAATCCTTTTTGGCAGTGATGGTTTTATCAGGTTCTTTACTTGGAAGGTTATAATCGATCATCTCATATTCTCCAAATGGCATGTTCTTTACTTCATCCCAAACAGTTGAAATATTACTGACTACCCGATCCCAGGTGTAATGTTTTTCAGCGAGGGAACGGCCATACCTTCCCATTTCTTTCCCCTTATCTGGATTGTTCAGCAGGTAAGACAGGTGTTCAACAAACTCCCCTGAATCTTCCGGATTTTCGACTACAATACCATTCTGATAAGGTTCGATTACTTCTGTATTCCCTCCCCGGTCAGTTGTGACAATCGGCAAAGCTGCAGCCATCGCCTCATAATGCACACGGGCAAGTGGCTCCTGCCATTGCGAAGTACAAACAAAGATATCCGAGGCAACAAACCATTCCTGAATTTTGTCTGGAGAGACGAAACCTGTTTGGATCACCGGAATCGGCAGTCTTTCTGCAAGGGCGCGAACGTAAGCAATATAATCCGTCACCGAGTTATCACTGAACCATTTACTCCCCATAACAACTAAAGCTATATCCTCATGGTTTTCGGCTAAATCAGGAATTGCGCGGATCAGTACGTCGATTCCCTTATTAGGTGAGAGCCGTCCGGCGTACAAAATAACTTTTTTGGAAGTGAGATTATGCTCATTACGAATTCTAGTTCTTAATTCTTGCGCCTCGGATGAGTAGGATGGAACAAAGCGATCCAGGTCCACTCCGGAATATATGGTTTGAAGTTTTGATTCAGCTTCAGGAAAGAAATGGGCAATTGTTCGGCCGATGTAATTACTTATCGTAATTATTTTATCTACATTCTTGACAACAATGGTCCCTTCTTCCGGATCGAGTTTTTCTGGTTTGAACATATCATTATGCATACTTAAAATGATTTTGGAATCCGGAGCTAATGCACGGACAGCATTTACGAGTCGGGGGCGATTAAAAATGTGGATCAAATCGTATTGTTCAGCGGATGCCTTCAGGAATTCGACTACATTATCACGATAAATATCTAACTGACCCCCTTCTATCCTGCAATAGCGGATGTCATCCTGTATTTCATCGTCTGGAAGTGAATCATCACTTCTTCCCAGTACGGTAATTTGATGGTTCTTCTTCAAGTCAGGTAATGCCCCAGCAATATACGTCTGAATCGCTCCTCCTTTGATCGGGGGAACTGGCAATTTTTCGGTACAAATAATTAAAACTTTCATTTAAGTGATAAGCCTCCTTTCCTGTCTTTCGCTAATTCATCCAATACTGGCCATTTTGTTTTTTCCAATTCATTAATAAACTGTAGTTGCTGATTGAATTCTTCTGTCATAAAAGTAGTCGGAGAGTATACGATTGGCTTGAGCTCTTTATAAAAAGAGTTCGGCAGCGATAAGTCGATGAGCAGCATTTCATATTCTTCATCAGAAATTGGATTTGCTGTGTTGTAGGATTGTATCATCTCCCGAATATAATCAGCATCCCACTTTCCTATAGCATCCATTCGGTCGATAATCAGCTTCCTTAAGTCGCGTATAGCAATATCAAAAGATACACCATCAAGGTCAATTACCCACATTAATGGAACCAGACTGCGCCCCTTATCTTATACCAAACCAAAACCATTACTTCCCGTTTCTAATCGTCCAGTCATCAGCTATGGCCTGGAACAACTGGCTAAAATGGGCATTAAAGATATCGGTCTCGTTATCCAGCCACAGCAAGAAGAAATCTTCCATGAACATTTATATGCTTATGCAGAAAAAAAGAACCTGAGACTTCACTATATTCCTCAACATGAACAAAAAGGAATCGCCCATGCAGTGGCACAAGCAGAAGATTTCCTGGGGTCTGACTCGTTTGTACTATTATTGGGCGATAACTTGATTGATGATTCATTACAAAAATTAAAAGACTCCTTCCAACAAACATCTGCACACGGCACAGTATTAGTGACAAAAGTCAGTAAACCACAAGACTACGGTATAGCAGATATCAAAGACAATATGATTGTCCGGGTAGAAGAAAAACCGGTAAAGCCAAAATCAAACCTCGCTGTCATAGGAGCCTATATTTTCAAGTCTTCTATTTTCAATGCAATCCACTCGATAACCCCTTCTGCAAGAGGAGAGTATGAAATCACGGATGCCATTCAATGGATGATCGACCATCAATACGATATCAATTATGTAAAAACTACTAAACCAACGTTTGACGTCGGAACAATTGATCGCTGGCTCAAAGCAAACCAGTGGATGCTCAAACAGCATGGGAGTTCAACAGACGCTGAGTTTCTTGATGAAAAACCTAATAATAATGTAATTATACCGCCGGTAGTAATCGGAGATAACTGCACCATCGAAGATTCAGTAATCGGTCCCTATGTATCGATTGAAGCCAATACGATCATTAAAAAAAGCATAGTTAGAAACAGTATCATTTTAAAAGGTTGTCATATCGAAAACATGCCCTATGAAATCACAGACAGTATATTAGGCGAAAGAACCAAACTGTTCGGCAAGTATATGAATGATAATACCATCCAAGTGGTCTTTGGAGATGAATCTAAATTCTTCCTTTCCAGCGATAAGGAATCAAAAGATAAGGGGTCTGAGTGAGATTGATTTCGTGTAACTCCCACTCCCGGACATTCCAGGGACGTCACTACCTTGAGAAGTGAGGTGAAACTATGATACTGATTACTGGAGCGGCTGGATTTATTGGTTTTCATCTATCTAAACAGCTGCTGAGCAATGGCCAAACAGTCATTGGTATTGATAATATGAACGATTACTACAGTGTGGAATTGAAAAAAGATCGCCTGAGATTATTAAACCATAGTAACTTTAAGTTTGAACAAATCGACCGCGAAGATAGAAACGCTATCACGCAGCTTTTTGAAAAATACAAACCTTCCATCGTCATTGACCTGGCTGCCCAAGCCGGGGTACGTTACAGCCTGGAGAACCCATATGCTTATATCAATTCTAATATCGTCGGATTCATCAACATACTAGAAGCATGCCGCCATCATCAGGTCGAGCACCTGATTTACGCTTCCTCGAGCTCTGTGTACGGGGCAAACAAAAAAATGCCCTTTTCTGTAGAAGATAATGTTGATCATCCCGTCAGTTTATATGCTGCCACAAAAAAAGCAAACGAATTAATGGCGCATACCTACAGTCATCTCTATGGTTTGCCAACAACTGGTCTTCGTTTCTTCACGGTATACGGGCCATGGGGACGACCGGATATGGCACTCTTCCGCTTTACTAAAGCTATTCTAGAAGGAAAACCAATAGAAGTATATAATAACGGGAATATGCAGCGAGACTTCACTTACATTGATGATATTGTCGAAGGAATCATCCGGCTGCTCGATAAAACACCTAGTCCTGACCCGGAATGGGAGGATAAAACTCCCGCTCCAGGAAGGAGCCACGCTCCCTATAAGATTTACAATATTGGTAACAATCAACCCGTCAGGCTCCTGGATTTTATCACAGCGATAGAAAACAAACTTGGCATAAAAGCCCACAAAAATTTTCTTCCCATGCAGCCCGGAGATGTACCCGCCACATACGCCGATGTAGAGGATTTAATGAGAGACGTTGGATATAAACCAAACACGTCCATTGCAGAGGGTGTCGGCAAGTTCATCGATTGGTATAAATCTTATTACGGGAACGCTTAGAATATTGAACCAAGAGAAAGCTTTTTCAGCTTTCTCTTCGTTTCTATAACAGTATTTTAGTAGTCGACAGCACCCAATTAATCTTCCACTATAGCGCGTGGAATAACATCGCTCTTTTCGATACGTTCTGTTTGTAATATCCGATATCCTTTCCTCTCTAGTTTATCGAACAGTTCATTTAACAGACCTTCATTGACATTAGAAACAGCTATACATAGACGCCTGACAACTTTACTTCCGTCATCATCCATAGTCATTAATCCCTCGATATTAATACCACGTTTATTCAACGATTTCGTTAACTCTGCTACTGCACCTTGTTTTTCCGGTGATACAATGGTAATGATATACTCACCTGATTGAAGCCCGAACGATTGTTCTAACACATCAAACACTTTGTTGTGCGTAAGAATTCCGACAAAGTTCTTCCACTCATCCAGTACAGCGATAAAAGGAAGAGCCTTAACCTGTAGCATTGCCTGCGGAAATTAGGTTTCTTCAAATACAAAAGTATCCATATTATCTAGAAATTTTGTGATTTTCCTGTTGTCATTTGGTGTTTTTCGACTTCTGAAACACTCATTCTCATGACTTTCAATTCTTGAACGAAATAGCATGCCCTGATATTTTCCCCTATCATCGATTACAGGGATGCATCGATAGCCACTTTCATCGAGCTTCTGTTTAGCTTCCTTGATTGTTGCTTCTGCATGGATGGTTACGACATGATGTTTCGGTATAATATTATTTTTAACTAACATCTCATCCCTCCTCCCCTCCATTTTATTCCGAAGTTTATTTTTCATAACCTCTCATGCTTTAATACTGGAACGGATAAAGTTTTCATTAAAAATAGTTCGGGAACACTATAGTAGATAATCGTGTAAGGTGGAGGTTCAACATGTTATTTTTTAAAAGTTGGTCCAGCGTTTTTGACATAATCATAATGGCTGTTATTTTATATCCCTCACTGATTTTGTTGTTGCGTATCTCTGGTAAGCGAACACTGTCAAAAATGAACATGTTTGATCTTGTCATTACAGTTGCTTTAGGTTCAACGGTAGCTACGATACTGCTATCATCTACTGTAACCTTCGTTGATGGAATTACCGCACTAGCCATGTTGATATTGCTTCAGTTCATCGTAACTTGGCTAGGTGTCCGTTCAAGAGCATTCCATTCATTAATTAAAGGGGAACCTCAATTACTCTATTACAATGGCAACTATATAGAATCTGCGTTAAAGAAAGAACGTATCAACCGTGATGAAATAAAACAGGCACTTAGAGCACAAGGCATTGCTTCCTTTAGTCATGTTGAAGCCATCGTGTTAGAAACAGATGGCTCACTTTCCGTAGTAAAGAAAAACAATCAAACTCATGAATTTCATTCTTTATCGGATGTGGAAGGAATACATCATGAAAATTAACCACAAAAAAAGTACACCCGATTAGGTGTACTTTTTGTTATTTTGCTTCTGCTGCTTTTTTCTTACGTTCTTTTTTCACTTGTTTGCTGCGTAATTGGCCACATGCTGCATCAATGTCCGTTCCATTTTCATGACGAATCACACAGTTGATGCCGTTTTTCTTCAACGTATCATAAAAACCTAAAATCGCTTCTTTTTCACTGCGCTGATAGGAATGGTCATCAACTGGATTGTACGGTATCAAGTTGACATAAGATAAATGCCGTTTATCTTTCAACAGTTCAGCCAGCTCTTTCGCTTCTTTCTGATGATCATTGACATCTCGAAGCATGATATATTCAAAAGTGATTCTGCGATTGGTCTTCTCCAAGTAGTAATCAATGGCAGGCATTAATTTATCCAGTGGATAAGCTTTGTTTACCTTCATGATACGTGTACGCAGCTCGTCATTGGGTGCGTGCAGAGAAAGAGCAAGGTTTACTTGTGTATCTTCATCAGCGAATTGATAAATTTTATCTGCTAAACCGCTGGTAGAAACGGTGATTTTTCTAGCACCGATTGCAAGCCCCTTTTGGGAGTTGACGGTACGGATGAAATCCATCGTGTGATCGTAGTTATCGAACGGTTCACCGATACCCATAACAACAATATGACTGACTCGGTCCCCTTGCCCCTTATCATCCAGGGCATGCTGTACATTCATGATTTGTTCGACGATTTCACCACTGGTAAGATCGCGGCTTTTCTTCAAAAGACCACTTGCACAGAAGGAACAGCCGATATTACAGCCAACCTGAGTCGTTACACACACAGATAAGCCATAATGAAAACGCATCAGGACAGTTTCGATCACATTACCATCCTGCAGCTTGAATAGGAACTTGATTGTTCCGTCAGACGATTCCTGCTTCACTTCTTCGCGCAAAGTCTGAATCACAAAATTTTCTTCCAATAGCTGAATGCAATCCTTGTTGACATTGTGCATTTCAGAAAAGCTTTTTACTCGTTTGTTATATAGCCAGTCCCAAACCTGTGATGCACGAAACTTTTTATGTCCGTGTTCCATCAGCCAGTCAGTCAACTGATCAAATGTCATACCATATATAGACTGTTTCATTTATAACCCTCATTTCAATTTTAACCATTCATTCCTACAATACTAGAAGTGTTACCATTTAGCAACAGTTTAATCAGCTTATCCCTTTTATCAGAAGAATTATTAATCTGTTTGGCGACATATTATCTTTTTAAATTAAAAGAGATAGGGATACCTTCCCTATCTCTTTGCTTATGATAGTTATACTTCCTTGAAATCCATCGAAACGATGCGATCTGTATTTGGATTATAAACCACCGTTCCTTCAATCGTGATGGTTTCCTGCGGCGAGCGCAGGACGTACTTATACGTTTCTTTCATTCGGTTGGCATTCTGTTTTGTTTTACTAACCCTGCTATAATCTGTTACATCATAGTTCGGATAGGAAGATTGTACGACCTCAAGCAGGTATTTCCCCCACTTTTCTTCTTCTAATTCTACTCCAGTGGTAATTTCTACATTAATAACGCCCAAGTCTACGTTAGCGCCTAGAGTTTCAAAAGCTTTTCTGTGTAAATTCACTTTATTTTTTCCATAGCCTGCAACCTGATCGACAACGGTCACTAACACTTCTCTGCCATTGGCCAGATTTTTCACCTTTAATGTATCTCCACATTTGTAAGGCGAATTCTGCCCGACTGCTACTGTCATATAGAGATTAGCTGACCAGGGAATCCCGCACTGAGTCACTGTTCCACCTTCCGTCCATGTCGCCTGGCCTCGAACCGGCTGTCTCACATCATGGTATGTCTGATACCCTCTATAATAGTTGCTGTAAGGATAACGGGCATAGGGCGCCTGATAAGGATTCGTCACATATGGATAAGCGTACGGCATATGAAAATGATTCGGATACATCTTTATTCCCCCTGTAATATTCTGAATGTCTCCGATAGCCTATGCATCAGACAGGTTGACCTGTTACAGTGACTGATTAGGCAAAAATAAAAAAACAGACGGCAAAAGCCATCTGCTATACAATCGATCAGTTTCCAAACTTGCGAGGGGTCATTTTCTTCCAAAATTCCTTGGCCACAGCCTGGTAGCCTTCCTGGCTCAAATGTATATCAGGGTAAGGAAGATAGGTTTCATAATCCTCTGCAATTGCTTGAAAAGTAGGAACAAATATTGCTTGATTCGTTTCTGTTATCTGTTTGATACCATGATTGAACTGATGCAAAAAAGAAACTAACTCCTCCTTGGTCCCCTCCTCAATAGGAAGTGACCAAAGAGCATTATAATAGCCCATCACGTAAATCTTCGCATCTGTACTCTCTTTAATAATACCTAGAATATCCTCTATATTTTCTAGAGCCTCACCCGATGCTTCATATAATCGACTTCTATCATTAGTGTATAAATGTTCAAGCAAATCATTGGCTCCGATATCGATTGTAATGACATCTGCTTTTGCAATATTATTAATAACCTCTTCTTCCTTTAACTTATCCACTAAATCAATTGTTGTAGCTCCTGGAACACTATGATTATTTAGTGTTACTTTATAGTTGGATTTCTGGAAACGGTCTTTTAAATATTCAGGATATCCTTTTATTTTCTCCAATTTAAATCCACTATCTCCGAACTCTACAGGTGTATAACCAGCTGCCAATGAGTCTCCTAAAGCTACGTAATTTATTACCTTTCTGTCAGGCACCTTCGCATCGCTGTCTAAGGGCATCCCGAGAACAGCAATAAATAAGATTAAAATTGCTATAAATATTGATTTTACTTGTTTCACAAACTTCCCCTCCTGCTAAAAGTCTTATCTTTATTAATTCCCTATTAAAAACAAAAATTCCTTTTTTTTATCGACGTTGAAATAGTTGTGATGTATTTGCAGGAGTAGATATAATGAAACTACCATGATTAAGGGAGCATGATTACATGAACCAGAAAGAAATCGAAGAACAAATCATCCGTAATTATCAGCAGGATGAAGAAATGATGATTCTAGTATTTGCCCAATGGTGCATCAATAATGATTTAGATCCAGTAAAGGTTTATGAGAGAGCTTATCCAAAGCAGCCGAAGAATGATGCTTTAAATCACGCAGTGGAATTGACGGTCCCTAAAAAGGAATCAGAAGACATCCTGGATGAAACGTTACTTGGAGTCCTTTCTTTATTCGGTAACGATGATCTTGCTTTTGTTGTCAGTGAGGAAATGGAAAAACGAAAAAACAATTCATAATACACTTCCCCTTGGAAACAATAAGGGTGGAGGTGGTCAGCATGTCTAACCCATATTTGTGCCCGAATTGTAAAACCAATCGTTCAAGATTCAATCTGATTCAGCAGGTACCTTCCCACGTCAAACTGGATCCAGGCACAGGCATCATCATGGAAGAATATACAGATGAAAACCTGGATGCCTTTCACTTAAGCTACAAAGGACCAGAAAAGAAGGTGCAATGCGGATCGTGCGGATTAATTGAAGACGAAAAAACGTTTATTAAATTTGCCGAACATAATCCTAGAAAACCCCAGTAAAAAAGAAGCATGCGCAAGAAATTGCGCATGCTTCTTTTTAATAAAAAAATGGAAATAATAAGCGTCTAATATAGAAAAACGGGTAGCGAACTCTACGGAATCTTCGTAATCTTCGCGGATAACCATAAAACCCGCCATATGGGTAGCCTCCATATCCCCCGCCAAAACCACTATAACCGAATTGTCTCTGGTCATCCATGTCGTCACCTGCAGGTACCAGCATATAAACATTATCTTCGTCCGTACCGTCGATGATCCCTTCTACAAGCGAACCATCTGACATTTGAATTTGAACAAAATAATAATTATGGGTCTGGCAAAGATCTTTTACCTCTGCCGCGTTGTTTCTATCCCATTCTTCCTCTTCCAACATTGGATATCCATGATAATTATACATTTATCCAACCTCCTCCCACAGGCAGGATATGCAGTTTACCGGTTATTTGTGAACATGATTTAACTCAGAAGAACTCGCCAGTCATCATTTTAAAGCAAAAAAAATGACGATACCTTATAAAACGGGCATCGCCATGAAAACAATCATTGATTCATTGTATCAGTCAGAATTGTTTTTCCATTTTGTTGAATCACTTTTCCTTCTTTCATCAGTTTCCCTACGGCGCGTTTGAATGCTGACTTACTGATACGAAAGGTTTTACGGATTTCTTCTGCATCACTTTTATCATGAAAAGGAATGCTTCCTCCTCTTTCAATTAAATACTCAAGAATTAAGTCCGCATCTTCTTTCATACCTTCCTGCTTTAATGGTCGCAAGGAAACATTGATTGATCCATCCTCTTTGACATCTATCACCCTGCCGGTCACTGTTTCACCGACACGTGGCTCTTCTTTACGTTCTGTCGGATGAATGAAACCGCGGTATCCTTCTTCTGTTAACAGGAAAGATCCTGCCTTGGTGGAACGGTAAATCCTTCCTGTGATGTCTTTCTTTAATAAAGAAACTGGCGCAGGTTCCAAATCTTCCTGAACCTCACCTTCTGTTATTGGTTTAGCGAGAAGACGTCCTTTTTTATCTACTTCCAGACTGACGAATAACCAATCACCGACTTTCGGCCACACGTTCTCTAAAAGCGGAAGGTCGTCGATCGATACAAGTATCTCCTTTTGTATACCAATATCCACAAACACACCTAAATTTTTGACTACTTCCACCACTTCCACCCATCCATATGTTTCCGTATCTGCTTCGGGCATGGTCATCGTCGCTAGGATATTTCCTTTTTTATCGTTATAAAGGAACACTTCAACTTCTTTATCGAGTTCAATATCTTCACTTGCCTGATCGTTTGGCAGCATGACTTCCTGGCTGCCATCTGTCACGATGAAACCTTCTGTTTTTTTCTTTTTCACCATCAAGTTTTGAATAGTACCGATTTTAAGATTACTCATAGTTTGTATTTCTTCCCTTTCCTCAGCTATGCTGATATTCATTATAGCTTAATCGGCTATGTGAAAAAACTTTTTCTATTTATCTACCCATATAAAAGAAGCTATACTCTTCATTTCAATGTCTGCACGCATGCTTAAATCTTCTGCCAAACGGAATAAAGCCTGATCTTTCTCCTTTGCTTCAATCATACAATCAAGTTGCGGAACTGTTCCATTCACAAATTCAATAAACTTCATGAACATGAGAGGATCTACAAAATCCGCATGACTTTTGAACATTTTATCACTTTTCGGGCTGGAAATGTGCATTTTAGCTGGAAGCGGTGAGGCTTTCCATGTACCCAGAACACGACTCCAATGATTTGTCCACTTTTCATCTTTATGGTTGGCTAAATGGTGATGCAGATCAAATACAAGCGGAATATTGAGTTTTTCACATACATAAAGGCAATCTTCAAGTGTAAAAGACTTATCGTCATTCTCCAGAATGATCATTTTCTGAAGGCTGGACGGAACCAGCGCCCAATTTTCAATAAAGTTTTCCAGTGCTTGCTCTCTGTCCTGGTAACGACCTCCTAAATGTAACACACACCTGTGAGTTGGATCGATTCCCATGGCATGAAGTAGTAAAAAATGATATTTCAATACCCCCATCGCACGCTGGAAAACTTCCTTCTCCCGGGTATTGATTACCACGAAGTGATCCGGATGAAAATCGACACGCATATCATGGGCTTTTGCATAATCGCCAATAGCCTTTAAATCATTTTTAAGGGCTGTAATATACCGCCACCCTCTTAAACCCTCGTGGGTGGCTAACGGTATAAGCCGGGAACTCATACGAAAAAATTTAATGTCATGCGCTTCATTGTGCTTCAATAATCGTAATGTATTATGTAAGTTGGAGCGGGCGATTACTTCTAACCTATGGATAGCTGCCTCCTCGTCTGACAGGGTGCGAAACCGGCTATACGTCATCGTTTGAGATGGTGAGGCATTTTCAAGGATCTTACTCATAGCTACATAGCCGAGCTGAAATAATGTCATTCTATTCACCTTCTCCATATAAGTACGGTTAGTTTGTTCCACACGCTTCGCTTATATGTAAATGAAAAATAAACAAGGGGGAGGATTCTCCTCCCTCTCTTCTGCACTATTTTTAAACGATTTCACGGTCCCAATGACGGTGCTCAGCGATAGCTGCAACAAATTCTTTCACATAGGATTTCAGGTCATCATTGATGACAACACCAAGACCATCTTCAATTTCTGCTTTCTTCAGTAAATCGACACCTTCATGAGTCGCACCAATTGGCTTATAGTGAGCAAATGCTTCTTTCAGGAAGTATAATGCATCCTGTTGGAACTTTTTATCCATAGACTTACTGCCTGCAGCGTAGAGTGCATCAAATAATACAGACTCACCAGTCAGGAACGTATGGTCAGCTTTCAGTTCTTCTCCATCGGTACCTTTGACAGTTCCTAGCTTATTACTGATGATTTCCGGCTCTACTTCTGCTTTTTTCAAAGCCTCAATCACTGAAGTGACTTCTTGGCCATTGAAACCTTCCGCTACAATAACACCTACTTTCCGTGTGTGTGGTAGCTTGTTTGTGTTTTCCTGGCTTAAAGCAGGAGAAGCTTTAGTGACATTGGATCCTCCCTCATTCGGCACTTCGACACCTACGTTCTCAGCAACTTCCTGGGCCAATTCCAGGCTTACATTAGCGAACATATTAACCACTTGCTGCTGGATGTCTTCACTGGAAAGCTTACCTAGTTCGAAACTGAAAGCTTCCTTGATATGTTCTTTTTCCGGGTCGCTCATACTGTTCCAGAATAAAGTGGCTTGTGAGAAATGATCCTTGAAACTGTCGCTTCGCTTACGGACTTTCCTACCTTCCACTTTTTCCTGATAATGCTCGAAACCTCCCTCTTCTGGAGATGATGTTGCCGGAGTATTATCAGCCATCGAGTTTTTGTGATAAGCTACCGGGCCTTTATTAATCGTCATACGATTATAGCCATCCCGTTGATTATTATGGAACGGACAGACAGGACGGTTGATCGGAAGCTCATGGAAGTTCGGGCCGCCGAGGCGGATTAACTGTGTATCCGTGTAAGAGAACAGTCGACCTTGCAGCAATGGATCGTTAGTAAAGTCGATACCAGGTACTACATGGCCTGGGTGAAAAGCAACCTGTTCGGTTTCAGCAAATACGTTATCAACATTTCGGTTCAACGTCATTTTTCCGATTTTTTTAACAGGTACGTCTTCTTCCGGCCAAATTTTAGTAGGATCCAATATATCAAAATCAAAATTGAATTCATCTTCCTCTTTGATAATTTGGACTCCTAGTTCAAACTCTGGAAAATCACCTTTTTCAATGGCGTCATACAGGTCTCCGCGATGGAAATCAGGATCTTTACCGGAAATTTTTTGCGCTTCATCCCAGACAAGCGAATGGGTACCCAATACCGGCTTCCAATGCCACTTGATAAAGTGCGCCTCCCCTTTGTCATTCACGAAGCGGAATGTATGCACACCGAATCCTTCCATCATACGGAAACTTCTAGGGATCGCACGATCGGACATCGCCCACATCACCATATGTGCGGACTCCTGGTTATTTGCTATGAAGTCCCAGAACGTATCGTGAGCAGTCGCCCCCTGTGGCATTTCATTATGAGGCTCCGGCTTTAACGCATGGACTAAATCAGGGAATTTGATGGCATCTTGAATGAAGAAGACAGGAATGTTATTTCCTACGAGGTCAAAGTTACCTTCTTCCGTATAGAATTTCGTAGCAAAGCCGCGGGCATCTCGGACTGTTTCCGCAGAACCTTTAGAACCTTGCACCGTAGAAAAACGGACAAATACTGGTGTTGTTTTGGATGGGTCCTGTAAGAAATCTGCTTTTGTATAATCTTTCATTGATTCATACGGCTGGAACTCCCCATGGGCTGCGAAGCCACGGGCGTGGACAATACGTTCCGGAATACGTTCATGGTCAAAATGTGTCATCTTTTCACGGAAATGAAAGTCTTCCATCAACGTGGGTCCGCGTTCGCCGGCCTTTAAAGAAAATTCGTCTTCAGAAACTTTTGTACCTTGGTTGGTGGTCATTTTTTTATCTCTATCATCGGTGCGAAACTGTTCTAATTGTTCATTCTTGCGATTTTCATTACTCATGTATAATTTCCTCCTTCTTTATGATATGTCAAAGCTTTCCTGTAATCTTCTTCCCTTGGCACCACTATGTAAAACATTTGTCGAAAAAAAGAGTACTCCTTGTTGAGTACTCTAACGTAATAGTGATTCTGCACCATCTATATAAACCTCTGTACCTGTGATGTGGCTCGAATGCTCTGATGCTAAAAAATATACAAGATCTGCTACTTGCTCTGGAGAACCTGATTTATGTTCCAGGGGCTGGCCCCCTTCTGGATATTCAACTGGAATATCTACTTTTTCCAAACTCTTTTCCTTTTCCGTATTCTGATCGATATTTGTATCAATGGCACCTGGGCAGATAGCATTCACGCGAATTTGGTAGCGAGCAAGCTCAAGTGCTGCCATTTTCATAAAAGCTACCTGACCTGCTTTTGAAGTTGCATAAGCGGACATGCCAATTCCCGAGAATGTTCGATTGCCATTTATTGAACTGGTAATAATGATACTTCCTCCCGAATCTTTCATATAAGGGATGGAGTGCTTCACAAATAAGAAACTGCTCTTTAAGTTGGTATGAATGGTTTGTTCCCAATCCTCTGTTTTCATATCTTCAATGGGGGCAAACGTTCCATTGATACCTGCATTGTCAAATACGACATCTATACTTCCCCAGCGAGTATGCACATCAGCAAGTCCTTCTTTTACACGCGACTCATCCGAGACGTCGATATCGTAGACTAATGCCTGCCCTCCAGCTGAAAGAATTTTATCTTGTACTTCTTTAGCCCTGTTCTCCTTTACATCCATTAGAGCGACCGCATATCCTTCTCCTGCCAGTTTAATAGCGGCTGCTTTTCCGATACCGGATCCTGCTCCAGTTACGACTGCTGTTCTTGATTCAGATTTCATAGACACCATCCCATCTATTTTTCATTGTCATTTGATATTTTCTCAAGCGGCTTAGTTGCAGGCCCTTCAATCACATTACCTTCTACCGTAAAGCGGGAACCATGGCAGGGACAATCCCAGGACCTTTCACTGTTATTCCAAGCTAAATCGCACCCCATATGCGTACAAGTGGTATCTACCAGGCTGACTTTTCCAGACTTATCTTTATATGCGCCTGCCCGTTTGCCATCCACCTTTACGATGGCTCCTTCATCGAACCTAAGGTCACGTAATTCCTTTTTATCTTTTGTAGGCAGCTTGCCTTTAACGAACTCTTTAGCCACATCCGCATTTTCTTTGGTAAAACTCTTCAACCCGGTACTATTATGGAACCTCGAGGGGGAATATAATTCCTCGAATGGATTTTTACGTTCCGTAATCAAGTCATGGATCACATCAGCTGCTATAGTACCCTGCGTCATTCCCCATTTGGCAAAGCCGGTGGCTACATAAATGTTCGGATTAGTTGAAGTGATGTTTCCGATGTAAGGAACAAGGTCCAGAGTACTCATATCCTGGGAAGACCAGCGATAAGGAATGTCCTGAATGGCATAGTGGTCTTTTGTAAAATTGACTAGATTGTTGTAATGCTGCCATGTATCTTCACTCTGACCACTTGTATGACCTTCTCCTCCCACTAAAAGCAGCGGTTCTCCATTAGTATCCCGGGCATTTCTTATGGAGCGTTTCGGTTCCTCCACATTCAAATACATGCCTTCTGGTACAGGTTGTTCTGTTTTAAAAGCAACAGAATAAGACCTTTCCACATGAAGTCTGGAGAAATAAAGACCATCAAAATCTTTAAAAGGAAAATGAGAAGCAATGACAACATGGTCGGAAGTGATTGTATTACCATCTGTAGTGATGACCTTTGGTTTATCTCCTTTTTCAATATCGACAGCACGAGTATTTTCAAAAATGTTAACTTGTTTCTTCTTCAGATAATCTATAAGGGGAAGCAGGTATTTCACTGGATGGAATTGTGCCTGGTGATGCATTCTGATAGCTCCAGATACAGGAAATGGCAAATCAGTATCATTTGTCATCTCGCCATCAATTTCCAGCTTTTCATAGATTTCTGCTTCTTTTTCTATTAGTTTCTTAGCTTTTTCTGTTTCCCCATATACAATAGCATCCTGGTAAGAAAAATCGCAGTCTATTTGCAGATCCTCCATATTCTTCTCAATTGCCTGCAGAGCGGCCATATTCGCCTGGTAATATAGCTTTGCTTTATCATCGCCTATTGTTTTCTGCAACTGTTGGTATATCAATTCATGCTGGGCTGAGATTTTGGCGGTCGTATAGCCAGTAGTTCCTTCTAAAACTCGGCCGGCTTCTACGAGTGTAACCTTGAAGCCTGATTGAACAAGCCGGTAAGCAGTAGTGATTCCGGCAATTCCGGAACCGACGACAGTAACATCAGTTGAAATATCCTCTTCCAATGGTGGGAAACTTTCTATGGACAAATCTCTCCAAAGAGATGATGCTGTATGTGGTATCTGTTGATCTCCCATAAATGATAGGCCCTCCTATAATATCGTTATAGGTACATACCCACATGGAGGAATTTCATGCATCAATCAAAGTTGATCTCAGCTAATAGTTCATAGGACCTTTGTTTAGCTTCAAAATCATAGATATTTGTTATAACTAGAAATTCTTCTGTTTGATATAGCTCCTGCAACCGCAATAGTTCCTGTCTTACTGTATCTGGAGAACCGACAATCATACGGTTACGATTCTTTTTAATTTTTTCGACTTCTTTAAGCGGGAACGTGTGTCTTTTCACTTCTTCTACAGGTGGCACCCTCGTATCCAGTCCTTTTTCCACTTGGAGCAGCCACATATCCAGACTTAAGGCCAATTGTTCTGCCTCTTCATCAGATCTGGCACAGACAACAAACACACAAACATTGGTACGTGGAGATTCTAACAGGTAGTTAGACTTAAAATGGGTAGAGTAGGTTTCTATAGCCTCTTCCCCATTACTTGGATCGATGAAGTGACCAAATGTGAAGCCTGTGCCATTATTGGCAGCATGCCGTGCACCCCTTGATGACAGGCCGAGAACCCACATTTCGGGATTTCCACCAGTATAAGGAGTTGCTCTTACGCCAAACGATGGATGATCCTTTGGTATATCACCACGGAGAAATTGTTGCAGCTCTTCTACTTGCCTGGGAAAAGCACTCAATGTCTTATTAACGCCGTCTGTCAATGCCATGCGAGTCTTTTGGGAGCCTCCGGGAGACCTTCCCAAACCAAGATCAATGCGTTCGGGAAAAAGTGCTTCCAGCACCTTGAAGTTTTCCGCCACCTTCAATGGACTGTACTGAGGTAAGAGCACGCCACCAGAACCTACGCGGATATGATCGGTAGCCGAAGCAATTCTGGCAATCATGATTTCCGGTGAGGAACTCGCCAGACCGTTCGTATTATGATGCTCGGCCAGCCAATATCGGAAATAGCCTAATTCTTCCGCTTTTTTCGCTAATCTGAGACTATTTTTCAATGTATCTTCGGCAGTAAAACCTTTAGAAATCGGTGCCTGGTCCAAAACACTTAACAGCATAAAGCTGACGCTCCCTTATCATCGTTGTAAGTTTATTTATATATTTCTTTCATGATCTTATTCAGTATGTCTAGCTGCTCTTCAAATAACAATTTATATCGTTTCTTTAACACATCAAATTCTTCTTTCCCTTTATCGGTAAGCGAATACCAATAAACTTTCTGCCGTTTACGATCATGGGATTTATAATCTTCCTTTCTCGATAACAAACCCTCTTCCGTCATATCATGTAACGTATCCAATAAAGTAGATGGAGCCGGTATCCAATTTGTAGTAAGCTTTTTAAATTCTTTCTTGAATTGTTCACTGATCATTGGAGGATGGACTTGCAGCAGGTGCATAATATAAAACTTTGTAAACTGCGCGGCAGTCATGTTTAATGCAAACTTCTTCGGATTATTTTTATGTGACATTTCTACACCTCTCCCCATCTATTGATAATTCTTTCCTCTATTACTAGATTTATCTTCTATTTTACAATACAATAGGCCTTGTGTGTCTATTTCAGCGCCTGTAGAAAAAACTTCCTTGATGATAAGAAATAAATTTCTAATTTAAAAAGTGTCCATAATACTGGCTTTATAGAAGAGGGTTTTGTAAGCTTGTTGCTAATGATGTTTTTTATATCAGTTCGGAGTTGCTACTAAGTTTCAAGTGGGAATTAATGGAGATTGACTTTAAAGATAAGGTTAACGGATCGAACAATCAGAACGTAAAAAAAGCCGGGAGCTCCGGCTTTTTTGTTTATTATAACTTCTCTTCGAACCAACGAAGCAAATGCTGCAACCGCTCCAGACGTAGCGATGGCTTCCCCGTTCTCGATAAATTATGGTCCGCTTCTGGAATCCGCACAAATTCCGTGTCTTTTTCCTGTCGTTTCAAAGCGATAAATAATTGTTCTGCCTGTTCAATGGGACACCTTAAATCCTGTTCGCTATGGATAATCAAGAGAGGTGTTTCTATCTCATCCACATAGGCAAGAGGTGAATGCTCCCACAATTTCTTAATATTGCGGAGATCTGCTTTGATTTGCCATTCACTGAAGTAATATCCGATATCACTCACGCCGTAAAAACTGATCCAGTTGGAAATACTCCGCTGGGTGACCGCTGCTTTGAATCGGTCGGTATGTCCGACAATCCAGTTGGTCATAAACCCGCCATAACTTCCTCCGGTCAAGCCCAGCCGCTGTTCATCAATAAACTCATACTTCTCCAGCAGATGATCGAGTCCATTCATGACATCCACATAATCATTACCACCATAGTCGCCTCTCACAGCATCGACAAATTCCTGATGATAACTATGGGATCCCCGCGGATTAATGTAAGCTACCATATAGCCCTGGGATGCCAGCCATTGCATTTCATGGAAAAAAGTATTGCCGTACATCGCATGTGGTCCACCGTGAACTTGATAAATCAACGGATAACGTTCCGTTTCATCAAACTCAATCGGTTTCATTATCCAGCCATGCACATCCCAACTATCAACACTCCGGTAGACGAATTCTTCTGGCTCTGAAATCTCCACATGGCTCAGCCACGCATCATGATAATCTGTCAGTTTCTGTTTTTCCTTTTGACTAACATCAAAAACGTAAAGCTCTCCTGGCTCAGTAGAGGTTGCGACTGTAGCTGCCACCTTGCCCGAGCTCACATCAAAGCCATAGATATGCTGCTGGCCATCCAAGATTTGCTTGATATTACCCGAGTCATTTCCTTCATAAAGGACAACATTACCATATTCACTGACAGGGAAATAAAAGGTTTCTTCATTTACCCATTGGACACCCGGCATCCTGGCTCCCTGTATTATGTCACCTGACATATAATCTCCTACGGGAAAATCGAGATCCTTCGTCGCATTTAATGTTTCTTCGCTTTCTTTATCAAAGACGAGAATATCAGGGTGGGAAGCATTCTTATAAACTTGCCCATGAAAAACGAAGGCAAACTTCCTTCCATCCGGAGACCATGCCCCGTCGGATACAAACCCTTTATCGGTTTCTATAATCGTGCTGGTTTTTGACTCTAAATCGTATAAAACCAGATCACTGTCAAACGAAAAATCCTTATTCTCCGCTTCATCTGCTGTATACATTAAACACTTACCCTCCGGAGACCAAGCCAGCAGACCATAATCATGCCCCGGTTTAGTAATGGTTTCGATTTCTTCTCTTTTAAGATCAATGATGCCTATTTGCTCGTATTCCTCAGAAAGAATACCTGCGCCGTCACCCTTATATTTCATCCTGTTAATCACTTTAACTTCTGGCTTGGTTTCATTGGTGTTCTCTTCTTCATCCGTTTTCTTATCAAAGGATTCATCCGGCTTTAAAGCGCCTTGGAATGCGATGCGGTTACCGTCAGGTGACCACTCAAAGTCACTCACTCCGTTAGGACAGGTTGTTATTTGTTTCGCTTCCCCTCCCGCTAAAGGGAGGACAAAAAGTTGACTGGCTTTGTTTCTGGTAGAAAGAAATGCAAGATAATCCCCTTTTGGGGACCATTGGGGCTGAATGTCTTTTTGTTCCCCATAGGTCCATTGATTCACCTGTTCACTCGTATTATCATAATAGAACAAATTAGATATGTATTTATCTTTATCTTTCTCCATATGCGTTTTAACGAAAATAATACCTTTCCCATCCGGTGACCACTTCGGATCTGTGATCGATTGGATGTTGAAAATATCTTCCTTTGTGACTGCCCGATTAGCGTCTGACATCGTTCTCCTCCTTTTGACCTGTTACTGCTTCCCCTGTAGTATGGATGCTTCCTTCTTATTATTACAAATTTTCTCATATTATTGTCATTTTCGAGTTACTCTCTTATATTGTTACAAAAATCGACACAAATAACCCCCATAGCTATGTAATAGCCATGGGGGATTTATTATTTTTCGATGATGAAGCCGATTTTTCCGAAATTTTTAGTATCACGCAGATATTCAAAAGCTTCCTGGTATTCCGCCAGCTGGAACGTTCTGTCGACCTCTGGTTTAATATTGTGCTTGGCAATAAAAGAAAGCATGGCCTGGAATTCTTCTCCACTGCCCATCGTCGAACCAAGTAGATTATATTGCCCATAAAAGAACTTACGAATGTCGATTTCCACTTCATCTTCTGTGGTGGCACCAAAGGTTACAATCGTACCACCTTTACGAACAGCCCCGAGTGACTTATCAAACGTAGCCCGCCCGATGCTTTCCACTACAAGATCCACTTGTTCATCCTTTAACTCTTCATTCCAGTCTGACTGCGTAGGAATAGCGCGGTCCGCTCCTAAATTTTTAGCAGCTTCCAGCTTTTCCTCGCTTCTTGAGGTGACGATGACACGCGCTCCAAGCGCTTTAGCGAATTTCAATGCAAATGTCAGGACTCCACTTCCTATACCAGGAAGTAGGACAGTATCTCCCTCCTTCACTTTCCCGCGCGTGAAAATGACACGATAGGCCGTCAAGGCAGCAAGAGGAAGGACCCCGGCTTCTTCCCAGGAAAGATGGGCAGGCTTCGGCTCGACATGGTCACTCGGGACTACCACATACTCTCCGAAGGTTCCATGATCAGGAAAGCCCATAATCTCAAACCCTTCCGGTGGCGCATCGCTATTTTCTTTCCACCCGAGGCCAGGGTTGATGACCACCTCATCACCAACTTGAACATCGGTTACTCCCTGTCCCACTTCCGCAATAACACCAGCTCCGTCAGAACCCAGCACCACTGCCGGCTGATCCGCTTTATGTCTTGAGGTAACAGCTATGTCCCTGCGATTCATTCCCGCTGTTTTCAATTTCACTTTAACTTTGCCCTGGCTTATTTCCACTTCCTCTATGTCCTGATAGGAAAGCCCTTCTAGTCCTTCTTTTCCCTTATGAATAATTGCTTTCATTATTTCGATTCCTCCTTGATACTTTGCTGGATATGATCAGCGAATACTTTCAACTTTTCCATATCCGATACATCCTCTTCGAATAAAGGGACTTTGATTAATTCCTGTTTAGTAAAAGTATCTTCAATTTGTTTTAAGTAGTTGAGTTCCTGTTTTCTTCGTTTGGCTAGAAATTCTCCGTCAGCGTGGTCCGGCAATACCTTATTAACAACAAGTGTACGGACGTGAAGATGGTATTTATCCAGCTGCCTGATAGCCTGCTCTGTTTCAAGGATTGGCAGCCTTTCAGGATTCAAAACAAAAACAAACCCTGTCTTGCTTCCATCCAGGATAATTTCCCGGACGCTGGCAAACTTATTCTTCCTTTTCTGCAATATTTCATAAATCGGGTCTTCCACCGGTTCGCCGTCATTCAGCAACTGCGTATAATTATCATTGATCTTTTTCCTTCGTTCCAGCATCCCATCAATCCAGACACTCATCAATTCCGGAAGTGTCAGGAGACGAATCGTGTGTCCTGTCGGTGCTGTATCAAAGACTATTTTATCAAACTGATTTGCTTTTTCGAGAATAATCGAAATCAGCCGGTCGAATAATGCAGCTTCATCCGCTCCAGGTGAAGCACTGGCCATATCTATCTGCCTATGGACCTCTTCCACCATCCGGGATATAACCAGCCCCTGCAGATTATCTTTTACTCCTTCAATATACCGTTTCGATTCTCTTTCCGGATCCACTTCAATGCCCCAGAGATATTCAGTCAGTTTTGTTTTTTCGTGTTTGATTTTTTTATGAAAAATATCCCCGAGGTTGTGGGCAGGATCCGTTGACACAATCAATGTCCGGTGACCGGAATCAGCCAATGCCAGCGCAAAAGCAGCGGAGGTCGTCGATTTACCGACGCCTCCCTTTCCCCCTATGAATACTATTTTTTTATTGATTAGATTACTCATCCAGAACGATCCTTTCCTAAAGAATTAACAACAGCGGATGCCCTCAAGGGGAGACTTCTCCATCCCCATCCGCAAATGCCAATCGTGGAATTTTTCGATGATATACGGGTAAAGTTCGAGTGTATAATAGAAAGCAGGATTCGGTATGCCGAGCATGTCGGAATAGACAAGCAAAAGGAATAGGTCATCCTCATCCCTGAGTTCTCTGGCAACCTCGTTTTTGTGAGGAAGACTGAGGACCTCGTCATACAACTCGAAGAGACGCTTTAACGAAAACTTCTTGTCAGTCATACATGCCGCCTCCCTAGCTAAATAGCCTTTCTTTAATCAGTGTATCATAATTGTTTGAATCTCTTAGGTATTTACCATCGATAAAGATCGCATTAAATTTGATATGGAGGAAAAAGTGAGACAACCCTTCCAGCCATGATATATTCTCTTTCTTCGCTTGTGAAATAAAATAACCGGCAATGGATAACAGGTTTCGCGGGTCAAGGAAATTGATATTCACTTGATCGCCATAGTCGATCAATATCTGCCGGTATATGCGCCCCATCTCTATTCTATCCTGTTCATGATGCTTGAAATCGTCACTCATGGTGATGAGCCCGTCATCACTGATTCCACCGCATCAGCCTCCGCCAATTTGCTTTTCCGCTCGAATGATAATGATGTCGATCATCTGTACACCTCCTTGAAAGGGGAAAAAGCCGCACTAGTGAGCGCGGCTTTTTTTAAAATGATTAGGCACTTCGTTCAATACGATCTTTCTTATCTTTCGCGATAGCTGCAAATGCCGTTAATAAAATCCAGAAAGTGAACACCAGGATGATTGCTCCAAATGTGAATAACAGCCAATCACTGCCTTCTGTCCAAGGTGCCCACTGCGTGAACACCTGGGTAATCATGGCCCATAAAGTCATAAACATCAGGAAGACCATAGGAATAATTGTCGGCAGATAGTTCCTGCCAAGACGCTTCAGCCAGATAGAAATCAATAAAAGACTGATCCCTGCCAGCAGCTGATTCGATGTTCCGAACAACGGCCATAACAGGTAACCCCCGGAACCGAAACCATTTGGTCCTTCCGGAATCAAGGTAAGGGCTGCACTGGATGCAACTGCGATTGTAGTCGCCACGTGTGTCTTAGTAATCGGCTTAATGTTATATTCTGTGCCTAGTTCAGCAATGATATAACGCATTAACCGGACGGAAGAGTCAAGGGTGGTCGCAGCAAAACTTACAACGATAACAGAAACAATTGTAGCAGCAACACTTGCTGGAATACCGAGCCCCGCTGCCAATTGACCTGCACCCTGGATGAATACTCCTAAACCTGCTCCACTGGCAGCAGCAAATCCACTATAGGTATCAAGGAATTCGCCAGATGTAGGGAAGAAAGTGACGACCGCAATAATCGCGACTAGTGCAAGAGCACCTTCTCCGACGGACCCAGGTAACCTACGAAACGAGCATCTGTCTCTTTGTCCAATTGCTTAGAAGATGTCCCGGATGAAACCAGACCGTGGAAGCCTGAAATGGCACCACAGGCAATCGTTATAAATAACAGCGGGAACCAGGAGACATCATTCGCCTGGCTGTTAGTCACAGGAGCCGTGATCTCCGGGTTAGTGAACAACAAGCCCAGGTAAAGCAAGCCCAAGCCGACGATCAACTGATGGGAGTTGATGTAATCCCGTGGCTGCAAGAGCTTCCAAACAGGAAGCGTGGAAGCAATGTATACATAGACCATCAATACAACGATCCAGACTAAAAACGCCATCGATGTAGCGCTCATTCCAAATAGAGCAGTTGCCCCTTCTCCTCCGAAATAACGGACGAGGTCGATTTGCAGTGCTGGAACATAGCTTGCCACGATCGCTGCCAAATACATAACCGCCAGTGCGACTATTGAAGGCAATAGCATACTTCCTTTTCGCTTGTAGACACTGTAGCCAATCCATATTGCTAATGGAATTTGGATGAAAACAGATAGTACGCTAGCCGGGAATGAGATGAACAAGTTTGCAATAACCCAGGCAAATACAGCGTTGACCATCAATACTAACAATAAAATGATGAATAAGAACAAGATTTTCGCACGTTGGCCGATAAGTTTATTTGCCAATGTACCGATCGATTGCCCTTTATTTCTTACAGATAGAACTAATGTACCAAAGTCATGGACACCTGCAGCGAAGACAGTACCTAGTAAAACCCATACCAATGCCGGCAGCCAGCCCCAGTACACGGCGATTGCCGGTCCGACAATCGGTGCTGCTCCTGCTACGGACGTAAAATGGTGTCCCCATAAAACAAATTTGTTGGTTGGTACAAAATCCACGCCATCTTTATATTGATGGGCTGGTGTTGTATAGTTCGGGTCCAACCGGTAGATTTTCTCGGCGATGAACTTGGAATAATATTTATATCCAAGAAAAAATATGATACCGCCGATAAGCGCTAACCATATACCACTCATATTACCCCTCCTCTGTTGTCATGTAAGCAATATCTGTATCCGCTTACACGCAACCTAATTATACTATGTTAGGTTTCTATCTATCAATACAGTTGACTGACTTGTCTAAAAATTGCTTATTTTAGGAAAAGGTGAGGGTATAAAATGATATTAAAAAAGCCGCCATGATCGGCGGCTTTTTCTATAAAACTTGCAATTGCTATTAATCTAGGATCGTAACTTCTACGTTTTGCACTCCAAACTCAAGTGCATCAGAACGATCCGGCATGAAGATATCGATCTTATTTCCTTTAATCGCTCCACCGATGTCTCCAGCTACTGCACGTCCATAACCTTCTACATAAACTTCAGAACCTAGAGGAATGACGTTCGGATCGACAGCGATGACTTTTTTATCGGGGTTGGCATTCAAGTCGATTCCTGTATAAGTGACACCAGAGCAGCCAGTGCAATTTGCTGTATAAGCAGTGGCACTCACGTTAATAGTTTGTCCTTCCATAGATTGGGAAGCTTGTTCGGAACTGCTTTGTTCTGTTGCATCTTCATTAGTAGATGTTTGTTCTGCTTCTGTTGAAGATTGTTCTTCTGTATTGCTTGTGCTCGTCTGTTCAACTGCACCTTTCAAGCTAAGTTGATCTCCAGGGTAAATTGTCGTAGTAGAGATTTGGTTCCAATTCTTAAGCTCGTCTACAGATACGCCATGCTCTTGAGAAATTCCCCAAAGTGTGTCACCGGATTTAACAGTATAATAATCGGCACTTGATACGGCCGGAGTACCTTGTTCGTTAGATACAGTCAATTTATCGTCAGGATAAATGATATTAGATTTTAGGTTATTTAAATCTTTCAATGTTTCGACCGTCAGATTATACTCTTGGGAGATTCCCCAAAGCGTGTCGCCTTTATTCACCACATATTCTCCATCGTGTGCCTGTGCTTGTACTGCTAGCCCACCAGAGATTGTGGTTACGGCTGCTAATGATACTACTGTTTTCTTCACAGGAAAACCTCCTTAAAAAATTTGGATTAATTTTGCTTACAAACCCTAATTTAACATATGAGGAATAAATGTTAAGAACAAAACAGTAACATTTATATTTCAGTAATAACATTAATATCTCAATAAGATTACAACAGCAAATAAAGCGATTACAATGTCGAATTATGCAAAAAAATAGTGTTATTGCCATATCGCAATAACACTATTTTGTATTTTAATATTCACTTTATTGTAATGCTTTTAATTTTTGTTCTACTTTTGCATCTTGAATATATTCGTCATAACTCATTTCTTCATCCACGATACCATTTGGTGTCAATTCAATAATACGGTTTGCAATCGTTTGGATAAATTGGTGGTCATGGGAAGAGAACAATATCGAACCTTTGAATTTGATGAGACCATTATTCAAGGCTGTAATGGACTCCAAGTCCAGGTGGTTCGTCGGTTCATCAAGGATCAGCACATTGGCACCACTCAACATCATTTTAGACAGCATACACCTTACTTTTTCGCCCCCGGAAAGGACACTTGCCTTTTTCAGAGCTTCTTCTCCTGAAAACAACATACGACCAAGGAAGCCACGGAGGAAAGTTTCTGTTTCATCTTCTGGTGAATATTGACGAAGCCATTCTACAAGGGATAGATCACAGCCATCAAAATATTTCGAGTTGTCTTTTGGGAAGTAGCTTTGGCTTGTGGTAATTCCCCATTTATAAGAGCCTTCGTCAGGTTCCATTTCTCCGGCGAGAATTTGAAACAGCGTCGTTTTCGCAATTTCGTTACTGCCTACAAATGCTACTTTATCATTTCTATTAAGTGTGAAACTGACGTTATTCAACACCTTTTCCCCATCTATCGTTTTAGATAGTCCTTCTACCACTAAAAGATCATTACCGATTTCCCTCTCAGCGTTGAAAGCAATGTAAGGATATCTTCTGGAAGAAGGCTGAATATCGTCCAAGGTGATTTTTTCCAACAGCTTCTTTCTGGATGTCGCCTGTTTTGATTTGGAGGCATTCGCACTGAACCTTGCAATGAATTCCTTCAATTCATTGATTTTCTCTTCTTTCTTTTTATTCTGTTCTGCAGCCATCTTTTGAGCCAGTTGACTGGATTCATACCAGAAATCATAGTTCCCTACATATATCTGGATTTTACCGAAGTCCAAATCAGCAATATGGGTACAGACATTATTAAGGAAATGTCGATCATGGGAAACGACGATAACCGTATTTTCAAAATTGATCAGGAAATCCTCAAGCCACTGGATTGCTTTGATATCCAGATGGTTTGTCGGCTCATCCAACAGGAGAACATCTGGGTTTCCGAATAATGCCTGCGCAAGCAGCACTTTCACTTTTTCAGAACCACTGAGATCCTTCAGCAATTTACCATGAAGTTCTTCTCCAATGCCCAACCCTTTCAATAAACGGGCTGCATCGGATTCTGCTTCCCAACCATTCATTTCTGCGAACTCACCTTCAAGTTCAGCCGCCTTGATGCCATCCTCCTCTGTGAAATCAGCTTTCATATAGATGGCGTTTTTCTCTTCCATTACCTCATAAAGACGCGTGTGCCCCATAATGACTACCTGCAGCACTTCATAGTCATCGTATTCAAAATGGTTCTGTTTCAATACAGCCATCCGCTGACCAGGTTTCATTGACACGTCCCCTGTCTGCGCTTCGATTTCTCCGCTTAAGATTTTTAAAAAGGTCGACTTTCCGGCTCCGTTTGCCCCAATCAGTCCATAGCAGTTGCCAGGTGTGAATTTTATATTTACGTCTTCGAATAATTTCTGGTCACCGAACCGAAGACTGACGTTTTGTACATTAATCATTCAGGAATCCTCCATATTTCAAAATTTATATCAGAAGAATTATATCATTCTTATGCTTAAGAAGATATAACTGTAAGCAAAACTCCTAAGGAAAGGAGTATGAAAAAGCCACGCTGGTGCACAGCGTGGCTTTTTGCAGCTTATTTATAATAAATACTATTATTATCTACCACTTGCAGCACTTTCGAAGATTTGCTCATTTCACTTTTGCAAATCGGACAGGTAGGAGTTTCTTCTATTTTGAAGTTATCTCTCATCCAGCAGTTGCAATCCTCTGAGTTGCATACCCAAATCTTTGTTTCCTCTTTAATCACTTCTTCTTGATTTTTCTTTCCGAATGCCATTGTTAACCTACCTCCTTTGAAAAATGGGAACCTATGTAAAAGAGACTGACTTTCCATAAAGCCAGTCCCTTTTTCTTCATATGTTTGTACTGCTATTATAGTTTAACTACATTTGCAGCTTGTGGTCCACGGTTGCCTTCAGTAATTTCAAACTCAACTGCCTGGCCTTCTTCAAGTGTCTTGAAGCCTTCACCCTGGATTGCACTGAAATGTACGAATACGTCGTCTTCACCTTGTACTTCGATGAAACCGAAACCTTTTTCTGCGTTAAACCATTTTACTGTACCATTTTTCATTCTTTTGGTCCTCCAATGTTTCTTAAAAATTAATATGGACTTCATAAAAAATCACATATTATAAAAAGTACCAACAACTCGTTGATCACTCTTTGTAACAGGTGACTTTTAGAGCTTCCATTCATTTACAACTTTCAGCTTTTAAAGAATGAAAGTATGTACCTATATTACTATAGTAAGAAATTTTAGTCAAGTTGAACTCCTTACCACCCCCGCTTCTTCCATTTTATGCAATTCCCACCTTTTTTATTCACACTTTCTGAATAACACCACACGCCAGCCGTTTACCGGCATCTCCTGCTGGCTGGGACTGGTAATCATCCGGACTTTCATGGATAATGACTGCCTTGCCGATGACATCATCCACTTTAAAACGATTGGTGAAAAACATCATTCTGGCAAACCCATCATTAGAAAAAAGAACAGGAAAATCACCTGCATGATTGCCATGGGGCTGGTTATCCGGATTCCAATGACCTCCTGCCGCTTGAAAAGGATCACTTTCATCCCCTATCTGACAGCTGCCATTCTCATGGATATGAAAGCCGTGAGGGCCTACTTGCTTTTTTCCATCTTCTCCCGGCTGGTATTCAGGCAGCCCCTGCACCTGTATAAATACCTCAACTCCATAAGGGAGTTCGTAAAAATAGACATCCCCTGTTATCCCTTCCGCCAAGGGACCTCCCTGAATTCTGGCTCTCGCCTGCTTTGGCTGTTGTCTGAAAGGGGCTGGGTGGTAATAAACCTGAGCAGGATATCCATAATAGTACACGTCTTTCACCTCTCCTCCTATTTCTTAATCAACTTATTCACATCTTGGATATATTATGCATCCCCCATACAGCACCTTTGTTTACAACCCGATGCTGCTATGCTAAACTCCTGTTATATTTTTCATCATGTTAAACAAAGGAGAGATTAGATGAATAGGAAGGTATGGGCGATAGCTCTCGGACTGCTATTAGTCCTTGCTCTTGCTGCCTGCAGTGGAGACGAAGATAAAGACGCACAGAATGACAACCAAGGAGAAAATGAAGAGCAAACAGAAGAAAATAAAGATACTACCAATGAAGAGAATAATGATGTTCCCGATCCGGTTGCCGTAGTCAACGGAGAGGAAATATCTAAAGAGCAATTCACCAACCAGTATAATGCCATGAAACAACAATATGAAGGTATGGGAGTGAATGTGGAAGAAAATAAAGCACAACTACAGGAAAACATCGTCAACTCTTTAGTAGATTCAGAGCTGTTAGTTCAATATGCAAAACAGGCCGGCATTAACGTAGATGATCAGGAAGTAGAAAAACAATACGAAGAAATTAAAGGCCAATTAGAGTCAGAAGAACAAATGCAGGAATTCCTGAAAGTGAATAACATGTCTTCTGAAGATGAACTTAAACCTCGTATAAAAGAACAGTTGCAGGTCGAAAAGTATGTAGAAGAACAAACCGATCAAGCGGAAGTCAGTGATCAGGAGCTTCAGGAAGAGTATGATAAAATGGTCGGGCAGATGGAAGAACAGGCAGAACAATCAGATCAAGAACAGGACATTCCTTCCTTCGAAGAAGCCAAGCCTCAGTTGGAGGAACAATTAAAACAGACAAAAGAACAAGAGCAAATTCAAGAACTGGTAAAGAAACTGCGTGATGACAGCGAGATAAAAGTCAATATGTAAATAGAAAAGACGCCTGATTCTCCAGGCGTCTTTTCTTATACAAACTGAGCCAGTGTTTGGTTTTTTGTTTTAAGGGCTTCGATGTCAATTGGATGTTCGAGGTTATAATTCAAACCATCGTAGTATTCGGATATTTCTTCTGTTTTTATTGTCTCAAATCTCTCAACGATTTCTTTCCATTGCTTCCTATATTTATCCTGAATATCCTGTTCAGCCTGTTGTAGCTGGGCTTTAATGATTGGGTCGACAGCTTCTTTCAAATCTTCCTTCACCAGCTCTTTTTCGTTCTGCTCGAAAAACTTTTTGGTCCCTTTAAATTTCTGCAAAATAGCTTTTGTCTGTTCCGCATCAAAGGCAATCTGGAAGTCAAATGCTGGATGTTCAAGGTTTTTTGAATCCATATCACCTAATTCAAATTTATCACGTATTTCCTGCAAGTGACGCTCCAAATCCTGATTCATTTGCAGCAAGGAGTCATTGAGGAATGCCTCTATTCTCAGGGATACAGCCCGCAATTCCTGATTGAATTCATAGGTCACTTCCTGCTCCAATGCTTCTGACGCCATTTCCAGCTGGGTTTTAGCTTCTTTTCCGCTCCCTTTTATGGTTGCTGGATTAAAATGATGTTTAAAGTAATCATTGAAATTTAGTAAGAGTCGCTGATGGATGTAATATACTTGTTTTTCTATTTTTTGAGTAATCATCGTTTCATACTGACGGTAGTTGAAAACGGCCAGCGTGTCCAGCATCGAAGATTTTTCTGCTTTATTTCTTTCTACTTTCTTCTGCCGTGCTTCCTGATTGAGGCTCGCATCGGCAATGATTGCTTCCATCCGGCTTTTCGTACGGGCAAAATCATGGTGGATAGAACGGATCAGTACTTGCGGCAGCTCTTTTTCAATGAAGGTATAGAAACGCTTTTCAAATTCCGGGAAGCCATCCCTTGCTTCAGCAATTATTTCTTCTTCATCCAAATCCTCGCGCAAGGCATAGAGACTGGATACTGGAAAGATTTGCGGATTTCTGATCTGAAAACGCAGCAATTGTTCTTTCATATATTCAAGAACACCAGCCAGTTCTTTCTCTGAACGTGCCAGATCGGCCGCATTAATAAGAAAGAACATTTTATCCATACTGAATGCGTCTTTGACGCGCCCCAGCTGGGTCAGAAAGCTTTCATCCGCTTTTGAGAATGGATGATTATAATAGGTGATAAATAGCACAGCATCTGCACTGCGAATATATTCAAAAGCAACATCTGTATGTCTGGCATTGACAGAATCAGCACCCGGCGTATCTACGAGTGTAATTCCTTTCCGGGTCAATGGACAGTCATAATGCACCTGCATCCATTCCACAAAACAGGACTTCTTCTCATCGGCAACATAAGCGGGAAACTCATCTAACCCAATCTTCAATTGTGCTCCCAGGTTATCAGAAGCTTCCTTATACCCATCCAGTACCGCTTCCACAAACGAACGCTGCTTGTGGGCAAGTTGTATAAACTCGTTACTTTTTACTTCTGCCAGCTGATCCAATACTGCTGGCAACTCCCGTTCTTCCATACCGAGGAAACTTGTGATGGAAGTCAGATCCTCTATCATTTGAGCTTCTGTTTTCATCTTTACGATAATACTTCCATGCTCATATTTCTCATTTGGGGGCGCGATCTTATTGATTGTAGCGGTCGTTGGATTTGGTGAAACCGGCAATAATTTTTCCTTGATCAAAGCATTAGCGAACGAGGACTTTCCAGCGCTGAAGGCCCCAAATAACGCCACTGTGAACTCTTGCTGCTTCAAGCGACTCCCCTTTTCATCAAGCTGAAGTGTCAACTCTTTAAATCCAGGTGTTCCTTCGACTGTTTCAATCACCTGGTCAATAACTCGTAATGTCGCATTCTTGTCTATGTGATCTTGTTCGGGTAATTCGACATCATCCGGCTGGTGTACAGCCTCCTCCTGATGATTCTTTTGTTCATCAGGATCCCAGGCATCAAGAAAGCGGATGTTTTCCTCTCTTTCTTTTAATAGTACCTGGATTTGTTGGTGTAGTCCGGATTCAGGCGTCTTTTCGGTAAAGGCGTGCCACAATCCAGCTCGATAGCTTTCAATCGTATGTTCTATACCTTCCAATTCCTTTTGGTACTGTTCCAGTTGGCCGAAGGATTGTTTCACATCATCATAGCCTTGGATTTTCTGGCTGGCATCATCCCGGATTGCCTGCTTGATCTCCTCCCATATTCCCTTAACATAGGATTTATAGGTCCGCTTCACATCATCTGCCACCTTATCCGTGTATACCAGCACATAGGTATTGGTCACCTTCGCCCCTGAGTCGATCAAATCTTCTAGTGCCTGTTTTGGATAATCGGCGTCTAAGTTTTGAATACGTTCGGTAACCTGTGAACCTGTGACAGGATAAGCTTCCACTACTTCTAATAGGCGATCGCGTAATGGCCAGCGAAGATTTTTTTCCACTATTTTCATCAGGTGGTTATAGAACGTCTCTTTCCTTTGTTCCCGTTCTTCTTCTGTTTTCTTCTTCGTGAACATCAATCCGACTTTGAAGCCAGGCTGCATAGACTCGAGGTAACGTTCAGCATCTTCTCTTAATGTTGTCGGCATCAAATAAGCATTTTTGAACAGAGATAATACCCGTTCCTCATAAAGTGCTTCCGCTTCTTCTTCACGATTCTCTAAGCGCTGGATTTCACTTTGAACCTGTTCCCTCTTTTCATCAGGCGTCGTGGATTGCAAACCTTCCATTTTCTCTAATAGCTCTACTTTTTTATCCTCAAAGTCTGAAGCAACTTCGTCGACACTATCCTCTAAGATCAGGGATGCGCTCCTGGTTATACTTGCTTCCCGTTCTTCTGCAGATATTTCCGTCACTGTTGTTAAATGGCTTTTTAACATGGACAGCTCATTAATCGCCAACTCAGGTGCCATCAATGTGGTATAAAAGATCTTATCAGGGGTCAACTGCCAGTTTTCAAGCGCCTCACTGACACTGGTTTGAAATTCAGGGAAGGATAATTCACTTTCCTGATGCTTATCAACCTGGTTAACGATAATGGAAAAAGGAAGACCTTTTTTCTGCATTTCCTGTAAAAAGGTCAGATTCACTTCTGATTGGACATGATTATAATCCATGACATAATACATGTAATCCATTAAATGAAGGGAAGATTCCGTTATTACCCTGTCCGCGTCATTGGTAGAATCCACGCCCGGGGTATCAATCATCGTGACATGGGAAGAAAGTTTGGCATCCTTCTGACTTATTTCTAAAGAAACGATTTCGTCCCCATCCTTACAAAGTGACTGGATTGTTTCCATATCGGGTTTTCCTTCATATTGGGCTGGACGATCATCCCGGTAAAACACACGTGTATAATCATCCCCCGACTGAAGTTTTACGACATTAGCACTCGTCGGTATTGGGCTGGAGGGAAGTATCTCTTCTTCCAGCAGGGTATTGATCATGGTCGATTTACCAGCAGAAAAATGCCCGGCAAAACCGATCATCACCTGCTGCCGCTCCCATTTATCGATCAAATCAAGCACTTTTTCCGCTTGCCAGTCATTACCTTGTCTATTCAATTCATGATATAACCCACTTAACGATTGTGCTTCTTTCGTAAGCTGACTGCTTTTTGTAGTTACATTCATGTACGGGACTCCTTTATATCCGGCAAATAATTTCTCTATTCCTTATTCTTGTTATATATTGTAGCAGGAGCTAAGCTTTATGGGTAGTGTTCCCTGCACTTAAGCGTTGTTGCTTATTTCTTTTTTTGACTGGCGATATATTCTTTGAACCCTTCTACTTCGAATTTCTCGCCAAATAGCCCTTCAAGGCGCTGCATATAGTCGTTTGATAGATAAGATGATGCCCCTCTATGAATTTCCTCGGCGTAATGAAAAGGCGGAGTGAGCTCTTGCTTTTTCTCCAGAACATAAAAGGTGAGCACATTCTTTAAAAGCTTATCACCCAACTGCACATCTACGATCGTGGGGCGATAATGACCAGCATTGACCCCTTCCCTTTTGAACAAATAGTCGACTGCATCAAGAGGGACCTGGTATAACACTCCTTCGACATTGTCATCTGCTTCGATAATATCCGCCCTGCCGCCGTCATGAAGATGGAGAGAGAATAAAAGACGGTACCCATTAAGGACGCCACGTCCAAGTTTTTGATGGAAATAATGATCAATCCCTGCCAGTTTGAACCGTTCTGCATCCATGCAAGAACCAAAGGCAAAATAAACTACTTCATCCTGTTTCAGCAATTCATGTACTTTCCAGTCTCCGTATTCAATTTCAGCTACTGCCATTTCTTTTCTGTCCGGTGATAGATAATAAACGTAGGACTGGAAATCCCCCTGGTCTGTCTTTATTTCCCTGATTTTCCGATCGTATAAATTTTCTTTGCCGTCTCCTTGAAAACCCTCCAGTTCGTCAATGGCCTCCATTATGTTGTCCGTCACTTTATATAGCTCACCGTAGACAATTGCTTCCTCATCCACTAATACTGGATAATAACTTGGACCTTCATATAGTTTGCCAGTCGTACTAGCCTGCTCTGAAATCAGCTCAGCCTTTTCCAGATGAAAAGCGTTCGGCTGGTTTTTTCGCAATGTTCCATAGACAAACAGATAGTTAATCATGTTGATTCTTCCTCCTTAGCCAAAATTCCTGATGACTCATCATTCCATAAGCTGTTTCAGCTGTAGTGACTCCCCGTATCACAGCATGCTCGATGACTTTCGCAGCAAGCATTCCAATCGTATTAACATCCGCTTCCACCTCGCCTGTAGACAGGACAAATATAGTATCTCCGTCAACAAGCGTATGAGACGGCCTCATTGTCCTTGCGAATCCGTCATGTGCAATTGCTGCGATCTTATTTGCCTGTGACTTTGACAGTTTTGCGTTAGTCATAATGACACCGATCGAAGTATTGCCGGAAAACCTGTCAGCCTTTCCAGCCATGATCTGTTCTAATAATATATTTTCGGTAGAAAGTAGTGTTAAACGTTCTTTATCATAAACCCCTGCCATCCGCTTTCCATCGTGGGGCGAAACAATATCACCGAAACTGTTAACTGCCACCATAGCACCTATTTGTACATCAGCAGCTTGAATGGCATAACTCCCCAGGCCGCTTTTCATCGCATGGTCAGGACCCAATATTTTTCCAATCGAGGCACCTGTACCGGCCCCGGCGTTCCCTTCCATTATTCCTTGCGTTTGATAGGCATTCTTGCATGCTTCATAACCCATTTGGAGATCAGGTCGTCTGCTGTTATCTCCAACATGAAGATCGAAGAGAATAGCGCCAGGAACGATTGGGACTTTGCCTGCCCCTGTCTCGAACCCTATATCCTTTTCTTCCAAAAACTCCATCACCCCTGACCCGGCAGCAAGTCCGTACGCACTCCCCCCTGCTAAAAACACAGCATGGACATTTTCCACGAGGTTTTCCGGACGTAAGAGATCCGTTTCACGGGTGCCTGGTGCGCCACCACGGACATCCACTCCGCCCACAGCTCCGTGTTCACACAAAACGACTGAGCACCCAGTTGCTGCTGTCTTATTATCCGCATGGCCTATCCGGAAACCCTTCAGAGAAGAGATATCAATTTCTTTCATTGGCCTATTCCCCTCCTTTTACCCATTACATATTTACAGGGTAACGAAACACACTAGGAAAATAAACTATTTTTGTCATACAGGAGGTATACCTATGGATTATATGCTCGACCCCCACGAAACTAAAGATGGTACTGACGTCTTTGTCATTATGAAGGATATACATAACCCGGGAAATTGGGAAGTCACATCAGGGAAAATTATTCAATCTCCTTCTTTGCCCGACACAAAAACGATATGGTTACAGAATAGTTATTGTAAGTTGGATGACAATCATGTATTATTTAGAACCGAACAAGAGGCGAGAAACTATTATAAAGAATTGTTTCAGTAGGCAGGTTTTTGAAAATTTGCTAAAGTTATGATAGAAAGAATGAGAAATAGAAAAGCAAGGAGGGGGTAAACAGTGGCGTCAGCACACATTATCGTACACGGACGAGTACAAGGGGTCGGATTCAGATTTTCTGCACAACAAGTAGCAGCTGAACATAATATCAATGGCTGGGTCAAAAATAATACCGATGGTACAGTTGAGATAGAAGCAGAAGGAGACAAGCAGAACCTGGATCGTTTTATTGAAGACATTCAAAACGGGCCTAGTCCCTATGCAAAAGTCGACCATATGGATATTACTACAGAAAATAAAGAAAAAGGCTATAAAAATTTTCAAATAAAAGGATAGCCGCTGTTTACATGACAGCAGCTATCCTTTTATTACTCTATCAGAAACCAGACGCAAGGAATAGAAAATGAATGGCTTACTTGTTACCTTGTGATGGCCGGACGACTACTTCGTTGACATTGACATAATCAGGCTGTGATACAGCGTAAGTGACTGCCCGGGCAATATCCTCCGGTTCTAACGGCTCTGTCTTTCTGTTCTTGAAGTTTTCTTTTACTTCTTCGTCCGTAATGTGATCAGTCAATTCAGTGGAAACAGCCCCTGGTGATATATTCGTCACGCGTACTCCCGATTTCGATAACTCTTTTTCCATTCCCATAGAAAGCGCACGTACAGCGAACTTGGTTGCACTGTAAACGGAACTTGCAGGAAACACTTCATGTCCAGCTACCGATGAAACGTTTATTATGTGTCCGCTGCCTTGCTCAAGCATGGTTGGCAGGGAAGCATGGACACCGAATAGTACACCCTTAATGTTGACATCCACCATTTGCTCCCATTCATCCACATGATCATTCTTAAGAAATGATAACAGCATGACACCAGCGTTGTTTACAAATATATCTACACTGCCGAAGGCCTCTTTAGCTTCCGCCACCAGTTTTTCTACATCTTCCTGTTTAGTAACATCTGTCTCCACAACTTTTATATGAACCGAATGCTTTTGCTGGATTTTCAAGGCGATTGCATCCATCCGTTCTTTTCTTCTCGCAGCAAGCACAATGTTAGCTCCTGCATCCGCTAAATGCATGGCAATTGCCTGGCCGATGCCACTGCTTGCACCAGTTACGATTGCTGTCTTATTTTTCACTTCATTCATCCTTACATCCTCCTTCGGTAATATAGCCTCTGTCTAATCTGATACCCTGTTCCAACCACAGGTATTCATTTCACCGGAATATTTTTAACAAAAAGAAAAGAACGAAACCCAAATGGATTTCGCTCTTTTATGCGCTTCCTTTACCAATGTATCAATTGCGGTTATAAGCAGTCTATCATTACTTATATTTGTTTATTTATCAAAGAACTTTCGATTGATTTCGATATAGTCCTTCTCTTCTTCCGGTACTTCATCTTCCATATAGATGGCTTCTACCGGGCAGACAGCCTCGCAGGCGCCGCAATCGATGCAAATGTTTGGATCGATATAAAACATATCTTCTCCTTCTTCTATGCAATCGACTGGACAAACATCCACGCATTCAGCCGCTTTTTCGTCTTTACATGGCGAAGTAATAACAAAAGCCAAGTGAATCTCCTCCTTTTATGTTAGTAAAGTTTCTATTTGTTATTTACTAGGATGTGATGAATGTCACTCCCTATAATATCTATTAGATACCCTCTTAATTAATTCCTGCTAATTTGACAGAAAAATAATCATTCTGTGTTTTGCGGATGAGCAAGATGGTCTTTCCAAATCCGTTCTACGGTATAATCTCCTCCTTGTTTTTGGACAAGGAAGACATCCGGATTACTAATTTCCTTCCACTGTTCGAAGCCAATTTCTACATCAAACGACTGCAATAACAAAGCCATCAAGTTTCCATGTGTAATGAGAGCGATGCCCTGGTGATTTTCGTCCCGCTCTATTTCCTCCAGCAAGTGAAGGACGCGGGATTTAGCTTCGTTGGAGGACTCTCCCCCCGGCATTTTAAAATCCAAATCTTCAAAAGTTTTTTCTAAGTAATCGAGAAAATCATCTAAAGGTTCCTTACTTAAAATCCGTTCCTGGAGACGGTCGTCTATTTCTATCGTCAACCCTTTTGGGGCTGCGAAAGGTTTGATGGTTTCAACAGCACGAAAAAAAGGACTGGATATTACCCTGTCAATCTCAGGGGCAGACTGATTCAGAAAATGAGCAAGTGCCTGTGATTGCCTGATACCTTTTTTAGTCAGGGGGGAATCATGGTGCTGGCCTTCTGTCGCACTATGGCGGATTAGATATAATTTCTTCACCTACGACCATCTCCTCGTATTAAGGGTTACCTCCATTATGGACGAATATAGCCCCTATGGCAAGATGACTTGCTACGCCTCTTCCTTTTATTGCCCACCTGTTGTAACTATGAAACATCATCTGTGACAGAAAGAATATTTCTAAACAGTTCGATAGGCTCATATAAATAGGAGAAAAGGAGGGATTGAATGGGAATAAAATTGATAAAGATTTCAACCATTTATTTTTTGATAGGGGTAGCGCTTGGTTATGGTATGTCTATTTCTCATATTTATGCGCTTTCTCCTGTTCATGTCCACATCAACTTGCTAGGCTGGACGGCATTGACTTTGGCTGGTATCGTTTATTATTTATTTCCAAACGCAGAGAAATCAAGACTTGGCAAATGGCACTTTTGGCTTCATAATCTTGGACTGCCGATCATGATGGGCTCACTCGCAGTCATGATTGTCACAAAGAATGAAGCATTAGGAGCAGGTACTGCTGTAGGAGCAAGCCTGGTGATGATCAGTGTTATATTATTTACTATTAATGTCTGGAAAAATGTCAAACCAAAAAGCTAGACAGCAAATGCTGTCCAGCTTTTTATAGGTTGAATTCAGCTTCGTTCGTTGAGTCCATACTTAGCTGATTTCTTTGAAATAATCTTTATAGAAGCCACCGATTCTTCCGGTATTATCAAGAATGAAATAAAATTCCTCTGTTTCATTTTTCACATCGTAGACTTTACCAGGTGTAAGAACTTTATCTACAACGAACTTTTCAGCATCATTATGCACACACTCAATTTGCTTGATCGTTTTGCTTGTTTCCCAGTTTTTATGGATCATGTTACCCCATCCTTTTTCCAGTTTATTTTTCTATGATATCGTTTTAGGTTGCCACACTCAACTGTTATTCGTTACATTATGAAAAGGAATTTCCTGGTCATATTTGATTCCTGTCCTGTCGACTGTACATTTGCTGCCAAGGACTGTCACTCCATGAACCACCGCTTGTTTCACAGCGGCACTGAATGCCGGGTCAATTTCATCTGCAGTTGTAATGGCTGTTACGTCATTCCGCTGAGCGACAAATAATATGGCTGTGTCCATTTCTCCCTCCTGCCGTATCTGCGCCAGTTCCTCGACATGCTTTTTGCCCCGCTTGGTAACAGCATCCGGAAATTTACCATACGTATCCTCTCTCATCGTGACGCTTTTAACCTCCAATATCAATTTCCTGCTTCCATTATCAAGGAAGAAATCGAACCGTGAAGGGCTTATTGTATATTCTCTTTTTAGTATCTTATAGTTTTTTAATGAGGGAATTACTCCATTTTGTAACGCTTTTTCAACTAATTGATTGGCAAGCTGTGTGTTTAAAGAAACCATGGTATTCGTGTTCTTATCTTCAATCATTACCGCCGACCAGGCTGTTTTCCTGGTCGGATCATTATGGTGTCTGACAATAATGGCGGCTCCTTCTCGTAATAAACCAGTTAACCTGCCCGGGTCAGGGAGGTGTACCCGAATGGTTTGCCCATTTTCTTTTAACCTACAATGTAAAATGAAACGATTAGGCCGTTCAAGGAAAACCGCTTCAAACAATTTATCCTGTTCAAATGGAACAAATGCTGTTTGCATGACAAAAACCACCTTTCTGCCGTAAAAAGAGACTGTCTCATCAAATTGAGACAGTCTCCTAACTTCATTTCTGAGTTTTATCATACCATTTTTTTGCTTCCTGTACTTCTGCTTCGGTAAGTTGGTGCCCATATCTCTCCCAAAAGACCTCTACAGCAGCACCGGCGTTTTCCAACATCTCTTTCAGTTCCTTCGTTTCTTCAGGTGGACAAATCGGATCGTTCTCTCCCGCTCCTATGAACAGCTGCTTGCCTGTCAAATCTGGAAGCTCCACATTTCTCCTTGGAACCATCGCATGAAAGAGCATCGCTCCTTTCAAACTGTTTTCGATGTGGAATAATAAGCTGCCGGCGATATTCGCTCCATTGGAATAGCCAGCTGCTATCACATGCTCACGGTCAAACCCATAAGCTTCAGCAGCTTCATCTAAAAACTCATCCAATTCTTTCGTCCGGTTAATCAAATCTTCTTCGTCAAATACACCTTCACGCAATCGTTTGAAAAAGCGCGGCATACCATTTTCTGATACATTACCACGAACAGAGAGGATGGATGCATCAGGGTCGATCATATTAGCGATCGGCAAAAGATCCTGCTCGGTTCCTCCTGTACCATGTAAGAGCAATAATACATTTTTATTATCCGTTTTTCCTTCCCGGAAAATATGCTTCATCTTCATTTGGATTGCCTCCTTCTTAAGTATCTATCATTGTTGATTGATCTTCATTTATCTCAGTATCAAGATAATGGTATCTCACATTCAAGATAACGTCAACTAAGAGCTGCTGGCAGAAGCCTCTTTTCTTTCCACCTTAGGAAGAAGCCATTGTAAGATGAACGGCAATAGTAAAACGATCATCAATAACCGAATCATTTGGAGCGAACTTACAATGGAAGGATCTCCTCCTGCTTCATCCGCTGTCAAAGCCATCTCGATCAAACCTCCTGGGGCAATACTTAAGATTGCAGTCGAGAGCTCCATCCCTGTCCATAGAGTTAATAAGTAGCCTAAACCGAAAGATACCAGGATTACAAATAAAGCCAGGGCAAAATAATAAAAACAGTACCGCCCTGCCCGGATAACATCTGTAATGGAAACAGAATTACCAAGGTAGACGCCGAGACTCAGCTGGGCAAATATGAAAATAACCCCGGGAAGCTCAAATAATGGCATCCCCAAAGACTGAATCCCCCCGGTGATCAGCATTGGTACGATGACTAATGAGGCTGGAATTCGTTTTTGAAGCAAGAACCCTAAAAGGAATGCCGCCACGTAGAATAAGAGGGTGTACCACTCCCCTTGTATATGAGACGAGGCGTAAGCTGCTTCTTGTGATTTATCACTGGCAAAAAAATGAGTAGCCATAAAAGGTATCGCGAATAAGACAGTAACTAATCTAATCGTATGCAAAATCGTCACAAGGACCGTATTTCCTCTTAATGAATCGCTCAATGCCAGCATGGCTGATAATCCACCCGGCACACTGCCCAGCATACTTGTCTTCGCGTCAATTTCAATGTATCTGGAAATAATATAAGCATTTAATAAACTGATAGCAATCAATAATAAAGTAAAAATACTATAAGGGATCAAATAAGGCGTGACACTCGTAAAAGTATCGGCAGTAAATGTATTTCCTATTTGTATGCCTAAAAACCCGAAACTCAAATTCCTCAGTTTTAAAGAAGCTGCGGTTGCTTTCTTTGTCGTTACCTTGTATATCAGTAGAAAAGCCACCGGTCCCAGAATCCAGGGCAAAGGAAAATGAAGATAAAGAAAAACGCCTCCACCTGCTATGGAGATCAAAAAAGATAATAATAATTTCCATGAACGAGATTTAAACATAGCATTAACTCCTTCAGCCCAATTCTATCATATCCTTTCCATAACTCTTCGTACCACTACAGCAAAAGTTAACTACTTTTAGTTCCTACTTCTCCAAAAGTGAGCCTAAGGAAGCTTAAGGATGAAAATTTAACACTGAAATTTAACAGAATATAAACACCAAAAATAACTAAACGACTTTTCTAAGTCTGAAAAAGGAGTACAAATTTTTAATGGTAACTTTAACAACAGCATATAGAGGAATAGCGATTAGCATCCCTATAAATCCATATAATGACGCCGCAGTTATCAAAAGGAAAATAATGGTCAAAGGATGAACATCCAAACGATTTCCGAGCACCACCGGGGCAACCAGACTGCTTTCCATTTGCTGGACAATTGCCATGGTAATCAGTACATATACGACCATGGAAGGTTCTTGTGTCAGTGCAACGATAAGAGATGGCAGTATACCGATGATTGGACCAAAAAATGGAACGACAGCGGTAAGTGTTACAAATATGGACAGTACCAGAGCATAATCAAGACCGATGATTAAATAACCGATATACATCAATACTCCATCGACTACTGCCACTGTGATTTGACCAATAATATAGGCGGACAATGTCTGGCTGATATTTTTTAATATCTTTTGACCTTCCTGATCATGCTTTTCAGGGATGAGTCTTAACATAAATGGAATAAAACGATGATCATCTTTCAAAAAATAAAACAATACGAAGGGAACTACGATAAGCACAGTGGCTGCACTGGTAATAGCGCTTAAGACTTCCGGCAAATTTTCACCTACAGTCTGAACCATGTCTCCCGAAAAGCTGGTAGCTTTTTGTCTGAGGCTGCTTATAGAAATCATCCCCATATCGTTTTCTTCAATCGCCTGTTCTGTTTTTTCTGCAGATTTCTTCAGATCTTCCGGTAATTTATTCGTGATATTGGAAATTTGTTGTTGCAGTGTCTCAGCCATAATTAAATAGGCAGTATAAATAAGACCAGCTATCCCTGCAAAAACAATTACCACCGCTAAGCTATTCGGCACATATTTATACTTGGAAAAGAATCTTACGAACGGCCGCAAAATGAAATAGAGAAATCCAGCGATCAATATCGGATAAAACACGCTCTCTATTACTACTTTGACTGGTTCAAAGAATCCAAGAACCTTCAAAAAGAAAATACTGATTAGAATTAATATTAAACCGGTTATATATTTGAAAAAGGGGTGTTTCGTCCACATTCATTTTCTCTCCTTACTGCTGGCACAATTTTTCATTTACCATCACTCATACCACTGATCGGTTGGTTTCTAACCTCAGTTAACTTTGTAGAAACAGGAATTACCGTTTATTATTCTTCAATATTACCCTTATTAATTAAAGTTTTTACGAAAAGGAAAACGAGCCGTGATGCATACAATTTTTGTTAACGGGGTATGGGGTAATGTGTACAAATTCAAAGGAGGATGATGCTGATTATGGATAAAAAGCTCATTGGAGGCGTATTCACTCACGTGGGAGACGCAGAACGAGCAATCAGAGATTTACAGAATCATGGTTATAGCGGTAATGACATTTCTGTCTTTGCCCAGGATAAAAACAAGGTTAATGTGCTGGAAGATGAAACAGATACCACCGTTACATCCAATAAAGGCGGCAGGGGTAAAAACGCTGGTAAGGGTGCCGGAATCGGAGCAGCTTCGGGCGGTGTCCTCGGCGGCATTGCCGGTTTAATAACAGGTCTTGGTCTGTTGGCTATCCCAGGAATCGGTCAAATTGCAGCGGCTGGTCCGATCGCAGCAGCACTATCTGGCGCAGGCATCGGTGCCGGCGGTGGAGGGATCGTCGGAGCCATGGTAGGAGCTGGTATGCCGGAAGCAGAAGCAAAACAGTATGAACAATATTTAAAAGATGGAAAGACGATTGTACTGGTTGAAGCGGACGAAAAGAATGAAGAAAAAGTCTACCGTACCTTCCTGACCAACAAAACAGAAAATAAGTCAATGTATCCTAACAACATAGTAAATAATGAAACAAACCATAACAGAGACCCACTTGAAAATGTGGATTTGACACAAAGTGAAGACTCAGGTCCAGAAAGAAAAACCAGCTGGATTAATGAGAACTCGAATCAGACGACTGGAACCAGGAGCCGAAGCAGACGATAGACAATTTAAGTTGCATTAAAAGCAAATAGTCCAACCATATGGATGATCACACAATAGTAGAACACAAAAAGCCCAGAGGTAAACTCTGGGCTATCTTTATACTAGAATTACTTTCTTTTCTTTACTACTTTGAAAGGCAGCCTCAATAATTTTAATAACGGATAACCCTTCATATGCTGTAACAGGAAGACATTTCCCCTCCAAAACACTTTCAGCAAATTTTTCATAATAAGTTGTATAGGAGCCATTTAATGTTTCAATCAACTCTTGCTTTACTTCTTCCCCATCTACTGTATGAAGTTCTCCATAAAATTGTGGATCATCTGCTCCCCACGTATAATCGGTCGGCTTTTTGCCAGCTATAAGTGCAGATTCCTGTCCATCAAGGCCATATTTAATAAAGCTTCCTTTTGTTCCATGCACCTGAAAACGCGGTCCACTCTCTGGAACAATTGAGCCAGAATGTAAAATAACTCGTAGCTTATCGTATCCTAAAGTAATATGGAAATAATCATCCGTTTCCGCTTTTTCTCTTTGGGCAAATACATCGGCTGATACGAATTGTGGCCAGCCAAAAAGATGTAAGGCTTGATCTATAAGATGAGAGCCTAAATCATATAGTATGCCCGAGCCAGGGCCTTGTTTTTCTCTCCAACGATCTCTTACTTTCGGTCTGTATCGATCATAATGAACCTGATAAGTATTAATTTCTCCCAACACACCATCATTTACTAGCTTTTTGACTGTTAAGAAGTCATTATCCCATCTTCTATTATGATAGACGCTTAAAAGCAGATTTTTTTCTGAGGCAATTTTAATTAGTTCCTCTGCCTCCCAAGTTTTAACAACCATCGGTTTCTCCAATATTACATGCTTTCCGGCCATTAAGCTTTGTTTTGCCATTTCAAAGTGCATACCGCTTGGTGTTGTAATAATGACTAAATCAGTCGTTTGATCTTCAAGAACCTCTTCTAAGCTACCTACTACAACTACATTTCCTAAATCCTTTTGAACCTCTTTCTTTTTAGAACTAACAACTTTCGTCAACTCATATTCCTTTAATACACTAAGAAATGGCGCATGGAATGTAGCACCTGAAAAGCCATATCCAACTAAGCCAACTTTGATTTTTCTCATTTGATTACCCCTCCACTTTCTTCTGTCACAATTCAGACACACCGAGACGCCCCGGACGGTTCTGGTGCTTCTTCATAAATCATTAACCAAGGATGAACATATAAAAGAAATCACTTTAATACGTAACTTTATATTTTCAGAATTCTAAAAACATTTTAAGCACCATTCAGTATTTTCATATTTTTTCCTAACTATATTAATCTATCTCTTATTGAATCTTTTATCCGCTTATGTAACATGGATAACTCATAATTGATTGATTTTTTTATAAAGCATCAATACGTTTTCTTCTTGTTCCTTCCGTAATTTTCCAGTATCCAAAAGTTATTGTCCTGTCTGCTAAAAGTGAGATGATCTCCATTACTTTTTTCATGAGTACATTTTTTTCGTGTAAGTAATATCAATCACTATCCTTATTCAATTCTCCAATCAAAGTTGAATCCCTTCCCATGTTAAAAAGCAGGAGCTCTTAGGTGAGCTTCCTGCTTAATCAACATAAAGTATTTCGACTTACTTATAGTTGAAGAAATACATCGCTCTTTTTTCTCCAACCAGCTCACACACTCCACATGTGTCGTCTAAGTGCTACATAGTCACATTAAATCCATTTAATATCTCAGGTTATCTAAGGTGACATTAATCAAACAAATAACGGAGATATCCATACCCTTCTTCTTCCATCTTCTCCTTAGGTACGAATTTAAGTGCTGCTGAATTGATGCAGTAGCGCAGGCCGCCTTTATCTCTCGGACCGTCTTCAAAAACATGTCCCAGATGGGAGTCCCCTTCCTGACTCCGGACCTCGGTCCTGATCATCCCGTGGGAAGTATCGGTATTTTCGGCCACTTGCTGTTTTTCGATCGGTTTGGTAAAGCTTGGCCATCCGCAGCCGGCATCGTATTTATCCGTAGAACTAAATAATGGTTCCCCGGATACGATATCTACATAAATGCCCTCTTCCTCGTTATCGTTGTATTCATTACGGAACGGCGGTTCTGTACCATTTTCCTGGGTGACAAAATACTGCATATCCGTCAGCTGATGCTTCAGTTCATCCTTGTCCTTTTTATAACCCCAGTTCTCTTTGATGAAATCAGCTCGGCCGGAACCTTTTTTATACAGGTTATAATGAAACGACTGTTTTTTATAGTAGTCCTGATGGGCTTCTTCAGCAGGGTAGAAAGGTTTAGCTGGCAGTATTTTGGTTACAATCGGATCTTTAAATTTGCCACTTTCCTCAAGAGTTCGCTTACTGCTTTCAGCTATTTGCTTCTGTTCTTCGTCATGGTAAAATATGGCAGTTGTGTAATGTTCCCCCCGGTCGTTGAACTGTCCTCCTGGATCGGTAGGGTCGATCTGCTGCCAAAATATTTCGACCAACCGCTCGTAAGAAAAAATTTCAGGATTGTATGTGATCTCTACCGCTTCCACGTGCCCTGTATCTTTCGTAAAAACATCTTCATAGGAAGGGTTCTCTGTATGGCCGCCCGTATATCCGGAAACCACCTTCTCTATACCCGGTCGTTCATCAAATGGCTCGACCATGCACCAGAAACAGCCGCCAGCAAAGGTAGCTTTTTTCAAATTCTGTTCAGACATATTTAAAACCTCCAAGAAGAAAGTGTGAATATAACACGTATTTCCCTTATTCTTTCGGTTTTAGGAAAAAAAATCAAGTCACATGCACAGCTCAAATATATAATTTGGGCTGTGATGTGCCTTGATTAGAACGAGAAACTTTATTAGAACGTAACGCACTGGAAGATTCCTCGCGCCTCCTATTGCTTTCCCGATTGCTGCTCACTCTTGATTCCATCCTGTCCGGAGAACTCAGAGAGCTTTCTGCCTGTGTTTCTGTTTCTTCATCAGGCTCCCGCATGATTTTCCATAGATTGATCAATGTTGGTATGTTTTTTACCATCGGTCCATATTGCTGGATCATCGGTGCAGCACTCTGGGCGACTTTCAGTACTTGCTGTGCGTTCCCAAGCATAGAAGCAAAATCAGTACCGCCCCCCTGGACGGCTCCAAAGCCTCCATGCGCTGCAGCACCTGCTCCTCTTTTAGCTAAAAGTTTGGATAGGAATCCTTGCTTTTGCGGCATTCCCCTGAACTGATTACCCATTCCGAATTGATTCCCATACGAACCGATTTGGAAAGGCGATTGCCCGCCAAACCCTGGTGGTCTTCCTCCCATCGGAGGTCTTGCAGGTGGAAACATATCTATCCCTCCGTACTCATTGTCTCGTCATAGGATAGTATATGTGCACTTGCTGAGTTTGCATGGGCTTAAGCCCTTGTTACGTGATGTGGCAGCTCCCAATCGATCGGCGACTCGCCTATTTCCTCCAGGAAACGATTAGCTTTTGAAAATGGGCGACTGCCGAAAAATCCTCGATACGCCGATAATGGACTGGGATGTGGGGATTGAATCACATAGTGACGGCCGCGATCGACAAACGAAGCCTTCTTCTGCGCATGTTTTCCCCACAGCATGAATACTACTGGCTTTTCTCTTTCATTCAACACCTCAATGACTTCATCGGTGAATGTTTCCCAGCCTGCTCCCTGATGGGAGTGTGCCTGATGTGCCCTGACAGTCAGCACATTATTCAATAATAATACCCCTTGCTCGGCCCACGGCTTTAAATAGCCATGATTAGGAATTTCAAACCCTACATCAGCTTCCAGTTCTTTATATATATTTTTTAAAGACGGCGGTATATCAATCCCCGGCTTAACTGAAAAACTGAAACCATGTGCTTGATCTGGCCCATGATATGGATCTTGTCCTAAAATGACTACTTTTGTATTTTGATAGGATGTTGTATGCAGAGCCTGATAAATCTCATGCATGTCCGGGTAAACGGTATGATGGTGGTATTCCTTTTTCAGAAACTCCCGTAGCTTCTGGTAGTATTTTTTTTCAAACTCCTGCTCCAGCAGTGGCGCCCAATCGTTATGTAATATCTTCATATCCCTCACCCTTCCTTTCACAACTCTATAAAAATAATAACAAAACCTATCAATTTAACAAAAAAATTCTCCAGGTAAATGCAACCTGGAGAATGGATAGGATTTCCCGCTTCATTCACTTTTATTCTGATACCAAATCTGCTGTAATGATCAAGGCTATAAAACCACTTAGAATTAAACCAAACAAAACACTGCTGAGCATGTTATCTTCCCCCTATTGAAAATATTCATGTAGCTACTTAAAGTATAAGGTGAATATCTTCATAACAAACGTAGGGAATGTGGCAATTCTTTGAATCTTGTTGGGACAAAGGGAACTAATTCAGCAAAGTATTTCCCGGGCAAGCGCAAAAACAGACGTCTTTCGCTATACGGAGATCCGTTAATTGACACTATATAGCGAAATTAGTTGATATTTGCAAGTAGTCTGTTGATTTTTGAAAATCAATTCGACAACTTTCCCGCTTCCGATCAAATCCGCATCCGGATGGCGCTTGATTTCGATTATTTCCTCCATGGGAAATATTTTATAACCCTCGAAAGTGATCTCAAATATATTATCCTCTGCATTGATCCGTTTTTCCTGGCCTTCCGTAATCATTTTCCATTCCATTGAAAATGGTGTAGACATGGCTAAACCTCCGCTCTTCTTTACTTTTATCCTATTTAATTACAAAGAGAATTACAAGCATCTTAGTGGTAGCGGCGATAATTTTTTTCAGGAAGTTCGAATAACCGTGCTTCAAAAGGAAAGGAAACTCCGTGTTTGGTGAGTATCTTTTTATTAGATTCAAACAGATAGCCATATTTTTCCTGCTTATTTGAGGAAGCATCCAGCAGATGGATAATCGTCTGAAGCGCAATCGTCATTTCAATGATGTCAGCCTGATCCTTGACATCCAAATCTGGCAAGTGAAAAATATCAGTGTTTCCTAATTGTCTTAAATAAGATGTAGAAAGATAACATGGTAATATTTCGTCTTGAAATTGTCCCCATAGCCCATGTAACTCTTCCACCTGAGCTGTCGTTGGTGCATTAATAACTTTCATGTGAAACGCCCTCTCTGCTTCTAACATGTGCATTTAATAATATAACATGAGAGAAACATAGTTTTAAAAAGTAATTAATGGAATACAAACTGTACCGTTGAGCCTTCCGGACTTGGTGAAATATGGAGCTTCGCTTTAATTTCCTCTTTCAATTGGGGAACATGGGAAATGATCCCAAGCATACGGTTGCCGTCCTGCAAATCTTTCAGACAGCCGATCGCTTGCTCTAACGATAAATCATCAAGGGTGCCGAAGCCTTCATCGATGAACAGAGTATCCAGCTGCACGCCTCCTGCATGAGCCTGGACGACATCAGCCATTCCTAAGGCAAGGCTCAATGCTGCCTTGAATCCCTCACCACCTGAAAGTGTTCGGACCGAACGCTGCAGCCCTGTGTGATGATCCATAACTTCCAAATCAAGACCACTCTGGGCTCCACGTTTTGCGACCTGGTCACTTCTGATCAGCTGGTAGCGATGATCAGTCATTTGATCGAAGCGGATGTTTGCCTGCATAAGAATCTCATCTAAGAATGCAGAAAGAACGTACCGTTCAAAGGATAGACGCAAGTGATTTTCTCCTCTGGCTAAATCGGCAAGTTCACCAATATCATAATAATCGTTCAGCAATTGCTCCTGTTCCTTATATAACGACTCCACCGCTGTTTGAACGTCCTGAATCATTTTAAGATGCAGTTCGGCTTCGTTTTTACGCGAAGCGAGTACTTCTTTCACTTTCTCTTCCTGCTCGAGCTTTGCTTGTAATGATTCTATTTCAGGTTCTTCCTTGTCTTTCAAGTGTGCTTCCAGTTCCGCGGTCTGCTCTCCATTCGTGACCAGCTTCTGCTTGTACTGTTCCAGTTTATATTTTAATTTTTCCCAGTCTTCCTTAGGAAGCTTAACCGCCTGGTAGGCTTCTAAACTGGCAAAATCGTACTTGGTTAGCTGTTCCTCTAACTTCTCCTGCCATTTTGCGACCATCTGTCTGCTTTCTTCTGTATAATTGGTAAGCTCAGAAACTTCCACTTCCAGCTTTTGCAGTTGTTCTTTCTTCTTTTCAAACCGTTCTTTTACTTCTTCCCATTCTGCTACAGCCTGGTGATAATCCCGTTCCATACGGGCAATCGTTTCTTTCATTTGCCCTAAACCGTCCAGGGTGGTGTTCATTCCTTCACTCAACTGTTCGATCCATGTTTCTGTTTTCACGAAACTGTTCTCAAGCTGATTGTATTGTTCCCGCTCAGCTTCCAGTTCGCTTTGATAGGCTTCCAGCTGATTATCCAACCGCTTCGCTTTTTCATTTGCATCAGCTATTTCTTTCAGTTTGGCCTCTATTTCCGTTATTTTCTGTTGATACATAGCCATCGCTTCTGCCTGTTTTTGCTGTACTTTCTTAATCGTTTCCTCCTGAAGGTCAGGAACATGTTCAGCGACTTCTTCATGAACCGCTACGAGTAACTGTTTTTGTGATTGTCCTTCCGCCTTCAGTTGTATATTTTGCTCTTCCTCTTTCTTGACAGCTTCTTCAGCCTGCCGGTACTTTTCCTGTAACTGCTCGACAACCTCCAGGGATGAAGTTCCCTGGCTGGATGCCCCAGCCGGAGAAGGATGGTGTTCAGAACCGCACACCGGGCAGGGTTCTCCTGCTTCAAGGGAACTCGCTAACAGGAAAGCGTGCTGCTGATTCAATTCTTTTTGCTTTTCATCCAGCTGGTTCTTCATATGCTCGGCTTCCGAAACCTTTTTATCGTATTGCCGTCTGAAATCCCGGTACCTGTTTCGCATCTTCAAGATGTCTTCATTAACTTTGACTAATTTTTCGATTCTATTTTGAATGGTTTTTTGTTCCTGAAAATCCTGCTTCCACTGATAATAAGCTTTATTCCATTCACTTTCCCGCTTAAGCATCCCCTGGAGCTCTGTCCTTTCCCGTTTGTTCGCTTCAACTGCATGCTTCAGCTTTTGAATAGCTTGAGATTTTCCTTCCAGCTGCTTTCTGGCCTTTTCTTTCTCTTCGTGAAGGACTTTCAGTTTGTTAAGTTTCTCCAGCTCCTCTTTGTTTCGTTTGATATCTTCCTTTAACCGCTCCCGCTCTGGTTCTTTTTCTGATTCTTGTTCATATGTTTTCTGAAGTTTGACGAACTGTTCGCGGTTTTCAGCAAGATAAGTCTGTTTTTGTTCTAACTGTGCTTTCAAGCGTTCATAATCCTGCTGCCGGCTCTTCCATTGCTCCTCGACCGGTATCACTTCCATCGCATTTTCAGCTTGCGACAGTTTTTCTTTCACTTTTTCCATTTCCGGCTGTTGCTGCATCAATGCTTGTTTTTCTTCCTGGTATTTTTTCAACCTCGAAAAACCTTCCTGCAACTGCTTGGCCTGGTAAAAGGACTCCTGCGTCTTTTTTAACTTGACGTTTTGTTTTGTCAGCTGCTCCTCCACGTGCTGTAGGGAACTCTGCCCCTGTTTTTCTTTTTGTTCCAGCATTGTCAAGATCTCTTTCGGATCTTCTAACGTATCAACATCTTCATCTTCGTCCCAGGTAACTTTAGTTGTCTCTTGTTTGATCTTCCATTGATACTGGCTTATCTCTTCTTTTAATTGCCTGGAGTGCTGTTTAAGCTCCTCCGTGACTCTTTCATAAAAATGGGTATGGAAAATGCGTTGGAGTATTTCTTCCCGTTCTTTACTGTTCTCTGAAATAAGTTTTCGAAATTCTCCCTGTGGAATCATGATCATTTTACGAAATTGCTCATAATCGAGGCTGATCATCTCTTCCAGCGTTTCATTCACTTCTTTAATACGAGAAGCTGCTAATATTTCTTTTTCTCCATCAAGCAGATACAATTCTGCTTTTGCAGGATCCTCGGTAAACCCCTCACCTCTCGCTTTTTTCTTCGGCTGTTTCGGTGTTCGGATAACACGATAGGTTTTCCCTCTCAGTTCAAACACAAATTCAACACTTGTCTGTTCATCCGGTTCAGCAAAGTGACTGCGCAAGGTATCCTGATCCCGATCGCTGCCACTTGCTTTTCCGTATAATGCAAAGCACATAGCATCAAATATCGTCGTTTTTCCCGCTCCAGTCGGACCAGTTACTAAAAATATCGATTCTTCCCCGAGTCTGCTGAAATCGATATGCTGTCTCCCACGATAAGGTCCGAATGCGGTAACAGTTAATGTAATAGCTTTCATGTCATTTCACCCGCTCTTCAGTCATTAATTTATTGATGACTTGTTCAATATGCCGGCTCCGTTTTTCAGGGATAGCGTCCCCTTTCATTTCTTCATAAAAGGAAGCAAATAAATCCGTATGAGACATTTCCTGACGTTCTTTGATTTTTGTGAGATCCTGTAGCTTTTTTTGTGAGGAGAGCATATTCCGTTCGAGTCGTAATATATTTGGGTATTTCCTCCGTAACTTCCCCATCGGATCCACTAACTGACCGTCATCCAGCAATTTCACATGAAGATAATTTTCCGGATGAGCAGGCAAATCCTGATTCAAAAAGTCATCCAGGTAGCCTTCTACAACTTCAAGGTCCCGTCGTGGTTTTAGGGGCACTTGTCTGAAGGTGGTATCTTCACCGGTCAGGTCTACAATTGTGACACCCTTTCGGTGGTTCGCTTCAGAAAAAGAATACTTTAAGATGGACCCACTGTAACGAATATGTTCGGACCTTACCCGTTGTGGCTGATGCAAATGCCCTAATGCCACGTAGGAAAAATCCTCAAACAGTTCTGCATCGATATATGGACTCCCGCCTATCATCGATAACCTTTCTTCCGATTCTGTTTCCATTCCACCGGCTAAAAAGGAATGACCGACCCACACATGGCGCTCTGACATATCATGATTCGATTTTATATGTTCAATCATCCGTTCCGCAGCCTGGTGATGAGATTGGACGCGATCATCGTCAAAAAACTGTCTTACTTCCGCCGGTTCCAAATAAGGGACCAGATGAAAATGGACCGGCCCATGTTCGTCGTGCAACGTGACAGGTTGAAATTCACCTTTTAATTTTGTATCTAAATATAATTGCTGAGACCGGAATAACTGACTGCCGAACTCCAGTCTATCCGGACTATCATGGTTTCCTGAAATCGCTAATACCGGGATTTTTTTATCGATTACCAATCCCGTCAAAACATCATTCAACAATTCAACCGCTTCTCTTGGAGGGATCGAACGATCATATAAATCGCCTGCGATAATGATTGCATCCGGCTGCTCGTCATCTACTATCTTCATAAATTCTTGTAAAATATAGCGCTGGTCCTCCGTCATATGTACACTGTTGACAATTTTACCAAGATGCCAGTCTGCGGTATGTAATAGTTTCATTGAATACCCTCACTTTCATACTTGAATACACTGTTCATAGTATAAGCTTATTATACACGAACGTGGGTTCCGTTACGAACAACAGGGAAATGTTACCTGTTGGTAAAATGAAAAACCGCACAACCAGCCAGCTGCACGATTCCATTTTAACTATTCTTTTTCATCCACTTGATAAGACTCCCATAACCGATCAAAAACGCTAAGTGCTTCTGGGAATGGAGCATTCCATTCCAGATAGTCACTAACTTCATGATAAGATGTAGATTGCTTAGGAAAACTATGATCCTCAAACATCCAGTCTGCCAATTCTTTTTCGTGATCTTGCTGCTTGTTCCCTCTGAATCGCATCATATAATGGTAAAATGAACGCACCCAAAGCTCCCCCTTACTTCATACGAACTATTGTATAAGTTTTATCATGGTTTTTCGTTAAAATCAATGAATTAGTGATAAACCTCACTTCCAGACCTAAAGTATGCTGGTATTATATAGATGTGCAAGTGATGATCCTTTGTTTGTGACTTGGCCTTGACTATAAAAACAGTTGAGGTCTTTTTTTTTGAAAAATTACAGCCCTTTAGCTCCTGCATGCTTAGACTATATCGCTACATAAAAACCCGCTGTCACAGAGGACAGCGGGTTTATTGTCAGCTTCCATACTCATCATCTTCGAAATCCTGCTCCATAAATTCGCGGTGATGCTTTAATTTTTTGCGATACACGACACGAGAGAGAATGATACTCACTTCGTATAAGATAATCAGTGGAACGGCTGTCACCAGCTGTAAAATAAAATCAGGTGGTGAAATCATGGTACCTATGATGATCAATACAAAATACGCATACTTTCTGATTTTCACTAACATAACAGGGTTGATCACGCCCAGGCTTGTCAAGAACATTGTGATGATAGGTATTTCAAATAAAATAGCAAACGGGATGGTCACCCGGAACAAAAACTTGAAATAACGATCGACCGTGAAAATTTCATTGAACATTCCATCATTCAAGGATAACAAGAACGGAAGTATCAATTGGATAAAAATGACATAACCGAAAGTCAATCCAGCTAAAAATAACAAAAATATAGCCGGGATATAAGAAAGAGAAACCTTTGTCTCTTTCGGTGTCAAAGCCGGTTTTACAAATAGCCAGATTTGCAGGCTGAGAATTGGCAGTGTACCGATCAAAGCAACGATACTTGCCATGGAGAAATAAATCCAGATGATCTCCCCAGGGCTCGTTACATGTAAGTCGAATGCGAGATCACTGACAAAGAACTCATAAATATCTTTAATAAAAATGAATCCAGTAATAAAAAAGGCCACAAAGGAGACAAGGGTCCAAATGATCCGCTTTCTCAGTTCTGTTAAATGGTCTGTCAAATTCATTTCGACGTCTTCTATTTGTTTCTGTTTTTTCAACCTCAACACCTCCCGCTGCACCATTCCAGTTTAAAGCTCAAGCGTTATGTACTCATGCTCGTTTGACGTGCCGGCATAACCTGCATCTTGCAGGGGGCCGTCAAGCATATGCAAATGTAAAACTTCCTATCCCACAAGTAAAGAAGATGCAAGGTCGCCCCTTACACCTTCCTGGTATTCATTGTTATTTGTTATCATTTTTATCGTCCGACTTTTTATCATCATCCGACATCATATCATTGGTGGCTTTCTTGAACTCTTTTAAGGAACTGCCTACAGCTTTACCTATTTCAGGAAGCTTGGACGGGCCGAAGATGACTAAAGCAATGACTAGTATCAAAATCAAACCAGGAACGCCGATGTTACTGAACATAACTATCACCTCTAAGAGAGATTATTTATTCGATGATTGCTGATCATCCGTGAACGCTTGTTTTACTTCTTTGACATCACCGGCTACATCGCCTGTCATGTCTTTCGCTGACTTTTTAAATTCACTTAAAGTCTGGCCAGCAGCTTTACCTATTTCAGGAAGTTTTGATGGGCCGAAAATAACCAATGCAATGACTAAAATCAAAATCAACCCAGGTACACCGATACTTGTTAACATTCCTTTCACCATCCTTCCCAAAATAGATTACAAGATAGAAACGATTTATCATGGTCCCATTATAACGGTTCCGCACTTGAAATACTGTAGTTTTTTCACTGTTGTCATAAAATGTTCGATTGTTTAAGCGAATCTTGTCTCAAGCAACTACATTCTACCACGGATTACGGTCCATGTCCTTTAACTCTTAATTATTTTTACAATTTCTTGAGCTTTCTCATAGTCCTTTGGATCGTTCATATTAAAAAAGTGCCTCTCCAGTTCAACCGTATCGATGGATGGAAACTGGTCGACGAACACCGTATCCGTTTCGTTGAATAACGCCTTCATGCTTCTCTTGCCTTGATTTAAAAGCTCCCCGGCTTTCTTATAAACTTCGACTGAGTAAACGCCTGACATCGGGTGGAACTTTCCATTGAAAACGGGGATGGCAATATCATGGCCCACCACCTGTTGTTTTAAAACTTCATAGACAGCCGGAGAAAGGAAAGGAGTATCGCAGGCGGATAACAGATAATAATCAGAAGGAAGATAGTGGATCGCAGCATGCAGTCCCGCCATCGGCCCTTCTCCCTTAAATACATCAGGATAAGAAGGAATATCCACAAAAGCAAAGCGTTCCTTCTGATTAGTGATGATTGCCCTCTGATCTGTTACCATGCTAAGTTTCTCGTCCACCCATTGGATTGTCTTGAAGCCTCCTAGCTCAAGCAGCGCTTTATCGGTTCCCATCCTGCTTGACTGCCCGCCGGCTAATAAGACCCCACAATAGTCTGTCATTTGTTCACCCGATCATACGTACGGAAATAATAATTATACGGATTTTTCTCATCCTTGACACCTTTTTCTTCATGCGTCAATTCCCACTCATCTTCTTTATACTCTGGGAAGTAGGTATCTCCTTGAAAAGTTTCATCAATATAGGTCATATACATACGATCCGCTTGATCAAGAATCTGTTCAAACAATACACTACCGCCAATAACGAACCACTCAGTTTCAGGGTTTTCTTCATTCCACCTCAGTATTTCGCTCATATCATGAATGATTTTACACCCTGGCTGCTGATAGGACTCATCTTTTGTCAGTATGACATTCTCTCTTTTCGGTAATGGGCGATTGAAGGATTCATAGGTTTTTCTTCCCATTATAATGGTATGGCCGATTGTTTTTTCTTTAAAGAATTTCAAATCATTAGGTAAATGCCACGGGAGGTCATTGTCCTTCCCCATAACCCGATTCCTATCCATTGCAAATAGTAGTGATATCATTTCAGTGCTCCCTTCTAAACAGCAACAGGTGCTTTAATGCCTGGATGTGGGTCATAGCCCTCTATTTTCATGTCTTCCATTTCAATATCAAATATGGAGGACTTTTCTTGATTCAGTTTCAGTGCCGGGAAAGCTCTCGGCTCACGAGCCAATTGGGTCTTTACTTGTTCGGTATGGTTGGTGTAAATATGAGCGTCTCCCAGGGTATGGATGAATTCTCCAGGTTCAAGACCGCATTCATGAGCAATAAGATGGGTAAGAAGTGCATAACTGGCAATATTGAACGGAACACCGAGGAAGATATCACCGCTGCGCTGATACAACTGGCAGGAAAGTCTGCCCTCAGCTACGTAAAATTGAAACATGGTATGACACGGCGGCAGAGCCATGTTTGAAGGAACGTCTTCCGGATTCCATGCGGTTACGATATGCCTTCTTGAATCGGGATTAGTTCTAATGTTGTCTATTACTTCTTTGAGCTGGTCAATCGTTTCTCCCTGGGAAGTCTTCCATGCCCGCCATTGCTTTCCGTATACGGAGCCTAGATCTCCATATGCTTCTGCAAAATGATCATCCTCAAGAATTAATTGTTTGAAGCGGTCCATCTGCTCTTGATAAATAGCATGAAAGGCTTCATCCTGCTGACTGCGGATGCCAAAATCCGTCATATCCGGTCCATCATACTCATCGCTTTCCACCCATTTTTTGAACGCCCATTCGTTCCAAATATTATTATTGTGCTGTAAAAGGTAACGAATGTTGGTGTACCCTTTGATGAACCAGAGCAATTCACTCGCAATCAAGCGGAAAGGCACACGCTTCGTCGTCAGTAACGGAAATCCCTCTGCCAAATCAAATCGAAGCTGCTTTCCAAAAGTGGAATATGTACCTGTGCCAGTCCGATCCCCTTTTTTCGTCCCATTCTCTAACACTTCCTGACACATTTCCAGATAAGCCTGTTCTCCCGTTGTCATATCCCGTCACTCCTCGTCGTTTTCTTTTCTCTATTCTAGCATGTGTGCCACTCCTGATAAAATTGATTTAAATAAGACTCCATTAATGCATGCCGTTCTAAAGCCTCCAGCTTTGCAGACTCGGTATTCATTTTATCCTTAAGTGTCAATAACTTATCATAAAAATGCTGAATAGAGGTTCTTCCTTGTTCTTCATCATAAATTAATTGACCTTTTGCACCACCAAATGCGAAAGTCCTCGCAATTCCTAAGGCACCAATCGCATCAAGACGATCCGCATCCTGCACAATTCTGCCCTCCAATGTCTCAGGAACTTTTCCTTTAGAAAAAGATACATCCTCTATAGCAATTTCGATTTCTGTAATCATTTCAACAGGCACCTTTAGTTCCTTAAGAAAATCGATCATCCTCTTTCTTGCCTGATTAGAGTCAGCGAATAACTTGGCATCTCCTATATCATGCAGCCAGCCTGCAGCTTCAGTCAGAAATAGGCGTGCCCCTTCCTTTTCAGCTATTTGCCTCGCTGTTTTAGCCACACGTTTCATATGAAAGTAATCATGGCCTGTTACATCATTTTCAAACCGTTCTTTTACATAGCTTTCGATTTTCTTTAATAATAAATTCTCATCCATAATTGCTGCTCCTCAAAAGTTGAATAAATCCATTTGTCTTGGATTAAGGTCTTCATATGTGATCCCAAGCATATCAATCAGCTGCTTAGCATTAGCAGCTGCATCGCCGCCGGAATTATTATTAAAAAAGATAGTAATATCCTTTGTTTGCTGCTCCAGTTTCTTAAGGTTTTCTACCCATTCTTCTAATTCTTTCTCGTTATAGCGATAAAGAAAGCGAACAGCACGCCAGTCTTTCCCTTCCCGGCCATTGCGGTTCCATCCATGCACATTCCTTCCATGAAAACGGATTAAGGTCTTATCAGGATGTGTCGGCTCCAGTATGGTAGGCACGGAATTCTCGCCAGCCTGAGGCTCATCGACGATTGTATGAATCCACTTTTCCTCTTTCATGAAGTCAAGCGTCTGTTGTTTATATTGGGGGTCGAACCAGGAACGGTTTCGAAATTCTAAAGCCAAGGGCAGGTCCGGCAGCCAGTCTCGTATCGTTTTCAGTTTTTGGATATGTGCTTTTCGAACATCAAACCAAGGAGGAAACTGAAACAGAATAGCATTCAATTTCCCTGCATCTATGACAGGCTGAATGGATTCTCTGTATTCCTCCATCAACGCCTTCGCTTCCTGTAGCGTCAACTTCGAGCGGTCATGTCCTGTAAGCTTTTGATAGGCTTTTATGACAAACGAAAAGTTTTCAGGAGTCTGACTTAGCCATTTGCGATAATTTTTTTCCGGTTGAATGGCATAGAAAGCTGTATCTACTTCGACTACTGGGAAATGGGAGGCGTAAGCGGAAAGCTTGTCTCCTGCAGCTATACGATCATCATATAACAGATCGTGGTCCCCCCAGCCAGTGACTCCAATTTTTATAGTCATTATCTTTCACCTCGCACTATCCATGATTCCTTTGATTGTAGCAAAAATCTCCCCGCTTATCAGCTGGGAGATTCTTTTGTTACATAGTTATATTGAACGTTGTTGTTAATTTACCAAAAGAGGCTTATTCAACAAAAGGGCCGAAAAGTCGAAGACTTGATTTCAAGATATCAAGGGTTCTTTATCATAATCGAGTCAGGGGTGGCTGGGAAACTACTCGCTTTCCTGCGGGGGAACTGGCAAGCCTCCTCGGTCGTTCCTCTCCCTGTGGGGTCTTGCCTAGCCCCTTCTCCCGCGGGAGTCTCGCAGTTTCCCAACCACCCCATCCGAAAGGTGAGAAAACGAACCCCTGTCAAATTGTAGTGCCCTTCTAAGTTGCTGAATTATATTTGAAGAAAGGCGAGGGCTTTTAGATTGCATTTCATGCTTAACTCACTCTATATTCGAAGGTTTGAGTACGGATGTTTCCGTTCTCTTATAAATGCAAGGAGGTCCGGGAAATTGCGAGACTCCAATGGGAGAACAGTACATGGTGAGATCCCGCAGGGCTTTAGCCCGAGGAAGCTCACCGTACGCCCATGGAAAGCGAGTGATTTCCCGGACCTCCACACCGTTACTACCGTAACGGAAACAATATATCTTGAAACTGAGCCTTCCATTTAAGGGAGCTTAAATGTAATCCATTTTAGAACAAACCTGTGATGGTCCCGTCCTCTTTCACATCCATATTAAGAGCAGCCGGTTTTTTCGGTAGTCCTGGCATTGTCATAATATCGCCGGTGAGAACAACGATAAAGCCTGCACCTGCTGATGCACGCAACTCTCTGATGTTGACTGTAAAATCCTTTGGCCTGCCAAGCAGACTCGGGTCATCTGATAACGAATATTGGGTTTTAGCCATACAAACAGGCAAGTTACCGAATCCGAGCTTTTCGTATTGGATCAGCTGTTTCTTGGCCTTTGGAGATAATTCTATATCTGCTGCTCCATACACCTTTTGAGCAATCTTGCGAATTTTAAGCTCTAAGTTGTCATCAAGTTCATAAACATACTGGAGGTTCGTTTGTTCTGTTTCACATACTTGAACGACTTTGTCAGCCAGATCCACACCGCCTTCTCCACCTTGAGCGAAAACATCAGCGATTGATACAAGTGCATTCCTGGACTCACACCAATGGTGGACAAAATTTACTTCTTCCTCAGTATCTGTCGGGAACTTGTTGATGGCAATGACATATGGCAGCCCGAAGCCTTCGACCGTTTCCATATGTTTTTTCAGATTTTCCATCCCTTTTTTCAAAGCATCCAAGTCTTCTTCCGCCAACTCATTTTTACCTTTACCTCCATGCATTTTCAGGGCACGGATTGTAGCTACAATGACAACAGCATCCGGCTCAAATTCGCCTGCACGTGTTTTAATATCAATGAATTTCTCCGCTCCTAAATCAGCACCGAAGCCAGCTTCTGTTACAACATAGTCACCCAGCTTTGCAGCGATTTTCGTCGCCACAACACTATTGCACCCATGAGCAATATTAGCGAAAGGACCACCATGGATGATGGCAGGTGTATTTTCCAATGTTTGCACCAGATTTGGTTTAATAGCATCTTTTAAAAGTAATGTCAGAGCACCTTCATACCCTAATTGTCCTACCGTTACAGGTTCTTTATCATACGTATAGCCGATCAGTATTTTTGCAAGACGCTGCTTCAGGTCAGCCATATTTTTGGCCAGGCACAGAACGGCCATGATTTCAGATGCGACGGTAATATTAAAACCATCTTCCCGCGGCATCCCCTGGACAGGACCCCCAAGACCGACGACTACATTTCTTAAAGCCCTGTCATTCAAGTCCATCACACGTTTCCATTCAACTCTTCTCGGGTCAATGTTAAGCTCATTCCCACGGTGAATGTGATTATCGATAAAAGCAGAAAGTGCATTATTGGCAGTTGTTATCGCATGGATATCGCCAGTGAAATGAAGGTTGATGTCCTGCATGGGGACGACCTGAGAATAACCTCCACCCGCAGCTCCACCTTTCAACCCCATTGTCGGACCTAAAGAAGGCTCCCTTAGAGCAATGATAGCCTTTTTATTAATTTTATTCAGTGCCTGTCCCAGTCCTACAGTTACAGTCGACTTCCCTTCTCCTGCCGGTGTAGGATTGATGGAAGTGGTCAAAATGACTTTTCCATCCGGGCGATCGGCCAGTTTATCCAGGAGTTTGTCTGAAAGTTTGGCTTTATAATGTCCATATGGTTCCCAATCATCTTTCGTAAGCGCTAACATTTTTGTTATTTCTTCAATCGGTTTCATTTCGGCTTGCTGCGCGATCTCTATATCCGTCTTCATGTAATAACCCCCTTTTATTATGTACAGTATTTATTTTACCCCAGAGATGACAATCTGTTGATACTCCAAGGAGAAGATTAAATTTTCTGACAAGGTGACTGACCGCTGGATATGAATATTTATCAATCATTTTCTATTCTTCCTTGACAATAAAGACACTCATAAGCTATATTAGAAACAAGCAAAACGATGAATAGGTATTAACTTAATATCAGGTTTATTTGTTTTGTAATTAACACGTGTTACGTGCAAGATTTTAGGAGGATTTTTATCATGCAAAACGGTACAGTAAAATGGTTTAACGCAGAAAAAGGTTATGGCTTTATCTCAGTAGAAGGTGGCGACGATGTATTCGTACACTTCTCTGCAATCAACGAAGAAGGCTTTAAATCTCTAGAAGAAGGTCAATCTGTTACTTTCGAAATCGTCGAAGGCGACCGTGGCCCTCAAGCTGCCAACGTAGAAAAAAACTAATTTAAACCAATATACCAAGCGGCAATCTCATGGATTGCCGCTTTTTCATTTGTGTAATTATATCTTCCTCCGTATAATAAAAAACATCATTCTATATTAATATATATCCTTATGGATTTTCCCTTTTGTTAAGCGTAAACTTTTCAGAGACAACATGGCACATGAAGCAGCAATAATTAATCCGAAAGAAATTAAAGGATGAGGATAATGATTGAAGTTTATACAGATGGAGCAGCAGCAGGAGATCCTGGTCCAAGTGCAGCCGGGGTTTTTATTAAAAACGGCAAAGACCATCAGGAATTTTCCTTTACTTTAGGAGAAATGTCTAATCACGAAGCAGAATTCTGGGCAGTGATCAAAGCTTTGGAAGTCTGCCAGAAGCATTTTCCTGAAGAAATCTTATCGTTTCGCAGTGACTCTAAAATTGTGGTAGACACCATCGAAAAAAATCATACAAAAAACTCTAATTTCATATCTTTGCTGGAAAAAATTAATCAACTGCAATCAGGGTTCCCTTATGTCTTTTTCAAATGGATTCCTGAAAAACAAAATGGAAAAGCGGACTCTCTTGCCCGGATGGTTCTAAAAAAATGACCCGCAGACTTACGATGATAAGTCTGCGGGTTTATTATGGCGGATTGCTTTCTGTTTTGACAGGCCTTTTGCTTCTAAAACTCTCCATGCTTTCTTTTTAGAGGTAACACCATCTCTGGAGATATGTTCGAGAACTCCCATATAAAAACTTCCATCAAATGCTTGCTGGAATTGCAACGTAGCCTTGAGAGCGATAATCACTTTCCATACAGGAGCATTCGTGGAATTCATGCCAAAATAAATGAAGCGAACATCTTCATCTGATAGTTTAAACCCTTTTGCCCATAAATCCTCTAGAAAATAGGCTAAAGTATATTGCTGTTTCATGCACCGCCACCCTCTGGTCTGAATTTATTCCGTTCCTGACTTACTTGCTGATAGTTGCCACTTCATTTTCTTCATAAGTAATCCAATCACTAAAACTTCCAACATACAGTTTGACGTTACTAAACCCTGCTTCCCATAAGCCGATAACGTTAGAGGAAGCGGTAACTCCTGAACCACAATAAACAATAATTTCCTGCTTACTTTCCAAATCCTTGAAATGTTTTCTTAATTCTTCTGCCGTTTTCCATAATCCATCTTCTTTGTAGACATCGACCCAATCGTATTGTAAAGCTCCTGGGATATGGCCTTTCTTTTTGTCGATAGGTTCTTCAAAGCCAGCATAACGTTCATAGCTGCGGGAATCGATAAGGGCAGTGTTCTCTTGGTCCTTTTTCATTCTGACATACGATTCTCCGCATGCCATTTCATGTCGCGATTCGATTGTATGTTCCACGGCCTGTTTTAAGTTATCTGGTTTGTCATCTACTGGAAAACCGGCCTTTTTCCACGCATCAAGCCCACCATTCAATATAAATACCCGTTCATATCCACAAAATTTCAATAACCATAACATCCTGGCAGACATGACACTTTTATTTTGGTCATAAGCTATTACGATTGTGTCTTTATCAATTCCTGTAGCCGCAAGATTCTTTTGGAGTGAATTTATGTCGGGAAGTGGATGTCTGCCACCATGTTTTTTTATCTCTCCACTCAAATCTTTTTCTAAATCAAAATAAGCAGCTCCCGGTATGTGTTCCCGCTTATATTTTTTATACCCCTGTTCTGGATCACTTAACTCAAACCGGCAGTCCGCAAACACTACATTTTTCTCCTCTGACCATTCCTTCGCTTTTTCCACAGACATAATATTCGACATAGTCCCTCACCTTTCGACTTTTTTCTATTATAACAAAAATAAAACCAGGTGTCGGTCACCTGGCTGATAGTATGTGTTCATATTGTTTTTGTCTCTGTTCCATACTTGCCGTTGTCTTGTTTCTCCCCTTTAATTTACGAGCAGGAGAGGAGTTAATCTTATTCAGAATATATACGGCTAATCCACTGTAAACAGAAACAGTTAGTCCGATCATAACTATCATATGCAGAACCTTCTTTCTACAATTGATAATGATTTTCATTTCTAATTAGGATTATAGCAAACGATTCTGCTCTTGGCAATCGAGATTCATAATTATATGAATTATTGTCACAATTGATCAGCTGCGCTATATTGATGCAGGGCTTTTTCTTCTATTGGAATTCGAATTCGTAACAGTAACAAATGCAGGACCGGAAAAATGATCGCCGTCGCATAAGCCTGAAAAAGTAACGGGATAATGATGAACTCCATGAATACCACCCAGTAATTCGGGTGCTTAAAAAATCTGTAAGGTCCTTTTGCGATAATGTCATGGCCCGGGATGACGATCACCCTGGTATTCCAGTATTTCCCTAAGGATAAAATGCACCATACCCGGAATAACTGCAAAGCAGTAAAGATAGAAAATAATAAAATGAAGGGAATAGGTTTCCATCCATTAAAGTATAAAGATGATTCAACAGCCAAGCTTATGAAAAAGCACGCATGGACTAGGATAAACCACTTATAATGAGTTTCACCATATTCTTTTCCACCCCGTTCGAGCGCCCACTTTCGGTTAGCATTTGCAACCAGCAGCTCTACGAGTCGTTGTAAAATTACCGCTCCTAACAAGACCATAAAAACAATTGGCATCATACCCACTCCAAACTCATCAACTCGGAACTGAACCCCGGCCCAAGTGCTGCCATTAGTGACTTCGTTCCTGTAGAAGGAAAATCTTTCATGTATTCATACAACACATAACAGACAGTAACAGATGACATATTCCCATGGTCTCTCAACACTTGATAAGATGCCTGAAAAACCTCTTTATTCATCTGCAAGACTTCTTGATAGGATTCCAACACTTTTTTACCTCCAGGGTGGGCAACTATAAATGGAAGCTCATCAGTCTCCATATTGTATGACTGCATGAAATTATTAACATGACTTTTCCAGAAGTCTTTTACTAGATGAGGAATACTCTTATTAAAAATCACTTCAAACCCTGTGTCAGTGATTTCCCATCCCATCACATCAATTGAATCTTTTTTCGTTCTAGAGCTTGTACCCTTGATTAATGGGACAGTACCCTTCTGTTTTTCCATAAGAACAGAATCAGAACCAGTCACCAACGTGGCACTAACGCCATCACCAAATAGTGCTGTGCCCACAAAGTTACTTTTTCTGGAGTCGGTCTTTTGGAAAGTTAAACTACAAAATTCCAAGTTAATGACAAGGACATTCTTGGCGGGATACGCTTTCAGAAACTCATAGGCCCTTGCAAGACCACTTACCCCACCTGCACAACCCAGCCCGAACAAAGGCACCCGCTTAACGTCTTCCCGGAAATTCCTGGCATTCATCAACCTTGCTTCCATCGAAGGAGTAGCCAGCCCTGTAGTAGAGACAAATATAATCATATCAATTAAATCGGCATTAACCTTATCATTAAGAAACAAAGGATTGGATAGACAATCGTCTATTGCCGAGAGTGCATGGCGATAGGCCTCTTTGATATATATTTCATTTCTTGCCCGTAAACCATGTGTTTGCTTAAACCATTCTTCTTCTACCACAAATTGCCTTTTCTCTATTAAAGAGTGGTCAAATACAGGCAGTAGTCTTTGCTTTTCACGCTCAGACAACGGAAACAGATTTTCAACTAAGGCTTTGACTTTCTCTTGTTCCATCTCATATTGTGGTTTACTTTTTCCAACAGAGAGAATGTATGCCATAAGTTCTCCTTTTTAGGCTTATATTGTACAGTTCCGCTTGTTCTATGTATTAGGGAGCTGCTTTCATTAAAGAGTTTAGAAGAAAAATAAAGAAGACTGCCGTTAATTTTGGCAGTCTTCTTATTAATGTAGCGAATTTTTCAGCTATTAAAACCCATAGATCGTCATGCCGCCATCTACAAACAAAGTTTGTCCGGTCATGTAATCACTGGCTTCGGCAGCCAGGAATACGGCAGTCCCTGCCAGTTCCGACAGTTTACCTATTCGTTTAAGCGGGGTACGTGACAATATATCCTGGACATAGTTTTCATCCTGTAATAGCTTTTCAGTCAATGCAGTAGGGAAATACCAGGGACCAATTGCATTAACATTAATGTTATATTTTCCCCATTCCATCGCCAGGTTCTTAGTCATTTGTATCAGAGCGCTCTTGGTCATCGCATAGACAACACCCGTTCTAAGTGCGGTATGACCTCCGACGGAAGATATATTGATAATTTTCCCTTGCTGATTATCTTTCATATTTTCAGCAGCATATTGAGATAAGAAAAATGCACTCTTCATATTAGTTGAAACAATCTGATCCCACTCTGCCTCAGTCACTTCCATAGCTTCGCTGCGAATATTCATTCCTGCATTATTCACCCAAATATCTAATGGCCGTTCGGCAATAATACCATCCATCTGTTTTTTGATTAATTCATATTCGTTTACATCAGCTTGTATAGTAAAAGCCTTTCTTCCAAGCTCTTCAATGACGGCCTTTACTTCTTCCAATTGTTCTTTTGATCGCGCTATGAGGACAACATCCGCTCCAGCTTCAGCATAAGAAACTGCGATTGCTTTACCAATTCCTTTGGTTGCCCCTGTTATAACCGCTAACTTATTCGTTAATTTAAAACTTGGTAGAAACATCTTTTTCCTCCTGATGGTTATTTTTCATTATTATATCATTATTTGGTAAAGAACCCCCTCATCCGCTAATTCTCTAGTGATCTTATAAGTAAAAAGTTCTAATTTTCTTCACATTATTCCAATATTATGTGATTGCTTGCCTTTTCGTTTTGTGATAGCACACTTAACACTTTTCACAAACTATACACATTTTCATTACTTACAATGATAAAAATCACAGGTAAACCCTTTTACTACAGTGTTTTCATTTGTTATTGAACAATTTGTGAAACATGTGAATTTCAAGTCGAATTTACATTAATTTGCTGTAAGATAGTTAATAACAAAAGCAAAAAAAAACGAAAGGGGTGGGTATAAATGCCTAGCACAAATCTGAAACATCAAGTTGAGCAAGAGCACAGCTCGAGCGAACCTAATTTAAAAGGAACACTGATTTCCGTTTCAGTAGTAGGAGGATTTCTAGTTTTATCCTGGCTTGCCGTTTTCGGTCTATTTTTAGCACGATAGTACTTTAACTTAGGAAAAGGGGGATTATGATGCACCTGCATAAATACGAAAAAATATGGATGGCATCCGGAGTGGGAACATTGCTTGTCTTTTTAATTGTTCTCGGTATCGGGGCTTTCTATCAGGGAACACAGCCGCCAAGCTGTATGGTTACATTAGATCCGCAGAATGTCCAGGCACATGAAGCGTTCAAAGAAGAAAATCTAGGACTTCAACAACTGGGAGAAAAAGAATATACATTGAATGTCCTTGCTTCTGCTTTCAACTATAATTTAGGTAAAGATGAAGATGGAAATAATGTCAAGACCATTCGAATACCAGCAGGATCTAAAGTAATGTTCCAGGCTACTACTGAAGATGTCATTCACGGTTTTCAGCTTGCCGGAACCAACGTCAATATGATGCTGGAACCAGGATATATTTCTACTCTGGAAACCACATTAGATAACCCGGGAACTTATACTCTTATTTGTAATGAATATTGTGGTACCGGCCACCATCTTATGACTGCGACCGTGGAGGTGTATGAAGAATGATTGCAGAAAAAACAGGGCTGAGCAAAGCTGATTCTAGATTAGTTATGTCATTTATGTGGGTCACTTTCATTTCTTTGCTGATCGGCGGTCTGATGGGACTGCTGCAAACATTGGTGAGAACTGGTAACTTCAATTTGCCGTTCGGTATCGGTTATTATCAAATTTTGACTGTCCACGGTGTCATATTAGGACTGGTCCTTACTACATTTTTCATCATTGGATTTCAGTTCGCTTTAATGGCTAAGACTGTTGGGATGACCAATAAACAACGAAAGTGGGCATGGGCATCCTTCTGGGTTATGCTCATAGGCACAATAGCAAGTGCTATCATGATTCTATTAGGTAAAGCAAGTGTACTATACACTTTCTACGCTCCTTTGAAAGCACACCCGATTTTTTACTTCGGCCTTACGTTTGTCGTAGTAGGATCGTGGATTGCCTGTTTTGTAAATTTCCACCAATTGTATCAATGGAAAAAGAAACATCAGGGTGAACATTCCCCTTTGTTAGCATTCATGGTTGTCATCAATATGCTAATGTGGTTTATATGCACACTCGGTGTGGCAGCTACTGTATTAATCCAATTTATTCCTTGGTCCTTAGGGTTAGTTGGGGAAATAAATATCCTGGTTAGTCGAACCTTATTCTGGTATTTCGGTCATCCACTAGTTTATTTCTGGCTGCTTCCTGCCTATATGGCATGGTATGCCATCCTGCCAAAAATTATCGGCGGCAAGATATTCAGCGATTCGCTGGCCCGCCTTGCGTTTATTCTATTTTTGATTTTCTCGATTCCAGTAGGTTTTCACCATCAGCTTTTGGAGCCGGGAATTGATCCTATGTGGAAATACATTCAAGTTGTACTTACATTCGCTGTTATCATACCGTCCTTGTTGACTGCATTTTCAATGTTCGCTACATTTGAAATCACGGGCAGACAAAAAGGGTATACAGGATTATTCGGCTGGTTCCGGCATCTTCCTTGGAAAGATGTTCGATTCTTCGCACCATTCATGGGGATGGTTGCATTTATTCCAGCAGGTGCAGGGGGCATTATCAACGCTTCCAATCAGATGAACCAGGTAGTTCATAATACCATCTGGGTGACTGGACATTTCCACCTCACACTTGCGACCACCGTCATTCTTACTTTCTTCGGAATTACGTACTGGCTTGTACCTGTACTTACGGGCAGGAAAATTGACAAAAAAATCAACACCCTTGGTATGACGCAAACGATTGTTTGGCTTGTCGGCATGTTCTTCATGTCAGGCTCAATGCATTTGGCAGGTCTGCTTGGAGCTCCGAGACGTTCTGCATTTTCCGACTACCAGGGCAGCGCACAGGCTGCAGAATGGATCGGATATCAATACGGTCAGGCGATTGGTGGTTCTATCCTATTCATTGGCATTCTGATCATGCTTTATAACTTCTTCTATATGACATTCAAGGCCCCAAAAGGCGTCGAAGAATTCCCAATTGCAGAAGCGCCTGATGGTTCAGAGCCGACCCCTTTGGTATTGGAGAATTGGAAGTTATGGATAGGGATTACTGTCGTATTGATTGCATTTGCTTATACTATTCCTTTCGTGGATATCATTCAGAATTCACCTCCAGGATCGCCACCTTTTGAATGGCCGATTGGAAACGGGTGATGATCGAAAAAAAGAGCATGGAATTGAGGATTCCATGCTCTTTTACTATTTTCCTTTCCAACTTTCCAATATTAGCAGAAATATTAAAACTGATATATCTTACTGTATTTCTTAGTCAAGTATTGTACTAAATAATCAGGATTAAGCTTCTCTCCTGTTACTTCATTCAAAATTTCAAGGGGCTTTTTCATACTCCCATATTGATGTATATTTTTCGTAAGCCACTCTTTAATCCCAGTAAAGTCTCCTGCTCGAATTACCTTATCAAAATCAATCTCCTGTTCCATACGATTGTAGAATTGGGCGGCATACATATAACCTAATGCATAAGAGGGGAAGTAGCCGAAACTTCCACCTGCCCAATGTACGTCCTGCAGCACACCTTCCGCATCATTGCGTGGCCTTATTCCTACGTATTCCTCCATTTTATCATTCCAAAGTTCTGGAAGGTCCTTTACCTTTATGTCCCCCGCAATCAATGCTTTTTCCAGTTCATAACGGACCATAATGTGTAAAGGATACGTAAGTTCATCTGCTTCAATCCGTATATAGGAAGGTTTCACTTCATTGATAGCTTTATAAAAAGGATCCAACGGAAGGTCACTGAAACTGTCCGGTGCATAAGTTTTGAATAGCTTATAATGATTTTCCCAGAACGCTTCACTTCTGGCTATGAAATTTTCCCAGAAAAGCGATTGGGACTCATGAATTCCCATTGAGGTCCCATCAGCTAGGGGGGTAAATGCCAGTTCAGGGTTGATATTCTGTTCATATAGTGCGTGACCACCTTCGTGAATCGTTCCAAATACGGCGGTACGGAAATCTTTCTCATCGTATTTTGTGGTGACACGGACATCATTGATATTCAAGCCGATTGCAAATGGATGAACTGTTTCGTCCAGCCTGCCCGCTTCAAAATCATACCCCATGCGCGCAAGTATCTCGAGACTGAATTTCTCCTGATCAGCTTTTGGAAAATGCCCATGAAGCACAGAAGGATCCGGTTGAATTGGAGACTGCTGTATTGTGTCCAGTAAACCTGACAACGACTTCCTTACCTTAGGAAATACATCATCTAAAACAGCTACTGTTACACCAGGTTCATAGTTATCCAACAGAGCATCATAGATATGATTGTCATAACCCCAATAACCAGCAAACTTCTGATTGTAATCAACAAGTTTTTCGAGATAAGGTTCGAAACTTTCGAAGTCATCTTTTTCTTTCGCTTCCTCCCACACGGATTCTGCTTTGGATTGCAGCATGACATACTCTTTATATTCTTCTGCTGGAATTTTTGCACTCCGATTGTAACTCTCTTCTGATTTTTCCACTGCTTTTTTGATAATCTCATTCTCGGTGTTGTTCTTTAACTCATCAATGTAGCCCTTCATTTGATCGGAGGTAGTGATCTGGTGAACTTTCTGGGACACCATGCCAATTACTTCTGATCGATTACCGACTGCTTTTTTTGGTGCATTTGTCCTTAAGTCCCAAAACATCAGCCCAAGTGCTTCTTCATAGGAAGCTTTTTCTTTCAATAAGTTCAAAAAGTCCTGCTCCAACTCTTTACTCACAAATGTCTCCCCCTATTTCGGCCGCTTTCCAAAAAACTGATAATAATCGGTTTTGATGTATCCATTGAATAATTTCCGCTTTTTAGAAGCCTGCCGCCCATAAATTTGTTCAAATCCTGAATGGGAAGTAAGGATGTAGACACTCCAGGTCGGATGGTCTCTCATAATCGAGCCAAGATCTCTGTACATGGTCTCCACTTCTTCCCGCTCCCCGATTCGCTCTCCATAAGGAGGATTAGACACCAGGTACCCATTTTCCTGCTTGGGGCGCAAATCTTTTACCTGCATCTGTTTCCACTGGATCAGATCACCCAGCCCGGCTTCCATGGCGTTTGCTTTTGAGACTTCAATCATGCGATGGTCAATATCGTAACCAGTTATATCCAAAGGCTGGTCGTAGTTTGCATGATCCTCTGCTTCCTGAAAAGCATCATCCCATACTTTTTGAGGAATCCAATTCCAATCTTCTGATGCAAATTCTCTATTAAAGCCAGGAGCAATATTTTGACCGATCAACGCGGCTTCAATCGCAATGGTACCCGAGCCGCAGAAAGGATCGACGAATGGCTTATCAGGCGTCCAGTTGGTTAATTGCACGAGAGCGGCAGCTAAAGTCTCTTTTAAGGGCGCTTCTCCCTGTCCGGTTCGATAACCTCTTTTGTGCAACCCGGTACCAGAGGTATCAATTGTGAGTAATGCAGTATCTTTATGCAAGGCAATTTCCACACGGTAGAATGCCCCGTCTTCTTTCAGCCATGAAGCGATCCCATGACGCTGCTTCATCCGTTCAACGATCGCCTTCTTTACAATCGATTGGCAATCAGGAACGCTATATAATTTTGATTTCACTGACTTACCAATAACGGGGAACTCGCCATCTTCTGGTATGTAAGATTCCCATGGAAGGGCTTTGGTCTTTTCAAACAATTCATCAAAGGTGAAAGCTTTGAACTTTCCAACCTGAAGCTTGACGCGATCAGCTGTCCTAAGCCAAAGGTTGGCCCTGGGGATTGCTGATATATCCGCTTCAAAGGTAACTCTGCCATTCTCCACTTCTACATCTTCATATCCAAGATTTTTTACTTCCTGCGCAACGATGGATTCCAATCCCATTGCTGCGGTAGCGATCAAGGTTACTTTTTGCGGCATAAAACATTCATTCCTTTTCATGGATAATGATATCTAAACAAACTTTTCTTCTAAAAGTATAAAAAACCCTTTCTAACGCAATAACTGCATTTAGAAAGGGATCATTTCAAAGTCAGACCTTTGAATACTTTGTAAGCCATGTTCTGTACCATCGTACTGCCAGCGGTGGTCAACCTCGTACTCCGGTGGTAATCATCTATCTGCAAGCATAAATGCTTGCCTCTTATCAGGTTCATTTCCCTTCCAAGAGTGCCCCTACCTTCATTTGGGTTGCTCGCTCATGGGGTTTACCGCGTTCCACTCAAAGCATTTCTGCTTTGACTACGTCACTGTGGCACTTTCAAGGTTGGAATGCCATATCCATCAGGACTTAGGCATTTTCCCTGCCGTTAGCCAAAAGGCTACCCTGACTTATGGTTTCGTCAGGCATGAACACTACAGGCATCTCAGCCTGTGCGAGCATGGACTTTCCTCTGCATGTTAAACATACAGCGATTACCCAAGTATTCAAAACTGCTTTATAATTGTAACTAGTTGACTGATTACTGTCAATGGAATAACTATTATAGCATACAAGAAGACAGCCTGCACACTCCATTTTTTGGCAAATTAGGAGTCAGCGTATTTCTTCCCAAAAACAGCTTTTTCTAAATTGGAGAGGCGCTTTAGTACATCATAATTAACCTGATGATTGGGCGTCTGATTTTCACTTTGGACTGGACGACTTCTGGTAGTCTCTCTGGAAGGTGTCCGTTTCAGACGTTCATTTTCCTGTCTTAGCCGTTCTATCTCCTGGTTAAATACATCATAATCCTGAATGATCAGATCTAAAAACTCGTCTACTTCTTCCTGATTATAACCCCTCATGGATGTCTTAAAGTCTTTTTCTAAAATCTGTTTACCATCTAAATTCAATTTGTCATTGAACATCAGTATCACCTCTGTTTACGCACCTTACTCTTATTTTTCCAAAACTTCGAAGGAATGTCAATTTTTATTATGACTTATTGATTCCAATAATCAGGGTCTGCCATTTGTATCTGCTCGACCGTTTCCTGGAGATCAAAAGGAGTGATATATAATATTTTATACCCCTTTTCCTCTGCAGCTATAGCCCTTTTCCGTAAAAAGTCAGGACTTCCTGGTGTATCCTCGTCGTAAAGCATCAGGACACCATCCGAATGATCGATCAGAAACTGGTCCTTCGCTTTAAATTGATATGGCCCCTGGTATTCTTTTTCGTAGATAGGCTGATAAAAATCAGCAACCATCGTTAGTTCTTCATATTGGTGCTTCATATCGTCCGGCCATCGTGATTCTTGATTAATAAATGGTGGAAGTAAGCCAAGCTGAATGTCATAGGTTTCTTTTAAGTCCATCACTACTTCTCCGGCCCATAACTCTACTCCCATCTGGCCTGAAATCAACACCCATTCGAGTCCTTCTTCCACGAGTCCTGCCAGCTTATTTTTCAGGCTTTCTTTAATATAGAAAATTCTTTGATCGTCATTCTTATATATTCCCAATTCCATCGGCTTGTATCCTGTAACAACTATTGTTTTCATCACATACGGCTCCTTGAGCGATTTCTTTCTTCACTCAGTATATCTCAAACCTGCCTCCTCTTCCATATGTCGCTTCCCCAAGTTCCTGACAAGAAAACTCCAAGATTTATCCATTTTTGCTTTATAATCAATCAGTAACATATAAGCTCCATCATGTTCTGTTTCAAAAAGCTCTAAAAATCAAGTATTGAACTTTCATTAGAAAATATCAACGTTAAATATAGCATCCTTTCAGCACAAAAAAACGAGTATCCTAGAGAAGATACTCGTTTTAACTATTAATCACGCCACCATGGATGATGGCATCCTTTGCCCATGTGACAACTGCCAGGTCCAGGTCCCATTGGCCCATATGGCATTCCCTGTGGCATCATTCCGTCATCTTCTGCTCCTGCTACTTGAGGTCCCATTCCTTGTTGCGGCATGCCCATTGGCGGCATTGGTCCCGTTTGTGCTCCCATCACCTGCGGCCCCATTCCCATCGGTCCTATCATCTCCGGGCGTTGTTGCGGCATGAATATATCTTCTGAATCGAAGGTATTCATTACAGATTGTGTTTGTGGGAAGTGGTGGTAGTTTTTCGTCAAATGATGATTCATGACAGTGGTGTGAGTCGGATGGATAACGTCGACTTCATTCAGGAAATGATTGTTCTGTACACAATGTCTAGTGGGGCAGACTACTTGCTGCCTCGGTCCTGTTTGGCCAGGACCCATGCATTTTTTGTGATGCATCTTTTATTCCCCTTTCTGTAAGATTCATCTTTCATTATTAGGGTATGTGCCGGGCTCATAACATGTACTGAGGCAAACGACTATTTTAGGCAATAAAAAACACCCAGCTGGACTGGGTGCTTTTATGTATCGATTATTCTTCTGCAGCTAAATCACTTTGCGCAAAGGAAAACGGCAATAATTCTTCCATCGTCATGGTTTTCACATTCCCTGAAAGATTACTGGTATGGATTCTCATGTCGCTCGGAAAGAATTCACTCATTACCTGACGGCACGAACCGCATGGCGGGACCGGGCGGGCCGTGTCAGCAACTACAGCCATTTCCTGGAATTCAGTCTCCCCGTCAGCGATCGCCTTGAAGATGGCAACTCTTTCTGCACAACAGGTTACAGGATAAGCTGCATTTTCTATGTTGCATCCTTCGTATGTTTTTCCTGACTTAGTTACCAGCGCTGCTCCGACCTTGAACTTCGAATACGGGGTGTAAGCACGCTCACGAATTTCTTTTGCTTTTTCAAGTAGCTGTTGGTTTATCATCTGTTTATCCCTCCCCCTTATAGTGGGAAGATAATTATAAAATATATGAATATAATTGTAAAGCGTTTACAATCATCCAGCCTAAAATAAATTACTTCTAAAAAGTTACAGAAGCAATAAAATGTGGTATAACTATTTGTATAAGTTTTGTTAAAATAATTTAAAAGGGTGGATGACTATGGGGAAAATTTTACATTACCGCAAAATTGTCTGGATTTTTATCTTGCTTCTCCTCTTTACCGGGATTTTTACATATTTCCAACTCCCCAAAAGAGAGATTCCTGAAATTAATGTCAACCTTACTTCCCTGTCTACAGTTTATCCAGGGGCGACACCGGAGGAAGTGGAACGTACGATTACAACTCCTCTGGAGGAAGAAATATCAACCATTACAGGAATTGACGAAATCACCTCCGCATCAACAACCGGCTTCTCATCTGTGACCGCTTCTTTGTCAGATAATGCTAATGCAGATATAGTCAATTCCAAAATTCAACAGGCTGTAACAAATGTTTCAAGGAATTTTCCTGAGGAAGCAGATTCTCCTGAAATAGAAACTGATCTCATGATGTCTGCAGCCGCCTCCTATCATTTATTAGCTGAAAATCATGAGGATTTCTACTCGTTGCACGAAGAATTAAGCATCTGGCAAGAAGAACTTAAAGATATCCCTGGTATTGAAGCAGTAGAAATCAAAGGACTCCCAGACAGAGAGATTGAACTTTCTCTTGATAATGGAGCGCTCCAAGAAAATCAGCTATCCCCTTTTCAGGTAATAGAAGCTGTAAATTCAGAGTTAGCACCGAATGCAATTGGCACCACCATGAACGATGGGAAAATTTATCAGTTAGTAGTGGATAATATCTCTGAGATTGAAATGCTCGAAGAGATATCAATTGGTCAAAATAGTGAAGGACCCTTATATTTACGGGATGTAGGAGAAGTTGGGATGACGACCATTAATCCACAAGATCTTATCACCTTCAATGAAAAGCCGGCTCTTTCAGTCACCCTTCTTGCAGAGGAAGGAGTGAACATGTCGGCACTTCAAGAACAAATCAATGAAAAAGTTGAACAATTATCTTCGAGTCTACCTGAAGGAGTGGAGACAGAACAGTTCTACACGCAAAATACGATTATCGAAGAAGTTTTTACTAACCTGCTTGTGTCATTTGGAATTTCGCTATTCTCTGTTTTTTTCATAATGATTATCGGTTTGCCAATCTCCTCCGCTATACTGGTAGGTTTAGCCGTACCTTTATCGATCATTATCGGATTAATCCCACTCCCTTATACTGGGGTTGATTTAAATCAAATTTCAATTATCGGGATGATTATAGCCATAGGAATACTTGTAGATGATGCGATTGTAGTGAATGATAATATCCAACGGAGGTATCAGCTGGGCGATGGGCCTTTAGAAGGTACAATCAACGGCGTCAAAGAAGTAGGCATATCGATATTGACGTCTACTTTAATGATCATATTCAGCTTTCTTCCATTAACATTTTTGTCTGGAAGCAATGGAGATTTTATCCGTGCCCTGCCAATGGTGTTAATATTAACCATCCTGTCCTCTACGGTGATGGCATTCACATTAATTCCGACTGTCCAATACGCTCGTCATAAAAGCAAAAAAATTAAATCAAATAAGAAGATTGGCCTGCTTGGCGGTTTATTCAATCGTTTAGAGGCCTTATACGGGGACAGAGTACTGCCAAAGGTCACAAAACGGCCTTGGTTGACAGGAGCGATTGGACTCTTAGCATGTGTGCTATTAGCTATGCTGGTTATAAAAATTCCGTTTGAATTTTTCCCTAGCGCAGACCGCCCGGAAGTGACGGTATCCGTCACCTACCCACAAGGGACCCCCTTAGAAGAAACACAGGCTTCACTTGAAGAAATGGAATCTTACCTTTCCAGTGATGATACTGTCATTACAGAGACAGCAGTTTATGCAGGAAGCGGCCTGCCTAACCTGTTTAGTTCAGCTTTAAACAGGTCGGGAGAAAATACCGGACAAATACTTGTCCGTGTTGATCGTGATAAAACCAGTGCCACGGCCTTTATTAATAAATGGGAAAATGACCTGCGCAATCAATTTAACGAAGCAGAAATATTCATGGATACAATAGAATCAGGTCCTCCTGCCTCACCGCCGATTGAGTTGAAAGTACAGGGACCGGAATTAGATCAGCTCCTGGAGTTATCCAAGGATATACAAAACCGCTTTGACCAATTGGAAAGCACTGAGTTGACAACACTGGATGCTGCCAGTGAGCAACCGTTCCTCCGTTATCAGCTGGACCATGATTTACTGGCTGAAAATGGTATTGGAACCGATCAGGTAACCTCCCTTTTGCAGATTGCCAATACCGGGATACCGCTTGGTGTATTCGATAATGGAAATGATCGTTTACCTATCCAGGTAAATGTGGATGACGGAGAAGAAAATGGGGTCAATTTGGAAGAACTGCAAATTGCCAGCCAGTCTCGTACCGGCTCTATGGATAATCGTGATGCTCCTCAACAGCCTGCTACATTTTCATTAGATGAAATTATCAGCCAGGAAGAATACACGCAGGTAGGTGCGATACCACATCTGGATGGAAAAAGGACTTTTACTTTGGAAGCCTATCCGAAAAAAGGAGAAGAGTCGAACTTTGAACAGGAAGCAAACGAACTTATTGAGGAATATCAGCAAGAGACATCTGGAGATTATCAGGTATTCCAAACGGGCGAATCGAATGCGCGAAGTGAATTCTTCGTGGAAGTGGCAAAATTATTTGTTATTGTACTTTTCCTGATTTACCTGACGCTTGCCATTCAATTCAATTCATTAAGTATGCCTTTCCTGATAACCAGCTCCGTATTTTTAGCTGGGACTGGAGCAATAATCGGTTTATTTGTCACCGGGCAGCCGTTAAGCTTCTTAGCCGTGTTAGGTATTGTCTCTTTATCAGGGATCGTTGTGAGAAACTCCGTCATACTGGTGGAATTTATTGAGCAGAATAAGAAGAAATACGAGTCAACTGTCGAGGCAGTCACACAGGCAGGCAAAGCAAGATTACGACCGATCATTTTGACATCTTTGACTTCTATCGCCGCTTTGACGCCAATCATTTTTTCAGGTGACGTCTTGTTCCGTCCGTTAGCAATTTCAATTGTTTCTGGATTGCTTTTTTCTACCCTGCTTACACTCTTGCTGTTACCGGCTTTTTACCTTATGCTTTATCGGGTCAGAAAGCGATAAAAAAATGTCCTTGTACTTTGGTGCAAGGACATTTTTCATTTTCTTCCTTAATTAATTATCAGATCAGAGGTGATAATAATTAAAAAGGAGGTTGATTGTATGGGACGCGGAAAAGGATTCAAAACAAAACGTCAGAACCATGAACATGAAAAGCCTAAAACAGCTAAACGCTTTGCTGAGTCTGGAGATCAAGTAAGAAAAATACCCGAAGGCACCTCTTATAAAGAATAGAAACAGGGACCAGTCATTGGTCCCCTTTCCCTTCATTCCAATCTTCAAGCAGCATGTCCATAACATAATGGACAGAGCGATTAAGCTCCTTATACCGTTTCTTTTTCACATCAATGTAGTAGCTATGTAAAATTAATAGCTCTACATTTTCATGGGTCGATTTCACCTGGTTGGGATGTACATTGACATGTTTATCCTTAACAAAATCTTCAGCGGCTGCCAGCCATTTATCATTTAACTGAAACATTGACTTCGTTTCTGTTTTGACTTTTTGAAAAAAATCATGATCATTCTTATCTACGGGTTCGGTTTCTTTCTCATACTTTATCCGCAATTCTTCTATCATGTCTTTCACTTGCTCCGTAAGTTCAACTAAATCTTTCATAAATGATTCACCCCTTCCCCTCTAGCCTACCATGCTCAGGAGAAACGGTACATGGAGACGATTAAATCAGTCTGGTCTTTCTGCCCGCAAGTGAAAATGACTGATCCATGTGTAATTCTTTTTGATTCTTTTTCAGCTCTTTTATTTCTTCTCTCATCGTCAATATCTCTTCCTGTAAGCGATCAATTTCCTTCCTGTGAGCTACTGCCATTGTAAATACAACTTCATCAGCTTTTAAAGATATCTTCTGCTCCAGTCGCTGCATATCATCCATCATGTCTAGCAATGAATGTTCGAATTGTCTTCTGGATACCCCTTTTTGTTCTAACTTTGATGAAACTCTCATGCATAAAACCTCCTTTATGCTTTCTTGTACTATAAACATTCTAGCTAATTCTCCCCCTTCCTCTACAGATGACAAAACTAGAAGCTATCTTACAAAAATAGCAAAAGATAAAATTATAAAATTCGTGATTCGACAAAGAATATGACTAAGGAGGGATGTTTCCATGAGTAAAAAAGAACAGAAACGTACCGAGCAACAAAATAAAAAGAACAGTAATGAAGCCAGAAAACACACAGGCAATCCGAAATTAGATGGAGAAAACCACCCAGCAACATAAAGATGAGAGGCTGAGATTATTCAGCCCCTCCCCCCTGTTGAACTCATCCATTTGCTCAGCTGCATCAATGCCTGCTTTTTTACATAATATCGTCTGGGGGCGTCATCAGGTAAAGGTAAACGGATCTGCCACCACTTTTGCTTCAACCCCCTTAAGCGGAACCAATCTTCACGAATATTGTCTTGATGCTGGACGATAGAGTAAATCTGCTGTAAGGGTGGGGCTGACGCCATCGAATCATAAAAGAATTGTTCATAATCTTTTCTGCTTCCTGTCGGTTCAACATTTAACGCAAAATCATGGAAATCCGGATAATAATCAGGATGAAACAGCATCTCTGTCAACGTGTTGCCTATAGCGATCCTTTGATCCAGGTGAGTGAAACGATAAACAGGAAGGCCGTATAATCGTCCACTTCTTACCGGCAGTAATACGACATTCAAACGAAATATAGATTCGAGCATGTACGGCCATTGGTGGAACACTTTATGTTGATACCAAGGTTGCTGGATGACTGGATTTTCAATCACATTTTGTTCATTTATAATGAGTGCTTTTACAAGCCTTGATTTATCTTTTGTTTCCCAAAAACGAATCCATTCGTTAATCATGAATTGGGATACGTGAAACTTATCAAGGTGATGGAATAAAGGTGTCTTCCTCTCCTTTGATAGTTGGTAAAGAAGAAGCTGAGGATAAGCATCTGAAAAGATCAGCCAGTTCGCCCGCTCATAAGTAGAAAATAACATCCCCCGTTGTTTATCAGTCAATAGGGTTTTTAATGGGGATATAGCAAGATCCGTCATATTCCATCCGGCATTTCTCGATACCATACTAGCAAGGAATGCCCATCGGATCTCTCTATTTTTTAAATAAAAGTTTTGATAAGCTTTGGTTCGGGTAATATTATCCGAGTTATAACGTGCTGTTTTGTTTGTAACTTGCTGTATGATATCGCCCTTTATATCCGAACACATAAACAACATCCTTTTTTGTATATTATGTGTCTCTATCTCCGGGATATTTAGAGTAAAAAGATAATTTTTGTTCTCATTTTTACGTAAAATTTGGTATGATACTCTCATGGTGGGAGGTATCATGATGAATTATCCGAATGGGAAACGGGGCTCTGGTGCAAAAGCAGCCAATCCCCTAAAAAAGAAACCCGATTTCAGTAACAGGGGTATGACACTTGAGGAGGACATCAATGTAACCAATGAGTATTATTTATCGTCTAATACTGCGGTGATCCATAAAAAGCCGACCCCCGTCCAGATTGTTCGCGTCGATTACCCAAAGAGAAGCGCGGCAGTCATTAAAGAGGGCTATTTCAAGCAAGCATCTACTACAGACTATAATGGCATTTATCGAGGCAGCTATATAGATTTTGAAGCCAAGGAAACTAGAAATAAGACTTCTTTTCCCTTGAGCAATATACATCAACATCAAATCGATCATATGAAATCAGTGCATGAGCACGGGGGCATTTGCTTTATGATCATCCGATTCACACCACATGATGAAACCTACTTCTTATCTGCTGTGAAGCTTTTTTACTGGTGGGACGAACAGAAGCAAGGAGGAAGAAAGTCCATCCCTTATTCTTATATACAAAGGAATGGAAAGCTGATTCCTTTTCACTACCAGGCACGAGTAGATTACATCAAAGTTCTTGACAAGCTTTTTTTCTAGAAATGGAGGAAATGAGTTATGGCAAATGACAGCCAATCTCGTACAGCAAGACGAAATCAGCAAAGTAAAAAAGGTAACAAAAAACCGGTATTTAAAAAAGTGCTTCTTGCCCTTCTTATCACCGGTATTGTTCTCATGATAGTAACCGGAAGTCTATTCGCTTACTATGTTTCCAGTGCACCAGAATTGAATAAAGCGCAATTATCTGATCCTATTCCTTCTCGCGTATATGATATGAATGGTGAGCTATTTGCAGAATTAGGAAGTGAAAACAGAACTAAGATCAGTTATAGTGAACTGCCGGACGTTATGAGAGATGCGGTTCTGGCTACAGAAGATGCCCGCTTTTTTGAACACTCCGGGATCGATATCCGCAGAATCGGTGGAGCCGTGTTTAGCAACATTACATCCGGCTTTGGATCCCAGGGTGCGAGTACGATAACGCAGCAGGTAGTGAAACGCTCTTTCCTTAGCCCTGATAAAACGTTAGAGCGTAAAGTCCAGGAACAATGGCTGGCAATTAAATTGGAACAGCAATATTCCAAAGAAGAAATCTTCGAAATGTATATGAATAAAATTTATTATGACAGCGGTGCCTATGGGGTAGCCGAAGCGGCAGAGACTTACTACGGAATCACCGACCTTCAAGAGTTGACCCTGCCACAGGCTGCATTGCTTGCCGGTCTTCCTCAACGACCGGCTGCTTATAACCCTATTAAGAACCCAGAATATGCAAAAGAACGCCGTGACAGAGTATTAGACCTCATGGTTCATCATGAAAAAATTACAGAACAAGAGGCCGAAGAAGCAAAGAGTGTAGAAATTGAAGAAATGCTTAACCCTGCGGAAAAACGCACGAACAAGTATCAAGCATTCTTAGATCAGGTCCAAAGAGAAGTAGAAGCAAAACTCGACGGGGCTGATATTTACGAAGATGGCCTTCGTATTTATACCACTGTGGAGCCGAAGGCGCAGGAGAAAGTCGAAGAATTGTTAAGTAAAGACAGCCCGCTTCCATTCCCGGATGATGAGCTGCAAACAGCGACTACTGTCGTTGATACCCAGACAGGCGCAATACGAGCTATTGGTGGCAGCAGATCGGAAGAAGCCGGCGGGTATAATTACGCCATCCAGGGGGGCCGTCAAGCTGGTTCTACATTCAAACCTATCATGGCTTATGGTCCTGTGATAGAAAATAAAAAATGGTCAACGTATCACCAATATGATGACGATGGTCCGGTCGAATTCCCGAATGGTGATGTGATAAATAACTACAACGATAAATATTACGGCTGGGTTTCCATGCGTGAAGCACTCTATCGCTCGTTAAATAACCCTGCAATACAAACTATTGAAGAAGTTGGGTTAGATAATGCTAAGTCCTTTGCAGAAGGGCTGGGAATCGAGTTCAAGGATGATGATATTTACCATGCGGACGCTATTGGGGGCGCTAAGACTACTGCTACTCCAAAAGAACTCGCTGGCGCTTATGCAGCATTTGGAAATGAAGGTGTCTTCAATGAACCTTATGCAGTAGAAAAAGTTGTCCTGCCTGACGATGAGGAACTAGACTTGAAGCCGGAACCTAAAGCTGCAATGAGTAAATACACAGCCTATATGATCACAGATATGCTGAAAAGCGTCATGACCAATGATAGTGGTACAGGGCGAACTGCAAATATCTCTGGCCTGCCAGTAGCAGGTAAAACTGGAACGACAAATTCCTATGCAGAAGACGGGGGCGATGTCACTCCAGATGCCTGGTTCAATGGTTATACTACTAACTACTCAATTTCTACCTGGACCGGTTATGGAGAAGGTAATGCCCGTGATATTGGAACCGGTAAAGATATTCCGAAACAGTTATTTAAGTCACTAATGACAACTCTTTCTGAAGGAAAAGACACGAAAGATTTCACAATGCCTGATACAGTTAAGAGAGTGGAAGTGGAGAAAGGTTCTAATCCAGCAAAACTCCCAAGTGATTATACTCCGGATTCAGAAATCGTAACGGAGTTATTCCATGTCGACAACATGCCGTCTGAAACATCTGAGGAGTATGACCGCCTCGATCCGGTTAAAGATCTCAAAGCCAAGTATAACGAAGATAAGCATGTGATAGATATGGCTTGGGACCACGACGATGATGTCTCATTTGAAGTTTCCGTATCCGTAGATGGGTCCGATGAACGTACTATCACGACTACCGATAAGAAGTCATTGGAAGTAACTCAAATCAATGAAGGTTCAACTTATAAATTCACAATAAGAGCTGTCGGTGATGACAGTAAGAGTGAAGGAAAATCTGTGGAAGTCACTGTCCCTGGCGGTGATGCAGAACAAGAAGAAGATACAGACGCAGAAAACCAGGATGAAGAAGAAAACGAAAATGAAGATCAAGATCAAGGCCAAGGAAACAACGGTAATAATGGCAACGGTCAAGGTAACGGTAATAATAATGGCAATGGAAGAGGAAATGGTAATGAGGATGGTGACACTGGTGACGGAGATTCTGGTGACAGTGACTCTGGTGACAGTGACACTGGTGACGGCGACTCCGGTGACGGTGACTCCGGTGACGGTGACTCCGGTGACGGTGACTCCGGTGACGGTGACTCCGGTGGCGGTGACTCCGGTGACGGGGACTCCGGTAACGGGGACTCCGGTGACGGCGACTCCGGTGACGGCGACTCTAATGAAGATAGTAACAGTAGTCTGTTGCCATAGAATTTCTTAAATAATTTACCCTATAGAAAAGCCAGTAGCTTGTTTGTTAAGCTACTGGCTTTTTGAATTTATCTTTTTCGCATACGTTTTTTTCCTTCTCGACATATCTCAAGTAATTTACATTCCTCGCAATTAGGCCGTTGTGCTTTACAGTGATACCTGCCAAAGAAAATCATACGATGGTGTGTTTCACTCCATCTTTCCTTAGGTATTTTTCGCATCAACGTCTTCTCTACCTCTAATACAGAGTCTTTCCACCTGCAAATACCCAACCGTTTTGATACTCTTTCTACGTGGGTATCTACAGCAATAGCTGGTTCTTCAAAGGCAACAGAAGCTACCACATTGGCTGTTTTTCTTCCCACACCCGCAAGACTTTCTAATTGTTCCTTGGTCCGTGGTACCTCTCCATCAAATTTATCAAGCAGCGTCTGTGAAAGCTTCCGGATGTTTTTCGCTTTATTCCTATATAGACCGATGGAACGAATATCTTGTTCCAATTCTTCCAAAGGTACTGCCAGGTAGTCCTCAGGGGTGCGATATTTTTTGAATAAGTCTTTTGTTACTTTATTTACTAGCGCATCCGTACATTGGGCAGAAAGTACGACGGCAATCAATAAATCAAATGGATTAGAATGATTCAACTCGCATTCAGCATGTGGGAACATTTCTTCGAAAACATCCAGGCAATACTCGATTTGTTTTTTATTGAGCAACTGTCCATCTCTCCCTCTATTCTTCCTCCAGCCAATTATAATATAAAGAAATATCTTTGTTTGAACTTTGGCTTACGGTTTCTCCCGACTTCTGTTGACCCCTGAATTGTTTACCGGCCTGTCGGGCTTGATCCACACTGCGGATCCCCTTCTTCTTCCATTCCCTAAGGATACGATCTATATATTTGAAGTTTAGTTTCCCCATCAAAACAGCTTCACGCAATGCTGCCTTTATTAAGGAAGGCGGCTGTTCATCCTGATCGAGCCATATATTAATCGTTTCTATTTCAAAAGGAGATAATAAACGGCCAAATTCCTGTTCGAACAATACAAATAAATTCTCCTGTGAAGCAGCATCTGTCGTGGATGGGACTTCTTCACCTGCAGTATATAGTTTTTCCCATAATGGTTCAAAAGAGTAATATTCATTCAGGATACCATCTTCGTTCCTTTTTTGTTCAATTACCAGAATATTTTTTTTGATCAAACTGCGAAGCAGACGAGAGCAATCCTGGTCTGTGCCAGTGAGATATTTTGAAATTTCCGCAGGAGTCGGAAAAGGATTGCCATCATAATAAAACCTCTGGATTTGGAGTACGGTTATCAATTCTGCATCCGTAAGACCTATCGATTGATAATTCATCAATAATTTTTTGGAGAGCGTCATTTGATCATTCAATATATCCTGATATTGCTGATAATTACTCATATTTTTCACACCTTAAATGTATAGATACTGGATGTCTTTTCTAGTAATAGAGCTAACTTGAGCTCCATGAAACAATAACTAAGCTGGTCACAATATAGACCATGCACGGAGTCCGTTAGCATGGTCTATGAATAAGATATTTGCGACTTACATTATGGGTATAGACGATTGAGCAGACGCGGGAATGGTATGGTTTCACGTACATGCTCGACACCTGCAATCCAGGCGACGGTACGCTCTAATCCTAACCCGAATCCAGAATGCGGTACACTGCCATACTGACGCAGCTGAAGATACCATTCATATGCTGGTCCGGTCAGCCCGTGTTCTTCATAACGTTGTTTCATCAGCTCCATATCATCGATGCGCTGAGATCCTCCTATAATCTCTCCATATCCTTCTGGAGCAATCAAGTCCGCGCATAACACGACATCTGGACGTTTTGGATCTGGTTTCATATAAAAGGCTTTGATTTCGGCCGGCCAGTTTGTAATGAAGACAGGCTTGTCGAAGCTCTCAGCAATTGCAGTTTCATGAGGGGCACCAAAATCATCTCCCCATTCCACATCATCAAACCCTTTTTCTTTCACTAACTGAATTGCCTCATCATAGGTAATACGCGGGAATGGTGCTTGGATGTTTTCAAGTTTTGATGTGTCTCTATCAAGTATCGACAACTCAATCTTACAGTTTTTCAAAACAGATTGAACGACATGAGAAACATACTGCTCTTGTACTTGTAGACTATCCTCATGATCCATGAACGCCATTTCCGGTTCAATCATCCAAAATTCAATCAGATGGCGCCTTGTTTTAGATTTTTCTGCACGAAAGGTGGGACCGAAACTGAATACTTTACCGAGTGCCATTGCTGCCGCTTCCATATACAATTGTCCTGATTGAGACAGATAGGCATCTTCATCAAAGTATTTCGTATGGAATAGTTCCGTAGTACCTTCTGCAGAAGCACCTGTAAGAATCGGAGGATCCACTTTGACATATCCCTGTTCATTAAAAAATTCATAAGTCGCCCGAATGATTTCATTACGAACCTTCATAACTGCATGTTGTTTTTTCGAACGCAGCCACAAATGACGGTGATCCATTAAGAATTCTGTTCCATGCTCTTTGGGGGTAATTGGATAATCCACCGCTTCATGAATCAGTTCAAAGTCCGTCACCTGCATTTCGAACCCAAGTGGCGAACGAGTATCTTCTACAATTTTTCCGGTCACATAGAGAGAAGATTCCTGGGTAAGACTTTTTGCTTCCTGAAACTTTTCCTCCCCTATTTCTGCTTTCACAACCACTCCCTGCATAAATCCTGTTCCATCTCTCAACTGCAGGAATGCAATTTTGCCACTGGAGCGCTTATTTGCAAGCCACGCTCCAATCGTCACTTCTTCCCCTACATGTTTGTACACTTCAGCTATCGTCGTTTTCACAATGTTCCCTCCAACTAACGTGATTAATGATTTTCTACGAATCGTTTGATTCGTTTAGCCGCTTCTTCCAACTGATCTAATGAAGTAGCATAAGAAAGGCGAATATTATCCGGAGAACCAAAGCCTGAGCCAGGTACTACTGCTACCTTCTCTTCTTCTAAGAGTGCTTCCACCCATGCATCCACCGATTCAAACCCGTTCTTCTCGCTTGCTTTTTTCACATTCGGAAATAGGTAGAATGCCCCTTTCGGTTTCACACATTCTATTCCTGGAATTTCCACCAGCCATTCATACAACTTCTCCAAACGCTCACGGAACGCTTCTTTCATTTTGTTTACTTCATGTTCGTCTGTCGTATAAGCAGCTAAAGCAGCGTACTGTGCAATTGAAGTAGGGTTGGAAGTGGAATGTGAGGCCATGCTGGTCATCGCTTTTATGATTTCCGGATCACCTGCTGCATAACCGATTCTCCAGCCTGTCATGGAATGTGATTTTGAAACACCGTTAATGACAATCGTTTGTTTGTACAAGTCATCTGATAAGGAAGCGATAGAGACGTGCTCTTCATCTGAATAGATCAGCTTTTCATAAATCTCATCCGATACAATCAAAAGATCGTGTTTTAAGCAAATGTCTCCTAGTTCCTGCAATTCCTCTTTAGAGTACATCATGCCAGTTGGATTACTTGGTGAATTGATGATGACAGCCTTTGTCTTAGGAGTAATAGCAGCTTCCAGCTGGTCTGGAGTAATTTTAAAGCCATTCTCTTCCTTTGCTTCGGCAAATACAGGCTTACCCTCTGCTAATTTCACTTGTTCAGGATAGCTCACCCAATAAGGAGTAGGCACAATCACTTCATCACCCGGGTTAAGGACGACCTGGAACAACGTAAACAACGCATGCTTTGCACCGGTGGTGACAACTATTTGTGTATCTTTATAGCTTAAGTTCTGGTCTTTTGAGAATTTCTCAATAATCGCCTGTTTAAGATCTGGTATCCCGCCAGAAGGCGTATATTTAGTCAACCCTTGTTTCATGGCATAGGATGCTGCATCCAATATATACTCCGGGGTGTTGAAATCAGGCTCTCCTGCTCCTAAGCCGATGACATCATGCCCATCTGCTTTCAATGCCTTCGCTTTTGCGGTAATTGCTAACGTGCTGGATGGTGTCAATGCTTGTACTCGGTTTGCTAATTTCATTTTCTCCACTCCTCTTAAGATCGTTTGAATGCAAATTGCTGATAACGTTCCCCTGACTTCGCGTCATAATGAGCAAGCACATAACGGCCCTGCTCATCTATGTAGGTCATTTCCCATATTGGTCTTTTTTCTTCCAGACCTAATTTGATATCCAGCCATTCACATGAACGGCAAGACTCCTGCCAACTTTGTTTCAGCTTCGCTGAATCAACAAGCACTTCTGATTGCAAATAAGTTTCCAATTGCTTTTTGTCTGTACTAATAAAAGCGTAGCCTTTTTCACCAGTTTCCTCTTTACCGGATACGATGTGAAAGACCTCGTTACCGTTATACCTTTCAACACCAGTGATGTCAATTAACTCTGTTTCATTCAGAGCTATTTGTCTGGAACTTTCGAACCCCTCTCGCTTTTGGTCCAAAATAGAGGAATAAAATGTATAAGCCGAAATGGCCAATACTATTCCAAGGATAAAGGTGGCCAGCAGCGTCCATTTCAGCCAATCAGGTACGGTAGATCGTGAAGACTGCTGTGTCTTGATCATCTTCATCTAACGCCAATCCAAACATTAAATTTTCTTCTTTCAACGTACGGTTCAATGTATCCACTATTTTGTATAGATCATCACTATGTTTTATTTTTACAGTTGACAACGTTTCAATTTTGTTCCCCATTTTAATTCCTCCAAAAAAATCAGTTCATCTCAATATTTACTACTCATAATACCATGTTTCTAACAGATAATAATATTGTAACGTCAAGTCATCACCTAATCATTATAACAGTTTGCCGATCAGAAATTGATGGTGAATTCAAGATAAAATAAAAAACCTAACCCACAACCATCCTGTGCCCGACTTCGGGCACAGTTTTTTTAATGTAACCTTTATGTCTTTAAGGAGAAGAGTAACAGAAAAACAAAGGCTCTCGCCAACAGATTGGCGATGAAGCCAGGTTTTTCTAGTCAGAGGGTACATGGTATTGATCTTTACCTATTTCAATGGTGGTCGTTCCAGTCTGCTGCAATCGGTAAACGTCCATCCAAAAACCGTGCATCCGTTCAATCAGCCCATCATTTACTGATGTCCCTTTTCTTGTAAATAAAACAGCAAGGTGAGGATCTGTCTTTTCCAGAAATTGTTCTGTAGGAGAGGTTCCTGTACCGTAGTTTCCAATTTTCAATATTTGAAAAGGTGGTAAACCTTTATTGGAAATGTGAACTTCTTCTTCCAGATCTCCTTTCGTAAAAAAGATGATTCCAGTTTCATGAAAGGAAAGGTGTAAGGCCATCTGTTCATTCTCTGTATATATGACCTGTAAGGACACACCGTCTAATCGGGTTCGATCGCCTTCTTTCCAACTGACCGTCGATACACCATCCGGTACATTGCAATTATCTGTTAGTGAACCTGTATAAAAAATTTCCTCCACATCATAATCAGTGACTACTTCCTTCAAATTACCACAATAATCACTGGTCTGCCCTGTGAGAACAATCCCTTTGATTTTTTTCACTTCCAGTTTTTCCAATTCTTCTTTAAGTAATTTAAAACTGGCAGTTTCACCGGTATTAAAAAGGTAATTTCGTCTGCGGTCGGATTGGAGCAGTGTAGCTTCCCCATCAGGGATATTGAAAAATGTAATCTCCGCCTGGCTTTGCTCTTTCGGTTTATACTGTGACTGTTCCGGCCCACTTGCACCAGCAAGAATGAACCATACCATCAGTAAAAGAAACAAAAATCTCTTCATCTGCATCCCTGCTATCTTTCAAAAGTTTAACACCTTTAGCATATGCAGAGGAAAAAATCATAACCATTCTGTCGCTTTTTGCATCAGTCTGGAAGTACTGTCAACTTCCAGTGGTACTTCTGGTATCGATTCGATAAAATATTTGCCATATCTGGCATTGATCAAACGCTGATCACAAACAAAAACGATACCTCTGTCTGTACTGGAGCGGATCAACCTGCCAAAACCTTGCTTGAATCGAATGACCGCATGTGGTAAAGACTGTTCCATAAAAGCATTTTTACCGTCTTTTTTCATTCGTTCAGCCCTTGCTTGATACACCGGATGATTCGGTGGCTGGAATGGAAGCCGAACAATCATAAGGCAGGATAAATCATCTCCAGGGATATCGACACCCTCCCAGAAAGAACTGGTTCCTAACAGAATGGATTGATCAAATGCCTGGAAGTTCTTTTTTAAACGTTCCCTGCTCCCACTTGTTACACCTTGGGCGAATAACATGAATTCTTCCGGCATAATGATTTCTCGTAATAATTCGTACGTTTTTTTTAACATATCATAGGAAGTGAATAACACCAGCATCCGGCCTTCCGTTATTTGAGCCATGGAGTAAATGGCTTCACATGTAGCCGTAATAAAGTCATCCTGATCGCTTTTAATATCTGGAAAATCATTCGGCACCATCAACCGTACCTGCTCATGGAAAGGATAAGGTGAAGGTATTTTCTTTTGTACAGGATTAAGTTCCGTTATGCCAAGCCTGTCGGTAATATACCGGAAAGAATGCTTCATCGTAAGGGTGGCGCTAGTCAGGATGACACTCGCTTTTACGTCGAACAAGGATTGTTTTAGTCGGGAAGCGATATTTACAGGTTCGCTGTATAAATAAACAGCATTGTGAGCCCCCATGGCGTCAATTTCGAGCCATTTTACTTCCTCTTCATCCTCGTTTAATAAATAATGGTTCAGCTCATCCTTCATCTGTATCAGTTTCTGAATAAAAGCAGCCATTTCTACAAAGTCTGAATTACTGGAATCAGTCAATACATTTTCAGCTGCCAGATGATCCGTCAATGTGTCCATTCCTCGCCCCAAATGATTAACATCAGCCGCCAGCCTTGCCATCATCTCTTTGATGGCTGATAATTGCTTTGCCTTCACTTTCTTTTGTTGATAGGTGAATTGCATTCTGCCAACGTCACTATGGTCTTTGTTTTTTTTATTATTTGACCTGACCAGATGGAATAAAAAACGAAACAGAGCATCTACTTCTTCCTTTAAGTTTTTATAAAAAGGAATCTCTTCTGTTATTATTTCTTGCATTTTTTCGGACCAGGTAGAATTCTTAGTCGTATACAAGGCTTCTAATTGATTAAAGTAACTTTGCCATAATCCATAATCCATATGAAGTCCAAAATATTTACTTGCCGTTGTTTCCAAGTGATGGGCCTCGTCGATTATCAGGTGATCGAATTCAGGCATAAAAGCGTGTTCCAGAGTTAAATCCGTACATAACAAGGAATGGTTCGAAATGATAATGTCTGCTTCTTCCGCCCGCCTTCTTGCTTTACGATAAAAGGAGTATTTATTGGTCTTTGACCAAGTCTCCTCCGCTTCCTCCTGGTCGGTCGAAATACGATTCCATAAGTATCTTCCACTAGAAGGCAGTTGGATTTCATCGATATCTCCTGTGGTCGTCTCTGTAAGCCAGACAAGCAGCATTGCTTTGGATAATACAATATCGTAATTGTCCCGGCTTCCTTCCCTCAACTCCTTACTGAACCTGAGAGTACTGATATAATGTTCTTTCCCTTTTAAAAGGGCTATCTCGAAGGTCTTTCCAAATAACAATTGAACCTGAGGTATTTCTTTTTCCAATAATTGGCGCTGTAATTGAGTTGTGTAGGTGCTGATCACTACTTTCTTTTTTTGAGATAAGGCATAATATATGGCAGGAATCAAATAGGCCAAAGATTTCCCCGTTCCCGTTTCCGCTTCAATCAAGGCATGTTCTTCCGATGTAAATGCATCATAAACGGTTTCAGCCATCGTTTTCTGACCTTCTCGATACTCATAACCAGAGACAATGGATGACAGGCCATCTTTCGAATGAAAAAGATGATCCAAATAGTCACCAAAAGAAGAAGCTGCTTCAAATTCATCGGCTGTTTTATTGTCGACCCTTTTCACAGCCAATCCATGAATAATATCTATTTCATCGCTTTCTTCCTCGGAGTACAGCTTTCTGGAAATTTCATCGTTCAATAATTGGCGTAAATCACTTTTAAATCCACTTTCCATTTTTAAAAGCTGCTCTAAAGTGAGTAGTGGAAGCTCTGAAAACTTTTGAAATAACTGAGCTAATAAGTCCACTGTAACCTTTGTGTCAGATAAAGCACGGTGAGGATCTTCATGTTGTATGTTCAGTTGTTCTGCCAGCTGCCCAAGCTTGAACCCTGGAGACTGAGGCAGTAATATCCGGGCTAGCTCTACAGTATCTATCACTGGGTTATCTAATGCTTTCAGCCCACAATCAGCAAATTCTTTATTCAAAAAACCAAGATCGAACTGGATATTATGAGCCACAATATAGGCATCTGAGAACTTTTCATACATCTCCTCTGCTATTTCAGAAAAAAGAGGGGCATGTGCCACCTGTTCATTCGTTATACCAGTCAGGTTCGTTATGAAAGGCGGTATGTCCTGTTCAGGGTATACCAGGGAAGAAAATTCCTCCATTAGCTCTCCATCTTCCCATATAACCACACCTACTTCGATGATCCGGTCGTTTTTGGCTGGTGTATTTCCGGTTGTCTCTAAATCGACCACCACGAATTTAGCCATAAGCCACCCCTCCTTTCGCTTGTTTCAAACAATAATAAAGGATTCCGCTTTGTGATGAAGCGAGAATCCCCATGTTAAGCATATATGAACAGCCTGGCCTTCGTCAGTTGGTAACTGCTGTTAAAGGAGGCTCTTCCTCAATGACTCGCAATACTTGATTATCCTCATCCATTAAAGCTATCTTCGGCTTAAAATCAACTAACTCTTCTTCCGATAACATAGCATAAGCAACAATGATGATGATATCATCCGGCTGGACCAGTCGGGCAGCGGCCCCATTCAGACAGACGACCCCACTCCCTCTAGCACCTGCAATCACATAGGTTTCCAGTCGGGCGCCATTATTGTTATTTACAATTTGCACCTTTTCGTGTGGAAGGATACCTACTTGGTCCATAATATCCTGATCTATTGTAATACTGCCGACATAATTCAAATTTGCTTCCGTGACACGGGCCCGGTGTATTTTAGCTTTCATCATGGTCTGAAACATTATGTTCTCCTCCTAAAGAGTCATCCTGTAATTACCGCCCCGCTGCTGTCGAATACCAGGTTGTCGATTAGCCTTGCTTTTTCAAATTGTACAGCTGCGGCTATTATCATTTGTCCTTTGGGACGATCGATATTTTCCAGCTCCGGGTAGGATAGTAATTCAACATAGTCTATTTTACCATGAGTATGTGTTTCAATAAATGTATTTACAGCAGTCTTAACATTTTCCAAATCCTGCTCGCCACTCCGAATCATTTCGCGCCCTTTTTGCAAGGCCGTAAAAATTATCGGCGCTTCCTTGCGTTCCTGGGCATTTAAATTAACATTCCGGCTGCTTTTCGCCAATCCATCCTGCTCTCTCACTGTGGCTACAGGTACAATTTCTACCGGGAAATTCAAATCATCGACCAGTGCTTTTACGACTGCCACCTGCTGGGCATCTTTCATACCGAAATAAGCCTTCGTGGGCTGGCATAAATGAAAAAGCTTGGCCACTACCGTAACAACACCGTCAAAATGACCTGGACGGCTTTTTCCACATAATACATCCGTTCTTTTATTGACGCTTAATTGCATTGCGGATTCAGTAGGGTACATACTTTGTTCTGTAGGAAAAAAAAGCAAATCCACTCCGAGTTTTTGTGCAACCGTCTGGTCATGGACTTCATCCCTTGGATAGCGATCCAAATCCTCTCCTTCACCGAATTGAAGCGGGTTGATAAAAATGCTCAGAATTACTATATCATTTTCTTCCTTCGCCTTTTTTATTAGCTGTTCATGCCCTTCATGCAAATAACCCATCGTTGGCACAAAGCCTATTTTCTTCCCTTGGGCTTTAAATTCACTAGCTTTCTTCTGTATTATATCTGGTGAGTCGATAATTTTCATTTTTCCTCACCATTAACAGACGGCAAATAGGATGGATCCATGGTGAACGTATGCGCTTCGGCCGGGAAATCATGAGCCTTAACCTCTTTAACATAATTTCCAAGCGCCTCTGCAAAGTGTTGGTTTGCATCACCATACGTTTGGACAAATTTAGGCAGCCTGTCCACTCCGTAGTTCAGGATGTCATGATAAACCAGCACTTGACCGTCACAGCCAGCGCCAGCTCCTATACCGATGGTAGGAATGGAGAGCTGTTCACTTATCAATGCCGCCAGTTCCTTTGGTACACATTCCAGTACAAGTGCAATGGCACCGCTTCTTTCTACAGCGAGGGAATCCTCCACCAATTGTGCTGCTGCTTCTTTTTGTTTTCCTTGTACTTTATAACCACCCAGCACATTGACGGATTGAGGGGTCAACCCCAGGTGACCAACTACAGGGATCCCGCCTTCTGTAAGTCGTTCGATTGTAGGTAACACGTTTCCGGCACCTTCCACCTTCAATGCCTGGGCCTGGGTATCCTGGTAGATCTTCATCGCATTCTTTAACGAATCTTCTAAGGAAATATGATAAGACATAAACGGCATATCAACTACGACATACGTGTTGCCAGCCCCACGCCTTACGGCTTTGCCATGATGAATCATATCATCCACCGTCACAGGAATGGTTGAATCATAACCGAGTACGACCATCCCTAAAGAATCCCCTACTAAAATCATGTCCACGCCTGCATTTTCTGCAAGTTTGGCAGAGGGATAATCATAAGCAGTTACCATCGCAATTTTTTCGTTACTATTCTTCATATCAAGCATTTGTTTACGGGTTAGCATTGTAGCCATCATCTCCCCAATGTATTTCGGCAGAGTAAAGTTTCTCCTGCTTGCCATCGTTTGTCCGAGTCAATAATGCACCATCACTTTCAATGCCGACCAATGTAGCCGGCCATGTTTTTCGCATCGTGGATATAGTAACTTCCTCTCCGATTTTATATCCATATTTTCCCCATTTTTCCTTAACGGCTTGGAAACCTTTATCGAGAAACTGCTCGTATGTATTTTCAAAGGTCTCGAGGATGAGCTGGATCAGCCAATTGATTTCCCACGATTTTTGGGACTCTATCTTCAATGAGGTGGCTTTGTGTCTGATATCTTCCGGGATACTCTGCTGATCATGATTAACATTTATCCCGATGCCGAGCACGATATATTGAATCTGATCCTGTTCCGCTTGCATTTCTGTTAATATTCCGGCTATTTTTTTATGATTAATCAATATATCATTCGGCCATTTAATTTGAGGGGTGAGCTTGGTTACAGAAGCGAACACCTCTGCCAGCACCACGGCCGTGAGCAAGGTTATTTGGGGAGCCTGAACTGGCGGCAATTCCGGTTTCAATAATAAACTCATCCAGATTCCCTGGTTTTTGCCGGAATGCCATGGTCTTGACATTCGCCCTTTCCCTTTTACTTGCTCGTCCGCGACTACTACTGTTCCATGGCCGTATCCTTCCTTGACTAACTGGTGAATGATTTCCTGTGTTGAACCTACTTGCTCATAATGAAAGATTTCCTTGCCTATCCGTATTGTATTTAATCCCCATCTTAACGTATTCTTGGTCACTTTATCGGGAAAAGCGACAATTCGATACCCTTTACGCGGGGCAGCTTCAATCTTGTAACCATCCTTCTCCAGTTCCTTCATATGTTTCCAGACAGCAGTTCTGGAAACATTCAATCGCTTGGAAAGCTCCTGCCCTGAAAGGTAAGCGTTTTTATTGCTTTCCAGAATTTTAATCAATCTTTGCCGGGTGGATTCCATGCCTGTACCCACTCCTTTATTTCATTATAATCGTTCGCAAGTTCCCTGGAAACTACCTTCTTCTCCAGGGAAGCAAGCAGTTCACCTATCCAAGGCCCCTTTGGAACGTGCGGAAACAGTTCCATTAGGTGAACGGCCTTAAATTCAATATCACTACGATCCGTAATCACTAAATTCTTTCTGATGTATGTTAATTTATTTGCAACTCCGCTGGATATAGCCGGGAAAAGGAGGCCGACAAGCCGGATAAAGCCCTTATCCAAATGAGGAGGCATGTTATAGACCAGCCATTCATCCAGACCATGAAGTTTATATTGCTCCAGAGCCTCTACATAAGCTTTTGCCTCATATTTAACCCGCCTGGAAAGCTTCCATTGTTTCACCCATTCATCCACGGTGAGTTCCGGGTGATGGAAAACAAAGAAGCTGATAAGTTCCGCAAAATCATCGAGAGGATAGGTGATTTCTTTTGCGTATTCAAATAGAAACGGGTGTTGCTGGAACACAGGGAAAAAACGATGGATGCCCGATTGTATACATGCTTCTACAGCCTGAATCAGATGTTCGCCTCGAAATAACTTTTCAAATTCCACAGCAATTCGCTCAACAGCTATCTCCTTTAACCAAATTCCCTGCTTATGGATAGCTGCAGAAGTGCCTTTCTCTATACGAAAGCCTAGTTGGCTGCTAAACCGGATAGCACGCATAATACGAAGCGGATCCTCTTGGAATCGTTCCAAAGGGTCGCCAACCGCCTTTATCTGTTTGTCTTCGATTGCTTTCACACCCTCAAAAGGATCGATAACCTTCCCATCTCTGTCCAATGCCAAGGCATTGATCGTAAAGTCTCTGCGGGCCAGGTCTTGCTCGATATCGGTAACAAATTCAACCTTATCCGGGTGGCGATGGTCTTCATATCCTGATTCAGAACGAAAAGTAGTTACTTCATAGGATTCCCCTTCGTATCTGATAATTACAGTTCCATGCTCAATCCCCACAGGGATCACTTTTTTAAATAGTGCCTGAATTTCCTGGGGAGTAGCAGAACTAGCTATATCAACATCACCAATACCCTTGCCGATTAAGGCGTCACGTACAGAACCGCCAACAAAGAAAGCTTGAAAGCCATGTTTCTCGATTCGCTCCAGGACGGGAAGTGCTTGTTGGAATGCTGGAATTTGATTGATTTTAACGTTCATTATTCAACACCTTATCATAAAGAGCCTCGTATTGTTTCAATATCTCTTGTGAATGGAACTCTTCTTTAACACGCTGTTCGCTTTGTTTAGAGAATTTCTCCCAGATGTCTTTATTTGCCAGGATTTCTATACTTTTTTTACTGATATCTTCGATGTCTCCGATATCAGTAATATAACCAGTTTCTCCATGTAAAATAACTTCTGGTATTCCACCTGTATTCGTTCCAATACAAGGTACTCCGCAAGCCATTGCTTCCAGCAGGACAAGGCCAAAGCTTTCTTTTTCTGAAAGCAGCAGTTTAAGGTCGGAAATGGAAAGGAGCTCCGACACGTTCTCTTGTTTTCCTAAAAATAGTACATGGTCCTGCAGACCGAGATCCTGAACTAATTGATACGTATTAGAGAACTCGGGACCATCTCCGACAAGCAACAGCTTTGAAGGTATTTCCGCTGCTATTTGATGAAAGGCATGAACGACATCTGCCACCCTTTTTACTTTCCTGAAATTTGAAATATGAATGATAACCTTTTCTTCCTGGTCAATATGATACTGTTCTTTGAGGTTTCGATCGGAGTGGCGAAAATATTCCCGTTCATCCACAAAGTTATATAGGACGTCCATTTCCCTCGTTATCGACAACATCTCTTTGGTCTGTTCCGCCAGACTTTTTGAAACAGTAGTCACCCGGTCTGACTGCTCAATCCCAAATTTAATAATATTTTTCATACTAGAATCTATTCCGAGAACGGTAATATCCGTACCGTGCAAGGTTGTTATTATTTTAACCTCATGATTTGCCATTTGTTTAGCAAGAATTGCACAAATAGCATGAGGCATCGCATAATGAACATGGAGGATATCAAGCTTTTCCCGGTTGATGACTTCAGCCATTTTGTTTGCAAGTGCCAGGTCATATGGAGGATGACTGAATACCGGGTAATTGGTCACTTCTACTTCATGGTAAAAAATATTGGAGTAAATCCGGTTTAACCGAAACGGGACTTGAGAGGTGATGAAATGGATCTCGTGTCCTTCCTCTGCTAGTAATTTTCCTAATTCTGTCGCTATTACCCCAGAGCCCCCCACTGTGGGGTAACAGGTAATTCCTATCTTTTTCACACTATCACCCTTGCTTTTCTCTGTCTTTAATGATTTCCCGCCAATTCAAATCTCCCCGTTCCAGCGCTCTAATTAAAATTTCGGCACCGGCCAAATTTGTCGCAAGGGGAATTCTGTGTACATCACATAAACGCAACAGCGCACTTACATCAGGTTCATGAGGCTGGGCGGTTAATGGATCCCGAAAGAAAATAACCATATCCATGTCATTTTCAGCAATTTTAGCACCGATTTGCTGATCGCCTCCCAGTGGTCCTGACTGAAAACGAAAAACATTCAGCGATGTAGCTTCAGCTATCCGTTTTCCTGTGGTTCCGGTAGCAAATAGGTTATGATCCTTTAAAATATGTTTATAAGCGAATACAAATTGAAGGATTTCTGGTTTTTTCTCATCGTGCGCTATTAAGGCTATATTCATTAGTCTCTCCCCTAATCTAATAAATTTTCCAGACCGTAAGCTAACACATCCATTTCCATGACACGTTCAACAGAAAGCTTTACTCCTGTCATGAATGAATCACGATTGATAGAGTCATGCTTAATTGTCAAAGTTTCTCCCAAACCGCCAAACATAACCTCCTGATGGGCTACTAGGCCCGGGAGTCGCACACTATGGATTTTCAGTCCTTCACTATCAGCGCCACGGGCACCTTCCATCGTTTCTTTTTCATCCGGGTGTCCCTGCTGTTTGGCTTCTCGCTCTTCCTGGATCAATTCGGCCGTCTTGACTGCTGTACCGGAAGGAGCATCAAGTTTCTGATCATGATGGCGTTCAATGATTTCGACATCCGGGAAATGTTTGGCCGCCCATTTGGAAAATTGCATCATTAATACAGCACCAATCGCAAAATTAGGCGCAATAACAGCACCAAGCTGTTTTCGCTCAGCCATTTCTGTAAGTTCTTCCAGCTGATCTTTTGTAAAACCTGTCGTACCTACTACTGGACGTACCCCGTGTTCTAAAGATAACTTAGTATGTTTATAACCGTACTCAGGTGTGGTCAAATCAATAAAGACATCCGCCTCCACTTCATTCAAGCATACTTCCGGATCCTCATAAATTTTAGCTTCAAAGGCAGGGAGCCCTTCAATATCTTTGATCTGTGAGCCACCATACTTACGATCCACACAAGCAGCCAGTTGAAGATTATCCGAGCGATCTATCATTCTTAAAGCTGCAGAGCCCATTTTTCCTCTTGGTCCGGCCACAATCACTTTAATATTATTCATTTTCCTTACCCCTTTCAGATTTCCTTGTCCATCTATTTTTATCACGTGTTTCTATTTTCGTCATCGAACGATCAAACGCTTCGGAAAGGTCAATATCCAACGAATTAGCAAAGCTGCTTAATACGAAAAGGACATCTCCTAATTCCTCTTCTAAGGACTTTTCATCTTCGGAACTCTTCTTAGGTTTTTCCCCATAATGATGATTGACCTCTCTGGCCAGTTCTCCCACCTCTTCTGACATTCTAGCCATCATACTTAATGGAGAAAAATAACCTTCTTTAAATTGGGATATGTAGCAATCTACCCTTTCCTGCATTTGCCCGGTTGTAAACGAATCATTCATGATGATACCTCCCCACATTAATGTCTATCTTTAAATGTTAGCCAAAACTGAAGGCTTTGACAAATTATTTAATCGAATTACCTCCTTTATTGTCGCTTTGACGATATTTGATTATAATGGTAGACATGCACGCGACTGTGGAAAGGAGGATATAAAATTGATTTTAGGGTTAAAGTATAAAAACATTTTCTTCATTTTACTTGGATCTGCTATCTTCTCATTCGGACTTGTACACTTCAATATTCAGAACAACTTAGGAGAGGGCGGCTTTACAGGTATCACCCTCCTCTTGTTATTCTTATTTAATTGGGACCCTGGAATAATGAATATCGTACTGAATGTCCCGGTATTAATTGTTGGTTGGAGAATTCTTGGAAGGAATACTTTCTTTTATTCCTTGATTGGAATCTTTGCTGTTTCCGTCTTTATCTGGCTCTTTCAAATATATACCATTGATATTAATCTTCAATCAGATATGACACTGGCCGCACTTTTTGCAGGTGCATTCGTCGGGGTCGGTCTGGGAATCATTTTCAAATTCGGAGGAACAACAGGGGGAGTCGATATCATCGCCAGGCTGATACATAAATATTGGGGCTGGTCGATGGGGCGTGCGATGTTTGTTTTTGATACCGCCGTCATTTTCACATCTATTATCACCTATTTGAATATGATCCAGGGGATGTATACGTTAGTGGCTGTCTATATAGCAGCCAGGGTTATTGATTTGATTCAGGAAGGAGCCTATGCAGCAAGAGGCGCTACCATCATTTCCTCGAAGAGTGAAGCGATAGCTGCAAAAATATTGAAAGAAATGGACCGGGGAGTCACTGTACTGGAAGGTCGTGGATCATTTACCGGAGAACGTCGAGACGTGTTATATTGCGTTGTCGGTAAAAATGAAATTGTTCGCCTGAAGAATGTCATTGACGCTATTGATCCTCATGCTTTTGTAGCAGTTACATCCGTACATGATGTGTTAGGCGAAGGGTTTACATTGGATGAAAATAAGAAGCCAATTGAATATTAAGCGCAATATAAAGCTTATTCAATTAAAGGGCCGAAAAGTCGAAGACTTGATTTCGAGATATCTAGGGTTCTTTACCATAAAAGTATCTGGGGCGGCTGGGAAACTACTCGCTTTCCTGTGGGGGAACTGGCGAGCTTCCTCGGGCTGTCGCCCTGTGGGATCTCGCCTAGGTCCTTCTCCCACGGGAGTCTCGCAGTTTCCCATCCACCCAATCTGAAAGGTGAGAGAAAAGAACCCTTGTTATAGAGGAGACTGTTTCTACAATCACTGTTACAAGCATGTTTTACAAGTAGTTCTCTCTTATCTTAGGTAGAAGGACTGCATAACGATGTTTCCGTTTTTCCCATAAACGAAAGGAGGGCCGAGAAATTGCGAGACTCCAATGGGAAGATAGTACATGGTGAGATCCCGCAGGGCTTTAGCCCGAGGAAGCTCACCGTACGCCCATGGAAAGCGAGTAATTTCCCGGACCTCCTAACCGTTACTGGCGTAACGGAAACAAACTATCTCGAAACTGAGTCTTCAAGAAAAGGGAGCTTTTCTGTAAAAGTTAGTGTGAAATCCAACATAAGAATAATCAAGATAAAAAAATCAGGATGCCGGGATTTCTTGGCACCCTGATTTTTTACTTAATCTTCGTTCATCGCGAAAAACATTAAAAGGAAACGGATCAATTCTGCTAGAGCTACCAGTGCAGCCGCGACATATGTCAATGCAGCAGCATTCAAAACCTTCTTCGTTGGACGCTCTTCGTTGTTGGTGATGACTCCAGTTGAAACCATTTGCTCCATTGCTCTGTTGGAAGCATCGAATTCGACCGGCAACGTAATCAGCTGAAACAAAACAGCTGCAGCGAAGAAAATGATACCCAATAGCAACAGACCACTCATCCCCAATAATGCTCCCCCAATGATGAGGAAAATAGAAATGTTAGAACCAAAACTTGCAACAGGGACTAAAGCAGATCTTAAGCGGAGAAAAGCATAATCCTGTGAATCCTGTATAGCGTGACCGACTTCGTGTGCTGCTACGGCAGAAGCAGCCATCGAATGACCGTGAAAATTATCAGTAGACAAACGGACTACTTTTTTTCTAGGGTCATAATGGTCAGAGAGCATCCCTCTTGTTTCCTCTATTGAAACATTATATAATCCATTATCATCTAAAATCTTCCTTGCCACCTGTGCTCCTGTCATGGAAGATGACGTCGCAACCTTTGAATATTTTTTATACGTACTCTTCACTCGTGACTGTGCCCACAACGGTATAATCATCAAAATGGCCACATAAATCAAATATGATCCTAAGCCCATGTTCATTCCTCCATCAAAGTTGTATATCTCTATAGGTTAATATTAGTCAATTGACAGAAAAAGGTCAACTATTTGAATTGCGTTTATAAAGCCTTTCTTTAACCGCTTTTTTCTCGGCCTGATACTTCCGATAACCCACGTACAATAGTGTCAGTATGATACATCCGCCGACAATAATAATTGTCCATACCAGGGCATCAAGACTCATTCCTCCTCCTGGTTCTTTCTGCATCATTTCTATAGATAAGCTGAGTATGCGGTCAATTTCTTCAGCTTCATCAGCCTGGGATAATAGGTTGTAATGATGATTGAATTGTTGAAAGAAAGCTTCATCAAATGTGAGAGCAGCTGCAGGGAGAACACTTCCCCAAAACGATTTAATATCTTCTAATGAAGTGGTATTATCTATACCTATTTGATTATGATATTGTTCGATGTTTTCGAGTAGCTTTTCTTTTTCTTTCACAATTAAACGTGGTTCCTTATTAACTAATGCATCCAGCCATAATACCAGGCCTAAGTGTTCATAAAGCAGGGAATCGATATCTCTTTGAGCTCCCAAAGCATGTTTCTTTATCTCCTTAAACTCAATAAGATGATCGGGGTGATTTTCTTGCATATAGTTTTCCAATCTTTCTTCATTGTAGCGCAGTAAATTATGGGAAAGCGATAAATCGCCTTCTTTGACAGCTTCATAATACTCGTCCAAAAAGTGTGGAATCGTATTAGGGGCAGCAGCTTGAACGTGTATAGACAAAATCCCTATCAATAGTAGTAACAGCCCAACAGTCGATGATTTACGCAGCATTGTGCCCACCTCTTCTTCTAGGGTTCTCTAACCATTTTATGAGAAGAGGGACAAGATTAGACCTGCTTTACAAATAGGTTTTCTTCAGCCTTGGCCGCACAGCTAATACATAGGCTATACCGATACTTGCCATACTTAACCAAAATGTAAAATAACCAATAGGATTGATAAATTCCATCAACGGCCCATAGATTGGCATTTGTTCAAAAACATAATCAATAATGTCATTATGAACGGTCCACACAGCAGCGACAGCTAAATGTCTGATTTTCATTTGGTAATACGGAGCATATAACAGACCTTGGATAGCCATTGCCCCATGTGAAATAATCAACATATATCCCGTCCAGTGTAATGATCCTTCTACCATTAAGGTTAAAAAGTTCATGACCACTGCCCAAATTCCATATTTAAACAAGGTCACCATCGCAAGTGCACCGATATAAGGTGCTTGTTTTCCAAAATACATTATCAGCAGGAAAATCGTGAAGAACAGACTGGCTGTTGGGCTGTCAGGAACAAATAATAAAAATATCGGTTCTGTCTGCTCCAGTTGATAACCATACCAAATGTAGCCATATACGGAGCCAGCTAAATTAATTAAAAACAGGATAAAGATAAATGTCCGATTGGCTAATATGTTATAAAACAAGCAAGCCACCTCCGCCTTATGTAATCAAATTAACAAATATAAGAGAAGCCGCGCTAATGAATAGCGCGGCTTTCATCTTTTTTAATTAATGACCTTCTCCCCCGCTGTCTTCTCCGCCTTCGCCTTCACCAGCGTTAGCAATGAATTCAGCAAGCTGCTGTAATTCCTCATCAGAACCATTGAACATATCTGCAGGCATATTGCCGATACCATTGACAGCAATATCTTTGATTTCATCTACTGATTTCTCAGTTTCAATTAAAGATGGGTTACTGCCTTGTCCTTGTAACTGGTCCCCGTGACAGCTCAAGCAGTTTTGCTCATATATTGCGTAGCCAGGGTCTTCGGTATCAATTTCAGGACCTTCTCCCTCTTCTTGAACACCGTACTGTTCAGAGCGTTGTTCATAGTCAACTTCTGATACAGATTCGTAAGTAAGCCAGAATGTTGCAATGAAACCCAGCAGCATCAGCCCTGTAGCAATCGGTCGCTTTGTCGGATGGCGATCCGGGCCGTTATCCAAAAACGGAGCCAGCAACAATGCACCGAACGCCAAGCCAGGCATAACAATCGCACCTAGTACGATGTAATTACCACCGGCGAATTCATATTTCAGGAATTGATATAAGAATAAGAAATACCAGTCTGGTAACGGAATATATGATGCATTAGTCGGATCAGCCTGCTGTTCCAAAGGTGATGGATGTGCAGCAGTTACAATTAAAAATCCGATTAAGAAAACCGCTCCAACCAGCCACTCTTTTAATAAGAAATTGGGCCAGAAAGCTTCCGTACGACCCGGATATTCAGAATAATCTTTAGGTATGTTCGGTTTGCGTTCCGCCGGAATACGTGAGTCACCGACGAACTTCATGCCTTTACCCCTATGCACAGCGTTCCCTCCTTTTCACAAAAACTGTCATCTTATAGTGGTCCGGAAATACCTTGTTTACGTATCATAATGAAGTGCGCTGCCATTAAACCAAATAGTGCTGCAGGCAGGAAGAACACGTGAATAGCGAAGAAACGTGTCAATGTCTGGGCGCCTACGATTTGTGGGTCACCCGCAAGTAATGTACGCAAATCATCACCAATGAAAGGTGTTGCCGCAGCGATTTCCAAACCAACCTGAGTCGCAAAATAAGCTTTGTTGTCCCACGGCAGCAGGTAACCTGTGAAACCAAGACCAAGCATTACGAAGAATAACAATACTCCGACAATCCAGTTCAATTCACGAGGCTTCTTATAGGCACCCTGGAAAAACACCCGTAAAGTATGTAGGAACAACATTACGATAACCAAACTCGCACCCCAGTGGTGCATCCCACGGACGATTTGTCCATGTGCGACTTCTTTTTGCAAGTAATAAACAGACTCCCATGCATTTTCAATGTCTGGGACATAGTACATCGTCAAAAACATTCCGGATAAAACCTGGATGACTGTCACAAAAAATGTCAAACCGCCAAAGCAATATACAAATGCTGAAAAATGATGGGCAGGATTGACATGTTCAGGAACTTCATGGTCGGCAATATCACGCCACAACGGGGTGATGTCCATTCGCTCGTCGACCCAGTCATAAATCTTCTGCAACATGATTAAATCCCACTCCCTCTTGATATGGCTTGTCCAAGGTAAAGCATGCCTTCTTCCACTTTATGCTCATATACTGGTAGCGGAGCAGTTGGTGGAGTATTCGGTACGTTTACCCCATCTTTGGTGTAACGGCCGCCATGGCATGGACAATAGAATTCATTTGGAAACTGCTCTTGCGAGTTCCAGTCCACGGTGCAGCCCAAGTGCGTACAAATGGGAGAAAGGGCTACGATTTCGCCGTTCTCATCTTTGTATACCCAGGCATTTTTTTCAACCTCTGATTCATACCAGCCATCTTTCTGGTCTACTTTCCAGTTAAATCGCTGTGGTTCATTGGTTATTTCGCTCTCCTCCACAACAGCAGCAAAGTCACCTGCAGCTGACGGCTTCAATACTGGATCAATAGCAAAACGAACCATTGGAGCAAGCATTCCTGCCGCCATGAAACCGCCTACACCGGTTAACGTGTAGTTCAGGAACTGACGTCTGGATACTTGTTTTTTATCGCTCATATTTTTCCCCCCTCTATGCTGTAATCCATTATTCATGGATATTTTACACACAGTTTACTAGGACATTACCATGATAGCGCAAACTTATGTGCCGGTCAATAAATTATCGGTGAAACGAGAAAAATTTGTCATCACCAATAAGATCTTATCATTTCGGCAATTTGACTTACTTGCTCTTTAATGAAAGACTGTGCTTCTGAGCTTTGCAGGTTACCAGATTGTAACCCGGGCAGCCAGATGACCTCTCCATCGATATCCTTGCTCGCTTTACGCCAGTTGACATCAAATGTAAAAAGAAATACATGCTCGAATGGAAGTTCTGTAAATGCCTCAACCCAACGGTTAAGCCTGGCTGTCTCCCTATTAACTTCGCCAGATAAGTAATAATACTCCGGAAGTAATACTATCCTGCCTTTATATTCTTTTTCAATCTCGTTGACAAACATATTCAATAGTTCCTTTTGAAAAGCCTGTTTTTTCATCTGCTCGTCTTTTTGAGCCCCGAATGGTATTAAGGGTATAATCAGGGTGTCGATGTATTCTTTCGCCTCTACATATTGCGAAATATCATGATGGGTCCATTTCATCAATCATCACTATCCTTTCCAATCTTCCTACATTTTACTAAAAATCTGCAAAAATAAAAAACTGAATCGGGTACGATCCAGTTTTTTATTTCTCAGCAATTTCCGCTAATTCCTGCTTGACCTTTTTCAAAAGGGCCGAGACGCTGTGGAATGCATCTCTATCCCCATTATCAAGGGCTTCATCTATTTCACGCTCCAGCTGCTGCTTTTGGTGCTCCAAAAGACTGATGTCCAACAGCCTGCCTGCCAGCTTCTTATCTTTTGCAGTTAAATAATGATTGAGTGGTACGTATGGATTTTCTTCTAATACCGCTGCATACCGTGCTGATTGGTTTGCTTGATCGAAATTCAATTGTATATACAGAGGTTCCTCCTGGTTCAAGCGGATATCATGGAAAGACTTTTCGGCATCAGTCGTCATGACTTTATCTTTGTAGAATCGGAACGGTGGTGCTTTTACTCCCTGGGCACTAATAAGAATTCCTCTGGGACAAAACTCGACTTCATCGACAAAGTGGGCATGCTGCAGAATCGCTTCATGATTGATCAAGTAATTCAAGATCCATACGCTTTCTCTTTTCTTCAATTGATAATGATTTAAAAACCACCGGACAAAATCTTTTTTATCTTGAACGGATATAGGTGTTTCCATTTACACCCCTCCCACATCGTATTACGTGATATCCTCTTCACGATTCTCCAAACGATGAACGAAATCCTCTATGTCACTGTCAGTAGGTTCAATTTTCATATACTCTCGGAAAATACGGACGGCTTCTCCCATCCTCCCTTCTTCGACTAAGAAATAGCCATATTCTTTCAAAAAGACACTATCTTCTTTAAAGGAATTATATGCAACTTCATAATGATTTATAGCCTCGGAATATTGTTCTTCTATCTCATAAGCTTTGGCCAGCTCCCAGTGGTAGTTCGGGTCAGCTTCACCAAGATCAAGCAGATGCTCCAATAAATCAATGATCGCTTCATAGTCTTCATCTTTTTTGTAATTTTCTATTAAAAACAGGATGGCTTCTTTATATCCCGGATCTAAGCTGACTGCTTCTTTCATGGATTGATAGGCTTCTTCTTTCTTACCTTGTCGGTGGGCAAGCGTACCTGCAAGGTGATAGAGCTCTTTATTGAATTCGTCTTTCGCATGGCCGCTGTGTGCCATTTGATAAGCTTCTTCCATCATACCCTCGCTCTCGTACGCCTGTGCCAGTAAAGGGTATACGGATTGGTAATAAGGGTCTCTTTCCACAAGATCTTCCCACACCTTTATGGCAATATCGGTACGGTTGGCCTGGAATGCTACAAAGCCATAACGGAATTTAATATCAGCATTTTCTTCTTCTACTTTTTGGAAGTGGGCCAGGGATTGTTCAAAGTCCCCTGTGGCTGCATAAGCCTCGGCAAGTCTTGCCGCCACCTCAATGTCTCCAATGATCGGCTCACGGCTGTATGCATTCTCATAAAACGGTATGCTCTTATTGTATTCCCCATTAGAAAAGGAGAGTTCTCCTAATGCGAAATCAATGACAGCTTCATTAGGTGCCGCCTGCTTGGCCGCCAGCAATTTTTGTTCCGCTACTTCAAAAAGCCCTTGGGATTGATAGAGATCGGCAAGCTGCATCAAAGACGGCAAATAATCTTCGTCTTCCGGGCCAAACTGATTCAAAAGTTCTATCGCTTCCTCATCTTCTTCCAAGTCGATATGAATTTCTGACAACATAATCTTCAATTCATTTTCTTTGGGGTATCGCTGACTCAACTCTTTAAGAATCATTTTCGCTTCTTCTAACATCCCCCACTGGATATACAACTCTGCGATTGTAAAACGTTCCTCTTCATCCGCTTCAGGCAAATAGGATTGTAATGTCTTTAATGCTTCATCTGTCCGGTTTGCTTCCATAAGCCGGACGGCTTGTTGTATTTCCTCCATATGGACATCCTTTCTCATCTATGCAAAATGCATCGGTATCGAAACCTTCCTGTGTTTCCCAATCATGTTATCATTCATGATCTCCTGATTCACTTGAACTACTTCTCCATTCATAATGGTAACGTCAGGAACAGACCCATGGTACCTGATTTCGGTTGGATCATCAATTACAGTGCATCCGTCATGTAAATGCAAATTGTAATCAGCCTGTCCACCTGGCATTAAATCACCCTTATATGGATATATTCCTGCCCTTCTAAGGTTATTGCTTGTCAAGGGATGTTCCGTTATAGGATCTTTCAACGTAATCATATCACAATGTTCAACTGTTTTTTTCCATGCATCATATAATTTTTGTGAATCTTCCCCCTTCACCTTAATAAAAGGAGCAATAGGGATTCTTGTATAACTCTGCGCTTGTGCCAACCATTCCCAAGCGACATTTTCCATGTCTTTTTCTGTGTGTAACTCAACTAAGATAAAGGGCGCTTTTTGCATTCCGAAGAATCGAACCATAGCTGGAGTCAGTAGTCTAGGGGCAACGACAGGGGATATCATATAATCCATGGGTAATCCTGCAAGCATGTGAAGAAACGAATGATATTTTTGTTTGAATAGATGAGTAGTCGTGATTGGCAGCTGCACAAGTAATAAGGTACATCCACGGATAAGATAGTCCAAACTGAGTTTCTTCTTGTCAACAGATGAATATAATGGTGCAGAGTGATCGACCATGACATACCCTGGGGTAACGTGGTAGGCATCCACATTTAACTCAATCGGATGGGATGAAGAAAGGAACTTCCTGACGAAGCAATCATCCTCAACAAGCACTTCTTTATTAACCCAATTTTCTTTGTGCCAGGTCCGCTGATAAAAATAGTAAGCTCCCATACTTGTCCACCTCCGACAGGCTTTCTATAAGGTATGAGAGCTTGGGCTATTGTATGATTAGCTTCGTTATTTTTTCAAAGAATCTAAATCTTTGAAAAATCCAGGATAAGAAATGTCGATGCATTGGCCATTTGACAACACAGTTTCTCCTTTCGCTATCAGTGACGCTACTGCAATCATCATGCCGATGCGATGATCCATAAAGGAATCAACCTCAGCCCCTGTCAAAGAAGCTTTACCGTAAATAGTTAAACCATCCTCTTCTTCTTCTACCTCTGCACCAAAACTGCTAAGAACCTGTGCTACTGCCGCAATTCTATCAGTTTCTTTCACACGCAGTTCACCAGCATCTTTAATTTTTGTAACCCCACTTGCCTGAGTAGCCGCCAGCGCCAGGATTGGAAGTTCGTCTATTAAAGAAGGAATCATCTCCCCTTCAATCACTGCTCCTGTCAGCTCCTGGTATTTAATTTCCACATTACCGACCGCTTCTCCTCCTATTTGACGTGTTTCTTTTACAGTGATATCGGCTCCCATCATCTCCAGAGCTTTTATTAGTCCAGTTCTTGTAGGATTGATTCCTACATCTTCTACCAGAATAGAACTTCCTGGTATGATGGCAGCTGCCACCAGGAAAAAAGCTGCAGAGGATATATCCCCTGGAACAGCCAAGTCCGCAGGTTGTAATTGCTGGCCACCCTGAATGGTGATTTCTTTGTCCTGGATGGAAATCTCTCCCCCGAATTGTGGGAGCATTTGCTCTGTATGGTCCCTGGTTTTTACTTGTTCTATAATGGTTGTCTCTCCTTCAGCAACCATCCCAGCTAACAGTAACGCAGATTTAACCTGAGCACTTTTCACCGGCATTTCATAGGTAATACCTTGCAGGTTATTACCTGTAATCGCGAGGGGCAGTAAGCGACCCTTACTTCTTCCCTCAATGTTAGCCCCCATTTCCTTCAATGGACCTACCACTCGATCCATTGGCCTTTTTGATAAGGAAGGATCACCATAACAGGTAGTGAATAAAGGAAGGCCCGCCAGCAAACCTGTAACTAACCTTGCAGTGGTACCGGAGTTCCCAAAGTATACTGGTCGTTCCGCTTCTTTCAACGATTCCAGTCCATTACTCCTGATTGTCAGGTTTGACCCAGACTGGTCAATATCCACTCCTAATTCTCTAAAGACCTGAATAGTTCGCATACAGTCCTCACCTGATAAAAAATTCGAAATGTGGGAGGTTCCTTCTGCCAATGAAGAAAATATGACAGCACGGTGGGAAATGGATTTATCACCGGGCACTGATAGTTTACCGTCAATAGCATGTTCCATTGGTTTTAATGTAATTTCACTCATGGCTTGCCCTCCTACTGCTCTATAGTAACCTCGTAATCATGAGATTCAAGTAACCTTTTGCTTTCTTTCTGTTCTTCACTGCTTTGGAAACTAATCCGAAGCACACCTGTTATTCCTTCTCTGACTTCTAAAATTTCTATGTTTTTGATGGAAATATCATTATCTGCCAAGTGTTCAATGACATGAAGCAACGCCCCTGGCTGATCATGGATATCAACATAGATATCATAAAAAGATGGAATTGCTCCCTTTTTCTTTGCAGGCAAACCATCACGATAATGTTTAGCTTCCAGGAGATAATTTTCTGTAGCTGTCCCATCACTGGTTGATAAAAGAGTTCTCACTTGCTCCATTTCTGTGATCCAGTCATCAAGCATGGAAATCAAGACCGCTTTGTTCTGAAGGAAAATATCTCTCCATAACACGGGGTTACTGGAGGCGATTCTTGTAATATCACGAAACCCGCCGGCTGCCAAATCTTCTAAAAAAGGATGAGTCTTTTGCCAGTTACGTGCCTGATGGACGAGAGAAGAAGCGATCAAATGAGGAAAGTGAGAAATGACCGCCGTCATCTCGTCGTGTTCTTCCGTTGTAAAAACTAAGAACCTTGCTTTAGCAGGCGACAGCACTTCCTTAATCCTGGCGACATCTTGTTCATCTGCCTTCGATGAAGGAGTAAGTACATAGATAGCATTTTCAAACAGGTGCCCTTTTGCTGCCTGCAGCCCTTGTTTATGTGACCCCGCCATCGGGTGTCCACCGATAAAGGTCACAGCAGAATTTGTTATTTTTTCAGCCTGATTCATTATTTTGCCTTTTACCGATGAAACATCGGTGACCAATAAATTCTTTTCCAATTGTATTTCATTTAATTGAGCCATATATCCTAGTGTCATGGGAATGGGGGTAGCAATAATTAGTATATCCGCCTTTTGAACGCCTGAGATGAAATCATCACATATTTCATCAACGGCACCTTTTTCAAGTGCTAATCGGCACGTTTCATCATGGGCATCCATGCCAAGCACATGAAAATGCCGGCGGGACCGGATACTCATGGCAAGTGAACCGCCAATTAACCCAAGTCCCGCAATCATTACCGTTTCTTTCACTTTTGCGCACCTGTCTTCTTAGAAGAAAGAAAATGACCGATTTCATCCTGGATTTGTTCCATGATTTCCTTGCTTCCAATAGTCAGACGGATGCTATTAGGTATGCCAAGTGCTTCACCAGAACGGACAATAAATCCTTTACTTAATAAATGCTCAAATATGGCATCCCCACTTACAGGCAGATTGATAAGAAGGAAATTGGCCTGGGAATCAAAATAACCTAGTTCATGCTCATCACAAAACTTCATCATCATTTCACGATTGCTCTTATTGCGTGCAACCGATTCGTTTAAGAATTTATGATCATCCAAGGCTATCATGGCAGCAGCTTGTGCAATAGTGGAAGTATTGAAAGGTTCGCGAGCTGGATCCAGCTGATGAATGACAGCTGTTTGGGCGACACCATACCCGATCCTTAACCCTGCCAACCCGTATGCTTTTGAAAAAGTCCGCAATACAATTAGATTAGGGTGATTCGCTACACCGGAGATAGCATCGTAATAGTCAGAAGCGTCCATGTATTCGTAATAAGCTTCATCCACTACCACCAATACATCGTCAGGACACCGTTCTAAAAAGCTTTCCATATCCGGTTGTGAAATATGAGAACCTGTTGGATTGTTCGGCGTGCACAGCCATACCACTCGCGTATGCTCATCTATTTCGTTAATCATCCGATCTAAATCATGATAGCCATCGACAACTGGCACTTCCCGTATTTCAGCACCTTCAATTAATGCGTTATGCTTATATTGCGGAAAGGTTGGGGTGGCCATAACTGTATTAGTCCCTTGCTCCAGATAAGTTCTGCAAATAATTTGGACAATTTCATCCGATCCATTTCCAAATATCAGTTGAGCAGGATCTACATTCAACTTCTCACCCAGCTTTTTCCGCAATTCAGCAGCATAACCATCTGGATATTTTTCTAAACCGGCAACCAGATCAGGAAGCTCTTTTTTAACCTGTGGAGAAAAGCCAAAGGGATTTTCATTCGATGCTAATTTGACAATTTCCTTTAGACCATATTCTTTTTTCACTTCTTCAATTTGTTTCCCAGGTTTATAAGGTTTCATGGTTTTTAAAATTTCTTTTGCTTTCATGACAATTCTCCTTTCGGCTTTTGCAAATCAGGTCGTAACTTACGGGCATTATAATGATAAATATGTTCTACCTGATCCTGCTGCAGCTCGGTTTCTGCCGTGACCATCACTCGAACACATTTGGGAAGTGCATCAGGGACTTTTATTTCCTGCATACACATAACAGGCACATAAGTCCATCCCTCTATCTTCCGAAGTGATTTTGCCGGAAATGCCGCGTTCAAATCAGCTGTCGCTGAAAATAAAACCGAAACGACATTTTTAGCTTCCACTTTATTTTTATCTATCAGGTCCATCATCATTTCATACGCTCGTTCAACGATTTCTTCTCGATCATTAGTCTGTACTGTGGTTGCTCCTCTGATCCCCCTGATCAACAGCTCATCACCTCTTCTTTAAAACGATTTAATAATTCAGTCAGTTCTGTTTCTTTTATTTCCCTCATGACTGGCTTTCCCAGTTCCTCTAATAACACCATATTCACCTTACCCGATGTTGATTTTTTATCTTTTTTCATACGGTCTACTAATGAACTGGTATCTAAGTGAGTTAAAACATCTAACGGATATCCTTGTTTACCAAGCCATCCATATAAGTTTGCTATAGGCATGGCTGCCTCCAACTTTTCCTGGCTGACATACATGGCAAACAATAAACCGATCGCTACTGCTTCCCCATGTGTCACATGTCCATAACCCGCTTCCGATTCTATTGCATGCCCGAGTGTATGACCCAGGTTCAGATATTTTCGGATTCCAGTCTCTTTTTCATCTTGTTCGACAACGGAAGCTTTGATCGCTATTCCTTTTAATAGGTGCTCTTCAAGTACCTCTGCTATTGCCTCACTGCCTAGTGATCTAGAAGTTACATCTTGAAATAAATCCGGATCATCCAGACACCCGTGTTTAATAATTTCTGCATAGCCTGAACGTAATTCATGATAAGGTAAGGTCTGCAATGTCTCGACATCATATAAAACCTGAACCGGGCTATGGAAACATCCAATCAAGTTCTTTCCAAGTGGGTGATTGATAGCAACCTTGCCGCCGACACTGCTGTCATGGGCAAGTACTGTGGTGGGCATTTGAATATAGTCAATACCTCGCATATAAGTAGCAGCAACAAACCCAGCTAAGTCGCCAACAACTCCACCTCCCAGAGCTATGATTAATGATTTTCGATCAAGACCGTTTTCTATACATGCAGTCAATAATTCTTCATAGTGGCTCATCGACTTGGCTTGTTCACCTGCAGGAAAAATGACTGTATCTACAGGCATTCCCGACAAAGAATGCTTCACATCTTCCAAGTATAGTGGCGCTACCTGACTGTCAGTAATAATCATAACGTGAGAATAGTTTTCTTCGATAAGACTGCCGACTGTATGGCGAAGCCCTTTACCAATCTGTACCTTATAGGAGTGGTTACTCGCGTGTATGGATAATTCCTTCATGCTAAAATCTCCTTACCTCTTCCCGGTATGCGTCAACCGCCTGTTTCATTCTAGGAAAATAATCCCCAGGGAACTGTTCCATCATCGCGCGAGCCAATTCAAAGGCCACTACATGTTCCATAACCACCCCTGCTGCTGGTACGGCACAGGAGTCGGACCTTTCAATGCTGGCAGCAAAAGGCTCTTTCGTATCGATATCGACACTTTGCAGGGGTTTATATAGAGTAGGAATTGGCTTCATCACACCCTTTATTACCAGTGGCATGCCCGTTGTCATTCCACCTTCGAAACCGCCTAGACGGTTTGTCTTACGGTAATAACCACGTGACTCTTCCCACGCAATTTCATCATGTACCTTACTGCCATTTCTCCTGGCTGCCTCAAAACCGATTCCGAACTCTACACCTTTGAAGGCATTGATACTTACGACACTTCCAGCAATACGGCTATCCAGTTTGCGGTCATACTGAACATAGGAACCGACTCCAGGAGGCATACCTTCCACATACACCTCTACAACTCCACCAATCGAGTCTCCTTCTTTTTTCGCCTGATCGATCGCATCCATCATCTCTTTTTCCGCTTTCTTATCCAGGGTTCTTACAGGAGAAGCTTCTGCGATATCAACCCGCTCTTCCAATGTCATAGATTCATCAAAGCTGCTCACTATTCCTGCTATTTCTCTGACATAGGCTCCAACCTTAATGCCAAGTTCATTTAGCAAAACTTTAGCCACAGCTCCTGCAGCCACCCGGGCAGCTGTTTCCCTGGCTGAAGAACGTTCCAGAACGTTGCGTAAGTCTCTATGCCCGTATTTCATGCCACCATTAAGGTCGGCGTGCCCCGGGCGCGGGCGTGAAATTGTCCGGCGAACTTCTTCATCATCAGGGATGGGATTTTCACCCATGATATTTCTCCAATGTTTGAAATCATCATTATTGATGACGAGTGAAATCGGGGAACCCAAGGTGTAGCCATGGCGTACCCCCGCTGTAATTTCTACTAAATCTTTTTCTATTTGCATACGACGTCCACGACCGTAGCCTCCCTGGCGCCGCAACAAGGATTCATTTATTTGGTCATTTAAAAGTGGTAAATGGGATGGTATTCCTTCAATAATGGTAGTTAGTTGTTTTCCGTGTGATTCTCCAGCAGTCAAATAGCGCATGGACGTCCCTCCATAGTATAAATTTTATGTTCTACTATATCATATCTTAGCAAACTTGTGTGCAATAAATTTTTTAATAGGTTAAAACATAAAAGCGATAAAGCGAGCAGGTATTGGCCAAGACATAATTAATCGGGTTTTATACCAGGCTCTCTGTAGGAAAATCCCAAGTATTTAAAAAATCCTTTTCCCATCCGTCAGAAATAAAAAAAGCTTGCAGAGAAATCGATTTCTCTGCAAGCGGCTCGTACTTCCCAAAGAACGTTTTTAAATTGGTTTAGTAAACCCAGTTATTATCATTTTTATCATAAGTCAGGACTTGTTCTTCATCAAAGAAAAGGGAAATTTCACGTTCAGCACTTTCCGGTGAATCAGATCCATGAATGACGTTTTTCCCTACAGTTACGCCAAAGTCTCCGCGAATAGTTCCAGGTATAGCATCTTGAGGATTTGTTTTACCCATCATCTGACGAGCTGCAGCGATTACATTTTCCCCTTCCCATACCATTGCAAATACAGGACCTGAAGTAATAAAGCCAACCAATTCACCAAAGAAAGGCTTTTCCTTGTGCTCCCCGTAATGCTCTTCCGCAAGTTCGGAAGGAATGTTCATCAACTTTGCTCCAGCAAGCTTGAAACCTTTGTTTTCGAATCGGGAAACAATTTCTCCAATTAAATTACGTTGTACACCATCAGGTTTAACCATTAGAAAAGTTTTTTCCATCCTCAACACCTCATCATTATGTATTTGTGTAAGCGCTTAAAAACGTCACCGAAGAAAATTTTAACAGATTCCAACGGTGGTGGCAATCTGTTAAGACTTTCTTTTACCAATATATTTTGCGATCCCGCGTAATGTTTGTTTCGCTCGACCTGCCGGCAGCACATCAAGTGCTTGATAAGCTTTTTGCAAATAACGGTCACTGAGCTCCAGCGAACGATCCAGGGCGTCCCCTGCCTTAATCTTAGTTATGATAGGAGCGATGTCTTCAGGAGTCAGTTTTTCCGTATCTTCCTGGAATAGCAGGTGCAGCTCTGAGGCTATCCCTTCATCTTCCATTGCATAGAGTACTGGCAGGGTAATATTTCCTTGTAATAAGTCACTTCCGGCAGGTTTGCCCAATTCTTCTTCCGAAGCAGTGAAGTCCAATACATCATCGATGATTTGATAAGACATACCCACAAAGTAGCCATAACGATAGAGAGCCCGCTCATATTGGCGCGAGGCCTCCGAAGCGATGGCTCCAAGCTGGCAACTGGCCGCGATTAAGAGGGCGGTCTTCCGTTTGATGCGAAGCAGATAGTCTCTTATATTCTGATCCAGTCGGTATTTATCTTTCACCTGTTCAATCTCCCCAAGACACAACTCTACCATTGTCTTTGCGAGTACTCGATGGGCATGTGGGTCTTCCAGAGCGGATAAGGACTCTAATGAACGTGCAAATATGTAATCTCCCGTATACATGGCTATTCTGTTATCCCATTTCGCTTTGATCGTCGGCTCCCCTCTTCTCAACTGGGCATTGTCAACAACGTCATCATGGACAAGCGAGGCCATGTGAATAAGTTCCAAAGATACGGCCACTGCCTCCATACGATCTAAGCGATAATTTCCGAACTTTCCTCCCAATAAAACAAAAACAGGACGGATCCGTTTCCCTCCTGCGGCTAATAACTGGGTAGAAGCTTCACGTAATACAGGGTGCTGGGCTTGTATCGTGTTATTGATAGACTCTTCGATTTTCGCTAAATCTTGTTTTAAAAAAGAATAGATCATAGCTAACTTCATGGTGCCCACCCTTGTGTTATGATAATTTTTCTCCCATATGCATTGCTGCAACTCCACCGGTAAAAGATTTAACTTTTATATTACTTAACCCGGCTTCCTCAAACATCTGTTTCAATTCCTCTTTCCCAGGAAAATCTCTTGCAGATTCGTGAAGCCAGCTATATTCCCGATAGCTTCGAGCAAACAATTTACCGAATACAGGCATGATGTACTTGAAATAAAAATAATAAGCTTGCCTGAAACCAGGCATTGTCGGCTGGGATGTTTCCAGACAAATCACTTTACCCCCTGGTTTGACGACCCTTGCCATCTCCTTTAAAACTTGAAGATAATCCGGCACATTACGCAGCCCGAAGCCGATTGTCACATAGTCAAAACTATTATCTTCAAATGGTAGATCCATCGCATTACCGTGTTCAAATTCGATTTGACTCATACCATACTCCAATTTCTTTTTAATTCCGACTGATAACATATTATGACTGAAATCAAGTCCGATCACTTTCCCATCTTTACCTACTTTATCAGCCAGGGCCACTGTCCAATCCCCTGTGCCACAACAGACATCCAGGGCTTTTTCCCCTTTCTTGACGTCCATTTTATTCATGACATCTTTACGCCAGGCCTTATGCCGCTGAAAGGATATGACTGAGTTCATCACATCGTAGCGTTGATAGATTTTTTCAAATACATGATGCACGCGTTCTTCTTTGGTCTGTGGCATGCTTTATCCCTCTTCTGCGAATTGTTTCGTGTAATTATGGTCGTCCAAGGTTGAATGAACGTATGATTTTAACTGGTTAAAATGTAAAGGAAGCTGTGAAATAGTCATTTCCAGCCGTGAAATATTCTTTTGAATGATATTTTCTACCGTGTTCATCATTTGATTATAGCTAGTATTTGTCCTTGGACTTTTCAACAATAGATCAAATAGCGGAGAGAATCCGTTCTTTTGAATATTTTTCTTCTCATTCAACAGCTTTTTAGTAAGGAGCCATTCACCAGCTACATCATTAATGGTGGTCCGTTGAACATAGGATGCGACACGCTGAATCAACAAGGATTCAATATCTCTCAAACCGTTCATGAATTCCTGGAACGATCCTACATCTTTGTAGTACAGTTCCATTTTTTGCTCATTGATATCTTTAATGGCAGAAGCCAGCGTATGGATCATTGGAATATCGTCTAACTGAGATAGTAAATAATAATACATCCCACTATAATAATCTCCGGCCAACACTGTCAGCTGACGGCTGCGGACCGTCTCCTGTTCTTCGTCTTCATCCGTTAAAGTGACAAGGTCATGGGTATCCAACGCTACTTGAACGAGCATGGTTGTTATGATGTATTGCTCTTTTTTAACTTCAGGTAATGTCGTATCATCCATAATGGAAGATAAAAGCATAAGCTTGTCCTCATCAATTACCGGTTCAGGAATGAATTTCGATAAAAAAGGATGGCGAACTTTAGCAATTATTTTTTGTTTTAGCGTTTGGATTTCATGTTCAACATTGCTCACCTGGATCACCTGAGTCCTTTCTGAAAGGCGTTTACAACACAAGTATTATAGCATAATTCGTTGTAGAATGCCTCCGTTATGTATGAAACAACTAAGTAAACATAACCATTAATCCGCTTCGTTCGTCACTTCTCCATGACTGGTCTGGATTAATGCTTTTCCTCTAATTTTAACAGCTGAAGTATGCTCGGTGAATTGAGCAATCATCACTTCATTTTTATCGAGTTTCTCCGAGTGATGAAATCTGGTGTCGGTGCCCCTGGTCAAACCTATTACATTGACCCCGTCCTCTAAAGCTTTGATTACAAAGAAATCGTTTCCTTTCAAATCCACTTCAAACCACTCCCCTTATTCTGTAAATTTAATATCGCTTACATTGGATAGAATGTCAATTTTTCCGTTTCCTACAGTCTTTATTCTGGCTAGGAAATCACAATTGATACCATGAAAAAAAGGGTGCGCAAATGGCACCCTTTTTTCCACTTGCCCTATGTAGGAAATTACTTAACAGCATCCTTAAGGGCTTTACCTGGTTTAAACGCAGGGACTTTGCTGGCAGAAATTTCAATTTCTTCACCAGTTTGAGGATTGCGGCCTTTACGGGCAGCACGCTCACGTACTTCAAAGTTCCCGAAACCAATCAATTGTACTTTGTCACCATCTTTAAGTGAATCCATGATTGATTCAAATACGGAATCAACTGCTTTTGTAGCATCCTTTTTAGAAAGATCAGCTTTTTCAGAAACAGTGTTGATTAGATCTGTCTTGTTCATGATATTCACCTCCTCTCGGGCGATAATCCATTCTCAGGGCTCTCCATAATGGATGCACTGGAACATTTAATTTGAACAAGCTGTCATCATTGATTTGATGACATGCCTTATATTAAACGAGATTTCAGTGAAATTCAATAGAGAGTTGCACCAAAACCGCTTAATACCGCAATTTATACCGGTTAAGCACCCTTGCGGTACATGAAGCGTACCATATTCATTTTCAGGATGCAAGAAACGTGCAGGCCTTGGTATGACAGCGTTTGTGCGATTTTCAATAAAGGCTCTCTACGATATTACGACACCCTGCTTTCAATCTCCTGCTAATTCGAAAAATATTTTTCAAAAACACTGAAAAACTAAGGCTTGCCGCCGAGTACATACGGCGAAAACCTTAGGATATTATCGTCAAACATATAGTCTTTTAAACGTGGTTATTGATTTTTCATAAGAGATTCATTCAAAAACAGGGCCAAAAAGACGAAGACTTAATTTCGAGAAATCAAAGGTTCTTTATCATAATAGAGTCAGGGCTGGCTGGGAAACTACTCGCTTTCCGAGGAAGCTCACCGTACGCCCATGGAAAGCGAGTGATTTCCCGGCCCTCCAGAGGCACTCATCCGTAACGGAAACAACATATCTTGAAATTTATTCTTCAACAAAAATCAGCTTAGATGTAAACCTCCACTGATATTAATTAAGAGCATCCAATAAAAAAACGGCCCTCTCAAGAGCCATTATAGTATAATTGCAATCATTCCGCCTTGACCTTCGTTAATGATTCTTTCAAGCGTTTCTTTTAATTTATAGCGGGCATTCTCCGGCATGAGTGATAATTTAGCCTGAATTCCTTCTCGTACGATTGAACTGAGTGAACGACCGAAGATGTCAGAATTCCATATTGATAATGGATCCTCTTCAAAGTCCTGCATTAAATAGCGGACAAGTTCCTCACTTTGCTTCTCTGTTCCGATTATCGGTGAAAATTCCGAATGGACATCAACTTTAACCATATGGATGGAAGGAGCGACCGCCTTCAAACGTACGCCGAACCTGGAACCCTGTCTGATTATTTCTGGTTCTTCCAATGCCATGTCATGGAGCGTTGGAGCAGCAATTCCATACCCAGTTTGCTTTACCATGTTAAGTGCTTCTGCCACTTGATCATACTCTCTCTTTGCATGTGAGAAGTCCTGCATAATTTGTAACAGATGATCTTTCCCCCGGATTTCTTCCCCGACAATCTCTTTAAGTACTACATCGTATAAATGATCCGGGGCCTGGAGGTCGATTTCAGCTACACCTTCCCCTAATTCCATACCAGAAAGGTTTGCTCTTGAAATATATTCATAATCATCGAAATGACCAACTACCCGACTGACATCCCGCAGACGTTTGATATCCTGTACTGTTTCTTCAATGGCAGATTGGAAGTTGTTCCTTAGCCAATGCCCCTCTTCCAATACCATTACCCAGCTCGGCAGGTTGACGTTTACTTCCAGGACAGGGAATTCATATAACGCCTCTCTCAACACATTGTTTACATCGTCTTCCCGCATGGCTTCCACGGATAAAGCAATGACAGGGATATCATATTTCTCACTCAGTTCCTCCCGTAGTAATTCTGTATCCTTGTGATAAGGCTGCACAGAGTTGACTACCATGATGAAAGGCTTACCAACCTCTTTCATTTCCTCCACAATTCTTTCTTCCGCTTCGACATATTCACTGCGTTCAATTTCCCCGATGGTGCCATCGGTCGTTACTACTACTCCGATCGTCGAATGATCCTGAATGACTTTTCTTGTACCAATTTCTGCAGCCTCGTGGAACGGAATAGCCTCTTCATACCAAGGGGTGTTAATCATTCGGGGCCCGTTTTCATCTTCATATCCTACCGCCCCTTTAACTGCATAACCTACACAATCTACCAGCCTGATATTGACGTCCAGACCTTCATCCACAGCAACAGAAACAGCCTGGTTCGGGACAAACTTAGGTTCGGTAGTCATGATCGTTTTCCCGGCAGCACTTTGTGGCAGCTCATCCATTGCCCGTTCACGATCAGATTCATCTGCCATTTGCGGCAGAACCACCAGTTCCATGAATTTCTTGATGAATGTGGATTTACCTGTACGGACCGCCCCGACAACACCCAGATAAATATCTCCATTCGTCCGTTTGGAAATATCTTTGAAAATATCGACTTTTTCCAAAAGATCCCCTCCTGATCTGCCTCGACTCATAAAACTTATACGAGCTATGACATTATGATTCTATGTTGTTGTCCTAATAGAATATGACTGTTTTTTTCACCTTTTTCTACAACAAAAAAAGCATAAGGAACCGGCCAGTTGATCTGTCCAGTCTCTTATGCTTATGATATATTTATTTCCTCTATGCCTCCGACATAAAAACCGGCTCACCATCTTCTATCGTATACGGGTGAGAATATACCGGCACAAATGGTGAATGATCCACCAATAAAAATCTGATATCATCTCCTGGCTGATAATCATGATCTTTATTTTGAATATAATTATATAAATCTTTTCGGTAGTCCACCACTAACTCTCCGCCTCCTGTAATATAGACGGGTAATGGCTCCTGAGAGTAGGGACTGGTGACCGTCAACGGCGCATCCAGACCGAGCTTTTCATAATCCAAATCAAATATCCCCTTGGAAACTTGAGATTTATAAGGAGGATATTGGTTGTTTTGCTCATAACGATTGAGCTGTGACCTGATCGAACGAAGCTCCTCGGTAATACGCAAATCTATCAATTTGACGGTAGGATTGTTCTCCGGGTCCACTAAAACATACTGGTAGACACCCCCATTTTCAAAGGCATTACCTGGTGTCTCAGAAATAAGACTCTTTTCTTTTAATTTATTAAAATCGATAACATACTTCTGGAAGATCGGTGTGTCTTGTTCTTTCGTTTTAATCGGTAATAGCCCTTGTTCTTGTTCTTTATAGGAATCGATCGCTCTTTGAACATTCTCAAGCTGTACCTCATTAGGAACGTTATTTTTGGAAAGACGGTCATTGGGATATAAACAACCTGTCAAAAGGAATAATGTCAATAAAGCTACAACGATACCTTTGATTTTCATAAATTAGCCTCCCTTGCCAGCTACTAACCGGTTGGTCCGCTGAAAACGATGTAAAAGATAATAAACCCGGATAAAATCATAAATATGTAGGCTAGAACCGCCACAACCCCCGCCAGAATCCCTTTTAATTTGTACCGGCTCAGCATAATGAGCCCAATGGCCAGAAACATAAAAATGATGCCAGCAAGAGATATATACATATTCAACATGGAAGTAGACATTTATATTCCCCCAATCGTCTAACTCTGTATTCACCTCAGGTATTATACCATAGTGGTTGTCCGATTCCCCAATGAATGCATAAGAAATGAGACTGCAGCAAGATCTTATTGGAAAATTTCTATCTGTTTAGACAGGTATTTTTCCACCCGCCTATTTTCCAACAATGAGCCTGTTGCAGCCCCTTGACTAAATAATCCCCACGGCAGCTCAAATAGAATGGTTGCTGCGAGTTATCTTATGCAGTTGATGGGATGCCCGTATAATCACATGCCCAACCACCGTTTATTTTTTAAACAGTTGGTTCAAACTGTTCATATCAAGCGGCATATTTTGGTTAATGATCGCCTTAACGATTTTGTCTTCCTTTTCTTTAGAAACTGGTTTATTAGCCATCCTTGATAATTGTCTCACTAATTGACGGATTGTCTTTTCATCTGAAAAATCAGCGTTTTTTACTGAATCGGCTACTTTGAATATTTCATCAGGCGATACATTTGATTTCTTTTGAATTTGATCAAAAAGATTCCTTTGAAAATCACTCACTCAATGTCCCTCCTCGTGCATAACATTCAACATATCATATGCATCAGAGGGTGTATTGTGAGGGATTAACAAGATGTTTATGGCTGTTCGCCTAATAAATTACTCAAGTCTTCCATTTCATGTCGTCTGCCCCTGGTCATCAGTTGGTCGACGACATCTTTTGGTTTTGCGTCTTCAAAAAGTATACGATAAAGGCCATTCGTAATCGGCATCTCTACCTGCTGCTCTTCAGCAAATTGGTAGGCGGCTTTGGTCGTTCGTACTCCTTCAACGACCATTCCCATCTTATCAAGCACCTCTTCTAAATCATTCCCCTTGCCCAATAAGTTGCCCGCTCGCCAGTTCCTGCTGTGAGGGCTGGTACAGGTGACAATCAAATCACCAACTCCTGATAAACCAGCAAACGTCAATGGATTGGCGCCCATTGCCACTCCGAGCCTCGTGATTTCCGCAAGACCCCTGGTAATCAGAGCTGCCTTGGCATTATCGCCATACCCTAGACCATCCGATATCCCGGCACCAAGGGCTATGATGTTTTTCAGAGCCCCGCCCAGCTCCACGCCTACCAAATCAGGAGAGGTATAGACACGGAACCTTTCGTTGATGAATAGATCCTGGACGGCTTCGGCTTTTTCCAGATTTTCTGAAGAGACGGTCACCGTTGTCGGCTGACGCCGGCTAACCTCTTCCGCATGACTCGGCCCGGAAAGGACAACAATTGCCTCGTACAGCTTATCAGGCATTTCCTCTGCTATCACTTCCGAAACCCGCTTATAAGTAGAAGGCTCAATGCCTTTTGATGCATGCGTAATCGTCACTGGGTGATCGATTACCTCTGCTAATTGCTGGCACACTTCCCGCATTGCTTTGGTGGGTACTACCAGTACGATATGAGATGCACCATAGACCGCTTCAGCCAAGTCATGATGAGCTTTAATAGACGAAGGGATGGTAACCCCTTCTAGATATTTCGGGTTAGAATGTGTGCGGTTCATCTCTTCTGCCTGCTCTTTTCGATGTGTCCACAAACTGACATCATGCTTATTATCTGCAAGTACAAGAGCTAAAGCTGTGCCCCAGCTTCCGGCACCAATTACTGCTACTTTTTCCATCGTCCTTCCGCCCCTTTCTTTAATTACGTCTTCTGGCAAATATTTTAATAGGCGTACCTTCGAATCCAAAGGCTTCCCTGATGCGGTTTTCTAAAAAACGTTCATAGGAAAAATGCATCAATTCCGGATCATTGACAAAAACGACAAAGCTTGGCGGCTTTACAGAAACCTGGGCCGCATAAAACACTTTCAATCTTTGGCCCTTTACGGTTGGGGCAGGGTTCATAGCCAATGCATCCATAATCACTTCATTTAAAATATTGGTCTGAACTCGTTTGGCATGATTTTCACTAGCCTTCAGCACTTGAGGCAGCAGTGTATGCATGCGTTTTTTCGTTTTTGCAGATAAAAACACGATAGGGGCATAATCAAGGTACTGAAAGTGTGCCCGCACTTTTTGTTCAAACTCTTTCATGGCTTTTTCGTTTGTTTCGACAGTATCCCACTTGTTCACGACAATGACGACTGCTTTCCCTGCTTCATGCGCATAGCCGGCAATCTTTTTATCCTGTTCGATAATCCCCTCTTCAGCATCGATCAATGTCAAAACAACATCAGAACGTTCTATTGCTTTCAGTGCGCGGAGGATGCTGTACTTTTCTGTGGTTTCGTAAATTTTTCCTTTTTTCCGCATTCCTGCTGTATCAATGATTACAAAGTCTCTTCCTTCTTTTTCAAAAGGAGTATCAATAGCATCCCTGGTAGTTCCAGCTATATCGCTGACAATCACTCGTTCCTGACCAAGCAAAGCATTGACTAAGGAAGACTTACCTACATTCGGCCTTCCTATCAAGCTGAAACGAATCGTATCATCATCTTCTGACTCTACAACTTTTTCAGGGAAATGGTCTACAACTGCATCCAGCATATCTCCCAAACCAAGTCCGTGAGTACCTGATATTGGATAAGGTTCACCAAAACCAAGAGAATAGAACTCATAAATATTTTCTCTCATCTCCGGGTTGTCAATTTTGTTTACCGCAAGTACTACCGGTTTGTTGGACTTGTAAAGTATTTTTGCGACTTCCTCGTCCGCTCCCGTAATACCATCCCGGCCATTGACCATAAAAATGATGACATCTGCCTCATCAATGGCCACCTGAGCCTGCTCCCTCATTTGTACCAGCAATGGCTCATCACCAATTTCTATCCCACCGGTATCAATGATGTTGAAAGTAGTGTTCAGCCATTCTCCTTGAGCGTAAATACGATCTCTTGTAACTCCTGGAATATCTTCTACGATGGATATTCTTTCACCAACAAGGCGGTTGAATATCGTTGATTTACCTACATTCGGTCTGCCTACGATGGCTACGACTGATTTTCTCATGAAAGGTAACATCCTTTCTGCCTGACATTATATCTTTATTTTTTGAACTCAAAGCAGTTTATCAGCATGCGTGATATGCAATATACGACATTAAAAAAAGGAGGGAACTTCAAGAGATGATTGCCGGCGCATGATCATCCTGCCGGTGTCACCCTTCTCTTAGAGTCAACCCCCCTGACTGACTATCCACTTTATTTTGCAGGAAAAGTCTCCTTTTCCATACTTTGTACGTAACTATTCTAGCAAACAAGTTGTCAAGAGACAATCTTTTTCAATGTTTTACGATGACATACAAATCTTTACTTAATGCATGGGCAATGCCATCGATAATGGCTTCCAGATTAGCAGCTACCATTTCTAATTCTTCCTGGGTCTCACAGTAAAATATCGGCATGCCGCCCCCAACCCTATCTCTTGAATGGTCCGTCGTGACAGCAGCTAAAATAGACTTTTCGATATTCATTAGTTTTTACCCTCCATTTCCGGTCGGGTTTCTGATGGCATACGGATGGCATTCTCTAAGACTGGCACAGCTCCAATCGCTTTGATGGCACGGTCAATATCCTGATCCTGCGGTAATATGAAGACACCGATTCTTCCATCGTCTAAATCCCTTTTGATCAATGGGACAAGTGCAGGCGTACCGGAGTCCCTGAACACTCCTAAGGTAACTGATACATCATGAAGAATAGCTTGTCTCTGGCCAAGATTGGCGATGGTTGAACGAACATTGAAATTCTTTGGTTCCAATACAAAGCCCATGCCATATTTTAAAACCTCTTCCTGTCTGTCCGGAAGTCCGATATTCATGATATAAATATTATCTACATATAAGCCTGCTCCATCAAAATGCGGCTTTACATATTTGATATTTACAATGTCCTTTAAAGTAGAACCAGTCATTAATTTTTTCGAAATTAAGTATAATACCACCGCTGTAGCGGCTGCAGCCCAAATATTCACAGCTAAATAAACCAAAGTGGTCAGTAATGAAGTAATAATAACCAGATAATTTCGACCTTCAAAAGCTACGGCTATGCCTTCGATATACGTCTTGCCTCGAGGTACCAGTTCAAATTCATCCAATCCATTCATCGTATTTCTTTCCATGTTACGCACTTCACGAAATTGAGAGGCAGCCAGTGTGAGAAAAGTAACCGCCGTAAATTCCTTTTCCATAATCGAAGGCACAGCAAATGTGCCCAGGGAAGCCGCAATGAACCCTAAGGAAATATGAATCACCTTACCATGCAGGTAGGTGGGATATTGGCGATAATCCGTCCGTAACATGAGTAGTCTCATACTTGTACCAACAATGATTCCGAATAAAATAGGATAAGTATATTCATTCATTGCCCAAAACGCTCCGTTCTCCATTTTATTTTATATGCCGCTTTCATAACCTTGTGTTTAAGATGTTGCAAGGCAAGCAGCACAAGCGAGAGAAATACCCCTTTTATCAGAAACAGCAGATCACTAATATGGCCTATGGAATGCATCAGCCCATAAGAAGTCAGGATATAGCCACTCAATAAATTGCCGGTGGATGCAACAAAAACGTACATCATCATACGCTGCCACGGATGTTTGGTCATTACCGTTAGCAGCAGCAGGAAAAGAATCATTACAATTGTCTGGGCAGGGAATATCAACCATACAGGATTTATAAAAAGAAATAAATGGATACCAGCAAGCATGATACCGAATGTCACCAGATAACTCATCTGCCATAACGTGACCTTAATTTTAAAGAGAAACAATAGTGCGCTCGCCCATATAAACATTAAAGCCAAGGAGAGGTTTGTTTCTGCCAGGGACAGATAACGTTCAGAAAGCAGGAGAAAAATCAGCAGTCCAGTGGAAAACTTTGTACGCCAATAATCATCTTCATAAAAAAAGACCACAGCTATCCATACCATCCAGCTGAACCAATAAAATAATGCTGTTTCCACTTGTCCTACTCCCTTTCTTTTTAACATTATGGATGGAAGCATAAATATTTAAACCTCATAGATTAAATTTGCCCGGGAATAATAAGAAGCGAGGAGGGATAGCTATGGGAAAAGATCGTCAAGAATCAAAGCTAAAAAAAGAAAGAAGAGTAGAATCAGACCGTGATGTCAAAAAAGCAAAAAAAGGTACTACTTCTGTTGAATCGAAATGAAAAAGCTGCCTCTAAAGTTACTACTTTAGAGGCAGCTTTTTAATGGCTGCGTTGGGCCATCCATTCTTTTGTTTTACCTGTCAGAATATAAGCTTTTCCAGCTAGCCCATGCGGTTTATCCGCATTAAGCAGCATCATCGTCACTTTCAGTTCATGATGGATAGATTCAATGCGTTCTATCAGTGCTTCCTGCCCCGAAGTGACTAATACCTTCAACAACCCTCCGGCCATTCCGAACATTTCAGCTCCTAAGATAAGTGCCTTTGCCCCATCAAGCCCATGCCTGATTCCTCCGGAAGCAAAAATGTGAGACCCAGGATAAGTACACTGAACTTCCAGGAGAGAGACCGGGGTAGGTATCCCCCAGTTTTCAAAGACATGTAAGGGGTTCTCTCTTCTCTGGTTTTCCACTTTAGAAAAGTTAGTGCCGCCTCGCCCTGCCACATCAATATACCGGACACCTGCTTCTTTCAATAAAGCAGCAGATTCCATAGACATACCATAGCCAACCTCTTTGACAATAACGGGTACTGGCAGTCGAGCAGCAATCTTCTCTATGTTATTCAACCGTGCCGAAAAATTTCTGTCCCCTTCCGGCATAATCAGCTCCTGCAGTGTGTTTAGATGGATCTGTAAGGCATTTGCTTCTAACATATCGACCGCCTGATTTGCGTGCTCAAGGCTAGCTTCACTGCCTAAATTAGCGAAGATATTGCCCTTTGGATTAGATTTACGAACAACTTCGTAACTTCTTTTTTCTTCCGGGTTTTTCAAGGCGGACATTTGGGAACCAACAGCCATCGCAATTCCTGTTTCGGCAGCAACCTCAGCTAACTGCCGATTGATATCTTCGGTTTTCTTTCCACCGCCACCCGTCATAGCATTGACAAAAAGAGGCGAACTTAATGAAAGTTCGCCTACTTCTATATCTAATCTCAGGTCATCCCACGATAAACCGGAAATGCTCTGATGAACGATTTCAATATCATCAAAGTGGTTCTGTGGTTCTCTGGAATGACTTAGTGCATGACGTATATGGTCGATTTTACGTTTTTCTCTCGACATATCTTTTCACCAATCAGTTTTTATATTTGTCTAGTTTATCTCCAATCATGTCACCCAATTGAAAACCAGAGTGGTCGTCTTCTTTTTCGTACTGCTTCAGTTCCTGACGATCTTCCTCACGTTCCAATTCCTTGATACTCAACGACAGGCGCTTGGCATTCTCATCAACATCAAGGACCTTGACCTTCACCTGCTGACCGACTTCCAGTTCTTCATCAGGTGTACCAATATGACGGGTTGCGATTTGAGAAATATGAACAAGGCCTTCCACCCCTGGGAATACTTCAACAAAGGCACCGAAGTTCACCAGGCGCTTAACTGTTCCTTCAAGCACTGCTCCACGTTCTACACGCTGTTCCAAGTCGTGCCAAGGTCCAGGCTGTGTTTCTTTGTAAGATAAGGAGATACGTTCATTGTCTCTATCCACAGAAAGAACCTTCACTTTGATTTGCTGGCCTTCTTCTACGACATCAGAAGCCTTTTCCACATGTTCATGGGAAAGCTGGGAAATATGAACCAGCCCATCAATTCCGCCAAGGTTCACGAATGCACCAAAATCCGTGATTCGTTGCACGGTACCGTCTACCACTTGTCCTTCTTCTAAAGAATTCAGCACTTCCTGCTTCTTGCTGGATTCTTCTTCCTCAACGACAGCACGATGGGACAGGATCACGCGGTTTTGTTCGCGATCAAGTTCTACCACTTTTAGTGTCAAAGGTTTTCCTTTATATTCATCAAAGTTTTCTACATAGTATGTTTCAACTAAGGAAGCGGGAATAAATCCGCGCAGGCCGACATCTACTACAAGTCCACCTTTAACGATATCTTTGACCTCTGCTTCAAAGATTTCTCCGCTTTCATATTTCGCTTCCAATTCTTCCCACGCCTTATCAGCATCTACTGCACGTTTGGAAAGAACGATTTCGTCGTCTTCTACTTTTTTGACTTGAAGCTTGATTTCATCGCCTTCACTGACGACATCAGAAGCCTTTTCTACATGAAGGCTGGATAGTTCACTGATTGGAACAATCCCTTCCACTTTATAGCCAACATCGACAAGAACCTGTTTTTCTTCAACTTTAACTACTTTTCCTGTCACGATGTCACCAGTAGAAAATTCCTGCATTCCTGTTACTTCTTGATTCATTTCATCCATACCAAGCTACCTCCTTCAAAATCCGACACTACTTCACTTCAGAATGTCCTTTTGTCTAACTTCTAATATTTATAAGAATTTGTCAAGTAATTAACCATGTATTTTTGGGTTTTTTGCTAATTTTTCGATTTCTTTCATAATCATATCTGTCGTCTCTCTGGCTGAAGCTTTATTTTCCCGATAGCTTGACATGTCTATCGGCTTTCCATATACGACCCACAGACGTTTGAATGGCTTATAAGGACCGATAATCGCACAAGGCACAATCCACGCTTCTGAACGGAGTGCAAAAAAGCCTGCGCCTGCCAACCCTTGACCGATCTCTCCGTTTTTACTTCTTGTCCCTTCTGGAAAAAGACCTAATGTTTCATTCTGCTCCAAAATCTTAAGACCGCCTCTTAAGGCGTTGCGATCTTTCATTCCTCTTTTAACCGGAAAAGCATGTACTTTTCTAAGAATCTTCCCAAAAAATTTATTTTTGAAAAGTTCTTCTTTAGCCATAAAATGAATATTACGTCCACTGGTAATTCCCACAACAGGTGGATCTAGGTTAGAAATATGATTAGAGCAAATGATAACCGGACCTTCTTTAGGAATATTTTTTTTGCCCACTACCTTAATACGATAAAGCGGATATAAAAGGACCGTAAATAAAAGTTTCCCCACCTTATAGAGATTCATAACCTATACTCCTCACTCTTTATTTTTGACAACTTCGATGATTCGCCCCACCACTTCATCTATGTTCAATGAAGTGGTGTTGATTTCAACTGCATCATCCGCTTTTACTAATGGTGCCACCTCACGTTGCGAGTCAATCTCATCGCGTCGTCTTATTTCTTCTTTTAATTCTTCTAAATCAGAAGAAAAACCTTTTTCAATATTTTCTTTATGTCTTCTCTCTGCCCGTTCTTCTACAGAAGCTATCATAAAAATCTTCACTTCAGCATCCGGAATTACATGGGTGCCAATGTCCCTGCCGTCCATTACCACACCGCGCTTTGCTGCCAGCTGCTGCTGCCTCTCGACCATTTCTTCCCGTACCTTTCTATGTTTAGCAACAATCGAAACTTGATTCGTGACTTCTTGTGTACGAATCGACTGGGTAACATCTTCTCCATTTACATAAACGTGTTGCCCATCATTCTCCATTTGCAACAGTATCTCACACTCCTGAAGCAATTTGTGAATGTCTTCTTGTTCTTCCAGGTTCAAACCTTTTTTTAGTGCGTACCATGTCAGAGCTCGGTACATCGCTCCGGTATCAATATAAACATAACCCAGTTGATGAGCAACTCTTTTGGCTACCGTACTTTTTCCAGCGGCAGCTGGTCCATCGATCGCTATTGCCAGTTGTTTCTCCAAAACCTTTCACCACTTTCCTGCCATAATGCTTTCTGTTTAATAGTACATCTGTTTTGTTTGATTTTTTGCTTTCTGACGCAACGCTAACCTTTCCTGAAATACAAGAAAAAACGCCTTTCCCAAAATAAGAAAGCGCGCTTTTTTCAAATTCTTTCACATGTGTTATTAGGTTTGTATCCCTACGCGTCTTTTACCTATTATTCAATTCGTACTTCAAAATCATAACATAACGTCTGCTTATAAATCCATTACCTATACCCGCTTCTATGGGAACATTTTTTGCCCGGTCAAGAGTTCAGGTATATGTCCATAAATTTGTCAACGTACCCTCTTCCCTTTCATATATAGCTGTCGTTCAAAACAGTATTGTATGATTGTCTGCCTGCTGCCTTCAGTAATATTATGGAACTCCACGGAAGCTGACTCACGTTCCATGCCTTTACCTTTGAAAACCCGTACAACTTCAGCTTTCGCATCTATATAGTGTACATCCCCTGCTTTCATATGGAAAACAAACAATATTTCCACCAAGTTTCCTGGTGCGCATTCATGTCTTTCCGGTAATACTATTGCCGCCCCTCCGCCACTGATATCGGTGGTAATAGATGTAAAAGAATCTTTACCCCGGCTTTTAATAGCAACGTCTACAGCGGTTTCGATGCGGACATACTTCCTTCTTTGTATCCGTTTGAATTTGTTTTCATCCGGCAGATGAAAAATTAATACTGGTATTTTGAATTTTTTCTTTGCAATCATGGATGTCTCAAACATATAAACGCTTTGGTCTTTTCCTACAAAACGAAGATTGAATGGTGTACCTTCGTGAATAAAAACTGTCTTTCCTGATTTTTCACCACTTGGCAAAGATAAAAATAAATAACTTCCTTTTATATCAACCACTTTGCTTTTATATAATTCATGAGAAGTATGATCTGTATGTAACAATTCAAGTGTAACAGGCGTCCCTATATCCACTATACCACCACTTCTTTCCGACTAGGAATTTTGACTGGTTCTATTATCTCAAAAAAATAAAAAAAGAGAAAGATGGTAAGCCCATCTTTCTCTTTATACAGCCCTGGAGAACTTAATTTCAGTAGCTTTTAGACGTTCCACTTTTTCTTCGGTACCATCCTCTGCATTAATGAAGATTCGGTAGGTATTATCACCCAGTGTGCCGAGAAATTCGTAGGTCAATACTTCTTCTGCCAAATCATTCTCTATAATGGCCATATGCTGTTCCTGAATTTTTACGTCGGGATTAACACTTGACCTGGCTTCTTCTTCAGAGATACCTGTTTCAGGTATGTCGCGTTGGCGATGATTCATAAAATAATCCTTTGCAGACATCCCTAACATGTCTCCACTATCCAATGCGACTTTCACCTGGATAGCATCAGGATAGATTCTTACACCATCCTGACTTGCTACAAAAGAATATACTCCTTCTTTTTCATATTGACTACTTTGAACCAGCTCCCTATCCGGGAAATCAAAGGATTGAAGATAATCATTAGCCTTCAATGCCCCTTCATGAAGACTGATTTTTGTATCCTTCACCGGGCGCTCTACCATTACCGTCAAAGGATGTCCTCCTTTTACTGACATATCAATATAACCGTTTTTATCTCCATCTTGATAAGAAGCCATCCAAGTCTGTACATCCGCCCCATCGCCTGTTTTGGTCATATTAATTTTTTGTTTGTCTTTAATATTAAATATTTTCTTGGCTGTTTCCTTTGCTTCTTGTTCACTGATTTCCTTGCCATCTAAACCTTTGAACTCATGATTTTCATCGGCTATCCCGATTATATTGCTGCCATTGTTCTCTTCCCCAAAACCAGCAACACTTTTTTCTACGGTTTCAAAACCATCGATGATGGTATTATCCCCCTGAGCATCATTGGTTGCTAAAGCAAGCTGCACGTCCATCCAGCGCAGGTTCTCCTCCAGTACCGTATGCTGGACCTTTCTTAGTTCATCCTTAATGGTACCGCTTTGCTTATAAAGGTCTTCCAGCATGGTTACTTCTTCATCAGATAACGGTTCATCACTCAAATTTCGGATAGCAGTTTTATAACTGAAATCACCGATATCATGAAGAAACTCTTCTGTTTTATTGAACGGAAGCAAGGTCAATGGAAGCTGTCCGACATCCGCCTGGGCTTCTGAAGTCAATCGCCATATTTGAGCAAGTTCTGGAGAAAGTCTTTTTTGGGAATTCATGGCGAGTACATTACCGATCTTGTCATGTAATAGATCGGTATGATAGGTCAAATCATGAAAAGCTCGCTGATACGTATTTTCTGCCTGTATCAGGATTGCATTTTTATCCTGATGTTCCTTGTAACCCCACACCCCTGTTCCAACTACAACAATAGCCAGTAAAGAAATCAATATCCATCTTTTCATACGTCTCACCACCTATTTCGCAAAAATGTGTTTTCCTATCTTTTTAATTTGTGGTCTGCTCCAAATCCAGCCTGAAGTTGCCGTGTCAGGGTTAAAATAATAAATGGCTTCGCCAGAAGGATCCCAGCCATTAATGGCATCCATAACGGCTCTTTTTGCTGTTTCATTCGGAGTCAGCCAAATTTGTCCATCTGCCACTGCAGTAAAAGCCCTCGGTTCAAAGATTACACCCGCGACTGTATTAGGGAAGGTAGTACTGTTTACACGATTTAAAATAACTGCGGCCACTGCTACTTGCCCCACATAAGGCTCGCCCCTGGCCTCTCCATATACCGCATTAGCCATTAACTGGATATCATTTTGAGAATAACCATTCGGGATGTTTACAGCAGTATTACTCGGTTCTTCCGCTTGTTGTTGACCACCTTGTTGCTGTCCTCCCTGCTTCTGCTTTTTAGAGTCTTTTACTTGTTGCTCTTTTGGGACGCCGCCATAATAAGAGAAATCCTTACCTTGTCTAATTTGTTCCTTAACAAAACCTTCATCGTATTGACTGGCATTCACCAATTTCTGCTTGGTTGACTGGCCGGCCAGCCCATCGATTTCCATACCGAACTCATATTGAAAGTTTCTTAACGCCCAGTAGGTCCCCCAGCCAAAGACACCATCGATTTTCCCATTGTAAAAACCTAAGTATTGCAGTCTGGCTTGCAATTCGATAACATCATCACCAACCGCTCCTTGCTGGATCACTTGATTCGAAAAAGCATCCGCCTGTTCAGTTGGGTAGGAAACTACGATGACGCCTGCCATCAATACCGATAAAGCTGTATAAAAAATCGAACGCTTTATGCTCATTTCTCGTTCTCGCCTCCTGGATACTATAGTCACTAATGCTAATGATAGCTTTTGAAACTCCAGAAGTTTTATACATAAAATTGACGACGATACTATCTTCTTACAAATTTGTCATAAAACAAAAAGAAGCTTATTCAAAGTCCAATGGAATAATAGTGCATGGTGAGATCCCGCAGGGCTTTAGCCCGAGGAAGCTCACCGAACGCCCATGGAAAGCGAGTAATTTCCCTGACCTCCAGACACTCTCAACCGTAATGGGAACAACAACTCTCGAAACTGAGTCTTCAGCAATTGGGAGCTTAAATGCAAGAACAACGTTGAGATTTAATGGAGACAAAAATAAAACCATGTCATTATAGACATGGTGGATATTGAACTTATTCAGCTTTCGAGTGAAGGTTAGCAGAGTGGTGATTGGCCAATCGGATTTTACGTATTCCGATAACCCATAGACCAGCCATAAAAGGGATCATAAGATAAAGCCAGGCGTTAGAAGTGGTGGTAAGAATCATATCATATAAACCGTGTAAAGCAACGGGAATAAATAAAGCTAAAGTTAAACACATTTTTGTTCGAGTCGTATTGAACTTAGCTTTTCCAATATAATAGCCCATCAGAATTCCAAACAAGGCATGAGAGGATACTGGAAAGATCGCTCTCCCCCATGCATACTGGGTACCATTTGCAAGAAGATAAATGATGTTCTCAACTGTTGCGAAACCCAGACTTATCGCGACACCATAAATGATGCCGTCATAATGGTGATCAAATTCTCTATGTTGATAAACAGCGAATAAAAATATAAACCATTTAACAAACTCTTCAAGCAACCCCGCTAATAAAAATGAGTGGACGTAGGGCGATTGTAATAATCCTTCGATATTAATAGCATATTGTATAAACATGGTTGGAAATACAAGCAGTGCTCCAAGTATGAAAGTGCGGATGATCAAAGGGAGCGGCTCTAATTCTATTCGTTTATTAAAATAGATGAACGTCATGATAGCTGCAACCGGGGCGAGCGCTAACGTTAAAAGAGATACCATTGTCTGCTCCTCACTTTCCATCCAGGTAATTTAATCGTATCATGGAAAGGAAGGAAACGGAACAATAGAAAAAGAAGGTGATAAGTAATGAAACGTATAATGATCCTCCATACTGGCGGAACTATATCTATGAAAGAAAACAAGGTTACAGGCGAAGTTAATACTGAGGGCAGACACCCTTTACAGGAAATTAATGACATGCTCAAAGACGAGGCAGAAATTGAAGATGAGGTGCTTTTCTATATACCATCCCCTCATATGACACCTTCTCATATGCTCCAATTAGGGAGAAGAATCCATGAAGTACTTGCGTCAGGGAAATTTGATGGGGTTGTCATCACTCATGGTACAGACACACTTGAAGAGACTGCCTATTTTTTAGACCTTTTCTTACAAACGAGAAAACCTATAGTTATGACTGGCGCTATGCGATCCAGTAACGAAATTGGATCTGATGGGTTATATAACCTGCTGAGTGCTATTCGTGTAGCGACGTGTGACGAGGCCCAGGATAAAGGTGTACTGGTGGTGATGAATGATGAAATTCATACAGCAAAAAACGTAACAAAAACCTCGACAAGCAATGTAGCTACATTCCAAAGCCCCCAGTATGGGCCAATAGGAATTACTACAAAAAAAGATGTGTTTTTTCATCATAAATTAACCAGGCATGATTCCTATCCAATTCAAAAAATTGATAAAAACGTGGCGTTGGTAAAGGCCTATGCCGGCATGGACGGTTCTATCTTCGATGCGCTTAGGAACACAGAGGTTGACGGACTTGTCATCGAGGCACTTGGACAAGGAAACTTGCCACCAGCAACGGTAGCTTCTATAAAAAAATTGTTGGAATTGAATATTCCGATTGTACTTGTTTCCCGTTGCTATCAGGGAATAGTCCAGGATACCTACGGTTATGAAGGCGGTGGACGAAAATTACGAGAAGCTGGAATCATTTTTGCAAATGGACTGACGGGACCTAAAGCAAGAATTAAACTGATGGTGGCGTTGGAAATGACTAACAATCCGACAGAGCTGGCACCGATGTTCGATTATTAGAAAAGATAATAGTCTAACCCTTAATAAACGAGCTCAGAGTTTACACTCTGAGCTTGTAACAATTCATATAGATAATTATTTTTTTGCAGCTATTGCATTTGCAATGTGTGCACCATGATGGCGACCGTTTTCGATAAAGATTTCATTATTATTATAGCCGGCAGCAATCACACCTGCGATATAAATCCCCGGTACATTGGTTTCCATGGTTGCTTCATCGAATGACGGCCTGCCTGTTTTTTCATCCATATCCACGCCCATTTTGGTAAGAAAACTATGGTCCGGACGATAGCCAGTCATCGCAAAGACAAAATCGTTAGGAATTTGCTCTTCCTTATCATTACATGTGAAGACAACGTAGTTTTCGCTAATCTTTTTTACTTCTGCGCAAAACCTCATATCAACGATACCTTTGTTGACCAATGCTTCAAATTCCGGAAGTATCCAAGGCTTAATACTTTTTGAGTAATCTTCCCCACGATAGAGTACTGTCACGTGTGCCCCTGCCTTCACTAATTCCAGTGCAGCATCTACAGCGGAATTTTTCCCGCCAATAACTACTACATTCTTTTTAAAATAAGGATGAGCTTCTTTGAAATAATGCTTCACCTTATCCAGTTCTTCACCTTCGATATTCATCATATTAGGTTGATCATAATAGCCTGTGGCTATGATGATATCCTTAGCCTGATAAATATCAGTTTCCCCACTGTTTTTCTTCGTATGAACTGTGAAAGTTGTTTCTTCTTTTACCACTTGGGTCACCCGCTCATAGGCGTTCACCCGTAATTCCTTACGCTCAGCTACTGCTCTATAGTAAGCTAAAGCCTGATTCCTGACAGGCTTCTGTCGTTCAGTTATGAAAGGCACTCCTCCAATCTCCAGTTTTTCACTGGAACTGAAAAAAGTCTGGTGGGTGGGATAATTATAGATGGAATTGACAACATTCCCTTTTTCTATCAAAAGTGGTTCAATCCCTCGTTCCTGCAGCTCTATGGCAGCACTCATTCCACATGGTCCTGCCCCGACAATAATTACATCTTCCTGTTGCACTCATGCTCACTCCTTAACAAAAAGAAACCCGAAGAGTCTATCCAAACTCTCCAGTCCTTTCATCTTCAAGCTTTCACTCGTTATATAGTATATTAAACACGCTTTATCAAAATAAAATATCTCCTACCATACTACATGATAGGAGATATCAAGCTTATAATCAACTTAAACCCATCCACGGAAACGAGAGGCTTCTGCCATTTTACGCACGCCTACCATATAGGCGGCGAGACGCATATCCACCCTTCTAGTCTGGGCAGTGTTATAAACGTTATTAAAACCTTTGATCATCACTTTATAGAGTTTCTCTTCTACTTCTTCTTCTGTCCAATAATAACCTTGATTATTCTGTACCCATTCAAAATAAGAAACCGTGACACCACCGGCTGAAGCCAGCACATCAGGCACTAACAGAATACCCCGGTCTGACAGAATCTTAGTTGCTTCCAAAGTTGTCGGGCCGTTAGCAGCTTCTACAACAATCGGTGTTTTGATGTTATAAGCATTGTCTTCTGTAATCTGGTTTTCAATTGCTGCCGGTACAAGAATATCACCTTCCAGTTCCAACAGCTCCTGGTTCGTAATCGTATTTTTAAATAAATTGGTTACCGTTCCAAAACTGTCACGGCGATCCAATAAGTAGTCAATATCCAGCCCATCCGGATCATGAAGAGCGCCATAAGCATCGGATATACCGATCACTTTTGCTCCTTTATCATGCATGAATTTCGCCAGAAAACTTCCAGCATTACCGAACCCTTGAACAATTACACGGGCCCCTTTCAATTGGATGCCTTTCTTCTTACAAGCTTCTTCAATACAAATGGTTACACCTTTAGCCGTAGCGGATTCCCTGCCGTGGGAACCTCCCAGCACAATCGGTTTACCTGTTATGAAACCAGGATTATTGAATTCATCAATTCGGCTATATTCGTCCATCATCCATGCCATGATTTGTGAGTTTGTGAAAACATCAGGAGCCGGAATATCCTTTGTCGGTCCTACTATTTGACTGATGGAACGTACATATCCTCTACTTACCCCTTCCAACTCACGGAACGACATTTCACGTGGATCACAGACGATACCGCCTTTCCCTCCGCCATATGGGAGATCAACAATACCAGCTTTCAGACTCATCCAGATAGAAAGTGCTTTTACTTCCTTTTCACTGACATTCGGGTGGAAGCGGACTCCACCTTTTGTCGGTCCTACGGCATCATTGTGCTGCGCTCGGTATCCCGTAAAAATCTTGATGGACCCATCGTCCATCCTCACAGGAATTCTAACGGTCATCATTCGCACAGGTTCTTTCATCAGCTCATACACTTCCCCTGGATAACCCAGTTTATCCAGTGCTTTCTTGACTACAGACTGTGTCGACTTTAAAACATCCAACTTATCGTTTACAGAATCTGCTGGCTTATCGGCTACCATCAGTTTACCTCCTATATGTCCATTCACTATCATTATCAACTATGCTTTCAGTGATTAGTATACACTTTCAAAACGAATATGCAAGCAACAAAATCGTATTAAAAAACAGCTTTATTATAGTAATGAAAACGTTTTCGACTCATGCTATCATTTTGATGTGGAAAGCTCAACAAATCGCTCGACCATCTCTTCATAACTCCAGCCGATTTTATTGGCAGAATCCGGAAAGAGACTTGTCGGTGTCATTCCAGGCAGCGTATTAACTTCCAGAATTATAGCTTCATGTTCATTCGTTACAATGAAGTCTACCCGGGAGTAAACGTCACATCCCAATAATTGATGAGCCAGTACCGAGTGCTTTTGTAGTTTTTCAGTCATCTCTTCTGGCAATTGCGCAGGCACTATATGTTCACTTCCACCTGGTTTATATTTGGAATCAAAATCATAATAATCGCTTTTAGGAATGATTTCAATGACAGGTAACGCTTTTTCTTCCCCTTGTTTTCCTACCACAGGTACTGTAACTTCTCTGCCCGCTATATAGTCTTCCACAAGGATCGTATCATCTGATTCGCCCGCTTTTTTGACACCTTCTTCAATCTCGGTAATATCTTTAACGATCGTCAGCCCTAATGTGGACCCTTCCTGGTTCGGTTTAATAACGAAAGGAGGCTTGAAATCTTGCTTAATCGCTTCTTCTATGGCCCGTAGATTATCGTTTTCTACCCGATATGTTTTGCTTCTTGCAGTCGCTATGCCATATTGACTGAATATTTGCTTCGATTTTGCTTTATCCATGGCAAGTGCTGAGGCAAGTACACCTGAGCCCACATACGGGATGCCAAGCATATCAAGTAACCCTTGTATCTTTCCATCTTCACCAAAGCGGCCGTGCAGACCGATGAAGACAAGGTCTACATCCAATTCAAGGATTTCATTCAATCTATCAGGGTGGAAATCGATATCCACTACCTCATGTCCATTTTTTTTCAATGCATTTATGATTCCTTTTCCAGTCGATAAGGATACTTCTCTTTCTCCGGAAGTACCACCATATAAAACAGCTATCTTCAATGCATACACTCCCTCAACTTATACCTTCTTACATACTTATTCCCTACAATAGTAACATGTTCACTAAAAACCTTCTATCTAATCTTAATAAATTGTCTCTGTAAAAGATTGTAGTTGATTTTTCTTTATGGGCATATTCAATTAAAGGGACGAAAAGTCGAAGACTTGATTTCGAGATATCTACGGTTCTTTACCATAAAAGTGTCAGGGGCGGCTGGGAAACTACTCGCTTTCCCGTGGGGGGAACCGGCAAGCCTCCTCGGTCGTTTTCACTCCCTGTGGGGTCTTGCCTAGTCCCTTCTCCCGCGGGAGTCTCGCAGTTTCCCTGCCACCCCATCCGAAGGATGGGAGAAAAGAACCCCTGTTATATTGCAGATGTCTTCTACTTTTAATGGATAATTGAATAAAGACGCGGTTTTAAGCTCACATTTCATGCATAGCTCACTCTTGGTTTGAAGAACGATATACCGATGTTTCCGTATCTCTCATAAACGCAAGGAGGTCCGGGAAATTGCGAGACTCCAGTGGGATGGACATGAGTGGTGAGATCCCGCAAGGCGAAGCCTGAGGAAGCTCACCACATGCCCACGGAAAGCGAGTAATTTCCCGGACCTCCACACCGTTACTACCGTAACGGAAACAATTTATCTCGAAACTGAGTCTTCAATTAAAGGGAGCTTATCTGGAACATCCACATTGAGATTCAGCAAAGCCAATAAATTAAAAAAACTTATATCTTAAGGACTTATTTATGGAATGAGAGAACTAACCTTCTATAAACACAAAAAATGAACGGTACTGTTATCCGTTCATTTATTGTAGGAATGTGGCTTTATGAAATAATCAAAGACCTGCTTCGCTGCATCATTTTCCATCACGATTTTTCCATATTCTTTAAGCCTATGGGAAGTCACAATGCTTGGTGTTCCGAATTCTGACATTAAAGCTATAACCTGTTCCCTGTTTAAGTCTTCTATGTCTTCTTCTTCTAATTTCATATAATAATAATCACCGTAATGGATAATACTTCCCCCTTCAACACCAAGATTGTATAATCGGCGGGAGACTTGTATGATATCTTCAAATTCTATGAATGAAAAGATTAATTCCTTACTCTCATCCAAAGTTACTTTCATTTCGATATAGTCTTCATCCTCATCCTGGTAGTCACGTTCTGTCTGGGTAACTACGATGAACATCCCTTGCGCTTGAAGAAGATAGACCTGTACAAGCAAAGTACCATCCAGTTCAAAACCAAGTTCATCACTTGCTTCATACATCATATCACTGAATAATTGATGCACGCGGGGTAAATCATGCCATAAATCTTCCTTAGTCAACCCTCTCTCAATCAAATCATCGAAGGTAAGGAATATTTTAAACTTGTCGTTTGACATTCGTTCCAAACGCATTCCATCGCCCCCTGAAAGCTATCGGTTTATCTTTATCTTATGCTATTATTCAACTTTTGGTGCTCTTTTATCCCGGTATTACTCATCTTTGGTCATCCAACCATTTTAGCCACTCTTCCCTGGTGGTACCGACTAAGAATCGGTCTGCTTTGGCTTTTTCATCAGGTTCCAATTGATCAAAAGCATAACCCCCAAGGCCAATCCGCATTTTAGGATAATTTTTTTGGATAGTTTCCGCCAACATAATAGTAGCTGGTACATTTTTCTTTAACGTGGTTGATAAAAAGACATATGCAGCATCCACTTCCTTTAATATTGGATGTATATCTCCTTCTGCTATGCTTTGGCCAAGGTAAATGACCTCATAACCCTTTCGTTTCAAAAACAGAGCGAATATCAAAAGTCCAAGTTCATGCTTTTCGTTCGGTCCGCATACTAATACGGCCTTTGGCAGATAAGGTGCTGCTGGTATCGATAATAATAACATACCAATTCTTGATCTAAGAAAACTGCTGGCAAAGTGTTCATGAGCACTCGTTATTTTGTTCTCTTCCCAAAGCGCTCCTACCTTGATTAAAAGGGGCGATATGATTTCAATAGCTACCTTTTCAGGAGTATATAAACTAAATGCGTAATCAAGGTGTTGCTGAGCTGCCTTTTCATCAAAAGACAGTAAAGCTTCCAATAATTCTGCAGATTTTTTTTCGGGTTCATTATCCTGACCAGTTTCTGGCTCGTTTAAAGTTTCCCCTTGATTATTTTCATAAAGTGAAACCGCCTGCGATATAGTAAAACCATGATTGACTTTAGCAATCAACCATTTCAGTATCCGTACATGATGGTCTGTATAGAGTCGATGACCGGCATTATTTCGTACAGGCCGGATGATTTGATACCGCCGTTCCCATGCTCGTAATGTACCAGGCTGGATCCCTAACATATTTGAAACAGCTTTAATGTTGTATTTTCCCTTTTCCGTTGCCATGTGCCTACCCCCACTGTTTTGTTTGTATTAATTATATCCAACAGTAGTGGGCTGTGCAAAGAATGTATATCAACTATATAAGTTTTGCATAAAATCAATCTGAGATCGTTAAGATATGACATTCTGCTCTTGTTCCTAACCGAAAAGGAATCAATCGTGTTCCGTACCCTTCACTGATAAAAACAGGAATACCATTTACAGATTTCATGCCGCCGCGTTCACTTAATCCTAAGCCCATAAAACGTATCTGACCACCATGAGTATGGCCACTTAGGACGAGGTCGACTTGCTCTTGTTGCTCCTGGGGTAATTCTTCAAACATCGACGGATCATGAATTACCATTATTTTGCATCTGCCAGTTGCACCTTCAAATGCAAATCCGCTTTTTCCCTCATGATGCAAGTAAGGATCAATACCAAGTATGTTGAAGGTATCTCCAGCTTCTGATTCAAATTGTACAGCACTATTACCGAGTATATGAACGCTTTCATCCAGTAGCATCGCATCCAGGTCATGATAATCCCCTTCATAGTCATTGTTACCCCAAATAAAATAAAGCGGGGCATTCAATTGCTTCAGCCGGGTGATGTTTTCCCGAACATTTTCCAGTGGGACACCGCGTTCCATCAAATCTCCTCCAATTATAACCATATCTATAGAAGAAATAGCGTGGATGGTTTGGTTATCGATGATCCGGCGGTGAATATCGGAGATGAAAAAGATACGAACTCCATCAAAAGAAGAAGGGAAATTTCGTATAGGGAGTACCCGTTCGTCAATGAAATCTGTGTTAGCTTTGCGATACATATGAAAAACGAGTAATGCAGCTACTGTAATTAACAGTATTAGGATATATACAAATGTCATGCTTACTTCCACGCTCCTGCTAAATCGACTAGTAAATTATTGGCTAAATGGATGTTACCATCATACCAGCCAAGGAATTTTTCTTCCATTATCACCTTTTTTTTCATGAAAAAACCCCTTCCCGACCAACATATGTCAGAAAGAGGAGAAAAAGAAGGGTTAAACTTCTTTTATATCAAGCACCCGAAACCCTGTTTTTTCAAGCTTTTCAGTAAATTTGTCAATATTGTCATTGGGATCCACTTTTAAAACAATTCGACGGGCCAGTTTGTCCGTTTCATCAAATGTAGCTAAAGAAATAACATTTTCATGATATTGTTTCAATATATCTCCCAGCCGCTCAATTCTGCCGGCTGATTCTTCAGATGTGAATGCAATCCTAATTCCTTTTCTTTTCACACCAAAAGCACTCTCGAACTGCTCCAGTACATCAGCCCGAGTCACCAGTCCTAAGAACTTCTTACTTGAATCGACAACTGCAATTACAGGAAAGCCAGCAAAAACAGGCAATGTCCTTTCAAACACTTCGTCTTCTTTAATATATAAATTTCTCATTTCAACTAAGTCGCCAGCTAACGTTTTCTCCAGGTAACTATCTCTTGTTTGATCGCTTTCAAAGAATCCTTTATAAATCGTTTCCTTAGATAACATTCCCACAAAAGTGGTTTCATCAAGAACCGGAACGGCCTGTATATCATGTTTTTCCAGTAGGGCTATGACAGACTTCAAGCTGTCATGTTTTTGTGCACACTTACATTCATGGGGGGGCTTCATGATACTTTTGACAAACATTCTCATCACTCCAACATTTAATAATGACTACTTTAATTATAATTCGACTAAGGAGGACAAATTTCCTTCTTTAATTAGGGTATAGGACGACCTTTCGTGTACATACAATTGCAATAGTCTCCGTTAAGGAAGGTGATGATGATGTACACCCAGCAGAAATGCTACCGACCTTTCCATAGTCCGATGGATCCCTGCCCTCCAAGGGAAATCAAATGTTATTCTACCCCGCCACATTTATACATGCCCTACCAGCCACCGGGATTACAACAGTTCGACCCCCGGGTTGCATTAAGAAAAGGGACATTATGGCCAGCCCTATTTGATCCTTATCCGAAAAAGAAGCCCTACAGAGAGGAGGGGAAATAATGGCGACCATCCCTCCTGAATATTACCACCAGATGGAGGCAATTCAGGCCGTGGACTTTGTATTAGTGGAATTAACCTTATATTTAGATACCCATCCAAATGATCAGGATGCGATCGAACAATTCAATGCCTGCGCCCGGGAAAGTCGCAGGCTGAAAAAGAATTTTGAACAGCAGTTCGGTCCATTGATGCAGTATGGAAAAAGCTATTCCGGTGTACCATGGCAATGGAAAGATAGCCCCTGGCCATGGCAAGTATAAAAAAGAATTTTAAGCGGAGGTGATTCTTTGTCATGTGGTATTACGAGAAAAAGCTACAATACCCAGTCAAGGTCAGCAACTGTAATCCTCGTCTAGCCAAGTATTTGATCGAGCAGTATGGGGGTGCCGATGGGGAATTGGCCGCTGCTTTACGTTACCTGAACCAGCGTTATTCCATCCCTGACAAGGTTATTGGGTTATTGACAGATATAGGGACAGAAGAGTTCGCTCATTTAGAAATGATTGCAACAATGGTCTATAAATTAACGAAAGACGCAACACCTGAACAGATGAAAGAAGCTGGATTAGGAGCTCATTACGCCAATCATGATAATGCTTTATTCTATCAGAATGCTGCTGGTGATCCATGGACAGCAACTTATATTCAGGCAAAAGGCGACCCGATAGCAGATCTATATGAAGACATCGCGGCAGAAGAAAAAGCCCGCGCTACTTACCAGTGGATCATCAATATGTCAGATGATCCTGATTTGAATGATGGTCTCGCATTTTTAAGAGAACGGGAAATTGTCCACTCCCTGCGTTTCCGGGAAGCCGTAGAGATTCTTAAAGAAGAACGGGATAAAAAACAATTCTTCTAAGCAAAAAGCCTACCCAAAAAAGGTAGGCTTTTATGTTTTTATTCCTATAAAAGTTAACTCATTCGGTAGCGGATATATAGCGCCAATAATAAATCGATAACGAAATGAGCGGTGATTGTCGTTAATAGGTTTCCTGTGATTTCATACATATAGCCGATAAAGAAACTGACGAATAATACGGAAATAAGCAGTACAAACTTTTTTAAATAACGGATGTGCATCACAGCAAATAATGTACTCGCAATTATATAGCCGAATTGTGCATGAAGCACCCCGCGGAACAACAACTCTTCACTGATGGCAACCAATAATGTGATGCCAATAATACCTCTTAGTGAGCGGCCTTTAAACACCTTGACATTAATACCGCCATCATCATAATACTTTTCAGGAACAAATTTCATTAAAATTAAATCAATGGAAACTACAATGACTCCTGGTACTATTCCATAGACAAAAACTTCGAACGGGGAAAAAGTAAGTTGATTTCTCCATCCCTCCCAGAAGCTGGAAAAAAGGAGCCAGCTGCCTATCACACTTAAGGCAAGAATGATTGCTTGTGTCAACACAAGGTGTAATGTGATTTCCCTGTTTGACATCGTTTTTATAAGGTCTGACTGGCTTGGTCTCTTCATGCTTGTCCCCCTGCGAGAAATATCTTGTACAGCCTCTCTTCCCAACTCTCCTGTTCCGTATTCCTTTCACTCTCACCAAATGAAAAGTCATGCAGTTGAAACCCACATTGATCACAACATGGAACAACAGGCGGCTTTACTGTATCTTGAAAAGCCTGGTATAACTTTTCTCTTCTGCAATTTCGGTGATGAACCCATGTCAACAATTCAGAGAATCTGGCCATTTTATAGTGGTACCTATTTTCAATCCGCTCTTTCAACAACTCATAGAATTCTTTCCATTTCTTTTCATTGAATACTACTTTCTTATTATCAAGCAGTCCATTTCGATAAAAATGATACTTAAAAAAACGCCATTGGTTCTCGGACAACTCCAATTGATCTTGGACCATTTCATCTGACGGAAGCAAAGCATTGGCCTGGTAGAGGCAGAGCAAATAATCCAGGACAGCCTTCAAGTGTGCAGGTTCTGGAAGCTCGCTTTGTATCAGCTTTTTTGGCAGGTAATCATCAGACGGAGAATAGTACACGATACTGATACTGTGATTACCATCGCGTCCTGCTCTCCCTACCTCCTGGATAAATGACTCTGTTTGGGTGGGGAGATGGAAATGGATGACATATCTAATATTTTTCTTATTAATCCCCATTCCAAACGCGTTTGTACAACAAATGATATCCAGCTGATCATTCATGAACTGCTGTTGAATTAACAAACGATCCGCTTGTTCCATACCTCCGTGATAATATGCGATCCTTTTTTCAGGCATTTTTGAAGAAAGTTCTATGGATGCCCGTTCTGCCCAATTTCTACTTGAAAAATAAATCATAGCAGGCGCATCTTGATGATGTAGTGCTTTGGAGATCTTCCTTAATTTTTCATCAGGATTTTCTACATGTTCCACAACAAAACTTATATTTTCTTTGTCCATCGGGTAAATGTGCTGCTTCATTCTTTTTAGCCCTAATTGCTTAATGATATCCCCCTGGACTTCCGGGGTTGCTGTACCGCTTAAAGCCAAAACGGGGGGATGGTTTAACTCAGCAATCACTGTTGATAATTTTAAATAATCCGTTCGAAACTCGTGACCCCATTGGGAAATGCAGTGTGCTTCATCTACGACGAAAAATGAAACTTTCAACATCTTCAAACGACGAATTACCGTTTCATTTTGAAGCATTTCAGGTGATAAATAGATAAGTTTGTATCGACTAAGCTGATCGAACACCTGCTGCTTCTGACTGACTGATAAAAAACTGTTAATGGCTGTCACTTGTTTATAGCCGTTGGCCTTTAGTTCTTTTACTTGATCAATCATCAATGAGACTAATGGCGAGACTACAATAGTAATCCCTTCTGTAATCATCGCAGGAAGTTGGTAACAGACAGATTTCCCTGAACCAGTCGGCAGAATACCGAGCGTATCTTCACCTGCCATTACGTCTCTTATAATTTCTTTTTGTCCTTGCTTGAAAGTATCGAAGCCAAAATACATTTTCAACTTATTTTCCAATAATCTGTCGTTCATAATGTTTCCCCGCTTTGGCTGTGCTGTCTATTTGCTTGCACTAATCTTATTTGGAAATAATCAAAATTCCCTTGAAGTGCATCATAAATTTCCCTGAGCTTATTTGTATTAAGCGTTTGTAGAGTATTATTAATTTCAGTTACCTCTTTATCGCTGATAAAATAATACATAGGAAAATCCGGCATTACCAATGCCATCTCTACAACATGATCATGTATCGTACTCATTTTCAAGCCACGGATGCGAACAATTGATTCCAAATCCAGCCCTTGTTTGATAAGTTTATAGGTTTTTTGTGCTGAGTTTGTAATCAAGCCACCTGTGTCATCTACAGTTTTTACAAATAAAGCCAGTGTAGGCCATTGTTCCGGTTTCGCTTCTGCCATTTGGTAGAAACGATGCAAGCTATGCTGCAGGAGAAGATGTACATCATGGACAGACAAATCAAATTTATCTGCCAGTTGTTGTTTACTTAAACCGATACGGCCTGCACCTGTGATACGGTAACTGAACACCTCTGCCTCCTCCTGAGGAGCGGCATTCAACAAAGTATGGAGTTCCTTATACATATCAATCGTGTGGCTTTCAAGATTCGTCTTGTTACGTTTATAGTTACTCTTCACCCAATTCAAGATATCTGGACGCTCAGAAACTGGCAGGAAGGATTGATGTCCAGCTTTCATATTCGTGATAGTCTGGATATATAAAAATAGACGCTCTTCAAAAACAGAAATATGCTCTTGTATATGTATACCAGCAAAATAAAGCGGTTCCCACTTTTGTTCCAACCGTTTCAGTTCTTCATGACCATAACTAGTAATTTCCGGCCGGTCATTTTTGATAGTTATTTTATGGGATTGTCTCAAACCTTCAACGAAGGAAATTAATTCAGTTCGATCTAACGTTTTATAGATAGCAAAAAATCCAGTCAGTTGATAAGCATGAGCATCTTGCAGTGTCTGAGAGGACCGCTTGCCCGCAAGCAGGTTATAAATCCCCGCCAGTGACCTCTCGCCCTTCAAGTTATTAATACAGCGAAGTAAAATGTATTCAAACACGTAGATTCTCCTTTATGTTTGCTCCTTTTTCAACTTACTACATATGCTTGAGTATGAATAGTGATAAAAGTCACACCAAACCGCATAGCTGCAAGGGTTTCGGGCATTTTTTATGGTTGAAAAAAGTATGGGATAGCAGTACAATAAATTTAAGGCGAATGTTCTCAGAGAGAAAATAATCTTCACTTGTATAATTTATTTTTAGGGATCTGTATTATTAGGAGGGAATGTGTTATGGCTAAATACACAATTGTTGACAAAGAAACCTGTATTGCGTGCGGTGCTTGTGGTGCTGCAGCTCCAGATATTTACGATTATGATGATGAAGGAATCGCGTATGTAGTACTGGATGATAACGAAGGTATCGTTGAAATTCCAGAAGTGCTGGAAGAAGACATGGAAGATGCTTTTGAAGGCTGCCCAACCGACTCCATTAAAGTAGCGGATGAACCATTTGAAGGCGACCCTGTTAAATTTGAATAATTAGCACCAAAGCCCCTGGCCGAGGGGGCTTTTTTTATTTACTCCCCTGTCTTTACTCCTATCCCCCATTTTATTTTAACACGGAACTCTCGCATTGCAGCACTTCACCATAATGTATTCCCCTGCCTCGCTGGCTCCCCTAATCCAGCAGGCAGCTTAAACTGTATATTTTGTCTGCTTTTTAGTTTGTATCCATAAGAAGAGGGTTCACTGCTACAGGGGTTTCCAAAGGGTTGGAGAGATCATACCTATCAATACTCCTGAATGGGAGACCTTGCAATTGTACATGTTCATAACCAAATGAGGCAGCCGTAGCCAACACAGCTTCAATCATCGTTATGGATTGTTGGTCCGGTTCCAATTTATTTGAGGTGGTTATAGTAACGGAAAGCAGTTCCTCACTGGCTTCTTCCCCTTTTAACGAAACACCTGCCGGTATTGCGGAATCGATGTACTCTCCTCCCTCATTATCGATCATCGTTTGAAATGCCTCTTCGATTGTGGCGTTTTCATCTATCTTTATAGGAACTAAAAACTTTGATTCCGTTGCCGGATAGTTATAAAGTTTATAACTCACTTTCACAGAGGAGGCGATTGTCAAGGACTCAACCGTTCCAAAGTTACCCATTTCAAAAGGACGTCCATCCTTATATTTAAGGTTCACTTGCGATACTTGGCTATTTTGAAAGGTCTGCTCGATACTATTATGAAGCATAACATCAGAGCTTGAACCTCCAGCCATTTGAAAATCCTCCGGAAAAATTATATCTGCTTCCGTTCCCTTCCTGTTTATTTCTGTTCCTTGTAATGGAAAACCGGCCACGCCAAGTTCTTCTGCTTGTTCAGCCACTAAAGTGGTAGTAGTGGTATAATTCAATTGTCCATCCTTTGTTGTAATGGCAAATGGGATGATCTGCTCCCCATTCATTCCTGCGGCAACCGCAATTATAAATGGGTTTTCCTTAAATTTTTCAAACACCAAATAACTTTGCAGTTCGCTGCCATCCATGTCTCGCTCTGTTACTTCCATTTCAGATGGGATCTGGGAGAGCTCCGCTGACTGCTCATCATGCAGGGTTTCTGAGTTATCTTCACCGCCCTCATTGGATTCTGTCGCTATATCCATCGAGTCTTCGCCAGACTGGTCTATTAAAATGGGCGGGAGGATGAGGGCTGTTAGAAAGAGCACCGCAACCAGAGCAAAGATTGGCATGATAACCAGTTTTCTTTTTTTGGGCTCTTCTTCCATCATTTGAAGGGAAATTTTGTTATAAAGCTCATCTTTATCCTGGTGGTCCTGGATAAAAGGGAATTTTTCTAAATCCTTTTCCAGTTCCTTACGCCTGTCGTTTTTATTTTGCTTCATAATTATCTCCCTCCTTTCGTTGATCTGCCATCAAATCCTGCAATACTTTCATGCCCCGATGCTGGGTTGTTTTCACTTTACTGATGGACCACCCTAAAATATCAGCGGTTTCCTGGATTGACATTAATTGTATGAATCTCAAAATAATGACACTTCTCTGATCCACTGTCAGCTTATCCAAGTGTTCATAAAGAATTTGTATTTGCTCATTTTTTTCAGCTATCTCCTCTGGTAAAGGCTGTTGATCTTTTATTTGTTCGCCTTTTTTCTCCCAGTCGAAAAATTCCAGCAGGCGTTTTCTCTTTCTTTCCTGCTTACGAAAGAAATCGATCGTGACATGTCTGGCAATAGAAAACAACCAAGTTTTTTCACTGCTGTCCCCTTTAAACTTATCGTAAGATTTTAAGACTTTTATATAAACCTCTTGAACGAGGTCTTCCGTTTGCTCCCGATTCTTCACCATATAAAAAATAAACTGAAATATATCCTGATGATATTTTTCATAAAGAGATTCAAATATCGATCTCACAGTGGAGAGACCTCCTGTTCACTAAATTAGTCGCATTATGTATTAAAAAGTTACATCCCCCTTAATAATAGTCATAATATAGAAAAAATACCAACCTTTATTGGCTGGTATTTCAAGCTGGTATCCATTGGTTATAATAACGTTGAAACAGACGACTGAATACAGGATAAAGCGTGGTGATGAACACTGCATTGCCTGCAGCATGGTAAAGATCAAATGGCAGGCCGGCCAGATAATATCCCCAAAATGATCCTGCAAAGCTATACATGGTTACAGACAATACCAGACCATAAAATATGCCACTCAACGCTCCGAAAGCAGCCAATAATAGCAGCGGAATAGCTGACCAATATCTGCCGATCAATCCGCTAACCAAACCAATGACAGCCCAGGCAGCTACTTGCCATATCGTCCAGATCCCCATCCCTAACATGACATTGGACAGGAAGGTGACCAAAACTGCCAGCACAACTGCTGCTAGTGGCCCCAGCCAAAATCCCGCAATAATGATGATAGCAGTAACCGGCTGAACGTTTGGTAAAAAAGCGAATACATACCTGCCAACTACCGCGAGGGACGCCAGCAATGCTATTAATGTTATTTTATAGGTGTTCATCCTTATCAGTCCCATGCATGGAAATCAAAAGTGAAAGAGTCATTTTCTTCTACTTTGTATTCTTTTGCTCCCACAGACGCATCCTCTCCATTGATCGTAAAGAACCAGGCTTTCTGTTCCCCTTCTTTTGCCTCTATCCCTTCAATCTTGGTTACGAAGCCATCTTTTTCCTCTACTTCTTCGAAATTATCTTTTAAAACTTCCATTAAACTTGTACCTTCCTCAACTTCCAACTCTTTTTCTGCCACCATTTCTTCACCTTCCCCTTGGGAAATAGTGACCTTCACAGGTACCTGTTCCTGCTGTTCTTGTTGAGCCTGACTTGACTCCTCTGATCCGGATTGACATCCTGTCAATACTGCCGCTGCCATTAATACAGCAACAATAAATTGCTTCATGTTTAGCATGATCTATCATCCTTTCACGCAGTTTGTTTGTTTCATTGCTTTTGGGTGTGAAATTCAGATAGACAACCGCCTTTTCCCCACATTAAAAGCCCATTCTTCAACAGAATGGGCTTGGACTACCAGTATTCAAATAGGTCCCGACTTAATGGGTTTATTCCACCGGTTGTCTCAAACAGCTCAATCCCCGAAGCTTTGAAACGACGAATCAAGGCAGGTCTACTGGCTTGTGCTTTCCCTACTACGGACCCTTCCCATACATTACGGTACAGTGGTCTGTCCGGTTCGTGGCACTTACAGTTGCGAGGACAGCTTTGGACTTTCACCAAATTCCCTTTTCAACTACTCAAAAGTACCTTGATTCACTTATTCAATTCTATTTTTATATTACCATAAGCTAGGGGAAAGTAAATAGTTGTTTCACAGGTAACAAGATTTTATTACAAATCTTGTAGATCTTCGCTAAGATCAGGCAAGTGAAAAGAAAATGTCGTACCCGAACCTTCTTTACTGTGCACAGCAATAGTTCCCTGGTGTGCTTCAATAATATGTTTAGCGATAGAGAGCCCAAGGCCTGTACCTGTCTTTCCCTTTTTCCTTTTCCTCGATTTGTCTGCCTTATAGAAACGCTCGAATACAAATGGCAAATCTTCTTCAGGAATCCCAGTGCCAGAATCCTGTACAGCCGAATGGATTCCTTCATTCGTCATTTCCAGATGAATATCAACATTTCCACCTGTATTGGTATGGCGAATCGCATTATCGATTAAATTCGTATACACTTGCTCGATACGATCCGGGTCAAAATATTTGGTGCCCATCGCTTCTGGAGCATGGAGTCTTAAGTTGACATCTTTCTCCTGGGCAAGCCCTTGGAATTTACGTACAATCTTTTCTGCGAACGGACGTATTTCTACCTCTTCCTTATTCAAAGTGATATGGCCGGCTTCCATTCTTGCCAGATCCAGCAGTTCGTTAACCAGTCTGCTCATCCGCTGGGATTCTTCATAGATGATTTGGGCAAGTTCGTTTTTCTCCTCCTTGCTTTCAGCTATATCATCTACAATTGCTTCGCTATACCCTTGCATCATCGAGATTGGGGTGCGTAACTCATGGGAAACATTTGCAATGAAATCCTGTCTCAGTTTATCCAGGCGTCGTTCTTCAGTCATATCCCTTAATACCGCAACAGCTCCGCGGACAGAAGATTTATCATATAATGGCGTCATGATAATAACCCAGTTTCTCCCTTGGGCATCTGTTTCTGTCATTACTTCCGTCTCCGTCTCAATCACTTGGTTGAATATCTCTTTCAACCTTTCCGGCAAATGCATAGGCTCATCTTTATAAGCAATATCAGTCCCACCTTCTTCATAAGCCCAGGCTTGCAGGTATTGTTCAGCGGGAGGATTGGTAATCAGGATCTCCCCTTGGCGATTTATAGTGATAACCCCATCAGCCATAGAGCTTAGAATCCCTGACAACTGCTCTTTTTCCTGATTCAATGCATTAATATGAAATTTTAACTGGCGCCCCATCCGATTAAATGCCATTGCGAGCTCCCCAATTTCATCATGGGTAAGAATGGGTACTTTCGTGTTGAATTCCCCTTTAGCAAGTTCTAATGCACCTTCTCGCATCTTGATTAGCGGTGCTGTGATCCGTGTCGATAAGAAGAAAGCGAATATCGTAGTCAAAATGATTGCTATTCCGGCACCCAGAAAAATGATTTTAGTCGTCTGCATTGTCGTCTCTTCTACTGAGTCGAGAGACTGGTAGACAAAGACACCTGAACCTTCTGCATTTAACGATGTACCTACTACCATGACCCCATTTTGAAAGTTATCAATATCCGCTATTTTTTTCACTTGATCTGACCCTGTCAATACGGAAGAAAGCTCCTCATCCGATTCAATCCATTGGCGGTCGATTTGAGGCAGAGTCCCTTCTGCCGAGGAACTCCACATGTCGTCCTCATTAAAAAAGATCACGACACGGCTTGAAGGGTCTTTCACTCTGGTAGAGGTGTCTAAAATTAAATCCCTTTCGCCATATTCATCAACAATTTCGGAAACCTTTTCTGCCGTCTGTAATAACTCTCTTTCAGCTTCTAAAATGTGAAAGTTCTCAAAAAACTCCAGGAGTAATACGGTCAAAAGAAATAATACAAAAGAAACTAATAATAATATAGTGAACCATAGTTTACCTACGACACTGCGCCAAAACATCAGTCACCACTTACCTCGAATTTATATCCCACACCCCAGACAGTTACAATCATTTTTGCGGCATCTTTGGAAACCTTGCTTAACTTTTCCCTCAGTCGTTTTACATGTGTATCCACTGTTCTTAGATCACCGAAAAATTCATACTGCCAGACTTCCTTCAATAAATGCTCCCGTTCAAAGACCTTATCAGGAGCTTTGGCAAGGAAATGTAATAATTCATATTCTTTCGGGGTCAATGTTACCTCTTTTCCATCAGCGGTCACCCGGTGTGCGTCATTATCAATTGTCAGATGAGGAAACACCAATACATTATTTGCCGAAGTCTCCGTTTGAAGAAACTTCGTAGACGAAGACCGACGCAGGATCGCTTTAACCCGAAGCACTACTTCTCTCGGGCTGAATGGTTTTACAATATAGTCGTCTGCTCCTACTTCAAACCCTTGAACACGATTGCTTTCTTCTCCTTTTGCTGTAAGCATCAGCACGGGCGTAGCTTTTTTCTCACGTAAATCCTTACAAACTTCAATTCCATCTTTTCCAGGCATCATAATATCCAATAATATCACGTCGTAATCGTTATTCAGTGACTTAGTAAGTGCTTCATCTCCATCTTCTGCTTCTTCAACCTCAAAGTTTTCTCTTTCTAGATACATACGAATCAGCCGTCTGATTCTTTCTTCATCATCTACTACTAATACCCTTGCTTCTTTTTCCATAGCGATGCCCCCTCTAAAAGTCCCTATATATCATTCAATTCTATTACCTTTGTTTCTTTTCCTCTTAGCATAACAAAAAATGATTATGTAAACGATAGACCATCAGAGAACTGCTGGCCTCTAATGGTCTATCATTGGTCTTTTCTTCTGCAAGTATCTTACAAATCAATCCCTAAATATTTAAGCGTAGGAGTGTAATCCAGCGATAATAAGGTTGACAGCAATCAAGTTGAACATGATGATAGCAAATCCTCCTACGGCAAGCCAGGCTGATTTAGTACCGTGCCAGCCTCTTGATAAGCGCAGATGAAGGAAAAATGCATAGAACAACCAGGTAATCAGTGCCCATACCTCTTTCGGATCCCATCCCCAGAATCGATTCCAGGCTTCTTGTGCCCAAATCATGGCAAATATTAAAGCACCTAATGTGAATATTGGAAATCCGATCGAAACTGCACGATAAGAGACTTCATCAATTAAATCCGGGTTGAATTTTTTCAGCTTCGGCTGGATGACTGCAGCTACTCGCTTCCTCAAAATCAAACGTGCAGCCCCATAAAGAACTAGTCCGCTCAAAAGAGACCAAATCAATGTGTTAAATTTTCTTGCTGCGCTTTCTCCCCTCATCCATTCCGGGGCATCAAATAGTGGCTGCATGGCTCCCGCCGTTTGTAACTCTCCGGCATTTGGGCCAGCAATTGCAGGTAAGTGATATTCTACCGCTGTAATCTGACCTTCTATAGGTGCCTGAAACTGGGCCTGGTAATCCATGGCACCGAAAGTAGTAGTGACAATGATAAAACCCAAAGTAGAGAAAATGGAGTAAATTACAAATTCAAGCCAGAATGTATGCTTAGACTTTTTTGTCTGATCGATTTGCCGGATTAAAAATATCAAGCCTGCCACAAAACTGATAGCTAAGATAGCCTCTCCAATTGCGGCTGTGGTTACATGAATATACAGCCAGTGGGATTTCAAGGAAGGAACCAAGGGCGATATCTCCCTCGGAAACATGCTTGCATAGGCAATGATAAGTAATGCAACTGGCAGTGCAAATAAACCAATAACATCCAACCGATAGATAAAGTAAATGATGATAAACGCCATGACAAGCATCATGCCGAAAAATGTCGTAAATTCAAACAAGTTACTCACCGGGGCATGTTTGCTGGCTGCCCAACGAGTGAAGAAATAACCGAGCTGGGTGATAAACCCGGCAATAGTCAAGGAAATCCCAATAGTACTTGCTTTTCCTCTGCCACTATTTTTTTTATCACGAATCGTCCCGCCAAAAAAGAAGGTAGCGATCATGTAAAAGAAAAATGAAGCATATAATAGATTACTGCTGATTGATACCAGATTTCCCATTTAATTATCCTCCTATCCCCTTTTTCTTGAAAAGGGTCAACCTTTTAATTGCTGCTGATCCTCCGGTATGTCGATTCCTGTCTGATCAATAGACTTTTCGATGTCTTTCTTCAGTCCATACCAATTCTTATTCGTATGGCCGGCAATCCAGACGCCGTCCTCCCTAGGCTGCAGCCATATCCTTCGGTGGTTCCAGTACATTCCCTGGACGACCCCAATCATAAAGATTAATCCCCCTACAGCCATAAACGGCAGCGTATAATCTTTTTTCACAGCCAGTCCAGTAACATCCCTTGTATCGTAACCTGCCAGGCTCAGCTTATATTGATTTTCATTAGTCGGATCGATATTCATTCCGATACCGGCAAAACTGACCTCTGGATCGCCTCCATCTGGAGGATAAACGTAAAATACAAATGCCGGATTTTTAGGGAATTTAGATTTAGAGCGTGGCTGATTCTCGTCCATGTAATATTCTGGAAAATATTCATCGATTACTACCCTGGCACCGCTATCCAGCTCGTATTCCATCTCCGGATCCGTCAAATCGACAGTAAATTCACCCAGTACTGCTGATTCATCGTCCGTTTCATGGAGGGTAAAAGACATAGCAGAAAATTCATCTAACTGATAGCTGGATTGATATAGGGCAAAACCATCAAACTTAGCCGGTTTATTGACAACAATTTCTTTTTTTTGAATTTCTTCGAGTTCCGGCTCAGCTCCTACCACGTCATTGTTGGTACGCTCGTATATCACAGCATTGGTTTGATAGTTGCTGGCAACGGGAGCATTTTGGTTCATCAACGCTTCCTGGAATCGTTCGTCTTTATCAGGATCATAGTTTTCAAGAATGAAGTCTTCATTTTTAACATAATATTGACCGTCTGTGGACGGCACTACAGCAGTCTCACCTTCCCGAACCCATACGAAGTCATCGATATACATAGAAGGTAAAAAGCGTAACAATGCCCCTAAAAGAAAGATAATAAGCCCGATATGATTGACATAAGGACCCCACCTGGAAAATCTACCTTTCTCTGCGAGGATATGTCCATCTTCATCCCAAACTTTATACCGCTGCTTTCTCAGTTTTGTTTTAAAAGCTTCAACATCAGCTTGTCCGTTAGTTTCCCCAAAAACACGCTGGCGTTTCAAAAAAGTATGATGGCGTTTAGGTTTTTGTTTTTTTAGTGCCCTATGTAATGGAACCACCCGGTCAATGCTGCAAATGACCAAGGAAACACCAATGAGTGCAATCATCAACATAAACCATACCGTGCTGTATAAATTGTGGAATCCTAATTGATAATAGATTTTGCCTGCCAGTCCATATTGGTCTTCATAAAATGTCGCCGGGTCAGAGCCCGGAGGGATATACATCTCCTGGGGAAAAATCGTACCAAGGGATGACGCAACCAGGGTAATAATGATCAGCCAGACCCCGACTTTAACAGAAGAGAAAAAGTTCCATACTTTATCTACTATATTACGATTATAAGTCTGGGAACGACGAGCACTTCCTTCATAACGCATATTCAATAACGAGTCTTTCTTATTTCCATCAATATGCTGGTTGCCTTCAATCGGCTTCCCGCAGGCTTCGCATAATACTGTACCTTCCGGGTTGACGTGCCCGCATTCGCATTTGATCTTTTTCATAGTAAAACCTCTCTATACCTAAGACTTATGCTTCCGGTTGAATCTCTTTCAAATGTTCTTCCAGTTTTTCAAGTGTCAGAGGTCCGATGACTTTATCTACAATTTCGCCATTTTCATCAATGAAAAAAGTGGAAGGAATCGGGCTGATTCCATATTGATCCATTACCTGCCCGTTTTTATCATGAAGATTAGTAAAAGTGAGCTCATATTTATCAATAAAACGATTGACTACCAGTTTCGTGGAATCAAGGTTGACGCCCACTATCTCTACACCTTTTTCCTTATACTTTGGGTACAGCTCTTGCATGTAAGGCATTTCTTCTTCACAAGGCTTGCAATATGTAGCCCAGAAGTTGAGCATTACTCCTTTTCCTTTGAAATCATCCAGAGATTTTCTTTCACCCTCTGTACCGAATTGTTCCAGTTCAAAGTTCGGAGCCTGTTCACCTTCCGCAACAACCGCATCATCTTGAGACAAATTTCCAATAATCGCAAAAATGACAAGACCGACCAACACAGCTAATGTCAGGGTGCGAAATATCATCCGACGTTGTTTTTTCTTCTTTTTATCCATTTTCACCACTCCTTTTGCGATTATAACATTTAACACTATTGGTAAATGTGAAAGTTATTTAACATTTTTCTCCGCTAAATGCCTTAGCTGTTTCACTTCATGGGGGGTCAACTCACGAAGCTCCCCTGCATTTAAACCATGAAGATCAAGGAAACCATAACGTTCCCGTTTCAATTTATCGACAGGAAACCCGATGGAATCAAACATTCGACGCACTTGTCTGTTTTTCCCTTCGTGCAGGATCAATTGAATAATAGCTGTGTTCTTCTTTTTATCCACCGACTTTGTTTTGACATGTGCAGCTTTTAATACTTCACCATCAGACCGTATTCCTTTTGTCAGCTTAGCTAAATCTTCTCTTAAAGGGATTCCTTTTGTCTTCGCGATATATACTTTTTCAATTTCATGTTTAGGATGCATCAATTGATTGGCGAATTCCCCATCATTTGTTAATAATAAAATCCCGGAGGTGTCATAATCCAGACGGCCGACTGGAAATACACGTTCCTCTATTTCTTCAGGAAGAAAATCTGTTACTACTTTACGGTTTTTATCGTCTTTGACACTGGAAATTACACCGCGTGGCTTATATAGAAGAAAATAAACCGGTTCTTCTTTGGTCAATGGCACACCTTCCACTTCTACTTTATCATCGGCTGTCACTTTCGTCCCCAGTTCCGTAACGACCTTTCCGTTGACGGATACCTTTCCTTCCACAATCAGCTTTTCCGCTTTTCTTCTTGATGTAACACCACTTTTAGCAATTACTTTCTGTAAACGTTCTAATGAACCTGTCATACTAATCACCTACTTAGTTATTGTTATATAATATAATGGATAAATAATAGACGTCATTTCCCCCTTCATTAAGTGATTAACTCCATTAACTATTTCTATACAAACTTAATGAAAGCCATATACAATTTATAGTACGGGAAAAATGTTAACGCCTTATGAACACATGAGAGGAAATTAACTGACCAGGCAAGAAGCATCCAATACCCGACAGTAAGCCACGCTGAGATTTTCAGCGTGGCTTACTATCTGGTCTCCCTATCCTGCTCAACTGAAAAGGATGGTGACAACTATTATTGAAGCTATTATACCAATCATGTCAGCGGCTAGTCCAACTTTAAGCGCGTCCCCCATCTTTTTTATTCCGACTGCACCAAAATAAACGGTCAGTATATAAAAGGTCGTATCGGTACTCCCTTGCATAACAGATGCCAAATACCCGATAAACGAATCAGGTCCATAAGTTTTTATTAATTCACTTGTCATCCCTAATGCAGCGGTTCCGGATAACGGACGTACAAGTGCTAATGGCAATATTTCTTCAGGCATGCCCAGCAACACTGTAAGTGGTTTTACTAAAGTGATGAATGCTTCCATTGCTCCGGAAGCACGGAAGATAGCAATGGAGACCATCATCCCAATCAAAAAAGGCAGCAGGGAGATAGCTATATCTATCCCTTCCTTGCCTCCTTCCACAAACTTTTCATACGTTGGGACCCTTTTGTAGGTCGCTGTTAAGAGAATCAGCAATATAATAGCGGGGATTATCCAAATGCTGATACTCATTCTGCTCCCCTCCTGTATCTTCGCCAGTAAAAATAACGATCAATCAATAGAGCTCCTGTTGTGGAAATAGTGGTAGCTATAATAGCCGCTCCGACAACCGCCGTCGGATCAACAGAGCCATATTTCATCCGAATTGCTATTACCGTCGTCGGTATCAATGTAACGGAGGAAGTATTGATTGCCAGAAATGTAATCATCGATCGGCTTGCTGTATCCTTACCATGGAGCTGCTTTAATTCTTTCATCGCCTTCAAACCCATTGGCGTAGCAGCATTGCCTAACCCGAACAAATTGGCGGTCATATTCGATAAAATATAACCCATGGCCGGGTGGTCTTTGGGGATGTCAGGGAATATCCGCTGAACGACGGGACGGAACAAAGCGGCAAGACCTCTCAGCAATCCAGCCTCCTCGGCAATACGTGTTAACCCTAACCAGAATATCAGCACCCCCATCATGGTCAGCGTTATCATAATCGCATCATCAATGGTACTGAAAATGGCTTTATTAACTTCTTCCATCGTGCCATTAAAAGCAGCAAATACAATTCCTACTACTGCGAGCAACGACCAGATAATATTTACCATGACGCCAACCCCATAAACCGATTGGCTCTTTCCCGCCAGTAAGAAAGTAATGTTCGCTCAGAAGGACTATCCACAACAGCTGTGGCCATGATTGGACTGTCCTCGAGATAGATTACATGCCTTGCGACAAGTGAGCTGTCAGTATTCGACAGCAAATTCAACTTTGAATGAAGTGACTGCTTCTCAGAAGCGGTTACCGGCCAAATAACATCTCTTGTATAATATAAAGATTTCTTATCGGGGACGTTTACTGGAACTTTACCTTTTTCCTGAAGGAGGACGTGATCAAAATTTTCAAAGCCCCACTCGTACATCCGTTGATGATCATTCCAGTCATCTCCTGCATTCAATGTCACAGCGACCAGTTCCATATCCCCTTTTTTTGCTGTCGATACTAATGTCCTGCCTGCTGCTTTGGTATATCCTGTTTTCCCTCCGGTACAATAATCATAATATTTTGTGAGGAGTTTATTTTTATTGAACCAGTAATAATCTCTGTTTTCAGATAAGTACCGGTCCGCTCCTGTTATTTCACGGAATGTATCATTCTGCATGGCACTTCGCATTAATACTGCCAAATCATACGCAGTAGAATAATGATTGTCCGAATCGAGACCATGCGGGTTATCAAAGTTGGAATGGTTCATTCCAAGCCAGGCCGCCTTTTCGTTCATCAAAAATGCGAACCCTTCCTGAGACCCGCCCACATGCTCTGCAATTGCCATAGCCGCATCGTTACCGGACCGGAGCATCAAGCCGTAAACGAGATCCTTGAGGGCCATCTTTTCTCCTTCTTTTAAATAGATGGATGACCCTTCGGTATAAACAGCATTATGACTCGCTTTCACTTTTTCTTCTAATTTTCCAGATTCAACGGCTATTAGTGCTGTCATTATTTTTGTCGTACTTGCAATCAACTCTTCTTCGTCAGCGGCCTTCTCATATAAAACTCTCCCTGACTGCATGTCCATAAGCACAGCATTCCTGGCAGAGACAGAGATCGCTGCTTCCGCTTGAAATGGATGAATAAGACTAACGATGAGGAAACTATAAATCAACCATATAATTGTGCGCTTCTTCAAAGCCGCTCCTCCTTCAATTCATAACTTACTATTTAATCTATGCGAAGGAGACGAGCGTATGATATAGATGGGCCTCTTTTAAATAGGAACAGCCGAAAATAAATCGTTTTGAACGAAACGAGCAGCAACATTTGCGAGCAAGCCATATCTCCTGGATAATTTTTTAATCTAACCTCTAAAATATAAAAAGTATGAATCACACCAAAAAAACTGCCCCAGAAGCCTATGACAGACTTCTGGGGCAGTTCCTTATTGGCTTGTGATTGGTTGCCTATCTCTCAGGATGCCGGGCCCTCTTTCTTATTTCCATCCAGGGCAGTTCTCGATTGGTTAGTTGTCTCATAACATTCCAATTCTTGCCGGACTTTTTGAAAAGATGACTCCAGTTTCAACATCAATTTTTTAAAGGAAAGCGGTGGCTCGTAATGATAAAGGATTGCACTTTCCCCAGTATACGCGGCACGGCTGTCCTCATACCAAGTATCACTTTTAGGAGCAAAAAACTCTGCGATACATTGATGGTATATACCGTACAACGTCCGCTCTGCTGCTGCCGTTTTAAACCCTTCCGATTGAAGCAGGACAGCAATGGCGTCTTTAGCTTCATCACAAAACACTTCTAACCTGCGAAGCGACTTCAATAAAGAACGGTAGTATCTTTTTTCTTTACTTCCTTGTTCTTCCATTAAACTATCCAGTTGATGATAATCAAGATAGGCATCTAACTGCTCAACTATTAATGTTAAATAACTTCCTGCCACATTCAGTTGTGCCCGTATCATCTGTTTGCGCATAGCCAGCCTCCTAAGTGGTGAATATCTCATGAAGGTCAATCTCAAGCATGAAGAAATTCCAGGGTGGATTCGAGATCGAATCGCTTGCCATCGCTAAGCTTTAAGAAGGCCTGTTTGGCAGCTTCCCAATTCACATTCGTATACAGTTCCTTATATTTGTCATAATCATTAAGATACACTTTTTTGCGATGTTTATAGCCAGGATTTTTCACAAGTGCAATAAAAGCTGCCATGTCCTTAAGCATGATTTCTTCCTCACCGAACACCATTACCGGGTTTTCCGAAAAAGGTGTAAACTCTTCAGGCTTTTCATCAAAATACCGTAAATATAGTAAAGAAAAACTGTGTTCTTTGCCCTTATCTTCATAAATTACTTCGGAGCGATTGAAAAATTCTTCAGGTGAATTGGACTTTTCTTTTACCAACTCTACGCCTTTCGCAGATATGATTTCCATAGGCTCCCCCTTATCAACATATGATATAAGTATATTTTACCATAACCCTATTGAAAAAGTTGTATATTATTCTTCATCGGGTTGCTTCTCTGAAGCTGGTGCTTTGAATTCTTCAAAGAAAAGGTCGGCTTCTGTCTCCACATCTTCTTCATTCCCTTCTGGTAAAGGGGGCAAGTCTTCTAAGGAGCTTATTCCAAAGTAAGTTAAAAAATCTTTCGTAGTACCATACAAAATGGGACGCCCTATCCCCTCTTTCCTCCCGACTTCTTTAATCAGGGAGCGGGTAGTGAGGGTCTGAATTGCGCGTTCACTCTTCACTCCTCGCAGTTCTTCAATTTCCGACCTGGTAATTGGTTGTTGGTAGGCAATGATAGCAAGCGTTTCCAGGGCGGCTTGTGACAACCGGGATGCATACGGCGTATCTAATAATCGCTTCAAATAGGGAGCATGTTCAGCTTTAGTAGTCATATAGACCATATTGTCCACGGCCATAAGGGCAAGACCGCGTTTATTATCTCTGTAGTCAATTTTCAGGCTATCAAGTATTTCACCTAGCGCTTCTTGTTCTACTTCGAGTACATTTCTGAGTTTATTTGTGTTTATTCCCTCTTCCCCGGCAGCAAAAAGAAGCCCTTCTACTATCCCTTTATACTCATGAATGTCCATTAATTAATCCTCCATTTTATATACCAGCAATTCGTCAAAGTGCTTTTCTTGCACACAATAGATTTCTTTTCCTTTCATCAATTCCAACAGGGCCATAAAAGTTACGACAATATGTTGGCGGGATGGCTCCGGAAAAAGTTCAAAAAAACTAACAGCGTTTCCTGAGCTATTAATATACTCCTTAATTTCAGTCATTCTCGTTTGTATCGGGATTTCATCACGTTGAATTTTGGTGTCGGTACGACTCCTCTCCTGTTTTTTACGGCCTTTCAGTATTTTAGCCATAGCTCCCAGGATGTCATAGATCGACCCCTCGCCTTCACGCACCACAGGCTTACCGTCTTGAAAATCTTCGAGGTTCGAAGGGGGTTTTGTATACGTTCGGTCAGCATTTTCTTCCTTGTGTTTAAGGTGCAACGCGGCATCCTTATATCTGCGGTATTCAATCAAACGCCTCATTAACTCTTCCCTGGGGTCTTCTTCCAGATCTTCTTCATCATCCAAATCAAAAGATTGATTGGGTAAGAGCATCTGGCTTTTCATTGCTAACAGGCTTGCTGCCATGACTAAATATTCACTTGCTATATCCAGCTCCAGTTCTTGCATCGTATGGATGAAAGTCATATACTGTTCTGTTATATCAGCGACAGGAATATCGTAAATATCGATTTCATACTGGTTGATCAAATGTAAAAGAAGATCCAACGGTCCCTCAAATGCGTCTATCTTTACTTGATAACTTTGTTTCATATATGTATTTCCTCCACATTCCATTGGAATGATATCAATACCGCCTAAACAAAGAGCGGTATACTCCTTTAGTATCGTAAGATGTATCTTACCAAAAAATCAAAGCTTCGTTAACTGCAAGATACAAGGAGCGGTGAATAAAGTGGCGTTTTTACATTAAACCTCGTATTGTTCATTTCGTTTATACTTATAAAGCCATTTAGTCCAGAAATAGACAGATAACAAACACTTGTCATAAAAATTTGGTGATTCTTTCTTCGCCCTCATATATGTTACACTCATGGTATCTTCTAAGAAGGAGCAATGTAATGATTTATCCCCAAGCCTATACAGATTTTCTAGCCCATTTCAATGGAACGAAGGACTTTTTTGAATGTCATGAAGTATTAGAAGAATATTGGAAAGAAACTACCCCATGCCACCGTGAGTCTGTCTGGGTATGGTTAATTCAGTTCGCTGTAAGCCTATACCATTACAGACGGGGTAACGAAAATGGCGCCATCAAGCTGTTAAAACGTCTGGAACGCACCTGGAATGTCCAGGCAGACAATTTAGAAAGCCTGGGATTACATGCGCATGATATAAAGATTACATTAACCGAAGTTCACGAATCACTGCGACAAAAAAAACCTTATTATAATGTTAATATATCAATACTGGATTCTGACCTGCAGGCTATCGTTCATAGAAAATGTCTGTACTGGAATGTTCCTTATAACAGGGAAACAGACCCTGGCGACTACTTCCTTACTCATAAACATAAGTTAAGAGACCGTCATTCAAGCGAGACAGTACAAGTAGACCAGCTAAGCCAAAAGTAAATCCCTTACCTAAATGAAATAAGCGCATGTCAACGACATGCGCTTATTTTTATCAGGCTTCAGCAGATTTAGCATCTGAACCAGTTGTGCAGCACTTTTCTAAAAAACCACTTGTGGCTTCGTCAGCACATACGTGATATTGGTCCTTATAAAAGCCCTTCACGCCTTGCACCATCTTTTTACCAATGCCCATATTTCGATGAGAAGGGTTGACAGTGACATGTTGAATCACCGCTCGTTCGCCTTCTTCTAATCGGACACCGACTGCCCCGAGGATATCTTCGTCCTTCCAAAGGAATAACTGCCAATCCTCATTGGTTTCATATTCTTTTATGGTTTGCTGGAGCTTCTTGACATCCTTCTCTTCTGGCATGAATGACAACAGCCCCATTGCAATTTTTTCAAATGTTTTCTTATAACGAATTAACATAGTAACCCCTCATTATGAAAATAACTTTCCTACTCCCATGATGGGCAGGATAAAGGCTGTTTCCTTAATAACCAGCCAAGATCATCTTATTACTATTTACCGCTTCAACCGATCATGGACAGGTGAAGCAATCAATCATTTATGGCTGAAATATATGCATATTTTTATAGTGCTATGAAAAACCAGTAGTATAATCCCCATAGTATGCTAAAGGTTAATAAAACGATAAACAAAATCACATTTTTCTTTCTCATTCAGCTTCCCCCGTGTTAATAACCTTTTTAAGCTTCAACGAATAGCATAAGCTAAACTAAAAAATTATTCAAGTTGTCTTATGTAATTGTTTATTTAATAATATATGGAAAAAACGATAGCCATCCGAATATTTTCCCTTCCAATAAAAGGGGATCAGATTGACAACTGATAAATATAAATTGAACCATAGAAAGGTATTACCTTCTTCTAACCATAGATAGAGCAAGAAAAAAAAGAACAGGTTCATCAGCGGTCCGCTTAAGGTAATCATCGCCTCTCTCCAAAGAGAAATTCCACAGTTATGCCTGCTCTCTGTATGACCGCCAAGGAAGAATATAGCGTGTATATATAAATGAAGCTTCCCCATTTTGATTTGAATCAATTTCGGTCCAAAGCCGATCCGCACCTTGGCTTCCCCCTGGTTGATTAGCACTGTCGGAATGGCATGCCCTAATTCATGGATTAAGATACCCAAAGGAACTACCCAGATCATAGCTGTCAAAAATTCCAACAAACGGTAATCTCTCCCCTCCCGTAAGGATATCATAGATAGAAAAATAGTGAGCCGAAACAGGCCCACTATTCTCCTACTTACTCTTCATCCCACACGCGGACTTCTTTCATTGTATCTCCCGGTTTGATATTCAAGACTGTATCCATTCCTTCAGTAACTTGTCCGAATACAGTATGGACGCCGTCTAAATGCGGCTGAGGTTCATGGACCAGAAAGAACTGACTGCTTCCTGTATCTTTCCCGGCATGGGCCATTGAGAGTGACCCGGCAACGTGTTTGTGCGGATTCCCTTCCGTTTCACATTTAATTGTTTTACCGGAGCCACCACGGCCAGTTCCGGTCGGGTCTCCTCCTTGTGCTACAAAACCAGGGATTACACGGTGGAAAATGACTCCATCATAGAAACCACTGTTGGCTAATTCTTCAAAGTTGGCTACTGTTCCCGGTGCATCTTCCGGGTAAAATTCCAATAAAATTTTTTCTCCTGTTTCAAACGTAATGCTGCCTTTTTTCATGTAAGACTCTCCTCTCCTTTTTTATAAGAGCAATCTAACCTTAGCAAATCTTCATAGCTTTCCCGCTCAATGACCAGTTGATGTTCGCCATTTTCCACGAAAACTACAGCAGCTCTTGGAAAACGGTTGTAATTATTAGACATCGAATAGCCATAAGCGCCAGTACTCATTACAGCAAGAATGTCATGATGAGATACTTCCGGTAGCTCCACATCCCATATTAGCATATCTCCGGATTCACAGCACTTCCCTGCTACGGAAACTTTTTCATGCAATGGAGCGTCCATTTGATTGGCAACAACAGCTTCATATTTCGCATGATACAATGCCGGCCTTAAGTTATCAGTCATACCGCCATCCACAGAAATATACTTTCGGACCCCGGGAATTTCTTTTATAGAGCCGATAGAATATAAAGTAACCGCGGCATCACCGACAATCGCACGGCCCGGTTCTATCCAGATTTCCGGTATTGGATAATTACGCACAGCAGCCTGTTCATTAACTTCATTGATAAGCGCGTGGGCATAGGCATCTAATTCCAGGGGATCATCATCTTTCGTATAACGGATGCCGAAACCTCCTCCCAGGTTAAGTACATCAGCTATAAACCCGTATTTCTCCCGCCATTCTCCCATGGAAGTGAACAGCTTTTTAGTCGCCATTAAAAACCCGCTTGTTTCAAAGATCTGTGAACCGATATGGCAATGGAGACCGATTAGATGTATGCGTTCAGTTGCATGGATACGTTCAAACGCTGCGTCAGCCTGACCACTGGATAAGTCAAAACCGAACTTAGAATCCTCCTGGCCGGTCAGAATATAGTCATGGGTGTGTGCTTCAATACCCGGTGTCACTCTTAACAGCACATCCATTTCTTTCTGCTTCTCTTCAAGGATAGCGGTTAGCAAATCAATTTCATAGAAGTTATCGACCACGATACAGCCGATTCCTTGTTCTACAGCCATCTCTAATTCATCTACACTTTTATTATTGCCGTGGAGATGGATCTTTTCTACCGGAAAGTCTGCCTTAAGCGCCGTATATAATTCACCTTGAGAGACGACATCAAGACTCAGGTTTTCCTGTTTAGCTACTTGCAGCATCGCCACAGAAGAAAAGGCTTTGCTGGCATAGGCAACCTGAGCCTTCATTCCTCTATCTTCAAATGTTTTTACGAATGCACGGGCATTTTTACGGATACGCTCGACATCATATACAAATAATGGAGTGCCATACGTTTCTGCTAATGACACTGCATCAATTCCTCCAATAAGTAAATGGCCTTGCTCATTATATGGTAAACTCATGTAGTTCCTTCCTTCCTCTATCAACCATCCAAAATATTTTGATTACTTTCTCCTTTATCATACGGATTGGACCAGTTCAGGGAAACGGCTTCATTTCCTTTTTTCGAAACGTACAATAATTGTTTCAGGAGAGCCACAATCAAAAAAGAATGCCCCCAGTGAGGGAAAGACATTCTTATTTGTAAATTATATTAAATTTATCATATGGTGCTAAAACCGGCAAATACCAAATTACGGCTGCCGGTTATTATTTTGTGGATGGACGATACTTGGCCGGACTTTGGCTAATGGAACAGAAAGACGGAATAATATTTGCATCATTGCCTTCATATTGAATGGCAAAAACGGCCAAAAATAAGGCGTGTTTAATGATTTTGTTCGTGCCAAGGCAAGGATATATATCGTAAAACCAATAGTAAATCCTTTCACTCCAAAGAATGCAGTAAACAACAATAGAAGGATTCTGCTGATTTTATTTGCTACACTCAACTCATAACTAGGCGTAGCAAAAGTACCGATAGCCGCTACCGCCACATACAATATTACTTCAGGCACAAACATGCCAACATCAATGGCAATTTGTCCGATTAGTACAGCAGCTATCAAACCCATCGCAGTTGATAGGGGGGTGGGGGTGTGGATGGCTGCTATCCTTAAAAATTCAATTCCGATATCTGCTATTAATATCTGAATGACGACAGGTATACTGCTTTCTTCATTTGGACCAATGAAAGCAAGTGGTTCAGGAAGCAGAGAAGGCTCCATAACCATCAGCAGCCAGAATGGCAGTAAAAACACGGAAGCAAACATACCGATGAACCGAATCCACCTGATGAACGTCCCAACCACCGGCGATTGCCGATATTCCTCCGCATGCTGGACATGATGAAAAAAAGTAGTAGGAGTAATGATCATACTTGGGGTTGTGTCTACCATAATTAAAACATGCCCTTCAAAGAGGTGGCTGGCAGCAACATCAGGTCGCTCTGTATAGCGGACCAGTGGAAAAGGATTAAACCCTTGTTTCACAATATATTCCTCTACCGTTTTATCAGCCATTGAAAGACCATCAATTTCAATATTCTTTACCTCTTCTTTTACAAGTTTCACTAATCCTGGATCAGCCACGTCTTTCAGGTAAGATATACATATATCTGTTTTTGACCTTGTACCTGATTTGACAATTTCATGACGCAGCCTTCCGTCCCTGATTCTTCTTCGTGTCAAAGCTGTGTTTTCAATAATATTCTCTGTATAACCATCCCGTGATCCACGGACGACTTTTTCGGTATCGGGCTCCTCAGGTGACCTGCCCGGATAGGATCTCACGTCAATGATGAACGCTTTTTTCTCACCCTCAACAAAGATGACAGCCAACCCTGATAATAATTGAGTAATACATTCTTCCATCGATTCAGCAATTTCGACTTGTTGATGGACAAGGTGTTCATATATTCCTTCAAACACTTTACGTGTTCTTGGTTGTTCCGCTTCCCACTCCATCAATTCTTTCATCAACTCAATGACATAGGCAGTATCAACAAGACCTGTGACATAATACATATTCAGCTTTCGTCCCAAAATCGGAAACTGCCGGAAACCTACATCAAAGGATTCTTCGATGCCTACTTGTTCATCCATGAATTTTTCAATATCATGTAAACGTGACATCACACTGGTTTCTTTTTGCTTCTCCATGACGTTCTCCTTTCTCTACCGCCCGTCTAAGTTAAGGTCCGGATTCTTTACCCTTTTGGTTTGAAAATGACAGCGACCAGAAATCCGAACAATATTGCTGAGGCGATACCGGCTGATGTAAGCTGGAATATTCCAGTTGCTATTCCGATAAAACCGTGCTCTTTCGTTTGCTCCATGGCACCATGAAGCAAGGAATGGCCGAAGCTTGTAATAGGGACGGTCGCTCCCGCTCCAGCAAATTCAATCAAGTTATCGTATAAATCAAAAGCATCCAGGACGGCTCCCGCTACGACAAAGGATGACATGACATGAGCCGGCGTCAGCTTTGCAATATCCAGCAGCAGCTGCCCGATGACACAAATGCCTCCTCCAACCAGGAATGCCCAAAGATAAACCATCATGCTCCCTCCTCTCGCATGAGTACCACACCATGAGCAATCGCAGGAATGGACTCCTTCTGCTGAACCATGGTCGGACTCATCAACGCCCCAGTAGCTACTACAAGAATTTTGTTGTATTTTCCTGATGCCAGGTCATCCAGCAACTTCCCATAGGTCACAACAGCTGAGCAGGCACATCCACTACCTCCACTGAAGACAGGCTGGTCACTATGATAGATCATCAAGCCACAATCATTATGCACCTCTTCTACATCAAATCCATCTTCCTTCAGCATATCCCGTACGATAGGAGTTCCGACAGAAGATAGATCCCCAGTGGCAATCAAATCATAATCTTTCGGGGAGCGGCCCATGTCCTGAAAATGATTCTTGATCGTATCGTAAGCAGCTGGTGCCATCGCCGAACCCATATCGAATGGATCCTTTGTGCCATAATCCATGACCCGGCCGATTGTGGCAGCCTCCACTCGTATGTTTGATTTCTGTTTAGAGATCATTACGGCACCACTTCCTGTGACAGTAAATGTGGCTGTCTTTGGTTTTTGCCCACCATATTCCGTTGGATAACGGAACTGCCTCTCTGCTGTGGCGTTATGTGAACTTACAGCCGCAATTACTTGATCTGCAAAACCTCCATCTATTAATGAAGCACCGGTAGCCAACGTTTCCATGGATGTCGAGCAGGCACCAAACATACATAGAAAAGGTATACCCAACTCCTTAGCAACATAATTCGCAGTAACATTTTGATTAAGTAAGTCACCGGCAAGGAACAAATCCATCTCTGAGCGATCTTTGCCAGATTTTTGTAAACAGGCATGGACTGCATCCTTCATCAATTGGCGTTCAGCCAGCTCCCAATTGTCTTGATTGCAATGTAATTCCTGGTACGTTCGATCAAAACTCTCTCCTAAAGGACCAGCTGCTTCCAGCGGACCTACAGCTGTGCCTGCAGCGTTAATATAGATGGCACTGTTATATAACCAAGACTGCTGTCCCATTTTACCCATGATTGTTCCTCCTAGAAGAAATGTTGCCAAGTATATCTCAGCATGCCAAGAACATATGCTGCTACTACTCCAAATACGATGACTGACCCGGCAAGCTTGAACAAGTTGGTTGCTACGCCAAGAACTAAACCCTCACTCTTATGTTCAAGAGCGGCAGATGTTATCGAGTTAGCAAATCCAGTGACCGGCACTGCCGATCCCGCACCAGCAAACTGGCCGAGTTTATCGTATACACCGAAGCCGGTTAACAAAGCAGCTGTAAAGATTAATGTCGTTACTGTAGGATTGACCGCTTCTTTTTCAGAAAAGTTTAGTACATTCACGTAAAAGTCTGTCACCGCCTGGCCGATGACACATATCAACCCTCCAACGATAAAAGCCTTCAGACAGTTCCAAAAGTAATTTGGTTTTGGCTGGTAATTTTTAATGGTTTTATTATATTGAGCCTGCACAAATTTATCGCTCATGTTATTACCTCCAAGTTTCATTTCACGAATAGAAGCCAATGGAATAATGAGCCGGTTATTTTACCCAGCACTAGAGCCATCATTAATAACAACAATTGCCCCTCCATCCCGATTCGTTTCGTAAGGAGGGGGAATACATTCAATACTTCTGTAAGCGCTGCGGCCAGCATACCGATAAATATCCCGTGCAGTAAGCCCCAAATGCCAATGACAACATCAGGCAGAAATATAGCCTGATCACCGAAAGAGAGATATATTCCAGCAAAGGTTCCTATGATTACAGCTGATTCGTAGCTTCGTACTTTATTAGTGGCACCGCTTAATTGCATCAATCGCGGGATGATTCCCAAGACAGTCAGGAAAGCAACAAAACCAGTCCCTACTGCTATTCCTGCAGCCAGTCCTATCAGGATTTCAAGAAGAATGGTTATCATCGTCGTTTTCCACCTTATTTTCATTAACGGCTACATAGGAATCCATACTCTGTTGATACTTAAAAACTTCTACTTCTAACGGGGACGGTTCTTCATTGATTTTTTTATTAAAAACATGATTAAAAAATAGGATCATACCAAGTCCAAGCCCTATCGAATAAGGGATTTGAATCCAAACAGGATGTTTTTTCTGTTCTCCTGTAAGCATAAAATGAAGTTTTTGATGCACCGCTTCCATACTCACATCATAGTGAAAGTTCATGATTGCCATAGCTGCACCTACAAATAACAACACCCATATGCCCGCCACCATCCATAAAGGAGGTTTTCGCTTCTTGGTAGCAATAGTAATGATCGTCTGCGGAGGCCCTATGAGCTGAACTTCAACTTCTGGAAATGACTCAGCAATTTTTTCTATTACTACAAAACCATCAATAACAATGAGGTTTTTGTCTTTTTTCGTTATATAGTGAAGTGGCAGTGTTTCCATCTTTTCTTTTAAAGTTATTGAACAAGCGAGATAGGCGATGTCTTTAAGGAGAACAGGGCGATAACTTGTCATATCCACCTTTTTCCGCAGCCGAACATATACAATATTTCCCATAAAAACTACCCTTTCGACCTGAGCCTTTATTTCTTAGTATGGATAGTAACCGGAAAAACATGCACTTGTAGGAAGACATACAAAAAGACGCATCGTAGGCAATGCGTCCATCGTAGAGATTAATCAGGCTCCATTTGCTCTTTAATCTCTTTCAATATTTTCTTTTCTAACCTGGATACCTGTACTTGGGATATGCCAAGCCGTTCTGCCACTTCCGTCTGTGTCTGATCCTTGAAATAGCGAAGATAAATAATCAGTCGTTCTCTTTTATCCAGTTTGCGGATGACATCCTGGAGCATCATTTTATCAAACCACTTGGTATCATCTTCAGCCATCTGATCCAGTAAGGTAATAGGATCACCATCATTTTCATATACGGTTTCATGTATAGATTGAGGCGCCCTGCCTGCTTCTTCAGCAAGTACCACTTCTTCTGTAGTCATTTCCAGCGCCTTAGCCATCTCCTCGATGGTCGGCGATCTGCCAAACTCTTTGGTCAATTCTTCTTTTTTCCGCCGAATCTTATTGTTTGTCTCTTTCAATGACCTGCTAACTTTTACACTGCCGTCATCACGGATGAAGCGTTGTATCTCACCAATAATCATCGGCACTGCATAAGTAGAGAACTTCACTTCATAGTTCAAGTCGAATTTATCTACGGACTTCAACAACCCGATACAGCCGATTTGGAACAGGTCTTCCTGATCGTAACCACGGTGGATGTATCGCTGCACTACCGACCATACCAATCGGACATTTCTTTCGACTAACAAATCTCTTGCTTCCTGATCACCCTCTTGACTCCGGGCGATCAATGCCCTGACATCTTCATCAGTCAACCGCTTATTTTTTTGACTCACATCCACATTCATCGCAGACCCCTAATTACAATACGCTTTATTTGTACTTAAATGCTTGATCAAGCGGACCGTCGTGCCTTCTTCAGGGCTAGAAATGACATCGACTTTGTCCATGAAGTTCTCCATGATCGTGAATCCCATTCCTGAGCGTTCTAATTCCGGTTTCGATGTGTATAATGGCTCTCTCGCCTCTTCAATATCCGCGATCCCTTCTCCGTGGTCTTGAATCATCAGCTCCATCTCGCCATCATCGAGCGAGCAGGAAATATATATTTTCCCATCCGGACGTTCATGATAGCCGTGGATAATCGCATTAGTAACTGCTTCGGATACAACCGTCTTAATTTCTGTGAGTTCTTCCATCGTAGGGTCAAGCTGGCTTACGAATGCGGCAACTGTCACACGAGCGAATGACTCATTTTGACTGATACTGGAAAACTCCAGGTTCATACTATTTTTCATGAAGCCACCCCCAGCATTTCTAATGCGAACTCTTCATTATCAACAAGCTTCATGATTTTGAACATGCCCGATAAATCAAAGAGTCGTTTGACTTCAGGAGATATAGAGCAAATAACCATTTCTCCTCCCATTGCATTGATTTCCTTGTATCTTCCTAAAATCACACCAAGACCAGAGCTATCCATGAAATCCAGTCCCTCCAAATTCAAGATAACATTTCGTACCTGGTGCTGATTAAGAATCGCTTTCCATTCTTTCTTAAGACCCTCCGCTTCATGGTGATCCAATTCACCAACCAACCGAACAAGAAGGACGTCTTCTTTGCGGGCAAAATCGACACTAAGACTCACTATGCTTACCTCCTCTTTCTTTGCGTTAGTGAGTCTTTTTCTTTACTGACTTCCTGATTTCCTGCATGGTGACAAAACTAGTGAAGATACGCTAAATGTTTAGCTTAATTGACATTTTGTCACCGGTGGGCCATCTTACCCAGCGTCCTTTTGAAGAGCTGCCACACGTTACCTTGTTTAATATTCGTTTCCGCTACCAAAGGAACTTCAGTAAGTACTATTTCCCCCTGCATCACCTTCAAGGTAGCTAATTGACTTCCCTTTTCAATCGGAAGCTTAACCTCACTTTCGTACTCTAAAGAGGTCGTGATATTTTCCAAATTTTCACCCTTACGCTTCAATAAAGTGACAGGTGTTTTGGTGACAAGATCCAATTGAGGGGTATCTGCTCGATCTAACTGTAAAGTGGTCATCGCATATCCTTTATCATAGAGTTGCTCTGTTTCAAACTGGTTATATGAGTAATCAAGCATCCTGGCAATATTCGCATTTCTCTCTTTTGGTGTCTTCGCCCCCATGACTACCGCTATCATACGCATGCCATTCTTCTCAGCAGTCGCAGTCAGACAATATTTAGCTTCATTCGTATAGCCGGTCTTCAGCCCATCGACACCTTTATAGTGCTTGACCAGCTTATTTGTATTTACCAGCCAAAACTCATTTTCCTGCCCTTTTCTCAAGTAATCTTCATAGATGCTCGTGTAGTTTGTTATATCTTCATACTTTAATAAATTTTGAGCCATTACTGCCATGTCATAAGCTGTACTGTAATGGTTTTCTTCTGGAAGCCCTGTCGTATTTTGAAATTTGGTATTTTTCAGGCCTAGTTCCTTAGCCTTATCATTCATTTTTTGGACAAAGGCTTCTTCACTTCCCGCTATTCTCTCCGCTAACGCAACACTGGCATCGTTACCAGAGGCCACAGCTACTCCTTTGAGAAGATCTGCTACAGTCATTTCTTCTCCGGCTTCAAGAAATATTTGAGACCCTCCCATTGATGCAGCACGCTCACTGATTCTGACACTTTCTTCAAGCGCTATGGTTTTATCCTCTAAGGCTTCCATAATCAAAAGCAATGTCATTATTTTTGTCATGCTTGCCGGGGGCAGTTTTTCATGGGCATTCTTATCATAAAGGATGGTCCCGCTACTGTTCTCCATCAGTACTGCCGACTTAGTTCCTTCCGTAAGTTCTATTTGATTGGACTCCTGTCCATAGGTTACGGGGATGAGTAACGTATTTACCAGCAAGAATACTGTAAAATAAATGGCTATCTTCTTCATTCACTTTTCCCTCCATTCATAGTTATAGTTATATTTTCCAACCATCTATCGTTTTATTACGAAACATGGAGAAAATTATTTAATTAACGATATATTCATTATGTAAACAGTATTGGGGTAATCAATTCGAAAAAAACAGCGGGGAGCATTTTTAATCCCTCTAATTCAGAATAAAAGCGCCTCTATCCTTCAAATGGATAGAGGCGCCTGTTGGAGAGACGGTTTAATTAATTACTTTATGAATCAAAGTAGGTGCTGGAACTGTTTCTTTTGTGATGGTATATGCCTCTTTCACTTTAGTGATAGAGTCTGTTGGATTTTCTTCATCACTGTTTAAAACCACGAGAGGTTCGCCCGCTTTAACTTGATCGCCGATTTTCTTTTTAAGTGTAATGCCTACTGCATGGTTGATGGTATCATCTTTTGTCGCTCTTCCGGCTCCCAGATACATGGCTGCTACACCGATAGATTCGGCGTCGATAGCTGAGACATAGCCATCCGCTTCAGCAGGAACTTCGACCTCATACTTGGATTGTGGAAGTTTGTCCAAATCATCAATCATCGCAGTATCACCGCCCTGAGCACCAATAAAGTTACGGAATGCTTCGAATGCTTTCCCGTTTTCCAGGTTCTTCTCGAGCGCTGCATAGGCCTCTTCGTAATCAGAAAATACTTCTGCTAAGACGGTCATATGAGATGCGATTTCGAGAGATAAGTTTCGGAGGTCTGCCACATTCTTACCTTGCAAAATCTCTGCCGCTTCTTTAATTTCATTGGCATTACCGACTTCGTAACCAAGCGGCTGGTTCATATCACTTATGACAGCAACCGTGTTTCTGCCGAGGTTTTTACCGATATTCACCATTTCACGCGCTAACGCTTCAGAATCTTCCAATGTTTTCATAAATGCTCCAGTACCCGTTTTAACATCCAGGACGATACTGTCTGCTCCAGAAGCAAGCTTCTTACTCATAATGGAACCGGCAATCAAAGGAATGGAATCCACTGTTGCAGTAACATCACGTAACGCATAAAGCTTTTTATCTGCAGGAGCCAGGTTACCCGTCTGTCCCGCTACTGCCAGCTTGTGGGTGTTGACGTTGTTGATGAACTCTTCTTTCGTCATTTCAATATGGAAATTTTTAATTGCTTCTAATTTATCCAGCGTTCCGCCGGTATGTCCAAGGCCTCTTCCCGACATCTTCGCAACCGGGACGCCAACAGATGCAACCAATGGACCTACGATGAAAGTTACTTTATCACCTACCCCGCCGGTAGAATGTTTATCAACAATATGGCCTTCGATACCAGAGAGGTCGATTGTTTCCCCAGAATCTACCATCGCCTGTGTCAATGTTGCCGTCTCTTTTTCAGTCATTCCTTTGAAATAAATAGCCATAGTTAATGCGGAAGCTTGATAATCAGGGATATCACCTTTCGTATATCCTTCTACAAAAAACTTGATTTCTTCCTCATTAAGCTCAAGCCCGTTCCGTTTCTTCTGAATTACATCTACCATTCTCATTGTGCTCATCCTTCCCAATTAAGATGCGGGTATTGACTTTAAGATTTCTTTTACAAAACCAAGAAAATCTTCCCGGACCTGTGCTGTCGTCTCAATAACCTCGTCATGAGTAAGCGGCTGATCCAAAATACCAGCTGCCATATTTGAAATACAGGATATGCCCAGAACTTTAATGCCAGAATGGCTTGCTACAATAACCTCTGGTACCGTAGACATTCCTACCGCATCTCCCCCCACAGTCCGCAGCATTTTGACTTCGGCTGCTGTTTCATACGCTGGGCCAGTATTCCCTACATACACTCCATTTCTCACCTTAAGGCCTAAATTATCCGCACACTTCTGAGCAGTTTCGATTAATTCCTTATTATAGGCTTGTGACATGTCAGGAAAACGGGGACCCATTTCCTCGTCGTTTTTACCAATCAGTGGACTATCTCCCATATTGTTAATATGATCGTTGATGATCATAAGATCACCTGGATTGAAGTCCTTGTTCACACCACCTGCAGCATTGGTTACAAACATGGTTTCAATGCCCAATTGTTTCATGACACGAACCGGGAAAGTCACTTGTTGCATGGTGTAGCCTTCATAATAGTGAAAACGACCTTGCATTGCGATAACTTGATGCCCTTCCAGTTCCCCGATAACTAATTGACCTTTATGGCCAGATACTGTGGATTCAGGAAAATGAGGGATGTCGCCGTATGGTATGACGACCGGGTTTTTGATCTCCTCTGCCAACACCCCAAGACCTGACCCGAGTATCAAACCTACGCTTGGTGTTTCTGACACCTTGTCCATTATAAATGAAGCCGATTGTTTAATTTCTTCCATATTCATGGTTAACCCTCCATTACTTAATATCATTCAAAAAGCTTTGACCGTACTCTGGCATTTTAATATTGAAATTATCGGATACCGTAGCTCCGATATCAGCAAATGTTTTACGCTGTTCCAAACGTTTCCCTTCCTTGATTCCTTTATGATACGCAAGCAATGGCACCAATTCACGGGTATGATCTGTACCATGATGGATTGGATCGTTGCCATGGTCTGCTGTTATCAACAACAAATCATCTTCCTTTAGTTTCTCGAACACTTGTGGAAGTCTTGCATCAAAAGCTTCCAATGCTTCCCCATACCCTTGAGGATCACGGCGATGACCGAATTTCGCATCAAAATCGACAAGGTTAAGGAAATTCAAACCACGGAAGTCTTTATCCATAGAGGTCACTAATTGATCCATCCCGTCCATATTATCACTCGTACGAATGGATTCCGTGACACCTTCTCCATCATAAATATCCGAAATTTTCCCTAGAGCGATGACATCTAATCCTTCGTCTTTCATTTCATTCATAACAGTACGGCCAAAAGGCTTTAATGCATAGTCATGTCGATTAGGTGTCCGTTCAAATGCACCTGGCTCCCCTACAAACGGACGTGCGATGACACGACCGACCATATATTTTTCGTCGCGAGTTAATTCTCTGGCTGTTTCACAGATTTCATATAATTCTTCAAGGGGCACAACATCTTCATGAGCTGCGACCTGCAATACCGAATCAGCAGATGTATAGACGATCAACGCCCCAGTCTTCATGTGTTCTTCGCCTAACTCCTTTAAAATCTCTGTACCGGAAGCAGGCTTATTACCGATGATTTTCCGTCCAGTACGTTGAACCAGCTCCTGGAGCAGCTCATCTGGAAAACCGTCAGGGAAGGTACGGAAAGGCTTATCAATGTACAACCCCATGATCTCCCAATGGCCAGTCATGGTATCTTTCCCATTAGAAGCTTCCTGCATTGTAGTATAATGAGCTTTTGGCTTATCAGCCTCTTCAATACCTTTAATATTGCGAATGTTGCTCAGGCCTAACTCACCCATATTCGGCATATTCAATCCGTCCATATGTTCAGCGATATGACCAAGCGTATTCGCTCCTTCATCATTGAATTTGGCAGCATCAGGTGCCTCACCGATTCCTACTGAATCCATTACAATTAAAAATACTCGCTTGAATTCATTCATGATAAAACCTCCTATTGATTACATTCCTTATCCTTACCATTTTCACACAAAACATCGAGATGTAGGATGTCAGACAACTACTTTTGTAAAAAAGAGTTTATGCCCGTGGATGGTACGAGCGATAAACGTCTTTTAATCGTGTTTTGCTGACATGTGTGTATACCTGTGTAGTTGAAATATCAGCATGCCCAAGCATTTCCTGGACAGCTCGCAAGTCAGCCCCATTTTCTAACAGATGTGTAGCAAATGAGTGCCTTAATGTATGAGGGGTTATTGGCTTTTCAATCCCGACGTTACGGGCAACCGCTTTCAATATCTTCCAAAAACCCTGCCTTGATAATGAATTACCATGGTGGTTGACAAAAAGTTCTTCCGTCTGCTTTTTCTTAAGCAGGCTTGGACGGGAAAGGTTTAAATAGGCTTCGACAGCTTCCTTAGCCATATCTCCCAGCGGAATAATACGCTCCTTCGCCCCTTTTCCGAAACATCTGACAAATCCCATGGTAAGATGAAGGTCTGTCACTTTCAAAGAAACCAGCTCAGACACACGCAAACCAGTAGCATATAACATCTCCAGCATCGCCCGGTTACGAATGGTAAGTGGATCATTCCCTTGCAAGTTCAACAACTTGTCCACCTCTGCCATGGAAAGTACTTTTGGCAGCTTGCGCTCTTTTTTGGGAGTCTCGATATGCAGGCTCGGATCATGGCTGCTCAGCTTTTCCCTGACTAAAAATTGATGGAAAAGCCGAAGGGATGATAAAAGCCGAGCTATCGTAGCAGAAGAGCGGCCTTCATCCGTCAAATGATACATGTACTGCATGATATGCGACCTTGACACTTCATCCCAATCATTAATCGAAAAACTATCATCCAAAAACTCACCATATTGTCTTAAGTCACGTTGATAGGATTTAATTGTATTCTCCGATAACCCTCTTTCCACCGTTAAATAGTGGAAAAAATCCTCCAATGCATGCTTCAGCATACGTCTCTACTCTCCCAATTGAAAAAAAATCGATAACCGTTCCGGCCAGCTGATATCTTCCTGATTGAATACTTTCACAGCAGCCCCTTTCGGTTCATCATAACGATGATAGCGCTCATATTCCTGATGTACCATTCGTAAAGCCATATAAAAAAAGGAAGTACAAAGGACAAATATAATAAGAACCTTTAATGTATCCTTGAGGAACAACCAAACGTGTTTCATCAGCACGCCCCCTTGTCTATCTCCTTAACAAGGTATGCCATTCCTATCGGAAAATATACATAAAAAGAAGATTCCAATCTACTTTAAACGTACAATAATTCTAATAGAATGTAAAGAAATTCCGGTTCACCCTGGAAAACACCTTGATATCAGTGTCCTGCCAGCCTTTACACCTATATATTTTATCATACTATGTACCCTTGCCCAGCAGCAAAAAACAACAAAAAAGTGAACACGATTACCGCATTCACCATTGTACGTTTTATACTATTGACCAGTCCATCAGGATTTAACTGTTTCTTTTTGACAGACTCTGCATATCCCGTGAAAAGTCAAACGATGATCCTTCACCTGGAATCCCCACTGGTTTTCCACTATTTTTTCTACATCCCCAAGAAGGTCTTCTTCAATTTCTTCCACTGATCCACACTCGATGCAAACGAGGTGATGATGGAAATGTTCCGCACCTTCTTTTCGTAAATCATACCGGGAAACACCGTCCCCGAAATTTATTTTATCAACAATTTTCAATTCAGATAATAGCTCCAATGTCCGGTAGACTGTAGCCAGTCCAATTTCGGGCGCCTTCTCTTTTACAAGGAGGTAAACATCTTCAGCACTTAAATGATCCTCTTCATTTTCCAGCAATACTCGTACCGTCGCTTCTCGTTGAGGTGTCAGTTTGTAGCTTTGAGAATGCAGCTGCTTTTTTATCCGTTCGATCCGATGTTCCATGTAGCGTCCCCCTCCCGCGCAATTCCATTTTAATTATAAGCACAGAAGGAACCAGTGTCAAATTACAATCATTATAATTTATTATTTATAATTGTTATTAAATGATATTTATTATAATTAGTTGTAAAGCCATTTCACAACCCACTCCAGCGTTTGGTTAGATAGAAAAGCTTCTATAAAAGCAGCAATGACAAGACATGCGATTAAGATAGAAAAAAGAATCCCATATTGAAGAAAAATTGTCATGATCGGTTGATGTACCCGCTTCGAAAAAAGCTGCCGGAATAAAGTGATGGAAAAAATCATAGCTAATGCTCCAGCTATTAAATAAATCGGAATAATCAATAGATTCTGTGGTGCAATCGAAACGGAAGAAATCAAAAGCCCATACCATCCCATCTGATTGACGAGAAACCCTACAGAGAACCCCACGACCAGCCCTTTAATGAATAGCAATACGGTGATGATCGGCATACCGATGACAGAAATTCCTAATATAAATATCAGCAACATATATTTCAAGTGATAAGCAAGGCTATCCCAAAACAGAGTCGGCTTTGAAACGATATCTGTATTCATCATCTGCTGAAAAAATTGATTCAAATAAAAGTACAAGTCCTGTTTTTGAATAAAATTCATACTATTAACGATAATGGCTCCAAAAATGATTCCAATTAAAAATAGCACGGAAATGAAAATATAAATATTCATATAACTGGTAAAATGATTCTTCAAAACCCGCTGCTGTGCGTACATCCGTTCCTCCACCCCTTCCAAGCTATCTATTACAACTCTATGAAGTGATGGAAGAAAGTAGACCAATGTTTCTATGAATTTCTCCTGACCTTCCCATACTTGCCTCCTCCGCCGGCATCAATGGCTAGTTCCCCATTCCTCAATGCGATAATCCCTGTCGCAAGTTTATCCGGAACGACCTCTCTTAATTCCGTACTCTTCGCATGATGAATCACAGCCATTTCCGTACCGAACACATCAAGAAGCTTTTCATAAGTCTTCGGGCCAAGAGAAGGCAAATATTCAAGTGGGACCTGGTAGATGTATGGGGGGCGATTCATAATAGTGGCGTTCGGAGAAGCAAGTTCTTCTATCCTTTCCGCCACACCTTTAATTACCTTTTTGGAATGACAGACCGGGCAAGGAACTTCGTACTCGGCTAACGTAGCACCACAGTCGTTGCAGACGGTTTGATGATACTTACCTAATAAAGGATTCATACCATAATTGGCCAATACTTTCCTGTCTTTCCGGCCTTTGAGGGCTAATTCTAATTCCTGAAACGTAGGTTCAAGAAGTTCTACCCTCTGATATTCCCGTCCGATTTTCCCTAAAGAATGAGCATCTGAGTTAGAAACGAATGGATAACGGGATAATTCCTCAATACTATCCGCCATGTCTGTGTCAGAGCTTAACCCTAATTCTATCGCATCAATCTTTTCCGGGTTCAGTACTTCAGCTAATGATTTATGAACACCTTTGCCGTAAAGGCTTTTGAACGGAGTGAACACATGGGCGGGAATAAACCAGCCACCAAGGCTTTTCACATAATCCTGCAGTTCATGTGCTGTTCCGTAATAACGCTGGGAGCTCAAGTTAATATTTTTCATTCGTTCAGACAGCCAGATGGTGAACTTTCTCATCAATGAAAAATAAGGGAAATAGCACAACACGTGAATCGGTCCCTGGCAGGAATCATCATAGACTTCTATTTCTGAACCTAAAATCAATGTGGTATTCTCATAGCGGATCCCCCCTCCCGCCATTTCCTGAGCCCGTCCGCTCGAAAGAAAATCTTCAAGCTCCGCCTGTACGCTGGGTGCGTGGCTGTCAATCACTCCAATGATATCCATTCCTTTACGTCTGCTGGCTTCCCTCAAAATATTTGTCAGCGTGAGCGATTTGCCCCCACTGATTTTGACCGGGCGTCCATTCCAGTCTCTTCCAACATGAATATGAAGGTCGACGTTATAGATTGAAAAAGACATCTTCATTCTCCCCTGGATTTCAAATAAAGCAGCGCATAGGCAGTTTTGGCATCATGAATACGCTTTTCTTCCATTAGACGTTCCGCTTCCTCAAGAGGAAGTTCATACTTTTCAACAAATTCATCATCGTCTCCTGCAATGTCCTCCTGCAGGCGTTTCAGCCGGTTTGTAAAATATACATACACAAGCTCATCTGCGAACCCCGGCGAAGTATAAAACGAAGTGACAAGTTCCAGGTGGTCCGTCGTATATCCTGTCTCTTCTTCCAGTTCGCGTTTAGCAGTAACCTCAGGTGCTTCTCCATCTTCCAGCTTTCCAGCTGGTATTTCCAGGATGGTTTTCTCCAAAGCTTTGCGGTATTGTTCAACGAAAACGATGTTATTTTCCTCCGTCAATGCTATAATCGCTACAGCACCAGGGTGTTTGATTAATTCTCGTTTAGATGTGTTGCCATCGGGTAAAGTAACACTGTCTACCTGAAGTTTTATTACTTTCCCGTCAAATATCTTCTTTGTATCTATTGTTTTTTCTTCAAATTTTTTCACAAAAAAACCCCTCTCTGCTATCGCGCACACTACCGCCATTCTAACATATTGAGAATGGCGGTTATAACTATTTTCTAGGAAAGGGATGGTATGATGAATAAACGACAACTGGGAAAATCAGACCTTTATCTATCGGAAATCAGCCTGGGCTGCATGAACCTCGGAACAGAGGAGAATAAAGCAAAAGATATCATCGACCGAGCGCTGGATGCCGGAATCAACTATTTAGACACCGCTGATTTATATGATTTCGGCGAGAATGAAAAAATAGTAGGAAAAGCGATCAAACACCGCCGTGAAGATATCATTCTCGGCACCAAAGTTGGAAACCATTTTGATAAAGAGAAAGAAGATTGGCATTGGGACCCATCGAAGGAACATATCAAAAACGGCGTAAAAGACAGCCTCCAGCGGCTTCAGACCGATTACATCGACCTCTATCAGCTCCACGGGGGTACGATAGATGATAACATCGGGGAAACAATAGAAGCTTTTGAAGATTTGAAGCAGGAAGGTCTCATCAGAGAGTATGGAATTTCATCCATCCGGCCAAATGTCATCCGTGAACATGTCGAGCGTTCTAACATGGTAAGTGTGATGATGCAGTATAATATGTTAGATCGCCGGCCGGAAGAAGAAATTCTCGACCTGCTTCACAACAATAACATCAGCGTTCTCGCTCGCGGACCGCTTGCCAAAGGGATGCTCAGCAATAAAGGAGCAAAAGTTGCAGAGGCGAAGGCAAAAGACGGGTTTCTGGATTATAGTTATGAAGAGATGCTGGCACTGACTGAAAAACTTGAGGATTATGGTAATGAAGAACGTACACTCAACGCTCTGGCTCTACAATATGTCCTGCACCACCCAGCTGTAGCGACAGCCGTATTTGGAGCAAGCTCTGTGGAACAGGTAGATGACAACGTGAGCTTCTTAGAAGCCGCTCCATTGACCGAGCAGATTTTTGGTGAAATCCAGGCGTTAACCCGCCCGATCACCTACCAAAAGCACCGATAACTTTAACATCAACACTGAGGTTTAATAGAGCCTTAAATAAAATCAGGCTGCCTGATGGAGTATGCTCCACAGGCAGCCTTTCACTTGAACTTTTTCCAGTCCATTTCACTTTCTTCCAGCAGTTCTTCAAAGCTCTTATTTGCTTCTTTCTTCTTTCGTTCCTCTATTTTACGCTGTCTCTCTCGTTCCTTGTCCTGCTCTTCCTTTTGTTTCAGCTGGGTTTTTTTTGACTTCAATTGGGTTACGATATCGGCATTCAACCGGTCACTTAACGAACCTTGCTCATTGGTACGTTTCTTGCTCATGCGCTGTCTCCTTTCATCACTTCTGAACCTGGGATTACAGGATTGAGAACCCCGTTCGGGCTGCTTAAGCGGAGCTTCCCATTCACATTTTCCAGCCGGAGACGCTTCTCAAAAAAGACGGCCTGCTGTTTGTGAAGGATCACTTCAAAATCCTCATTATCTACACCTTGATCCCAATCGGTTCTTGTGTCCGTCCAACGGAGGGTGGGAACGCCATTCACCCCGCACCCACAGCCTTCCGTGTCATAATACAACCGTAAATACCTGCGGTTATCAGGGTTCAACGCTCGCAATTGTTCTTTCGCTTCATTGGTTATCCTCAATTCCATTTCTATCCCCCCTATGAGTATAATCATAAGAAATTTTTTATTTCCTGGCAAAAAAGACGTTCTGACTTATTCTGCAAAGTGCCCTCCGACAAGCTTGCTTCGATGAAGCGCGGTACCTGCTTCCGTATAAGAAACACCCCGGAGCAGTGCATCACTGCCATATTTGTCCCGGATAGCATCCATGACGTAACCGAGCTCCCGTTTACGATCCCTTCCCGTATCGAATAAATCCAATTGGATGCTCGTGTCTTCACTGATATTAGACAAAGATATCGATATGCTCCGAACCGTCTTTTCTTCATAGAATTCCTTAAACAGCTGCAGGCACGTATAATAAATATCCATGGTAATATTGGTCGGCTGGTCGAGGCTGCGCGAACGATGAAAGCCGCCGCCTCCTTCCGTTTTACTATAGCCGATCCCCAGACTGATTGTCCGTCCCGCTTTATCGTTGCTCCGCGCACGCCTCGCCACCTCTTCACACATTTCCAGCATGACGTGTTTCACTTGGGACGGGTCATGGTAGTCACGCAGCAGAATCTGGCTTTTCCCATAACTGATCTGCCCCTGGATGATAGGAGCACCAAGCTCCGATAAATCGACCCCGTGCGCATGGTAGAACAATTGGTTGCCCATGACGCCGAATACTTTTTCGAGCCGCTCCAGCGGGTAATGCGCAAGTTGGCCGACAGTCGTAATCCCCATCCGATTCAGTCTTCTTTCCAGGCGCGGACCGATTCCCCACATTTCTCTGAGCGGGGCAACCGGCCACAGTTTTTCCGGGACGTCCTTATAGGTCCACTCGGCGACGCCTTTTTTCTTCGCTTCCAAATCAAGACATAGCTTGGCCATCAGCATATTCGGACCAATTCCAATTGCCGCTTTGAGATGGAAGGTGTCTTCCAGTTCCTTCAAAATCATCGTTGCTATTTCCTCTGCTTCTCCGAACATCCGCTCGCTTCCATCGACCTCCAGGAAACTTTCATCAACGCTATAGGTGTGGATGGCTTCTTTCGGAACGTATTTATGAAACAGCCTCGTAACCTCAGTGGAAATCTCTAAATAGGTACTCATCTGCGCGGATACAATAACAATATCCGGGTCATCCGGTATTTCAAACAGCCGGCTCCCTGTGCGGATGCCGTAGTCCTTCTTCATCGCCGGGGATGCGGCTAATACTACACTCCCCCTGCGGTTCGTATCCGCCACCACTGCCAAATGGCAGGTCATCGGGTCAAGGCCGCGTAAAATGGCGGCACAGCTGGCATAAAAACTCTTCATATCGACACACAGGACTCGACGTTCCGGAAATAAATTGTAATCAATTACCGGATTACTCATTTCCGTCATACCTCTCTTTTGATCTCACCTTATATTATGCGAATATACGTTCGTATATGCAAGAGGGAATCATTGTAAAAAAAGAGACTGCAGGCTGAACTCAATAGAAAAAGCCCGGCAAATTACGTTGCCAGGCTATTTTTTATTGAATTGTTTGTTGAGGAGTTTTTCAGTCAAGCCAGGGAATTGGTAGTGCAGCTTACTACCCGCTTCCATCCAGACTGGAAGATTGATTTCCCTGCCCGGTCTGAATAATTGCTTAACGATCCGGTTGGCAACTCTGTTGGCGTCAAGCATCCATGGATCGACAGCCTTGCGGTAAGCACCTGTAGGATCAGCCTGGTCGAAGAAACCAGTGCGGACAGGGCCAAGATTTACTCCTGTGACCAATATGCCCTGATGCTCCGTTTCCAGGCGCAAAGCATTGGTGAAACCCAGTACGGCATGCTTCGTTGCGGCATAAACGGCAGACTTAGGCGTTGCCATCTTTCCTGACTGGGAAGCTATGTTGACGATGTGCCCGGAGCCCTGCTCGATCATCCGGGGGAGCACCTGGTGTGTCACTCTTAGCAAAGATGTAATGTTCAACTGGATCATCCGGTTGATATCCTGCCATTCAGACTCAGCAAAATAGTCAAAGATGCCCATCCCGGCGTTGTTGATTAGAGCATCAATCGATTCATGTTCTGCTAAAATTTGTTCACTAATCTCTTTCGATTCTGTGTCTCTGTTAAGGTCAGCCTGATACCAGTGGCAGGAGACATTGAATTTTTCTTCCAGTATATTTGCTATTGTCTCCAGCTTATTTGCAGATCGTGCTACCAGGATAGGGCTGCCGCCGTTCCTGGCCACATGAATCGCAATGTATTGGCCAATACCCCCTGATGCTCCGGTAATCAACACTTTTTTATCTTTTACAAAAGGGTTCATAATAAAGAACCCTCCACATTTTCATAAATAAGCACGCCATTGTCCACTTTGGTTTTTACAGCCTTTATGTCCTCCAGGTAATCAAGTTGTCCGATGGTTTCAGACATGGTAAGTCCAAATTGTTTCTCGTATTGGTTCGGAAATAAACGAGTGCAGATCTGGAACATGTTCATTTCAGCCTCACCAATGATTTCCCGCACTTTAGCCGCCCGTTTTTCCTGACTCTCTAGACGTCGGTGAATCAATTCAGCCGCATTAGTGAATGTCTTTCCATGACCAGGGTAAACATGTTCAATATCGTACGAAAGCAATTTTTTTAAGGAACTGCGATACTGGAGCATCGGCCTGGGTCTCTCTTTATCAGGTTGAAAAGGTGGTTCGAGCAATGGATTAGGAGAGATATGTTCAAGCAAATGATCGCCTCCCAGGAGAGCTCCGTCCTTTTCACGATAAAAAGACAAGTGGCTCTGTGCGTGGCCGGGTGTAGCAATTACTTTCCAATCTCCATGTCCTGGCAGTGCGTCGCCTTCAAGTATCGTGCTGGTAAGATTCCCTTTTGCTACGTCACCAAGAGGGTTGCGCAGTTGTTTCAAAAAGCTGAGGTAGTGCGCAGAGACCCCCGCCTGGTGATACAAAGTTTGAAAAAAGCTTTGATAATTTTGCAGGAATTCCGGATCTCTCTTAAGCCATTGATCTACCTGAGGATGAGCAATCACTTCTTCAAGACGCGGAAAGTATTCCATAAGACCGATATGGTCAGGGTGATGGTGAGTCAAAATCACCTGTTCAATATCTTTTGGTTCATAACCAATCTGCTTCAATTGATAAACAAATGCCTCCCAGGCCTCATCGCTCTTCACACCTGCGTCGATGATCGAGAGACGTTCTCCGTTCAGTACATAAATATGGACATCTCCTACTGCATAGGGAGTAGGTACGGTTATTTGGCTGATTTTTTGTTTCACGATAGTCATCTGATTTCCTCTCTCTTACTGAATAGTCATTCATTTAATTATACCATTGTAGCATAAAATTTCCATTCCCTCACTTTATTTCATCGTCGTAGGTTTGGCAGGGAAATACCTCGCTTTCCTCCTTCACTTACAACGATAAAAGCTGATCCGATGGATTTTCGGACCAGCAGTGGGGTCAGTTATTGAACAGCTGCTTTAATGTATATTGCAGCAGTTCGGGCAGATACTCAAACGAATAAGTAAGCTCAAGCCGTTCTGTCCATTGATGCGGATCCTTCCCTAACGGGCCAACATTAATGACCGGCATATTTAAGGTTTTCATCACATTCTCGGGCAGTTCAAACCCCCGCCCCTGGATCGGCATCAACTTCAAAAGATCTTCAAGTGGGGAATCCGAAGATACCGGACCTAGGAAACTCAAGTCAGACAGCCCGGCAAAATATTCGACATTTTTAAGAGCAACTCCATAAGTTTGGCTGGCATATGCTTGACAATCCTTCACCGTCGCTTCAATGAGCGGATCTTTTTTTGATGAAACGGATGGATAGAACGGCGGGCTGTAAAACAGAACGATCATTGGCCCGATATCTTTACATAACGAAGCAAGATCCTGAACGAGCAGGGTAGAAAAATCACGATCCCCTTGATCTCTTTGGGAAGTCAGCAGGTTCTGACGCCTTTCTACCTCTCCTTTTCCATACCTTTTTTCAGCCTCGCGGTATAATTGTTCATAAGTAAGGACCGTTACCGTCATGTCAAGGTGATCACGTTCATTTTCTGAAATATAATGCGCTGCCTTGTTATCATAGTGCTGGAGAATTTTTCCCCTTGCTCTTTCTGCTGCCGTAAGCAGCTTTTCATTTATATCTGCAATCGTCTGCTCCATATAAAGGACGTTATACATAGCTACAGCAGATTGAGGAGTCTGTACGGAATATTCCTCTTTAAGATCACGCTGCATCAGGCTGATTGGCGGTGGTGTCGTTTCCTCACCCACCGTCTCGATAAAATCCTCACTTAATTCCAATTCTTGCGCAAGATAACTGATCATCAGATTAGCATTCAACCCGGCAAAGGGCTCTCCTACATGTGTTTCTTTTCCATAGCAAAGAAAACCAGGAAGCACCTTTCCGATAGAACCCGTATATAAGTAGTAAGCAGTATCACCCGGGAATTTCCGAAACATTGGTTCCCCGTTCATCGTTGCTTTAAAATTCAGGTCATGCCGTTTCTGTAATTCGTCTAATGCCGGCAAAGCCGTAAGCATTCCAAGCGAATTCACTTCCTCATCAGGGACCGCGAGTAACAAAAGATTCCCATCAAACTCTCCATTCATCGCCTTTTCCAGCATAGACAAATGGACAGTCAGGCCTGCTTTCATGTCCATAGTTCCACGCCCAAACAACCAGTCACCTGTTTTCAAATCGTCTGCAGCTTCTTCCGGCAGCTCTTTTACACGATGTTGTAACTCTCTGGTCAGTTCTTTTGGATGGAAGGCCAGATTTTGAAAGGAACCATAATCTTCAATCCCCACCACATCTACATGGGAAAGCAGTACGATTGTATCTTTTGCTTCCGGTTTTTTTACTAGAGCAGTCAGGAGCTGACGCCCATCCTTTAACGGATAGGTTTGCAAAAAATCAGGATTTTCCTTGAAATAGGGTTTTGTCGCTAATAGGTGCTGCAGATATTCGATGATTGCAATTTCATCATTACTACTTGTAATACTCGGATAGTTGACAAGGGAACATAATAGGTCCGTCAACTGCTCTTTTGTCTTCCATTGTGGTTCCATCTTGATCCACTCCTTTAAATTGACTTTTACTAGTAAATGTCACACAATCAAAAAGAGTAGATAGCGAGAGGTGACATAATTGGTAACTTTGATTTATGCCCATAGAGGCGCCAGTAAACTTGCCCCCGAAAATACCATGCCGGCGTTTGATCTAGCCTACCAGGCAGGTGCAGATGGTATTGAAACGGATGTCCAGCTGACTAAAGACAGCGTTCCGGTTTTGATTCATGATGAGAATGTGCGTCGCACCACAAATGGTACCGGTTTCGTTCAGGATTATACATATGGAGAAATAAAAAAGCTGGATGCAGGCAGCTGGTTTTCCTCGAAATTTTCAGATACACCTATTGTAACATTAGAAGAATTTTTAGGTTGGGTACAGGACAAATCTATGGTGTTAAATATCGAGCTCAAAAACAATGTAATTGATTATAAAAATATGGAACGAATCGTTTATGACCTTCTACAGGCCCACCAGTTGCTTGATCAAACGGTGGTTTCCTCATTCAACCCCGACAGTATGAAACGGATGAAGGAAATCGATCCAAAGGTGGCGACGGCCTTTTTAACTTCTCAGAAGCTCCCTGACCTTTTGGGATATTTGAGAAGGTTACAGGTGGATGGTTTACATGCAAAGTATCGGCTGCTGAACAAAAAACTGGCAGAGAATTGTATGCAGCAAAACCTGGCCTTGCGCAGCTACACGGTAAACCGACCTGCCCAAATGAAAAAGTGTTTTAAGCTAAAATGTGAAGGAATTTTCACAGATGTGCCCCACTTGGCTAAAGAATACCGTGAGTTATATCAATAATATAAAACCATAAAGGAGAAATAGCATGGAATCAAAATTATTTTCCCCTTATAGGATAAAAGATGTCACACTAAAGAATAGAATCGTTATGTCCCCGATGTGTATGTATTCTTCTGATACTCAGGACGGGAAAGCTGCTCCCTTCCACTTTACGCACTATGAAAGCCGTGCTGCCGGACAAGTCGGTCTTGTCATGACGGAAGCTACTGCTGTGGTACCGGAAGGGAGAATTTCCTATGAAGATCTTGGTATTTGGAGCGATGAACATATATTGGGATTGAAGCAGATCAATGAAGGGATACACCGCCATGGTGCTGCTTCTGCCATCCAGCTTGCCCACGCCGGAAGAAAAGCTGACCTGAAAGATCCTATTTATGGACCCAGTCCGCTCCCTTTTAATGAGCAGTTACAAACTCCGAATGAGATGTCCATGAAAGATATCCAACATGTAATCACCGCTTTTAAAGATGCTGCCAAAAGAGCTGAAGAAAGTGGGTTTGATATCATCGAACTCCATGGTGCCCATGGTTACTTGATCAATGAATTCCTATCTCCTCTTACTAATAAACGAAGCGATGATTATGGAGGTTCTACAGAAAACCGCTACCGTTTTCTGAAAGAAGTGATTACAGCTGTCAAGGAAGTATGGAATGGCCCTTTGTTTGTTAGAATTTCAGGGAATGAATATCATGAAGAAGGCAATACGATGAATGATTTTCTCTACTTTGCAAGGGAAATGAAAAAGCAGGGTATCGACTTGATCGATGTCAGTTCAGGCGGTGTCGTCCCGGCTTCCATTAATCCATTTCCCGGCTACCAAATATCCTACGCGGAGGAAATCAAACGCAGGACCGGGATTCCCACAGGAGCTGTGGGGCTAATAACACATGGAATTCAAGCAGAAGAAATTGTTCAAAACGAACGCGCTGATTTGGTATTCATCGGCCGCTCTTTATTGCGTAATCCATACTGGCCGATGCAGGCAGCTGAAGAGTTAGGATTCGCCCTTGAAGGACCCCGCCAATATGCAAGGGCGTGGAAATAAAAAATTCTCAAAAGGTCCGTCCATTTCATTGGCTCGGACCTTTCTTTTTACGTGTCACGTGGCTTAGCCAGTGATAAGATAGCGGTATAGGAGGAAAGAATATGGAATTATTTTTTCTCGGGACTGGTTCCGGAGTCCCTTCAAAAGAACGGAACGTTTCCGCATTAGCCTTGCAGATGCTTCAAGAACGGCAGAGCACCTGGCTGTTCGACTGCGGGGAATCCACCCAGCACCAAATTCTGCGTACCAATATCCGGCCGCGCCGGGTTGAAAAAATATTTATTACCCACCTCCATGGCGATCATATTTACGGCCTGCCAGGTTTTTTAAGCAGCCGTTCTTTTCAGGGTGGAGAAACCCCCTGTACGATATATGGACCAAAAGGGTTGAAGGAATACATCACGATAAGTCTCCGTGTCAGTGGCACAAGGCTTACGTATCCCCTTGAAATTGTCGAAGTGATTGAGGAAGAGACGATTTTTGAGGATGAAGGCATTACAGTAAAGAGTGTGCCGCTTGAACACGGGCTTGAAAGCTTCGGTTATATTATCCAGGAAAAAGATCAGCCCGGGGAGCTTCTGCCTGAAAAACTGAAGGATGCAGGGATTTCGCCTGGACCTATTTACCAAAAAATAAAACAGAACGAAACGACGGAGCTGGCTGATGGCACTGTAATTCGCAGGGAAGATTATCTCGGTCCTGTTAAGGCAGGAAGAAAAATCGCCATTCTTGGGGACACCCGGTACCTGGAAGGATTGGCGGATATTTTAAAACATGCCGATATTCTTGTCCACGAAGCCACTTTTGCAGGAGCAGATGAGGAATTGGCCCATGCGTACTTTCATTCCACCACCCGTCAGGCGGCTCACCTTGCCAAACTTGCTGAGGTGAAGCAATTGATAATCAGCCACATATCTTCCAGGTATCAAGGAGATAAAGTTAAGGATTTATTGCGGGAAGCACAGGAAATCTTCCCTGATACAGCAATCGCCTATGACTTTTACCACCACCCTGTTCCGGCTAATAAGTAAGGAGGAATGTTCGATGTCCGTCATCTCGAAAGCGACAGCAGACCAAAAAGATTTTTTTCGCCAGGGTCACACGAAGCCATACGAGTTTCGTCTCGCTCAGTTAAAAAAGTTGAAAAAGATGCTGAAAAAATGGGAGTCTGCTATTCTTGAAGCAGTAAATGCCGACTTGAATAAATCAGAGTACGAGGCTTACACTACCGAAGTCGGCTTCCTCTATAGTGAAATTGATGACCATATGAAACACTTGGAAGAATGGATGGAACCAATTGATGTAAAAACTCCTCTTACTCATAAAGGCTCGAAAAACTATATCCTAAAAGAGCCCTATGGAAATGTGCTCGTTATTGCTCCATGGAACTATCCGATCAACCTGGCTTTCGCTCCGGTCATTGGAGCCATAGCTGCTGGCAACACTGTGATTCTTAAGCCATCCGAGCTTACACCGACGGTTTCTTCGCTGCTGGAGGAGATGGTTGCTGAAACCTTTGAACCCGGTTTCTTCACCGTAATCGAAGGTGGGAAAGAAACCAGTCAGGCTTTACTCGACCAACGCTTTGATTACATCTTTTTCACCGGAAGCATTCCAGTCGGAAAAATTGTAATGGAAAAAGCGAGCAAGCATCTGACACCTGTCACACTGGAACTTGGCGGAAAAAGCCCCGCAATCGTCCATAAAGATGCCAAACTTGACCTGGCTGCCAAACGGATTGTCTGGGGAAAATTTACTAACGCAGGACAGACCTGTATCGCACCTGATTTCCTTTATGTTCACCAGGATGTGAAAGATAAACTATTAGCTAAGATTAACAAGCATATAGAAACCATGTATGGGAAAGATCCATTGAAGAACCCGGATTTCACCAGTATTGTATCCAGTGGACACTTTGACCGATTAACTGGCTTTTTGGATAATGGTCAAGTTTTCACTGGTGGCCGCGTGGACCGGGAACGATTAATGATCCAACCGACCATCTTAGATAATATCGATTGGAAGGACCCAGTCATGGAAGAAGAAATATTCGGTCCGATTCTGCCTGTACTGACTTTTGAAAATCTATCTGAAGCAGTGGATAACCTCCAAGATAAAGAGAAACCCTTAGCTCTCTACTACTTCGGCCAAAAAGAAAAACAGCAGAAATTTGTGACGGAAACGCTATCCTTTGGCGGCGGTTGTATCAATGACACCCTTTATCATATTGCCAACCCTCACCTTCCCTTCGGCGGGGTAGGGAGCAGCGGCATGGGGGCCTACCATGGAAAAGCAAGTTTTGAGACATTCTCCCATCAAAAGAGCATGACAAAGCAAACAACCAAATTCGACTATAGCTTTCGCTACCCAGGCTCAAAAATGGGATTGAAAATCATTAAGAAATTATTGAAATAGTGTAAATAAACCGCCTGATTACGATATGATCAGGCGGTTTTCTCTTGGTCTAGGAAATTATAAAATTCAGTGTTGGTGGTTAACCCCTTTGGAACTGGCTGCATCCAGCTCCAGCGCCTACCCCCTCGAGGTCTTAAGTCAATCCTCTCTGTGACAAAGAACGTCACGCCGAGGCTTGTCTTAAGCTTGTCGGGGGTGAGCAAGGCGCTTGCGCATTTGTTCTGCTAAGCACTCATTTTTTCTTTATTTGATGATTCGGGAAACAAAGTCTTCCGGGACACTATAGATCATTTCCGGATAGCCTCCCTTGTAGTAAAGGGCAACAAAATAACTTCCTTGATTGTCATTCCCGCTTCTATTCAGCAGCATCTCGACTTTTTCCGGGTCCGTTATCGTCCATACGTGGTCGCTCGATGCAGCCGCTTTTTCGAATCGATTATAAATCGTACCCTCATCCCCTTCCCCATACATGATCACGGCTTTTGAAATGTCATCGGCTGTAAGGATGATGTCTTCGTACATTTGCTGTTCCTGAAGCCAGTCATTAAATCGGTCATACGAGCGCTTTATTGGTACGTGAAATTCTGTTCCATCACTTAATGAAAAACTGATTTCACCCTGGTCTCCAATCAAGGGATACCTCTTATCAAAGGTTTCTTCATCCAAATCCTGCTTCAATTGTTTCACCAATGAGGCAATCTTTTCAGCATTTGTTATTACAATGTTCTCGTCCTCTTTTCCGGGTACATAAAACCGGATATTCTCGATATCTTCACTGTCCACATGTAAGACAGGGTATTTTAACTGTTTATATTCTTCTGATTCATAGATTGGTTTCAGTGCAGACTGAAGCTGGTCTTCAGAAATTATATATTCTCTAATGACACTTCCCTGATCTTTTTCCTCATAGGCAAGGAATATATTTCGCTTTCTGTTGGCATGATCATCAGGCGGGCCGGTTTCCACAATCTGCTGATGAAGGTTCCGAATCGCCTCGATATTTTCCGCGCTGGTCAGGTATCCTGCTTCTGACATCATCATCTCGTTTTTGTTTTTATACGTATAGGAACCTTCCCCTATAAATACACGTTCCACATTCCCAGCTTCCGGTATTGCTTTTTCATAACCGGTGACATCTATTTCCAGCATGAAGAAAACAAGGAATGTGACAACGGAAAAGCCAAGATAGCCTTTCCATTTTCCGAAGACCCGCCATGTTTTTTGCAATACCATCTCAGCAACCGTATACCCAACCAATGAACCGACGACATATCCGAAAATCACCCACCCCGCAGGCTGGCTTTGGAAGTACAATCCTCCCACAAGCATCATACAGAATGTCAATCCGTATTTGAACAATGGTCTCAAGCCGTTATAAACGATTGCCTGCCCGGCCATTTCTAATTTTCTATGTTTGTAAATAACCCATGCTAAGCCATAGAAAAATACGGCGATGCTTGTATAAATGATAAACCGGATTGCTGGTAAGGACCCATTAAACAGGTTTAATGAATCGCTGAGTGGTGAAAGCATTTCTATACTGCTGTCCATATAATAATTTGTAGAAAAACCATATAAAAACTGGTCTAGAACAAAATAGAAAAGCACTGTGATCCCAGCCGGGAAAAGCAGCATGATATAGGTCAGGACTCCCTGGACTGCCGACATGCCGGTCAACATACCGACAAACACGGTGGAAAAAAACAGCAGCAATGTATAGGACAGCGTTCCTCCTGCCCAATACCAAAGGTCACTCCACTCATAAATACCACTTAAATCATAACTAACAGTAATGATGGCAATAATTAAGGTTGTGATGAGAATGGGTGAAACTAAGATAACAAGGCCATTCCAAATATTAATATGGTAAAGCTCCTTCCGCTTTAATGGCAGGCTATGTATAAAGTCGGAGGACTCTTTCATATGAAGATAACGAAATAAAAACACTGCTAATAATACGGGCAGAACAATCATCAGCAGCTGCTGAATCTCAAAGTTAACCTGGAATAGGCCTCTCTGATAGAAATACTCACCTAAAGGTCTGTCACTGGATACTTCCATCATTAACTTGAGAGGAAGGGCGAATAGCAGACCTGCCAAATATACGATACCGATCCAGCCGACACTGCGGAAGTTCTGTTTTGTAACTTCTTTTTTAAACGAGGATGTTTTCAACATTGTAGCCGACACCTCCCATTTCATAAATGAAGATTTCTTCTAATGTAAGCGGCAGCAAATCAAAAACTACCGGACTATAAGCTTCAACCTTCTCCGTGATGACTTCTTCACTCCCCCGTACGATCCATAACCGGACACTTCCCCGCTTTTCTTCGTGCAGGAGTGTTAATTCCTGTTTCAATTTGGCTGGTACGTGATTTCTGAAAGCCGCCTGGACTTTATGGATGTCCGCTTTCAAATCATCGAGGTCTTTTTCTAAAAGAATGTCTCCATTATGTAAAATCCCAACATAATCGCAGATGTCTTCTACTTCTCTTAAGTTATGCGAGGATATAACAATGGTCATTTGCCGTTCTGCAACATCCCGGATCAATAGATTTTTCACCTTTTTCCGTACTACTGGATCCAAGCCGTCAAACGGTTCATCGAGAATCATAATATCCGGCATTGCTGATAAAGCAAGCCAGAATGCTACCTGCCTTTGCATGCCTTTTGAAAATTGACTGACTTTCTTTTTGATATCAAGACCGAATATATCTTTTAATTCCTCGAACCTTGACTGGTCCCAGCCAGAATAAATATTTTGATAGAACTTTGCCATTTGTTCAATCGTGTAATGAGAGAAAAAGTAAAGCCGATCAGGGATGAAGACCATTTTATTTTTCACCTCATTATTTTCATAAACAGGAGCCTCCTTCATCTGCACACTGCCTTCCTCCTGCTTTAATATTCCAGCCATGATTTTCAGCAGTGTGGTTTTTCCTGCCCCATTAGATCCGAGAAGACCATAGATGGAACCGGTCTTAATCTGTAATGTAATATCATTAAGCACCCTTTGGTTTTGAAAGGATTTCTCTACACCCCGTAATTCAATCATTTGTCTTTTGCCCCCCTATCGATTCCTCTGCTTTTTTAATAAGCTGTTCGATTTCCTTCCGTGTCACGCCAAGGTACAACGCTTCAGAAATATCCGCTGTCAGTTTTTCTTTAATCTTCATAAGTTCCTCCTGATTAACGGCATCATCAGAAACCTGTACGAAGCTCCCTTTTCCTTTTACGGAATAGATGTAGCCTTGGGTTTCCAGCTCGCGGTAGGCTTTTTGAATGGTATTTGGATTGATCGTCATCTGTTTCGCCAATGTTCTCACCGAAGGAAGCTTCTCGTCTGCCTGCAGAATCTCTTTGATAATTAATTCCTTGAATTTCTCGACAAGCTGTTCGTAGATAGGCTTTCTGCTTCGTAAATCCAAATCAAACATGGCCTTCTCCCTCCGATCCATGAACCGTGTTAACTGTATTAGTATCCTTAGTACAGTTTAAGTATATAGGATAATATGGAATTTGAGAAGCAGTTTTTTACTTTTTATGAAATTATTTACCATGAGCAAGCAGAACAGTGGAGAAACTTAAAAAATTTTGATAGTTTAATACTTCAACAAAAACTAGTCTGGTTAAATTTTTATAGTTAATAGATTTGACTATCCTAAAAATTCTGATAACATAAGAAAACATACATCGGCCATAATTTGGCCAGTAATTTTTAAAGAAAAACAGGAAGGTGAAATCATGACAACAACAAGACAATCCAATGACAGTACTATCCCCTTACGACGTGACGTAAGTGAACTGGGTAATATGCTCGGTGACATTTTAATTCATCATGGCGGTCAGGAATTGTTCGATAAAGTAGAAACAATCCGCCAAATGTCGAAAGAGCTAAGAAGCAACCCGGATGAAGCAACCTATCAAAAGCTGAAACAAGAAATCGAAAACCTCCATCCTCCGATGCGCTCCCAAGTCATCCGCGCATTCTCAATTTATTTCCATCTTGTTAATATAGCTGAGCAGAACCATCGTGTTCGCCGGCGCCGCGAATACCGGCTTCGTGAAGATCATGGAATACAACCATTCTCCTTGGAGAGTGCCGTCGAGTCACTTCGCAAGAATGATATTTCCAGTTCCGTAATCCAGGATGTCCTCGACCAATTATCCTTAGAGCTGATTATCACGGCCCATCCTACAGAAGCGACAAAACGAACGGTATTGGAAATCCAAAAACGAATCGCTACCATTTTGCAACAATTGGACAACCCTCAACTCACTTCCCATGAAAGGGAACAGTTGCAGGACAGTTTAATGAATGAGGTCACTGTCCTCTGGCAGACAGATGAGCTCCGGGAACGGAAACCGACAGTCATGGATGAAGTGAGAAATGGGCTTTATTACTTTGATGAAACACTTTTTGATGTGCTTCCTGACATCCATCAGGAACTGGAAGACAGGCTGGAGGAAAGCTATCCAGGCGAGGAATGGCAGATCCCTAACTTCCTTCGTTTCGGCTCCTGGATTGGGGGAGACCGTGATGGGAACCCGAATGTTACTCCTGATATTACCTGGAGTACATTAAAAAAACATCGAGAGCTGGTACTCGATAAATATGAAGAAGTCCTGGTAGAACTGATGAAGCGATTCAGTCATTCGACCAAAATTGTTACAGTCACTGATGAGCTGCTTACCTCGGTAGAAAAAGAGGAAGCCCTTATAGGTGCAAATAAAAAATGGCGTGTAGAAAAAGAAATTTACCGACGGAAATTCGCCATCATATTAGAACGACTTCGCAATGTTGGAAAATCAGAATTAGGTTACGATTCTGCTGATCAGCTATTGGACGACCTGTATATGATTCAACGAAGTGTAAAAAGTCATCAGCCAAACCAGCGGGAATTAAAGATGCTTCGTAAACTGGTACGCCAGGTGCAGCTGTTCGGCTTTCATTTAGCAACTCTCGACATTAGGAACCATAGTGGTGAACATGAAGCCGCCATTACAGAGATTCTCCAGAAAGTAAATATCTGCGAAGATTATGCTTCATTAAGCGAACAAGAAAAAATTAAAATGCTGGAAGGTATCCTCGAAGATCCTCGTCCGATCACTTTGTTGGATGAAGATTATTCAGAGGAAACACAACAAATGTTGCGGGTTTTCAATTTAATTCGTGAAGCCCATCGTGAATTCGGGGATCGTGCCATCGAGGTATACCTTGTAAGCATGACAGAAGCAGCCAGTGACCTGCTGGAAGTATTAGTGCTTGCCAAAGAAGCCGGAATTTACCGTCTGCATCCCGATGGAAGAGTGGAAAGCAATCTGAATGTCGCACCTCTTCTGGAAACAGTGGACGATTTGATAGCAGGACCTGAAATTTTGAAAACCTTATTTGAAATGGATGCCTACCGCAAACACCTAGGCGAGCGAAACAACCACCAGGAAGTCATGTTAGGCTATTCCGATGGAAGTAAAGATGGCGGTACCCTGACTGCCAATTGGAAGCTTTACAATGCACAGCAGGAGATTCATGATATGGCCAAAGAATATAACATTGGACTTAAGTTTTTCCATGGCCGTGGCGGATCACTAGGCCGAGGTGGCGGGCCATTGAATAGAAGTATCCTCTCCCAGCCAGCGGAAACCCTGGGAGACGGCGTAAAAATTACAGAACAAGGTGAAGTATTGTCTTCCCGCTACCTTATCCGCGATATCGCTTATCGAAGCCTGGAACAGGCAGCATCTACCCTCGTTGAAGGAGCTGCACATGTATCGAAAGAATCAGAACAAGGGCATCACCGGGAAGCTACATGGGAAAAAGCCATGGAAGAAATATCAGAGGTTTCCCTTAAGAAATATCAATCTCTAGTATTTGGCGACAAAGACTTCCTCACTTATTTCAATGAAGCAACACCATTGAAAGAAATCAGTGAACTAAACATCGGATCCAGACCGATGAAACGGAAAGACAGCTCTAAATTTGAGAATTTACGCGCGATTCCATGGGTATTTTCCTGGACACAAAACCGCCAGCTGCTCCCGGCATGGTATGCTGCAGGTTCCGGCCTGACTTCTTATGCAGAACAAAGCAGCAATCACCTGGAGACATTGCAGCAAATGTATGAACACTGGCCATTCTTCCGCTCCACCATCGATAATCTGCAAATGGCTTTGATGAAAGCGGATCTTCAGACAGCAAATCACTACAAGTCGCTTGTAAAAGATAAAGACCTTGGTGAACGGATCTATAGTGACATTGTAGATGAATATAATCGAACGAAAGATATCCTATTAAAGATCAGCGGGGACCAGGAATTATTGGATAAACAAGTCACAATCCAGGATTCGGTAAGATTACGTAATCCTTACGTGGATCCATTGAATTTCCTTCAAGTCGAATTGATCAAAGAATTAAGAGAAACGGAAAGCCGCGAAGAAAGTCTGCTTACCGAAGTCCTCCTTACTATCAGTGGGGTAGCTGCCGGACTTCGTAATACAGGTTGATTAAATGAATCATTATGTTACCGATGTTTTCCCCACCTAAATGGGTATAACATTAAGAAGATAAGTAAAAAGAGCAGTCGGCATTTAAGCCGGCTGCTCTTTTATATTTTTTGTATATGGGTATCTTTAAATCCGCTCGGATACTTCAACCCAAAGCCAAGACCTCGGTCCATCCCGATGTGCGCTATCCAGATTAATCCCACCATTAACATGGTGTCAACATTGAAAGTCAGCCCTGACAGACATAAACATATCGGGAACAGATAACTATGGAATGCATTATAGCTGTACGCCCCTACCGTTTTGTTTATAAGATAACCTAACATCGAGATATCAGGGGTAAACAATACGAAAATAAATAATACCCAACTGAATTCATTACTACCATAGAAATAAACGGAGGATAAAAAAATTATGAATCCTTCCAATTGAAGGAGCGCCCTATTCATCTTCAGTTTCCTCTCTTATATAGTCTACAACTTGCACCCTTCTCCTATCTTCTGGTTTAAACTATCGGGATATTATGTATACTCGTCTAACCAACGTAGTATTCCTTCGGGGGTCTCTTTTTCATAGGTTTATCCTCACTTGTGTAACTCCAGTGGCTTTCAATAGTAACTACCTTTTCTAATTTTTACATCATCTTAGATATCAAAATATAATGGGTAGTGGATACTGCATTTTTCATTAAAACGATGGAGGCACTGCGGACATTGAGAGAGTTCCAAATATTCATGAATGGTCAATTCCTTATCACAATTTCCACATAGAATGGCTCGTTCATTCCAAAGTTTCTGCGGCCATTTTTCCTCCCGGTGATCCGCCTTTTCCTTATGGCAATAATAGCAGGCGTAATATTCTTTGCAGCAATAGAATTTGATGGCAATGATATCTATGTCACTATGATAGTGTCGGCAACGCGTGTAAGGATCTACCTGTACCCCTTTAACTATCTTATTGCTGGACACCATGATGCCTTTCCCTCCTTTTTACTCTCCTATATTTATTGTAATCTGGTCTATAATTCCACTAACAACTGATTATTCGTTTCCTATCTAATGATTTCCTTCAACGAAGATAAATTTCCGGCTAAATAATAACATCCAGTACCTGAAAGGTCCTGGATGCCGTTATTTTTTATAGTCATCTAAGAAGTCTTTTTGAAAGCTGGTACTGACTTTATGTGAGCGATCGTTTGTAGACGTCAGGTCCTGAAAAGGGTTTTTTCCATAACGCTCGGTCAAATCATCGATGGTTTTATAGAGCTTTTCTTTTTCAGCGTATTGCTCGAAGCTGAAAATGTCCAGTTGTTGGGTCACTTCTTTCTGTTCGGCCAAATCTCCTGCAGTTATTCCTAACAGCCGGACAGGTTCCTGGTTCCAATGTTCATCAAATAACCTGGAAGCAATATGAAACAGGTCATCCGAGGTATGGATATAATCATTCAATTGTCTGCTTCTTGTGATGTTTTTCCAGTCGTGATAACGGATCATCAACTGAACATTTCTCGCCAGTACTTTTTTGCCACTCATACGGGCAGCCACTTTATTAGCAAGCCTTCTCAACACTTGGCGGATCTCCATGTCATCGGTAGTATCCTGGGACAGAGTGGTTGAAGACCCGATACTTTTGAATTCATGTACAGCTTCTGGATCCACAGGACGGTTGTCTTGTCCATTAGCACGGTTCCTCAACCGCTCGCCATTAATACCCAATAATTGTTTCAGTTTAAATACATCATAATTGGCAAGGTCGCCAATAGTTTCCATGTTATAATTGCGAAGTTTTGCAGCTGTTTTATCGCCGACGCCATACATTTCTTCAATCGGAAGCGGCCACAATTTCTTCGACAGGTCACGCTTTCGCAAAACAGTGATGCCCATTGGCTTTTTCATATCCGAAGCCATCTTAGCCAGGAACTTATTTGGTGCGATACCGATACTGCATGGGAGATCGAGTTCATCAGAAATCCGCTGTTGGATTCGATCAGCTATTTCCAATGGAGAACCAAGATGTTCGCAGGCTGTGATATCCATATACCCTTCATCGATGGATACCGGCTGGATAATCTCTGTGACATCTGCAAGTATTTTAAACATTTCTTTAGAAGCTGTACGATACCGGTCGAAGTTCGGGCGCATCACGATCAAATCAGGACAATGCCGTTTGGCTTCCCATAACGGCATCGTCGTTTTTACCCCGTGCTTCCTTGCCTCGTAGCTGCTGGTTACGACAATCCCCTTTCGCTCTTCCGGGTTTCCTGCGATAGCCAGAGGTTTACCCTTTAAGGTGGGATCGAACGCCATCTCAACTGAAGCATAGAAACTATTCATATCAACATGAAAAATGACCCTGCCATTTTTCGGGTACCATCTAGAAGACATGATGATCCTTCCTTCTTTACGAACTTTTGTTCTTCTATTATAGCACGCAGATACAACCTATTTCGAGAAGCACCCCAAGTCCTCCAGAATCTGGATGTCCCGGGGTGAACAGAAACTAAAAAATCGATCATGCTTTTTTGAGCATGATCGATTGGTTCATTTATACATTGGCTGCTTCCTGGATAATAGCGGTGACAAACTCAGCAACTTTTTCCAATTCAGCAACTGGCATGCGTTCGTTAGTTGTATGAATTTCTTCATACCCTACTGCGAGGTTTACTGTCGGAATGCCGTGGCCGGCAATGATATTGGCATCACTTCCGCCGCCACTTTGCAGCAGTTCACTGTCACGGCCTATGTTCTTAGCAGCACTACGTGCCACTTCAACGACCTTGTCACCAGCCTGATGTTTAAAACCAGGGTACATGACGGTGACCTCGACATCTACTTCACCGCCCATTTCCTTGGCTGTGTTATGGAATGCTTCTTTCATTTTTTCCACTTGAGCTTCCATTTTTTCCGGAACGAGTGAACGGGCTTCTGCTAAAATTTCCACATGATCGCAAACAATATTTGTCTGTTTCCCGCCTTCAAAACGGCCGATATTTGCCGTGGTTTCATCATCAATCCGGCCAAGCGGCATTTTTGCAATTGCTTTAGCAGCAAGCGTGATCGCAGAAACACCCTTTTCTGGAGCAACTCCGGCATGGGCTGTCTTGCCTTTGACGATGGCATTAATTTTTGCTTGTGTCGGAGCAGCAACGATAATGTTGCCGACCTTTCCGTCACTGTCGATGGCATAGCCATATTTAGCTTTTAATAGGGAAGCGTCAAGTGCCTTGGCACCGACTAAGCCGCTTTCCTCCCCAACAGTAATGACGAACTGGATGTCCCCATGTTCGATATCATGTTCCTTCAGTACTCGGATGGCTTCCAGCATAGCTGCAAGACCTGCTTTATCATCCGCACCCAAAATGGTAGTTCCGTCGGTTACGATGTAGCCATCTTCGATCGAAGGTTTGACGCCATTTCCAGGAACGACGGTATCCATATGTGATGTGAAATAAATCGTATCGACGCCTTCCTTTGTCCCTTTCAGGTTACATATCAAATTGTTGGCATCGTGATCTGTCTGGCTGCGCGCATCATCTTCCAGCACTTCCAAGCCAAGATCGGTAAATTTCTTTTTCAGTACTTCCGCAATTTTAGCTTCGTCTTTTGTCTCGGAATCAACCTGAACCAGCTCCAGGAACTCCTCAATCAGACGCTCTTTATTTACTGCTGCCATTCGTATGCCCTCCTTTATGTATCATACAGTCCAACTAGTACGTTAGCGGAACAGCCTGAAACTGTCAACGATAGCAGTTTACAGGCTGCTGGCAACGTTAAAGTGGAATATTGCCGTGTTTCTTTTTCGGTCGCTCTTCCTTTTTGTTTTTCAGCATATCCAGTGCTTTGATCAAAGTGCTCCGGGTTTCCCGAGGATCGATGACATCATCAACCATACCCAGGGAAGCTGCAACATACGGGTTAGCAAAACGTTCTCGGTACTCGCTGATTTTCTTCTGGCGTGTTTCTTCCGGGTTATCACTTTCTTTTATTTCTTTCGCGAAAATGATATTGGCAGCACCTTCAGGCCCCATTACGGCAATTTCAGCATTCGGCCACGCATAGACCAGGTCTGCACCGATAGATTTACTATTCAATGCTACATATGCCCCACCATAAGCTTTTCTTGTAATAACCGTAAGCTTTGGTACAGTCGCTTCGGAATAGGCATACAAAATTTTTGCTCCGTGACGTATGATGCCTCCATGCTCCTGCTTGATTCCCGGGAAGAAACCGGTGACATCTTCAAAGGTGATGATAGGTATATTGAAGGAATCGCAGAATCGGATAAACCTTGCCGCTTTATCACTGGAGTCAATATCGAGACCACCGGCCATATACTTCGGCTGGTTACATACAAGGCCGACCGTCTCACCTTTGAGTCTCGCGAACCCCACGACGATGTTCTTAGCAAAGTCTTTATGAATTTCGAAAAACGAATCAGGGTCGACTACTTCATCGATGACAACCCGTACATCATATGGCCGGATCGGATCGAATGGTATCTTGTCTGTCAAATCAGGAAGGTAGTCATCTTTCTCCTCCAGCTCTCGTACTGGAGGTTTCTCTTCATTGTTAGCTGGGAGGTAGCTCACCAGCTGACGGACAGCATCAAGTGCTGATTCTTCATCCTTTGTTTTCAAATGGGCGTTTCCGCTCTTCGAATTATGAACATAAGCACCACCAAGGTCTTCCGATGAAATTTTCTCACCTGTGACTGTTTCAATGACCTTTGGTCCAGTAATGAACATCTGGGACGTTTCTTCCACCATGATGACAAAATCTGTGATAGCCGGAGAATATACCGCTCCCCCGGCACACGGGCCCATAATTACTGAAATTTGAGGTATAACTCCAGAGTATATAGAATTTCGATAAAAAACATGGCCATAGCCATCAAGAGAAGAAACTCCTTCCTGGATGCGAGCACCCCCAGAATCGTTTAATCCGATAAATGGCGTACCATTTTTAACTGCTAAGTCCATGACGGCAGCAATCTTTTTCGCATGCATTTCGCCTAAAGCGCCGCCGAATACAGTAAAGTCCTGTGCGAATAGATAAACTTCTCTCCCATCAATTTTACCAAACCCTGTAACAACACCCTCTCCCGGTGCCGACTGCCCATTCATGCCGAAGCTGTCTCCGCGATGTTCCATAAATGGGTTCAGTTCAATGAATGTTCCCTCATCCAGCATGTAATCGATTCGCTCTCTTGCTGTCATTTTTCCTTTGGCATGCTGCTTTTCAATTCGCTCGTCTCCACCGCCAAGTTCTGTCTGACGGCGTTTATCATAAAGTTCATTTATTTTATCGTAAATATCCATGGTGTATCACTCCTTCTCACTATGCTGACACAATTCATATAAGACGCCGTTTCCAGCTTTCGGATGAAGAAAGGCGATTTGACTGTTATGCGCTCCTGTTTTTGGCGTTTCATGAATCAATGCAACACCGCTTTCCCTATATTGTGCCAGTCGTTCGTGGATATCATCCACTTCCAGTGCAATGTGATGGATGCCTTCCCCACGCTTATCTATGTGTTTCTGGATAGGTGATTCTTCACTTATCGGCTCCAGCAATTCCAGCCTGGTCTCTCCTATTTTAAGAAAAGCAACGCGTACCTGCTCCGAAGCTATTTCCTCCACATTTTCAAGCTTCAGACCAAGCACATCCTGATAAAAAGGAAGCGTTGCTTCCAATTGCTTGACTGCTATCCCGATGTGGGCGATTTTCTCAGGAGAAGTAATCAGTCCGGCGTCGGGATCGACCAGTTTTTCTATATAATTAGCGATAGCTTCCGTCGGCGTACCGCTGGTGAAAATTTTTGCCACTCCCTGTTCCTCTAAGTAAGCAATGTCTTCAGCAGGAATCACTCCTCCTCCTATGACCGGGATATCTTCTGCTCCTTTATCTTTCAAAGCCTGTACTACTTTGGGAAACAGAGATTTATGTGCCCCTGATAAAGATGACAAACCTACCACGTCGACATCTTCCTGGATGGCAGCTTGTGCGATTTGAATTGGTGACTGTCTCAACCCTGTGTAAATTACTTCCATCCCATGATCTCTTAATGCCTGGGCAATAATTAAGGCGCCACGATCATGGCCGTCTAATCCTGGTTTAGCTATCAATGCGCGTATTTGTTTTTTCATGTCCGTTTCCCCCTTTTACATCCCCGTATATTCGCCAAATTCTTCTCGTAACACATTGGCGATTTCTCCAACGGTAGCATAAGCTTTAACCGCTTCCAGGATATATGGCATTAAGTTTTCATTCGCATTCTGTGCTGCCTGCTTCAAATTCAGCAGGCAATCTTCGACCAGCTGCTGATCTCTTGTTTCTCTTATATTTTTTGTCTGTTCGATTTGTCTTGCTTCTAACGCTTCGTCCACTCGAAGCAAATCAGGGTTGATTTCTTCATCAATACGGAAATCATTCATCCCTACGATGATATCTTCTTTAGATTCAATTCGTTTTTGTGCCTCGTATGCTGATTGATGGATTTCCCGCTGCATATATCCGTCTTCTACCGCCTGGACGGCCCCGCCGAGTTTCTTGATTCGCTCCAGGTAATCGTTGACTTCTTCTTCGATTTTGTCCGTCAAGGATTCAACATAATAGGAACCGCCTAACGGATCAATCGTATCAGCTACCCCACTTTCATTGGCGATGATCTGCTGGGTACGGAGCGCGATCCGGGCAGAATCTTCCGTAGGTAAAGCTAATGCTTCATCCCTGGAATTTGTATGGAGGCTTTGTGTTCCTCCCATGACAGCTGCAAGCGCTTGCAATGTAACCCGAACGATATTGTTATCCGGCTGTTGTGCTGTCAGTGTAGATCCACCAGTTTGTGTATGGAAACGAAGCTTCCAGCTTTTCGGATTTTCTGCTTTGTAATGCTCTTTCATGATTTTCGCCCAAATACGTCGTGCCGCTCTATATTTCGCTACTTCCTCAAAGAATTGATTGTGAGCATTGAAGAAAAACGCAAGTCTTGGTGCAAACTGGTCTACTTCCAGGCCAGATTCAATAGCAGCATCTACATAAGCCATGCCATTCGCAATTGTAAAAGCGACTTCCTGCACAGCCGTAGACCCCGCTTCACGGATATGATAACCGGAAATACTGATGGTGTTGAACTTTGGCACGTTAGTCTGGCAATAGCCGAATATATTTGTAATCAGACGCATGGAAGGTTTTGGCGGAAAAATATATGTCCCACGCGCAATATATTCCTTAAGAATATCGTTCTGGATGGTGCCGGTCAGCTTCTCCATCGGTACTCCCTGCTTTTCTCCTACCGCTATGTACATGCAGAGTAAAATGGAGGCCGGAGCATTGATCGTCATGGATGTGCTGACTTTATCAAGAGGAATTTGATCAAAAAGCTGCTCCATGTCCTTTAAAGAATCAATGGCTACACCTACCTTACCAACTTCTCCTTCCGCCATCGGGTCATCGGAATCATAACCGATTTGGGTTGGCAGGTCGAAGGCTACAGACAATCCCGTCTGCCCTTGTTCTAATAAATATCGAAACCGTTTATTTGTCTCTTCCGCAGACCCAAACCCTGCATATTGTCGCATTGTCCAGTATCTGCTTCGATACATGGTCGGCTGGATACCACGTGTGTAAGGGTATTGCCCCGGAAAGCCTAAATTTTCCTCATACGAATACACGGAAGAAGCATCCTCCGGTGTATAAATTCTTTCTACTGGAATGTCAGAGCTTGTAACAAAGTCTTCTTTGCGCTCAGGGAATCGTTGGGTGGTTTTATCCACGTCCGTTTCCCACTGTTGCTTTTGTTGTTGATACTTTGATTGATCACTCATTCGATTGACCCTCCCTCTCCCTGAATATCTTCCTTACTAGCTTACCAAAAAATCAGACATCTTTTCACCAAAAAACCTGAAACAATCCCATGATTTTTCAAATTTTTGAAAGATTTCATAATTCTATTTTGAAATACTTTTCCGGTCTTGTCCAATCTCGCAATAACATGTAAAATACAGATAACGTGTGTCCAAAGTATTTTCGGACATCCCGAGGATGTATAAAGGAGGTAACAACCTTGGCTAAAAAACAGTCAAAACGTGAACGCCGAATGAAAATCGTTATTTATATCATGATTTTATCTATGGTACTGTCATCTCTATTAGCAGGAGCAGGAATGTTTCTTTAATAAAACGAAGTCTAAACTGAAAAAAGCGGAGCTTGCCTTAGCAACCTCCGCTTTTTTATTGCAGTCTTTTCTTCATTTCCTGCTTTATATAATCCTCGTATAGACGTAAAAAGTCCCGATCATTTTCTACTATCAAAATTTTCGTCCCAATTGGAACCTGCTCATACAGTTCTTCTACCTGGTTATTATTCGAACGGATACAGCCCTGGGAGACATTTTCCCCAATCGAGGAAGGCTGATTCGTACCATGAATACCGTAAATCCGGCCATCGGTTCCCTTAGCATCAAAGCCGATCCACCTTGAGCCTAACGGGTTTTCCGGGTCCCCCCCTGGTATATCCTTTTTACGGTAATAGGGATCTTTAGCTTTTACAGTAACCGTAAATAATCCCGCAGGTGTAAGATCTTGTGTTGCCCCGGTAGCGACCGGATAAACCTTTTCCAGCTTGCCGTTGTTAAAAAAAGCAAGCTGGTTCGTTTCTTTACTGACAATAACGAATGGGTCGGTAACTTCCGGATGATAAGGAAGAGAGAAAGCTAGCATAAGAAAAATAAGCAGCATTTGCATGGTCTTTTCTCCTTTTTGCTTAGCATCCCCTCTCTGCTCCGGCTTCTATACGTCACTCTTTTTGAAAGAACGTTTAATAATCAAATATTGTTCGATTTCATTAAGTAAATTAAACAGGCTAGCCCTCACTTCAAATTCCTGCCTGGATTCCGGTAATTGATCTTCCCGGAACTCTTTCCTTAACTCCTGGATCTGTTTCAAGTAAATGACTGCGGTATTTCCAGGATGAACGGCTTCTGAAAGCTCCTCAAAGAAAGCAGCTATTTTAATCGAGTGCTTATAAGACCCTGACACACTGCTTACGAGCGGCAGCATTCTCTCCAACAACTCAAATTGTTTCAATCGCATATTAAAATAATGATAATGCTGATTATGAGAACGAAGCAAATGATTTTCCACATCCCGGAATGCCATCGATTTAGACGCTTCCAGGAGTTCCGCTGTTTCGGTCAATTCTTTGCCAGACCAGTCATTGTCCCCTTCACGAAGGTACGTGGCTAATTGTTTTAGGATAATGGAAAAGTTTCGCTCAATCTTTTCCTGATATTCATAAAGCTTATTATCTAAACTTGGCATATACAGGTTCAAAATCAAAGCGGTTCCGATCCCGACGACGATCAACATAAATTCATTTGTGATTACCGAGAAATCAATATTTTTCGAGCCATAAAGGTGTAAAATAATAACAGAACTGGTCACTATCCCAGGAGAAACCTTTAATTTCACAGTAGTAGGAATAAACAAAAAAAGCATGAGACCAATGGCAATAGGATTATATCCTAACGTCTCAAAAAACACATAAGAGTAAACCATGGCAATCATACAGGCAGCAAACCTGTGCCATGCCGATAATATCGAACGTTTTCTAGTTACTTGTATACATAAAATGGTCAGAATACCGGCAGATGCAAAGTTTTCCAGGCTCATCAATTGGGCAATCCAAATAGCAACCGGTGTACCGATAGCTGTTTTTATCGTGCGATAACCGATTTTCACAATAGACGGCTCCTCTTCCTAGTTGTACTAAAATATTTTAAAATCATAACATGACTTCCTATACTCTGAAAAGGCAGCCGTCCCTTTAATAAGAGTTTCAGCTGCCTCCTCTTTCTGCTGCTTCCTTATATCTTTGATAGTAGGCCGGGACGTTATTCAAAAGTAACAATTCTGTATATAGGTAACTTTTCATATTGAAGTCATTAAAATCGATATTCGTCAATTCCAGTATTTGTTTAATCCGATAATTAAGTGTATTGGGATGTATATACAAATCATTTGCCGTCTGTTTGCCCTTCCCGTTGTTAGCAAGGTAAACTTCCAGAGTCTTCAGCAGGTCGGTCTGGCTTTCCCTATCCTTTTTCATCAATCGCAGCAAGTCCTCACTAAAATAATCTTCTGAGCTATTCTTTTCATACAAAGCTGCCAGATAACGATAGACCCCTAATTTAGAAAATTCCCGAGGCATCGTTTCCGGTCGTGGAGTGATAAAGTTAGCCGTTTCAATAACTTCCAAAGCTTCAAGAAAACTCTTTCTCATCTGAATAAGTGACGTATATTCCTTCCCCAGACCAATCAAAAAACGATAAAAAACCTTACTGCCAGCAATATCTCTTACTTCATGGATGAATTCACGTGCGAGATTTCTTGAAGAAAACTCTTTGTTTGCTTCTCCTTGGACAATCAATACTATTTGATAGTCAGATTTCAGCAAATATATTTTTCTCCTGAGGTAGAAACTTTCCACTACTTTTTCTAAATAATCTAACCGATAATTTTCACCGGGATCGGAAATGGCGAAGACCAATACGGAAAAACGTTCCGGCAATTGCAGTTTTGCTAAAGTCGCTTCATTACGCAATTGATTTTCACTGCCATACTCATGCTGCAGCAAGTTCCACAATAATTCCTCACGTCTTCCTTCTTTGGCATTCACTTTCGCATAGGTGTCATAAACAAGCTTACCTAAATGAGCATTGATTTCTTGTAAAAAATCAAGCTCCTCGTCCTTAAGCAGTGTTTCCGATTCCTGTACCCATATATATCCCATCGTTTGCCCCAGGTGTTTAGCTGCGATGACAATTCTTTGATAGAAACCAAGCTCTTCGATTGGTTGTACTCTGATGGGCGTCGGCTGTTTCTCCAGACGCTGGACGATCCCTTCCTTTTTCAGCCGGTCGATGATAAAAATCGGACATTTTTTGGAGAGGATTGTCTTTTGCTGTGTCTGATCAAACTCATCCATGGACGCACTATAAGATACCAGCTCAAAGTTTTTATTCTCAACAATGACTGGCTTATTCAATTTTGAGCTGATCAGTTCGGTCACTCTATGAATATCATCTGTACGATAAATCATATCTGTTATATCCATAGCCTGCTCTACCCTCCTCCATGCCACCCAGGATCCTCCATTTTTTGGAGGGCTGCGGGGTACGTAAAATTTAGTTACTGCTAATTATATCGAACTTCAAGCGAAAACCGAAAGAAGAACCATTTGAAAATCATGATCTTTAGACGACTTTTCAAATTCTGATTCGATTTTTCCAAGAAAAAAGCAGCACCCCCTCCCTGGGAGTGCTGCTTTTCTTGATACTTAATATTTTTCTGAAATAGTTTTTGGATTCATATGCAGGGCCAAGTAATCTGGCCCTCCTGCTTTGGAGTCGGTACCGGACATATTGAAACCTCCGAATGGCTGATACCCGACGATAGCTCCAGTGCAATTACGATTGAAATACAGGTTACCGACATGGAAATCTGTTGCAGCCTGATCAAGATGAGCGCGATTATTTGATATCACAGCACCGGTCAAGCCGTATTCTGTATTATTAGCAATATCAATCGCTTCATCGAAGTCTTTCGCTTTCGTGAAGCAGACGACTGGTCCGAAGATCTCTTCCTGTTGCATACGGGAGTTTGGATCAAGGTCTGCGAATACGGTTGGTTCGATGAAATAACCGGTGGAATCATCTCCTTTACCGCCAGTTACCAATCGGCCTTCTTCTTTTCCAACTTCGATATATCCCATGATTTTGTCATATGCTCCCTGGTCGACAACTGGTCCCATATACACATTTTCTTCTGAAGCATTACCGACGGTTAGTTCTTCTGTCCGCTTTTTCACGCGTTCTAATACTTCATCATAGACATCCTCATGGACGACGGCGCGCGAGCCGGAAGAACATTTTTGACCAGAAAACCCGAATGCTGAAACGATAATAGCTTCTACTGCTATATCAAGGTTTGCTTCGTTATCGACGACCACTGTATCTTTACCGCCCATTTCAGCAATCACTTGCTTTAAATGCTGCTGGCCAGGCTGTATTTCAGCTGCGCGTTTAAAAATACGAGTACCAACTTCCCGGGAACCTGTGAAGGATATTAATGCTGTTTTAGGATGATCGACAAGGTAATCACCGACTTCCCCGCCACTTCCAGGAACAAAGTTCAATACCCCTTTAGGAAGTCCCGCTTCTTCCAGCACCTCTACAAATTTCGCAGCAATAACAGGACTGTTACTGGCAGGCTTCATTACCACCGTATTACCTGTAACAATAGGGGCGATTGTAGTACCAGCCATAATTGCAAAAGCTAAGTTCCATGGCGGAATAACTACACTTACACCAATCGGCGTATAAACATAACGGTTATGCTCCCCATCACGACTATTGACAGGCTTTCCATCTTTTAGTTCGAGCATTTGACGACCGTAATATTCGAGGAAATCAATCGCTTCTGCCGTATCCGCATCGGCTTCCTTCCATGGTTTACCTACTTCATAGACAAGGTAAGCAGAAAATTCATGCTTACGCTTGCGCACGATGTTAGCAGCACGGAATAGAATCTCAGCCCTGGATGCAGCATCCCACTTTTTCCAGCTCTTGAAGGCTTCTGCTGCTGATTGAATTGCTTTCTCAGCAGTCTCCTGATTGGCTTTTGAAACATTTCCTACCACCTGCTTTGTATCAGCAGGGTTCGTAGAAACAATTTTTTCTTCCGTGTGAATACGCTCTCCATTCACCACAAGGTCATAGTCTTTCCCTAGTTCTTCTTTCACTTGTTTCAATGCAGCTTCAAATGCCTGCTTATTCTCCTCAATCGTAAAATCTGTGAATGGTTCATGACGATAAGCTGTTACCATTTATAAAACCCCTTTCAAGAAATTTATTTATCATTTATTTACTGAAAACACCTTTAATAGCAAAGGCGATATTCGCTGGTCGTTCAGCCATCCTTCTCATAAAATAACCATACCAATCATCTCCATAAGGCAAGTATACTCGTACGGTATAGCCCTCCTTAGCAAGGTCAAGTTGTGTCTGATTCCTCATCCCATATAACATTTGGAATTCAAATTGATCGGTTGGTATCTGATGTTCTGCTGCCAGCTCTTTCGTGTAATTGATGATTTGATCATCATGGCTGGCGATAGCTGTATAATTGCCATTCAATAAATTTTTCTTAATCAGATGCTTCAAATTGGCATCTACCTTTTCTTTATCCGGAAAAGCAACTTTTCCAGATTCTTTATATGCCCCTTTTACTAATCTCAAATAAGGATCATATTCATCGAGATCATCTATATCACAATCAGAGCGGTACAAATAAGATTGAATGACTGTACCAAGGTTGTGATAGGTTGTTTTTAATCGTTTATAAATATCCAGGGTACGTTCGCATCGCGATGAGTCTTCCATATCTATGGTGACAACTACCCCGTGCTTCTCGGCTGTATCAAGGATTTGCTCCATGTTTTCGATAACAAGTTCTTCATTGATGTCGAGTCCAAGGGAGGTAAGTTTTAACGAAACTTCAGAACCTAACTGATGTTCAGCGATCGTACGAATGGTTTCTATACATTCTTGTGAACGCTTTCTCGATTCTGCTTCGGAATTTATAAATTCTCCTAAATGGTCAACGGTCACTTGAAGACCTTGCTGATTCAATTGCTTAATCAAGGGTACGGCCTGGTCAAAGGTTTCTCCGCCGACTATTTTATCAGCTCCGAATTTTGGCCCCCACTTTTTCGCTAATTTATCCAGCAGCCGGTTATTCGATAAAAACAAGAAAAAGTTCTTACTAATGGCTTCCACTACCATCACATCCCTTCGCTTCACTTACGTAAAGAAGATGTTTCCCTATTCCTTGTAACCCTAACCTAATTATTTATCTGTTAAGAAAATTGTAACGATTATGACGGCTTTTAGACAAGGTGTGCCACTCACAAACATCTCCCTTCGGTTTTGTGGTTTAAACACAATCACAACTGAGATATATGGAAATGTCCTTCTCAACGCAAAAAAATCCGGTTACAAGGCACTAACCTTGAACCGGATTTTTTCACTTTAAATCTTATATTTCTTCACAATGCTCTTCAAATATGTTTTGGAGCTTTCCAATGACTTCCATTGGTTCAAATCCTTCGATATCATGACGCTCGACCATTGTAACGATTTCTCCGTCCTTCAAAAAAGCAAAAGAAGGTGAAGAAGGCGGGTAGCCGACGAAGTGCTGGCGAGCACGTTCCGTCGCTTCTTTGTCCTGCCCTGCAAATACGGTGACCAGGTGGTCTGGCCGTTTATCATAATGGATAGAATGTGCTGCTGCAGGACGTGCTACACCACCTGCACACCCGCATACAGAGTTAATCATCACCAATGTAGTTCCTTTTTGATTCAATGCTTCATCCACTTCGTCTGGTGTAGTAAGTTCTTTATAGCCAGCCTGGGTGATTTCGTTACGAGCCTGGTTGACGACATCGTTCATATAAATATTGAAATCCATGCGTATATCCCCTTTATAACAAGATTATCTTCTTAGATAATAGTATCAATATTTCCAGTTGCTTTCAATCAATCAGTAATTGCTAATTGCTTTCTATACAAAATTCTCTGAAAATACAGTTGACATTTCTGATTACACCCACTTATAATACAGGACAATTGCATAGCAACTCTTATCAAGAGTGGCGGAGGGACTAGGCCCGATGATGCCCGGCAACCATTCAGGCAGCTGCTTGAAAAGGTGCTAATTCCTACAGAAACCATTTTCTGAAAGATAAGAGAGGACTGGATACATAACTTCCCTCTTCTTATCAAAAGAGGGAAGTTTTTTGTAAAAGAAGAAAATACACCTGAGAGGATGATTGGATGACAAAAAGAAGTTTAGAACAACGATTGCAGGAAGGGCCGGTTATTTGCGGGGAAGGATACCTATTTGAATTAGAGCGTCGCGGATACCTTCAAGCTGGTTCATTCGTTCCGGAAGTCGCCTTGGATAATCCACAAGCCCTTAAACAGACTTATCGCGATTATATGCTGGCAGGTTCGGACGTCGTTTTAGCATTCACTTACAATGCCCACCGGGAAAAAATGCGGATTATCGGCAAGGAAGATTTATTAGAGCCATTGAACCGCCAGGCTATTAGGCTGGCCAAAGAAGTAGCAAAAGAACATCCGGAAGAAGAAGCATTAGTGGCTGGTAACATTTCAAATACTAATCTTTTCAATCCCGACGACCCTTCTTCAAAAGAAGACGTGCGTGCTATTTTTGCTGAAATGGTTCGCTGGTGCAAAGAAGAAGGGGTAGACTTTGTCAATGGTGAAACCTTCTATTATTACGAGGAAGCAAAGATTGCTTTAGAAGAAATAAAAAGACAAGGCCTCCCTGCTGTCATTACGTTTGGATTAATGGGGGAGAATGTATTACGGGATGGATATACCGTAGAGGAAGGCTGTCAGTTATTGAAGAAACATGGAGCTTTGGTAGTAGGAATGAATTGTTTCCGTGGACCAGCTACGATGCAGCCTTTTATGGAAAAAATTCGTGCAAATGTTGAGGGTTATGTAGGTGCACTACCCATACCATATAGAACAACGGAAGAACACCCTACCTTTTTCAATTTACCCGATGGGGGATGCTCTTGTACCCTGCCGACCGAGACTACCTTTCCAACATCGCTGGACCCGCTTTATTGCAACCGGTATGAACTTGCTGCCTGGGCAAAGGAAGCCCATGATATTGGAGTCAATTACTTAGGGTTATGCTGCGGGGCATCTCCAAGTATGCTGCGTGAAGTCGCAGAAACTGTAGGGAGAGTGGCCGTCAATTCCACTTATTCCCCAAATATGGAAAAGCATTTTATGTTTGGAACAGATAAAACCCTGCAATCTCATATCACTTCCTATAAGACAAAAGCATAGAGAGAGACCTTTTCAAAATTGGTTAGATATAATAAAAAACTCCCGTAACCATCTTAGGTACACGGGAGTTTTTCTTATTAATAAATTGGTGTATTATCTTTCGTTACCTTTTCCAGTATATCTTTAACACGCGCAAGGAAATTACCGGCAACCAAGCCATCAAGCACACGATGATCTAATGATAAACATAGATTCACCATATCTCTTGCAGCGAACATCCCATCTTTGATAACAGGCTTTTTCACAATGGATTCCACCTGTAAGATTGCTGCCTGTGGGTGGTTGATGACACCCATGGACTGCACAGAGCCAAAAGATCCGGTATTATTGACCGTAAAGGTGCCTCCTTCCATATCTGCAGAAGTCAACTTACCATTTCTTGCTTTCATAGCAAGGTCAGTAATGTCTTTCGCAATCCCCTTGATGCTCTTGTCATCAGCATCCTTAATGACTGGTACGAACAATTGATCTTCTTTTGCAACTGCAATATTTAAATTAATGGCTTTACGCTGGATAATTTTATCACCAGCCCACGTGCTGTTCAATTGCGGGTATTCTTTTAATGCCTGGGCTACTGCTTTGACAAAAAAAGCAAAGAACGTCAGACTGTACCCTTCTTCTGCTTTGAACTTATCTTTCATCGAATTCCGGTACTCTACTAAACCGGTAACGTCCACTTCGACCATCATCCAGGCATGAGGTATTTCCGTCTTCGATTTGACCATATTCTGAGCAATTGCTTTTCTTACACCAGTAACTGGAATCTCTTTATCCCCAACTTCTGTTTTCACATTTATTGGAGCTGGCGCAGAGTGGGATGGAGATGGCTGAGATGTTTGTGGTGCTGCTTCCTGTACTGATTCCTGCGGCTGTTTATCTTTTGTGCCGCCTCCAGCAATTACTTTCTCGACATCCTTACGAGTGATACGGCCACCTTTGCCTGTACCTTCTACCTGCTCAAGATCTATATCGTTCTCCTGAGCCAAACGCATGACTGCTGGTGAAAAACGCTTCTTCATCGGCTTCTCGCTGTCAGCTGATTCACTCTGATTCTCACTCTTCGTTACAGGAGCTGATTTCTCCTCAGCTACAGGATCTGCCTTGGCCGGTTCCTCTTTCACCGGTTCGTCTGTATCCTCTGTAGAACCGCTGCCTTCTACTTCCATATAGCACATCAATTCACCAACAGCAATGGTATCACCTTCCTGTGCGACTAATTCTTTGATTACACCTGTATAGGATGATGGTACTTCCGCGTTTACTTTATCTGTCATTACTTCTGCAATCGGATCGTACTTATTAACATTATCTCCCACTTGGACCAGCCATGTGCTGATTGTGCCTTCGGTGACACTTTCGCCCAATTGTGGCATTTTTATTTTTTCAACGCCCACAGAGACTCCTCCTTTAATTTAAAATTCAGCAAGCTCTCTCATGGCTTTTTCAACTTTATCTGGATTGATCATGAAATATTTCTCCATTGTCGGTGAATAAGGCATGGCTGGGACATCCGGTCCAGCCAGTCGCTGAACAGGTGCATCCAGGTCGAATAAACAATTTTCACTAATGACAGCTGACACCTCGCTGATGATGCCGCCTTCTTTGTTATCTTCTGAAACGAGCAGGACCTTCCCTGTTTTCGATGCCGCTTCAATAATCGCATCTTTATCTAATGGATAAACGGTACGCAGGTCGAGGATATGGGCATCGATCCCATCTTCCGCCAGCTTCTCAGCTGCCTGTAATGCAAAATGGACAGCTAAACCGTATGTAATCACGGTAATATCAGAACCATCACGTTTTACATCCGCCTTACCAATCGGAAGCGTGTAATCCTCTTCCGGAACCTCTCCCTTAATTAGACGGTACGCCCGTTTGTGTTCAAAGAACAGCACGGGATCAGGATCGCGAACAGCTGCTTTTAATAACCCTTTCACGTCATAAGGAGTGGAAGGCATAACGATTTTCAACCCTGGCTGGTTGGCAAATACAGCCTCAACGGATTGAGAATGGTATAAAGCCCCATGAACCCCGCCTCCATAAGGAGCACGGATAGTAATTGGGCAGCTCCAGTCGTTGTTGGAACGGTAGCGGATTTTAGCCGCTTCAGAGATTATCTGATTGACCGCAGGCATGATGAAATCAGCAAACTGCATTTCGGCTACGGGCCGCATTCCGTACATAGCAGCACCAATTCCAACTCCGGCGATTGCGGATTCAGCTAGTGGAGTGTCGAGTACCCGGTCTCCGCCAAATTCATCGTATAACCCATCTGTAGCGCGGAATACACCGCCGCGTTTCCCGACGTCTTCCCCTAAAACAAACACTTTCTCGTCACGCTGCATTTCTTCACGCAACGCTTGTGTAACTGCTTGGATATAAGAAATTACTGGCATTGTCGTTCCCCTCCTTACTCTTCGTATACGTACTTCAACGCAGATTCCGGCTCAGCATACGGTGCGTTTTCCGCATAATCTGTCGCATCATTGACCAACTTAGTGATCTCTTCGTTCATTTCCTTCTCAAGGTCTTCAGTCAAAATACCCAGTCCACGCAAGTAATTGCCGAATGTAATGATGGAATCTTTCTTGCGCGCTTCCTCTACTTCTTCTTTTTCACGATACGTACGGTCATCATCATCACTGGAATGGGCAGTCAGGCGATAAGAAACGGCTTCAATTAGTGTAGGACCTTCACCGTTACGGCCGCGTTCGGCTGCCTGCTTGACTACTTCATAAACCTCCAGCGGATCATTCCCGTCCACTGTATAACCAGGCATCCCATATCCAATAGCACGGTCGGATACTTTCTCACAGGCGAGTTGACGTTCCACTGGAATAGAAATAGCGTATTTATTATTTTCTACCATAAAGATGACAGGAAGTTTGTGAACCCCGGCAAAGTTTGCCCCTTCATGGAAATCACCCTGATTTGAAGAACCTTCTCCAAAGGTAACGAGGGAAACGAAATCCTTTTTCTCCATTTTTCCAGCAAGCGCGATACCAACAGCATGGGGGACCTGGGTCGTTACTGGAGAAGAACCAGTGACAATTCGGTTCTTCTTTTGGCCAAAATGTCCTGGCATTTGACGGCTTCCTGAGTTAGGATCTTCCGCTTTAGCAAATCCGGAAAGCATTAATTCTTGCACGGTCATACCAAAAGCAAGCACAACCCCCATATCCCGGTAATATGGAAGGACATAATCTTTGTCCCGGTCAAGCGCATAGGCTGCCCCAACCTGTGCTGCCTCTTGCCCCTGGCAGGAAATGACAAATGGGATCTTTCCTGCTCTGTTCAATAGCCACATTCTTTCATCAACTTTTCTAGCTGTAAGCATCGTCCGGTACATGTCTAATACTTGTTCATCCGTTAAACCAAGTTTTTCATGGCGATTTTCAGCCATTTCAACCCCTCCTTTGCATTATCCGTGAATTTGTTTACCATCAACAGCCATCGCCGCTTCCCCGATTGCTTCCGATAAAGTCGGGTGAGGATGGATGGATTCAGCAATCTCCCATGGAGTCGCATCGAGAACTTTGGCAAGACCGGCTTCCGAAATCATATCAGTTACATGCGGGCCGATCATATGGATTCCTAATAAATCATCAGTCTCTTTATCAGCAATAATTTTGACAAAACCATCCGATTCACCGAACACTAACGCTTTACCGATTGCTTTGAAGGAAAACTTCCCTTTTTTGATTTCGTAACCAGCTTCTTCGGCTTGTTGCTCTGTCAATCCCACACTGGCAACTTCAGGATTAGAATAGATACATGTCGGTATTTCTTCGGCTTTCAATTTGTCCGGCTTTTTCTCTGCCATATGCTCGACAGCCGTTATTCCTTCGTGTGAAGCGACATGGGCAAGCTGAAGGCCTCCAATAACATCACCAATGGCATAGATGTGGCTTTCTTTGGTCTGGTAATAATCATTCGTTTCAATGAAGCCATTTTCGACTTTGATATCCGTGTTTTCCAGCCCGATATTAGTCACGTTTGCTGAACGGCCAACAGATACTAATAATTTATCAGCCTCGTAAGTCTCCTGCTTTTCTTTAACTTCAGCCTGGATAACCACGTTGCCGTCTTTTTTCAGTGTGTCTGGAAGTACTTTTGCACCAGTTACAACTTTGATGCCTTTCTTCTTCATCAACCGTTGCATTTCCTTAGCTATTTCTTGATCTTCTGTAGGCAGGATTTGCGGAAGATATTCGATGACAGTCACTTCCACACCAAAATCAGCAAGCATGGAAGCCCATTCGATCCCAATGACTCCCCCGCCGACAATAATGATCGACTTTGGAAGTTCTTCCATTTCAAGTGCTTCATCGGAAGTCCCCACATATTCGCCATCTATATCGAGACCTGGCAGGGTTTTGGGTTTAGAGCCGGTAGCAATCAAAACGTTTTTGGGAATCAGCATTTCATTCTCTTCCCCGTTATTCATCTCCACCGAAATGGTGCCCGGCATTGGAGAAAAAATCGAGGGACCTAAAATTCGGCCAAACCCTTCATACACATCGATTTTCCCCTTTTTCATCAGGCCTTCTACCCCTTTATGTAAGGTATCCACGATCGACTGTTTTCTCTTCTGAACACGATCGAAGTTGATTTTAGGCGGTTCCGTGATAATTCCATATTCGTCCGCTTCTTTTGTCTGCCGGTATACTTCAGCACTTCTGAGCAGTGCTTTGGAAGGGATACAGCCTTTATGCAGGCAGGTACCGCCCATTTTCCCCTTCTCGACAACTGCTGTTTTCAAACCAAGCTGAGAGGCTCTGATTGCTGCGACATATCCACCAGTACCTCCACCCAGTATGACTAAATCATAATCTTGAGCCATGGTTGACTCTCCTTTCTATTCTGTGAAATTTGGATAATGCTTGGGCAGTTCTTCCTGACGAAGCACGCGTAATGTGCCGGCATTCAGAGCTTCCAGCTCATTTTCGCCAGGATAAACCAGGATATCAGCAATCCACTTGACTCTTTCAGATATTTGCTCAACAAAGCCTTTCCCGTACGCCAGACCCCCAGTCAGCACAATAGCATCGACTTTCCCTTCCAATACCGTGCTCATTGATCCAATTTCTTTTGCTATTTGATAAGCCATCGCGTCATAAATCAATGCTGCTTTTTTATCGCCGTGTTCCAAACGCTTTTCTATTTCTACCGCGTCGTTGCTATCTAAATAGGCCATTAATCCGCCTTTTCCGACTAGCTTCTTCATAATTTCATCCCGGTAATACTGTCCAGAAAAACACATGGCAACGAGATCACCAGCGGGTACCGTCCCTGCACGTTCCGGAGAAAAAGGACCGTCGCCATGCAAACCGTTGTTCACATCGACAACCCTGCCATTTTTGTGTGCCCCTACTGTAATACCGCCACCCATATGGGTCACAATCAGGCGGGATTCTTTATAAGTTTGCCTCAAGTCACTTGCTGCTCTTCTAGCTACGGCTTTTTGGTTCAATGCATGGAAGATGCTTTTTCTTGGAATTTCAGGAACCCCTGAAACCCTTGCAATCTCCTGTAGTTCATCGACGACTACCGGGTCCACAATAAAAGCTGGTATGTTAAGCCCTTGCGCAATTTCATTCGCAATGATGCCACCTAAATTAGAGGCGTGCTCGCCATTATAGCCGGCTTTTAAGTCCTCAAGCATTGCATCATTGACTTCATACGTACCACCTTCAATAGGTCGTAACAAACCGCCACGACCACACACGGCACTCAATTTACTGATATTAATTCCTTCTTTATCCAGTTCATCTAATATCACTTGTTTCCGAAACTCAAATTGCTCAATGATTCTCGAAAAACCCGCCACCTCTTCAGTCTTGTGGCGGATTGTCTTTTCAAAAATACAAGTTTCTTCCTCAAAGACTCCGATTTTTGTAGATGTCGAACCTGGATTAATAACAAGTATTCTGTAAGCTTGCTGCACTGCCTTAAACCTCCGATCAACCTTCGCTGTTTATCTTCTGCTGAGAATATGGTGTCCATTTTGCAAAAACTGGCTTCTTGAATGACGCATGCGCTGAATACGTTCTTCAGCCATTTTGTCAGCAGCTGCATATGTCGGAATATTGTCCCGCTTGGATATTTCGAACACTTTGGATACATTATCGTAAATTGTTTCTACCCGCTTCATCGCCCGCTCTTTATTATAACCATTCAACTCGTCGGCAACATTAATTACCCCTCCGGCATTGATGACGTAATCAGGCGTATAAACGATTCCTTTTTCATGGAGGATATCACCATGTGATGTATCTTTCAGCTGGTTGTTAGCCGCTCCAGCGATAACTTTAGCCTTCAATTGTGGAATTGTATCATCATTGATTGTTGCACCCAGGGCACATGGCGCATAAATATCACAGTCAACGCCATATATTTCATCAGGATCAACCGCTTTGGCGCCAAAGTTCTCGACAGCCTGTTGAACGGCATCTTTGTTGATATCCGTTACGATTAAACTTGCGCCTTCTTCATGAAGATGGCGGCAAAGGTTGTAAGCGACGTTTCCGACGCCCTGTACTGCTACTGTTTTTCCCTCTAGTGAATCTGTTCCAAATCCCTCTTTGGCAGCAGCTTTCATTCCGCGATATACACCATAAGCCGTCACAGGCGAAGGATTTCCTGAAGAACCAAATGCCGGAGAAATACCGGTTACATAATCTGTTTCTTCATGAATTAAATCCATGTCCTGCACTGTAGTCCCTACATCTTCAGCCGTAATATAACGGCCATTAAGTCCCTGAATATACCGTCCAAACGCACGGAACATTTCTTCGTTCTTATCTTTTTTAGGATCTCCGATAATAACAGTCTTACCGCCACCAAGGTTCAAGCCTGCAGCTGCATTTTTATAGGTCATACCTTTGGCAAGACGAAGGGCATCTTCAATAGCCGCATCTTCGGAATCATACGTCCACATTCTGGTCCCACCTAATGCAGGGCCTAACGTTGTATCATGAATAGCAATGATCGCTTTCAAACCAGAAGTTTCGTCCTGACAAAATACCAATTGCTCATAGTCATATTCTTTCATATAAGTGAAAATTTCCATCTCGTATTCCTCCTAATGTGTATCAGATGATAGTAAAGCAAGTGCGAGTGAATATATTTTACTCTCTGCTGAATCAGCACGAGAGGTGAGAACGATTGGTGCTGCAGCTCCGCTTATAATTCCGGCAACTTTCGCATTGGCAAAATACATAAAAGATTTATACAACGCATTAGCTGTTTCAATAGCTGGAGCTAACAGTACATCTGCTTTTCCAGCAACAGGGGAGGTGATCCCCTTTTGCTCGGCTGCTTCTATACTTACGGCATTATCAAACGCAAGCGGTCCATCCACCTGGCAATTTTTCAGTTGGCCCCTATTCGCCATCTGGGTAAGCAGCGCCCCATCCATTGTTGCAGTCATGGAAGGATTCACTACCTCAACTGCAGCCAGGACTGCTACTTTCGGTTGTTCAATCCCTAAACTCCTCGCCACTGAAACTGTATTTTCAATGATTTGTGCCTTTTCTTCCAAAGAAGGGGCAATGTTCATCGCAGAATCCGTCAGGAATATCAGTCTATCCTGGTTCGGTATTTCAAACAGGGCTACGTGGGATAATACATTCCCTGTACGAAGCCCATAATCTTTGTGAAGTACCGCCTTCAATATTTCTTTGGTGGAAAGGTTACCTTTCATAACTACTTGTGCCCGGCCTGTCTTTACTGCTTTCACCGCAACAGCTGCCGCCTCTTCCTGGTTGGAGTCCAAGACTTCGATTGAGGGGTGATTTAAACTTAGTCCAATCTCGCCCGCAAGCTTCTCGACTTCTTTATGTTCCCCAACCAGCAAAAAACGACAGAGATTGTTTTCTATAGCTTTGTTGACAGCTTTCAGTACTTCACGATCTGCCGCTTGAGCTACGGCAACAGTTTTTACAGCGTTGTTATCCAATTGTTTGAGTAATGTTTCTAAAGTACGCAAACTCTCACCTCTTCACTATTAACATGCAAATTTCATGCCAAATTTCCATCCAATGAAAACGCTTCCCGGTTTGTCTTTCACCCATGCAAAGATTATCGTGTATGCAATTTATTGCATGCTATTTTTGTCTAAATTGTATTTATCAAGTTTATAATAAAGATTTCTAATCGATATTCCGAGGGCCTTTGCTGTCTGTGTTTTATTATAATTGTGTGCCTGATAAGCTTCAGCCAACAATTTTCGCTCGTATGCGTCCACAGCCACCTGCAATGTTTCTCCCAGCCATACTTGTCCGGCATCTTTTTGCCCCTCTCTTTCTGGAGTCGTATGCTTTAAAGGCGGGATATGAGAAAGTTGAATGACTTCATCATAGTTCTCCATATAAATCATTGCTCTTCCGATAATATTTTCAAGTTCCCTTACATTCCCCGGCCAGTTATAACCTTTAAGCTTTTCTAATGCATCGTCATCCAGCCTCTTAACGTTGCGCCCATAATTTTCGTTCAATTTCTGTATCAAATACTCAATTAATAACGGGATATCTTCAATCCTCTCCCTTAATGGAGGTATATAAATAGGCAGTCGATTAAGTCGGTAGTAGAGGTCTTCCCGAAAGCTCTTGTTCATGATCGCTTTCTCTAAATTGACATGCGTGGCTGCTATGATTCGCACATCCACCGGTACTGGCTTAGTTCCGCCAACCCGTACGATTTCTTTTTCCTGCAGCACACGGAGTAATTTTGCCTGCATTTGAAGTGATAGCTCTCCGATTTCATCCAAAAAAATACTGCCATTATGCGCTTCTTCAAATAAACCTTTTTTGCCGCCTCGTTTGGCGCCCGAGAAGGCACCTTCTTCGTAACCGAATAACTCGCTTTCCAATAGCGACTCTGCAATAGCTGCACAATTGACCCGGATAAACTTATTATGCCTTCTGCCGCTCTCATTATGGATGGCGTGAGCAAAAAGTTCTTTTCCTGTACCAGATTCTCCTCTTAAAAGAACCGTGGCAGGCGTTTTCGCTCCCACCTTCGCTTGTTCTAATGCAAGCGTCATTTCTTGCGAAGTGCCAATAATGTCATCAAAGGTATATTTCGCTTCCAGCTTCCTGATAATCTGCCTTGCCCGTTTCAACTCACTGGTCAATGACTTAATTTCAGTCACGTCATGCAGGACACCGACACTCCCCTTCAGCTTTCCATCCACGATTACCGGCGCAACATTGACAATGACATCCTTTTTGGCAGGACCGACTTTCATCCTCACACCTCGAACAGGTCTCCTTGTCTGAAGTACCTTCATGTGCATACTCTCGCCTTCATAAATATCCACGGTTGCCGGCTTTCCTACAATATCTTTTTCCGTAAGCCCCGTAATTCTGGTGTAGGCAGGATTAATCATCAATCCCTTCCCATCTTCATCAACGACCGTGATTGCCTCATCGGAAGATTGGATAATCGCTTCCAACATCGTTTTTACTTCCTTGAGATCAGTTATTTCTTCTGCAAGATCCACCACTTCGGTAATATCTTTAAAAACAGCAAAGGCACCCATCACTTCACCAGCACTATTTATAATAGGAATTCTAGTGGTAATCACCTTTTTGCCATTTTCCAGTATGAGCTTCTGGTTAACCTCTTTCCGGCGCGTTTTCATGATTTGAGGAAGTCTGGTGGATGTTATGATCTCATCCACTTTCCGCTTAAGTGCATCTTTTTTATCCATCCCTAAAATCTTCGCAGCACTACGGTTCATGAACGTCACGTTTTCCTGTTCATCTATCACAATCATTCCATCATGAATACTGTTTAATATCAGTTCCTGATTAATTGTTTGCGTTTTCAATTCAGTCAATAACGTTTCTTTTTCTTCTAAAAGTTCAGCGGTGATATAGGCTACCGCCCCTGGGATCACTACCGTTTTCCCTTTTCTTCTGGAAAGGATAGCTTCAAATGTCTTCTCATCCCCAGTGGCTTCGATGACTATATCAATGTCTTTATGTATCCATTGCTTCCAGTCCGAACCCGTCTGGATGTCGAGTTCGGCAGCCAGACGCAAACCATCCGCCTGATCATTAATATCTACAATAGCGACAATCTCCATTCGATTAGTCGCTTTCAGCAACTTTAATAACGCAGTTCCGCCTTTTCCCGCTCCTACGATTAGTACTCGTTTCACTGTACCACTTCCTGCAATTTTTTGCGTACTTTCATCATAATCTAACCTGCATTTATTAGCAAGATAAAAATGTTTTCAGAAAAAAGCTTGTTTGCTATACTAAAAAGCAGTGAAAGGTTTTGCAATAAATTATTGATATTAAAGGGAGATAAAGCACAATGCGATTGATAGCTTTATTAATTATGCTGATTCCGGGTATTATTGCTACATTAGGAATTAAACTAATCCGGGACACGTTATTTGGTATTATGCATCCCATCTTTTTTCATATTTCTATCCAATTCATATTTGGGGTTTTATTTATATTAGGCGGTATAGGGTTTATAGCAGGATTTATTCGTCACCGGGATAGTAAGAGGAAAAATACGAATGGGAAATTTTAAAAAGAGCTAAAGAGCTCTTTTTTTATTGGTTAAAACCAACATTGCATTTCTCCAGTAAAGCTCCCTTTTCTTGAAGACTCAGTTTCGAGATAAATTGTTTCCGTTACGATAGTAACGGTTAGGAGGTCCGGGAAATTACTCGCTTTCCATGGGCGTACGGTGAGCTTCCTCGGGCTTCGCCTTGCGGGATCTCACCGCTCATGTCCATCCCACTGGAGTCTCGCAATTTCCCGGACCTCCTTGCGTTTATGAGAGATACGGAAACATCGGTATATCGTTCTTCAAACCAAGAGTGAGCTATGCATGAAATGTGAGCTTAAAACCGCGTCTTTATTCAATTATCCATTAAAAGTAGAAGACATCTGCAATATAACAGGGGTTCTTTTCTCCCATCCTTCGGATGGGGTGGCAGGGAAACTGCGAGACTCCCGCGGGAGAAGGGACTAGGCAAGACCCCACAGGGAGTGAAAACGACCGAGGAGGCTTGCCGGTTCCCCCGCAGGAAAGCGAGTAGTTTCCCGGACATCCCTGACGCTATTATGGTAAAGAACCCTCACTATCTTGAAACTGAGTCTTCCACAATTCGGCCCTATTGTGGAATAAGGCTATTATGAATAATCAACAAAAACAGTTAGCGAAACCTCGGGGAGAATTCCTTTAAACGGCTTGGGAAGCATTCGTTATACTTAATTTGCTATACTAAGACTACTAAGAATATCACGAAGGAGTTTTTAGATGGAAAGTTACCAGGATATGTTCAAAGAGCAGTATCCCTTCAACTTGTTAACACCTGAAGAATTCAATGAAATTTTCGGTGATGCTTCCATGAATGAATATAATAAAAATGAATTCATTATCCATGAAGATCAAGAAGAAGATACAATAGAGGTGCAATTTATATTATCAGGACTTGCCAAGAATATTATGCACCGTTCGAATGGTCAGCAGTTGTCCGTCAACTTTTTTTATCCCGGAGACCTGGTAGGTGTCATGATGATGCTGACAAGCGGGGAGATGAAATTTTCTGTACAGGCACTTGAAGCGACCAAGACACTACGTTTTGATAAATCGAAATTCTTTGATGTCATGTCCACCAATACACACTTCTCAAAAGTAGTCGTCGATGAAATCAGCAACATGATGAAATCGCTCTATAATGAGATTAAATATAAAAGTTCTACATCTGATGAAAATGATGAGAAAGAATTGTTTAAAAAGCGTGCCGATACCTTTATGGAGCCGCCCACTTTCATTCATCCAGAAAAAACGGTGGAACAAGCAGCCAGGATTATCCAGGAAGAAAAGGTAGAAGCCTTGATCGTAAGTGAAGACCGTCAGACTATGCTCGGTATGATTGGTTATTCAGAAATTTTAAAGGCTTATTTTGAAAATGGACATACCAGGCCGGTAAAAGCATATGCGACCGAAGAATCGTTCGCCATTGCCTCTCAGTCCTTTATATATGATGCATTAAGTTACTTGAAGCATCACCCTACGGAGCTTATCCCGGTCCTGCACCGGGATACCATTGCAGGGGTGTTGAGGCAGTCCTCTTTCTTTACGATTCAAAACTCTGTATATTTCGATTTGACTTACAGGATTTCAAATGCCACTAGTGTAGAAGAGCTAAAATTATTATCTCCCAGCAATAATCAACGCTTCCAACAATTTGTGGCCAGTCTTGTCGGTGAGAACATGTATGCCTATGACATCACAGAATTAATATCCAATTATAATGAACGTATCCACAAACAAATTATTCAGATTGCTGAGGAAGAGATGGTAAAAGAAGGGTATGGCGCTCCTCCAATCAACTATTGTTTTATAGTGATGGGGAGTCTGGGGAGAAAAGAACAAGCTTTCAGTACAGACCAGGACAATGGTCTGATACTGGCAGATTATAAACACCTGCATGCCGCCGAAAAAATCGAAAACTATTTTAAACGATTGGGCGAAAAGATTAATCACATGCTTCATTATTGTGGCTTTCCATTATGCACCGGAGGAATTATGGCAAAAGAAGAAAAATGGAGGAAATCTACAGAGGAATGGTATAACAGCATAAATGAATGGATCGAAAAAATGGATGGAGAGGAAATAAGGGATTTTACTATCTTTGTCGATTTTCGGCCGGTATTCGGTGACTATTCCCTCGCCTATGAACTTCGGGAATATGTCGTGAAAAGAATCCAACGTTCCTTAAATCTTCATCAGTTATTAATGAAGGATACCTTACGATTCAGAGTACCGATTCAGCCATTCGGCAGGATCACCGGCATAGGCAAAAAAAGAGGGTTAAATTTAAAGAAATCTGCGATAATGCAGATTGTCAATGCTATCCGAATTTATTCTATCAAGTACGGGATTGATGAAATTAATACGGTAAAAAGGCTGACAGCACTCACCGAACAGGAACGATTCCACCCTAGAGATGCCGAAAATGCTAAATTAGCTTTCCATCGCCTGCTTACCTTCCGATTACAGGAAAATTTGCGGCAGTTAGACGAGAACCTGCCGTTAACCAATGAGTTAAACCTGGCCCGTCTCAAAAAAGATGAAAAAAGGCTGCTTCGTGACGCCTTGATTATAGCTAAACGTCTGCAACAAGTACTGGAATTAAGTTATAACAGGAATCGGGTGGTTTAATGCTTCCTATTGACCTGCAAATACTTAAATATCTGTTCTTTGAAAAAGCAATTTATTCCTATAAAATCCGCCCATACCGGAGGCAGGATGCTTATCATACGTTATATCGGAAACTAGAGAATTACCAGCCTCCAGGCGAATTACTTCAACAGCCGCTGGATCAAGCAACTTATACAATTTTCGATTTAGAAACCACCGGCTTTCTTCCGGAGATAGGTCATGAGATTATATCGATCGGTGCCATCCAAATCGAAGGTCTGCAATCTTGTCATATAAAAAAATTCCATCAAATTATAAGGCCGATTCGCCCTGTACGCAGGCATACATTGGACTTGACCGGACTGACGCGCACTCAATTAAAGAATGGAACGTCTTTCATTGAAGGGTTTGACCGTTTTTTATCGTTCAGTGATAATTCTATTTTAGTTGCCCACCCTGCAAAGTTTGATATGCGTTTTCTGCGTGCAATGTTAAAACGCTGGAAGCTTCCTGACTTTAATCCTCCTGTGATCGATTCCCAATTAGTTGCCCAATGGCTGCTTCCTGAAATACGTCACCAGCTGGATCCCTTATTAAGATACTTTGATATTGAACAGATGGAACGTCACCATGCATTGAATGATGCGATTATGACTGCAGAGTTGTTTGAGCAATTATTAAAAGGGGCTATAGAATCAGGTGCAAAGGATTATTATTATTTACAAAAACAATTGGACTCCCTTGAGCCATCCAAAAAGAAGGGTTCCTTACTATTAAGTTCAAGCTGATCAGAAAAAAAGCAGCCAGGGTTCCTGGCTGCTTTTTTAACCTTTATTCAAAAAATTCTTTATATAAATATTGAACAACACGTTCCATACCTTCTTCATAGACGCCAAACATCATGGATACTTCTGATGACCCTTGGTTGATCATTTCGATATTAACATCCGCTTCACGGAAAGCACGGGTAGCCTGACTTGCCAGACCTATAGTATTATTCATCCCTTCTCCAACAAGCATGACCATTGCCATATTCCGCTCGATGTTCACCATATCTACATTCAACTCATTTTTAATTCGTGCAATGACTTGTTCTTCCTTGTCTATAGGCAACTGGTCTTCACGTAAAATGACAGACATATCATCAATTCCAGACGGAGCGTGTTCAAAAGAAATTCCTTCATCTTCTAAAATTTGCAGTAATCGACGACCAAACCCTATTTCCCTGTTCATTAAATATTTACTTACATAAAGTGTCAGGAATCCTTTATCACTGGCTATCCCTGTAACACGTCCATAACCAGCTTCGTTTTCTGAAACAATCATGGTCCCTGGCGCTTGGGGATTATTTGTGTTCTTAATACACACTGGAATCTTTGCTTTAAACGCGGGAATTAAAGCTTCATCATGAAAAACAGAAAAGCCTGCATAGGAAAGTTCACGCATTTCCTTATAAGTCAAGGAAGTAATTTGTTTAGGGTTAGAAACAATCGTTGGATTTACACAATAGACCGAATCTACATCCGTGAAGTTTTCATATAAATCAGCTTTTACTCCTGCGGCTACAATAGAGCCGGTAATATCAGAACCTCCCCGTGGAAAAGTCACCAATCTGCCAGCTTTGCTGTACCCGAAAAATCCCGGAATGACAAGAATACCATCACGTTCCCGAAGTTTATACAGTTGTTCCAGGCTTTCATCCAGCACCTGCGCCTGACCTGGTTCATCACTCACAATAATGCCGGCATCTTTTGGATTCACATAGGAAGCTTCTACATCTTTTGATTGTAAATACGCGCTGAGGATTTGTGCAGAACCATCCTCTCCACAGGACTTGAGGGCATCTAAGGTCCATTCTGCAGATTCATGTGTTTGGATGATATATTCGATGTTCTTTTGAATCGTTTCAGTCAAATCCTCCGAGAGCTCCAATTCCTGGATGATTTCACGGAAACGATCCATGACTGCAGATAAAGCTGCATCATGATTTTCCTTGCCTATTACCTTACCAGCAAGTTCAATCAGTAAATCAGTCATTTTGACATCATCACTGAACCTTTTACCAGGTGCAGATACTACCACCACTTTTCTTTCTGTATCATCTAACATAATATTTGCAACTTTTCTTAGTTGGGCTGCATTTGCTACAGAGCTTCCCCCAAATTTTACTACTTTCATTATTACATCTCCCTGCTACTTTGATAAAGTGATTAATAATTTAAAATTGTAACATAGATATACTTGGTTCTCCATTATTTGTAGGGAGAATTCTGATTTTTTATAAAATATCATAATAATTCCTTTACGAAGTTACAGACACGCCTACACAATAACCTTAACTACCCTATATGGAAAAATTGACTTTTATGAAAATCCGGAGTGAATGAAAAAAGCTTCCCACACTCTCTTTATGAAGAGTGGGAAGCTTTATCTTATTTAAGCAAACGTATTTACCATAATTAACTTGCTTTATGTTCCAGACGCAGGCGGTCGGCTACCATCGCAATGAATTCGGAGTTGATGCCCCCGGATTGGCTTAGCGGCAGGGTTTGTCGCAAGTTTAAACGTATATTTATCGGCCAGTTGACGACGTACTTTATCGGTTTGTCCGAGTTATTTTATACGTCTTATTGTACGGTAACTAACCGAATATTGCAAGGGGGCCATTTATAGAATAGCGCTCTCTGACGAAACTAACCGCCCTACTACCCGTGAAGACAAAACTAATTTCGTTATAGGCCGTTTCTCTGCATATATATATACGTATATATGTTTCGTTCGTTTGGAATAGTAGGAGGCAAGCCTAAACCCGCGCCATTACTAAGACTGGAATATTCCTTAGTCGTTGCTTGGTGTGAAATTTCGTTGGTAGGGGCCGTGGCGTAGACGTTGGCATATTCGATAGCATAGACAACGGTGTATTCTTTGGACCTGTGCTAAATAATAAATAAACAGGCTTCCCCAATACCTTATTAGTAAAATAAAAAAAAGCCACCTGGATTTAGGTGACTAATAACCTTTTTCAAAGAATTCTTCAAGTTTGGCCGTTATTGCTACTTCATCTTGTACGTGAAGTTTACCCCGTAAATTTAATATTTGTGACTCATCAACTAATACTAATTTCCCGCATCTAGCTGTAGATGGTATAGGTAGGCCTGCATGTGGACGTTTCCAATGAACTAGCGCATAATCATAAGGATCCCCTGGTCGGGGGTTTTCTTTCGTAAGTTTAATAATTGCTACTTCATTAGTTTCTTCATAAACTTCCACAATAACACAAGGCCTTTCCATTAAGGCATTCGGATCTTCTTCTTTAGGAACATTAGCATACCTAACTTGCGCTGGTTCTATCCCTCTCCCCATACAATTCTTTAAGAGTAATTATATTCTCTTTTTAGTTCGAGTTTCGGGGCACTGTATTTTCTCCAAGGATCATCTTTATCAATAACTGTAAGGCCTTTTTCATTCTTCTTTGTGTTATTTTTAGCAGCATCGTAAATTCTTTCGCGATTTTCACTAGAGAAGTTCTTTAACATATTTTTCTCCTCCTTTTTTCTACCCACATATATCACCACCTTGTTAAACGCTCGGTAGTAATAAGTATGATTGGTATTTGGTAAATTATACTATAAGTTGTCCAATTTGGCCAACTTTTTAGTGAATTTTAATACTTTCCCGTATCCTTTAGTGTACTTTACCTTATTTTAATGCGATACAAACGTAAGTTATAGACGCCCTCCGCAATGGAAGACGCCCGTACATATTTTACTCGAAGTCGACCCGAATATGACCCGCCTGGTCCATCCGTACATACGCCGGCTGTTTTCCCTGTTCCGCCAGCCAGCCGATAAAATTCATATATTCGTAATTATCCGTGAATACTAACGTTTTCATATAATCGCCCCCGATAAATTTAGTTAATTACACGCCAAACTCAATCGCAGCATCGCGCATAATTTGACGTTGCTTCCGTAGAACCTCCGAATGACTCGCCGGCTGGCCGCTATTGATCGTAACGTTTTGAGTAAACGCCGTGCCTTGCGCCTGGTCTCTTACGCCAGTAGTAGCTTCGACATACCCGCCGCGTTTAATACTTGCTGCCTTACGATTAGTTACGCCGTGCATATCGACACTCATGCCGTTTAAAGGCTTGCGGATTGCGTCTGCTACTCGATTAGCTGCACGTACTGCCGGTGATTCCGCCTTTTTCAGTGAGTCAACGATAGGCCCGCCGAAGTTTAGCTTGTTAAGATCGCGTAATGCGCCCTCCTTAGCGGGGCTAAACGGCCAGTAATCACGAATAGCCGAGGTGATTTCCGATACTTTGCCGGTTACTTTCGATTTCATAGCGTCAAGGCCGTCAATAGCCGACTGAATGATCGCTTTACCCGACTCGTATAAGTCAATGCCCTCGAAGAATTCCTCGATATTCCCCCAGATATCCTGTACACTGCTCCACATGTCGTTCATTTTCTCGGTTGCTGCGTCCTTCATGTCGTTATACTTCTGCCCGACCATGTTCGCCAGTTCTGCGGCATAACTGATCGCGTCGTTTTTCAAGTCGCTAAAAAAGCCAACGACATTACCGACCATTGTGCTAACGCCTGATACTACGTCATTTTTAAGGTTAATAAACCATCCAACGACCCTAGCGACTAGTTGCATTGTTTTCGTCTTGATAATGTCCCAGTTAGACGCGATGACAGTCGCAAGTAGAATAACCGCAGTAATGATAATACCTATCGGATTACTTAATCGTAGAATCGTTAAGCCTATACGAGTGACAATCGGCATTACCTTTTGCAGTTTTACGCCGAACTTGCCGAACCAACTCCAGATTTTAATTACGACCGGCGTTAGGGATGTTATTGTCGCTGTGACAAACGCAATAATAGGGCCTATCATCGCGATTACACCTCTGAACATAAATAGCACGCCGATTAGTTGTCCGACCCATTCATGATTCTTTAATACTTCGCTCGTCCACGCAAAGAACGAGTTAGCCATTTCTAGTACCTTCGTCGCTAACGGCTCCATTGCGATTCCCAGGTTAACCAACGTCGTAATGATATTGCCGATCAGACTCAGCATCGTTGGTCCGTTCTCTTGTACGTAAGCTACGAAGTTTTGGAAGGCCTGGTTAGTCTCGAGCGTCGACGCCCACTCCCGGAAACGCTCCGACATGTTCAGAAAGCCATCCATAAACGACTGCGCTAACGGATCAAACGCAACCATCATATTAAGGAAGCCCATCGCAAAGTTACCGACCGTTTTCGTTAGTTGTTCGAGGTATGGTCCGGCCCTCATGCCTAGCCATGTAAAGAATCCGTGAACGTCGGCGCTGTTTAACGACTCTTGGAACGAACTAGACAGGTTTTTCACCGCGTCTATCGTACTCCATATTGCCGGCGTAAATAGGCCAAGGTTGTCCTTAATGATCCGTAGGTTCTGCGTAAATATCTCGAAGATAGGCTTGCGGAACTGGTCGCGGAATTCCCTTAATGATAACTGTACCTCGCCCAGCGCCGTCACTGCGTCGCGAGTATACTGCGGCAGCGCGTTCCATTCTTTCGAGCCTTTCTTCATGTTCTGATCGATGTTATACAGTTCTGCGGCTAACGGTATTGCCACGGCCGTAAATGCTCCGGCGCCCATACCCGCGGCAGTCATCGAGGCAGCCAACGCCCCTGCTCCGCCGGCAGCACCGGCAAGTAACGGCCCTAACGCTGGCGCCATCGAGAAGAAACCGCCCTTCATCATGCCGAGGGATATTTCGTCAATAGTACGCATGCGACCCGCAATTTTATTAAACCTATTATCGAAGTTACCTACTACATTGACGTATATATTTCTAATACGAGGCAGCGCGCCGATTTTACGGTTAGTTTCGTCTATCTTACTGTTAGCTGCGGCAGTGTTAGCGTTAAATGTCGTCGCTACCGTCGTGTCTACCGAGTCAATCGCTCGTTCGACCTCTTTCACCTGGCGTGTCATGCGATCTAAATCGCGTGAAAATTTGTCCGTAACCTTCACAACGTATTCTATGTTCATTTTAGCCATGCCGCGCACCTCCTAATACCATTGTCGCCTGCTTAAGCTCATGCGCCGCCAGTTCACCGGCAATATCGTTGTCATATTCGATATATTGCTGGACGTAATTAATGGCTTTACGCATGTGTGCGAGTGACTGCGCCTGATCAGCGTTCAATTTACGTTCATTGATTGCGCCGGCCATTTCCGCCAGCTGTTCAAATTCAGCCAGCTTGCCGCGTTTATTCGCGTACGTCATACCGTTTACTTGCGCGTTAAGACGCTTCGTTAGTTTGCGAAACTTGGCCGTCTGGCTGTTGCTTTTACGCTTCATTTTTTACCGCTCCTTTCCGATATAATAAAAAAGACGCCCGGTTAAGGGCGCCCTAATTGCTCGATTATGCGAATGTTACGCTGCTGACTACGGGATCCGCGCTATACTTGTCGTTTAAATGCGTTTGCAGTGCCGCAGGTAATACGACCTCTGCCGGCAGGTTAACCGTAATCGCTTCGGCAGTGCCGCTGTTGTCTACGATAGACTTAACCGCCTGTTCTAACGCCTTCTCGACGAACTCAACGACACTCATGCCGCTGATATCGCTTAGTAGGCGCTTGTTATTTTCGTCAGTTGCGTTAAGTCCGCGGTAGCCGTGCCTGAAGTTATTCCCTTCATATTGGTTAACATTAATATTGATTTGCATATAAAACCTCTCCTTTTAATTTATTAGTTGCTTCGTTGCTTCACTGCTCCGCGAGTGACGGGACGGACCTCACATCATCGCAGCGGGGTATGCGGTTAGATTTTATGTCTTCGCTCATGCTTTACTTCGATATCCGTATTGAAGTAGCGTTTGTTCGCCATTTTCAACGTCGTATAAGGCAGTGTACATGCATCAGGCAGTTTTTGCGCCGCCTTAGCGAATACCTCCTCCGCGCTTTCACGCTGTCTTACGTCGCGATAAATACTGCGCAGCTGCTTTTCTAACGCAGGCTTACCGGCTGCCGCCTGCATAACGCTTGGCAATTCGTGTGATAGCGCTAGTTTCGTGCGATCGTCCATATACGGTAATTTCTCAGCTAATATGTCAATAGCGCCCTGCCCATCGCCCATTGCAATTTCTGCGGCAAGTGACCGCGCTGTATGGGCTGCTTGTTCGCGTGCTGTATTACTGATTGCGACGCGCTTGTTGGCCGCCTCTTCCTTAGCTGCATGGCGGATCTCATCGATGAAAGCCTTGTATTCCGACTGGATATTATTTACGTTGGCGTCTAACTCCGCCTTAAGCTCGTCGATTGCGGCCTGTTTAAACGTTTCATCTCGGTATCGGGGATCAATACTTTTTTCGATTGCTTCCGCTTTCTGCTTAAAGTTCGTCACTTCGCGCTGTACTTTATCCTGGTAAGCGTCTACCTCAGGTATGTTCATACCGATGGCGGCTTTCTTCTCGTAAATTTCCGCCGCTGTTTCCTTTGGCAATTCGTAAAGCTCGCCCGCCGCATACATTTTCCCGTCTACTTCTGTTTTCTCCGTCATAAACACTTTTTCGTAACTCATAATTATCTCCATCTCCTTGTACTCATTTTTATTTGTGGTAAATCTGCGTTACTGTCGACCTCGTCTACGGTCATACCGTTTAACTTAGCGACCTGATCGAGCAACTCCCTGGCGCTGTTATACGCCGCAAAGTCGCCGCGCTGCTTCGTCTTATACGTCGCTTTAAATATCGTCTTGCCACTCGCCTGTTCAATCGCTAGTAGGGCGACCTTCTTTACGCCTGCTTCCGGCCCCGGATCCACGTCGATTCTTGCGGTTATTAAGCCGGCGTTGTCCGACTTGTCTTCGCTATACATTCGCCTCAACTCCTGACGTCATTGGTTCGTTAAATACCTCGATTACATCGTTTTTTCTTTCCGCGGCATCCTCCGCTAACGCTATGACCTCCGCCGCGCCTTGCTTAGCTTTTTCCGTTTTGATTACGAGCTTGCCGGCGAATCTATCAGCGAAGTTACGGCGCAGGCTTATGTTAATCATGCGCACTACCCCGACTTCATCGGCCGCCAGTTGCCGCTCTACATATGCCGCTACTTTGTTCGCTGCTTCGGCGTTGCTCAGCGCCTGGCCCTCGTACAAGCTGGCGATGCTTAACGTGTTACGCGCGTCATATTCGATCACGCCGATAGCCGTATGTTTACGACCGCTTGTCTTATCGAGGTATGCCTTGAAATACCTGCGGACATGCCGACCTTCTTCGATATCCGCGTATTGATCCTCGAATCTATCTGCGTCCATGTTAACTCGCTCCTTCTTCGTGTTAATGCCGATCGTTAACGGATAAAGCGACAAGCCTTGCGCCCTGGCTGCGCTTATAATTTGCATAACGTCCGTATCAATGCCGCGGCTTAGGACCTCGCCAGCTCCGCTTGTTAACGCATGCCCCGCGTCGGTTACGCTTAATACGGTCGTGCCTGGCGTTATAGGCGCATGGCGGCCGGCTTTATCGCGGGCATGTAACTTCAATTCCGTCGGCTCATTCCGATAGTAGCCGTAAGTCGTGTACAAACATTTCATTTCGGCTGCCTCCTTTGCGTTACGCGTTTAAAATGCATTTTCAAGGGGGGCAAGGTGTTTATACCTAAACCGGAAATAATGCCCTAAAAACCCCCATATATCAGGCTTTTTCAGCCCCTAAAGCGTAACGGTATTGGTCACTTATTTGTCGAGTCCTTCAAACGTTTATTTTTCATCCGTTTCTTAGCTTGCTCGCGCTTTATTTCTTCGCGGCATGCCTCGCAGTATTTCTGGCGGTTACTCGATTTCTTGTAACGGACAGCACAACGCTCGCATGTATCCGGATATTCCGTCTTTGATTTCTTTAACGGATAGTTGTCCGGGAAGTGTTCGAGGTACTCGTCGAATAACCCCGGGTCTGCCGGTCCGACCGCCTTCATATAGTGCGGGCATACATTCGCTATCACCCGATCAGCATCGAACGATAAGACGCACTTGCCGTGCATGGTCAGCTTGCAGCCGTCTTCGCCTTCGTGATTAGCGCATTGACTGCGGGCGTGCCGGTGCAGACGTGTTTGTAGCGATTTAACTTGTCGTTTGTTCATCGTCATCACCCGCTTTCAACGTAAAAAGGGCAGCTATTAGCCGCCCCTCTTTTCGTACTTCTACTGTTCGCTCATATCGGTTATCCTTGCTTATGCGCGCAATGGTCCGCCTGCTATCCGTGTAAATTTCCCTCATGCGCGATCACCGCCGTTGATACCGTCTACCTTGTCGTCAATTGCTTCCACCTTGCGCTCAATACGCGATAGGCTCGATCGAATCTGCCCCACCGCTAACAATAAGTCTTCCAGCGTTACCTGCTTCGCTTGTTTTTTCATCTCCATAATTAATCCCATCCCCTTAAATTAGTTTTGTTTGAATTCTTCTTGCATCGCCTTAATCGCTTCCCTAAGCTCGTAACTAACGTACGTCTTACCGGTGCTTTCAACGATTGCCAGCGCCAGTGTATAAATTGCCTTTGCTTCTACGTTATTGCTCGCTTCCATACCGTCCCCTCCTCTCTCAGTATGTATTTGCGTAATATCCTCCCGCGGACTTGACAAGGTTTTTAACTAACCGCGGTCCAGTCGGATATCAACGTATAAAAAATAAGCCCCCGTTAAACGGCAAGGCCCACAAGTTATTTTCGTCGGCATATTTTTTCATCCGCTCTTCTAAAGGCGTTTCAACGTCGCCGATAAAGTTAACGGGATACCACTCCGCAGGCTCCGCAGTGACTAGCGGATTTATTTTATTCGCCGTTGCGAGCCTTATCGTCTGTTGTCGCGTCGCTACTTCGAGCATTTCCACGCTGCCACCTCGCCTCATGGTAGTCGTCATAATCGATCGCTTGCCGCCATTGGTTCGTTAGTTGGTGCGCAAATTCTTCGGTAACTACGTCGCTTTCCACTAGCTCACCGTCGACCATTCGATAATAATGCTCGTCAGCCTCGGAAATAACCAACCGATCCTTCTCCGACTCAAACTCGTAAACAACGTCGAGGCTATGTCCTTCGCCTTCTATTTTTCCGGCAAAGTTTTCGCTAATATGTTTTATTCCTTTATTCATACGTTTCGCCCTCCTCGTTTTATTGCGCAAACTGCGCTTTGATTGCGTCCAAGTCTTTACCTCCGCCGCCATATACAACGCTAGGGTTAACGACTACTCTGCGCTCTCTACGGTCATGCGGATTAATTACGTATGTGAATACCGGCTTGCCGTCTAACCATACGCTGTTTAACTCGCTGCTTAGGCGTCTTTCTTCCTTATATCCGAGCAGCGCCGCCAGTTTCTTAACGCTCATAGGACGTATAAGCGACGGGTCTGTTTCGTCCGGGTTATAACTTATAATGTTCGTCGAGAAGTTAAGGAACGGCAGCACGCTGTAAATTATCGCCAGCTTACCGACTGACCGCCCGTTGTAAGTTTCGTATAATTCGCGCACGGTCTTACGGAACACGCGAATATGTTCGTAGTCGCTTACGTCGTAGTCGTGGGCCTTAATGTCGCCGCGATAGAATACCATCGGGTTAACGAAGATTTCGCCAGTCTCGTTATTCTCCTTAATAATACCCTCGTCCATCAAACGCTTATAAAACTCGCGGAACCTTTTCGGCGATATTCCGATTTTATTTTGCAAGTCGCGCTTACGAATGATATGTTTGCCGCTTTGCAGGCGGTTAGTGCCCCAAGCTACGAACGTGCCAACGTACATAAGGCGTGCCAGGTCTTGCTTTGTTAGGCTTGGGAATCGATCTTCCATCGTAGTTGTCTGCGCGAATAACGCCAGTACAAACTTACCGTTTTCGTCCGAGTGAATGTCCATCTTTGTTTTATCCTCGTATCTACGCCTTTGCTTTTCCGTCTGTACAATACGGGTTTCTACGAATTCAACTTCTTGTCCAAACTCGTTATATATCTTTCCGTCGATAGTTACGTGATTTTCCTTCGCCCGTAATGCGTTCGCCTTCGTTTTCGGTCCTAAGTCCTCCCATTTCATTATCAATCATCCCCCTAGTTTTTTCGTTTTAATACCGCCTTTAATTCGCGGTTACGTTTAACAAACGCCTGAAAGCCTTCGTCCGTCGGGTCGAACTTTAATGCGATCTTTGCGCATAGCCCGTCTGTAACCTTACGCCTGCCTGCTTCTACCTCCGCTACCGTCGAGTATGTGACTCCGATATGCTCCGCGAAGTCCGGCTGCGACATGCGCAAGTAATAACGGATCAGCTTAACCGTCTCATTTTCCACCGTTATGCCTCCTAGTTAGTTTAATCGGTCGTGGATATCGATCAGCATTGCAATTTCTTCGTCAGTTACCGGCAGTGCTTCACGTAGTAGTTGCTTACGGCCTGGCGGTATATCCTTATAGCCCGCTTCAAGCTGCGATATGAAAGTCAGTCCGACGCCGACCTCACGTGCCAGCCGCGCCTGGTTAATACCGAGCGCCTTACGTACAATCTTTAACGTTTTTACATCCATTAATAAAACCCCCTAATCTAATAAATTTTATCTTACTTTAGAATCTTAAAAATAAGGCCCGTACAGTCATAAACCGTACGAGCTAATATAACCGTTTGGATATCCCTAACCTAACGGCCTACACGTAAATATAACGAGGCAGTAACGCAATGTGAGAGATTATATACCCCTCTATAAAGATAGGTTACATTCGGCCCCAGTTTGGCAGGTATAAAAGTGAATTGTAATATAAATGTAATATTTATGGTATCTAATTCCAGATATTCACGCAGCCCTTGCCGCTTATTCTTTAGGTAAGATAATATTACGTGCCTTTTACGTCCCATAATCGGGCGAATACGTGCCTTTTACGTCCCTATGTGTAACACGGGTTTATTCGACCTATACTCGCTCATGCTCGATTATGCTTCGATTTACGCCCCTATTTGCTAAGTCTTCAATATCCCAGTATCCCACCTTTTACGGTGAAACCTTTTTTAGCGAAGAGGTATATACATACGCGTATTGTCATTAGTTATTAGCAGCGAACGAAGTGAGGTGCAGGCGTTAGCCGCAGGGTTTAGGTTATAACGTTAATAGCGGTAAAGTCGGTAAAGGCGCTTTATACTCGTTGTTAATCTTAAATTTCATTGCGCCCACATAAAGATCATGTGGCCGCGTAGGGTTATCATTCCGCTACTACCATACGAAGATGTTAATAACACCGATATACGTACTATGCGCACAAGCCGTCAGGCGCAGTGCAGGCGTTAGCCGCAGGGTTTAGGTAATTACGTATATACGCGCCCCTTGCTTCGCGTTAGTTCCGCCTGCTTCGCCTCTTCCTCCGCCAGTTGCCGCATTATCTCTATTTCCGTCGACTCACCGAAGTATTCCCACGGAAAGCAAAACGTATATGCGCTGCAATGTCCGAGTAATATCTGATCGCCGTTAAACGGTTCTAATTCGTCTAAGTATACGCCATGCTCCGCCAGTAGCGCGTAAAACTGATCCGTATTTAATTCGATACCAACGGCCGGGCACGCCTGGTTTTCGTAAATCAGCTTGGTTAACTCGCCGCCCTCTACGATTAATATCGCATTGCCAGCGCCTCGATAGGCCGCCTCTACCTCCGTGCCTGCCAGTTCGATAAATGGTACTCCGCCTGTAATTGCCGTTCTAATTTCGTACATAATATCGCCTCCTTATACTTTATACTTCGTAAACTAGGCCGGTAGTTGCGTGGTAATTACGAAGTTACGAATCTGATTACCATATAGAAAAACGCGCCAGTACAAATTACGCCGCTCAATACGTAATAAACGGCCACAAACGCTTCTACCGCTTTGTTATTTATTTCTGTAAGCGGGGCCATTGTTATTATAAGAGCGTAAAAAATAGCGCTTGAGCCAAGCCCAGCAAAAAAGACGATAAAAAATAACTCAACTAAATTCATCATAAGTAAAACCTCCCGTTATAACGCCCAGCTCAGCGCCCCATACAACGCCACCAACGCCGCCACAAAGCTGCCCACCATCGCCATGTCTACGCGGTCATACATAGCGCTCACCCGCCATTGCGCGCTTATACGCAAGTAGACGTTCATACCTGCGCGGCTTACCGTAGCTAACGTGTGACCTGTCGCCATATTCGGCTACCTTACGCGTGTAATAGGAAACCCTACGATCAGTCACCGCCCTAACACCTCCTCTATAGGTAGCGTTGAATTCATAGCCGACCTTACTTCCGAAGATTTCTGGCAGCGCCGTAAATATTCATCGGTAAGCTGGCCGAAGTTGTGGCGAAGTAGATCGTACATAGGCTGGAGCTTAACAAGTTCGTCCTTGACTGCCCGCCGTTTTTGCAACGTATCTTTTAACCGTACGATAAAGTCATAACTGTCCGCCCTATCTAACGGAGCTTTTTCGATTTCGTGATAAGTGGCCGATACCTCTTTATCAAGGCGGCTTTGCATCGCATTTAACGCTTTAAATTTAACCGTGATATCTTCGTAGAAATCCTTTAGCTGTTCGTAGTAATTTTCCGCGGTTACAATCATGCGCTCACCTCCCCTTGCAACTCGAATATAATACGATCAACGTGCGCCTGGTCTTCGAGGCTGTTTACGACAATGTCCTCCAGCCAGTCCGGCAGACCGTATGCAGCTAGGTACTGGCGTACAATTGCCTGCTCCAGCGCCGCAGCCTTTTCGCAATCACCCTTGTTAACGCGTTTGTATTCCGTTATTAGCTCCTGGACCTTGCCCGTATAACTAATCTCATTGTCGCGGCTTACCCACATTACGTTACACATTTGAATTGCTCCCCTTTATACGTTTATTCGCTGATACGCGTTTACGTATCTAACTTGTATACTACTATACGCTTTTACGTATAATACGTCAATACGTAATTGCGAATTTATTGAAAAAAGTGTACGATACAAATAAATACTGAAAGCAGGGGATCATATAATGAAACTACGTATTAAACTCGACCATTTAATGAAGGAGCGCGGCCTTACTCAGCGTGAGTTATCCGAGGAGGCAGGCGTTAGGCAGGCGGCCATATCGCAATTAGCACGGGGCTATGTAAGTCGAATATCCATCGATCATATAGAACGGATAGCGACCGCGTTGAATATTACGGATATAAACGAGTTGATTACGTTGGTCGACAACGAAGAAGACGCGTAGGCGGGGCTGACCTTGCGGGCACAAACCGCAGGTCCTGAAATTTTGCGGAAAAATTTTTCGGAATGGCTTGCGCGTATGGGATTCCGTTTTTATGGCGCACATGGCTTGCCGCTTTAGTCCGATAAAGTCAAAGTTATTTTTCTTGTAAGAAACGTCCCGAGCCCCGGCAGCAGTTTTCCGCGTATATGCCCGGGGGGCTATTTCCGCACGCCAGCCCGCGCATGGCCGCCAGCCCCTGCGTATACATTTCGCGTATAAACATACGAAAACTAGTTTACATAATGCTGATTTGCGGTACTTGGGGGTATCCGCGAACCCGCGCGGTTAAGCCATTCGTGAAGTGCGAAAAATTATCGATTATACACGTTTTTATACACGTTGATTTGACGGGGTTTATCCGTCGTTAACCTCGTCGGCATATCGGTTAACATTGCATAAAGTGGCGGGGTGATCGGGGGTCATACGACAGTACGGCGAAGACTGGCCGGCTGCGGGGTCGGCTGAGGATTTTCGAGGGGCGTCCGTCGTGAACGGCTGGCCTGGCTTTCCTACGGACATAACCCGCCAACATTACGAGAATTTGTTACGGTCAGACACGGCCTATTTCCGTCCTTATATCCGTTTCATGCCCAGTACCTTCTTATGTACGTATATCCGAGTATTCCAGTCGGTTTTATCGGATGTAACACACTCGATGTTTACACTCCAGGCCGACGGTGGTATAGTATGTATAAATGAGAAACCGTCAGGGTGAGAGCTAACGGTCTCTCGTAAATTTCCCGTTTTAACCTCGGCTACTCGTCGGGGTTATTTTTATGTTTAAGATAAAGCACGGAAAGTACGGACATGGCTACGAAACTAGCGCCACCTATTTCGAAGAAAATGTTTACTTCCATTCAGTTACCTCCCCGTCGCTGATCCGTATATTTCAGCGTCTTATTTTTCCATTTTTTATTCTAAACTAAAGATACCACATAAAAAGAATCTTAATCAATATATTGTGTTCTTTTAATAAAAAACACACCAGATATTGTGTTTAGAACGAGGTGATTCGTTTTTGTCAACCGTAAATTTCCACAAACTCTCGTAGCTTAATCGCTCGGCTACACTTCGCCCAGGTAGCGTAGAGGTAACCGTAGAGGTCACGTACTTTTCCCGCTTTATATCTTCGTATTACCGCATAAAATGCCTCTATGTACTCGTTATGGTCTTCCGCCTTAATCGTTCGGTCAACGGTTGCTTTTGCACGGTAAAGAACGCCTATCACACGATACAACTCCTTAACGTTAAAGAACGGTGCCATTACGTTATATAACTCTTGCGGTAACGAGTGCTTTAAAGAAATAGTTGTCGCTATCGGTTCTTTCGTATCTACTGTGCTTTTAAGGTTATGTTTAAATTCAGATGGTTCGGGGCTGTCGTTTACCGTCGATACCTTGTCCTCGTTAGGTTCAACGGTTGCCTCTGCGGTGTCGTCGTGAGGTGCCGCGGGTGCTAGTGCTTCCGCTAGGATACGAATTACATTAACGGACTTCTTACGACTTTTTCCATATCTACTCCACTTCTTCAACGTTGGTACCTTATCGATGAAACCATATGACTCGAGGGTTTTAACGGCACGGATCACTGTACGACGACTGTATCCTATGTCTTTCGCTATTGTATCGTACTTTGCGAATGAAACTCCGATTACACGAAGACTTGACCGTCCAAAGAAACGTAGCACCTCGATTACGCTGGCCGGGCGCTCGTCGGCACGTAGTCGGTCTATGTATTCGTAGATAGTTGCGTCCATGTCGGACTGTTTCGTAAAGGTTGCGTACTCTCTTAGCTCCGTTAGGTCTGTCGTTAGATACATTTCGATTGCCTCCCGATTGAGGCACGACAAAAGGCCAACACAAACATACGTTCGGTTTAATGATTAGACTTGCCGAAAATACGTATTTGTGTTATTTTTAAACTATGGTTGGTTGGGTGCCCTTTGCGGTGCCCTTCTTTTTTTTTGTTTATATATTTAGATTGCTTAACGGCGAATGTCGCTGGTATTTCCGGCCTACTTCCTGATCGGTAAAATCAAGGTATGCCTGTTGCGTTACCTCAACCGACGAATGTCCGAGTATACGGCTTAACGTCAGCCAGTCGCCGCCATTTAGCAGGTAATATTTCGCAAAATTGTTTCGTAGCTGGTGCGGCTGTACGTTTATGCCAACTAGCCGGCCGTGCTTCTTAAAGGCGCTCTCTATGTTCCGTATGTCCATCTTATTGCCACGAATGGACGGGAAAACGTAGGGGCTGTCGGTGTACCTGTCGCGATATTCTAACCACGACTTTAAACTCCGCCCCATCTTCTGCGAGTAATAGACGTACCTATCGTGCTTGGACTTTGTTTTACGTAGCAGCATCGCCCCATTGCGTATGTCAATATCGGCCGGCATTACTTCCAATAATTCGCCTATCCTGGCGCCTGTATCGAGTATTAACCGTGCGATGACCCAATTGCGGTATTCGTGAAACTTAGACACGTCGAACGAACGGAAAAACAGGTGCAGCTCATTTTCGCTAAGTAACTGCTTTACCTTGCGTTGCGGCTTAATCTTCTCGATGCCTTCGCACGGGTTTTTACGTATAGCCTTATCGTTGTACAAGTAGTTAAAAAAGGCGTTGATATTTCGCTGATAATTAGCCAACGTCGTTTCGCTGACTTGTTTGCCGTAGTCAGGCCTGTTGTGCGGGTTATTCGTCTTAGCCGTGTAATCATCCGCCAGCGCCCCGTACTTGCCCCGCTCTCTTACGTAGCTAAAATAATTACGTATGTGTTCCGTCTTAACCTTTGCCGGATCCTCGACGCCGTACTGCTCGTACAGATAACGCTCAAATAGCCGCAGTGTTTGCTCATAGCTGCGCAATGTCTTCACGGATAGCCCCCGCGAGTTACAGTCCATCATATAACGATCGACCTCGATTAAAAATTTGCGCACGAAAAAAGCCCTCCCTTACCGGACTAGCCGATAAAGAAGGGCGTAAATTGGCTTACGTATATACGTTTTTTGGGTTTGCGGACAAGTTTATCGCCTTATTTGCGTCAGTTGTCGGCTTAAAACCGCGTCATGACGCTTTATGTTCCAGACGCAGGCGGTCGGCTACCATCGCAATGAATTCGGAGTTCGTAGGTTTTGCTTTAGTATTTGAAATGGTATAACCAAATAAAGAAGAAATAGATTCCACATTACCTCTGTTCCATGCTACTTCAATGGCATGGCGAATGGCACGTTCTACCCGGGATGCAGTTGTCTGATATTTTTTTGCGATGTCCGGATACAATACTTTAGTGATCGATCCCAACAGTTCGATATCATTATACACCATTGAGATTGCTTCACGTAAATACATGTAGCCTTTAATATGAGCAGGTACTCCAATCTCATGGATAATATGAGTAATGCTTGTATTAAGGTCAGGCTTCTGGCCAGCTTTAGCGCTTGTTCCAATTGCTTTACTGATTGGATCATTAGAACCATGGATCTGACGGATCTGATCCGTCAGGGAATCAAGGTCAAATGGCTTCAGCATGAAATATGAGGCGCCTAAATCCACCGCTTTTTTCGTTACTTCTTCTTGACCAAAAGCAGTGAGCATGATTACACTAGGTTTTTTCTTTAATTCCAACTGCTTCATTTGGCTCAAAACAGCTAGTCCATCCATATGCGGCATAATAATATCCAGTACCAGTACATCAGGCGTCGTTTCTTTCAGCATCTCAAGACATTCTTTTCCATTATATGAAGTGCCGACTACTTCAACATCCTTAATGTCTTCAAAATAGTCCTCCAGCAACTTGATCAACTCACGATTATCGTCTGCCAAACCAATTTTGATTTTTTCCATTTTACTTAATTCCTCCTTGTAATTTCCGCCTGTGCTTCCAAGTAATGTATTCGACAATCGTGCAGATAATCCTTTTAATTTAGTGAGAAAAATTTATTTATTTTTAAAATGCTTCCATTTACTCTTATTTTCTTTAGTTTTCGATTATATTCTACAATTAGTGCATAAGTGAATCCTGGTTTTGTCGAAAAATCTTTACTGTTAACATAATAACATAAATTTTCCAAAAGAGGAATATGTTTTTATGCAATGACCCAGTTGCTTAATATAAAAAAGCCGTAGTAACTACGGCTTTAACTGGCTTGATCTTTATAAATATCTATACCTGCTTCTTGCAGCATCCATTCAATATGGACACCATAACCTGATGTCGGGTCATTGACAAATACATGCGTAACTGCCCCTATAATTTTTCCATTTTGTATAATTGGGCTTCCACTCATCCCCTGAACGATCCCACCTGTTTCCTTCAGTAATTCCGGGTCAGTTATTTTAACAACCATCCCTTTTGTAGCAGGTTGCTTTTGTGGAACTGTACTAACTACCTCCACATCGAACTCCTGTACTTCTTCACCTTTAACGACTGTCAAAATCTTAGCAGGGCCTTCCTTTACTTCATGTGACAATGCAATCGGAAGAGGCTGATCATTGACACCGTTAGTTATGCTATCATCCAATTTACCAAATATACCAAATGGGCTGTTTTTGGTGATTTCTCCGATACGATTTCTCTCAGCGGAAAACTCTGCCCTTTTTTCACCTGGTACACCTTCACTCCCTTTTTGAATGGAAGTAACATTAGATCTTACAATGGTACCATCATGAATTTCGATAGGCTTTTGCGTATCCATATCGGAAATGACGTGTCCTAGTGCTCCATATTTTTTAGAAGCAGGGTCATAAAATGTCATGGTTCCAATTCCTGCTGCTGAATCGCGGATATAAAGACCAATACGATATTTCTGGTCTTTTACGTCGTAAGTGGGTGTAAGATTGGTATCAAACACTTCCTCCCCACGTTTCACGGTCAATTTCAGGTCTTTATCATCTTCACCTGCTGTTTTTACTAATGGAGCCATGTCAGCCATTTCTTCTAACTCTTCACCGTTGACCTTCAATAAAATGTCGCCGACTTGTATTCCTGCTTTTTCTCCTGGCGATACCTGTTCAGAGTCTGTCTTGACTTGATGGTGCCCTACAACTAACACTCCTTTAGTATGCAGTTTAACACCAATCGATTGTCCTCCAGGTATAACTTTGAAGTCATCAAGATAGTCCACATTGATCTTTTTCAAGGGGAATCCTGCAACATTGTAGAAAAATTCGTCGGACGAAGTGATCTCATCACTTGATTGAAGAGAGTGAAGCGAAGAACCTTCAGCCTCATCGATTTCTTTTATAGCTGGCACACTGGAGATGCCTTGTTCTTGAAAGGTGGTCCATTCTGTGGGAATGGATAAATATTGTTGTACAGGGCTTAGAAACGGTAATACAATCATGGTGAGCAAAAGGATTAATCCAGCTGCTTTTCTCATCTGTTGCTTATATTTCAAATGTTCCAACTCCTCGCCTCTAACCCACACCATCGCAATCGAATGGTTTACTTTTAATGTGGTCTAAGGAGGAGCATTTTAAACACACACAACCTCAGAAAAAAGAGGGAACTATTCCTGAAACAAATCTGTTGCTAATCAATGGATAAAAAGTTTAAATCCTCCCATAATAAAGGACAACATTACACTGGATTCAGTGTGTTGTTGAGTGATCTCCCACCTTATATCTGGCTGCTAATTCCAATAATTCTTTGGCATGTTCTTTTGTAGTTTCAGTTAGTTCAGCGCCAGTAATCATTCTGCTGATTTCCTCCACTTTTTCCTTTTCCTCCAGTTCATGGACAGATGTGGCAGTACGTTCTCCAGTAACATGCTTTTCAATTTGTAAATGTGTATCAGCCATGGACGCCACTTGAGGAAGATGAGATATACAAAGCACCTGGGAACCTTCAGCGATTCCATATATTTTTTCCGCTATCGCTTGAGCAACCCTGCCGCTGACTCCTGTATCAACTTCATCAAAAATGACACTAGTCACGCCCTGATGTTTGGAGAATATTTTCTTTAATGCCAGCATTACCCGTGATAACTCCCCGCCTGAGGCTACTTTATGGATCTCCTTCAATGGTTCACCAGGATTGGTGGTAATTAAAAATTTCACTATATCAAACCCATTAGGCAGTAGTTTGACATTCTTCCCCTCAAAAAGAGGATCTTCCTGCTGGCCTTTCTTCGTTTGAATATCAACAGCGAAAGCAGCCTTATCAAGATAAAGCCCTTTTAATTCCTGCTGGATAGCAATAGCAAGTTCTTTTGATGCTTTCATCCTGATATCCTGAAGATGCTTAGCTTCTAACGCTGCATCCTGGCCAACATCTTTAATATCGCTTTCCAGTTTGGTCAAATGAGAGTCCTTGTTCTTAATTTCACCCATCTCTTCTTCTATGCGGGAACTGTATTCGAGAATCTCCTCAACGCTTTCTCCATATTTTTTCTTTAAGCGATTAATTTCATTCAAGCGACTTTCGATGACATCGAGCCGTTCTGGATCAAATTCCAATTGTTCAAGCTGAGAACTGAGCTGGAATGTCATTTCTTCCATTAAATAATAATGATTAGACATTTCTTCGGTCATTTTTTTTATCTGTTCATCATAATCCTGGGCGCCCTCCAACGCGTTAAGAGCATGAGACACCCAGTCCAAGCCTTTTTGTTCCCCATAAAGAGCCTGGTACGCTCCATGAATGCCTGCGTATATTTTTTCATAATTGACCAGCCGGTTACGTTCTTCTGTCAGTAAAATATCCTCATTTGGCTGTAGCTCTGCAGCTTGAAGTTCATTCCATTGGAATTCTAATAAATCAAGCCGTTGCGCCATTTCCTGTTCATTGTCATTTAACTCTCTGTATCGCCTCTGCAAGCTTTGAAATTTATCATACAACTTCCTATATTCTTGTTTTGCAGGACTAATTTCTTTATGGGCGTACAAATCGAGGAGTTCGATGTGTCGCTCCGCGTCCATCAAAGATTGTGTTTCATGCTGACTGTGAATGTCAATCAGCGTTTTACCGAATTCACGAAGTATAGCTAACGTAACCAGTTTTCCATTGATGCGGCAAATGCTCTTTCCCTGAGAAGTAATGGTGCGGTGCAGTACCACCATGCCATCTTCTTCGATTTCTACCCCGAAATCTTCACCTTTATCATAGACAGGATGGTACCCTTCAATTGAAAATAAACCTTCAATCTCAGCCTTCTTACTGCCATGCCGTACAAACTCCACCGAACCACGACCACCAGCCAGTAACTGAATCGCATCGATGATAATCGACTTACCTGCACCGGTTTCTCCCGTCAATACAGTCAATCCATCCCTGAAATTCACAGAAATTTGATCAATGATTGCAAAATCACGAATTGAAAGTTCCATTAACATTGTAGAGCCACCTCAGTTTCCCCATTTCAAAGATATTTAAGAATGTCCAGGTTATGGTTTCTTCTACTTACAGCATTTCTAATAATTGATCAGAAATCAACCGGGTCTGTTCTTCACTTCTGCAGATAATCAAGCAAGTATCATCCCCACATATCGTTCCCATGATTTCTTCCCAGTCCAGATTATCAATCAAAGCGCCGACAGCGTTGGCGTTACCAGGCAATGTTTTTAAAATAATAAAATGACCAGCCCGGTCAATACTCACAAAAGCATCCATCATGAGACGACGAAGTTTCTCTAAAGGATTGAAGCGTTGGTCTGCTGGAAGACTGTATTTATAGCGACCATCGATCATTGGTACTTTGACAAGGTGCAATTCTTTAATATCCCTTGAAACTGTAGCCTGTGTAACATTGTATCCCAGACTTTTTAAACGATCGACAAGTTCATCCTGTGTTTCAATATCATTATTAGTAATCAATTCACGTATTTTTATATGTCGTTGACCTTTATTCACGTTAGTTACCTCCAATCTGAGTCACTCGAATCTATATTTGACAAGCTTGGATGAAAACCAAGTCCTGATAGCAATTAGCATCCATTATATCTTTTAACCAATTCAAGGTTTTTAAGGCGTAAAAAAGGAGGGCTACACACCAAGGCAGCCCTCCCCATTACTACGCATGCTTCCGATGTGTCTCATGTGCTTCTTTCACAATATTACTTATTTCGACATCGGAGCTGCGATTACCTTCCTTATTGGATTTCCAACGAAAATGCGCTAAAAACTCAATGTTCCCGTCTCCACCTGTAATAGGAGAGAATGAAAGGTTCGCAACCGTGTAACCCTGCTCTTCAGCAAAATCAAGAATCCTCTTGACCACTTCTTCATGGACCTTTGCATCGCGGACAATCCCTTTTTTCCCTACTTGTTCTCTTCCGGCTTCAAATTGCGGTTTTATCAATGCCACGATATCACTTTCATCTTTCAACAGGTCTTTCAACACTGGCAAAATTAAACGAAGTGAAATGAAGGACACATCAATAGAAGCAAAGTCAGGAAGCCCGTGTTCTAAGTCCTCTGGGGTTACATAACGGAAATTGGTGCGTTCCATAACATATACACGCGGGTCGTTTCTTAGTTTCCAATCAAGCTGATTGTATCCGACATCAATGGCATAACTGTTCTTCACACCATTTTGCAGCGCACAATCCGTAAACCCCCCTGTAGAAGAACCTATATCAATCATAATTTTATCTTTTAAATCTAAATCAAACTGCTTAATAGCCTTTTCAAGTTTCAATCCACCACGGCTGACATAGGGGATCAGCTTTCCTTTTACATGTAATGGAATATCATCTTCCACTTTCATCCCCGGCTTATCCAGGCGAGCATTTTCCGAATACACAAGCCCTGCCATTATGGTTCGTTTTGCTTTTTCTCTTGTTTCTATTATGCCTCTTTCGACGAGTAATATATCCAGACGTAGTTTCTTTGCCATATGTTCAAGCCCTTTTTTGTTTACTTGGTGTCATTTCTTTTAAATTTGAAACGGCAGCTTCTTTAGTAAGGTCAATTTCTTTCAGTAATTCCGGTACTTTTCCATGTTCAATGAAACGATCAGGAATCCCCATACGTTTAATCACTTGATTTCTATATAAGTTTTCTTCAGCAAATTCAAGAATGCTTGAACCGAAACCACCTTGTAACACGGCCTCTTCGATTGTAAGAATTGGCAGGTCTGCCTGCATAATGTCATGCAGCATTGCCTCATCCAAAGGCTTGATGAACCTTGCATTTACAACCCTTACTGAAATCCCTTGCTTTTTTAGTTCTTCGCTTGCTTCTAAAGCCAGTTCAATCGTTGTCCCGAAAGTAAGAATGACGGCATCTGAGCCTTCCTGGAGTACTTCCCAGCTCCCAATATCAATCAATTTATGTTCCGGATCTACCTGAACGCCTTTCGCATTACCTCTCGGGTAACGGATTCCAATTGGCCCGTCTTCATGCTTCATTGCTGTATGAACCATATGCTGAGCTTCGTTCTCATCCTTAGGCATCATTAAGGTCATATTTGGCAGACTTCTTAGAAAAGCTATATCGAAAACACCCTGATGTGTTTCGCCATCTGCTCCTACAAGTCCAGCCCGGTCGATACCGAATACAACATTGAGTTTTTGCCGGCATACATCGTGCACCACCTGGTCATAAGCACGTTGTAAGAAAGTAGAATAAATCGCCAGGAACGGCTTCATACCCTGTGTAGCCAACCCTGCCGCGACTGTGGTTGCATGCTGCTCTGCAATTCCAACATCAAATAAGCGATCAGGAAATTCTTCACCGAATTTTTCTAATTTAGAGCCCAGGATCATCGCTGGTGTAATAGCAACTATACGTTCATCGCCTCTTGCCTCACGACGAAGTGCTTCTGTTATGACAGAACTCCATGCAGGCGGGGCGGCGTCAGGTTTGATTTTCTCTCCAGAATCGATTTTATACGGCCCGACCCCATGCCATTTGTCTGTTTGGTCAGACTCTGCCGGATGGTAACCTTTCCCCTTTTGTGTCATAACATGTACGATTACTGGTCCTTCTGTTTTCTTGGCATAATTAAGGTTTTCTAACAAATCGTTAAAATCATGACCATCCACTGGACCATAATACGTAAATCCAAGTTCTTCGAAAAACATACCAGGCACAACAAAATACTTCATACTATCTTTAAGACGTTCGGCAGCCTGGGCAAGCCTTCCACCGACAGCAGGAATTTTTTTAAGTAACCATTCCAGGTCATCTTTTGCCCGGTTGTACTTCCCTGCACTTCTCATTCGTCCTAAAGCGTTATGAAGCGCTCCGACATTTTTGGCAATGGACATTTCATTATCATTGAGAATCACTGTGATGTTCTTTTTTTCATGTCCAATATGATTCAATGCTTCAAGAGCCATTCCACCCGTTAATGCACCGTCCCCGATGATTGGCAGAATAGCATGTTTTTCATCTCTTACATCCCTGGCAATCGCCATTCCCATTGCTGCTGAGAGGGAGGTGGAACTATGACCCGTTTCCCAAAGGTCGTGCTCGCTTTCACACCGTTTTGGGAAACCGCATAATCCTTGATATTGCCTTAATGTATCAAACTGACCTGCACGGCCTGTCAATATTTTGTGAATGTAGGATTGATGACCAACATCAAAAATAAACCGGTCTTTGGGACTCTCGTAAACCTTGTGAAGTGCTAGTGTCAATTCCACAACGCCTAGGTTGGCTCCAAGATGACCGCCTGTTTTTGAAAGGTTTTCAATTAAAAAAGTTCTGATGTTTGAGGCTAGCTGTTTCAAGTCTTCGTTGGATAGATCCCTGACAAACGAAGGATCTTGAATTTTTTTTAGATCCATAAATGGACCTCCTATCTTATTAACGTGTTTTTCTGGAAGCCTCGGCTGGTTTCGATACGATATTTATTTTCAATTTATTTTCAATCCATGCGATCACTCTTGCCGCAAAAAAAATAATTTTCGTAGAAGAGTGAATAGCTAAAAACTTGCCGATAGCTTTACCGCCGACAGTCAGTGCTGCAACTATACTAGTCATGATAACAGAAATAGTTATTTGCAATGTGGATCCTTCCGAATGCCCAAAGGAATTGGCCAGCTGGATAACCACAATAGCAGAGGCTGTCCCACTAACGATACCGGAAATATCCCCTATAACGTCATTACAGAAGCTTGCGAACCGGTCGGCATTTCGGACTATGAGAATAGCTTGTTTGGCTCCCGGCACTTTTTCTGCAGCCATTGCATGGAATGGCGGTTCTGAGGCAGCAGTTGCTGCAATTCCTAACATATCAAATATAACACCAATCAGCACTATAATGAAAACGATAACTAACCCTATATACCAGAATACACCGCTCAGCACCGAAGAAGAAATCACTGAAAAAATAGCCGCTAACACAAATGTGATAACGGCGATACTTATACTGAATCTTAATGATTTTTTTAATTGATTATCCATTTATACCCTCTATCAGTTTGGTAATAATTTTATGTAAGGAAAGGAATGGTCACCCAATAGGTAAAAATTGCAGCTTAGGTCCAGTAGGTTTTCCCATCCAGGTACCGAATGTCACCATTCTGGCGGTTCCCCATTAAACCCGGATCGACTTCGTCTCCGAAAGTCGGACTGGATTACCACTTAGTCCGCACTATAATTCCTATTGTGTGTCTTGCCAAACAGTCTAGGAGATTTCCTCAACAGCCTTCGACCGTTCCTTAGCCTCTTTTGCAGGCTTGATTTCATATGGCGAAAAGGCTGCATAAAATGGTGGCCATCCATTTTTATGCATCTTTAATTCCATAATCCCCTCAAGTCCACTCAAGGCAGGCTACGCTGCTCATACAGAATTCCTCCATATAAAGCAGGTTCATACCCCATTCCATCGTGGCTTCCGGCTAAGAAACCACCACAGATATGGGCCTCCGCGGAAGCGGGGTCAACGCCCACATGCCTTTGTGGATCGCCCCACTACCTTAACTCCCAGCATCGACCCAAGGCTGGGCGCCTCAAGCCAACACAAGGAACTTCATCGATATGCCCTTTGGCGGATTTTTAGGCCCGCCTTCAGGAACGGAGGGCTGACTAGAATACTGCACCATCCCTTATGTAATTAATAATATACCATAAACGTCAGACTTCCTCAATTAAACAATACTATTAATGATCCCTGTCGCTAAGGTGATCAATCAAGGTAAACAGCATCGTATTTCCCACCTCAGCCTTTCTCAGCGAATTTTTTGCCCGATTCACATAGATATTTTTAGTTTTGAGGGAACCTTCTATTCCAAGTATACCTGGATAAGTACTTTTGTTATTAATAGTATCGCTGCCCACAGGTTTACCCAGTTTAGCTGCGTTACCACTAACATCTAGGATATCATCCTGGATTTGAAAAATAATTCCTAACAAGTCAGCGGTCTCTACGAGCGATTGGAGCTGCCTTTCATTTGCCCCTCCAATGTATGCCCCGGACATTAAAGCGAAACTGATCAGCCTTCCAGTTTTCAAGTGATGAATCTTTTCCAGGCTTTCCAGTGGAATTTCTTTGCCCTCGCTTTCCATATCCATTAATTGACCTGCCACCATTCCAAGGGCACCGCTTGCGATCGAAAGCTTTTTCACCAGGTGTACCTTCTGTTTATCAGATAGACCTTCCGCTTCCATGATCGCTTGGAAACTTAAAGTTAATAAAGCATCTCCGGCAAGGATAGCTGTCGCTTCATCGAACTTTTTGTGATTGGTCGGCTGTCCCCGCCGTAAATCATCATCATCCATAGCTGGCAGGTCATCATGGATCAAAGAATACGTATGAATCATTTCCAGGGCCGCCGCTACGGGGAGAACATCCTTTTTCTTACCGCCAAAGGCTTCACAGGAAGCCATCATCAGAATAGGACGCAGCCGTTTACCCCCGGCCCGGATAGAGTATAGCATGGAGGTTTTTAAGCTGGGCAGGATTGGTTTATTGGTAATATAATCTTCCAGATAATCATTGATGAGAGCCTGGTGTTTTTCTAAATATAAAGAAAGTGACTGATCCACTATTCTTCCTCCTGCACCGAAAACGGTTCGAATTCGCCATGTTCATTCATGATCTGCTGCATTTGCTGTTCCACGCGATTCAATTTTTCACTGCATGTTTTCGAAAGTTTCATTCCTTCTTGGTAATAATTGATTGCCTTCTCCAAAGGGACATCGCCTTCTTCAAGTTTTTCTACTAGAGACTCCAGTTGCTCAATCGCTTCTTCAAAGCTCAGCTCTTTATGGTTTTCACTCATGTTCATCCTCCTCTATCCCCCAGACCTGACAGTCCAAACTTCCATTTTGAAGTTTTAATTGGATGGCTTCTCCAGGCTGAACCGATTCTACTCCCCTGATTACATTTCCGTTTTCATTGAAAGGAATAGCATACCCTCTTTTCATTATTTCCAGCGGATTCAAAAGGGTCATTTTTTCCAGTAAATTATTAAACTGTTTTTGTTTTTCATTCAATTGTATACCTATTTCCCGGTTTAAACGCTGACTCAATTGTTCGAGCCGTTCCTCCGTTTGTTTTACTTGTCGTTCAGGGTGATGCTGTTGCAGCCTGGTATTAATATGCTTTAAAGTATCTAGTTTTTGCTTTTGATGTGCTTCCATACGCTTGTTCAATGAATCAATCAACCGGTCAAGTTGTTGTTCTTTTTGACGTGTCAGTTGTGCCGGGTATTTAAAAGCATAAGATCGTTTAAGGCGGTCCAGACGCTTCGATGCTGCCGTGTGTTCATTTAACAAAGCACGCTGAAGACGCTGATTCAATACCATGATTCTTTGATTTAGCTCCACTTGTGATGGAACCGCTAATTCCGCTGCACCGGTGGGCGTAGCTGCACGAATATCTGCTACAAAATCACTGATGGTATAATCCGTTTCATGTCCTACAGCTGAAATGACAGGGATATGAGATTCTGCAATTGCACGAGCAACCGCTTCCTCATTAAAACTCCATAAATCTTCAATCGATCCACCGCCCCTGCCGACAATCAAGACATCGAATGCCCCTATACGGTTAGCATATTCAATAGCTTTGACGATTGAATCTTTCGCTCTTTCTCCTTGCACTAACACTGGCAATACGGATCGTTTCACCACCGGATATCTTCGCTTTATGGTGGTTAGAATATCCCGGATGGCGGCTCCTGTAGGAGAGGTGATAATGCCGATATGCTTCGGATAGACAGGCAGCTTCTTTTTAAAGGCTGGCTCAAACAGTCCTTCTTTTTCAAGCTTTTCTTTCAATTGTTCAAAAGCGAGATACAATGCTCCTATTCCATCAGGTTCCATTTCGTGGATATATAACTGATATTGGCCCATCGGTTCATACACTCCGATTTCTCCTCTAACGAGGACATTAATCCCATTTTCTGGCGTGAACTTCAGAAATCGATTATTCCCCGCAAACATCACAGCCTGTATTCTCGCTTTATCATCCTTTAAAGAAAGGTACATATGCCCCCTGCTATGATGTTTGAAGTTTGAAATTTCTCCGCGGAGCCATACTTCCTTCAAATGAGGATCTGATGAAAATTTACGCTTGATATATTTTGTAAGAGCTGTAACTGTTAAATAGCGATCGTCCACGTGAAAAGCTCCTTTTATATGACATTATAAATTTTTTTGGCAGCTTTAATCGTGTTATGTAATAACATGGTAATTGTCATCGGCCCAACACCTTTTGGTACTGGAGTAAGATAGGATGCAATCGGCTCAACTGAATTAAAGTCGACGTCACCTACTAGTTTTCCATCCACCCGGTTGACACCTACATCAATAACGACCGCACCTTCTTTAATATGCTCCCCAGTAACAAGCCCAGCTTTTCCTGCCGCAACAATAACAATATCCGCTTGTCTTGTATGAAAACCCAGATCAGGAGTTTTAGAATGGCAATAGGTAACGGTTGCGTGTTCGTTCAATAGCAGTTGACCTACGGGTTTACCGACGAGGTTACTGCGCCCAACCACTACTACATGCTTTCCTTTTATGTCAATTTCCGCCTTTTTCAACATCATTAATATCCCATATGGGGTACAAGGATAAAAAGTATCCTGCCCTGTCATCATTCTTCCGACATTTATCGGATGAAAGCCATCAACATCTTTTGCGGGATCTATCGCTTCAATCACTTTCTGTTCCGATATATGTGCTGGTAACGGAAGTTGAACGAGAATGCCATGTACAGATTCCTTGGCATTTTGCTCTGCTATCAAATCTAATAACTCTTGTTCAGAAGTTGTTTCAGGCATTTCAATCAAGTTGGATTCCATGCCGACCTTTTCCGAAGCCTTTTGCTTTCCTCTTACATAGGAAAGTGATGCTGGATCTTCCCCGAGAATGATGACGGTCAATCCTGGTATAATATTTTTTGTTTTTAACTCTGCTACTTCCTGCTTCATTTCTTCTCGAAGCTCTGCTGCCAGTTCTTTTCCATATATGATATTTGCACCCACACGAAACAACCCCTCTACATTTATTTGGTCATTTTAGATAATACACCGTTGACGAACTTTCCGGATTTCTCGTCTCCGAAGACTTTCGCCAATTCAACTGCTTCATTGATAGCTACCTGCTCAGGCACGTCTTCCACAAAATCGATTTCATAAACTGCCATTCGTAACAATGTTTTTTCCACCAGTGGAAGACGCTTTATTGTCCAATTTTCCAGGTGATTTGAAATTTTTTCGTCTAATACTTGCTTTTGAGCAAAAACACCATGGATTAATTGCTCCATAAATGCATCACTTTTTGTTTCTTCTAATACATGTTCGATTGCCTCTTCCATATCGATATCATTGACGTCCACTTGAAATAATACTTGAAAAGCTTTCTCGCGAGCTAGGTGTCGTTTCATGTTTTAATCTCCTTTAAATCCTCTTTAACGTTATATCCGTATGCATGATAACATTTTATCACTCGAAAAGCTATATTAAACCCACACCTGGCCTGCATTCAGAAGAATCATTTTTAATGAATCCCTTTTCATCTCGCCATATTGAATCTTGGGGACAATAACGTAGTTATTATTTCATAAGATGCTTATTCAACTAAAGGGCCGAATTGTGGAAGACTCAGTTTCAAGATAGTGAGGGTTCTTTACCATAATAGCGTCAGGGATGTCCGGGAAACTACTCGCTTTCCTGCGGGGGAACCGGCAAGCCTCCTCGGTCGTTTTCACTCCCTGTGGGGTCTTGCCTAGTCCCTTCTCCCGCGGGAGTCTCGCAGTTTCCCTGCCACCCCATCCGAAGGATGGGAGAAAAGAACCCCTGTTATATTGCAGATGTCTTCTACTTTTAATGGATAATTGAATAAAGACGCGGTTTTAAGCTCACATTTCATGCATAGCTCACTCTTGGTTTGAAGAACGATATACCGATGTTTCCGTATCTCTCATAAACGCAAGGAGGTCCGGGAAATTGAGAGACTCCAGTGGGAAGATAGTACATGGTGAGATCCCGCAGGGCTTTAAGCCCGAGGAAGCTCACCGTACGCCCATGGAAAGCGAGTAATTTCCCGGACCTCCTAACTGTTACTATCGTAACGGAAACAATTTATCTCGAAACTGAGTCTTCAATTAAAGGGAGCTTTTATGGAAAATCAATGCGTTGATTTAACAGGAGCTGCAAATTAAAAAAGCCATAGATCTCAGCTAGAGAGACCTATGACTTTTATTTTATTGTTCTTCTACTTCTTCGTCTTCTTTCAATTCCATTTGGACACCGACGACATGGATATTGATTTCATTAATTTCTAATGCCGTCATGTTTATTAAAGCCTGGCGGATATTGTCCTGAATTTTTTGAGCTGCAGCCGGGATTGCAATGCCATAGTCCATAACAACAAACACATCAATGCTTATTCCGTCATCTTCCAGCTCAACTTTGACACCTTTCCCATGATTTTTCTTCCCTAACCGTTCTACAACCCCTGAAGCAAAGTTTCCACGCATAGATGCTACCCCTGCTACTTCAGAAGCAGCAATACCCGCAATAACTTCTATTACTTCCGGGGCAATCTCAACATTTCCTAGTGAAGAATCACTGCTTACATTCAATAAGCGCTGTTCACTCATACCATTCACTCCTTCCCCACTATTCATCATCCATTATAGTATATTTCTCTAAAAATTTTGTGTTGAAGTCTCCGCCGACAAAAACAGGGTGTTTCATCATTCGCTGATGAAATGGGATAGTGGTTTTGATGCCATCGACCATATACTCATCCAACGCCCGGCTCATCCGGTCGATAGCTTCTTCTCTCGTTCTTCCATAAGTGATCAATTTAGCAATCATCGAATCATAGTATGGAGGGATCATGTAACCTTGGTAGGCTGCAGAATCCACCCTTACCCCCAAACCTCCTGGCGGCAGGTACATTTCTATTCTCCCAGGTGAAGGCATGAAATCTTTGAAGGGATCTTCTGCATTAATTCGGCACTCCATCGCCCATCCTTCAAAAGTGATATCTTCCTGAGTGTATTCAAGCTTCTCATCTGAGGCTACTTTGATTTGTTCTTTAATTAAATCAACACCAGTGACCATCTCAGTGACTGGATGTTCTACCTGAATACGTGTATTCATTTCCATGAAGTAGTAGGTATTCTGCTCCTGGTCAAATATAAATTCAACAGTCCCCGCTCCTGAATAATCGACTGCAAGTGCGGCTCTTACAGCTGCTTCCCCCATATCTGCCCTGATTTCGGAAGTGATGGCAGGGGACGGAGTTTCTTCGATCAACTTCTGTAAACGACGTTGAATCGAACAATCCCGTTCTCCTAAATGAATCGCATTACCGAAATTATCAGCTAGTACTTGAATTTCCACATGGCGGAAATCTTCAATGAATTTTTCGATGTAAACACCAGGATTTCCAAATGCTTTTTCTGCTTCATTTTGAGTGACACGGATTCCTTTAACCAGTTCATCTTTGTCACGGGCAACACGAATTCCTTTACCGCCACCGCCAGCAGTTGCTTTGATGATGACAGGATATCCAATTTCCTCTGCAACTTTCAGCCCGTCTTCTTCATCTGCAATAATTCCTTCTGATCCTGGAACTACAGGTACACCTGCTTCTTTCATTGTTTCACGGGCTACATCTTTTGTGCCCATTTTTGAAATAGCATATGCAGATGGCCCCACAAAGGTCACATTACATTCCTCGCACATCTCCGCAAACTCTGCATTTTCAGAGAGAAAACCGTATCCCGGGTGGATGGCATCTACATCTGTCAATTTGGCCAGGCTCATAATATTTGTATAATTTAAGTAACTGTCTTTACTCAGTGTCGGGCCGATGCAATAAGCTTCATCTGCCAGCTGAACGTGTAAGGCTTCTTTATCAGCTTCTGAATAAATCGCCACCGTTTCAATGCCCATTTCTTTACAAGCCCTTATGATACGAACTGCAATTTCACCTCTATTGGCAATCAACAACTTTTTAATCATACAGCTACCCCCATTAAACGGTCTTAACCCGGAAAAGTGGCTGTCCGTATTCGACTAGCTCTCCATCTTCTGCCAATATTTCTACGATTTCTCCGGATACTTCCGCTTCGATTTCATTAAATAATTTCATCGCTTCTACAATGCACACCACGGAGTCAGGCTTTACCTTATCGCCGACTCTTACATATGGATCACTATCTGGTGAGGAAGCAGCATAGAAGGTACCGACCATCGGTGAGGTAACCTCTGCATCATAATCAGACTGGGAGGATGCTGGTGCTTCTTGCTTGTTCTCTTCCTGCGCAGGTGTTTCTTCTGTTTTTTCTTTTACCGGCTCTGGTTGTGGCTGCTTTTCTTCCTTAACAGGAGCAGCAGCTTGCACAGGTTCTTGCAGTTGCTGGCTGACAACTTGTCCGCCTTGTTTTTTCATGGTTACTTTTGTTCCGTTTGTTTCGAAACAGAATTCATCAATTTTAGAATCATCAATTAATCTAATTAATTCTCGGATTTCTTGAACCTTCAACATAGATGGCACCCCTTGTTTTTTTATTACGGATTTAATAACAGGTATTAATAACTCCTTTTAACATTCTACGATAAAAGCAGTAGAAACTTCAACTTTGCACTAAAGCGTTTTCCATTTTGTTAACTATTTCCGGCGTCAGACTCCATTAGTGTTAAGAACTGTAACCACATTTGAACTGATTCACCTTATCGTTTAATCTCACAAATAAAAAAAGACCTCTCCGGGAGAGATCTTTTCTATTTAGTTAGCTGGTTGAAATTTTACCCTGACTGGCTTTTCACCAAACTCATCGACAGCCATTTTAATAATATTGTTTGTTTCTTTTTTAGAAAGTTCATTTGCTTTGACAGTTACATTAATAACATCCTCTTCCACTCGAACCAAGACATCATCATACTGGGCATTTGCCTGAATAGTGGTTTCCAGAATCGACTCTTTTGTTTGAAGTTCCTGTAACTGCTGCATTTCCTGTAGAGCATCATTTTTTTCATCTGCGCTATAATCACTGGAGGCTACGATATCGGATAATTGCTCATGCTGTTTGTCTCTTGCATCTTGCTTTTGCATACGGATGGCAGCAAACATCTCTTCTGCTGACATTTGGCTGATAATTGTGCCCTCGTCATTGTTTGCATCAGCAGCCATGTCATCTCCTGATTCGTTCTGGCTCCATTCCTCATCATTAATGAACGCCATTTCATCGCCTTCTGGTGCCGTCATGTAATAAACACTCAACACAATCATCAGACTTAACATTGTCAATAACCAAACGGTTTGCTTTTTAACCATTACCCTTCCCCCTTATTAATTTTTAGGCATGACCGATACTCGATGACTCGGTACATCCATCACCCTTGAGACTGCTTCGACTACCCATTGCTTCACTTGCATATGATCTACACCTTTCGCTACCACCAACACCCCTTTGACATTAGGTTTTTTTGTTTGTATCAATAATGGAAGCTCCTGATCGCCTTGCCTTACCAACACCAGCTGCTGCTCCCGGGAATAATCTTCGATACTCCTTTCCCCACCGTTTTTATCTGATTCTTCAGTGGTCTGCTTTCCAATAATAAGGTTTTTGTCGTAAACCTTTTCTTTGGTTGCTTCAAGGTTGATCATTACCTCCACCTCACTCACTCCCTTTATATTTTCTATTAAGGGGGTGAGCTGCTTTTCGTAGCTTTCTTCAAGATCCTTGATCCCTTCTTCTGTATCGGCGTTGTGAACCGCAGTTTCTGCAGCTGCGCCCGGATCTGGCTGTGTGGACAAATCAATTGGGTCCGGGGAAGATTTTTGAAAAATGTTCCCGACCATCAACAGCAAAAGACCAATCAATCCGACTAGGACGATATAGCCTCTTTTATTGAGCTTTTTACCGTCATCTTTTTTTAAGAAGGAAAAAATCTCCTGCCATTTACTCATTTGCACCCTCCCATTGAATCGTGATTCTGTCTTGGTCCAACTGCCAAAGTTCTGCTAAATAAGATACGATTGCTTCTTTAGTCTGCTCGTCCTTTTCTTGCGCAGGTTTGTCTAAGTCAATATCAATGTTCTCAATGGATTCCACTGTTTCAACCTCTTTCAAAGACACCTGTACGGTTTCCAGATGTTCCAGGTCTTTCACTTCATCTTTGAACAGGAAAGTAATATCCATTATTTCTGCGCTGAAGTCCTGGGCCAGCTTTTCTTCTGCCTGAGATTTCATTTGGACAACCATTTGTTCTAATATATATGCATCCTGCGTGGCTTGTATTTCACTTTTCTTTGTTTCAACTGATTTTTTTAACGCTTCTTCTTCCATTATCTCAGTCGAGAATGTCTGAGCCTGGGTTTGAATCAACTGGTTTACATCCGTATTGAATAATCGGAACAATGGATTGAGGAAAATTAAGACGAGTATGAGAGATATTGCCAACCTGGCATACTTTTGCATTTGCCCCGAAGGAAGCAGGAAATCGATCACCATTGCCAGCAGTAAAAAGATAACTATTTCCGTCACCCATTGAATAATGAATGCCACGGTTTTTCCTCCTTATCGAACCATCATCGTCAAGTTACTTGATGCCACTAATATGGCAATTAACAGGAAGAACATAAAGGTAACAGTCAGTAAACAAGCAAATATATATAAGATATGTTTGCTGATAATAGAAATACTTGTTACTACCGGCCCGTTTCCTATCGGCTGAAGGACTGCCGCTGCAATTTTGAAAGTGAGCGCAATTGCCAGTACTTTTAGAGCTGGGAATAAAGCTAGTCCAATCACAATGATTACGCCCGCCAAACCGATTGTATTTTTCAATAGTAATGAAGCTCCCAATACGGTATCTGTTGCATCCGTGAACAGCCTGCCGATTACAGGAACGAAATTACCTGTAACGAACCTCGCCGTTTTCATCGCCACCCCATCCTGTATGGCCGTAGCTGCACCCTGTACAGAAATGACACCTAGAAATATCGTCAGGAAAGTTCCGATTAGCCCAAGGCCAATATTTCTTAACAGTTGAGCCAGCTGATCCACTTTATATTTATCTGTCAATGAACTTGTCATTAACAGCAGGGCTGACAAGTAAAAGAGCGGTAATACCACCTTCGATATTAGGACACCACTTATCTGAATAAGAAAGATTATAATAGGATGAAAAAATGATAAAGACACTAAGTGCCCGAACGTTGCCATTATGCCAAGCAACAGTGGTAAAAGCCCGATAATGAATCCACTCATGGCATCGATAGCATCACTGGTATAAGATACCGCCAAATGAAAACTGTTTAGTGCTAGCATTATTAGAACAAGGTAAACGATCATATAGGCAACTTTGCTTACCGTAGTTTGTTCAAAAGCATTTTGTAATGTATGCAGGACCGTTATAAATAAAGTGAGAAAAATCAAACTTCCCAGCAATTTTCCGTTCGCAATCAGTTCATGAAAAAGAAATTTAAGGAATCCTTTTAACCAATCCATGACCGTCAACTCAGATGATTGTTTGGCAAAATCTTTTATATTCATCTGTTTCAATTCAGGTAAATAGCCCCCATACTCCCTGACAATAGAACTCCAATATTCATTTAATTCTCCAAAGTCTATATTTTCCATCAGTGGCTCGGGTCCAGCCGGCTGACTTGGCTCGGCAGCTATTGGGTCAGGTGCAATCAATATTCCTATCACTATTAATAAAACTAAGGAGGGCCATTTCATTTTATGCCCATCCCCCTTCTATCATCATTATCCAGGGAAAAATCCTAATATCGCTTCAATTAAAGCCGTCAGAATCGGTATGGATAAGAGCAGAATGAATACCTTTCCTGCCAACTCAATTTTTGAAGCGATAGAAGACAACCCTGCGTCCTTTGTCAAATGAGCGCCGAATTCCGCAATATAAGCAATACCGATTATTTTTAAGATTGTCTCGACATACACCCCATGGATGTTCGCTTTTCCCGCCATATAATCAATCAATTTAAAAATATGGGAGATTTGCTGGATGAGAGCCAGGAATATGATCAGCCCAGTGAAGATAGCAAGCATGAAGGCTAAAGATGATTTTTGTTCTTTTAAAAGCAATATCAAAATACTGGATACAATGCCGATTCCCACAATTTGTAAGATATCCATTTCAAATTATCCTTGAAATAAAAATACCGATTTGATTTGCTGGAACAAATCAGCTAGTCCGTTCAGAACGATAAAAAGAACGATGATGAACCCGACAAGAGTAACCACTTGGGCAATTTCTTCTTTTCCCATTTGCTTTAATATGCTATGAATCATTGCTACGATAATTCCTATTCCTGCAATTTGAAATAAAACCGTTGCATCTTGGATCACGATCTTCGGCCTCCTCCTTAGATGAGTAACAATACGATAAGTAAGCCTGTCAAGAACCCTAGTCCTTTGACAGTTTTGTTGTATTGATGATAAATACTCAGAGCCTCTTCCAACTCCCTGTCCAGATGGCTTAATGCTAACTGCACTTGTTTTCTTTGATGTATAAGGTCCTGTTGTCCAAGTGTCTGCCCAAATTGTTTGAGTATTTCTTTTTCATTTTCTCCTAGCGAAGTGTAGACCCAATGACGATCAAGTTCTTCCGTCCATACCTGGCTGAAGTCTACACCTCCTTTATGCTTGGTTGACGCAACTTCCCGAAAAAACCAGGAGATTGGTTCCTGCAGCTGCTTAGAAAGGTAGGAACACGCCTCCAGGAGCGGGGTCTGTCCATAAACCATTTCTGATTCCAGTATCTGTAAGGCGTGCTTCCATTGCTTAATTTGTCTAGGTCGCTGTTTAAATTTGCGTGCAACCTCAAATCCTACCCATGTGGTGGCGGCTAGTAATAACAGGGCTCCTATCCACTTCATGCGCATTCCCTCCTGAAGTCACATCCATGATGTTCTCAGTTTCATCCAAAATCATCGCTCTGCCTGCCGGATTGCCACTGCCGCTTTTCTGTAAAAGGACAAACCTTTTGAAAACCTGCTGGTCCAGCAACTGTTTAATCGAAGGACGTTTTCGTAATTCTTTTAAGTTATTTCCATGCACAGTACAATACAAAGTTACGCCGGCGTTGATTGCTTCTTGAATAGCATCTACATCCCGTTGATGTCCGATTTCATCGACCACCAATACGTCTGGCGACATGGACCGGATCATCATCATCATTCCTTCTGATTTGGGACAGGCATCCATAATATCCGTCCGCCGCCCTAAATTAAGTTGGGGAACACCATGGATGCTGGCCCCTATTTCCGATCTTTCATCTATAACAGCAACTTTTTTTGCTGCCACTCCTTTCCATCCAGTGCTGATATGGCAGGTGATATCCCGCAACAAAGTTGTTTTTCCAGTCTGTGGAGCCCCTATAATCAACGTATTGCAATAATTACCTTGATGAACAAGGCGACCCATCAGTCCCTGGGCAGCCCCGCGCTTTTCTCTTGCAATCCGAATATTGAAGGAAGAAATATAACGGATGGCCTGTACAGCACCATTGCTCGTGTTGACTTTACCTGCAAGTCCGATCCGATGTCCCCCCTCTACTGTGATAAAACCCTCTCGCAACTCATCTTCCAATCTATAAAGAGAAAACTGACTGACTTGATTAAGAATATGGTTTTTTTCCGTTTCTGAAGGAACCAGATGTTCTAGCCATTCATAATCCTTGTAGTAGACTACCTCCAGTGGCTGTCCAACCCTGACCCTTATTTCATGAACCGTCTTCCAGTCCACCGCTTCCTCAAGCGCCTTCTGCATAACGGGAGGAAATAAATTCAAAATCTCTCTCAACAAGACCACCCCATCTACCAACTCTTTAATGTAAATGTATGCACCACGAGATGGTATATGACTATCTCTGGAACGGAAAGATCATGTCCAGTAAACTATTAACAAGCAGACAAAAAGAACACCAGTACAGGATTGGTGTTCTTTTATGTACACGTTAAAATGGAACACGCAGCTACGGGTGCAGCCCTATTTCATACCCTGAAACTCTATACATTCCCTTATCCATAGAAATTAGCAAGAAGGCCATTTGGTTCCAGCTTGCCTGGTATGGACAAATAAAAAAAGCTGCCCCGGAAAGTCTATTGCAGACTTATGGGACAGCTCTTCTATTATATTTAGCCTCGAGAAACGTATTTTCCGTCAGAAGTGTTGATGATCAGTGTATCTCCTTCATTTACGAAAAATGGTACTTGGACGACGAGTCCGGTTTCGACTGTCGCTGGTTTTGTTCCACCGCTTGCCGTATCGCCTTTGACACCTGGCTCGGTTTCTGTAACTTCAAGTTCCACATTGTTTGGCAACTCGATACCAATTACTTCCCCTTGATAGGTTTGGATACTTACTTCCATATTCTCTTTCAAGAATTTAAGTTCACGTTCGATTTGGTTTGTTTGTAATTCGAGCTGCTCATAGGTGTGATTATCCATAAAAGTATGGGCGTCGCCGGATGAATACAAGTATTGCATTTTATTCGTTTCAATATGGGCACGCTCTACTTTTTCTCCACCCCGGAATGTTTTCTCCTGGATATTCCCATTCCTTAAATTACGAAGTTTTGACCTTACAAATGCAGCACCTTTACCAGGCTTGACATGCTGGAATTCAACAACAGACCAGATCTCACCATCTACTTCAATGGTCAAACCGGTTTTAAAATCATTGACTGAAATCATTAATATCTCTCCTTTTCCCTGCGTTCTCTTTACAACGTAATTAATTCTTTAGGTGATTGGCTCAGACGCTCATTACCCGATTCCGTAATGAGAGCATCATCTTCAATTCTGCAACCGCCTACTCCCGGCACATAGATACCTGGTTCTACTGTGACTACCATTCCAGCTTCCAAAACTTTGTCGCTGCGAGGTGACAAACCAGGACCTTCATGAACATCCAATCCTAGTCCATGCCCTGTAGAATGACCAAAATATTCACCGTAACCCTTTTCTTTAATATAATCACGTGTCAGGTCATCTGCTTCTTTGCCTGTAATTCCAGCAGCTAACCCTTTCATACCACGTAACTGCGCTTCTAGTACGGTATCATAAATTTCCTTCAGCTCATCACTGATCTGCCCTACAGCAACTGTGCGGGTAATATCAGAACAATAGCCTTTATATAATGCCCCGAAATCCAAGGTGACAAGTTCTCCGGACTGGATCTCTTTTTCCGAAGCTACTCCGTGAGGATAAGCAGACCTTTCTCCAGAGGCTACGATGATGTCAAAACTCGAGGAAGTAGCACCTTGCTTACGCATAAAGAATTCCAGTTCATTGGCCACATCAACTTCTCTGATACCGGGTTTAATGTAGGAAAGGATGTGGTCGAAAGCGTCATCTGCGATTTTAACAGCATCCTTTAATATACTAATCTCTTCATCTGTCTTTATCAACCTCAACTTTTCCACAAGACCAGATGTAGGTACGAGCTCAGCGCCTAACTTCTCCTCGTACTGACGATGACTGCCGTATGTAAGTAAGTCTTGTTCGAAACCGGCAGTCTTCACTCCCAATCGGTCGACCTGGGCAGCAATCTCGTCGACTAATGACTGCTTATGTTCCACTATTTCATAACCTTTCGCCTGTTCTTCTGCCTGTTTTGTGTACCGAAAATCCGTAATGAGCAACGCTTCTTCCGCTGTAATTAGTACGGCCCCGGCAGTTCCTGTAAAATTAGTCAGGTAGCGTCTGTTTTTATCACTCGTCACTAGTAATGCGTCAATATCCATGTCTTGTATGCTTTGTCTAATGCCCCTGATTTTATCCATATTTACCTTCTCCCTTCGAAACTTTCCATTAATGCTAACGCAGCCAGGCGATAACCAAGGAGGCCGAACCCGACGATTTGCCCCTGGCAGACTGGGGAGAGCATCGATTGATGCCGGAATGATTCCCGCTGATGGACATTTGAAATATGAACCTCCACTACAGGAACTTCAATAGCACTGATAGCATCCCGCAAGCCAATGCTCGTATGCGTATATGCAGCAGGATTAAAAATTACACCTTCATATTTCCCTTCTGCCTGTTGAATGGCATCGATCAAGTCACCTTCATGGTTCGATTGATACTCATCCACTTCGATTCCCTTTTCAGCGGCAGTTTCTCTTGCCAGCTTTACAGCATCATCCAGGGTGCCATGCCCGTATATACCTGGTTCTCTTTTTCCTAATAAATTTAAATTTGGTCCATTTAAAACCAGCAAGCGTTTCATCATGATCTCTCCAGTGCTTCGTAGAATATTCACACAAATCAATCTTATCATACTTCCATGGGCTTTTAATAATCATTTCCCTGAAGCATCGCCATCAGCTGGCTGATTAAGATCATGATATTCATATGATATGGAATACCCGATAAACGTACCGTATAAAACAAATAAGCAAATCGTCGTGACAATCGTATCACTTGTCATATCCGGAAGAGCAGGAACAGCTGCAAAAATAGGGTTCAATAAATAAAATACGATCCCCCAAACTGCTATCCCGTACAAAATACCAGGCGCCAGACCATTTGTTTTTTTCAATGCTAAGTAATAAACAAGGGCACCTGCTATGGATATCAGACTGACACCAATGATACCCAGTACTTCCCCTAAAAAGGAACTCGTCCAGCCAGTCTGCCAGAATGAACGAATTAAGAATGAAGCAGGCGATACTTCCGTAAAATTAAAATAGTAAGATAGTGCCCCGAATATACTCCATAACATCCCGCCGACAAACCCGGTCAGTAAAGATTTATTCATGATGCTTATTGGTTTTTCCTGTTGGTTTTGTTCTAATTGTGTCTTATCCATGTCAACACCTCCATCTGCTAGTTTCTCCCTTTAGCATCAAATAATTCTTAAACAGGGCTCATAGGAAGAAAAGGGGCTAGTGATACTATGGGATTTGCTGTAAAATATAAGTTAAGAGGTAAATTACAACGTAAGGTTGGTGTACTATGTCCGAAAAAAATTCAACTGCATACGGCGGGCAGGCTGTAGTAGAAGGCGTTATGTTCGCCGGAAAAAAAAGCTATGTAACTGCCATACGTAGAAAAGATAAAAGTATTGAATATTTTGAGCTGGAACGGAAAGAATCTAAAATAGCAAATCGTTTAAAAAAGATCCCATTATTAAGAGGTCTCGTTTCTCTCATTCAAGCAAGTGCAAATGGCACCAAACATTTGAATTTTTCTACTGAAAGATATGATGTACACCCAGAGGATGACGAGCAGATCGAAAAAGAAGAAGAATCTTCTAAATTAGCTATGATCTTAGGTGTGGGGGCCATTGGTGTATTATCTTTTTTCTTTGGAAAGCTTATTTTCACAGTTACTCCTGCATTAGTAGCTGACTTCTTTGAACCTGTCATCTCTGGAAGGTTCGGCCAGGTCGCATTGGAAAGCCTATTCAAACTCATTTTATTACTGGGTTATATCTATTTCATTTCCATGACACCAATCATTAAGAGAGTATTCCAGTATCATGGAGCTGAACATAAAGTAATTAATGCGTATGAAAATGGTGCCCCACTGACCGTAGAAGGAGTACAAAAGCAATCACGTCTCCATTACCGTTGTGGATCCAGCTTTATTTTGTTTACAGTTATAGTTGGGATGTTTGTTTACATGTTCGTTGCCACAGATCCACTGTGGTGGAGGATCGTTAACCGGATCTTTCTCATACCTATCGTTATTGGACTTTCCTTTGAAGTTTTACAACTAACGAATAAAGTAAGAAACGTTCCTCTACTAAAGGTATTAGGGTATCCAGGTCTGTGGCTGCAGCTCCTGACAACCAAGGAACCAAAAGACGATCAAGTTGAAGTTGCATTACATTCTTTTAAAAAAGTGCTTGAAAATGATGAAAATGGCCGAAAAGGTGGTATACAGATAGTAGGGTGATCTCTTAACGATTTGAAAATGGAAGGGAGGCACATGAAAATCATGCCACGCAGTCGTATGACTCCTGTCATTTATATTTTGATTGGGCTTGCAGTCGTCGGTCTTGTAATGAAATTGGCGACCGATGCCATGGGTCTTTTGACAAACCTGTTGATTATGGTAGGTATCGCAGCAGTTCTTTACTTCGTGCTTAATCATTTTCTGATGAAACGAAGAGGTGGGTCATCAGATGAAATGAAAAAATACAAACAGGCTGTCAAGCAGTCGAAAAAGAAGTACAAAGGGAATGAAAGTAGTACAAAACCTACTGGAAAATCTACCTTCAACCCATCCCCTATCCTTAGTAAAAAGAAACGAAAAACAAGTGCTGCACACCTGCGCGTTATCGAAGGCAATAAAAACAAGAAAAAAAATCGAGCCTCATCTTAAGATGAAGCTCGATTTTTTATTTTCTCCATTTCCCCATAAACATCTCCGCATGCTCTCTTCCAATTTGAATTAACTCATCTTTTTGGTTCTCATTCAAGTGAAAATCCGTAGTATCAATTGTAGTTACTGGAATAAAGAGAATATCTGCACTCTTAGATTTAGAAATATACCGCGCATCGTGCGCTTGCTTCATAGTAGAAAAAAGCGCATGGAACATTTCGATTGAGTTATTGATTTTCCTTTCCGGCAGCTGGTTTGGTGGATTGCTAAGTTTCATACCGAGTATCGGTCTGATCCGCTTTCCATCACGATTTTCCAGTGACCAAATCGGGAAATTGCTAAGCAATCCACCGTCTACCACTATAGATTTGACGTTCCCCTTGCCTTGTAATTTGACTGGACTAAAATAATACGGAAGTCCAGCACTCATCCTTACTGCTTTCGCAATTGGAAATTGGTAAGGATCAATATTATAATAGGTCTCTAAGTCATCTGGTACAACCAGTATCCTTCCAAGGGTCAAATCAGAACAGATGATTTTCAGTTTTCCATCAGGCAGATCACGAAAGGTATAGACACCTTTAGCCGCAAGGCGATCATATAACCAACGTTCAAGCCGATCCCCTTTATATAACCCCATGCGAAAATACAATAAAAACCATTTGGTAAAAGGAATCAGCCGGTCCACCAAAGGAGGGTCGACGAATGTTTCAAAATCTAATTCCCTTAGGACAGTTTCGAGTTCATTGACGCGATAACCCGCTGCAAGCAGACTGGCGGTGATTGCACCCGCAGAGGTTCCAGCCATCCTTTGAAAGGTATAGCCTCTTTTTTCCACCACCTGCAATGCTCCCACAAAAGCAAGAGCTTTTACCCCGCCCCCTGAAAAAACACCATCGATTTTCATAGGTCCCCTCCTTAGAGGCCATTTGTTTCATATATAAGGAGTTACAGGCTCGTATAGAACCGAAAAATCACGAAAAAAAGACGCCCTTTCTTCAAGGTACGTCTTTACTGCTTGGTTTTATGTGGTTTCTTTTTCATTATTTTCTTGTACTTGCCGCAGTCCTTTAATTCTTGTTTCATCTTCTTCAAAGTATTGCACCAGGTCACCTATACGATCGATGGAGTTCCAGCTTAAATGGTGTTCAATACCTTCAACATCTTCATAGATGTTTTCATCAGCTACACCAATGATTTCGAGGAATTGCTCCAACAACTCATGCCGGTAAACGAGACGTTTTCCTATCTTTTTCCCTTTCGCCGTTAATACAAGGCCCCGGTATTTTTCATAATTCAGGTATTGATCCCGATCCAGCTTCTGTACCATTTTTGTTACAGAGGAAGGGTGGACACTCAACGCTTCTGCAATATCAGAGACCCGTGCATATCCCTTCTCCTCTATCAGCATATATATTTGTTCAATATAGTCCTCCATACTCGGTGTCGGCATGCTAATCCCCCAATACTGCCTATCTGGATATGTATAATAAAAATCATACACTAGTTTCTAAAAAGTGACAAGAAAGACCCTATCATAATAACTATTGGAAAGTCTTTTCACCCGGTTTGTTTTTTCGTATAGCAAAAACCCTGCAGCTGGATTGCCACAGGGTTCATTACTTAAATTATAACCCACACTTTAACTGGGCATTACAATTCGTGCATGTATTACAACCGCCAATGTCTTCCACTTTCCCTTTACGGCATACAGGACAAGTATTACCAACTTCTGACCCAATCGTCACATCCGTTTTTGTTAATTCCTGGACGGTATCCATTAATACGACCCGAGGTTTTTTATCTTCTTCAAATTCAAATTCTGTCTGTTCGCCCTCAAAATCATTTTCTTCGGCTTTAAGCGTCAGCACCTGTGAATCACGGCTGCCGTCGACATAAACCGTTCCACCTTTGGCACCTCCGCGATACAGACGCTGGTATACACTTTCCACCTGCTCGACAGAATAACCTTTAGGAGCATTGACAGTTTTAGAGATAGAACTGTCGACCCAGCGCTGGATCACACATTGGGTATCCGCATGGGCTTCCGGTGATAACCCCATCGCAGTTACAAACCAATCAGGCAGATGGTCCGGATCCTGCTCTGGATGGTGATCCAAATATTCCTGGACGATGTCCGCCTTCACCTCTATGAACTTCCCTAACCGTCCGCTTCGGTAGTAAGAGAAGGAGAAGTATGGCTCAAGTCCTGTTGAAACTCCTACCATCGTTCCTGTGCTGCCTGTAGGGGCTACCGTCAACAGATGGGAGTTGCGGATGCCATGTTCAAGTATTGCTTCACGAATATCGTCCGGCATTTGTTTCATGTACCCTGTATCGATAAACTGCTGCCGTAATTCGTTCGTTTCCTTATCGGTTTCTCCTACTAAATAAGGGAAGCTCCCTTTTTCTTTAGCCAGCTCAATCGAAGCACGATAAGCTGTGGTGGCAATCGTTTCAAAGATTTCATCCACCAGTTTGTTGCCTTCTTCTGAACCATATTCCGTTTCACAGTAGATCAACAGGTCATGAAGCCCCATGACACCCAGACCGACACGACGCTCACCAAGCGCCTGCTTACGGTTCTCTTCCAGGAAGTAAGGCGTCGCATCGATGACATTATCCTGCATCCGTACCCCGGTTTCTACTGTCTTCTTCAATTTATCGTAGTTGACTTTTTTATTCTCTTTGTCCGCCATCGCTGCCAGATTGACGGCGGCAAGGTTACAAACAGAATAAGGAGCAAGAGGCTGTTCACCGCAAGGGTTGGTTGCAACCACTTTTTGTCCATAGGCAGTAGCATTCGTTTTTTCATTAGCATTATCAATAAAGAAAATACCAGGCTCTGCCGAATAAGTGGCACAGATGTTAATCAAATTCCATAGTTCTTTTGCTTTGATTTTCCTGTACGTACGAACGCCGTATCCTTTGGCTTTCCATTCCCGTACATCGCCAACCTTATGCCATTCAGCATTATATTCATCCATTTCCTGAGCAGTGTAATTTTCCACATCCGGGAATCGAAGATGGTAATCTTCGTCATTCTCTACTGCTTCCATAAATTCTTTAGTGATGCAGACCGAAATATTGGCTCCTGTAAGGAAATCAGGATTATGAACCGTATAAGTCCCTCCGGTCAACAGTTTTTCTTCCGCTTCCCTAATAGCCTTTTCTGTAAAACCACCATAGCCCGGCATATTTTTATAGTTCACAACACTTTGATACATGTCACGCTCTGTTTCTGTTAAAGGAGTGAACTTCAGTTTTTCCTGAGCTAATCGCTTAATTTGTCCATCTTCCGTGTTCTCAATCAGGAAACGAAGAATCCGGGGATTCTGCATCTTCGAAATAATGAACTCCAGAACATCCGGATGCCAGTCCGCAAGCATAATCATCTGAGCCCCTCTTCTTGATCCGCCCTGCTCGACCAAGTGGGTAAGCTTGGCAATATCATCAAGCCAGGATACAGAACCAGAGGACTTCCCATTTACGCCTCTCGCCAGGGCGTTACGCGGCCGTAATGTCGATCCATTCGTTCCGACCCCGCCTCCACGGGACATGATTTCCATCACTTGCTTTCGATGATCAGATATTCCTTCCCTGGAATCCTGTACAAACGGCATGACGTAGCAGTTGAAGTAAGTAACATCAGTATTGGCACCTGCTCCATAGAGGACTCGGCCTGCCGGTACAAAATTCAATTCAGAGAGTTCTTTATAAAATTCCTGATACCAGGTGTGCTTTTTCTCCGGATCTGTTTCTACCTCCGCTAACCCGGTTGCATTACGCATAGCAATTTGTTCGTAAAATATTTCCAAGGGTTTATCAATCGTATCCAGATTCCGTGTTACTATCCCTGTTTCGCGTTCTTCATCGTTATCCAGTACATGAACAAATTCCTGTTCAACCTTAACATTCGCCCTTTTCGCTTCCCAATCAATCGATTCAATGAACCCCAGACCACGTGCAGGGAAATTCGGATCTTCCTTTACTGTTAGTACTACAAAATCCCCTTCGCCTAAAGTCAGTCTTTCTGTATCTTTAAAAGCGTATCGATCCAGCATGACAAGACGCGATACTCCTTTATGTGTAATGTTCATATCCGGTTCAATCTCATGGACTTGAGGGAATTGTCGAATATCTTTATTCAACCGCTCTACGTCAATGTTTGTATGAGATTCAGCAGTAGTTGGCATCAATGAACCTCTCCCTTATCTATTTATTTTATATAAAAATGATGGTATTCTTCTTGTTGTCTGTTTTTTTTATTCTACAAGTAACATACCACATAAAAAGAATCTTAATCAATATATTGTGTTCTTTTTTTAAAAATAACACCAGATATTGTGTTTAGAACGAAGTGATTAGTTTTTGTCAATCTTAAAATCATGCGAAAAAGATAGAGAACCAGAGATAAAATAAGTTAATACGCCTTTTTTCTTTGCAGGTAAACTTTTTTATCATTTGCAAGATATGACATTTTTCACCACAACCTTACTTCGTGATGATACATAATTTTGTTAGTCTCTGTTAAACATTGTTGTTAATTTACCATAAGAGGTCTATTCAATTAAAGGGCCGAAAAGTCGAAGACTTGATTTCGAGATGATTGTGTGAGGGGAAGGGTCGTTGGGAAAGGATTCGCTTTCCGCGGGGAAGACGGCAAGCCTCCTGATATGAACGAAACTGTCAAGGCTCCCACTCTCCAAGGTTTTTTAAATTATTTTTGGGCAATTTTAAGAAGAGAAGCTGTTTTGGCTTCTTTCTTTGGTTACTCTTATTAGCCATTCTGGCTAAATTATCTCTTACCTTTAGCTTACCAATTACCTCTCACCTCGCAGAAGGGCTGTCAAGTGTATTCCTTGACTGGTCTTCTGCGAGGTGAGACCCTACTTTAAAGCTAAAGATAACGTCGGTTCGTCCCTCCTTTTATTCCTTTTAAACAGTTGAATAGAGGGTAAGAACACGGCACGAAGGCAAAAATCTCTACTGCGGTTTGCATTCTGATATCCGTGGGTTTTCACAATTTATCTTTCCGTATAAAGGACTAATCCACTAACTCGAGACGTGCGTTATTCTTATAGAAATAGCACAGAGGAGGCACGTGGGTTTTCCTTTCCGGTATTACCTCTTTGCCTTCGAGCCCTATTCTCATCCATCTATCTAATTTAAATGAAGCTTATAATGAATTCAGTTAAACCTCTACATTTCAAATGTTTGAAACATCTTCTAACTCTTGAGTGATCGCCCAAACAAAACCAGCTAATTCTCTAGCCACTGCAGTAATAGCTTTACCGCTTTCTTTACCTCTGGATAATAATCGATAATACTTCTTGTGAAGCCTGTTTTGTGCCTTCCAGGATATTGATTGGATATTGGGGGCTTGACCATGTTGTCTCTTTTTTAATTCTCCTTTTACTGCAGGTCGATAACGATAACTCCAGGCCGCTTCTACTAATAAACGTCGTGCGTGGCGATTTCCTGTTTTCGTAATATCACCTTGTCGCCTACTCTCCCCACTTGAAGATTCACTTGGAATCAATCCAAGATAAGACATAAACTGTCTAGGAGAAGGAAAACGCTTGAAAGAACCAATTTCAGCTACAAGACTTGCTGCTGTAATCAGCGCCACCCCTCTTAATGATTGAAGAGCTTGAATGGTTGGCGCGTGCACACCTTCGGTTGCCTGAACTCTTATTTCTTCTTCCAGTCTTAAAATTCGTTGTTCTAACTCTTGTATTTGATGATAATACTCCTGAAAAACTACTTGTAAGGAAGAGCGTTCAAACTTTAGTGCATCCAGCCAATCTCGATACTTTCTGGTCCACCTATTAACTCCTGGGGGTGCTTGAATATTATTGCGCAGGAGAAATTTAGTTAAACGATGCTTCGCCCTTAGCTCATCTTCTTTAGCGTCTTCACGTGCCCTGACTAGATCGCGAAGTGCTTCATCCTCAGGGGTGGGAACATAAATAGACGTTAATTCCCCAGCTCGATATAATTGAGCGAGACGAATAGAATCCCTGCGATCTGTTTTGATACGCTCACCAGGTCTTTGGGGAATTAAGGACGGCGCGATAACCTCACAATGAACATCCAGGGTAAGGAAAAGCCTATATAATGCATATCCTGTGGGGCCAGCCTCGTAACAAAACCGTAAGGCTTTTGGATCCCCAAGTTTTTTCACCAATTTCTTAATTGCTTCTGGTGTATGAGGTATCATCCCCCAGTACCTGGGCGCTTCGCGCCCTTCTTCAGCGATAGCGACTGCAATTTTTTCCTTTGATACGTCTAAACCAACGTATTTAATGGTATCCTTCATAATAACTAGCTCCTTCCGTAATGTAGCTCTGGTTTGGTTTTTGTTTAGCAGTAATCATTCTAACCAGATTAACCTACGATTTTACGAGTAAGGAGCTAGTTTTCGTTCATGATAACTCGAGCTAAAGCTCTGCGGGGTCTTGCCAGTCTATCCTTTCCCGCAGGAGTCTCACCCTTCCCCCACGCCCCTTGCCATATGAAGTTCTCGAAATCACGCTTATAAAAACAGCCCCATGATGTGATAAAAAAACATTTACATTCTTTACATGCGCAGTTGAAGGGGTTAGTTATACACCTTTTGAAGGGCCCGTTAACTTTAACAATGGCTGGGTGGGCAGGGAAACGGGGAGACTCCCGCGGGAGAGGGGGCTAGGCGAGATCCCGCAGGGCTTTAGCCCGAGGAAGCTTGCCAGGTCCCCCGCAGGAAAGCGAGTCGTTTCCCAGCCCATCCCTTTTCCATTACGGTAACGGACCCAACTATCTTGAAACTGAGTCTTCCATTATAGGGAGCTTTACTGTAAAATCAACACGGGGATTTAACATAGCCTTTCTATAAAAACTCTTTGAAAAGTTAGACAAACATCCATATAATAGATAAGGGAATAGACAAATGGGGGTAGGAACCAATGGAATTATTAATCATAACGCTCATCGTATTAATTGGCTTTGGGCTATATAGATTTTTTAAAACGCGTAAAATCCTGACTACATTGACTGAAGATGAATTTAGACAAGGCTACCGGAAAGCGCAACTCATTGATGTCAGGGAACCAAAGGAATTCAAAGGTGGTCACATTCTTGGAGCACGCAACATTCCTTTATCCCAATTGAACCACCGTCTAACCGAACTTCGTAAAGATCAGCCAGTTTACATGTATTGTCAAAGTGGCTCACGTTCTGCCCGAGCAGCTGCAATTCTTCATAAAAAAGGATATCGCGATTTGAATCAGCTGAAAGGCGGATTCAAGCACTGGGGCGGAAAAATAAAAAAAGGTTAATATGAACATCATGTATTTCATAACAAAAAAGCATCCTGTTTGGGATGCTTTTTTGTTGTTCTATTTTATCAGCTACCTTTGTTATAACGAAGCACAGGCTTTCTTGCTGCAGTAGTCTCATCCATACGGCTCACCACGGTTGTATGAGGTGCTTCCTGCACAATTTCAGGATCCTCTTTCGCTTCATTAGAAATTTGGATCATTGCATCAACGAATGCGTCGAGAGTTTCTTTCGATTCCGTTTCGGTCGGCTCTACCATCAGCGCTTCTTCCACATTTAACGGGAAGTAGATAGTTGGTGGATGGTATCCGAAGTCTAACAGGCGCTTCGCAATATCAAGTGTACGTACACCCAACTTCTTCTGACGCTTACCCGACAACACAAATTCATGTTTACAATGCTGGGAAAACGGCAAGTCAAATTCTTTCTCCAGACGTCTCATCATATAGTTTGCATTCAATACAGCGTATTCGCTTACCTTCTTCAGACCTTCCGCTCCCATGGTGCGAATATACGTATAAGCACGGACGTTAATACCGAAATTACCGTAGTACGGTTTCACACGACCGATTGATTTTGGACGATCGTAATCAAAACCATATTGTTCTCCCTTTTTAATTAAAACCGGCTTAGGTAAATAGGCAGCAAATTCTTCTGTTACGCCGACAGGTCCAGAACCAGGACCTCCCCCGCCGTGTGGGCCAGTGAATGTCTTATGAAGGTTCAAGTGTACAACATCGAATCCCATGTCTCCAGGGCGGGCATAACCAAGAATAGCGTTAAGATTAGCACCATCATAATAGAGCTTTCCCCCTGCATCATGGATAATCTCTGCCATTTCCAATATATGTTCTTCAAATAAGCCAAGCGTGTTCGGATTAGTCAGCATCAGTGCTGCTGTGTCTTCGCCGACAACACGTTTCAAATCTTCCAAGTCAACGAGACCACGATCATCGGACTTCACTGTCACTGCCTCGAAACCAGCAACGGTAGCGGAGGCAGGATTTGTCCCATGGGCAGAGTCAGGTACGATTACCTTCGTGCGGCCAAAATCACCATTTGCTTCATGGAAGGCACGGATCATCATAAGGCCTGTCCATTCCCCATGTGCCCCTGCCGCAGGCTGGAGGGTTACTGTGTGCATGCCTGTAATTTCAGCCAGGCTTGTTTGTAAATCGTACATCAGCTCTAATGCACCCTGGATCGTTTCTTCATCCTGGTAAGGATGAATATGACTAAAACCAGCCAATCGCGCGATATCTTCATTCATCTTGGGATTATATTTCATCGTACAAGAACCAAGCGGATAGAAGCCAGAATCTACCCCGTGGTTGCGAGTAGATAAAGCAGTATAATGCCGCATGATCTGCAATTCACTTACTTCCGGCAAATCTGCTTCCGTCTCACGGATATAACGCTCGTCAAACATATCGGTTAAATCTACTTCAGGCACGTCCATTTCCGGTAGACTGAATCCTGTACGACTTTCTTGGCTGTGTTCAAATATGAGTGGAAAATCTTGATTAGCCATTTATATCCCCCAATTCCTGCGCGAAGTTATCGATTTCATCTTTTGTCCGAACCTCTGTCACTGCGATCAGCATGTGTCCTGCTAACTCATTATAGCTGGCACCCAGGTCATAGCCCCCGATAAATCCTTTTTCCAGCAGTTTTTTGTTTGCATTCTGGACATCATTTCCTAAATTGATGACCAATTCGTTGAAAAACGGACCTGTATACGCGACATTCACTCCATTGTCTTCTAATGCTTTCTTCATATATGCGGTTTTCTGAATATTGGTCCATGCCATTTTCTTAACGCCCTGTTTACCTAACGAGGACATGGCAACCGAGGACGCAAGAGCATTCAATGCCTGGTTGGAACAGATATTGGATGTCGCTTTATCACGGCGAATATGTTGTTCCCTGGCTTGTAAAGTCAACACAAAACCTCTTCTTCCCTGCTCATCTTTTGTTTGCCCTACCAGGCGGCCAGGTACTTTGCGCATCAATTTCTTCGTTGTGGCAAAATAACCGCAGTGAGGCCCGCCAAACTGAGCCGGGATTCCAAATACCTGTGCATCACCGACGACGATATCCGCCCCGAATTCACCAGGTGGGTTCATGTAACCCAATGCGAGTGGGTTGCTGGAAACTATCATCATCGCTTTCTTTTGGGTATCCAATAACTCTCGCACTTCTGCCAACGGTTCGATTTGGCCAAAAAAGTTCGGATATTGAAGCACGACACCTGCTGTATTTTCATCAAGTTCAGCTGCCAGTGCTTTTAAATCTGTTACCCCATTTTCGTGGCCAATTTCAATAATTTCCACTCCAGGACCGTTTGCATAGGATTGAATGACAGCACGTGATTCAGGATGAACCGTACTTGATACAATCACTTTTTTCTTTCTGGTTGTACCAGCACTAAGATTTACAGCTTCTGCCAGAGCCGTCCCGCCGTCATACATGGAGGAGTTTGCGACATCCATTGCAGTGAGCTCACAAATCATGGTCTGAAACTCGAAGATTGCCTGTAATTCACCTTGCGAAATCTCCGGCTGATAAGGGGTATAAGCAGTATAGAATTCTGACCGGGAAATCACATGGTCTACAACCGACGGAATATAGTGATCATAGACTCCTGCTCCGAGAAAGGAAGTATGTGACTTCAAATTGACATTTTTATTAGCCAATTCGGTCAATTCCTTTGTGAGTTTATATTCATTTGAAGGAGGCTTGATCCCCAATTCCCCTTTGAACCTTACCTTTTCAGGAATATCTTCGAATAGCTCCTCAGTTTTATTGATTCCTATCGTATCTAACATTTCCTGTTTATCTTTTTCCGTCATCGGTAAATAACGAAACTCCATGATAAATCCCCCTGCCCTGTTTGTATTATCCGCGTTTATAAAATGGTGTCTTTACAACTTCCGCCTTCAATCTTCTCTTTCTCACCTGTACCTCTACCACAGTCCCTACTTCCGTATAGTCTATATTAAGTAAGGCCAGGCCGACATTTTTCCCTAATGTAGGGGATTGCGTACCGGTCGTTACAAATCCGATTTCATTTTCTCCGGATAAAACTTTATATCCCGTTCTAGGAATACCTTTGTCCAGCATTTCTATTCCAACAAGTTTCCGTTCCAGGCCGTTTTCCTTCTGTTTCAAAAGAGCTTCCTTACCAAGGAAGTCTGCTTCTTTCTTCAACTTGACAGCAAATCCTAACCCCGCTTCAAGTGGAGATATTTCAGGAGAGAGCTCCTGGCCGTACAAAGCAAGATTGGCTTCAAACCTTAACGTGTCTCTTGCTCCTAAGCCAATCGGTTTGACTCCTTCAGATTCGCCGGCTTGAAGAATCTTCTGCCAGAGAAGGGGACCTGATTCTTTTGATATATAAATTTCAAAACCATCTTCTCCGGTATATCCGGTTCTTGAGACAATAGCGTCATCTGGTACACCCTCAAAAGAAACAGGAAATTCAAATCGGAAAAATCTGATTGCTGATAAATCAACAGTAGTCAGATTTTTCAGTACTTTCTCAGCAATTGGACCTTGAAGAGCCAGTTGAACATATGCATCAGATTCATTTCTTATGGACACACCATCAATTAAATGATCTTCCAGCCATTGATAATCCTTTTCTACATTTGCAGCATTGACGACTAGCAAATATTTATCCTCTTCCAGTTGATATACAATCAAGTCATCAACCGTTCCACCATTTTCGTAGCACATAATGGTATATTGTGCTTTTTTGGGTTCTAATTTTGAAACATCGTTCGTCAGCATTTTTTGTAAGAAGTTCTCACTTTCGGGTCCTTCCACAAAAATTTCTCCCATATGAGAAACATCAAAAAGTCCTGCTTTGTTTCGAGTCGCTTCATGTTCATCCTTGATTCCAGAAAATTGGACAGGCAAATCCCATCCACCAAAATCAATCGTCTTTGCACCGTGCTTTTCATATTCTGGAAACAGCGGCGTCCTTTTCAAATCAGCCATGCGAACACTCCTCTACTAGTTTGTATAAAAAAACAGACAGATATCCCACGGCTATGTATGGGATACTCTGTCCGTTCACCAGAAAGTTTCACCTGGAATTGTAAACGCATTCAATGCATTTTACAAACCTGGCTTGCTTCTTGGGTGGTTCACAAATCTGAACACTCTCCAGAGGTGCGTCACACAGGGGTCTTTTTGCCTGAGAGATTCACATGCTATATGTTTGCTCCTTCGGCGCTACAAACGTAGTCTCTCCCCCTGTAATCATTCGCTGGTAGTATTTATTTTTCAATTGGGCATACTAGCCAATAAAAGCTGTGAAAAATCTGTCATTTTGTCACAAACATTATATCACATGCTCCATCAGGTTTTAAAAATAATTTTGAACCTTTTATCTGATAGCAGAGCACAGGGAAAGGAAGGCTTCTATAGAATGGAAATTTTATTAGACGAAAAATATGGGGAACAATTAGCTAAAGAGGCGGCCAATCCTGATGCAATCAGCAGTTGGAATCAGTTTAAACTTACTTACCAGGCAGCGAAAGCCTCTTCAGTCCCCTATTTTGAAGGACTCGTAGCTTTAAGCCATCTGCCTCATATCGACTTTCTTCCCCACCAGAAAGAAGCGGCGGAAGAAATTATTCATCAAATGCAGGGAAGAGCGATACTTGCTGATGAGGTAGGTTTGGGAAAAACAATCGAAGCTGGATTGGTTTTGAAAGAATACTTGATTCGTGGAATGGTCAATAAGGTACTGATCCTTACACCGGCATCGCTTGTTAATCAATGGGTCACTGAATTACATGAAAAATTTTATATCCAGGCATATGCTCCCCGGAAAAATCCCGCCTGGAAAGATGCTGATATTATGGTTACATCCATAGATATGGCGAAAAAAGACCCTCATTATAGTGAAATCCTTTCCATTCCCTATGATCTGATTATCATTGATGAAGCACACAAATTAAAAAATCCAGCTACCAAAAACTATCAATTCGTCAAAGCTTTGCAGAAAAAGTATTGTTTATTGTTAACTGCTACTCCTATACAAAACCGGATAACCGATATATTTAACTTAGTTTCAATCTTAAAGCCAGGCTATCTTGGAGATTTGTCCTCCTTCAAAAAGGAATATGGAAAGAAAATGGGCAACCTGGATGGAAACCTTCATTTAAAAAAGTTGATCAGCAAGGTAATGATCCGCAACCGCAGACAAGACACAGGCCTTGCGGATACAAAGCGTATGGTCAAGACAGAGTGGATCGAATTCTCGGAAGAGGAACAACAAGTTTACGAGAAACTTGAAACAATTAAGGGAACCCATCCATCTTTCACTTATCTTACATTGGCGAAAGAACTTTGTTCTTCCCGGGAAGCCTGCTACCTATCCAGCAAGCAAATGTATGATAAATTAGGAGATCCGGAAAATACTGGTCCTTTACATGATTTAATTTCAGGGGTAGAACAGCTCCCCCACCACGCCAAAGCTAAACGTATGGTGGAGATCATCCAACAGTCTGATGAAAAATTCATTGTATTCACCGAATATCGCGCCAGCCAATATTACTTACAATGGTACCTACAGCAGCATGGGATATCTTCGGTACCGTTTCGTGGCGGCTTTAAACGAAGTAAAAAGGACTGGATGAAGCAATTGTTCCGTGATCATGCACAAGTCATGATCGCGACAGAAGCTGCTGGAGAAGGGATTAACTTACAATTTTGTAGAAACATGATCAATTATGATCTCCCGTGGAACCCGATGCGTTTGGAACAACGAATAGGGCGTATTCACCGATTTGGTCAAGAAAAGAATGTGCAAATTTATAATTTCGCTATCAAAAATACGATAGAAGAGCATATCCTGAACTTGTTATACGATAAAATAAGTTTATTCGAAAATGCCATTGGAGAATTGGATCATATTTTGGAAGACTTGGACATCAAAGATTTGGGCCACGAAATAGAGGCGATTTATTCCGAGTCCTCCAGTTACGGTGAGGCTAAAATAAAATTGAACAACCTTGCCTCTGTCATTTCTTCTCATTCTGAAGCAGAACGGAGGTCATCATCGTGAAAGAAGCTGCCGCACATGAACAGTTTATCAGAAGTTTTTTCCATGAATACGATTGTCCTATTCTTTCAGATGAGGACGGACGCCTGGTCATTCAGTTGACCGACAAAATGGACGAGGCACTTATGAACAGGCCATTTTACTGGCATTACATCAAAAAGATGGGCCGGCAAGGTGATCCCATGTCACTCACGCTGATTACCAACCCTGACCTTAGCGAAGAAAAAGGGGAGTATATCCATTCCGGTTCCCCGCGTTTACGTCAGTTATACAGCTTTCTCCAGGACAACTGCCGGTTTACGAAACTTTATGAAGCAGTCACCATTACAGATCAACAAAGCCCTTTGGTACCATGGCTGGTCACTAACTTGAGAATCAGTTACTTCGGGAAGCAAAAAAAAGATGAACTCTTATCAATAGGGCTGAACCTTATACACGGAACCCTGGTGCCTTCTTTTATGGAACGGATAGAAAATTACCCTTTAGAAACCACGATATCTGATTTCACTTTTCCCATGACCCCGTTGATTCGGATACCAAGTGGTTATCAGCGAATAGTCAGTTATGTTCACAATCATATTGAAAGTCAGGACCGTACCTGGGCTAGTCAGGCGATGGAAGCATTACACGAAGAAAAGCAGTTGCTGTCTGCTTTTTTCAAGGAAGAAAATGAAGAAGATAGAAAATTGCTGGAACAGGAACTCGAAGCTCTGAAAGGAAGGTTTACCCCCAAAGTTACCGTAGATGTTATCAATGGCGGGTTGTTCTATTTTTCCCAGACTACCACCAATCAAATCATAATATAAGGCTGCCTCCAGTGGAGACAGCCTTATTTATGGCGATTAAAAAGCATTTTCATGGCAAATGGTAACATGCCAAACCACTTGTTCCGTTTTGGCTGCTTAATTTTTTGCCTTTTTCGGTTATGTTTTTCTTCTTTAGTTAAATTCATATAGCGGACGAACTCTTCTGTTACATATTTAACGTAATCATTTCCGGACATTCAGCTCACCCTTAGTGAAAATTTAATCATTGTTAGTATGAACTGAAATAATTACTTCCATACATCCAGAATCTCGTCTGCAATGCGTTCCGGTGACTTATACTCGACATCGATGGTAATATCTGCAGCTTGCTGATAAACCGGCCAGCGCTCTTGTAAAAGACGCTCTTTTTCCTGCTCTTTTCCTTTCCATAAGGGGCGATTTTCATCTTGTGACAGCCGCTCCTGGATTACCTGGAAGCTGGCATCAAGGAAAATAACGGTACCCCTACGCATTAATTTCTGATTGATCGGATTTATTGGAGCTCCTCCCCCAGTGGAAACCACCATATTTTCCAAAGGTATCTCTTCAAGCAATGAAGTTTCCAATTGACGAAAATAGGCTTCGCCCTTTTCAGCGAATATCTCTTTAATTGCTCTCCCTTCCCTTTTTTCAATTAAACTGTCCATTTCAATTAAAGGGACATCAAGCTTCTCACATAATATTTCCGCTACGGTCGTTTTTCCACTCCCCATAAACCCTATCAAATAAATGGTCTTCATATATTTTTTCTCCCCTTTGTAAATATTTTTTTAATATAAGCAGGATTTTTAAGACTTTTGTCGAAATATGTAACTAAACAGTATTTGTGAGGTGATAAATTCAAGTGAGTGCAACTGCCAACCTATCCAACCAGCTGCTGATTGCCGCTATCCAATCCACTGCTTCTGACCTGCATTTCTCCCCTTATCATCAAAAGGTCGATATTCATTTTAGAATCCACGGAAAACGAATTTTCCATTCTGCCATCTCCACCCAAGTTTACGCCAAATTACTTTCCTACTACAAGTTCTCCTCCGGGATGGATATTGGAGAAATTAAAAAACCTCAAAATGGTTCCCTTTCTTTTAGAAACAAAGAACACCTTTACTCTTTACGACTTTCAACGCTCCCTATTCAATCAAACGAGAGTCTCGCTATCCGCATTCTTCCTCAGACGGATTCCCTTTCCCTGGACAATCTATTCCTTTTTCCCTCTCAATATCAACGAATTAAACGATGGCTCGGTCATCAAAGTGGCATGATTTTATTCACAGGCCCGACCGGAAGTGGCAAGACAACTACTCTGTACGCCCTCATCCAGGCATTAATCAAAGAAAATTCCTACCAGGCTATAACTTTGGAAGACCCGATCGAGAAAGATATGGAAAACATTATCCAAGTCCAGGTAAATGAACGAGCCGGCATCACTTATGATGCGGGTTTGAAAGCTGCATTGCGGCATGATCCTGACTTAATCATGGTAGGAGAAATACGTGACAGGCAAACAGCACATTTTGCTTTTCACGCTGCTCACACCGGTCATCTGGTCCTATCCAGTTTGCATGCAAAAGATGCACTCGGAACCATATTAAGGTTGAAAGAAATGGGGATACAAACCATTGATTTAGAACAAACATTAATCTCTATCGCTTCCCAGCAGCTTGTGCCAATTTCCGCCGCAGCCCACTTGCCTAGACGAGCGGCTATTATGGAGCTGTTGGATGGGGATCTTCTGCAACATGCGATTCATCACCATATGATCCCTTCCCAATCATCCTTTTATTCGTTTGATCATTTAAGGAGAAAAGCTTATGCCTATGGATACCTTCCTTACGAAATTTTTTCCTAATCCCGCTAATAAAAATTTATCTTATCCGCTTCAATTACAATTTTTAGAAAGGATGAGCCGTCTTTTAAAGAAAGGCTACCCTTTGCTCGAAGCCCTTGAAATAGTGACTTGGGATGAACGCTTTGCTGACATCACTGCAGAAATAATCAAGGAACTTAAAAATGGCCGACCAATAGATGTTTGTCTAAAAAAATCAGGCTTCTCCAAAAATGTCGTCTCCTTTTTATATTTTGCCAGAATGCACAGTAACCTTGATGAAGTTTTCCAGCAATGCAGTACAATGCTTCAACTAGATAAAACCTATGTTGATAAATTCAAACAGGTGATTCGATATCCAATTTTTTTAAGTATCTTTTTAGTGATCATGCTGGTCGTCATTGATCAGACGATCTTTCCAGCGTTGCTTGACTTGTTCCAATCCGGCAAGGAAAGCTTAGGCTTGCAGATCGCTGTGAATATAGTCAGTTTTGTTATTGATACCAGTAAAATATTTCTGCTCACTTTCACCTTCCTCGCCTTGGTATGGAAGTTAAAACATAAGAAACTCTCCATCACAAGCCAAATTAAACTATTCGAAAAAATTCCTCTTTTAAGGGATTATCAAAAAATCAAACTTACATTTTTATTTGCTACCCATTTCCACTCGATTCTTTCTACCGGAATCTCCATGAAAGAGGCTTTACATGTGATAAGCAGTCAAAATCATTATCCCCTGCTCGCTCATCACTCCATGCACATCTTACATCAGCTTGAAGAAGGCGCAACACTTGCCCAGGCCATCCATCAATGCCCATTATTCCGCGCAGAGCTGACCACCATATTTCATAAAACTGCAGACATCACAACAATGACGAGGGATCTAGCAGTGCTTGCCGAAATGCTTACCGAAATGACAAAACAAAAATTAAACAAAACACTCGAACTCATCCAGCCGATATTTTTTATCATCGTTGCGGTTTTTATCCTGTTTATATATGGATCGATCATGCTGCCGATGTATCAATGGATGAACCAACTATAGAGAGGAAGTAAACCATATGTTCAAAAACGAAAAAGGCTTTACGTTGATTGAAATGCTGATTGTCCTGCTCATAATTTCCGTATTATTAATCATTACCATACCGAATGTCAGTAATAATAACTCGATGGTACGCGATAAAGGATGCGACGGTCTGGTAAAGCTTGTAGAAGCGCAAGTGCAGGCTTATTATATCGCTGAAAACAAATTACCTGCAAATATATCAGAATTAGTAAGTGAACAATACTTAACCGACACTCAAACAAAGTGTCCTAATGATAAGATTCTTGAAGTGGTCGATGGTGAAGTAACCACGAATACAGGCAGCTAGAATATAATTATGTCAACTAGAAACGGCTACACCTTAATAGAAACGGTGATTGTTTTATTAACCCTCAGTGTTGTAATCGCTATCGCAGTCCCCTTTCATAGTAAAACTGTCGAGGCTCATACTTTTCACACGTTTTATCAACAATTCGAAGATGACGTGCTACTTACCCAGCAGCTATCGATGACAAATCAGGCGTTCTATGATTTGATGATCCTGCCTTCACAGAAAAAATATTTTTTATTAGAAACAAAAACCGAGCGGAAAGTTTTGGAGCGTTCCATTCCCGATACCATTAAGCTGGAACTGCAAACATTGAAAGTGCCTGTTCGTTTTTCCTCTGATGGAACTATTTATAGTCCCGGCAGTATGCGGATAAAAACGAACAGCAAATCCTACAGGGTGGTTTTTCCCTTTGGAAAAAGCAGGTGCTATATGTATGAAATATAATGGCTTTACATTAGTGGAAGTAATATTCGCTTTCGGCTTGCTGCTTATGATATTACTGAGCACCCTCCCGATTCTGATGAAAGTAAATTTAGAAGAGGCAGATCTTGCTGATAAAAGAAAGGCAGTATCTATTCTCCATAATGAATTAGCAAGGGAAATAAATGAATCTCTTACAAATGATAAAAGCTACAGCCTTAAAGATTTTACAGTAATTGAGATAACATTCAAATCACATGGAGAGCTTATAAAAGGGTGTGCCACATGGATAAGCAAACAAAATAAGAGAGAAAGTGTTTGTCTTAATGGATACCGGGAGACATAACGGCTATACGCTTGCAGAAACAATTATCAGCCTATTGGTTTTTTCCTTACTGACCGCCCTTCTCTCTCCTATCTTTCAACTACTCTCCATGGACAACCGTAATCAGGAGCTTAGCATTCATCAGCTTTTCCACTTCCTTTCCGATGAATTATCATACAATGACTTGAAAACTGTAACAAACACTCAAATAACATTCCAGTCACCAGATGGTGACATCATCAGTATTGAGAAGTATGGAACTACCATCCGAAGGCAGGTTGGCGGGCGTGGCCATGAAACTTTACTAACAGGAGTCAGGGATGTGGAGTTTACTATAAGTAATAACCTGCTGGTTATTAAAATTATTGATCAAGGAGGGTCTGAATATGAAAAGCTCCTGCAGGCTTACTCGTCCTCCTATCCTTAACGGGTTTATATACCCATTTGTTTTCTTGGTGGCTTTTATGTTCCTGACGGTTACTTCTGCATCCATTCACTTATATCAAAACCATCAATATAATACTGACTTGCATGTTAAAAAAATCGTCATCGATACTTTAATCCAGTCTGGCCTGGCAAAGTTTGGGAATGATATGAATCAATATCAGGAACCACCTGAAAGCGGCGAAACCAGGTACTTTTTTCCGGATGGAGAAGTTATTATTACGTACGGACGGATAGCAGAACGAACCTACTTTCTTCAACTGTCGATCGTAACTAAAGATGGAACAAGAAAAAAATTAAATCGAAGATACAAGACAGATTTATAATGAATTTTATTAAATAATCCTGTATAAATTTTAACCACAGGTACAAACTAAGACCACATCATCATTAGTGGGCTATAGCCAAGTGGTAAGGCAGCGGATTTTGATTCCGTCATTCGTTGGTTCGAATCCAGCTAGCCCAGCTTTATCAAAGAAAAGTGTCTTGGAATAGGTTAGCTCTAACCCAAGGCATTTTTCTTTTTGCTGTTTTTTAATCTTTGCATTCGTGACGGGTCATCACTTTATATTATGAGTTTTTGTTGTCCCTCTATGCTGCATGCTCCCAAAATGCCATAATAATCCCTAGGGTCAAACTAATTTTGAACAAAAGGGTTTTTTTTATATTTTCAATTTGTGTACGTTTTTTAACATTCTTTCCCTTTTGATAACAAAGCATGTTGTTTATATTATAATGAGGGCAAACCTATTACGAGGGGTGACTGTCCATGGAACAGACCTTGAAAATAACTAACGTATTAAGTGATCCGACCCGTTTTCATATTTATGAGTTTATAGTTAAAAAAAATGCAGATGTTACCGTCCAGGATATTGCAGAGGCTTTTGAAATTCACCCGAATGTTGCACGACTCCACTTATCAAAACTGGAAGACGTCAATATGCTTCATTCGCACACTAAGAAAACAGGACGCGGCGGAAGACCAAGCAGAGTCTATAACCTTTCCAAGGAAGTAGTCCAATTACATTTCCCTTTCAGGGATTATCAATTACTGGCTCAAATTGCTTTTGAAGCTTTTGCAGGTATGGGGGAAGCCGGACAGGAAGCACTTTATACAACCGGGAAAAAATTTGGTAAAGAAATGATGGAAAGGGAAGCTTCGCATGCAAGCCATTTAGATCGTGCTGGAAAATTAGAAGTTTTAAAAGCTGCAGCTGAAATGACCGGGCTCTTTCCGGAGTTCCATAACCAGACAGATGATACGATCGTTTTTACTGTAAACAACTGTCCTTTCAAGGAAGTAGCCTCTCATCAGAAACAACTGGTGTGTGAGATGCATAGTCATTTCCTAAAAGGCATGTTTGAAGCGATGTTCCAGGATATTGTGTTAAAAGAAGAGCATAATATGATGGATGGTTGTGCAAACTGTTTATACAAAGCACAAATCTGACAATTTTTCGATGATTCATTTTACATTCTCTAAGTAGTCGTTTATAATATCTATGATAGTTTCATCGAAGAAAAGGAGGGGGAAAAGCATGGATCGTATGTTCCGCGTGCTTGCCTTTTGGACTGGTATCTTTACCGTCATGTTTTATGTGGGCGACATGAATGAATCGGCTTTATTATTCTTAGTTCAAACGGCTTTTTTCCTTACAGTAAGCTACTTAAAACTGTCAGAACGTATGTATATGTACATATTCGGCGCCTACCTGACAGTATTTATGATTGGGTTTACGTATTACACCACTTTCATTTTACAACCAGGATTCCACTAAAAAAATCTGTTATCCTTAATTGGATAACAGATTTTTTAGTCTGGTTCTTTATATAGCGGGAATAGTCACTTTTTTTGCTTGTACAACCACATCGAAAGCTTCGCTAAACCCCTCTCCTGTTATCAACGTGCGAATCGCACGATTTTTTTTACTTTCTTCCGAAAATGGATCAGGATTAGTATGGGGAATCAGCTCATCCATAATCCCTGACCGAAGGAGGAAATCATTTTGTTTAAGAATGAAACCGTTTTCCCATCCCATTTTCTTTCCGATAGCTTTCCATGCATCCCAGTGCAGGTGGTGGGTTATATCCATCATCCCCGGTAACTGAAGCACATCATAAATAAGTCTGTGCTGATAATACCCTCTAAGGCTTCCTTTTTTTCGAGCCGGATGCTGCCACTCTGCATTCCTATAACCATAATCCACTGTCACAATAACTCCCTTATGTAACATGCTGTCCAATTCCTTTGCCAATGTTTCCATGTAGCCCGGAATTTCCATGCGTTGACCTTCTTCCCTTAAAGGAAGATTGTAAGTCTTTACAAAATCAGCTAATTCAACAGTCAGTGGATAATATATTTCTATAAAATCCTCACTTTCATCCAGTGCAATTCGGATTTCCATCGGTATACCATCCTTTATCTCCACCACTTTTACGGGTTGAGCGTCCAGCCACTCATTGGAGAAGACGATCCCCTCGAAATAAGGATTTCTGGCTTTGAATTCGTCCAAATGATGATATAAAGATAAGTGATCGGTGTCTGTTCCTTCCTTAATTTTCTCACGATGGTAGGGACTTTTCTCAATCAGGTGATAGGTAAAGTCTTTAGTTGTCAGGCTTAAGCGGTTAATCACCTCACGGGCAAATGTCCCATCTCCCCCGCCAATTTCACAAATGGCTAAGGGCATGTTCAGCCTGCGGCTTGTATTATAGAAATAATCAGCAAATATATGGGCAAAAACTTTATGGATCATACTGGAGGTGTAGAAATCGCCTTCCTTCCCTACTTTAACCCCACCTTTTTGATAATAACCGTATTTCTCATGGTACAGCGAGTAATCAATGAATGTATCATACCCAATCGATTGTTTCGGGTGATCTTTAATTAAAGCTCTTAAAATGTCTTCCATTGCCTTCCCCTTTGTAATTTACACTATTGACATAGTGATAATTTCGTTTATAATTATTTATAGTAGCTTAACTTTTATCCCTAACCAACAAAAGAGCAGAGCACATCCCCCCTAAGATCCTTCTTGAATAATCAAGAAGGATCTTTTTTTGCCCTTTTACATGCCGGCGAATGGATTCTCCCGTTTTTCTTCACCAATTGTAGTGGATGGACCATGACCTGGATAAACCTTTAAATCTTCAGGGAGTGTAAACAATTGTTTCTTAATACTATTAAGCAAAGTATTCATATCTCCGCCTGGAAGGTCCGTACGACCGATACCACGCTGAAATAATGCATCACCCGCTATGACGAATCCTTCCTCTAAAAAAACTAGCGACACGCTTCCTGGAGAGTGTCCTGGCGTATGTCTCACTTCAAACCTAAAAGAACCGACTTTCCTTTCCCCTGTATCGATCATTCTTTCTGCTCTCCGAGCTGCCACAGATCCCATTTGAAAAAAAGCTGATCCATTTAACTGAGGATCTGACAACCAGTCAGCTTCTTCCTTATGTACATACACAGGAATATTGAATTGATCTCTTACATCATCAACCGCGCCTATATGATCAAAATGAGCGTGCGTCAAAACGATAGCAACAGGTTTTAAATGACGTTCGGTGAGGTAATCAGTCAATTGCCTGCTGTCTCCACCTGGATCAACAATCAGACACTCCTTTTCGTCATTAGATACGATATAGCAATTCGTCCCAAGCGGACCAAGGGGCATTTGCACAATTTCCATAAGCCTATTGACTCCTTTGCGATGTTTTATTAAAATTCTTATAGAATAACTCGACAAATTCTACTCCATACTATAAAATGTATGAGGAATGAAAAGGTTTTTACATAGCCATTATAACATCCAACGTTAAGCTATGGATACTACACAGTGAAGGGTTTAGGGGGTGCTGAGTTTGGTAACAGCTATCATTCTTTTACTAGTCGCAATTCTTTGCGTACTTGCCGTATTCCGCGAATTGAAAACGAAAAATTTCTTTGCAGTATTGTTTGCAGGAGCTTCAGCATTAATTTTCGGCTGGTTCTCTGTCATGACGATTTACGTACGGTTATTTGGATAAAATAACACAAAACCTTGCCACTTTTTTTGTGGCAAGGTTTTTTCGTTTTCTCGGAAATTACAAAATTATCTTTTTGTGAATAACCTACGTGGTGGGTTACATCCAGCACCGCCGCACAGGACGTGCCGTTTTTAGTCGAACGTCATTACTAGCAAGGCGCTTGCGCTTTTGTACTTTTATTTTTGCTGATTGCGAAGTTCCTCCTCATTTTCCAATAACTGATCATTCTTATTAAAGAAATAACGGTACATTGCCATAGTTACAAACATAGCACTTAAGGAAACGGAAGAAAAAATGCTCAAGGAAATCACAAGCTGATATTTAATGGCCATTACCGGAGCGACACCCCCGAGTATCAACCCAGTCATCATACCAGGCAGCTGTACGAGTCCGATCGTTTTCAAACGATCAACATTCGGAATCAAAGCTGCGTTCAGTGTTTTTGTCACAATTAAGTGAGAAGCCTGGCTCGGCTTTGCTCCGAGGGACAGGGCGGCCATTAAGCGACCACTGTTTTCCGTGAATTCACTTTTCATCCGCTCCAGCGCAAGCCCCATTGCAACCATGCTGTTTCCTATGACCATTCCACTCATTGGAATTACTTCAGACGGGGTGAACTCCACCATATCAAAAGCCAGCCACAGCGTTAACACACTTACTTCTACTATTATTAATCCAAGTAAAATCACCAGGAATGCATGCGGCAGCTCTTTTCCTTTATTCCATGCATGGAATGTGGCTATGATAATCATAATAGATAACATCAATGGAATACCCATAAACGGATTCAAGTCAAAGAGGAAAGTCAATATGTAGCCGATGGCAAACAGTTGTACCGTCCCACGTATAGAAGACCAAACGATGTCTTTGCTCATGCCCAGTTGATAATAATAAGATAGTGTCAAAGGCACAAGTACAAAAATAATCAGAAACAGTAACGATTGGTTAGATATTTCCGGTTCCATATACCATTCTCCTAATCCTGTATGAATTCTTTTAATTCTTCTGTCTTCGGGTCTGTCAGCATGGATTCGAGGTCTCCATCCTCTTTAAGCTCGCCATCCATGAGGAATAACCCACGTTCACCAAGCCTTTTAGCTTGTTTCAAATCATGGGTAACCATAATCATCGTCAACTGGTGCTCCTCGATCAGTCTTTCCAATACTTCTTCTATTTCCTCTGCGGTACGATAATCTAAGGCACTCGTAGGCTCATCCAATAAAAGCACATCAGGGGAATTGGCCAATGTACGGCCCAGGGAAACACGTTGTTGTTCCCCACCGGATAGCTGGTCAACCTTTCGATTTAAATAACTCTCTGGAAGTTGAACATACTCCAGCAGCTTTTTAGCATCATCAGGATTCCATTCCCCGCATAGCGAAGGTCCATATTTCAAATTATCTAATACAGTACCTGGGAATAAATTCGGGGATTGTAGCAGCAGACCGACTTTCCTTCGCAGCTGTGAAATTACATATTCCGTTATCGGTTTGCCATTGTAATTGATATCTCCTTGCTTAGGGTCCCTTAATCGGTTGAATAAAAACAATAAAGAACTTTTTCCCGCTCCGGAAGGTCCAAATAAGATAACTTTTTCGTTTTTGTTGATTTTGAAATTCAGATTATGGAGGATATCATCACTCACATTTTGAAATTGAAAAACAGTATGTTCCACTTTTTCACCAACTTTCGATTAATAAACTTATCCATCTTCATGCTTTTATGACCGTTCGTTTCTTCGAGCAACCTGACTTACATGATAATAGAAGATAATGCTTAGTTGGGCAATAGAGATAGCAAAGCAATGGGTCGAACTTTATTCAAGATGGATGTATATTGTGATAGTGGTAAGGGATTGATTCCTTTACCTACTTCTATCGTATATCCTTCCTTTCTATAGTTGTCAATAAACCAATCTTTCATTCCGGCATGGCTATCAAAGGTACAAATCGGTTCATATCCGCTTGCTCTTTGAAAATTTTCGACAACCCTTTGTGAATTCATCGGCCGTTTATTTTGATAGCCAAAGTAAATGACCTCGCCCTGGGAATGAAAACATAAGACTCTTTCTATCTCATTGTTTTTTAGCAGGTCAGCCATTGCCCTTGCCTCAGGTTCTGTAAGAGGGGAATAGCCCGGAAAATCCCTGAATGATGGCTGAGCAGGCTTACGTTCCTTCTCTACCTTCCAACCGGCAGGAAACTGTTTATTCAAATCTACTCCCCGGATATTTGCTTTCCATGAAGTAAAGGTTTTATTGATCTGGTTACAATTAAGAACAAGATCGGTATAACCCCCTGCCTTTTCCAAGCCATGAATCGCCAAGTCCACACCATCCATATTAACCATAGGGACGACCTGCAGGGTGATTTGATCAAAGATTTTCCTCACATTTAATCCTTCCAATTCTCTTCCATCTTCCAGTGCTTCCACCAATTCGCCGAGGATATCCATTATAACTTTGGATGTTATCCATTCATTACCATGAAAACCTGCATTCCAATGCACTAGAAAAGGCCCCTTTCCAACCGTGACGGAATAGATCGGCTTTTTTAAAACTGTCTCGCCAATGATTTCTACACTTGCTGACTCCATTTGCTTATATTGAGCTATATCTTTGTATAGCATTTCAGAATCATAAATTTCCATTCCCCTATTCTCTCCCTTTTTGACTGCTTACTTCATTATAAAAAAAGACACCCCAATGGGTGCCTTTTTCATCAAAATTATACTGATTAAGATTTATTGTTCTGCTGACTTTTCCAATTCTTCTACTTCTTCTTTCGTTTGATGTTTGCCGTTATCGAAGTTGTAGAAGCGAAGCAGGTCGCCATAGATAAGACTGTCAGAGTATCCAAGTTCTTTCTCTACTTTTTCCTGGAAAGGTGCACAAGGTGATTCTTCTGCTGTTTCCTCAATTGGTTCACCTGTTTCCCGGTCGTAGCATACTTCGCTTTTGTATACATATTCGTCTGTAACAAAGCTTCCATCACGCATGGCTATAAAGTCTTTGCGATCTTCAGCGAACATGTTCGTGCCAAACGATAGGTCGTTTCCTTCTTCGATTCCCATCAAATGCAATAATGTTGGCTTCACATCAATCTGACCAGCGATTTTATCATATTGCTTTCCTTTGTCATACCCAGGGATATGAATCATAAATGGTACACGCTGGTTCTGCACATGCTGGTAGCCATCTATTTCTTTCCCCTGGAATTGACTCATTGCTTTATTGTGGAAGTCACTAATACCATAGTGGTCACCCATCAACACAATGATGGAGTCTTCATATAAACCGGCATCCTTCAGCTGCTGGAAGAAATCCTCTAATGATTCATCTGTATACCGGGCTGTCGGCATATAATTATTTAGTGTCCTGGAGTTCGAATCATACTTATCAATATTAGCCTTGTCTTCCGGTAACTCAAACGGGAAGTGGTGCGTCAGTGTAATAAACTTGCTGTAGAAAGGCTGATCCTGCTCTTTTAGATACTTGATCGATTGTTCAAAGAACGCCTTATCTTCCAGTCCCCAGCCAAATGAATTCTCTTCATTTTCTTCAAATGACTGTTCATCAAAAAACTTATCATAACCAATATTGTCATACATGGAATCACGGTTCCAGAAACTCTTGTTGTTAGCATGATATACAGAAGTATAGTAATCTTCTTCATTCAAAATTTCCGGTAAGGAATTATATTCATTACTAGCATGAGTGAAATATACAGCACCTCTAGGAAGAGGATACATACTGTTTTCTACAAGAAATTCCGAATCAGATGTTTTACCCTGTGCTGTCTGGTGATAAAAGTTAGGGAAGAAGATCGTATCCTTGCTCTCTTTTAAGTCATTCATGAAAGGAGTGATTTCTTTTCCGTTAACTTCTTCATCCAACACAAAATTCTGCATTGATTCTACTGATACAAATATAACGTTTTTGTCTTTAGCAATACCGAAAAGGTCAGTCTTTTCGTCATTACTTGTATTTTCACGCATATACGTTTCGATTTCTTTCACTTCGCTGCCATCAGCTAATACACGCTGTGCTTTTGTCTTGGTAGTCATTGTTGCATCATACGCATGGTAGTTGAAAATTCCTATGTTCTTCACTAAATATTCGCGGTCGAAAGCACGAACAAACAACATTGGCCGTTCCATTTCAGCCAAAACGACGTTAGCTGTCAACAAGAGGAAAGTAACAGCTGTTGCTGCAATCTTCCCTGCCTTTGGAAAATCAACCGCAAATCGTGTAGTGCGCTTACTCAAAAACCACACGATGACTATATCCAGGAACAAGAAAATATCTGGCAAATGCATCAATGAAAGCAAACTGCCTCCTAAATCAGCGGCATTGTTACCCTGGAATAGCACTGGGATAGTAATGAAATCAGTAAAGTTACGATAGAATACTAGATTCAGGTAAAGGATCAATGTTCCGATAACCATCGTCCACCGTAAATATTTCATCTGTCTTCTAGGCTTTAGCCATACACTTATGGCGAAAACCAGATATGCACTTACAAATGGGTTCAAAAACAGGATCAATTCCTGCATAGTATTTTCAATGGAGAGATTAAACATATATTTATAAACGATATATGTCTTCAAGCCAAATAATACAGTAGCAATTATAAATAAAGGTATTTTGAATTTTGATGCTTGCATGGTTATATCCTCCTCAACCTTCCAGGGCTTTCATGTTTACATAAGATTTACATGAAACACACCTGTATTTTACAATATCCATTTATCATTCATATTAAACCTATCCCCTAATATGACGACTATTGTACCAGAAAAGTTTCATTTATTTTTTTACCGTTCGGTTACAAACACTTTACATGCCGGTCTCTGAATGTCTCCATCATATCCGGCTAAAAGAAAATTATAAGCGATAGCTTTCAGAAAAGCAACGGTTATCATATGGAATTACATGTAAAAACAGGACTGCCTTTTTTACAGCCCTGTTCTTAGATGTCACCATTATAAATTTTGTTTAACTAGAAATGCACCGCCGATGACACCTGCATCATTTCCGAGCTCGGCTATAGCAAATTCACAAGCTTCGCTTGTACGAGGTAACGCATACTTATCAAAAGACTCCCTCAAAGGAATGAGTAATTTCTCTCCTGCCTTGGAAACACCGCCGCCAATGACTATTTTGGAGGGATTGCAGGCAATTGCAAGGTTCGCAATTGTCATGCCTAAAATATCTGTTACATAGGCCAAAACTTCTTTCGCTTCCTTATCACCTTCCGCCGCTGCGTCAAACACTTCTTTTGCAGTCAATGGATCATCAGATGAGGAATAATTACTTAATAATGAATCAGGGTTCCTCTTTATAGCTTCTTTTGCAAGTCTGACAATCCCAGTGGCGGAAGCAATCGTTTCCAGGCAGCCGGTTTTTCCACAGTTGCAGCTTGCCCCGCCTGATGGAATTACAGTTATGTGGCCGATCTCTCCACCAGTACCGTTAGCTCCATTTATAACTGCACCATTAGCAACGATGCCACCTCCAACACCTGTCCCCAGTGTAACAGCTATTAAATCATCGGCATCTTCACCGGATCCTTTCCACTTTTCTCCTAATGCCGCCAGGTTCGCATCATTATCGACGAAAATAGGCAGACCGGTTTTTTCATTCAATATTTTAGCAAGGTCGAAGTCCTTCCAGCCGATATTCACTGTTTGATAAACAAAGCCCGTCTCGGTATCGACAAAGCCAGGGGCACCCGCGCCTAAACCTAGTACCTGGCTCATCGCGATGTTCAACTGGGCTAATACTTCTTTTAATGAAACTGTTATATCTTCTGGAATATGTTCTCCGTTATCTTCATGGTTGGTGGGGATTTCCCATTTTTCATGAATGCTGCCTTGTTCCGTGATCACTGCCATTTTTATAGTGGTCCCGCCGATATCTGCTCCTATGTAGTACTTTTGCATATTATTCTCTCCCTTTTAGTCTATCCCGTTCCCGGGCCGCTTCACTTCTCAACAATAAAATTGCCATTTGGTAATCCTCATTGGACATACACTGGGCTTGATGGAGTTCTTTTATTTCTTCCTCCATCAACTCTAAATCAGCTAATCGATCCCCTATATAAATGAAGGTGCCAAATTTTTTCAGCAATTGTTGAATATCATAAATTGTTTTCATCGTCATCACCTGTATGTATTATATCAATCAGTGGTTAGAATTGAAATATCGGCTAATGAAAAGACCCGGACAATTTTACCTGTCCGGGTCTTTCGGGTGCAAAAAGGCGGGGCGACGGTTTTTCAAAGGGATTGGTGATCGAATTAACACATCTCGCATTGCTCTTGCATTAAAAGGCAAAAATGGCCAAAAATATGGAGTTTTAAATGTTTTCATCCTCACAAGGTTCAATAACCACACCGTGATACCTATTACATACCCAGCCAATCCAAATAATGCTGTAACTATTAATAAAGCGATTCTTACCATCCGGTTAGCTAGGCTCAATTCATAACTCGGAGTGGTAAAGGTTCCGATCGCTGCTATCGCAAGGTAAAGGACAACTTCATTAGAAAATAAGCCAACCTCGACTGCCACCTGGCCAATCAGAATGGCTGCTACCAATCCCAAAGCCGTAGCTAGTGAAGAAGGGGTATGAATAGCCGCCATTTTCAACATGTCAATACCAAACTCTGCTACTAAAAACTGTGCAATCAATGGGATGGCGGCCGCTTCTGCTGGTCCAATAAAACTCCATGCTTCAGGAAGCATGTCTGGTGATATCGAAAACAAATAATAAAGCGGTAAAATAAAAATCGATGCAAGCACGGCAAAAAAGCGGACAAATCGCAGATAAGCCCCTACGACCGGCTTCTGGCGATATTCTTCAGCATGCTGCAAATGATGCCAATAAGTGGCAGGGGTTATCATCACGCTTGGTGAACCGTCGATCATGATTAACACATGTCCCTCATATAAGTGCGCCGCAGCAGTATCAGGCCTTTCGGTATACCTGATTTTCGGATAGGGGTTCCAATGTTCTCCACTTAAAAATTCCTCAACCGTCTTTTCTGCCATTGGAAGAGCATCGGTATCGATTTTGTCCAGTATAGACTTTAGATGCTCCACCCGGCTGTCATCTGCTATATCTTCTATATAACATAAACAGATGTCTGTCTGAGATCGTCGGCCAATCTGCATATATTCCATCCGGAGACTACGATCCCTTACCCGGCGTCTCGTCAGTGCCGTATTAAATACAATCGTTTCCACGAATCCGTCCCTTGAACCACGAGTTACCCGTTCCAAATCCGGCTCCTCCGGTCCTCGAACAGGATAGGTTCTGGCGTCAATCAGTAAAACAACGTCCAACCCTTCGACCACCAAAGCGGTAGGACCCGCCAACACTTTATCACCGGCATCGTTCAAATCGTCCGTCTGTTCCAGTTCTACATAAGGAATGTAACGCTTTAAAAGATTTTCTAGTGGCTCCGGATCTAAATGTTCGCTTTCAATCCTAGCTAAAAACTCCATGAGACGGTTAAGTATCTCATCCTTAACAAAGCCATCCACCATAAATAACGACATGTTTCGTTCCGCATAATGTACATCCAGTTGAATAAGATCAAAGCTCTTTTCAATCCCCAAGTAATCATGCAGATAGTCTATATTTTTCTTATACTCCGAAAATAACTGTTGCTTCTCTTTCATCCAACCACCCTTATCAACAGCTGATAAGGGTAGTTTGTACTAACAAAGAAGAATGATTCATCATTTAATCATGGGTGCTTGAATATAGGCCATCAGTAATTGATACGTGTTCCATAACGAATCGGTGTGCGTTCTTTCAAAAGAGTGAGAGGCATCAATTCCCGGGCCTACCAGTCCATGCTTAATATCAAAGCCGGCACGTATTGCGGCGGAAGCATCTGAACCGTAATAAGGATAGATATCTACTTGATAAGCGATATTATTACTGTTTGCAAGGCGGACCAACTGGTTTTTTAATCCAAGGTGATAGGGACCGCTTGAATCTTTTGCACATATAGATACATCATGCTCTGTTGAAGTCTGCCCGTCCCCGATTGCCCCCATATCAACGGCAATGTATTCTACCGTTTGATGCGGAATACTTGCATTGGCACCATAACCGATTTCTTCATTATTGGAAAAGAAGAAATGGGTGGTATAAGGGATTTCTGATTCATTTTCTGAAATCTCTTCAATCATATGCAGTAAAATTGCGGCACTCGCTTTATCATCTAAATGACGGGACTTTATATAGCCACTATCTGTATATTGATAACGTGGGTCAAAGGATACGAAATCCCCTACATTGATCCCCAGAGCTTCAACCTCTTCTTTACTGTCCACTTGTTCATCCAGTCTTATTTCGATATTCTGATCATTTCGTTTCTCTTTTCCAACACCCTGGTAAACATGGACAGATGCCTGATGCATCAGTATAGTACCTGTATAGTTTTCATCCTCCATCGTATGTATCGTACAATACTCACCTTCTACACTATTCCATTTAAATCCGCCAATCATTGATAAACGAATTTTTCCATCGGATTTTATTTCTTTTACCATTGCCCCCAAAGTATCCAAATGTGCGGTCAATACCCGTTGCTTCTTGTCATTGTTTCCTCTAATCGTTGCAAGCAGTGCTCCTTTATTGGTGGTTGTCATTTCCACCCTTTGATGCATCTTCAATAAATTTTCACAGAAACGGATAATTTCTTCCGTATCCCCTGATGGACTTGGAATGCTAACCAGTTCTTTCAAATAGTTCACCATATGATTAATATTTTTTTGCATCATTATTCCTCCGTTCAGTAGCATAAATGTGTTTTTCACTCATATAACATGTAAAAAGGCGTCTGATTAAAAAGGGGACGAGCAGATGAAGAAATATGTATGGGCAACAATAATGGTACTGGCAATATTCCTTCTGGTTGTAATGTTATACCAATCTTTCCGAACTGGTACAGAAAACGTCATTAAGTACTTCCCCATTGATGAAACGAAAAATTTCCTGAAAGCGGAGACTCGGTTAAGTTTTGAATCTGAAACGGATGCCGACGAATACGAAGTAAAATGGGAAAGTATATCAGAAAGCAATGAGCCGATGTATTTAAGACAGGACTTATCATTATTATATGTGAATGGCCAATTGAAAGGTATTCTGAACAAATGGCGGGAGAATGGACAGAAAATCGAACAGTCCTCTGTTCTTCACGGCGAAGATACAAGTCTTTATCAGGCAATTACTTTTCACCATGGGGAAATCCATTACCCGGAAGATGTAATCAAAAGCATCCAGACACTTTCCTATGATCAATTATATGTCGTAGACTCCCCACACACTCCGTTGGAAAGCTTCCATACTCCAGAAACGGGAGAAGATAAAGAATGGACTAAGACCGTTAACCATTCTATCCAACAGCAATTGGATTACCAATGGGACGAGTTGATCGCACACTTTAATATCCCAAAAGAAGAATATGAAGCCGTCCCGTTGACTGACTTATATAAATATGAGAACAAAGCGATTCCAGGTGTATCAAAAGAGGATACAACAAGAATTCTTGGTCAACTCTGGGAAGGGCTCTATAAAAATTACGTGCTAGGAATCACAGATGAAAAATCAACAGGGCACCCGATTCAAAGTTATATACCTTTGATTCTTTTTTCCAAAAAAGCTGACCATCTACTGGTTCTTTTTGAAGACGACCAAGGAAGAAAGGAACAGTTGATTCAATATTATTCATTTAATTGATTGTACAAATCTTCAAAGTCTTCATTGGAAGGACGAAGGTCTTTCGCCTTCTTTGCATGGACAATAGCTTTCTCATTATCGCCTTTATTACGATAAATCAATGCCAAATTATAGTGTGCTTCTGCCATATCAGGCTCTAGCTCAACCACTTGCTCCAAGTCAGCCTGGGCTTTGTCTATTTCGCCGGTTTCGTAATAGGCAACGGCCCGATTGAAAAGTAAATAGGAAGTGTAATCGCCGTCCTTTTCTAAAGCTTGTGTTGTATAGGTAATACTTTCATTAAATCTATTTTCTTCCAGCATAGAATTAGACATCTCTACATCTACCGCTGTATGCTGTTGATTATCTGCCTGTAAAAAGCCATAAAGACCTAATGTTATAAGGGCTGCCGCATAACCTGCAACCGCTATTATTTGCCATAATGGCTGGCGGTTTTTTGGCAGGTTCACGATTGCGCTGGCAATAAAACCTCCTGCCAATCCGCCCATATGGGCACCATTGTCAATTTGAGGCACCGATAGTCCCAGGACAACATTCAAACCAATAATAAATAACAAGTTGCGCCCCATCGTCCGGAAAAAGATGCGTTTGTGCTTGACGCCAAAAAATAGCAGTGCACCGAACAACCCAAATATAGCTCCTGATGCTCCTGCGGCAACTTGAGGATTTAATGCAAAACTGGTAACGCCACCGAAAATTCCAGCTAAAAAATATATGAAAGTAAAACGGATCGTACCAAATATTTTTTCTACCGCCATACCTAAATAGTACAAAGCAAGCATGTTCATAAATAAGTGCAGCATCCCGATGTGGATGAACATAGAAGTTACAATCCTCCACCATTCCCCTTCGATAATAGCAGGATTATATTTAGCACCAAATTCAATTAAATTCATTACCGAAGTACTTTGTCCATTCATCTCTATATATAGAAAAACAGCTATGTTGATAACTAAAAGTACACGTGTCATGAAAGGTTTACCATAATCGAACAACTTTTCTTGTTCTTTTCTACTTTTATCCCGCTGAAATAATATCTCCTGTTTCAGGTGTTCGACTTCTGCCTCTAATTCATGAATATCTATATTTATGAGATCTGGCTGTTGAGGTAACGGAGAAAGCTGCAACGCTTCATATAATTTGCCACGCTTTAGCTCTCGCTCAGATCGATCTAAATAATGCACTGTCAAGTACATGTCTTTCTTCCCTTTTACTTTTAATGGGCGTACCAGACCATCCCACTCATCAACAGGACTATATTCTGACACATAAACAGCGTGGACATTTATTTCCTTCCCCACGAACATATGCTTATTCTTCTGAATATGCTGATTGATGCGAGCAATGTCTTTTTTTATATGGTTCGACCAATCAAATTGGGAGCGATACAGCCTAACTATATGATTTTTACGATTTATTTGTTTTTCCAGCCACACTTCACTGGTCATTTCATTGACATGGAGGATATCAAAACCCTGGTTGACCACCAGGTCATGAGTCAGCTTCCAAAAATAAAATTCTTCCTCAATAAACATAGCCCGGCTCCTTCCTCCTCTTATCATATCATGGTCTAGAATATGGTAGAAATCCAACGATTATATTCTTAAAATAATTTTTTCAACAATAAAATAGTTACAAAAAAAAAGTGAAGCTTTATAAAGTTAAAAATTATTTACATAGGAATATAAAAAGAGTCTGAAGCGCCGGTATTGCTCGGCAGCTACAGACCCTGCATTCTTTCCTTCTTAATATTTATAAAGATGATGCTCGAAACATTCTTTCTCTCACACCAGGAATATTAATGAGGAAAATGGTCACCAATTTTCTGATCAATTGAATAGCAAGTAGTTGGTTGATCAGTTTAAAACGATATTTCAACAATAACAATAATATGGAAAAACCGATGATGGTAGAAACAACAGCTCTCATAAAGACACCCCTTCAAAATCAGTTGGATACCTTTATCTTTTCACAAAAGAGCTTATTTATTCTCGAAAAACTTATCAACCAGTGGGTCCATGGTCTCTCTAAGAACATCAGCAGATTTTTTAAACTTTTCCTTTTCCTCGTTATCTAAATTCAAGTGAAGTACTTCCCGGATTCCTGTCCGATTAACAATGGCAGGAACACCAATATACAGGTCTTCTTCCTCGTATTCCCCTTCTAAATAGGCTGAAACTGTAAGGATAGAGTTTTCATTGTGCAATATAGCTTTTGTGAGCCTCACCAGTCCCATCGCAATGCCGTAATAAGTTGCGCCTTTACGTTGGATGATATGGTAAGCAGCGTCACGGACATTGACGAAAATATCATCAAGATCTTCTACCTTGTATTGATCTGGACGGTCATGGATGCGGTCAAACACAGATCTGCCTCCAACATTAGCATGGCTCCAAACCGGCAATTCAGAGTCACCGTGCTCTCCCATGATGTAGGCATGTATATTTCGTGCATCGACATCAAAGTAATCGCTTAACAGGTAGCGAAGCCTTGCTGTATCCAATATCGTTCCTGAACCAATGACCCGATGAGATGGCAGTCCGGAAAATTTCCAAGTCATATACGTCAGGATATCGACAGGATTGGTTGCTACCAGGAAGATCCCATCGAAGCCGCTATTCATGACAGCAGTAACAATTTCTTTGAAAATGTTACTGTTCTTTTCTACTAAATCCAGCCTGGTTTCCCCTGGCTTCTGGTTCGCTCCAGCTGTAATGACTACCAAGTCAGCATCTTTACAATCCTGATAATCCCCGAACCAAATCTTTTTACTGCCAGGTGCAAATGGAACTCCATGATTAAGATCCATAGCATCCCCTTCAGATTTATCTTTATTTAGATCAATCATTACCAACTCATCCGCTACCCCTTGATTCAATAAAGCAAAAGCATAACTTGAACCGACAAACCCTGTCCCGATCAATGCAACACGATTTACTCTTTCCATTTTCAGCACTCCCCTCGTTTACTAACCTTACACTTTAGATTGTACACTATTTCACAAACTCTGCAATGAATGAAAGCGTTTGAAATCATGACAACTTTAGTAACTTCAAGAGCCAATTAGCCGATCATATAGAGTTTTTGCTCTAGAGACTTCCTCCACCCCTTGTATCAAGACCCTGCCATCTGGAAACAGTACTAAAGTTTCACCGCTATCTAACTCAGCTTTCAATAGGAAAGGTGTTTTTTTCACTTTAGCAACGGAGGTGAGACGTTGGTTCCACAGCTGTAAATCCAGCTCTGATTGTTTGTGTATCTGTACAGAATCTCTTCCACAAAGAACACTATAATCTTCATCAGCACCGGAATGAAGATAAGGATACTCACTAGTTTGACACGTCGTACAATATGTTACCGGTTTTTTCAGCTTCATGGAAAATTGCTGATTCTGCCAAATATCAAACGTTAATAAATCGCCTCTCAGAGCATTTTTGTTGTCTGTTAAATATTTCATCACTTCTACCACCTGGTGAGAAGATACCATATCAACCACCGGAGCAATGACCCCCACTGTATCACATGTCTGGCCACTACCTGCACCATCCGGAACAACACACCTTAAACATGGCGTCTTCCCTGGGATGAACAATGCCGTCATACCTCTTGAGCTGACAGCACCACCGTAGGCATACGGAATCCCAAGTTTAAAGCATGCATCATTCAGAAGGTATCGTGTGGAAAAATTATCGGTTCCATCTATTACTACGTCGACGCCTTCCATCAATTTTTCTATGTTATCAGCCGTAACATCTGTTACAATTCCTTCCACTGATATTTCCGAATTGATGTCTTTCAGTCTCTTTTCAGCAGCTACAGCTTTCGGCAGCATATCCTCCGCGTCCTTTTGGGTGTAAAGCATTTGACGCTGAAGGTTACTAAACTCGACAAAATCTCTGTCTACGATCCGGATATAACCCACACCCGCTCTGACAAGATGATTGCTGACTACTGTCCCCAGGGCACCGGCACCTACAACCAATACCGTTTTCCTGCTAAGAAGATCCTGACCTTCTTCTCCAATTGGTGGAAATAATACTTGTCTCGAATAACGACTATTCATATGCTTCCCTCCTACTGCAAAGATGATTAGCCTTATTAAAACACAAAACCATCCTCGGTTATCAAATGATCAACCGGAATATCAAAAGCTTCATGCGGAAGCGCCTCGACAACCTGTGCATTGGAAGCAAGAGCAACCGTCTTTCCCTGATAATCCGATAAGAAACGATCATAGTAGCCCCCGCCATACCCAATCCTATACCCACGGGTATCAAACAACAATCCAGGTACGATAATTAAATCAATGGCACTCTTTTTTTTAGGTTCACATAAATTCGGATTTGGCTCTTGCAAATCGTAAAAAACTGTTTCTAATTGATTGAAATCATCTAATTGATAAAAATGTAAATGGCGAGGCCCGGGGTTACATTTCGGAACAGCAGCTGTCTTTCCCAGTTGCCAGGACTTTTCAATAATAGGTGATGTATTCCATTCATTCTTTTGAGAAATAGTGATGCCAATCGTGTCTGCTTCTTTATATATCTCAGATTGGAGCAGCTGATCCGCCAATTTCTGCTCGATCAATCCTTTTTCATCCTTAGATAGACTGGCCATTATTTGCTTACCTCTTGCCCGTAACTGGACTTTATCCATATGATCACTCCTAACCAGAAAAATTTTATCTTACGTATGTATTAACCCCGTTTGATTTCTAAGAAGCTTATTCAACCATAGGGCCGAATTGTGGAAGACTCAGTTTCAAGATAGTAAGGGTTCTTTACCATAATAGCGTCAGGGCTGGTTGGGAAACTACTCCCTTTCCACTTATGGTAACGGATCCAACTATCTCGAAACTGAGTCTTCTGTTAAAGGGAGCTTTATCTGAAAATCATTCAGTGAGATTTAACAGACCTAGGTATAAAAAAACAGTAGGATCAAATATCCTACTGCTTACTTAGTTTCACGATGAAGCGTATATTTACGAAGACGTGGGCTATACTTTTTCAGCTCCAGGCGCTCCGGATTTGTACGCTTGTTTTTAGTTGTAATATAATTGCGGTCACCAGTTTCAGTGCAAGCAAGTGTAATATTTACACGCATGTTTATCCCTCCATATCCTATCTCGTTTCATATCTCTACTTGATAATATCAGACTTATTTATAATAGCAGAACTACTTTGGCGTTTCAAGCATTCCTATTAAATTAATGTATTAAATGATCATGTAGAAAAAGTTGGATGTATGTGATATAAATGTAACTGTAACTTACATAGGAGTGAACGACATGATCATAGCCTTCATAACCATAACTATTACCGGTCTATTTCTATTTTTGGCTTCGTTTTTTATGAATGATCGCTTGAAGCAGTTGGAAGATGAGGTGGAACAAATATCGATTACATCTCTACAGGAAAGCTATAAATTAAAGCGAAAGGTAAATATTCTAGAGGAAGAGTTACTCGTCTCATTGCCTGCTAAAGAAAACGAGCCACAATATAAACAATCCCTCCAAGATGACCCCATAAAGGACGGAGTAGCAGACCATCATCCCAAAAGGAATCTTGACCATCTGAGCTCTGCGAGGCGAAAGGCATGAAACATACGGTAAGAGCTTTTTCTTTTGGCTTACTTGCATCTTCATTAGTATATTTTCTTGTCATGCACTTTGTCGGATTTCCTGAGGAAATGTTTTTACAGGAAGAAACTGGAGATGCAACTAAAGAAGGATACATATTAATAGAAGAAACGGAATTACAGGAAATGCTGACAAATCAATACGAGCTTGGACTGAAAGAGAAGCAACAAGAAGCGCCCATAAGCAATGATGAGTTAGCGGTCTTCTCGCCTGAAAACAATAGATTTACCAGTACTACTCTTAAAATCGAACCAGGGATGAACTCAGAAACAATTACAGAATTTCTGGAAGAAGAAGGCTTGATTATAAATAAGGTAAATTTCCAACAATATTTAGATGAAGCAGGTTACAGCCGCAACCTTCAGGTCGGCCAATTCCAGCTTGATTCTGAAATGACCTACCAGGAAATAGCTAAACTTATAACGTCGAATTGAAGTGCATTTTGCTCGGTGTCTGTAAATTCAAATCAAACAAAGAAGGGTTGTATCCATAAGATACAGCCCTTCCTTTTTTATTCATTCAAATCATAAGATCTGCCTTTAACAAGGAAAAAAACCTCTTCCCCAATATTAGTGATATGGTCAGCAAACCGTTCGATGTAACGAGCTGAATAAGCCATTTGCATTAAATACTGGATTTGATCTGGGTTATTTGCTGTTGATTCCAGCAACTCTCTTATGAGTTCTCCATATTTCCTATCTACGATATCATCCATTTCTGAAAGCTTATTGGCAAATGTGATATCTTCAAGATCAAACGCCTTTTTAGCGATATCTACCATGTCGAAGGCCACATCTGCCATTTCACGGATTCCAGGATGGATAGAAAGCGGATGTTTCTCTCCTAAATGCTGCGTTGCCTTAGCAATATTCTTCGCATGGTCAGCCATTCTTTCTAAGTCAGTCGTAATTTTGATAGCAATGATCAGTCGACGTAAATCGGTCGCCACTGGTTGTTGTTTAGCGATTAGAATCATAACTTTATCATTGATTTCATCTTCTTTTTTGTCTATCTTGACATCTTCCTTAATAATTTGCTCTGCCTTCTTTATATCACTTGCATATAAGGCATCGATAGCTGTCATAAAAGCTTGTTTGGTTGTTTCTGCAAGCTCAAATATATCTGCTTTCAAATTAGCCAGTTCTTCTGAAAAGTGTTCTCTAGTCACCATCATATGACTCCTCCCATATTTAAATTAACCGAACCTACCGCTGATATAGTCCTCCGTACGCTTATCTGAAGGATTTGAGAACAGTTTATCAGTATCATCAAATTCTATCAGTTCTCCGTTTAAGAAGAAGGCGGTTTTATCGGAAATTCTCGCTGCCTGCTGCATATTATGAGTCACAATAATGATGCTGTATTTCTTTTTCAGTTCTTGGACTAATTCCTCTACTTTCAAAGTTGAAATAGGGTCAAGAGCTGAAGTTGGTTCATCCATCAATATTACATCCGGTTCAATAGCTAAAGCCCGGGCAATACAGATCCTCTGCTGCTGACCTCCTGATAGACCGAACGCATTCTCATTTAAACGATCTTTCACTTCATCCCATATAGCAGCATCTTTTAAACTTTTTTCGACGACCTGATCCAGTACAGCCTTCTTCTTCACACCATGAACACGTGGGCCATAAGCAACATTATCATAGATGGACTTTGGGAATGGATTAGGTTTTTGGAAGACCATTCCTACTTTCGTTCTTAAGTCTTCCACACCATACTTATTGGAGAAAATGTCTTCCCCTTTATATTTAATTGATCCGGAAGTTTTTACAGTTGGGACCATCTCAACCATACGATTTAAAGTCTTTAGATACGTTGACTTACCACAACCTGATGGACCAATGATAGCAGTCACTTTATTTTGAGGTACCTTCATGTCGATTCCATATAATGCCTGGTCATTTCCATACCAAAGATTTAGATCGTTAATTTCAAATACGTTCTGTTCCATAGTACCCTCACTCTTTATCACACTGGTGCCTTTTACACCTGTACCCAGGGGACGTTCAGCGGATTGGTTATTTTTAGTAATAGTTTGCATAAAAATTCCTCCTATCAGCGCTTAATACCTTTTCTAGAATTTGTTACGAATGAAAACCGCAATAGCGTTCATTAGCAAGAGTACAATCAACAGCACGATAATTCCCGCAGCTGCAACGAACTGCCACTCTTCTTGAGGCCGGCCTGTCCAATTGAAGATTTGTATAGGCATGACGGTATATTTAGAAAGCAATGAATCGGGAATTGTATAAATTGCAGTAGCAGCTCCTACAATAATCAAGGGAGCTGTCTCCCCGATTGCACGAGATAAAGCAAGGATGGTACCTGTCAATATTCCAGGTAAAGCCGCGGGTAAAACAACACGACGGATCGTCTGCCATTTCGATGCCCCCATTCCATAAGAGGCTTCTTTGATGTCTGCCGGCACTGACCTGATTGCTTCCTGCGCAGCTACCACAATAACCGGGAGTACTAGCAAAGCCATCGTCAATCCACCGGCAATCAGGGTATAACCGAAGCGAAGCATATAAACAAAGAAAGTCAAGCCAAGCAAACCATAAACAATCGACGGTACTCCCGCAAGATTTTGAATATTAACCTGTATGAATTTCGTCCATCGGTTTTTATAAGCATATTCCTCTAAGAAAATAGCAGTACCGACACCAATAACAATTGCTACTGGTGCAACGATGCCAATCAACATAATCGATCCGATTAATCCTGCAAAAATACCAGCTTCTTCAGGATATGGGGCAGGAAAATTTGAAATGAAATTCCCATTTAAATAGCCAATTCCTTGAGTCAGTACACGATATAACAATAACGCCAGAAAAATCAGTCCAACAGTTGTCGAAGTGAAAAATAATACTTTCAGTACATTATTTAACAGTACCCTGCCACGAATTCTTTTTTGAATATTATTCTGATTTGTATCCAGCATCAGTATTCCTCCCTGAACTTACGTGAGATATACTGGGATAGCATGTTCATGAGCAATGTGAATATGAACAAAGTAGCTCCTACAGCATAAATACTATAATATATGGTTGAGCCGAAGGTAGTATCCCCAGTCGCGCCCTGGACAATAAATGCAGTCAACGTCTGAATCGAACGGGTCGGGTCAAATGTTAACGCTGGTGATGCTCCTGCAGCTATAACGACGATCATTGTTTCACCGATGGCCCGAGAAATAGCAAGAACAATAGATGCCATAATTCCTGAAAAAGCCGCAGGAAGAACCACTTTAAACGCCACTTCCAACTTCGTAGCTCCTAAAGCCAACGCACCTTCACGTAAGTTATTCGGTACGGAATTCATCGCATCTTCTGAAAGGGAAGCAATCATTGGGATAATCATGATTCCCACTACAATACCTGCACTTAAGGCATTGAAAACTCCCAGCCCAGGTAAAAAGCTCTTCAGCAACGGCGTGACAAAGGTAAGTGCAAAAAATCCATATACAACCGTTGGAATTCCTGCAAGCACCTCTAATGTTGGCTTGATGATCTTGCGTGCACGATTACTTGCGTACTCACTCAAAAAAATAGCAGACATCAGACCTAAAGGCACAGCTACGATTGCAGCAATCAATGTAATCAATAAAGTACCAGTAATCAAAGGTAATACTCCAAAATGCCCGCTCCATGGCGACCACTGTGTTCCAGTATAAAAATCAAAAATAGATGTGCTGCTAAAAAAGGTGATCGATTCCCGAAGTAACGTAAAGAGAATCCCTGCTGTTGTCAAAACACTTACACTCGCACATAACAATAAAAATGCAGGAACAAGTTTCTCTATCTTACCTGAAATACTTTTCTTCTTACGTTTATTATCGATTAGTGCTTGAACATCCAAATCAATCGTTTCGTCTTTAAAAGCTTTTTCCATCCTCAATCCCCTCTCATCCGTAAAAGGAATTTCTGTTTATCACCAGGCGTTCTCTTTTACACAACAGCAAGGTGAGGCTAAAAAAGCCCCACCCCCCCGCTGAATTTTACTTAGCCTATTTCTTATTCTGATTGCAGTGATTCTAATTGCTTCTGATATTCATCTTCAGGCAGGGCTACATAGCCGACTTGTTCAGCCGCTTTCGCAGCATTGTTCAACATATATTCTGTAAAATCTTTTACTTGTTCTTTTTCGTTATAGGAATCCATATTTACATAAGTGAACAATGGACGGGAAAATGGTGTGTAGGAACCATCCTGAATGGTTTCTGGTGATGGTTTTACGGCTTTTCCTTCTCCATCTTTAATTCCAAGAACTTTCAAGCTATCCTGATTTTCCTGGTAGTACGCATAACCAAAGAATCCAATGGCGTTCGGGTCACTTTCAATACCGCGTACCAGCACGTTATCATCTTCAGAAAGGGTTGTGTTGGCACCCTCTTTCATTGGTTCATCCTCCAGTACTACTTCGTTAAAGTAATCAAAAGTACCTGAATCATGACCGGGGCTATAGATTTTGATTGTTTCATCTGGCCATTCTGGATTAATGTCTGACCACTTTGTTGCACCATTACCATCTAAGAAGATTTTTTTCAAATCTTCTACAGAAAGTTCTTCAACAAAATCATTTTGCTGGCTCACTACGATAGAAAGTCCATCATAAGCTAATTCCAACTCTTTGAGGTCTACACCGTTTTCTTCTGCGGCTGCTTTTTCTTCATCCTTAATCGGTCGGGAAGCATTGCTTAGATCGATTTCACCTTTGGTAGACTTTTTAAATCCACCGCCGGAACCGGAACTATTCACAGAAACATTAACTTCAGGGTTTTCCTTGTTATATTCATAAGTCAAAGCTTCCATAATAGGAAATACTGTGGATGATCCGTCAACTGAGATACTTCCAGAAACAGACTCCTCTGATCCCTCTTCACCGGCCTCACCATTTGATTGGCCGCCGCATGCTGCTAACACACTCAGCATTAGGACTAGTGTAAATAGTAGTGAATAATTCTTGAAACGGTTCATTTCTTTTCCCCCTACACTCCATTATTTTGTCGGTTGGCTTGGCCAACTACATGTACAATAATAAAGCGAGACTTTTAAACTGGAATGAAGCTATTGTAAAGATTGTGTAAATCATAAGATTTTGACGTATAAAAAAAGAGCAATACCATTTAGGTATTACTCTTCGTTATTGTCGGACGCCTCATTTTCTTCTTCGTTGAGGTTCTCTTCCACATCTTCTATGCCTTTCTCGCTGCGTTCCTTTTTCAGTTCGAAATAAGCATCGAGGATGTCCTTGGATATATCTTTGTTGATGGAAGAGCCAATCTGTTTTCCAACATGAGGAACAACTACAGAGAAGGCTACTTCCGGTTTATCATGTGGGGCATAGCCAACCATCGTTAAATTTTCGGTTTCAATTTTAGTGGTATTTCCATTGCTGTCTTTTGGAAACATAAAATTTTGTGCTGTTCCTGTCTTCCCTGCCGGCCTGTAATCTACATCCTTGAATGTGCTATATGCGGTTCCACCCTGTCTTTGAAAGGCGTATTGAAAACCTAACTTCACTCGATCAATGTATTTTTCTTCCATGTCAATGCGGTTTAATACATCTGTATTGACGTTTTCTTTGACGGAACCTAATTGCTCCATCTCATTGGATGGCTCCCTAATTTCCTTTACCAAATGAGGGCGTATCCGATAGCCATCATTCGCTATTGTAGAAACATACTGTGCAAGTTGCATTGTTGTATAAGAATTATACTGACCTATCAAAAAGTCTAATTGGGTACCAGGAATAGGCTTTTCACCAATCACCCCAGTGGCCTCAGAAGGCATATCAATACCAGTTGGAACGCCTAACCCAAATTGATTAAAGTTATATAAGAATTTATTATAGGTGCCAGATTTGAAATCTATGGGCTTACGTGGCACATATGTTTCACCGCCAATTCGATATCCCGCTAAAAACATATATACGTTGGAAGATTTCTGAAGTGCTGTTATGTCATTTACAGGTCCTAAATTCCTGTAAGAACCTTTTACTGTGTCTGAGACATACAACTTTCTATCATAAATGGATTCACCAGGTTGCATGACATCTTCCTGTAACGCCATTAAAACGGTGGCACCTTTCACAGTTGACCCTGGTAAATGCTGGGCCTGGATAGCTTTATAGGAGTGATCGACCACTTCAGGCTCTCCAGATTCCCTGTCCCGGTTATAGTACATACCAGATACCGCCAAAACTTCACCGGTATTAGGGTCCATCATAACAACCATGGCATCTTCGAGGAACCGATTTTTATAAGGCTGGCGGGCAATCTCTTCTTTCAATCGCTTTTTAACAATCTCATCCACCTGCTGCTGGAGTTCTATATCAATCGATAGAACAAGATCATCACCACGTGACCCTTCTCTGACCACCTCGGTATTTACGATATTGTTCTTCTTATCCGTTTCATAGCGGATTTTTTCTTTTGATCCTCTTAGTATACTTTCATATTTTTCTTCCAGGCCACTTTTACCGACTCGGTCATTACGACTATAATCAAGGGATAAATAATAATCCTGGTTCGCTCTTGGAATCCCCTGTTCAGCAGTAGTTATGGTGCCAATATAATTACGGAACGTGCCTTCATACGGGTATTTCCTGTTCCAGTCTGATGTTACGTTTATTCCAGGAAGCTGATTCAGGTGCTCCGCCACTGATGCATATTCTTCGATGGTTATCTCATCATTTTTAATGATATGAGGGGCCAGAGCAGAAGCCTGATCGAGCTCTTTCTTTATTGCAATCACCTGGTATTTTTCAAATGGAATCGATTCGACTTCCTCTTCTGTAATCCGGTCCAGCAAAAGCTGGTATTCTTCTCCTCCGGATAAGTCTTCTGATTCTTCTTGTGAGACCCGTTCTCTGACTTCTTCTTCATTCAGCAGGTAAAAATACTCTTTCAAGTCACGTTCACGGACAATTTTTTTCAATTCTTCCTCTTCGCCCATACTGATAAACTCAGCTAAATCTTCTGCAAGCTTGAGACGGTCCATTGGCTGTACCCCTTTAGGAGGGGTATAAGTAATCGAATAGAGTGGTTCATTATCAACAATCACACGTCCAAACCGGTCAAACATTTTCCCTCTCGGCACCGGTGTATGAATCGTTGTATTTTCTGTTCGGTTGATTTCTTCCTGGGCATCTTCTCCATATAAAATTTGAACCACGCCCAACTGAAGTATCAACGAAGCGAATAGTAAAAAAATCACAAAGAATAAAATATTCATTCTTAAAGGAAGATGCGATTTTTTCTTTTTGCTTTTCCCCATCGTCCTCCCCCTTACCTATCAAAATTCACCCAACTATTATAACATTTTCCAACATATTAAAATAGTTGCCAATAGGGATATTTAAGGGTTTTTACTGGTTGTCATAGTTGTATCCGTAACATATGCACTTTCTGATTCTTCTTCTTTTCTAAGATCAATCCCTTTTACAAAAAAGTAAATCCAGAAATGTCCAGATCCTACCAGAAGCAAGATGAAAGGTATCGCTCGTTCCGGAGAAAACAAAGTAATACCCAGCAGGAATATAAGAATCGAAGCTACTCTTCCGGCATTCAAGAACAATTCTCGCACCACAATATATTCAATCCGCATTTCCGCCGCTTTCCAAGATTTTCCGATTACATCGTAAGTCAGTGAAATGTAAGGCACATATAGAATTGGGTAAGAAATTCCAATCACAGCTGCATAAATCAACAATGTAGTGAAATTTACATTAATCAATAAAATGGAGAGCGCAAGGTATAAAGAAACCCCTCCTGCGAATATTGCCCATTTCCTCATTCGAGGTTTTATCCACTTGGTTGCCAGAAAATAAAGGACAAATGCACTTCCGGAATATACAAGATTAAACATACCTAAAGAAAGCTCACTTTGGGTAGCTATATAAACCCAAATGGAAATAACAAATAAAAAAGTCCCTTCCCTCAGCCCTTGGAATACATGGGCGTGTAATATCTTCCCCCAATTCTTATTGCTTTTTCGCTCCTGGAAAATTCGTTGAAAAGAAAAGTTACCTTTAGCTTTTCTGCGTTGCAGAAAGAAACTGGTAACAACCGCACAAATAAAGAGAACAAATGAAATGGTGAAGATCACCGTATATCCTGTAAATGCAGCCATATTGGCAATAATCAGCCCAGCTAATATGGGACCAACCATACCGCCAAAAGACTGAAGCAAACCAAGAAAACCATTAAAGAAATCTCGGGTATCCGGTTCCGTGATTTCGAAGGTAAGTACATTAAACGCAAGCCAGTAAAACCCATAACCAATGCCTAATAAACCGCCAAGCAATATATTAAAGCTGGCAGCTTTTTCGCCTACGATCAAGACCGTCAAAAAGAACAAGGACAAAAAAATAACCCCTGCACGTAAGACAACTACACGGTCCACCTTTTTCGCAAATTTTCCGGCAATGATGAAAGTCACCGGCTGGAGTATATAGATGCTTAAGTTATACAATGCGATAGCAGTATATTCACTGGATTGTTTCCAAAGATAAACGTTTACAAAAGTATTCGACAAAAATATTCCTAACGAGTAAAGTCCACCTATCAACAGCAATAGCAGTAAGTCTTTATTCACTTCCGTCGGCCCTAAGAGGGAATGTAATAATTTTTTCATATCTCCAATCTCCTTTACTGTCATTCCTTAGTCTCTGCAAACAGAGTGGAGATATGCACATGAAAAAAGCGCGGACCCTTGGTCCGCGCTTAGTTTTATCATTATTTTGCTTCTTGGTAGCGTTTAGAAACTTCTTCCCAATTCACTACGTTCCAGAATGCTTTTGCATAATCCGGACGCTTGTTTTGATACTTAAGATAATACGCATGCTCCCATACGTCCAATCCTAATACAGGAGTTTTACCTTCCATAATCGGAGAGTCCTGGTTCAACGTATCAGTGAGTTCAAGGTTGCCGTTATTAACGACTAACCATGCCCAACCAGAACCAAAACGACCAGTTGCTGTTTTTTCGAATTCTTCTTTAAAGGATTCGAAGCTGCCAAACTTTTCGTTAATAGCATTAGCTAGATCTCCTGATGGCTCTCCTCCACCGTTTGGAGACATGATCTGCCAGAATAGAGTGTGGTTTGCATGTCCACCACCATTGTTACGGACAGCATTACGAATGTCTTCAGGTACAGCATCCAGGTTGCCAATGAGATCTTCCAAGGATTTGCTTTCTAAATCCTGATGACCTTCCAATGCATTGTTCAATTTCGTAACATAGGTGTTATGGTGCTTCGTGTGGTGGATGTTCATTGTTTCCTTGTCGATGTGTGGTTCTAGTGCGTCATAAGCGTAAGGTAGTTCAGGTAGTTCAAATTTAGCCATAATGAAATTCCTCCTTTTTAGAATATGTACATAAGTGCTTGGAAGCAGTATTACTACTTTTAAGCCTCTAATGCAAATGTAACAAAGCCTTTGAAGTGTTGCAAATATTATGCATATTCTTATTTATCTTTTTTAAACACGCTGCATATATAATGTTACCTAATCGAAGTCTATTCAAACATTTACCCTTTGAAAAGTATAAAAAAATGCTGCGTTTACAGCAGCATTTGTAGTCAATTCCAGAAAGTGGCTTGGGACGGAATCGAACCGCCGACACACGGATTTTCAGTCCGTTGCTCTACCGACTGAGCTACCAAGCCATTATTGGTATTATTCAGTTAACTGATAATTAGTGCACTGACTTTTGTTTTTTTTCACTTATGAAAAAATGGCGGAGGAGGAGGGATTCGAACCCCCGCGGGCCGTGAAGCCCCTGGCGGTTTTCAAGACCGCTCCCTTCAGCCAGACTTGGGTACTCCTCCGCAAAAAAATGGTGGACCCTGCAGGATTCGAACCTGCGACCGATCGGTTATGAGCCGATAGCTCTAACCAGCTGAGCTAAGGGTCCACATGGGGCGACCGGTGGGGATCGAACCCACGTATGCCGGAACCACAATCCGGTGCGTTAACCACTTCGCCACGACCGCCATGTGAATGTATATAGTTTTAATATGTATGGTGTCGGCGGAGGGGATCGAACCCCCGACCTTACGGGTATGAACCGTACGCTCTCGCCAGCTGAGCTACGCCGACATGTAAGGCTCCACCGGTAGGATTCGAACCTACGACCAATCGGTTAACAGCCGATTGCTCTACCACTGAGCTACGGTGGAATAATGTCAATATATTTTGGGTGATAACTAAGCTTTTATGCAGTATGTATTGCTTCCAATAGGATTATGAAAGTGGGTTACTTTGTGGAAGCGACGAAATATAATATATCATGTATTCTCATGGGTGTCAACCAAGAAAAAATGTTGGATTTAAAAGCAACAGAAATAATATAGCACGTTCCTCACATGCTTTCAAGGACTTTTTTAAAAGATAAAGCGCGCCCGCAGGCGCGCTTGTCTTATTGGTCCTCTTCACCTAAAACTTCCTCGGCGATATTTACTGCGTGATCTCCAATACGCTCCAGGTTACTGATAATATCTACAAACACAATACCTGCTTGTCCGGTACATAAACCTTCATTCAAACGCAGGATGTGCTTCTTACGGTAGTTTCTTTCCATCTGGTCAATTTGATCCTCTTTTTGAACTACTGCCAAAGCTTCTTCACGATCCATGGTTTCTAAAGCTTTGGTTGCCTGTTTAACAGTTATAGCCGTCAAGTTGAACATTTCATTTAGATCTTCTTGGGCCTGACCTGTCAAATCAACCTTATTCGAAATTTTATAATCAATTAATTCAACAATATTTTCAAAATGGTCTCCGATACGTTCATAATCTCTTACTGAATCAAGAAGGGCGGAGTGCTTCCGGCTATCTTCATCAGTCAATGGAGCCACAGATAATTGCACAAGATAATCTGTTATTTTTCTATCCAGATTATTCAGTGCATCTTCAAGCTGAAGTGCTACCTCTGCATGTTTTGGCTTTTGATTATTCAAGTAATTGCTTGTTTCTTCCAGCCCTTTATATGATAATTCACCCATTTTCAGGACCTCTTCTTTCGCCTGATCAAGTGCCAGGGCAGGTGACTGATCAATAAAGATCGGGTCAAGATGCTGAGGTTTGAATTCCATAACAGTATCATCGCCTGGAACCAGTTTGATGACAATCCATGCGAGTACAGCAATCAATGGGAACTGAATAATTGTATTGGTTACGTTGAAACTTCCGTGAGCGAACGCAATTGTCATTTCAGGGTTAAGGGAAAGAGTATCCCTTAAATACCTTACGAATAATTCAAATAGCGGTAAAATGATCAGGAAAATGGTTGTACCGACAATATTGAAGATAACGTGAACCATAGCCGCACGCTTGGCTGCAATGCTGGCACCAATGGAAGCTAGTACAGCGGTAATTGTGGTACCGATGTTATCACCGAATAATACCGGCAATGCTGCATTTAAGTCCATCGCTCCTTGCGCGAACAAACCTTGCAGAACTCCGATGGTTGCACTGGAACTCTGGACTATAACGGTAAACACAGTACCAATGACAACCCCAAGAATAGCATTTTCACTCATGCTTAATGTAAGTTCCTGGAATACCTCCATGGAACGAAGTGGTTTCATTCCACCTTCCATGATGTCAAGGCCTAAGAATAGCGCACCAAAACCGAACACGGTTTGTCCAATGTAAGAAATACGTTTATTTTTAAAGAAGAATAATAATATTGCACCTACTGCGATGATCGGCAATGCATAGGCTTTGATTTCAAGGCCGATAATGAATGCCGTTACGGTTGTCCCAATATTCGCACCCATGATGACACCAATCGCCTGCCTGAATGTCATGAAACCAGCATTAACCAGTCCTATAGTAAGTACAGTTGTACCTGTACTTGTCTGGATAAGAATGGTTACTACAATACCTGCAAGAACCCCCATAAATGGATTGGAGGTAAAGCGATCAAGTAAATCCCTCAATCGGTCACCTGCGGATTTTTGCAGACCGTCTCCCATGTATTTCAGACCAAACAAGAATATACCCAGACCGCCGATAAATTCAAATATCATTTGTTGAACATCGATTTCCAACGGTTGTCCACCCCTTCTTTTCATCCAAAGTTTTGTTTCTCTTTAAAACACCTCTACCATTATTAATGACCTGCGAAACATTTGTAAAGGGAATACGCGAAATTTAACATTAAATTTACAAACAGGAACTTATATTTTTCTTGTCCTCATTGAATAGCTGATTTACTATTAGAAGGGTATAAAGGAGAATGAGTCATGAGCAAAACCCAACTACTTATAAAAAGCTGTTATCAATTTAAACTAATCAGTGCTTTTCGATTCCAACCAATAGGAAAGGCAATCGGCTATTTGTTTTTTCTCAGTTTAATCGTACTTCTTCCAGTACTCATCAGTATGTTATTGACAACACTCTTTGGCGACGAATCAGGAAGTCTCATGAAAGGAATCTCCGGCGGGGTTTTTACTATCATCTTCCTGCCTTTTATCTATTTACTGATATCTTTCTTATTATTCTGCACTGCAAGCATATTGGCAGGCATCGGGCTGCTCTATAAAACAGTTGTAAAAAAACGGACAGATTTCAAGCAGCTTTGGAATATGAGCACCCTTGCAATTACATCGCCGACTCTTCTATTAGTCGTAATCGAATCTTTTCTATGGTCCACCTCCCATATCGTGTGGTTATATTTTCTTGCCAGCATCGTCCTTCTTTTAGTAAGTATGCGTTATCTACCGAACATGAAATGACCCGCCTCTGGGAAAGGCGGGTCATTATTTTTTCTCTTCATTTATTTTCTTTGCTACTAAAATTTTCGTACCATCGACTGCTTCTACAACAATAGAAGCACCCCTCTCGATCCACTGTCCATTCGAAACGGCACTATAATTCCTTCCGGCTATATTTATGGTGCCGACCGGACGCATATCCGTTTGGGCAATCCCTTCCTTATTGAGCAAATCGCGATACGTTTCATTCATTGTATTATAGCCTGCTTCTGTTGATAACTGGTCAATTAAGGTTATTTTGGACCACATATCTCTACGCTTAAATGCTTTTAAGAAAAATAAGGAGCTTGCAGAACCCAATATTACCCCTATTATTCCGTACAATCCGGCTACCCAGTTAGGTGAGCTGAAACCGACAGCAATAATCATACAAACTCCACCGATGGTAGCCAATGTCCCATCATTAATAAGTTTGCCATCTATAATAATCAAAATAAGTCCAATCAGGTAAATGAACATCATAATAATAAACATGCTTGGGGAAAGGAAGGAATAAAAATAAACGGTGATGAACCCTAAACCTACAATTCCAAATATCCCACGTGCGTTGACAAGCAGCTCACCAATCAAAAATAAGGTACCTAAGAATGTAATAACAAAGCTGACCCAATCATACTGTAAAATTCCCACTTCATCACGCCCTCTCCATACTATATAGATATATACGAATCAAATTTAATTTTGTTTCAAACAAGGAAACTTTTTATTCAAAGGCGAATAGAACATATATATCTTCTTCGGGGGTGACCTGTTGTATGAAAAAGTTCGGTTTATTTATCTTTATCTTACTGCTTTTAGTTAGTTTATACAAAGACTTGACTGTTGGCACAACAATAGTGCGTACTGAAACCGAAAAAAAGCCTGCAAATATCGAATATCCTCCGCCTTCACAAGCTGAAATTCTCGATCCACCACTCCGATACGAACAGCAAGTGCCAGTGAAGGTAAAACCTGGCGATACAGTCCTTTCTATTATGGAACAGCTCCACAACGGGGGCTATCACCATTCTATTGAAGATATGCTTCATGACTTTCAACAATTGAACCCGGGAACTGAACCTTCTTCTCTCTCCATTGATAAAGTTTATTACTTTCCCTTATACGAAAATGAACAAGCAGAAAGATAATCTAAGTAATCTTACTTCTCATTTTAAACTTTAGGCCTTATAATAAAGGATGGTGTTATAGTAATCCGGCTTGTCGCCGATATATTACTACGAAAGTCTTTGACTTAATTCCACTAATAAAGGTAAACTTTCTTGAAGAATAGAGAATTACACTTCAATGTGAACAAACAAAGGAGCGTTTCACTTATGGCAATTACGCATAGAAAAGATACCCGGCCAGTCAGAGTCGGCGATTTGATAATTGGTGGATCAGACCAGGTAGTGGTACAATCCATGACCACCACCAAAACGCATGATGTAGAAGCTACCGTAAATGAAATACATCGCCTGGAAGAAGCCGGCTGTCAAGTTGTAAGGGTCGCATGTCCGGATGATCGAGCTGCTGACGCCATCCCGGAAATTAAAAAACGCATTAACATCCCTCTTGTTGTCGACATTCACTTTGATTATAAAATGGCCTTAAAAGCCATTGAAGGCGGAGCAGATAAAATCCGAATCAACCCTGGTAATATCGGTCGCAGGGAAAAGGTGGAAGCTGTAGTAAATGCTGCTAAGAGAAAAGGCATCCCTATTCGAATTGGGGTCAATGCTGGTTCCTTAGAGAAGCACATTTTGAAAAAATATGGCTATCCAACCGCTGATGGAATGGTGGAAAGTGCCTTACATCATATCAAGATTCTCGAAGACCTGGATTTTCATGACATCATCGTTTCTCTAAAAGCATCCGATGTGCAGTTGGCAATCGAGGCATACACGAAAGCTGCGGAAGCGATCAAATATCCGCTCCACTTAGGAATTACAGAATCAGGCACACAGTTTGCCGGCACTGTCAAAAGTGCGGCAGGTTTGGGAGCTATTTTAAGCAAAGGTATTGGCAGCACACTACGAATTTCTCTTAGTGCGGACCCTGTAGAAGAGGTGAAAGTCGGTCGTGAACTTCTCAAATCATTTGGCCTTGCTGCTAATGCAGCCACTCTTATTTCCTGCCCCACTTGCGGACGGATTGAAATTGATTTGATTTCCATTGCAAATGAAGTGGAAGAATATATTCAAAACATTAAAGCACCTATAAAAGTAGCTGTATTAGGCTGCGCGGTTAATGGGCCGGGTGAAGCTCGTGAAGCGGATATTGGTATTGCCGGTGCGCGGGGTGAAGGATTATTGTTCCGTCATGGCGAAATCATCCGAAAAGTACCAGAGGATATAATGGTTGATGAATTGAAAAAAGAAGTCGATAAATTAGCGGAAGAGCATTACAAAAAACAAAAGCAGGAAGCATAAAAAAGTGAGCCCAATCGGGCTCACTTTTTTTATTATACTAAAACGGGCTGAAAAACAGTGACAAGAGGATGGAAGCCACACCAATGAAGATTGCTGTATTTCCTAAGGTTTCTGCTCCTCGTTTTCTGGAGATGAAACCAAGTACAATCCCTGCTCCTCCTAAAAGGATGGGAGCAAAAAATAGAGACAATCCAGCAAGGATTAATGCTAACCAGCCCATACCGGATTTCACTTCTGTTTGCATTTCTGTCTCTTGTTCTTCAGATCTCATCGCTTCATTCGGGCTCATCGCCAGTTCCTGGGCGAATTCTTCCTCATATTCCTCTTCCCGATAAGGCTCGTCATGATAAACAAGTCCTTGTTTTTCTTCCTGCCTGTGGTCATCTCCATAATGAGGTGCTTTTTCCACCTCATCATAGGTTGAGCGCTTTTTGGAATCATCCATGCTGACACCCTCACTTTCTTTATGGAGATTCCTTTATATTATTTGCAGGCAGCACTTGAACTTACACGGTAAATATTACAAAAGTCCTTATTAGTTTCTTTTACAAAGAAAAACTTCCTTAAATAATTGCTCTGTTAGAAGTTGTAATTGATTTTCACAAAAGGTTTATTCAACAAAAGGGCTGAAAAGTCGAAGACTTGATTTCGAGATGATTGTGAGAGTTTAGGGGCGATGGGGAAGGATTCGCTTTCCAGCTCCATCACCTAGACACTCGCGACATAAGCAGTCCATCAACGGGAAGAAAAATCACTTCCCTTTTGATGTTCTGCTTATGCGTGTCGTGTCTCCCAAGGTGATTACGCATTAATTTCTTTCCGCGGGGAAGACGGAAAGCCTCCTCGAGCTATAAGCTCTGCGGGGTCTTGCCAGTCTATCCTTTCCCGCAGGGCTTTTTTGCCCGAGGAAGCTCGCCAGATCCCCCGCAGGAAAGCGAGTCGTTTCCCAGCCCATCCTTTCCCAATCATGATAAAGGGCCCAACTATATCAAGACTGAGTTTTAGCAGAGCATAATTACAAAAAGCCGGGAAGACCTTTGAAGGTTCCCGGGCTTATCTGTTAATTTGCAGAAGCGAAAGTAGGGTGGGTTTCTGCATTTTCTTGAATTTCAACAGCATACCAGCTTCTGGCGTGGCCATTCTCTTTTTTGTAATTTTCTAACCCACCTACGCCTCGATGGTAAGCGGTCAAGGCTTCATCCCAGTTTCCATATTTTTCGTGAAGATAATCCAGGTAGATAAGGGATAATTGCATGGAATAGTATGGGTCGAACAATAATTCATCTTCATAAGGCAGTCCTCCCATATCCGCAATCCATGGTGCCGTATTTTTCATGAATTGAGCCATTCCATAAGCTCGTCCATATTTTGTTGATGGGCCGACCAGTTCAGGATTAAAAGTTCCTCCTGTCTCCACGTTCAAAAGTTCATATACTAAAAATGGATCGATTTCGTAACGCTCTGATTCTCGAACGAGGAACATAGCCCATGACTTCTTAAACCTTCCTTCACTTTCTTTCACTAACCTGTCCGCATTAATCTCCAGCTCCTGCCATTTATAATGCCCTTCTTCTAATTTCTGTGACTTTTTTGGTGTAGCAGACTTGGCACTATCTGCCACAATTCTTTCTTCCCTTTCCTTATCATTTTCTTCTGCAGTTGTTTTAGTATCTGCTTTGATTATATGAAGAACAAAAAAGAATAAACCGACAAGCAAAACGGTAGCTCCTAATTTAAAAACCTTTTTTATTGTTGATAGCATAATATCACTCCTTACGATGAGTCACTGGCTGTTCCGAATGGAACAATAGATAATTGGACTCATCAAACGATACTAACGGACTAGTTATGAGAAAGCAATTCAAATACACTACATTCCTGAACTTACCATTCACGTTTCCATTATGTAGGAATACGGTGTAAAGAGAATAACCCTCAAGGAGGCGGTCCGTATGAAAAAAGAGATGGCACAACATATAGTTACCCAAAAATTAAAGCAGCTAACCGTAAAAGACATTATTAAATATAGTAATATGTACCAGATAGATATTAGTCGTCAGGAAGCAGAGGAGATTATCAAGGAACTGAAAAGTAATAAACTGAATCCTTTAGATAGTAATGAGCGTTTAATGATGCTAAAAAAATTAGCAGCCATCACAAGTCGTGATACAGCTAATAAAGTAAATCGTATATTAAATCAAATCGCCAAGGAATACGGGGTCAGTCATTTACTTAAATAACAAAAAATCACGCTCTCCTTTTTAAGGGAGAGCGTGATTTTTATTGCTCTACGATCTTTTCTTTTAACTTTTCATCGAATTTCTTAGCTTTTAACATTTCAATTTCAAATTTATATGGAGGCTTTTTATTTTTCTTATCTTCGCCTACATATGGGGTCTCCAATATTTTAGGGAGTTCTTGTAACTGCGGATGATGGACGACGTAACTTAGTGCATCGAAACCGATGTGACCGAAGCCGATATTTTCATGTCGGTCTTTTGCGGCTCCGCGCTCGTTTTTACTATCATTGACATGGATGACTTTTAGACGATCGAGTCCGATGATTTTATCAAACTCTTCCAGTACCCCATCAAAATTATTTACGATATCATAACCTGCATCATGAATGTGACAAGTATCCAGACAAATAGATAATTTATTGTTCAGCTCGACTCCATCAATGATTTTAGCTAACTCATCAAAAGTTCTGCCACATTCCGACCCTTTACCTGCCATCGTTTCTAATGCGATTTGGGCTTTTTGATCTTTATGCAGAACTTCATTTAAACCAGCAATGATTTTATCTATCCCTTGCTCTGCTCCTGCCCCTACATGAGAACCAGGATGAAGAACAATCTGATCAGCACCGATGGCTTCTGTCCGCAGAATTTCATTTCTAAGAAAATCAACGCCTAATTGAAATGTTTCTGGTTTCGTCGTATTGCCAACATTGATAATGTATGGAGCATGGACCACGATATCCGAAATTTCATTCGCTTGCATATGCTCTATTCCTGCCTCGATGTTCAGCTCCTCTATTGCTCTTCTCCGTGTGTTTTGAGGAGCACCAGTATAAATCATAAATGTATTGGAACCATAAGAAGCCGCCTCTTCACTGGCGCCTAAAAGCATTTTTTTCCCCTTCATAGAAACGTGTGACCCTATTTTAACCATTAACAACGACACCTCTGCAATCTATATTATTTCTTTTTAAAATTGTTTCTCTTTAGCTTTTTCATATTTTTTTCTGCTTGTCTCTTCATTTTCTTTTTATAACCAGGCTTCACTTTTTTCGGTTTCTTCACCATATTCCATGCCTGCTTTTCTACCGTTGATTCCTGCGTTTTTTCACGTTTTTGTCGCTCATTGTGCGCTTTTACTTCTTTCCATTCTCCATTACGAATGTCGTAGTAAGTGAAGGAAATACCTTTTTTCTCTAACCGTTGCACTAAAGGAAGATTCTCATCTGTGAACAGATTGATCGCCGTGCCTTCAAGTCCGGCACGAGCTGTCCTTCCCACACGATGGATATAGAATTCTTCTTCCTTCGGCATCTGCGCATTGATAACATGACTCACTCCCTGGATATCAATGCCTCTAGAAGCCAGGTCAGTTGCTACGATATACTGATAGCGCAAATTTTGCAATTCCTTTAACATTCTTTTTCTTTCACGCGGAGACAGCCCCCCGTGTAAGATACCGACCTCTAAACCTTTTTCCTGTAATTCACGTGCGAGGCGGTCGGCATGTTCTTTTCCATTTGTAAAAATAATCGCCAAATAGGGCTGTATCACTTCAGAAATGCTGATAATCATATCTGAAGCAGAGCGGTGACGCAATGGGATCAGCCGGTGCTCCATATTAGCCGGAGAAGGCGTTTCATCTTTAATATGGATATAAGTTGGGTTGGAGAGATATTTTTTCAAAAACGGCTGCAAGCGTTCCGGGATAGTAGCTGAGAATACAAGCAGCTGTACCTCCGGACTCATGCGAATTAGAATCTGATCGACATCGTCTATAAACCCTAAGTCCAGCATCAAATCGGCTTCATCAAGTACAAAAGCATTCGCCTGATGCAAATTCAAAGCTTCCTCTTTTACCAAATCCAATATACGACCTGGCGTACCGACGATAATATGCGGCGGTTCCTTTAATTTTTCCATTGTTTTCTGTTTATCTGTCCCGCCAATCAGAAGCTTAGCCCTCCAACGATGATCCTTCTCGGCATAGTGGATACTTTTACGCACTTCATCATAAATCTGGATAGCCAGCTCTCGTGTAGGAGCAGTGACAACAAATTGCACATGATTTTTCGTTTCATCTAATTGGTTCAATAGAGGGAGCAAATAGGAATGGGTTTTTCCCGATCCAGTATGGGACTGTCCGATGATGCTCTCCCCACGCAAAGCTGCAGGTATGACTTTCTGTTGAATCGGAGTCGGTGTGGTGAACCCATATTTAGTAATAATTTCACTGACTACCGGATGGATAGCAAATTGATTGAACTCATGATTTTTCATTTTATTACTCCTTTTTTAGAGACAAGTCCATGATAGATGCAAACTGAACTTAGCCATTGAAAAAAACTTCCTTCCTCATTATAGTAGACACTGCGCACAATTGCACGTTTCTAAACAGCTCTTCTTTGTCATCTTCCACTTTTCCCTTTATAATGGAATTGATGTCTGGAAGAATAAAGATTTATTTTAAGCAGAGGGGGAACCAACCAGCATGGAAGTAATTAAAATCGCACCGCGTGGTTATTGCTATGGGGTAGTAGATGCCATGGTAATCGCACAAAATGCATCCAAAGACCCCAATTTACCCCGTCCTATCTATATATTGGGTATGATTGTGCATAATACACACGTAACGGAAGCTTTTAAAGACCAGGGAATCGTCACACTGGATGGAAAAAATCGTTTAGATATATTAGAGGGAATTACTGAGGGCACCGTTATTTTCACTGCTCATGGTGTTTCACCGGAGGTCAAAGAGCGTGCAAAGGACAAAGGTCTTACTGTGCTTGATGCGACCTGTCCTGATGTAACTAATACACACAACTTGATCCGTGACCGTGTAAGCGACGGTTATGAAGTCATTTATATCGGTAAAAAAGGACATCCTGAGCCAGAAGGCGCCGTTGGTGTAGCTCCAGGTAAAGTGCATCTCGTGCAAACGGAAGAGGATGTCGAACAGTTGAGTGTTGAACATGATAAGCTGCTGGTGACTAACCAGACTACGATGAGTCAGTGGGACGTTTATGATGTCATGGAAGAAATCAAAGAAAAATATCCCCACGTCGAACTTCATCAGGAGATATGCATGGCAACCCAAGTTCGTCAAGAAGCTGTAGCAGAACAAGCAAAAGATGCAGACTTGACCTTGGTCGTTGGGGATCCGCGAAGTAACAACTCCAATCGATTGGCTCAAGTTTCTAAAGAAATCGCTGGTACGGAGGCATATCGAATTGCTGATGTAACGGAAATCCAATTAGAATGGCTGCAAGGTGTAGAAAAAGTGGCAGTAACAGCAGGCGCTTCCACACCTACTCCAATAACCAAAGAAGTTATCAAGTTCATTGAACAATATGATACGGAAAACGAAGACACTTGGATAAGAGAATCAAAAGTCGAGCAAAAGAAAATTCTGCCAAAAGTAAAAACGAAGAAGAAAGCCTAAAAAAAGGCTGCCGAATGGCAGCCTTTTTTACATGAATTGAAATGGTTCCGTGTTCGCTTCAGAAACATAAACAGTTAATTCACCTTTACTTTGGCTGAACTTTTCATCTAAATAATTTTTAACAGCAGTTTTCATCACTTTTTCCACATGGTGACCAGGGTCTATCACATTCAAGCCGATATTCGCTGCTTCTTGAGCGGGGTGGAAAGTCATATCTCCTGTGACGTAAACATCAGCCCCTTGCCTTTTGGCATCATAAATGTATTTTTCACCGCTTCCGCCAAGGATGGCTACTTTTTCAACTTTATCCTGCATGTTACCAATCACACGCAAACCAGGTACATTTAAGCTTTCTTTTACATGCTCCGCAAATTTGCTTAACGTCATTTTTTCCTTCAGTACGCCTATTCGACCGATCCCAAAGGATTCTCCTTCATTTTCAAGCGTATAGACATCATAAGCCACTTCCTCGTATGGATGTGCATCTTCCATCGCTTTCAGCACGCCTTTTAAATTAGATTGTGGCAGTAAGAACTCTACTCGTTGTTCTTCTACGATCTCTAATTCCCCAGATTTTCCTATATAAGGATCAGCCGCATCTGTTGGCATAAACCGCCCTTTTCCTGGCATGCTGAAAGAACAATTGCTATAGTCTCCAACATGCCCTGCCCCGGCTTCATGCATCGCCCTTGTTACTCCATCTGCATGATCCTCAGGTACAAACACAATTACTTTCACCAATTTATCTTTGCCGGTTTCTAACAGGGGTATCGTTTGGGTGACCTTTAGCGCTTCCGCTAAAGCATCATTCACTCCTCCCTCCGCTATATCCAGGTTGGTATGAGCGGCATATACAGCGATGTCATGCTTTATCAACTTTTGTATGACCCTTCCCTTTGGTGTATCCGGGTTGATTTGTCCTAATGGCTTAAAAATGACAGGGTGATGGGAAATAATTAAATCTATCTGCCGTTCCACCGCTTCATCTACCACATTTTCTAAGACGTCTAAAGTAACCATTACATTACTGACAGGCTGATTCATTGTTCCAATTTGCAACCCGACCTTATCCCAGTCATATGCGAGATGTTTAGGTGACATTTGTTCAAAAACCTCAACTACTTGTTTAACTGTTACTATTTCACTCATTTTGCAGAACCTCCTCAATCCACTGGATTTCTTGCTCTAACACAGCTATCTTTTTTGTATCTGGTGTTACCGCTTTGTTCATTTCTTCTCTTACATACTCTTTTTTTGCTTTTTCCTCTATCCATTTCCTTTTAAAAGGATCGTTCTTCTCTTTCAATAAATAGGGACCAAAGTATATTTCCTTGTCGGTATATTTAATCTGCTCCCCGGCTGATTGTTTATCAGCAACAACTACTTCATAAATATGCCCAGCTTCTTCTAAAATTTCTTCTGCGGTTATCCGATAGCCATTATCAGCCAGCCATCTTCGTAGTGATTTTGCATCGACATTTGGCTGAACCACCAAACGGGAAACCCGGGTTAATTTACTTTTACCGGTTTCTAAGATGTTAGTGATCAATGTACCTCCCATGCCCGCAATGACTACTTGCTCTACTTCGTCTGATGACAGGACCGACAGCCCATCCCCTTTTCGAACAGAGATACGATTCGTCAGATTATTCGCTTCCACTTCTTTTTTTGCACTTTGATAAGGCCCATCATTCAACTCACCAGCTATAGCGACTGCTGAGGGGTCCTTTAAGCATACGTAACAAGGAAGGTAGGCATGGTCTGATCCAATATCTGCGAAATGTGCTCCACGGGGGAGATAGGAGGCAACCACCTGAAGGCGTCTGGATAATAACTTTTCATTCATTTGACTTCCTCTTTTCTATAAAAATAAACGTATTATTCTAATAAAACGTAATGTCGTCATGTCAATAAAGTGAAATCTAATCATCTTTTATACTTTATCAGGAACAAAATAGATTTCTTATACTTGTTCTCTTTTAATAAAGTTAAACAATTTCAAAGTACAAAAAGAAAAGCCTTCTGAATATTCCAGAAAGCTTTCTTTTTATACGTTATTGCTTTTCTGCCAGCCATTCAGCTACAAGGGTAGCTTCTTCACCCTGAGCTTGTCCAGGTGGCATTGATCCTTTACCGTTAATGATGATTTCTTCAATTTCTTCGGCAGAATATTTGCTGCCGATTGTTTCTAATGAAGGACCATTTCCACCAGAAAGGTCAGCACCATGACATGCAGCACAGCTATTTTGGAAGACTTCTTCTGGATCAGAGCTTGCTTCCTCTTCCTGCTGCTCCTCTCCATTTTCCCCTTCATTTTGGATGGCTTCATTTTGGCCGACTCCAACCCAAGAAATGATGAACATCGTTAAAATCCCTATAACAGCAATCATTGCGAATGGGATAACTGGATTTCTTTTCATGTGTCCATTTCCTCCTTATGTAGTCCCCTATATATCTTTCTCTAAAATACAAACTATATTTATTTTACTTGAAAAACCTTCTTTAGAAAAGAGCAAACCTGCTAAAAGTTGAAAAACATATATAAAAAGGCAGAAGCAGCACCAAGAGCTCCAATCATCTTCATAAAAACCACATCTAATTTCCTTCCACCCCAATACCAAAGGAGACAATGTACCATTACGATGGAAACAAACAACCAATTTGGTGCCTGCCAAAGTGATATAATATGAACATTCCATAACAACAATAGTAACAGACCCATCGTTGCGTACATAGAAAAATCAATCGACTTTTTATTATATAGATATACAGCGGTTAAGCCTGTACCTAATACAAATATCGACAAAATGCCTGTTTGCATTATGAAAGCCGTTTCAGTAAAATAAATGACAAGAAATGAGATTGGAAGCATTAAAAAAGCTATCATAATTCTAGTTACTATCACCCACTGTCTGGGTCCAGGTGATGGGTGAGTCAAACCTTCACCTTGCGTGTAGAGAGCAAGCAGGTAATCACAATACGATTCCGGAAGCAATCGATTAGCTTTCCAATATTGTATTTCCTGGAGAATTATTTCTTTACGTTCTTTCGTCATAGCATCACCCCGGTATGGGACTGAATAAAAATTAACTGATCGTCTCTAAGTAACGAAAGCATTCATTTAACTCATATTTTAACAGCCTATAAAAATAGACCAGGAACAAAATGGTCAGCTCCTGGTCGTGAGTGTAGCATTCTATTCTAAGAAATCTTTCAACCGTTTACTTCGACTAGGGTGACGGAGTTTTCTCAATGCTTTGGCCTCGATTTGACGGATACGTTCGCGAGTGACGCCAAATACTTTTCCGACCTCTTCAAGTGTACGTGTGCGGCCGTCATCCAGCCCAAATCGAAGTCGAAGAACATTTTCTTCTCGGTCCGTAAGTGTATCAAGAACATCTTCCAGTTGTTCTTTCAAAAGTTCATATGCGGCATGATCAGAAGGTGAGGTTGCTTCCTGATCTTCAATGAAATCGCCAAGATGGGAATCGTCTTCTTCTCCGATAGGAGTTTCTAAGGAAACAGGCTCTTGAGCTATTTTAAGGATTTCTCTTACTTTGTCAGGGGAAAGCTCCATCTCTTCCCCAATTTCTTCAGGAGTCGGCTCCCGGCCAAAGTCCTGCAATAATTGACGTTGGACGCGAATCAGTTTATTGATTGTTTCCACCATATGCACAGGGATACGAATGGTACGTGCCTGGTCAGCAATGGCGCGAGTAATCGCCTGACGGATCCACCAAGTAGCATAGGTACTGAATTTATAACCTTTGCGGTAATCAAACTTTTCAACAGCTTTAATCAGCCCCATATTCCCCTCTTGGATCAAGTCGAGGAAGAGCATACCTCTGCCTACATAACGCTTGGCGATACTTACCACGAGACGCAGGTTGGCTTCCGCTAGTTCCCGTTTAGCTTCTTCGTCGCCTTCTTCAATACGCTGTGCTAAATCAATTTCATCTTTCGCGGCCAAAAGGTTGACTCGACCAATTTCTTTCAAATACATCCGTACAGGGTCATTGATTTTGACACCGGGAGGTACACTCAAATCATTTAAGTCAAACTCTTCTTCCTTGTCCAATTGCTGCATATTTGGATCTTCTTCTGAATTACCGATCACCTCGACACCCTGCTCATTGAGGTACTCGTAAAATTCATCCATCTGCTCAGACTCCAGTTCAAAACTGGATAAACGTTCTGCAACTTCTTCGTATGCTAAAACTCCACGCTTTTTACCAATCTCCAGCAACTGTTCTTTTGCCTGGTCAAGCGTAAGTTCATTTTCAGCTTCTTTAGAACGTAATGGCTTATCTGCCATAAGTCCCCCTCCTTCCAACAAATCCCATATCTTTTAGTGCGTACTTCTCAGCTGTCTTTTCAACTGTATTATTTTCATGGCAATCTCTGCTGCCTTGATCGGATCATTCTGCTGCTCTGCCTGTTTTTGTTCTTCCTCTAATGTTCTTATATCCGTTTTATCGCTTTGTTCTGCGCGTATTAAACGGATATAATCATTTATTTCCCTATCGGAAATATCTTGATTAACAGGCATCATCGCAAGCTTGACTACTAGATTTTTCAAATCAGCATCAGGTAACATTTCAACAAAATGACTGACATCCGGTTCATTGCCTTCTTCAAAATATGCATAAAGATAAGTGACAATGACCTGATGTTCACTAATATTGAAGCCTCCTCCTAACTCTGCTTGAACTTTATCAGCGACTTGGGGGTTTTTCAACATATATGCAATCAATGCTCTTTCTGCATTATGAAAAGCAGGCAATAATTTGCTTCCACCTGCACGTGCAGAAGTAACATTGGAATTACCAGTTTTTCTTTTGGTCCCTTTATTACCCCATCCATTCTGCCTACGATGGGCTGAGACCTCTTCTTTCAAGGTATCCAGCGATAACTCAAATTCGTTAGCGAGTTCCTTCAGATAATGTTCTCGTTCAATTGCGTGATCAAGACCAGCAATCTCCTTTACTACTCTTTCTACATATGCAATGCGATCCCCTTCTAAATTAAGGTTATATTGTTTCTTAAGATGACGCATGATAAATGCCAAGTAGGTATCGCTTGCTTCGAGAACTTCTCTCCGGAACTTATCCGCTCCATGGGACTTTATAAAATCATCCGGATCCATTCCGTCCGGCAGACGGGCAAGTTTAACCGTACATCCCGCACCTTTCAGTAAACGGGCAGCCTTCATAGAGGCCTCGACACCCGGAGCATCACCATCATAACAAATGACAGCTTCTTCCACATACCTTCGAATAAGATTCGCCTGGTGTTCGGTAATCGATGTTCCCAATGTTCCTACTCCGTTATAAACACCAGCTTGATAAGCTGCAATAACGTCGATATATCCTTCGAATAAAATAATCGATCCTTGCTTACGAATAGCACTACGGGCTAAGTCAAAATTATAAAGAAGTTTCCCTTTTCGAAATAGCTCCGTTTCAGGGCTGTTCAAATATTTTGGTTCCTGATCGTGAATAGCCCGGCCACCAAAAGCGACCGTTTTCCCTAAATGATTGCGAATAGGAAAAATGACGCGTCCCCTGAACCGATCACTGTACTCCCCAGAATCATTGGAACTCAGCAAACCAGCTTTCACCATCAATTGGGGATGATAGCCTTTCTTTTCGAGAAAGCGAACGACGAAATCCTTTGAGTTAGGTGCATAGCCTAACTGGAAACGATCGATCATTTCCTCTGTAAAACCTCTCTCCAATAAATAGTCCAGACCTTCTTTACCCTCTTTAGTATGCTTTAGTAGATGGTGGTAAAGTTTGCTCAACCATTGATGGGCTTCTAATACCTTTTGAGCTTCTTCATTTTTAGGTCCAGAATCCTCCTGGTTATGCGATAACTCCTCAGGAAGTTGATATCCCACCTTGTCAGCAAGATGTTTAACAGCTTGAAGGAATTCATACCCCTCAAGCTCCATCAGGAAGGTGATAGCATTCCCGCCTTTTCCACATCCGAAACAATGGAAAATTTGTTTATCTGGAGAAACAGAAAAAGAAGGAGTGTTTTCCCCATGGAAAGGACATAATCCAAAGTAATTCCTTCCCTGTTTCTTCAATTGTACATATTCACCTACAACATCGACGATATCATTGGATTTGCGTATTTCATCTATCGTTTCTTCTGGAATATGTCCAGCCATAACTATCACCGTATTTTAGAAATTATTCGATACTCATCACTGAATACCTTCATGTTTTGACAAAAAATCATCCAATACTTTCTGGAAGGTCCGACGATCCTGTTCAAGTAAAGGCGGTGGTCCTTTCAGACGACTTCCCCTCTTTTGGGTTTTCTGTCTTAAATGTTTCCGTAACATGATTTCATCCGCATCCGCCTCTTCAATGAGTTTACCTCGTGGGGTTAGTGCATAAACCCCTCTTGAAGTCAGCAGTACCGCGAATGATAAATCTTGCGTTATGACAATATCTCCCTGCTTCACCCGATTAAGGATAAAAAGGTCTACAGCCTGATCGGTGTCATCAATGATTTTCCAATCACTGTATTCCGAATGTGGGCTATAGTGGTTAATAGTAGCTACATATTGAGGGATGATAGAGTGATCGGAACAGACCTGATCAATCTCCCCCTTGACAGGACAGCTATCGGCATCGACATATACAGCGGGTTTATTTTGCAACATTATCATAGATTCTACAAGTGTTCGTAAAATCCTCCTATTTAATCAATGTTTTACTTTTCAGAATTGTTTTGCTTACAACGATAGTTTAGCTATCATACATTTTTACACAAAAACATATTATAATACATATTTTTAGCAATTGCTATAGTTTTTTTTCGTTTTTTAAGTTTTTTTCCTCTTCAAGGAAAAAATCGCGCCACTAGACTATTGGCGCGATTTTTATTTTGATGAGCTGAAACTGATTCATCTCCGTTTCAGCTTGCTTAAGATTACATTGGCTGTTTCTTCGACCGCCTTATGCGAGACATCAATTACATCACAACCTATACGCTCTACTACTTCATTGAAGTGGTTCAATTCTTGTTTGATCCTTTCCATATTGGCATAGCTCGCCTGGTCTCCGAGGCCAAGTGCTTTGAGACGTTCTTTACGAATATCATTCAGTTTTTCCGGGCTGATTTTCAGTCCGATGCATTTATCCCTGTCAACATGGAACAATTCTTCCGGCGGTTCTACCTCCGGAACAATCGGTACGTTTGCCACTTTCAGACGCTTGTGCGCCAGGTATTGTGATAAAGGCGTCTTAGAAGTCCTGGAGACACCGATGAGAACAATATCAGCACGCGAGATTCCTCGAGGGTCTCTTCCATCGTCGTAGCGTACGGCAAATTCAATAGCTTCCACCCTTTTGAAATAGTCTTCATCCAGTTTATGGACAAGGCCAGGCTCCATCCTCGGTTTTGCTTCGAAGAAGCGTTCCATGCTTTCCATCATCGGCCCCATGATATCAATACATTCTAAATTATATTCTTTCGCTTTTCTCAACAAGTGATCTCTTAATTCCGGGCGGACCAGTGTAAAACCAATCATCCCTTGTTTCTCTTTAGCCTGCAATACTGCTTCGTTAAGTGTTCCCTCGTCTTCCACATAAGGTATCCGCTGAATTTCATAAGGGCCGTCATCGAATTGACTCAATGCTGCTTTTACAACTAACTCAGCTGTTTCCCCTACCGAATCAGAAATCACAAATATCAATGGCTTCTCCATCCCAATCCCTCCTATTTGTCAGAGCGGAAAGCTTATAAATGTTCGTCACGCCCTAGTTCAACTAATGCTTTGGTCATATTTGTTTTTGTGATCCGACCGATGACTTCCAGCCCATCATCCACATCTTTTACGATAGGCAAACCATCAATTTGTTTGTCAATCAATTTTTGGGCGGCATCAAGCAATAGATCATCCTTCCGGCACACGGTAATATTCGGCATACGCGTCATAATAATATGAACCGGTATGGAATTAAGATCCTGGTTTCCTATACTCGCTCTTAATAAGTCTTTTCTTGATAATACTCCTAAAAGCATGGACTTATTATCGACTACAAATAAAGTACCCACATCTTCAAGGAACATGGTGCAAATGGCGTCATAAACGGATACATCCTCTTCCACCACAATCGGTATTGATTGGTATTCATGCACCTTGAATTTTTTAAGTTTTTCCGTCAATAATTCTGAACCGGTTTTACCTGTAAAGAAATAGCCAACTCTCGGACGAGCATCTAAAAAACCTGCCATCGTCAAAATAGCTAAATCAGGTCTGAGAGTTGCTCTGGTCAATTCCAATTGATCTGCTATATTTTCCCCTGTTATAGGTCCATGCTCTTTTACTATTTCAATAATTTGTTCTTGTCTGCTGGAAAGCTCCATTCTTTCATCACCCCGATCACTGACTGTGACATACTATTCAACTATTATAGCTCATTTTTCCTAGCGGGTAAAAGAAGGTGCCTTAGTATTGTTGTTTCCATTGGACAGCATTCAAATCAGCAAACGCGTATATTTCCGTGGCTATCAGATTCAATAGCCCTAAACGATTTTCCTTTATTTTCGCATCTTCAGCCATCACCATCGTATGATCAAAGAAATTATGAATCGGATCAGCAAGCATCCCTAACGCGTTCAATGCTTGTACTGCATCATGCCGGGCTAACGAAGCAGCATACTCCTGCTTAACATCCAGATAGGTGTTGTACAGTGTTTGCTCGGTTTCGTTCTCAAAAAGCTCCGTATCAACTTCCATCACATTTGTTTTCTTAGCCAAATTTAACACGCGGCCTAACGCTTCGTGGGTCGGTTTGAAACTTTCATCATTACGCTTAGATGCCAGCAGCTTCGCCTTTCCTTTGGTAAACGGTACATGTTTAATTCCATTCGCAAGTACCGCCTCTACAATATCAGGCTCTACTCCTTCTTCTTTAAGAAGGTAACTTGCCCGGATATGGAAGAACTCATTAAGATCCTGTACGACTTCTTCCTCTGACCGATTTGGCAGACCAAGGCTGATATAGAGTTTAACTGCTGAGTTCACGAGAGTTTCCAATTGAATATCCCAAGCTTCTTTATCTAACATTTGCAGGATGCCGATTGCTGATCTGCGCAGACCGTATGGATCCTGAGAGCCTGAAGGAATGATACCAATCGAAAAACACCCGACAATCGTATCCAGTTTATCAGCGATACTTACGACAGTACCTGGGATAGAGTTTGGCAATTCTCCGTTAGCATGTCGAGGCATATAATGCTCATTGATAGCCTGGGCTACTTCCTCGTCCTCTCCAAATATCCTTGCATATTTCTCTCCCATAATACCTTGTAATTCAGGAAATTCACCCACCATATGAGTGACAAGGTCAAATTTGCTTATTTCAGCCGTACGCAGCACTTGCTTTTTAATAGCGGGCTGCAACTTCAAATGGTCGCTGAGCGCATCAGAAAGCTTGACCGTACGTTGAACTTTATCTGCTATCGTTCCTAAATCCTCCTGGAAAACCATTCGTGCTAATTTGTCGAGGCTTTGTTCTATGGAAGCTTTTTGATCTTCCTCATAGAAAAAACGAGCATCAGCCAGTCTTGCATTCAATACTTTTTCATTGCCCCGCGCTACATTATCCAAATGTTTGTCGTCACCATTTCTTACAGCAACGAAAAACGGCAGTAATTCTCCCGTCTTCGCTCGAACAGGGAAATAGCGTTGATGCTCTTTCATGGAAGTTATTAAAGCTTCTTCTGGCACAATAAGAAAATCTTCGCTGTACTCTCCATAAAAAACAGTTGGATACTCAACCAGGTGTGTTACTTCATTGAGTAAATCTTCATCTACAAGGATATTCCAGTTTTTTTCTTGTGCCAGCTTTTCTATTTGCGTGGCAATCATTTCTTTCCTCATAGCAACATCGACGATGACATATTGATCTTGCAATAGCCTTTCATATTGATCCGCATGCGTTACTTCAACCTTATCACCGAGGAATCGATGACCGAATGTGCTCTTGCCAGTGTGGACATCCTCAATGGAAAATGGAATCACTTCATCATTATAGAGGGCTGCCAGCCAGCGGATTGGGCGGACATAGCGCAGTTGCCTGCTTCCCCAGCGCATATTCTTAGGAAAGTTCAAAGAAAGTATAATGTCACTAAATTGACTAACCAAATTCTTTGTGGACTCTCCTTCCGTATATTTATTGACATGAACGTATTCCGTCCCTTTTATTTCTTTAAAATAAATATCATCCACACTTTTACCTTGTCCTTTAGTGAAGCCAATTGCAGCTTTTGTCCAATTGCCCTCCTCATCTATTGCTATCTTTTTTGCTGGGCCTTTGGCTTCTTCTTCGATGTCCGGTTGTTTATCTGCCAGCCCTTCAACTTTAACAGACAGACGTCGCGGTGTAGCCATCGTTGCAATAGTGTCATAAGGAAGACGTAAATCGTCCAGCCATTGCTTTGTTTTTTCTTCTAATTGAGCCAGTGCATCATCAATAAAGCGAGCTGGCAGTTCTTCTAATCCGACCTCGAATAGCACGGTATTACTCATGAGACGCATCCTCCTTATCTTTCAACATAGGAAAGCCTATCCGTTCACGTTCTTCTACATAAGTTTTAGCAATTTTACGTGCCAGATTTCTGACACGAGCAATATAACCGGTACGCTCTGTTACCGAAATTACTCCTTTAGCATCTAATAAATTGAACGTATGGGAGCACTTAAGAACATAATCATAAGCCGGGAATACAAGGCCAAGCTCCATCGCACGTTCGGCTTCTTTTTCATATACGCTGAACAAGTTAAATAGCATATCACTGTCAGACGATTCAAAAGTGTACTTGGAATGTTCATATTCTGGTTGCGAAAATATATCCCCGACAGTTACACCATTCGTCCATTCAAGCTCGAAAACATTTTCTTTATCCTGGATATAGGAAGCTAATCGCTCTAACCCATAAGTTATTTCTGCAGAGACTGGTTTCGCTTCAAGTCCGCCTATTTGCTGGAAATAGGTGAACTGGGTAATTTCCATTCCATCCAGCCATACTTCCCAGCCTAAACCAGCGGCACCAAGCGTCGGATTTTCCCAGTTATCTTCCACAAATCTGATATCATGCTTCAACGGATCTATTCCTAAAGCTTTAAGAGAATCTAAGTATAATTCCTGGATATTGTCAGGAGAAGGCTTCATGATTACCTGGAATTGGTGATGCTGGTATAGCCGGTTCGGGTTTTCCCCATACCTGCCATCCGCAGGCCTTCGTGAAGGTTCTACATAGGCGACGTTCCAGGGCTCTGGACCAAGACTGCGTAATAACGTCATAGGAGACATTGTTCCCGCTCCCTTTTCTACATCATAAGCCTGCATTAACAGGCATCCTTGGTTTGACCAATGCTTTTGTAATGTCAGTATCATATCTTGTATATTCATATTTTCTTCCCTCCAGTAGATGAATGTCTTTTCCCAAAACAAAATACAAGCACTTTGTCCATTAGACATTAAAAAAATCTCGTCCCTATGTCACTGTCCATGACATAGGGACGAGATTTTCCCGCGGTTCCACCCTATTTGCTTCCTGTCTCCCAGGAAGCCGCTTTGAAAGCTGCTCAGGAATGCCTTCCCTATCTCTTCAACACCTGTCTCACACTATCACAGGCTCGCTTAAGTCCAGGGGAATAGGTACTACTTTCCTTCAACGCACAAGTTTAATTGGTAATAGCATCATACTTGATAGCTTACTACTTTGTCAATCTTCTGGTTTAAAAAGGTCCAGCTGCTTCAGGAATTTCTTTGACTTGATATAATAACCACCATAATAATCATAATAGGCATCCATCAGCTGCCGTATTTTGCGCTTATTCTCTTCTTTTATTGTGATATTACCTACACGTGCAACATCTACATTGGCAAATAAACGGAGTAAACTTGCCATTTTTTCGGTAAGTCCGTATGCTTCCGGGTCCATATGTTTACAGCGGAAACATAAAAAGCCCCCTTCTTTTACAGAAAAGGAGAAGGGGCCATTTTCGTGGCTGCAATTTACACAAACATCAAGCTGAGGAGCGAACCCTGCTTTTTTGTATAATTTAAGTTCATACATCATTGTCAATATTTCCGGATCCTTATCTTCTGTAATCCAAATCAACGTCTGAAGAAATTGTTGGAACAAAAATGGATCCGGCTGCTTATCTTCCACCATTTTATCTGTCATTTCTGCCAAATAAGCTGCATAAGCTGTTTTGATAATATCTTCACGTACTCCCCGCAGTGAGGAAATGACTTCTCCCTGGCTGAGAGAACCGAGATTTCGTCCTGTTTGTACCAAATAATGCCCGTGTATAAAAGGCTGGGTAATAGAAGCCATCCTGCTTTTAGGCTTCTTTGCTCCTTTAGCCATGATACCGAATTTCCCTTTTTCCCTGGAAAAAAGAGTAACGATTTTGTGAGTTTCCCCATAATCTTTTGTTCGTAGGACGATTCCCTCGACTTTTTCAAACAATGCTGTCACCTTTTCTAATTCTACATATTGGATTCAGTTCCAGAAACCGTTTCACTTTCCTGAGGCTCTTCTTCGTTTAACGCTTGCTTTTCCATCTCTTTCATGAGTAAGTAGGTTTCTATGTTTCCTGTTTGACTAAAAACTTTCCATGGCAAGTCGACCACAAGAAACACCGCCTTTCAAGTTAGTTATTCATTCATAAATAACGTCACATTCTTAGGATGCTCCCAACAAGCTTAAGCATGAATATTAAATTTTACCAGAACTTAATATTCATCATCTTTGTAGCCATACTCATTCAACTGAAGCTGACGGTTGCGCCAATCTTTCTGTACCTTCACCCACAAATCCAGGAAAACTTTTGTACCTAATAATGCCTCAATATCTTCCCTGGCCCGTTGTCCTATTTCCTTCAGCATCTTGCCTTGTTTCCCGATGATAATACCTTTTTGAGAAGGGCGTTCAATAATAAGCGTAGCCTGGATATACACCGTTTCTGATTGTTCACGATGTTCTATTCCATCAATCACCACCGCAATAGAATGAGGAACTTCTTCTCTAGTCAGATGGAGTGCTTTTTCCCGAATCATCTCGCTGATAATAAACCTTTCCGGATGATCGGTAATCTGATCCTCAGGATAATATTGCGGTCCTTCCGGCAGCTGCTGCTTTAATACATCTAATAAATGAGTGACATTGTTCCCTTCTAATGCCGAAATAGGAATGATTTCTTTGAAGTCATACATTTCGCGGTATTGATCGATCAACGGCAATAGATCATCAGGGTGTACCTTGTCAATTTTATTAATAATTAGAAATACAGGCTTATCTACTTTATCCAGGCGATCGATGATGAATTGGTCACCCCGGCCATAACCTTCTTCTGCGTTGATCATGAACATGATAGCATCTACTTCATTCAACGATTGTTCAGCGACTTTTACCATGAAATCCCCTAGCTTGTGCTTAGGTTTATGAATGCCAGGTGTATCGATAAATACGATTTGGGCATCTTCCTCTGTCCATACGCCCTGTATTTTGTTTCTTGTTGTTTGTGGCTTATCGCTCATTATGGCAATCTTCTGGCCGATGACACGGTTCATGAACGTAGACTTTCCAACATTCGGCCTGCCAATAATTGCAATAAAACCTGACTTGAATGATTTCTCCATAAATTATCCTCCGTTTGTGAATGAGGTGTAGTGTAATAACTATTTTACTATAGATGGATTGTATTTACATGTACTCGACAAAAGCTTTCAATCTTTTTCGCTCAAGCGCGCTTTTTCAGAAAAACGCCACTAGTTTCGGAATGAAAATTATTAATCCGATAATCACCGATAATAATGCTGCTATCAATACTGCTCCGGCCGCTATATCCTTTACCATACCGACAGCTGGGTGGATATCCGGTGATAAATGGTCCATTGCTTTTTCTAAACTGGTGTTTACCATTTCCATAGTCAAAACCAGCCCAATTACTAATAAAACAATTGCCCATTCAACCCGTGAAAGTTGCATAATCATGGAACATAACAGGACGATAGCAGCGATAATCAAATGATACTTCATATTCCGTTCTGTCTTTGTAACTGTAAGTATCCCTCTCCAAGCGTATTTAAACCCTATACCTCTTTTTTTATTCCCGTTCCAACCCGAACTCATTTAAAATATCCTCTTGTCTTTGGAACATTTTCTTTTCATCTGTTTCCTCCATATGGTCGTACCCTAATAAATGTAAAAAACCATGCAAGGCTAAGAAGCCTAGTTCACGTTCCAGGGAATGGCCATATTCTTGCGCCTGTTCCTTTGCTTTATCAACAGATATCACAATATCACCGAGAACTACCGGGATTTCTTCACCGATCACCCGTACCTCACCTTCTCCTTCTTCTTGCATGGCAAAGGAAATGACATCGGTCGGTGCGTCCTTTTGGCGATAGTTACGGTTTAATATTTGAATTTCTTTGTTATCGACAAAATTCACGGAGATTTCAGCTTCATTTTGGACTTTTTCCTTTTCCCCAGCAAAGCGCAGCAAACGCTGGATCATATCGATATGGCCTTCGTCTATGGTATTTGTTTCATCATGAAAGTCAATTTGGATCATTGGTCCGCCTCCTTAATAACGAGTTATCACTTAATTTATATTGTGTCCGCCCCACTAATTCTTATTGGTTTATTCTTTAACATGTTCCGCTTTTCCAAAACCATTAAACCTCTGATGATGTGTTGTTGGATAGAATTGAATAGCTATACGCATCAGCATTTATCCTACCATAGAAAAACTTGGCTTGTCGCCAAGTAATTCTGGCGAAAGCCTTAGTTTTTTATACTTTAGCCTTTTAACAAAGTTTACTTTTTTAAAGTATAAAATAAGACCCTTGCATCCGGGTCTTATTTGTCTTCCTTCTTCTCTTTATCTTTCTCATAAGCATCAATAATTCGTTGTACTAATGGATGACGGATAACATCTGTCTGATCAAGATGGATAAATGAGGATCCTTTAATCCCTCTTAAACGCAATTCTGCTTCACGAAGCCCTGACCTTACCCCTTTAGGCAGGTCAACCTGTGTAATATCCCCTGTGATAACCATTTTTGAACCAAAGCCGAGTCTGGTCAAGAACATTTTCATCTGTTCAGGAGTAGTATTTTGCGCTTCGTCCAAAATAGCAAACGCATCATCCAGCGTGCGTCCACGCATATAGGCAAGAGGGGCAATTTCAATTGTTCCCCTCTCAATAAGACGAGCGGTATGTTCAGTCCCTAATACATCATGCAGTGAGTCATAGAGAGGACGGAGATAAGGATCTACCTTCTCTTTCAAATCACCTGGCAGAAAGCCAAGGCTTTCCCCAGCTTCTACAGCCGGCCGGGTTAATATTATCCGCTTAACCTGCCCATTTTTCAGGGCATTGACCGCCATAACGACAGCTAAATAAGTTTTACCTGTTCCAGCGGGGCCGATCCCAAACACTAAATCATTATTACGGATGGCTGATACGTAGCCGCGTTGCCCCAATGTCTTAACACGAATCGATTTACCTTTTGCATTTCGGGTGATTTCGTCTTCAAATAAGGCCTCGAACTGGTTGATTTTTCCTTTTTTGGCCAGCTCCACAGCATAGACAACATCCCGTTCAGTTATCGTCAAACCTTTTCTGATTAGTGCCAGTAAAGAAAGCAATACTTCTTCCACAAGCTTAGTCTTATCTCCACGGCCCGAGGCGCTTACATGCTCCCCGCGGGAAATTATAGAAACCTGAAGCTGTTCCTCAATCTGTTTAAGGTTTCGATCTTCTGTTCCAAATAATGCTAATGCTTCTGATGGGTTATCTAGTTGTATATCAATCGTTTTTAAGTCTTCCTGCATATTCAATCTCCTTGATTCACATTCTTTGTCTTTGCTATATCTTCATGAACTTTCATAAAAAGGATTAATTTTACTTTACCATTGTCCACACTTCGGTGCAAAATATTTTCTTCCGTAATTTCAGAACCCTCAGGAAGTTTTTTGAGCAAACCTCTTTTCCCCTGCTCTTTTGCTATTTGCGCTGCTTCTTCCTCGGTTCTGTCATACTTCATGCGAGACAGCTCAAAGTACGTTGATTTTTTCCAGTAGAAAGGGAAGGTCTTAGAAAATATGCTCAGCTGATGATAATCTTCTTCTTTTTTCTTGAACTTGTAGTCTATTTTACCCCAGCCCCATACAGGAAATTCAAAACCCGCGATATTGATATGGTATTGATTTTCAAACTCTCCTGTAGCTGTTTGTATATTCTCTTGTTGGCTTGCGGTAACTTCTACGCGATACCATGTTTCAGCGACAACTTGTCCTTCTGCCCGGACAAGACTTTTATCATTTTCATCCAGTTGGGCAGATGCTAACAAATCGCCTTTTTCCACATAGTCGTTAACCTCAACCATCGGCTTACCTTGTGAGATATAAATGTAATGAATCATGCCTTTTTTCGCCGCCACCAAATCTGCCGGCTGCCTTGCTTCCTCTTTTTCTACTAATGTCTTTTCAACTCCATGAAAAATATATGCGGTGCCCTTCTTCTCCACACCGATCCAAAGCAGTTCCGGTATATCATCCAGAAGCTTCTGCTGTAAAGTGCCATTATCATCAAGTCTGAAAGAAACAGCTCCTGGCTGCACCCCGTACCCCTTTAATTGCTTTTCCACTTTTTTCTCCAGTTCTTTTGGCAGTCCTTCGATATGAACGGACCAAACTAAATTGGAAACAAAAACAAGAAGCATGATGGTTAACAGTAACGCAAACCATAATGGCTTCTGAGCTACAAAATTACTCCACAAATAAGGGATTCCTTGTCCGCGTTTCAAACGAATTTTATACCTTGTCCTTTTTCTGATCCTCTTCACTTCTGTGAGGTCATCCAGATAAATGTTTGCCTGAAGCTGATGCTCCGACAATTTCTTTGCATTCCAAATAACCACCCCTTCTCTGGCACAAAGGTTGATAAACTGTTCCGGATATGTACCCTGGATGATTAGTGTGACGTATCCCTTTATGAACTTACCTTGTAAAGGTTTCATCTTAAAAGGCCTCCTTTCAAGGAACAAATTATTGATCCGTAAATAAAATTGAATGCATCTTTCCTTCTACCAGTATTTCTTCCGATAACATCATTTTTAAAACGAATCCTTCACCAGTCAGACGGATTTGTCCTTTCCTCGATTTCAGTCTGATTTCATGCTCAGAAAAATGGAGCAGTCCCTGATGGTTTTCTATATAAACATGGAAATCCCCGATTGTAGTGACTCTTGGCAAATCCAACATGACATCAGAAGGAAGTTCCAAGTAATTGGCCATCCAGCCACGGATCTGTTGTTGCCATTTTTTCATGTAACGACCTCCCCCTCCTCTATATATACGAAAAACGCACGGATTGTATCACTACAATCCGTGCGTTCTTATCAATAATTATTTCGTTTTGAAAATGTACGATGCGGTTTATGCGCTCGGGGGGGGCCCAATATCTCGGCCATCATGACACTTTCAGCAATCTTCTTTCGATTCAAATTGCTTTTAATCGAAAGAGAAGGTGCTGCTTTCTCACCATACTGCGCCGGTTTCGTACGTTCCATTTGCCCTGGGAGGGCATCATGGATTTTCCGGTTTGGTGTTTCATAAGTGAAAGAGCCGGTGTCTTGTCTATCACTGATATTTCGTTCAGAAATATCTTTGATTTGTCTTTTCTTTTCTTCGTAATATTTTTCAACCCTATTTTCGGCTGGCATTTTCTGTTGAGAGCGCTCAGTTCTTTCCATCCGCTCCATTCCAGGCTTTGCTGGGCGTGCAGGCGTTTGCTTCTGCTGGGGGGCCGGCCGTTTCGGCCGCTCCTCCTCCTGCTCTGCATTCATCCGATTCAACCAACTGATAATACCGCCAATAAAAATAGCGACCAGAAAAATATTATTCAGTAGAAAATTAATGAAATTTTCCATGGGATAGCCTCCTTACACCACGGAGGTGATTATTTTTCTTCGTCTTCACCATGGTCTTCCTTAGAAAGTTTTCCTAAAGTATCACGCATATCTGTATCAGCATTTATATTACGGTAGTTCATGTAGTCCATGACGCCCATCTTACCTGAACGCAGGGCTTCAGCAAGTGCCTGAGGTACTTCAGCTTCTGCTTCCACAACTTTCGCTTGCATTTCTTGCACTCTGGCACGCATCTCTTGTTCTTGAGCAATCGCCATAGCACGGCGTTCTTCGGCTTTCGCCTGAGCGATATTCTTATCAGCTTCAGCCTGATCTGTCTGCAGGATAGCACCAATGTTTTTACCGATATCGATATCTGCAATATCAATGGATAAAATCTCAAAAGCAGTCCCCGCATCTAAACCTTTTGACAATACATTCTGGGAAATACGGTCCGGGTTTTCCAGAACTTTATTATGGTTTTCGGAGCTACCAATTGTGGAGACAATTCCTTCACCTACACGGGCGATGACTGTGTCTTCCCCCGCACCACCGACTAAACGGTCGATGTTGGCACGTACTGTAATACGTGCTTTTGCTTTTACTTCAATCCCATCCATTGCAACACCTGCAATGAATGGAGTTTCAATCACTTTCGGATTGACACTCATTTGCACAGCTTCCAATACATCACGACCGGCCAGGTCTATCGCGGCACAGCGTTCAAAACTAAGCTCTATATTAGCTCGCTGAGCAGCAATTAAAGCATTGACCACACGGTCCACATTACCACCTGCCAGGTAATGGCTCTCTAACTGGTTGGTATCTACGTTAACACCAGCTTTATGAGCTTTAATCAACGGATTGATTACCCTGGATGGGATTACCCGACGAAGCCGCATTCCTACGAGTGTGAAAATACTGATACGGACACCTGCTGCCAGTGCGCTGATCCACAGCATAACTGGTATAAAAGTGAATAGAATGGCAAGCACGATGATGATAAGACCAACAATGATAATTGGCATTAATTCTTGTAACGTCATTCTTTTTCCTCCTTCATGGTTTCTTTATTAATTTCACGCACAACGATGCGTGAGCCTTCTGTTTTTATGACCTTCACAGGTTGACCAGCCGGTAAAAACCTGCCTTCTGACACCACGTCTAAACGTTCCTCATCAAATACAGCAGTCCCGGAAGGACGCAGCGGCGTCAATGTTTCGCCTTTTAACCCAATCAACTCTAATCGGTTGGTGGAGGAGACAAAGCCTTTGTCAGTGGTAGTGGCGTCTTGTAAAATGATATGTCTAAAAAATCCTCTTTCCAGTCCAAGGTATTTGAACAGGATAACGGAAGCAATAATTGCTACCAGAATTGCAATCCCGATACTCATAGCCATATGACCGGTATCAGCTCCGGAAAGCATCAATGAGGATACGATGGCAACAGCCCCCGCAATCCCTGCAATTCCACCAGGTAAGAAAAACTCAGCGATTATTAGTATAAGACCAAGCACAAGCAAAATGATCGCTTCGTAACCCGCCAGACCAGCTATGATATGCCCATAGAAAAACAATACGAGAGATAAGAGCCCCATGGTCCCCGGGATTCCAAATCCAGGAGAATACAATTCAACAATCAACCCTAAACTGGCAACGGATAGCAGTATCGGCACGACAACAGGATCTGTTAAAAACCGCGCAATATTCTCTGCTAATGATGGTTCAGTCTCCACTATTTCAGCTCCGGTCAGATCTAATTCGCTAAGGAGCTCTGTCCGGTGCCTGACTATTCCCTCAGCATATCCTACTTCTTCAGCTGTATTTGGACCAAGCGTGAGAAACTCACCCTCAGGGGCATTATAATCCGGGAGGTCGACTGATGGATCAGCCATCGCTTCTGCATACAGAGGATCGCGACCGTTTGATTCAGCTGCAGCCGTCATGGCGGCAATCCAAGCAGACTGGGCTTTTTTGTCAGCCGCATTTCCATCACCAGTGATAACCCCTGAAGCTCCCATAGTAGCGTTCGGCTTCATATAAATTTCGTCCGAATTAAGCGCTATGTAGGAGCCAGCCGACAAAGCTTGTGTAGTAATAAATGCTGCATTAGGAATATTTAAATCCTGAAATAATTCTCCTATGGCGTTAGCAGAATCCACCCTGCCGCCAGGAGTAGCAATTTCAAAGATAATATAATCCGCATCAGCATCTTCCGCTTCCGAAATAGCTCTTCTTAAAAACGCTTCCATCCCACGTTCTACATTATCTTTCACAGGAATGATATATACAAGTTTCCCTTCCCCGCTCTCGGCATATGCTTTAGTGGAATCCTCATGTAAAACATGCACCAAGCCTGACAACAGCAGGGCAATTATTAATAAATAGCGAGAGATTCGAAACATTCAGGTCCCCCCTTTCAAACCGAATCATACTATATGTACGTTTTACTCAGCAGCAAGGTTTCATACAAATTTATAATTTGTTATGGAAAATACACAGCTGGTTTAACTCAGTATTTTAGGGTTTTAAAACCTTACTTTCTAAAGGGTTAAAAAAAATCTCCCTATCACAAGGGAGATTTTTCCATCATGTAATCATGATAAATGCTTCAGTACGAGCTTATTTACTTGAGAACCATCTGCCTTGCCTTTCACTTTAGGCATGATTGCACTCATTACTTTCCCCATATCTTTCTTTGAGGAAGCTCCCACTTCTGCAATCGTTTCTTGAACAACTTGTTCAAGTTCTTCTTCTGAAAGCTGTTTCGGCATATATGCTTGTAAAATCTCTATTTCACGATTAAGTTTTTCTACAAGGTCTTCGCGTCCAGCTTCTTGAAATTCATGGAGGGAATCCTTACGTTGCTTTACCTCGCGGGATAAAACAGTAAGCTCTTCTTCTTCAGATAATTCGCCTCTTCCAAGTTTGATCGCTTCATTTTGCAAGGAAGCTTTAACCATGCGGATAACGGTCAGTTTTTCCTTTTCCTTATTCCGCATCGCTTGTTTCATGTCTTGATTGAGACGTTCAACTAATGACATAGCTCTCTACACCCTCTTTTACCACTTACGCTTTCTAGCGGCCTCAGACTTTTTCTTACGGCGTACGCTAGGCTTTTCGTAATGTTCACGTTTACGATATTCAGATAGAGTTCCAGATTTGGATACACTCTTTTTGAAGCGACGAAGAGCATCTTCAAGAGACTCGTTTTTACGAACGCGAGTTGTTTTTGACATGCTATTTCCCTCCCTCCGAAGCATAAAGCAAGTATCTTCTCAGCATGCATCTCTATATCCCATGCCTTTGATAATTATATTATAACCCCTATTCCGGGTCAACTTTTTTCCCTGAATTTGTTCCATACTTACCATTTTTTTGTTCAGTTATCCCTGAATTTCTGTACATGTTTCCTTCCTCTTGTCCATATAGTGAAATGAGGTGTCGCCATATGATGATGGAATTAATTTCAAAATTAACGGTATTGTTATTAATGTTTCTTTTTGGCCTGCAATGTTTGAAAGTAGGTCTATTCCAACTTTCCTACCAACGAACTAAGCAGTGGATACAGCATTTTTCCAGAAACCCTATCCTTGCCATTTTAACAGGGTTTGCTGCAACAGGCTTACTGCAAAGCAGTTCGGTTGTAATTGTATTAGCAATGGGGCTTGTTACTACTAAATATATGAAAGTAACTCAGGCTATAGGTATCATGCTTGGTGCCAACCTAGGTACCACCCTTACAGGGGAGATATTAAGTTTGTCATTGCATCTTCCATATAGCTTCCTACTCCTTGCAGGTGGTTTGATGATCGTCATGCAGCATCAGAAAACATTTGCCTGGGGCACTATTTTATTTGGACTTGCTGTCATCTTTCTGGCCTTAGAAAACTTAGGAGGGTCCATAGCTGATTTCATGAATCTTCCTGGAACTTCTGACTGGTTAAGTTCACTGGATGATTCTACTCTTTCTGCCTTGTTTTTTGGTATTATCGGATCCGGGCTTATTCAGTCGTCCTCTGCCATGTTTGGAGTGACGCTGACCATGCTGGAGCAAGGAGCAATCTCTATGCCATCTGCCATAGCTGTTATCCTGGGGACCAATATAGGCACTTGTATAACAGCATCCATAGCAGGTGCCGCCCTTGATAAAGGCGCTAGAGTAGTGGCATCAAGCCATATCTGGTACAACCTCATCAGTGTGCTCTTATTCCTTCCTGTCCTCGGTTATTTGGATGAGCTATCTGTCTGGCTTGCAGCAGAACCTGGCAGGCAGTTAGCCCATTTGGCAGTGCTTTTCAACACGGTGACCATCTTTCTGTTCTACCCTTTTTTAAAACCTTTCGAAAAATGGCTTACCCGTTTGCATAAATAAAAATTTATTCTTAGTTAAAGCTCCTGTTCCATTAAGAGGGCCGAAAAGTCGAAGACTTGATTTCGAGACATTATTTGAGAAATAGGGGCGTTGGGGAAGGATTTGCTTTCCGCGGGGAAGACGGAAAGCGAGTTATTTCCCGGTCCTCCAAACCGTTACTACCGTAACGGAAACAACATATCTTGAAACTGAGTCTTCAGCAAAAGGGAGCTTTAATGGAATAAGGATCGGACAAAATGAAAGCCCAGAGTTTCTACAACTCTGGGCTTATTAATATTAATAATCGGAGGTACCTTGTTCACCTTTTATGATTTGAATGCCGGAACTTGCACCGATACGCGTAGCACCTGCATCAATCATCGCTTTTGTAGCTTCAAAATCACGCACTCCACCAGAAGCCTTCACGCCAAGCTCCGGTCCAACTGTAGCACGCATTAGTTTAATATCTTCTACAGTCGCTCCTCCTCCTGAGAATCCCGTAGAAGTCTTCACATAATCCGCGCCTGCCTTGACAGCCAACTCACAGGCTTTTACTTTTTCCTCATCTGTAAGCAGTGAGGTTTCAATGATTACTTTGACTAGAGCTTTATCCTCTGCTTCTCTTACGACAGCCTCGATATCTGCCTGTACTGTCTCATAATCTTTTGATTTAAGCGCTCCCACGTTGATGACCATATCAATTTCTGTAGCACCTTTTTCGATGGCCTGTTTTGTTTCAAATGCTTTGACTTCTTTCGTATTCGCTCCCAATGGGAAACCGATTACAGTACAAACCTTAACGTTAGTGTCTTTTAAATGTTCATAGCAATGATTGACCCAATAAGGGTTCACACATACAGAAGCAAACTCATACTCTTTCGCTTCCTGACAGACTTGATCAATTTTTTCCTGAGGAGTGTCCGGCTTTAATTGTGTATGATCAATATACTTTGCGATATTTTCCATAAAACCTCTTCCTTTCTTCTGGTCGGTTAGTTGTACGTACCTCTCCATCATAGCATGAAGGCAGGTTAATTTCTATGCCTAGTCTTTTCCTCTTTCGAAAAAGCCATACGAACGGTCGTATGGCTTTCCCCTTTAAATAGCAGTAACCCGGCTGCTCAAATCCGGTTCGTCCATTACGCGAACAAACTGACCTTCATTATACGGGTAGCCTGCTTCAGTTATTTTTACTTTGACAATTTTTCCAATTAATTCCTTAGATCCCTCGAACTTCACTTTCAAATAATTATCGGTATAACCGATCAGTACACCACCATTTTCGGTTTCTTTATCTTCCTCTTCAGGAATGACCTCTAAGACGTCATTTTCAAAGCGGGAGGCGTATTCTTTCGCCTGCTGATCGGATAATTCAATCAAACGGTGTACGCGCTCATTTTTCACTTCTTCATCGACTTGATTATCCATTCGTGCTGCTGGTGTACCTGTTCGCTTGGAGAATGGGAAGACATGTAGTTCAGAATAACCGATTTCCTGAACAGCCCGATAGGTTTCCATGAATTCTTCTTCCGTTTCCCCCGGGAATCCTACAATAACATCAGAAGTGATGGCAAGGTCAGGCAACGCTTCTTTGATTCTCTCAATTCGTTCCTTATAAAATTCCATCGTGTATTTTCTGCGCATACGTTTAAGTACTGTGTCAGAACCAGATTGTAATGGTATGTGTAAATGGCGCACAATTTTATCCGAGTCGTTTAAGACTTGAATAACATCATCCGTAATTTGGCTTGCTTCAATAGAAGAAATACGGATACGCTTCAATCCTGTAACTTTCTCATCTAACTCACGAAGCAGCATCGCAAGGTTATAGTCTTTCATATCTTCACCATAACCACCAGTATGAATTCCGGTTAGGACGATTTCTTTATAGCCTGCATCCACAAGCTGTTGAGCTTGTTTGATAACATCTTCCGGCTTTCTTGAACGCATCAAGCCACGCGCCCAAGGAATAATACAGAAGGTACAGAAATTATTGCAGCCTTCCTGGATTTTTAAAGAAGCTCGCGTACGATCTGTAAAATATGGCACGTCCAATTCTTCATATACACGGTTTTTCATGATATTAGTAACGCCATTGATCGGTTGACGTTCCTGTTTATATTGTTCAATATAATCCAGCATCTTCACCCTGTTTTGGGTACCGACTACAATATCCACCCCAGGTATATCCATAATTTCCCCAGGTGAGGTCTGTGCATAACAGCCGGTTACACAAATAACACCATCTGGATTTTTACGAATGGCACGACGGATAACCTGACGGCTTTTTTTATCTCCGGTATTGGTTACCGTACAGGTATTGATAACGTAAACGTCAGATTCGCGATCGAAGTCCACGCGTTCATACCCCTGATCTTTAAATAATTGCCATACGGCTTCAGTTTCATAGTGATTCACTTTACACCCTAATGTATGAAATGCCACTGTTGGCATTTTCATCACCTCAATTCTTCTAGATGATACGAAATACTTGCCAGCAAATATAGAGGAGCTGTTTCCATTCGTAAGATTCGGGGACCCAGCCGGACAGGATGAAATCCTGCTTCCGTAAGCTTAGCTGCCTCGGACTGAGAAAAGCCTCCTTCGGGTCCAATCACTGCAATCACGCGGTCACCAGCAGACATTTTATTGACCAAATTCGCTAAAGACTGGTATTCATCCTGTTTTGCTTCATTTTCAAATGCGAATAATTTCCATTTATATTGTTCACCTAATTGTATCAGCTCGTCTAGTTGATGAACAGAATGAATGGACGGTATTATTGTACGTTGGCATTGTTCACTAGCTTCTTTCGCAATTTTTTCAAGGCGGGAGATTTTCTTATCCACCTTTTTTTTATCCCATTTTACTACAGATCTTTCTGCTTGATAAGGGATGAATTGGGAAGCACCTAGCTCTGTACCTTTTTGTACGACCGTCTCTAACTTATCCCCTTTGCCAAGCGCTTGGACAATAGTGACTTCCACAGGGAGTTCTACTTGCTCATCCAGCCATTTGATGATATTACATTGTACCGCCTCTTTATCAGTACTTGTAATACGGCATGAGGCAGCAAAGCCGCTGGGGTTAATACAAATAATTTCATCATCCGGCTGCATTCGCATAACCCGGACAATATGATGGACATCCTCGCCTGTTATGGTTACTACCTGTTCAGTCCAGCCGTCTTCCCCTACAAAATATCGCTGCATTCGATGCACCTGCTTTACTTACTATTTCGTTGCGATAATAGATATCCAATCTTCCATTTGGTTCACTTCCACTATATCAAAACCGGCATTTTTCAGGCTTTGTTTTACATCTTCTTTTTTTCCTTGTATGATCCCGGAAGTGATGAAATAGCCTCCTGGCTTCAAGAGCTGATAGGCATCTTCGGTGAAACGGACAATGATCTCTGCAAGAATATTGGAAACAATCAAATCTGCCTTCACATCTACCCCATTCAGCAAATCATTTTGACGTGCAGAAATCCGGTCCTCCACCTGGTTGAGCCTGGCATTATTTTCAGTACTTGATACAGCAATCTCATCGAGATCATAAGCAAGCACTTCAGATGCCCCAAGCAGCACCGAAGCAACACTTAGAATGCCGGAACCTGCTCCCACATCCAAAACAAGGTCTCCTTCATTCAGAAAACGTTCAATAGCTTGAATACTAAGTACTGTTGTAGGATGCGTTCCCGTGCCAAAGGCCATCCCAGGGTCCATTTCGATAATTACTTCATCACTGGAAACGGGTTCATATTCCTCCCACGTAGGGATGATCGTTACTTTGTCTGAAACTTTGACTGGTTTATAATATTTTTTCCATTCATTCGCCCAATCTTCTTCATTGACTTCAGAAAGTGTCACCTTATTTTTGCCTAACTGGATATCATATTCCGCTAAACTGTTAATGGACTGTTTGACAGAATCGATGGTTTCACTCAAAAAACTATTAACCGGAAGGTAGGCTTTTACATAAACCCCTTCTGAAGGATAATCGTCAGGATCGAGCTCATATAATTCGCCAAAACCCGCTCTGCGTTCTTTTTCCATATCTTGTGGATCTTCAATGACTACACCACTGGCTCCTGCTTCATGCAGGATATTTGAAACTGGTTCTACAGCTTCGTTTGTAGTATGAATACAAACTTCCGACCATTTCATTTCCATCAACTCTTTTCCAGTCGTTTTTTGAATCTTACCTGCCTCAACATATGTAGAGGCTGATTCAAAATAGTTTTCCTAATTTTGATCAGCCCCTGTAATCCTACTCGCCTTTGAATGCTCGCTTCATTTTTTGGAAAAAGTTACCGTGTTGTTCTTCTGTCGCTTCATTACCACTGATTTCATTAAACTCACGGATTAGTTCTTTCTGTCTTTCCGTAAGGTTTTGTGGAGTGACGACACGGATTTTCACATGCTGGTCGCCATGACCATGTCCGCGGACATTAGGAGCACCTTTCCCTTTCAAACGGAATGTTTTCCCTGTTTGCGTTCCTGCTGGCACTTTCAGTTTCACTCTGCCATGTACAGTCGGTACTTCTAACTCATCACCAAGTGCAGCTTGTGCAAAGGTTACAGGCAGCTCACAAAAGATGTGGTCGCCTTCTCTTTCAAAGAATTCATGAGATTCTACTCTCACTACAACAAACAAATCACCCGCAGGTCCTCCGTTGGCACCGGATTCCCCTTGTCCTGCTACCCGGATTTGCATGCCATCATCAATTCCTGCTGGTATGCTGACATGGATTTTTTTTCGTTTGGTCACATTTCCAGAACCGCCGCAGGTATTACATTTCTCCTTGACGATTTTACCACTGCCTTGGCAATAATGACATACTCTACGGTTAACGACACGGCCAAACGGAGTATTTTGCTCTTCGTTCAGCTGGCCGCTCCCTTTACAGTGAGGACAGGTTTCTGGAGATGTCCCTGGCTTGGCTCCTGAGCCATCACATGTCTCACATTCTTCTTCTTTCGGTATTTCAATATCCGCTTCTTTACCGAAAATGGCTTCTTCAAAGCCCAGTGTCATTGTATATTGAAGGTCAGCGCCCTTACGGGGAGCATTTGGATCACGTCTTCTGCCCCCGCCGCCAAAGAACATATCAAATATATCGCCGAAGCCGCCAAAATCTTCCGCGCCTCCACCGAAGCCGCCAAACCCGCCTTGACCTTGAGGGCCGGCATGACCAAATTGATCATATTGGGCACGTTTCTGCTGATCACTTAATACTTCGTAAGCTTCCTTTACTTCTTTAAACTTATCCGCCGCATCCGGTTCATCACTGACGTCCGGATGGTATTTGCGGGCAAGTTTTCGATAACTCTTCTTAATTTCGTCCTTGGAAGCGTCTTTTCCCACACCAAGAACGTCATAGTAGTCTCGTTTACTCACTTGACGATCACTCTCCCGGCACTATTGCATAAAGTTAATAATAACATTGATACAAAGCTATTTTCAAATCTTGTTTCTTCACTTTCGTTTACGTTAAAAAAGTCAAAGCCAAGAAATTCCTGACTTTGACTTTTAACTTGACTTTCTTACTTTTTGTCGTCTTCTTCATTAACTTCTTCATAATCAGCATCGACTACATCATCGTCGCTGCCTTGTCCGCCTTCTGCTTCCTGCTGAGCTTGAGCTTGTTGTGCTGCTTGCTCATACACTTTTGCAGATAAGTTTTGGACGTGTTCCTGAAGCGCTTCTTTCTTTTCTTTGATCTTATCCAGATCTTCTCCTTCTAACGCTTCTTTCAATTCATCTTTAGCGGTTTCTGCCTGTTGTTTTTCTTCTTCAGAAACCTGTTCGCCTAAGTCTTTCAATGTTTTTTCAGTAGTGAAGATCATTTGGTCCGCTTCATTGCGAAGTTCTACCTCTTCACGGCGTTTCTTATCTGCTTCGGCATTTTCTTCTGCTTCTTTGACCATCTTTTCTACTTCTTCGTCAGAAAGCCCGGAAGAAGATTTAATAGTGATGGACTGCTCTTTATTTGTACCCATATCCTTAGCACGGACGTTAACAATACCGTTAGCATCGATGTCGAAGGATACTTCAATTTGTGGTACACCACGCGGCGCTGGTGGAATATCTGTCAATTGGAAACGGCCAAGCGTTTTGTTATCCTGTGCCATTTCACGCTCACCTTGGAGTACATGGATATCAACCGCAGTCTGGTTATCTGCTGCTGTTGAGAATACTTGGGAGTGGCTGGTTGGAATTGTTGTGTTACGTTCAATAAGTTTAGTAGTTACGCCACCCATAGTTTCAATACCAAGGGAAAGTGGGGTAACGTCCAGAAGAACAACATCTTTAACGTCCCCTTGTAAGACTCCACCTTGAATAGCAGCACCAAGCGCTACTACCTCATCAGGGTTAACTCCTTTAGAAGGTTCTTTTCCTACTTCTTTTTTCAATGCATCCTGGACAGCCGGAATACGAGTGGAACCACCGACTAAGATAACTTTATCGATTTCACTGGAAGAAAGACCAGCGTCTTTTAGAGCCTGACGAGTCGGTTTCATAGAGCGCTCAATTAGATCAGAAGAAAGTTCTTCGAATTTAGCGCGTGTCAATGTCATTTCCAGATGCAATGGACCAGCTTCCCCGGCTGTGATAAACGGAAGGGAAATCTGAGTTTGTGCAACACCGGAAAGGTCCTTCTTCGCTTTTTCAGCGGCATCTTTCAGGCGTTGTTTGGCCATTTTGTCCTGAGATAGATCGATACCATTTTCTTTCTTGAACTCAGCAACCATATGGTCGATAATTACCTGGTCAAAATCGTCCCCGCCAAGGCGGTTATCACCGGCAGTAGATACAACTTCAAACGTACCGTCGCCAATATCAAGGATAGAAACGTCAAAAGTACCGCCACCAAGGTCATAAACAAGAATTGTCTGATCCTGGTCCTCTTTATCGATACCATAAGCAAGTGCTGCAGCAGTTGGCTCATTGATGATACGTTCTACTTCGATGCCAGCGATTTTACCTGCATCTTTAGTAGCCTGACGTTCCGCATCATTAAAGTAAGCCGGTACAGTAATTACAGCTTTGTCTACCGTTTCACCCAGGTAGTCTTCTGCATATCCTTTGATGTATTGAAGGATGATTGCAGAAACTTCTTGAGGTGTGTATTCTTTTCCTTCCACTTCTACTTTATGGTCGGTACCCATATAACGTTTAATGGAAAGGATAGTGTTCGGGTTAGTAATCGCCTGACGCTTAGCGACTTCCCCTACCTGGCGTTCACCATTTTTAAACGCGACGGCAGAAGGAGTTGTACGGTTACCTTCTGGATTTGGAATTACTTTTGATTCGCCGCCTTCCATTACAGCGACACAAGAGTTTGTTGTACCTAAGTCAATACCAATGATTTTACCCATTGAAAATTCCTCCTTATAGCTCTACTGTGTTGAATTCATATGAATGAACTCCTGTACGGAGTTAGATTACATATAGATGGCTCGTTTACTGGTTCACTTTCACCATTGCAGGCCGGATTACCCGATCTTTCAGTTTGTATCCTTTTTGCATTTCTTCAATGACAACATTGGAATCGTAGTCTTCCTCATTCGCCTGCATAACTGCCTGATGAAGGTGAGGATCAAACTGCTCACCCTCTGCTTTGATTTCTTCAACGCCCTCTTTTTCCAATGCAGCTTTAAATTGCTGGTAAACCATTTTCATACCATCGACGAACCCTTTAGCGGCTTCGCCTTCGACCTCCACTTTCAATGCACGGTCAAAATTGTCCAAAACCGGAACTAATTCAGTAACGAGGTCCTGGGATTTATATTTACGATCCGCTTCGCGTTCTTTCATTGTGCGTCTGCGGAAGTTATCATAATCAGCTTGCAGGCGGATCAAGCGGTTATTAAGTTCTTCGTAATCCTGCTTCAATTTTTCTAATTCCTCGTCCTCAGCCTGTTCTTCCTCAAGGACTTCCTGTTCCATTTCTTCTTCCTTCGCTGTTTCTTCTGGATCTGTAATGATTTCTTGTTCCTGCTGGTTGTCCTTTGACATTCCGACACCCCCTCCGAGTTCTATTCACCGTTAAGACTATAACACTTTTACTGCACAGAAAAAAGTAAAAGGACAAAAATAAGGGATGGGAGAAAAAACTGCCCATCTTTATCCTTTTCTACCCTTATTCATTTTGATACCAGGACTTAAAGGTATCTGTCATTTCTGATGAAAGCACGTGCATTAATTTAATAACGCGATTGTACTCCATCCGGGTAGGTCCTAATAAAGCGATGGTTCCAACTTGATCATCACCTAACGCGTAACTGGCCGTAATCAAGCTGCAATCCTGCATGGCATCGACCTCATTCTCATGGCCGATTTTCACTTGAATTCCAGAATGATCGTTACGCAGTAAGTGAACAATCTCACTTTCTTTTTCCATCATGGCATACAGGGATCTCACTTTTTCAAGGTCTTTGAACTCTGGCTGCATGAGTATATTGGTTTTTCCGCCGACATACAACTTTGTAGGCTGCTCATTCAGCAACGCCGCCTGCAAGTATTGAAATGCCTGCTCATAATTATTCGTATGAGTTTTCAACAAAGCGCCGACTTCACTGAAAATCTTCTCATGAAGTTGTACCAAAGGCACACCATGTAAACGGTCATTCAAAATATTCACCATTTTTTCCAGATCATTTGCTTCAATTTCCTGAGGGATATTGAAAGCCCTGTGTTCCACATGACCCGTATTGGTTACAAGAATGGCTACAGCTGTCTGAGCAGTCAATGGAACAATCTGCAGCTGCTTCAACTTCGTTTCAAACACCTCTGGTCCGAGAATGATCGAAGTGTAATTCGTCAAATCAGATAAAATTCCCGCTGACTTTTGAACCACTCTCTCAAACTCAAGCATCTGATCCCGAAAGGTTTCCTGAATCGAACGAATTTCCTTATTAGAAAGACGGAAAGGGGATAATAAATGATCTACATAAAACCGATACCCACTTTCGGAAGGAACCCTTCCGGATGATGAATGGGTCTTTTCTATCAGCCCCATCTCTTCCAAGTCAACCATCTCATTTCGAATGGTAGCCGAACTGAAGGTGACTTCATCTTTCTTGGAAATCGAACGTGACCCTACAGGTTGTGCTGTATGGATGAATTCATCAATAATCACTTGCAGTACCAGTAATTGCCTTTCTGTCAACATGATGATCACCTCTGTTAGCACTCTTATCTGTTGAGTGCTAAATCTATTATAAAATTATCAAATGCCTTTTATGTTGTCAACGACTTTAGCTTGGATTTATACATCTTTTTCATCCAGCAAAAATTCCTGGAAAACCTCATTGCCAAGGAGCCTTCCCTTTTCTGTCAATGCTATTTTATCATCCGCTATTACAATTAATTGCCGCTCTTTTAAATAAGGCAGAATATCCCCATAAACCTGCTCAAATTTATTGCCATATTTCACCTCGAAATTATTTAAGTCTACGCCTTCTGTCTTCCGCAGACCTAAAAATAACTCTTCTTCTACTTGTTCTCTTCTGCCGATTGGCTCCTCGTGAAGTACAGGACGGCCATTTTCTTCTGCTTGTTTAATATAGGCTGGAAGCGGTCGGATATTCACGATCCGTTTGCCCGGAAGATAGCCATGGGCCCCAGCCCCAAACCCGAAGTAATATTCGTTGTTCCAATAGGTCATGTTGTGTTTGCTTTCAAATCCTGGTTCCGCAAAATTGCTGATTTCATATTGTTTTTTTCCTTTAGCCATCATTTTCTTCTGCAGCAATTCATACATTGCTGCTTCTGATTCCTCTGGAGGCTTCCTTAATTTACCTTTTTTATAGCGTTGATAAAATACGGTTTTCGGCTCAATTTGCAAGGAATACGAAGAGTAATGAGGCAGATCGAAGCGTAATGCTTCGTCCACCGTTTGTTCGAATTGCTCTACAGTTTGACCTGGAAGGGCATAAATCAAATCGATACTGATATTCGTGAGACCTGCATTCAACAGCCTGTCTATATTAGTATAGACATCTTTGACTTTATGAAGACGGCCTATTTTTTCAAGCATCCTATCGTCAAAAACTTGCACTCCAAGGGATATACGATTAACACCGTAAGCTTTCAAGAGCTTTACTTTTTCTTCATCAAGATCACCTGGATTGGCTTCAAACGTATATTCACTGCAGGCTGCGATATCATGATAACGATCAATGATGATAAGCAGTTTTTTCAATTGTTCCCTGGACAGTGCCGTGGGAGTACCGCCACCTACAAAAATAGTCCTGGGGGCTATCTTTTTTTCCGGTATATATGATTTGATTTCTTTTTCCAACGCGTTCAAGTAATCATCTGCCAGCCTCTCATTATAAAAAAACTTTGTAAAATCACAGTAGTGACAAATCTGCTGACAGAATGGTATGTGAATATATACTGATGGTATGTGCATCAGGTTACCGCCTTTCATAACGAAAACCGCAAGAAAAACTTCCTGCGGTTTTCGGCATATTAATTATCATCGTCATCCATTTCAAGTACAGACATGAAGGCTTCTTGCGGTACTTCGACGGAACCGACCATCTTCATCCGTTTCTTACCTTCTTTTTGCTTTTCTAATAGTTTACGCTTACGGGATATATCTCCCCCGTAACATTTGGATAACACGTTCTTTCTCATCGCTTTGATCGTGGAACGAGCTACTACTTTGTTACCGATCGTTGCCTGAACCGGCACCTCGAATTGCTGTCTCGGAATGAGATTCTTCAGCTTTTCGACAATTTGCTTTCCTCGTTCATAGGCAAAGTCTCTATGCACAATGAATGATAAAGCATCAATCGTGTCACCATTCAACAGAATATCCATTTTGACGAGGTCGGATGCCTGATAGCCGATCAGCTCATAATCAAATGAAGCATAGCCTTTTGTTTTTGATTTCAAGGCATCAAAGAAATCATATACGATTTCGGATAATGGAATCTCATATACAACGTTGACCCGGTTTTCATCGAGATACTGCATATCTTTGAAATCGCCACGTTTCTTCTGGCATATTTCCATTACCGGCCCGACAAAATCATTCGGTACCATGATCGTAGCTTTGACAAATGGTTCCCGGACTTCCTGTATTTTTTGGTTGTCTGGCATCATCGATGGGTTATCCACTTGTATTTCACTTCCATCTGTCAAAGCCACCTGATAAATAACACTTGGTGCAGTAGTGATCAGATCAATACCAAATTCTCTTTCAATACGCTCCTGAATAATCTCCATATGAAGCATCCCAAGGAAACCTGTGCGGAAGCCAAAGCCAAGCGCCTGAGATGTCTCCGCTTCATATTGAAGGGAAGAATCATTTAATTCCAATCGCTCCAATGCTTCACGAAGGTCATTATAACGGTTGGCATCTACCGGATACATTCCACAGAAAACCATTGGATTTAAACGTTTATAACCTGGCAATGGTTCGGCGGCCTGCTTTTTGGCATGTGTAATCGTATCACCGACGCGACTGTCCCCAACATTCTTAATCGAAGCAGTCAAATAACCAACATCTCCGACCGTCAATTCATCCAGTGGAGCTGGTTTAGGTTTAAACACACCTACTTCATTGACTTCAAATTCTTTTCCGGTCGCCATCATCTTGATTTTATCGCCAACTTTAACAGACCCTTCTTTGATACATACATAAGCGATGACACCACGATATGGATCATATAAGGAATCAAATATCAATGCTTTCAATGGTTCTTCCTCATTGCCTGCCGGCGCTGGGATGTCACTGACAATTCTTTCAAGTATTTCATCGATTCCTTTCCCATCTTTGGCAGAGGCAAGGATCGCATCAGAAGCATCGATGCCGATCACATCCTCGATCTCCTGCTTCACCCTATCCGGGTCTGCACTAGGAAGGTCAATTTTATTAATAACCGGGATAATTTCCAACTCATTCTCCAGTGCTAAGTAAACATTCGCTAATGTCTGGGCTTCAATCCCCTGGGCCGCATCGACGACCAGAATGGCACCCTCACAAGCAGCCAAACTACGCGACACTTCATACGTGAAGTCTACATGGCCTGGAGTATCTATTAAATGAAAAATATAATCTTCATCATCTTGTCGATAGTTCAATTGAACAGCATTCAATTTAATCGTAATTCCCCGTTCGCGTTCCAAATCCATTGCATCCAGGAATTGTTCTTTCATTTCACGCTGTGTCAATGCTTTTGTCTTTTCTAATATCCGATCAGCTAATGTCGATTTCCCATGATCAATGTGAGCAATGATCGAAAAGTTCCTCACACGCTGCTGTCTCTGATTACTTGCCAATTACAATCCACTCCTACTATTTTTACGAACGATAACTAGCATAGATTATAGCAATAGCCAAGGGAATATTCAATCATCAAAAGCGGAAGTTACGGGTCAGGAAAGCTGAAACCTAATTTTAAAAAAGAAGAAGCTGCCTGTGCTGCTTCTTCTAAAATAATGGCTCTACTATATTAGCTGCAGTAGTAATGACGATATCATAAAGCTTGGAAATCCCTGTACCTAATAACTCTGCAATCTGTACGCTGCCATGAGCGGGATATTGACCTTTATCTGGTAATGGGGTTTCTACAGGTATTCCAACCACAGGACCTTCAAACATATCGTTTTTTTCCGCTTGCCCTTCTAAAAGTGATTCTTCCGAAAGGATGGGGGCATCTGGCTGGTCAGTATGGTTTTCGGAGGCTTGATTGATACCAAACAAAGCACCACCAAGAAACAACGAGATCATCATACATAATATTAGCAAGTACTTTATCATAACTCCCACCTCCAGTTCTTAATCACCAGACACCTTTTCCGCTTCCCAGTAATATTCACTGAATACTTCCGCCACTGCATCAACCGACCGGTATATTTCATCCAGACTGTTTTCATGTCCACCGAATTCTAGTAATATCGCTTTTTCAGAAAGATCCTGATTGTATTTGCCATCCACTCCATTTCCTTTCTTTTTAATAACCCCCCTGCTTAATCCAGGGAACTTTTCATCCAGTAATTCATGAAGATCTGCAGCCAGTTTGGCATTTTTTTCATAAGCTTCGTGCTCAGCTCCGATAACAAAAATGGTTTTCGCAAAAATTTCCCCATCAATTTCTGTTGTGGTCACATCCCTCGGAGCGCCGTCACGGTGCAGGTCAAAAATGTATTGGATATCTTTGTTGGAAGCCATCGCTTCCGTAACGATCGTTCTTGATGCGTCATAGGGAGCTACCCCTTTTTCCTTTGCGAATGCAGTAACATCGCGCTCATTAACCTTTGCCCCAATTCCGTTGGCTTCTAAAGCCTTAGCCAGGCGATCACTCACTTTAGTGATATTCACTTCATCATGATAAGCATGTTCTGTCCCTTCAGCCAAGTGTGGAAGGAAGGATTCCCGGTTGTGGGTATTATAAATAAGAACGACATTGCGATCACCAGTGGAGGGTGCGTCTTTTCTTTCTGTTTTTTCCACCGGCTCCTCCTCTTCCGGATCCACCGCTTCCCTATCTTCCATTACTACATCCAGTGGCGGATGGGACTCTATCGGCAAGTTGGTATAATCCGTTCCCTCACCGGCAACCAGAATTTCACTATGATAAGTATCCAGCCCTGGCAACTCCCTTCCCAATAGGCTCCGCGGATCATTCGGTGTCAAACTCGTTGCCAATTGAAACCCCATTGTTGTCAGGTCAGGAGGTTTTACGTTATCAGGATAGGCTTCTTTGTACATTTTATTTTCCATACTGAATAAATATAAAAAAGAGGGACCATCAATTTGGCTTGTCCAGTCCTGAATGGTCTCTGAATAGATTCGATAAGTCGGTTTGACACTCGTCAATCCCCCAATAATCAATAAAAGAGCTGCCATGGCCGCAACCCATGAACCTGCCCGTTTTGACAGCCTATTGAATTGGTAGTGATGGAATAGCTTTCGCTTTCTTATTTTCTTCATCATCCGGCTCCCTTCATGACCTTAAGGCTGTTTATTAAAGTCTATGAGGGAGCTGATAAAATAGAACTTCTTCACTCTATCAATTTTCTATCATATTTATCGAGTGAACGATTGAGATTCATCTCCTTTAATTCTTTCATGCAACGCTGCATTAATTCCAGCTGCTATCACATGAGCCATATCTTCCATAAATTCATCCACTTCTTTTGGTGTGACCATGAGGTTATGGCCAATTGGTGACAAGACCTCTTCTATCAATTGCCTTTTTTCATGAGTTTCCAGACCGCCAACCATTCCAAGGATTGCTTGTCGTTGCTCTAAATCAGGCAAATCTTCCTCTCGCAGTGTTTTATCTCCAAATGTCATCCGAGCGGGAGTGAGAGATTTAGATGGGTCATCTTTCTCACGCCATTCCCTGCCCATATGCTTTAACAGATAATCAATGGTGTCATTTGTAATCGTAACAGCATCTACGACGGTGGGAACCCCTACTGCTATCACCGGGATGTTCAGCGTCGATTTACTCAGCTCTTTTCTTTTGTTCCCTACACCGGAGCCTGGATGTATGCCTGTATCTGATAATTGGATGGTAGCATTAATACGATCAATCGACCTTGATGCCAGTGCATCAATAGCAATAACAAAGTCTGGTTTTGTCTTTTCCAGTACCCCCAGGATAATGTCGCTTGTTTCTACGCCGGTTACCCCCATTACCCCAGGAGTGATAGCTGATACTGGACGGTAGCCTTCAGCCACCGTTTCCGGATGCAGCTTAAATAGATGTGTTGTTACCATCACCTTTTCCATAGCCATTGGCCCGAGAGCATCTGGAGTTACATTATGATTTCCCAGCCCGACCACCATACATGTTTGTCCCTCTTTAATATCATTTAAACGGAACAATTCACCAAGCTGCTCGGCAAGGACAACCGCTAGACGTTTTTGCATATCAGTATCTTGATTTCTTATCGCTTTGGACTCGAGCGTAATATAATTGCCTGCTTTTTTTCCCAGACGATCTTCAGCAGCTTCATCAATGGTGACATATGTAACCTTGATGTCATCAACGGTTTTTTCTTCTACTTCTACCCCTTGTGGAGATTGGTTCTTTTGGTCTTCCTCGACATACATATCTCTGGCTTCAATGGCCAGGTCTGTACGAACGTTGTATTGCCTGTTTTCAGCACTCATTCTCACGCCTCCTTTTTGTAACTAGCTTGAGGCAGGGAGAAGATTTTTATACGTTTTCTTTCATGGCTTAGATAAACCTATTGAAAACTAGAGGTGGCTTTGGTAAAATGACTCTTGTTCGATATGAATGAGACTGATGTTTTTACCTGGGAGGTGAAATCATGCCAAATATTAAATCCGCAGTGAAACGTGTTCGTACAACTGACGACCGCCGCGTGCAAAACCTTGTTTATAAAGGTGATATGCGTACAGCTGTCAAGCGTGTGGAAAAGTTAGTAGCAAACAATGACGCAGAAGGTGCTAAGAGCGCTTTACAAACTGCAGCGAAAAAAATTGATAAAGCCGTTCAAAAAGGTATCGTCCACCAAAATAACGGCAACCGTCAAAAATCTCGCCTTGCTAAAAAAGTAAACAGCCTATAAGGCCTGCTTTTTTTATGACCAACAAGCGACTCTTGCCAGGGTCGTTTTTCATTTGCAATGAATTCCAACATAAAAAAGCTCCATGCCAGCGAACCCAGTTCGTCGCATGGAGCTTTTTTATAATGTCTAAAGTAATAAGCAGGTAAAAGACCAGCTTTCATCCTGTTTGACTATCCAATCGTTTAATGTGAACCAATTGGTACAATAGTAATTCAAAAGCAAGACTCTTTTCTACTTTCCCTTGTTTTATGTTCTGGTCCGTTTCTGTCAATTTATCCATGATTTGTTCTAATTCGTGGAAAGTGAAATGCTGTTCTCTTTTCACGGCCATTTTAATTACATAAGGATGTGCTTTTATGTATTGCTTCATTTGATTCTGTGCATACCCTTTTTGCTTAAGTATTTTTGCTTGCAAGATAATTCGAAATTGTGAGGCCAGTAAAGCCGTTAAGGCAATAGGATCTTCATTCATCCTTGTTAAATCTTTATAAATGTGAATAGCTTTAGAAAGATTGCGTTCCATCACTGCATCAACAAGTTTAAGACCTGAAGCCTCAGCGCTATGAGATAAAAGCGATTCAGCCATTTCCCTTGTTATAGTGGCTCCTTCTCCAGCATTCAGTGCTAACTTTTCCATCTCACTTCGAAGTACCATAAGATTCGTTCCAACCTCTTGAATAATTAGTTCATGCAAGTCAGTCGGGACTTGGATGTTTAGCTCACCGGCAATAGAAGTTATCCATTCTTCCAGGTTCCACTCTTTGACAGGCATACAAGGCACTGTCTCCCCTTGTTTTTTAAATAACTTGAATATTTTTTTCCGTTCATCTATTTTTTCATATGGGGCTGTGATTACCAGTATGGAATAATCAGCCGGATTGGTGAGATAAGACTGTAAAGCTTCTACATCATGTTCAAAAGGAAGCTTATCAGGTTTAGCTTTCATGAAAACAGGATTGTCGGCGATGATAATTTTCCGTTCACCAAAAAACGGATATGTCTCTGCATCCGTAACAACATCTTCGATTGGGGTCTCCTCTAAATCATAATAAGAGACATTGACTTCCTGATCTTCACCAGATAAGGCATATTTCAATATTTTTTGTTTAATATCCTGAATCAGGTAGGATTCCGTTCCATATAATAAATATACGGAAGAAAATTGTTTTTTGTTTATTTTTTTCATTACTTGCATATAGTCCATACTTACACCCCAGTTAATACATGATAAAGTAACAGGCACCTCGTCCATTTCCTATCCACAAAAAGGAACTCAATGTTCTTATTTTATGCTGGTTAGGAAGCCTTGTCAAAAATGTTTGGGAACGAGGTGCCTGAGGTATCTATATGAACGCCGCCCGTTCCAGCCCCGGGTGAAAGATCGGGCGACGATATTGTCCTTTGGTTTTAGATTGACCAAAAGGACGTAAAGTATAGATGACAACTCTTGCTAACCAAGGTAATCAAAAAAACGGATAGTTTTTTTGATATAATTAATGAAGAATCTGGATTTTTAATCAAGTATCGCTTATACTAAAACACAGGTATAGGAGGGGTAAAAGTGAACGAATTCAAAAAAGATATTCAATCAAAAAATAATGATGTCGTCGATTCCGGGCTAGGGTTCATTTTCTCGTTCTTGTTCTTCTTCATTATATTCTTTACCGGTGTCGTCGTGAATGTAATCGGATCGTAAATTCCATTACTACCAAAGGCTGCTAATATGCAGCCTTTTTTATGCTTTATATTTTTATTGGTCTTCATTAAAGATATAAAAATTCCCTTTTGATTCCTCAAATACGAATTGTACTGCTCCATGTATATCTGTCCTTAATGTGGTCAATCCTAATGTCTCCATTCTTTCCAATACTTCTTCATGAGGATGCCCATATCGATTGTTTCTGCCTGCTGATATCAGTACTACCTTTCCTTTCAAGGTAACAAGGAAGGACTCCGAACTAGACGTTTTACTACCGTGATGGGAAGCCTTTAGGACATCAGCCCTTAAATCCGGAAAAACCTTCATTAAATCCCCTTCCACTTTGTCAGATATATCTCCTGCAAACAACCAATCCCACCCTCCAAATGTTGTAAAAAGTACCAACGAATTATCATTCGCATCGTTATAATTTCCTCCAGGGTTCAATACTTTAAAGACCTGCCCACTTAAGGAAATAACCTCGTTTCTTTTCAGACGTATGACCGGAATATTGTGCTCCAATACTTGTTTTTGCATGGCGTCTGGAAACTGAAAATAAGGACTGACTAAAAGTTTATCTATTTGGAGGTCATCGAATAAAAACGGAATACTTCCGATATGATCCGAATCTTCATGGCTTAAAAACACTGCATCCACTTTGCTGATCCCTTTTGAGTGGAGGAAAGGGATTATTATATTGTCAGCTATTCTTTCCTGATTTGCCGAAAAGTGAGAAGTGCCTGCTGCGTCAATGATGAAAACACCTTTACGGTAAGGAAGCTCTATGACAAAACTATCCCCTTGCCCAACATCCAGCATACTCACGGTCCCTTCTTTACTCATATAGGGCTTTATCGAAAAAAACACCAATACAAACACAGCCACGACAGCTGATAAGAAGGCTCTTCTCCTGTTTCCCACTTGCAGACTCGCTAACATCAGGACAAGGAAAATATAGTACACCAGACTGTATAAAGGAGTGATTCTTCCTGCAATCCACGGGTAATATAAATGAGAGTCCATATAGCGAAGCCCTTCCAGTGAGAAATGATGTAAATATAGGAAAGGCTCCGAAATACTGACAGCAACAGCCGGTAAAAAGATGGTAAGGATGCTCAAAAACAGCATCATCGGAATAACAATAATAGTAAAATAAGGGACATATATCAGGTTGGCAAATACGGACAAAGGATTAAACTGAAAAAAATGAACGAGTTGAATAGGGAGAAGTATCAATTGACTTAATAAGCTTATTTGCATTAATAACACCAAGTTGGAAGATGTGCTTTTAAACCACTTAAGTGAAAATAACAATGAAAAGGTGACTAAAAAGGAAAATTGAAAGCCTAGCTGGTGTAAGTAAGAGGGGTTTATAAGAAGAAAGCATAATAGTAGAATGCTGAGAATGTCCGTAACAGTAACCTTGGCTGAAAATTTTATCACAAGCATTCCAAGCATTGCCATAGCAACAGCCCTCAGTACAGAAGGCGCACCACCAGCAAAAAAAGCATAGAGAGGAAGTAAAGTGAAAAGCAGCCAGTAACTTTTTTCTGTAGTAATAATTCCAGACCGTGTTAATACATAAAGAATGAAGCCGATGATCAGACCGACATGAAGTCCTGAAATTGCCAGTAGATGAGAAAGATTCCACCTTTGAAATAGTTGAATAGTTGTTTTCTCAAGATCACTTGTCTCCCCAAATATCAAAGCCTTCAACCAGGGAGATATCTCCGGAGAAAGCTTGGTTTCATACTGACTCAGCAGCTTATACCGCTGCGCATCCAAAAGTGCAACCCATGAGTGCCCTATACAATCTATTTCAGTTTTATCCGTAATAATTATTTGTGAAATAATTCCTTGCTGGAGTAAATAAGTACGGTAATCAAATTCTCCAGGATTGGTAGCGGCGGGCGGAAAAGAGGTTGGGGCATTTATTTGGCAGACTGCTCCATATTTCCAGTTTTCTGCGAAGGAAGGAGGCGTGGAAGAAGAATTATGTTCTTTAAAAGCAGTTAGTAATATTTTTTGGCTGGTGTCTTGTAATTTCATGATAACTTCAATTTTATTGTCTGTCACTTTGGGTGTGCTGACTAATTTTCCATGAAGAGTGGTATCAGCTATTGCAGGGGAATTTGTATAATCAGTTGAGGTAAATAAGCCTCCGGTTACAAATGCTGCAACCATAAGGACGATTAGCCGCTTACTTGGAAAAATATAAAACAGCCACCCTAACAAAAGGACCAAATAGATGATAGAAGTGTCTCTCTGATGAGAAAAAGTCAGTCCTCCCAGCAGAAAGGCACCTGCAAAAAGGTGCCAATACCCCCGCATTATACTTCTTTTTTATCCGCCAACGGATCAAGCGGCCACTCTTTCAGTTCTACTTTCTCTGTTCTTACACCCGCGTCCTGGAACAACTCGATTGCATAAGGGTGGTTTCTATAATCAGCATGGTAATATACTGCTTTAATACCAGCCTGGATAATCGCTTTACAACAATGAAGGCAAGGAAAATGGGTGACGTATATTTCAGCACCTTCTGTAGCGACCCCAAATTTGGCACACTGCAATAAAGCGTTCATTTCAGCGTGTATGGTACGAACACAATGGCCGTCTATAACATAGCATCCTTCATCGACACAATGTACCCCACCCGATACGCTGCCATTATAACCACCGGCTATCATTCGTTTGTCTCTGACAATTGTTGCGCCTACCGCTAAACGCTCACACGTGCTTCTCATTTTCAACAAGTGACTTTGAGCCATGAAATATTGATCCCAGGAAATACGTTCCATTATGTAAAGGTCCCCTTTTATTGTTATTATGCGCTGCTAAGTGAGCTCTTGATATCGTGTTCCATTACTTTCACCTACAGAGCAATGGTTTAAAATAATTTTACATTTCTGTGTTTTCTCCGTCAATGTACTACGGAATTTGTATAGAGTCTTTAATATTATCTAATGTCTTTTCACCTATCCCACTCACTTCCAATAGATCCTCCACTGTCTGAAATAGACCATTATCCTCTCTATGCTGGACGATTGCCTTCGCTTTCGATTCACCTATCCCGTCTAAAGTTTGAATTTCTGTGATATCTGCATAATTAATTCGAATTTTACTATTTTCAGCACCCTGCGCTCCTTCGGAAACATCACTTACCATGCCATTGACGATAATCATCATTTCGTCACTCACGCGCTGGGCCAAGTTAACAGAAGCAGGGTCAGCTTCTGGTGTCATCCCTCCCGCCGCCGTTACTGCATCATGTACACGACTGCCTTCTTCCAATTCATATATACCTGGTTTTGCAACTTCTCCTTTGATATCCACCATGAGTTTCCCTTCAATTCCAGTCTTCTCAACTGTCATAGTTGCTTTAGTCTCATCAATGTCTATGAAGCCTTCTGTTTTATTTTCATTTCCTTGACTGTTTCCAAGCATAAACCATAAAACAATTCCTGCGATTAAGACGACCCAGGCATATTTCTTAATCCAATACATATAATCAAACACATCCTTTCCTATAATCCGGGCAAAGTTCATATAGATAAAACATAAGCTAACTCAAAGGAGGTATTCCATGATTTGGGGAGTGATAGGGACTGGAAATATGGGAAGTATTGTTATCGAATCCCTTATTGAAAGCGGCTCGATAGATGCAGAGGAAATGATAGTAACGAACCGCACATTGACCAAAGCTTATGAACTTAAACAAAGGCATCCCGATCTGGTCATAAAAAAAGAGTTGGCAGAATTAATCGACCAGGCAGATATTATCCTGCTTTGTGTTAAGCCACATGACATGAAAGCACTATTTAAGGATATAAAGGGCTACGTCAGGAAAGAGCAATGCGTTGTCTCCATAACGAGTCCGGTCGGAATCGAAGAGTTAGAAAAAGCGCTGCCATGCCAGGTAGCAAGAATTGTACCTTCTATTACCAATCGTGCTTTTTCAGGGGCAACTTTGTTCAGTTTCAGTGAGTCTGTGAGACCAGAATTTAAAGCGCTATTGAAGCAAACGTTTAAATTCATATCCAGACCTATAGAAATCGAGGAAGACTATATCCGAGTCTGTTCGGATATAGTTTCGTGCGGTCCTGCTTTTATAAGTTTTCTAATGGAACGATGGATCAAAGCAGCGGAAGAAGTAGCGGATCTTCCAGAAGAAACGGCAACGGAACTTACTACAGAGATGTTAATTGGATACGGGAAGTTACTGGAAGAAAATCACTATACGTTGAATACTTTGAGAGAAAAAGTAAGTGTAAAAGGCGGGGTCACAGGAGAAGGATTAATCATGCTGGAGCAGCATATTGGAGAGTTATTTGAGAAGATGTTTCAAGCCACGCAAAAAAAGCATAAAGAAGATAAAAAAAGATTAAGGGAGCCATGATTCTTTCTATATTTTACATGAACTTTAATAAAAAGAATACAATTAAATCAGAAAAACTTGGCTTGTCGCCCAATACTTATGGTGAAAGCCTTAGTTTTAAAACTTTTCCAAGTAATCAAAAATCACAGGAGACATGTATATGCTCCTGTGATTTATTTTCGTGTGCAAATAAAAAATATACGATCGCCATCAGTATCATGAAGTACTGGATTCCGTTCCAAATCAGCAGCTATATCTTTAATTTCAAACCCTGCACGATGCAGTTCTTCTTTTAACACATCTATCGTGTAACCACGCTGCGTATGGTATTCATCGAAGCGGGAGTAATCTCCACGAGAATTTTGCACGAAAAATGTCAGGTCATGAATAAATGTATCTGGAATTTCCCCAGGTTCACAAAACCATATATAGGTGATGTCCTCATACACTTCAGAAAATGTCTGGCCTGACATATGTTCTTTTAGATGATTAAGGGAGTGTACATCAAAAAGAAAAGTGCCACCAGGCTTAAGTACAGAATGAGTTTGCTGAAAAACTGCTCGCAGCTCTTCCAGAGAGGTTATATAATTAAGGACGTCAAAAAAACTGACCACCGTATCAAAGTTTTCTAACCCCTCTAACTGACGTATATCCTGTTTCAGCCATTGAATATCGGCTGAGGTCCGTGCTTTGTCATGAGCTATTGCCAACATATCCTCTGAAAAGTCTACACCAGTAATTTGATATCCTTTTTCAGCAAGCCGAATGGCAATCTCTCCTGTACCGCAGCCCATATCCAATATCTTGTGTCCAGAGGAGTAATTTAAAGTAAATGACACCCAATCCTCATAGGGAACATCTTTCATCAGCACGTCGTACACCGCTGCCATTTCCCCATAAGTCATACGATCAGACACTTTCGATCGCAACGGTAGGAGCATCTCCCCATAGCCGCTCTAAATTATAATAGTTCCGCTCATCTTTATGAAAGATATGACAAATCACTCCATTTAAGTCAACAAGAATCCAGCGGGCTTGTTCAAAACCTTCCATACGCGTCACAGACAAGCCGCTTTCTTCAGCCTTCTCCTTTACTTCCCTGGCGATTGCCTGTACTTGGCGTTCATTGGAACCTTCACAAATCAAGAAATAATCGGCAATTAACGATACTTCGGACATATCCAAAACTACGATATCCTCGGCTCTTTTATCATCGCAAGCCGTGGCAGCAAGTTTCATCATTTCTTTACTATCCATATCCAAGCCTCCATTTTTATTTTTGTTTAATTAATTGTAATAAATCATTGTAGTTATGCAGGGTATCCGGGTAAACCTTTTGCCCTTTGGACATTAAGAAAAAGATCGTATTTTGTGCGGCCTGCAGGCAAGCTTTATCCAGATCTTCTTTCGCTGTCTTCCTTACCTCTTCCACACCAGGAAACTTACGGCCTGGCTCGATGTAATCTGCTAAGAAAACCACTTTCTCCAGCGTGTTCATGTTCGCTTTACCAGTGGTATGGCATGCAATTGCAGAAGCAACCTCTCCATCTTCAAGCCCAGCTTCCTTATTAAGCAGCACTGCCCCAACAGGACCATGCCATAACTCATGGTGATAGTCCAGGAGGTCCTTAGGTAGTCTTGATTCTGTATTAATCCATCGCCGCAATTCGTCCTTGTCTCTATATTTTGCGTAGTCATGCAAAATAGCGGCAAGTTCGGTTTTCTTTTGGTCTGCCCCATAAGAAGCAGCAAGCTCCAATGCTGTATCGGTTACGCGCAAGGTATGTTCATAGCGCTCTTGTTTTAAGCTTGCTCTGACAAGTTCGATTGCCCTATCACGGTCAAGCTTCATATAGTTGATGCTCCTTTATATAATCGATTACGCCATCCGCGGTTAAATACCGGATTTCCCGTCCCTGATTCAAACGCTTTCTGAGCATCGTGGATGATACTTCTATTATTGGCATCTCAACTTCTTCTACAGGGTAAGGACTGTTCAATTGATAACCGCTTCGTTTTACTCCAACGAAATGCGTCATTTTCATCAGTTTTTTGATTTCATACCATTTAGGCAGATACTCAACCATATCTCCTCCGATGATAAAGTAAAATTCAATATCGGGATTCAGCTTCTTCAATTGTTTAATCGTATCGTAGGTATAGGATTTACCATCTCTCTGCAATTCTATATCACTCACGGAAAAATGGGGGTTATCAGCTATTGCAGCCTTTACCATTTCCAAGCGGTTTTGATTATCTGCCGTAGCACCTGACTTATGTGGTGGATGATTGGAAGGCAAAAACCACACTTCATCTAAATCAAGCTGGTAATATACTTCTTCCGCTATGATAAGGTGACCGATATGCGGTGGATCAAAGGTACCACCAAGGATTCCAACACGTTTCATAACCATCTCCCCTTATCAAGGAAGAACAATTTCTTTGTTTTCCTCTGATTCTTTATACAATACGATGGTATTACCGATTATTTGGACTAATTCAGCTCCGGTTCCTTCCACAAGCTCTTCTGCCACTACATTCTTATCCTCCATGCAATTTTGGAGAACACTTACTTTTATCAATTCTCTCTTTTCAAGAGCATCATCGATTTGAGCAATCATGTTTTCATTTACTCCGGTTTTCCCTACTTGAAAAATAGGATTCAGATGATGTGCCTGTGAGCGTAAATATCGTTTTTGTTTACCTGTAAGCATTGGTTATGCTCCTTTCAATTGTTCTTCCAGCTCCTCGAGAAGCCGGCTTTCTTCCACTGAGATTCCTGTCCAGATTTCAAAAGCATATACCGCTTGATATAAAAGCATTTCATGGCCTTGATGTATCCTAGCACCTTTAGCTTGTGCTTCTTTTAAAAATGAAGTCATAAGAGGCTGGTATACGATATCACTGACTATTGTATCTTCACTTAAATTTCTCAAAGAAATAATCTGCTGATCTACATTTGGTTTCATACCAACCGTAGTAGTCTGGATGATTAAATCATAGTCAGCGATTCTACTTTCCGCTTCCTGGAGTGTAAGGATATCCACGTTCCCACTCTCAGCTCCAGCCTCCATCATCTCTTTAGCACGTTCGGAGGTGCGGTTTGCTATATCAATATGTCCAGTTGTCTCATTCTTAAGCGTATGATAAATTCCCTTGGCAGCCCCGCCTGCACCAATGATCAGCGCTTTGATATTCTTATCAAAAAGCTCAGGGTATTTGGCTCGTAAAGAATGAAGAAAACCTTTTCCATCGGTATTATAACCTATCCATTTACTATCGAGGTTTTTAACTGTATTTACTGCTCCGAGCAATTTTGCTTGTTCGTCAATGTCATCTAATTCTGTCATAATTTTTTGTTTAAAAGGCACGGTGACATTGAAGCCATCCAGTGCTTCTTTTCTTAAAAAGCTTACCTGCTCTTTAAAACTTCCCGGTTCCATTTCATACAATTCATATGACCCGGCTATGTTTGCCTGGTTCAGCAAACGAGTATGGATCCATGGTGATAAGGAATGCTTGATCGGATTCCCTATTAAACCTAACTTCATCCTCTCACGCCCCCTGACTATATTAATGATTCTCTCAACGAAACTTTTACTCCTTCTGGAGCATGGACGGTTACCGAAACTGGTCCTTCTGGAACAGTTACCCAACCAAGTCCAGAAACGACGATGTCTGTTTTATTTTCGCTAATACGAAAAGATGTCGGCTTCATTTCTGGTAATTGCTTCATAGTAATCTTATCTGGAGGAGATAACAACTCTCCTAAATGATTTTTATACAATTCATCCGCTTTTTCTAATTTGGTCCGGTGAATCGGCAAGTCATTAGAGACATAACATATGAACGAGCTTCTATCTCCTTCTTCAAAATCAAGCCGGACTAATCCACCGAGAAATAGGGTCTGCTTTGCATTAAGCTGGAAAACCATCGGCTTTATCTCTTTTTTTGGCGTGATTAACTTCAAATCCCTGTCTGAGACATAATGTGCAATCTGGTGCCTGTGAATCACACCAGGTGTATCAAATAGGGAAGAATTTTCATCCAAAGGAATATCGATAAACCCAAGGGTTGTGCCAGGGAAGTAAGAAGTGGTAATTGCATCTTTCACCCCGCTGGTACGATTGATCAGCCGATTGATAAAGGTAGATTTACCAACATTAGTCGTACCAACAATATAGACATCTCTGTCCTTCCTCATTTCCTCGATAGCTGCCGATAATTCTTCTATTCCTTGACCTTTGGCAGCAGAGATCAAAAATACATCTTCCACTTTCATCCCCAAGTCCTTAGCAGACTTTCGCAGCCAATCTTTTACTTTATTGGGATTTACTGACTTAGGAAGAACATCCATTTTATTTCCAGCCAATATAATAGGATTATTTCCGGTCAATCGCGCAAGACCAGGAATAAAGCTTCCATTAAAATCGAAGATATCAATTAAATTAACGATCAGGCTGTTTGTCTCAGAAATCTGATGCAGCATTTCAAGAAAATCATCATCCTGATAGGGTACATCCTGTACTTCATTATAATTTTTCAGCCTGAAACACCGTTTACAAATGATATCTTCACGTTCTAATGCCGAACTGGGAGCAAAACCAGGTTCATCAGGATTTTCTGTTTGAATTGTTACGCCACACCCCTGGCAAACTATTGATGTCATCACTTTTTTATTCCTCCCATTTAATTTTGCCTTTTCTTCTCATCCACTTCAGGATTCTGCGTTCAATTTTTCGATTGAAACGTGTAAAAAAACCGTCTGTTTCTACGATTGGAACTACTAATATGGTATGGAAACCTGCAAAATTACCCCCAAGTACATCTGTAAGCAGCTGGTCTCCCACGACCACTATTTCATCTTTCTTCAATTCCATTTGCTTTTGGGCCTTTTTAAAAGCATAGGATAAAGGCTTTCTTGCACTATAAATGAAACTTGTATCCAGTGGTTGAGAAAATACTCGCACGCGTTCCTGCTTATTATTAGAAGTTATCGTAACCTTGATTCCATGTTCATTCATTACCTTGAACCACTGGACTATTTCCGGTGTAGCTTCTTTGACGTCCCAAGCCACCAGTGTATTATCCAGGTCCGTAATGATCCCTTTTATACCTTTAGCTTTCAGTTCTTCCGGTCTGATATCGAATACATTGTCAACATGTTCGTTTGGTAAAAATTTATTGAGCAATCCTTGTCACCTCATTCACTATTTACCCGTGCCTCTTTACTCCTTAACCATCATATACAAATTCAACGCATGTTTCAAAGTAAATCGTATTATCACAAAAATCGTTCGACAAATTACGCTATATTTTTACTTGTGGATAAGTTTGTGCACATTTTCCACATAACTTTGACAACATATCCAACAAAAAATACTGATTTATGCACAAGTTATCTACACCAGCATGTAGATAACTGCTCTGTTGTATGGGGGTAATTTTCATGGTAAAGTTGGGATACACAATTGATAAATGAACGGTTTGGAGAAAGAAAACACCTGATTGGAGGTGAACGTCACAGCTTCTGTGGCGGTTTATGGAACATTTAACAGACAAATTGTTAATCGAATCCTATCAAAAAGCCTTGGAATTAAATTTAAGCGAAGAATTCATTCAACTGATTGAAGAAGAATTACATAAAAGATCCATACAACCTTCCATAAAAAAAACAAGTTAATACAGTTAACGCCTAACGCACTTTTCCATGTAAAGTGCGTTTTTTATTTTTTACATATATACCGCGTTTCTTCTTATTTAATAACATTTTAGGACACACTAACAAAAGAATAAGAATTAGTTACATTTAGTTGAATAATCGAGTATTTTTTGATTACAATTGAGTGACTATGTTTGTTATGAGCAGTCTGCAGGAGACTTTCTTTATATTATTCAGAGGAGGAACAGCTTGATGTTGTTTGCAGTATTACTACCATTTCTAGCATCCATCTTCATCCCATTCTTAGCTAAATGGAAAGATAGGATACATACAGGGATTTTTGTTACGCTAGTCCCTCTAGTTATATTCATCTACTTCATACAATTCCTTGGTACAGGGTTCCAGCCGGAAGCAAGAAGTTATTCCTGGATTCCGTCCTTGGATATGAATATGAATTTCTATTTGGATGGCTTAAGTTTATTATTCGTCTTATTGATCAGCGGAATAGGTACCCTGGTCGCTTTTTATTCCATTTATTACTTGCATAAGTCCGAACAGCTGGGCAATTTTTATGTATATTTCCTTATTTTTATGGGTTCTATGCTTGGCGTGGTGCTTTCTGACAACGTATTTGTTTTATACAGCTTCTGGGAATTCACTTCCCTTTCTTCTTTCTTGTTGATTGGTTATTGGAATCACCGGAGAGGATCACGATATGGAGCATTAAAGTCTATGCTTATCACCGTCTTTGGCGGTTTAAGTATGTTAGGTGCTCTTGTTTTCATGTCTGTCATTACTAATACCACAAGCATCCAGCAAATGATTACAGAAAAGAGCATCATTTTAAACCATGAATTCTTTCCTCTTATCATGGGGTTATTATTGTTAGGGGCATTTACTAAGTCTGCCCAATTCCCTTTCCATATCTGGCTGCCAGACGCGATGGAAGCACCGACACCTGTCAGTGCCTACCTCCATTCTGCTACCATGGTTAAAGCAGGTATCTATTTGGTTGCTCGTAATATTCCGATTTTTGCTGAGTCCGAATGGTTCTTCGTCATTGTAAGCGGGTTTGGAATCATCACATTAATGTGGGCTTCCTACATGGCAGTCCGCCAGACAGACCTCAAAGGGATTCTTGCTTTCTCAACAATCAGTCAGTTGGGTATGATTATGGCGATGCTGGGATTTGGCACGAAGGTCGCTATTTTCGCAGCAGTATTTCATATTTTGAATCATGCAACATTTAAAGGAAGCTTGTTTATGGTCGCAGGGATTGTCGATCATGAGACAGGGTCCCGGGACATTCGAAAGCTTGGCGGATTAATGACGTTCATGCCTATAACCGCGACGCTTGCACTAATAGCCACGTTTTCCATGGCTGGATTCCCGCTTCCATTCTTAAATGGGTTTTATAGTAAAGAGATGTTTTTCGATGCTACATTGGATTTAGAATCTACTAGCAATGCCGTGGCAGGCTTCATGCAACAAGCATTGCCTTATCTTGCAGTTTTTGGAAGCATCTTTACATTTGTCTATTCGATGTACTTTTTCTTCGGTACATTCCGAGGTAAAGCCCAAATTTCTGAATTACCGAAAAAGCCACATGAAGCACCTATCGGTATGCTTATATCCCCTGCCGTATTAGTAGCCGGGGTGATCATTATTGGTCTTTTCCCTGAACTAATTAATAAGCCGTTTATCAGTCATGCTGCCGCTTCAATTTATGGAGGAGAAATTGATAAACACATCTATTTCTGGCATGGAATCAATCTGCCATTGATTATGTCGATTGCAGTCCTGGCTTTTGGAACTATTCTAGTGCTGACTCGTACGAAGTGGGAAGCTGTTTACCGGTTTATCCCTGGTCCTTTAAGTATGAATAAAGTATATGATGGTTCTGTTAAACGGGCGGAAACATACTCCGCACGTATAACTAAAACATATATGAATGGTTCGCTAGGACGTTATTTCCGCCTCATATTGGGAGCAATATTAATTATTACCTTTGGTTTTATGGCCGCTACTGCCGGATTCGAATTCAACATGGCTGATAGTGCCGAGATTACAGTTGCTGAAATACTCGTTGCCATTATGATGGCTGTTGCAGCAGTAGGTACCATTTTAGCTAATAACCGAGTGGCAGCGATTATCATTTTAGGGGTCGTTGGATATGGTCTTGCCATCCTGTTCGTCATCTATCGCGCGCCGGATTTGGCATTAACCCAGCTGATTGTAGAAACAGTCACTGTCGCCTTATTCCTGATGGTTTTCAACCATCTCCCTCAACTGAAAATGAGAAAACAGGGTTGGAGTACAAAGGCATTGAATCTCACTATTTCTATCGGATTCGGTGCATTAATGACCCTTGTAGCTATTTCCGCCCATAGCAGTAATTGGTTTGATTCTATTTCCAGTTACTTTGTAGAAAATTCCTACAAACTGGGCGGCGGTGATAATATCGTCAATGTCATCCTTGTCGATATGCGTGGCCTCGATACTTTATTCGAAATAGCTGTTCTTGGTATTGCGGCACTCGGCATCTATGGCATGGTTAAATTACGAAGCAATAAGGAGGAGGATGCATAATGGAAATCATCATGTCCATATTGGCAGGTCTACTATTTGCCACAGGTGTATATAACCTCCTTCAAAAACAATTATTGCGAATTGCAATCGGGACAGCGCTAATATCTCATGGCGCTCACTTGTTCATTTTGACAATGGGAGGATTAAAAGGAGGCGCTCCTCCAATTCTCGTGGAAGGGATCGAACAATATACTGATCCATTGCCACAGGCTTTAATCCTGACCTCCATCGTGATCAGCTTCGGGGTAACCAGCTTTCTTGTGGTTTTAGCCTATCGGGCCTCTGAAGTGAATGGAACGGATAATATTGAAGAATTAAGGGGCAACGATTATGAGTAACTTAGCGATACTACCAATCCTCATACCTTTATTAGCTGGAATATGGTTAGCATTCATAGCAAAAAAACTACCCTTAGCCAGAGGATCAGCAAAATTCCTTAGCATTCTCAACCTGGCTATTGTCATCTACATCTTTTTCCATGTGCAGCAAAATGGCACCCTTATCTTAGAAATGGGTGACTGGAAAGCGCCATTTGGAATTATAATTGTGGGCGACCTGTTGGCTGTAACATTAGTATTAACTACCAACCTTGTTGCAGTCGCTGCTGCATTTTTCGCACCAAAATCATTATCCGACAAGCAAGAAGGCTTCTATTTCTATGCTTTCTTCTTTTGGCTGATTTCCGGGGTCAGTGGTGCTTTTCTTACCGGAGATCTATTCAACCTCTTCGTATTTTTTGAAGTATTATTGATGGCGTCTTATGCATTAATTGTGTTGGGAGGAGGCAAGGCCCAGCTTAGAGAGTCCATCAAATACCTTTTATTGAATTTATTTTCTTCCATGCTGTTTGTAACAGCAATTGCCTTTATTTATGCGGTAGTAGGAACAGTTAACATGGCTCAAATTGCTGAACGAGTACAAGAAGTTGAGCAGCAGGGAATCCTGACAACTATTGCTATTCTGTTGTTCTTTGTATTCGCAACAAAAGCAGCCGTCTTTCCACTGTATTACTGGCTGCCTAACTCCTACTCTGTCCCGAACCCAGTAGTCTCCGCTTTGTTTGGAGCGTTACTGACTAAAGTAGGGATCTACTCTATCTTGAGAGTATTTACATTGATTTTCACCCACGAGCCAGGTTTGACTCATAACTTGTTCCTTTGGCTTGCAGGTTTGACCATGATTTTTGGAGTAATCGGCGCTTTATCTACCCATAATGTGAAGCTGATTGTAGCTTATAATATCATCCCTGCCGTTGGATTTATGTTGATGGGGATTGGTATTTTCACAGAAACAGCAATAAGCGGCACAGTTTATTATCTGGTCCATGATATGATTATCAAAGGAGCACTCTTCCTCTTAGTAGGAGCACTTGCTCATTTGGCCGGTACCTCAGATTTGAGAAAAATGGGTGGGATGATTCATCATTACCCATTTCTTGGCTGGATGTTTTTCTTAGCTTCCCTCGTACTGGCCGGTATCCCTCCGTTCAGCGGTTTTATTGGGAAGTTATTACTACTTCAAGGTGGCCTTGCTGAAGAAGAGGTCATCATAGTTATTGTCACCTTAGTGACCAGCCTGCTCATTCTCTTTTCCATGATCCGTATCTTCATTGGAGCCTTCTGGGGAGAGAAAAACGAAGATATTACAGTTAACAAACGTGCGGCTGATGGGTATGTATGGCCGATTGCCGGATTACTGGCATTGTCCGTTACACTTGGTGTAGGAGCAGAATGGTTCTACCCTGCAATTCAATCTATAGCTGAGTACCTGATGGCGCCAGAACTCTATATTGATTCTGTGCTGAAGGAGTAGTGATCATGAACTTTCAAATTGTCATTAACATTGTCATAGCGTTAATGTGGATGTTCTTAAGCGAAAGCTATACATTCACCACTTTTCTTGTAGGGTATATAATTGGGATAATTCTGCTCTACGTCTTACGACGGTTTATACCTGATGCATTTTATTTAAACCGTGTCTTAAAAGTAATCAAGCTGCTGCTGCTATTTATGAAGGAGCTTATCCTTTCTAACATTGATATTGTAAAACTGGTTTATAAGCCTAAACTGGATGTGCAGCCTGGTATTTTTGCATTGCCTACTGAATTAAAAAGCAATTGGGAAATTACCATGTTAGCGAACTTGATTTCTCTGACTCCTGGAACACTCTCCATCGCAGTTAGTGAAGACTATTCTAAAATCTACATTCACGCGATGGATATCCCGGATGTAGTTGAATCAATTAATGATATTAAAGAAACGTTCGAAAAAGCAATCATGGAGGTGACCAGATGATGGAGCAGATATATAACGTCACCCAATCGTTGATTCCTGCAGTTGCAATCCTGTGCATCATCATCATTTCCATTTCTGTTATTATGTTGATGTATCGTGCTATCGTAGGGCCAACCAATCCCGACCGGGCAGTTGCGCTCGACAGCATCGGAATTAACTTGATGGCTTTAGCAGGTCTTATGGCTATACTGCTGGTAACTACTCAATTGAATGACGTTGTACTATTGATCGGTATTTTGTTGTTCATCGGGACCATAGCTATCGCCAAATTCTTAGAAAAGGGTGTTATCATTGAGCGGGACATTGATTAGTATAATAATCGATATATTCATCATCCTATCCCTATTGATCGGCACCTTCTTCATTTTCTCAAGCTCGGTAGGTATCTTAAGGTTTCCAGATGTCTATACCCGGCTTCATGCCGTCACAAAGGGAGCTACCCTCGGCGTTGCCGGTATCATGATTGGTGCTTTTCTATTTTTATTCATCGAACATGGGATTATCAGCGGAAAATTGATATTAGGCACTATTTTTGTCTTTATGACCGCACCTGTCTCCGGGCATATGATTTCCAGAGCGGGTTACCATAACGGTGTTAAACTTTGGGACAAAAGTGTTAGAGATGATTATGCTGATGTTGTAAAAGAAAAACGTAAATCAATAGACAACTGATTGGAAAGAAGCCCTGTCATACGAGGTATGGCAGGGCTTTTATTTATTTTCATTGTTATATCTTTATCTGGACAGACACAATTCCTCCATTTGTTACATAAGGTAACTTATAGGTTAAAAGCCCAATACTGGAGGAGGTCTGTTAGCATGTCCAGCATCCTGGGGTCCCTTATCTATTTGTTCAAGGAAACTTTCCTATTCGTTTCCTATGTTAAAAACCAGGCATTTCCCAATCCACTTTCTCCAGAAGAAGAAGCCAAACAACTAAAACGATTACAAGAAGGCGACCCAGCAGCGAGAGATTTATTGATCGAGCATAATTTAAGGCTTGTGGCCCATATTGTAAAGAAGTTTGAGAATACCAAGGAAGATACGGAGGACTTGATTTCCATTGGTACCATCGGTCTAATCAAAGGAATCGAGAGTTATTCTCCCAATAAAGGAACCAAATTAGCTACTTATGCTGCTCGTTGTATAGAAAATGAGATACTCATGCATTTAAGAGCTTTGAAAAAGACAAAGAAAGACGTGTCCCTCCATGATCCAATCGGGCAGGATAAAGAAGGAAATGAAATTAGCCTCATTGATATTCTTAAAGCAGAACATGTGGATGTTGTAGAGCAAATTCAATTAGGAATGGAATTAGAAAAGATAAAAGACTTTATCACTGTACTGGATGAACGGGAGAAGGAAGTACTGATCGCACGTTATGGTTTAAATGCTGAAGAAGAAAAAACCCAGCGGGAAATCGCTAAAGAATTAGGCATTTCCAGAAGTTATGTTTCTCGTATCGAAAAAAGAGCGTTAATGAAAATTTTTCATGAATTTTATAAACATGAGCGATCAAAAATGGGTACATCCACTATAACGAATGATTGAAAACAGGCATATGATAGGGTAAGAACCTAATTCAGGAGGCGATTGGCCTATGTATGCTTATGGTCCTTACCCGCCTTATCCGTACGGGGCTTATAATCCTGGTGGGCAATGGTATGCAGTTGTAATCGTACTCTTACTATTACTCTTGATCATTGGCGGCGGTTATTGGTTCTACTTTCACCATTATAGATAACAGGCATTAGAAAAGACTAAGTCTTTCGCCAGGTGCTTATAGCGAAAGACTTAGTCTTTTCTTGTAAATTTTATAAAATACAAAAAAGCAGGTGAGCGATCCATATCGTTCACCTGCTTTTATTCTTCCTCCGATATTCGCTTTTGGAAATCGGATAGTTTAAGTGTAAAGTAAAAGGCAGCCGTGAGACCTATTAGTGTCAGGGTCATCATCATCTCTTCTAATTGATTCTGGTAAACATGCATACTGATGATGGTCCCAACGAAAAAATAGCTGCTTAGTATAATCAACGTTATGACAAATCGTTTATAATCTTCTATTTTACTTTCTAATTGTTTCATAGTTTTCACCGATGACCACCTCCGATAATTTTCATTGTAACATGGATGTTGGCCCGGCTTTTGTGGTAATTATTGTGAGATATCGTTCATTCTGGTATATCTTCTAACATATTCATGATGATATTAGCGGCATTCTCTGCGGCGGTACCCAGAAACTTATCAAATGAAATGTTTGATTCTTTACCGGCGATATCGGATAATGCCCGAATCACCACAAATGGTGTGCCGTATTTATAACATACTTGAGCAATCGCTGCCGCTTCCATTTCAGCAGCAATCATTTCAGGAAATTTGCCTCTTACAAAATCAACACGATCCGCTTCTTGCATGAATGCATCCCCTGTAGCAATAATCCCCTTTGCAGATGATACATTAAGTTTATTGATTGCATCCTCTGCCTGATTTATTAAATTTTCATCTGCAGGATACATGGCAGGCATACCTGGTACTTGTCCATACTCGTATTTAAATGCCGTTACATCGACGTCATGATGAGTGACTAGAGACGAAATAACAACATCTCCTACTTCCAGCTGCTTGGCAAATCCCCCTGCAGAGCCGGTGTTGATCACATGAGAAGGCTGGTACCGCTCCTGAAGTATCGTAGTGGCCATAGCCGCGTTAACTTTACCTATACCTGATTTAAGCACAATTACATGATGGCCTCGTAATTTCCCCTTAATAAAGTGGACACCTGCCACGTCTTCTTCGCTTAGTTCCTCTATGTTACTTTTTAAAAATTCCACTTCTTCATCCATTGCTCCGATAATACCAATCGTCATTACTGTTCCCCCTATTGTCATCCCAGTTCTAAAATTGACCAATCATTTATTTTTTATCGTTTTCATGAAGGATTTCTACTTTGGTGGGTTGATAACCTTCTCCATCTACCCAGGAAACATACACACGATAATTATCTGTCTGATCTTTATTGGTAACTGTTCCCACTACCTTGTCGGGTCCGTTTCCGTCAACCCACCAAACAATCATATCGTCCTTTGACAGTCCTGCTCCTTTAGCAATGGCAGCAGTCATCTCCTCCCAATCCTGGGAACCTTCATTAAAGGTAACTCGTGTATGGTTATCCTGTTTAGTAGGTACAGGAGACCAGTTTTTTGTAATTACTTTTTCCACATTAGGTTTATTACTTTCTTCTACTGTTTCTTCCTCAGATTCCTTGCTTTCTTCTTTTTCTTCTTCCTCTTTATCTTTTTTTTCTTTTTGCTCCTCTTCTTCACTTACCTTTTCTTTATCATTCTCATCCGAATTCTCTTCTTCATTTTCACTGTCATCTGAACTTTCATTTTTGGCCTGCTCATCTTCAGACTCCGCTTCGGAATCATTATTCTCTTGATCATTACTCTCTTCTTCATTTTCTTTTTTATATTGTTCTTTTAGTGTTATTGACTTTTCTCCTTCTTCCTCTGCAGTTTGATCACCATTGTTCAGATTTATCATAAAGAAAGCAATCAATAGTACCACCATGACAGCGGCTATACTAGCCAGCCAAACGATTGCACGATTTCCTTTATTCTTTTTTTGGCGACGTGAACTTCGTGTATATTTATTATTATTTACCATAAATAATAGCCCTCCTTCTATCCTTGTTATATTATACAAGATTCCGTAAGATGAACCAATAAATACGATACTATTAGAAAAAACCAGGCTTGTCGCCCCCTACTTATGGCGAAAGCCTTATTCTTTTCTTATACTTTAACCCATTAATAAAGTTAAACTTTCTGAAAAAAATGGCTGTTTTTGTCGAATTAATACTAGTTTTGGAAGAGAAGAAGGAAGTTGACCATGAATATCTAATAAACATAACTAATAGAAATTTTAAAAATTTGGAGACGAGGTGATGCAATGAACTACACCAACTTTGATTCAGAAACCTGGGGAAACCAAAGTTTTGTAAAAATAGGATATGATAACCAGACTAAACAATTGTGTATCGTTTTTCTTGACGAAAAAGCTGTGTATTTTAAAGGTGTGGAAGAGAAAATCGTCTTTCAATTCATTATTTCGACGGAAAAGGAGTCATTTCTGCAGGAATTTCTATGGCCGAAATATACTCATGAGTGGGGTACTTCTGCGCTATTGGCTCAGACACCATAATCTTTTTTTAAATTTTGCTTGCTAATGCGGCTGTTCTGCGCATGAGACAAAATGATGACATTTTTGGCATGATACCCCTTTTGACCCTTCAATTAAACTGTCCTTCCCCGTGTTAAAGATAACGTCTTAATCTTACCAGGCAACTAAATCATCATTATACTTTTCAAGTTTTGATCGAAGTTTACCCAATAAGTTTAAAAAGGTCGATTGTATCATTGATCATATCTATAGTGGTTTTTATATTTGACTGGATGCCTGTAAAAAACAAAAAAATGACGGGGAGTCCCGTCATTTTTTAATGTTATTCTATTCTACACTGACAATTTTAACTTCAATTTCTCCCCCAGGTGTCATGACAGTTACCTGTTCGCCTATTTCATGGCCAATCAGACTCTTTGCCATTGGAGAATCATTAGAAATCTTACCCTCAAATGGATCAGCTTCCGCACTTCCTACAATCGTGTAAGTTTCTTCATCACCTTCAGGTAGCTCCTGGAATGTAACTGATTTACCTAAAGAAACCATGTTAGGATTTTGGTTATCATTTTCGATGATTACCGCATTACGAATCATATTTTCAACTTGAGCGATTCGAGCTTCCACAAAAGCCTGCTCGTCTTTAGCTGAATCATACTCGGAGTTTTCCGACAAGTCACCGAAATCACGAGCAACTTTTATTCGTTCTACTACCTCTTGACGTCGCTCTGTCTTTAAATAATGTAATTCATTCTCTAGTTTTTCTTTACCTTCTTGTGTCATATAGTAGCTTTTTTCTTCAGCCATGTAACAAACACTCCTTTATCCCAACTTAATTGTCTGTCCCCAATATCACTATAAAAATGAGCGGCACATCTAAAATGTGCACGCAGGCTTGATTATACTTCATTTTATCGAGGAGTTTATCTGTCTAGAACTACTAAACAAAACTATGCCAGATTTCATAAGACTTTTCAACTCTTTTTACCAATTATTTCTCGCTGCGTTCTTCCAGGATAGTTTTGATTTTAGTCGCCATTAAGTCAATTGCTACGTGATTTTGCCCACCTTCAGGTATAATGATGTCCGCATACCTTTTTGTAGGCTCTACAAATTGCAAGTGCATCGGACGTACCACATTGATGTACTGTTCGATTACTGAATCAATGGACCTTCCTCTTTCTTTGATGTCTCTCATTAATCGGCGGATAATGCGGACATCAGCATCGGTATCTACAAATACTTTAATATCCATCAAGTCGCGCAGCCGCTCATCTTCTAATACAAGTATCCCCTCTACAATAATAACTTCTCTGGGTTCTACATGAATGGTTTCATCCGATCTGGTATGCATTTTATAATTATAAACCGGCTTTTCAATAGGTTTCTCCTGGATTAACTCTTTCAAATGTTCAATGAGTAAATCATTATCAAAAGCAAGCGGATGATCATAGTTCGTTTTTAATCGCTCTTCCATTGGCAGGTGGTATTGATCTTTATAATAATAATCCTGTTCAATCATTAATAATGGTTTATCTGCAAAGCGTTGGATAACAGACCGGGTCACACTGGTTTTACCAGAACCTGTGCCCCCGGCTACACCTATTACTACTGGCCTTTCTGACATTCTTAGTGGGTCTCCCTTCGTATCATGTTATATAAATATACTGCTTGGTCTACTTTTTTACTATTTGAAGGATAATTCGCCTTTTCTTTCACCTCTTTACAGTAAGTGCTATACCATCACCGATCGGAATAATGGATGTGTGATAGTCCGGATGCTCTATGAGCCATTCAGTGTATTTTTTTATTTTATTACCAATTCTCTGCATACGTGGATTGTCGTCTCTACCTGCCACATAACCTTTGAATAATACATTGTCTGACACAATGATACCTTTTTCGGTTACCATAGGGGCGTAACTTTCAAAGAACTTTTTATACTGCCCTTTAGCAGCGTCAATAAATAGTACATCATATGGGCCTTTTTGAGCAATCTGTTCCTGTAGTTCCAGGGCATCGCCGTAAATTAAATCTATATGGTTGTCTTTATCTAATTTTTCAAGGTTGGTTTCGGCCTGACTAAAGCGATCCGGATCCCTTTCTATGGTGACGATCTCTGCCATTGGGTGAGCTTCCAGCATGCGTAACGCAGAATAACCGATGGCAGCCCCTATTTCTAATATTCTTTTCGGACGGGTTACTCTGACTAATTGCATTAAATATTGAATCCCAAGAGGCTCCATAATAGGGACCTGATTATCATTTGCGAATTTCTCCATTTCTTTCACCCACGAAGGGGAAGGCGGGAGCAGAGATTCTAAATACTCTTCCGTACGATCCATTCTGCAAACACTCCTTTACCAACCAATAACATTCATCTCAATTTACAACCCTAATATTTTATCATAAACCGATAATTTCTTCACTATCATCATTCATATTAGAAAAAAATAGGATGACTGCCAACACAAAAGCCTGCGCTACTTTATTACTTTTTATATCTTCTTAACTTATAAAAAAGACTGTCTCATGCGGCGCTGTCTGCAACAATGTTTGTGCCTTCCCCCAGACATTCCACCTTTCATGAGACAGCCTTCTGATTAACGTTGGCTATCGATATGTTCTTTTTTCAATTCCAGATGCTCCTCATATGTTTCTGCATAATAGACTTCTCCTTCACTATTAGCCACAAAATACATATAATCCGACTCTTCAGGTTGTAATGCAGCTTCCAGAGAGTTTTTATTGAAATTCGAAATCGGTCCAACTGGCAGCCCTTTTACTTGATAGGTGTTGTAGGGAGAATCCACTTCTAAATCTTTGTTAAGCACTCTGTCTTTGTGCTTGCCTAGTGCATACAAAACAGTAGGGTCTGTCTGTAGTGGCATATCAGCTTCCAGACGGTTATAAAATACACCGGCGATTTTTTTTCGGTCCTCTTCTGTAGGGGCTTCATTCTCGATAAGTGATGCCATAGTTATTGCATCATGAACCGTAGAAATACCCAACTCTTCCAACTCAGACAAGTATGGTAATACATTTTCCTGGGTTCGGGCCAGCATATTCTCTATAATTTCTTCAACGCTTGGGTTTTCTTCATAAAAGTCATAGGTAGAAGCAAACAAGTATCCTTCTAATGGATTCCGGATATCTTTATTGGTAATGTCTTCTGTCAACAGTTCCGGATATTGTTTCATCAAATCTTCCAAATACTCGGGCTCCTCTGCTTTATCCATAAATTCTTCCGCTGTAAAATCCGTATGTTCTGAATCGGCAAACCTTTCTGCTATTTGAGTGATTTGTCTTCCTTCGGGTACGGTCACCCGGAATAGCGGTTCCCTTATTACCTTTCCGGTTTTCAATGATTCAGTCAATTGGTCGATTGACATGGATTGGGCAAATTGATATTCACCTGCCTGAAAATCGGATTCATTTTTAAATTTTGTATAAAAACGAAAAATTATCTCATTCTTAATCAAGTCGTTCTCTTTAAGTATACTAGCTATATGAGAAGTCGAAGATCCAAGTGGGATTTCGACAGTGGTTGTTTCTTCCGCTTCCGGGTCCACGGGCTCTAAAGCTGATTTAATATATAAGTAACCGGCTATTCCAGCGCCAATAAAAACAACTAACAATGTGGTTAAAACGATAGCAACCACTTTACGTACTGTACTTGCTTCTTCTCCTCTTTTTTTCACTTGTTTCTGATGTAAATCTTTAAAGTTCGAATCAGACATTGGCCATCCTCCTTCATCCATCCGGTACATTATACTACAAAAAGTGTCATATTTTCTATGGGTAAATGACAAAAGAGGATGAGTACCCGTGTTGTCTGATACGCAAATGGTTTTGTCTTTTCTACCCTGAATAAACAAAAAAGTTACCTCTTTGAAGATACGACACCTTAAGCAGAATGAAAGGAAAATGACCCTATTCGTCTGAGGTCAGCTCGCCGTTAGTGCATATGGAACAATCTCAAAGCCATTTACAATAAAAAAGCCTGCCCCGGTAAGCCAATGAGACTTATGGGCAGGCTATATGCTTTCTTTTATTCTTGCTCTTCTGTGAGCGTGTTCAATGTTTCTTCTACCATATTCCACTCTTCATCTGTCTCGATTTGATATAAAGCTAAATCATCGTCATCGCCTTCTTTTTCTTCGTAACGGAAAGCGAACACTTCTACTTCTTCCTCATCTTTTTGTTCCGCTGGGACTACTGCAATATAAGAATGGTTCGTCTCGTCCACATCAAAGGTGAATAACACCTCAAAGAGATGTTCTTCCCCATTCTCATCAGGGATGATAATACGCTCTTGTTCTTCTAGGGCCATGCTAATCCACTCCTTTATTGATTGGCATCCAGATAGCTCTGTAAGATTATGCTGGCTGCCATCTTATCAATTACTTTCTTTCTCTTTTTTCTGCTGACATCTGCATTTAGTAAAACACGTTCAGCAGCCATGGTGGTCAAACGTTCATCCCAGTAAATTATCGGTAATTGGAAGGCTTTTTCTAACTGCTGTCCGAATTCCTTACTGGCTTCACCACGTGGCCCAACCGTTCCATTCATATTTTTTGGCAGGCCGATTACTACCTTGGATACTTCATGTTCATCGATGAGTTCCTTTAAAGGGGCAATAGCCGTTTCAAAGTCCGGCTCTGTCCACTTAATTGTTGTAATACCCTGGGCAGTCCAGCCTAAACCGTCGGAGATTGCAACTCCGATCGTTTTTTCTCCGACATCTAATCCCATTGTTTTCATTTATTTACCTTTGTTTCCCTCCAAATAGTATTTCACCAGCTCTTCAATTAATTCATCCCGTTCCATTTTCCTGATTAAGTTCCTGGCATCTTTATGGCGAGGAATATACGCTGGATCCCCGGAAAGCAGGTAGCCTACTATCTGGTTGATCGGATTATAACCTTTTTCTTTTAACGATTCGTGTACCGAAAGCAGTACAGAACGCACATCCTGATCAAACGGCTCCTCTGAAAAATTAAATTTCATTGTCTTGTCCATTGAACTCATCTTAACACCTCGCACTTTTTATGATTTACTCCATTATATACTTAATTCAGGAGTTTGAAAAACATCGGGGTTTATTGAACATATTCTTTTGCATATTGGAGCGCTTCTTCTATCTTCGATGGATCTTTTCCACCAGCTTGCGCCATGTCCGGACGACCGCCGCCTCCACCGCCGCAGCGAGCAGCAGCTTCTTTAATCAATTTCCCTGCATGGTAACCATCTTCGATAAGATCCTTGGAAACTCCTGCAATTAACTGGACTTTTTCCCCATTCGAAGCTGCCAATAGTATGATCCCTGATTCAAGCTTTTGCTTCAGTTCATCCATCATGCTTCTAAGAGCATTTGCATCTTTGACATTCACTTGTTTTGCAAGGACAGGAATACCATTGACTTCTTCTACTTCATCCAGAATGGAACTCGCCTCAAGGTTAGAAAGCTTACTGGCTAACGATTCTTTTTCTCTTTGTTCTGCTTTCAATTCCTGATGTAGTACGTCAATTCGCTCAGGTACCTGCTCCGGTTTTGTCTTCAAACGTGCAGCCGCTTCCTTAAGAAGCGTTTCTTTACCGTTCATATATTGATAAGCATCTTTTGCAGTAACTGCTTCAATCCTTCTTGTACCAGCACCAATCCCTGTCTCAGTGACAATCTTGAAGAGGCCGATTTCAGCAGTATTAAGCACATGACAACCTCCGCACAGTTCCATGCTATAGTCTCCTACTTGAACCACACGTACCTCATCCCCATACTTCTCGCCAAATAAAGCCATCGCACCCTTTTCCTTCGCTTCCTGCAAAGAGTTATACTCGATCTGTACAGGTATCGACTCCCACACTTTCTCATTGACGATTTCTTCGATTTGATGCAACTCCTCTTCTGATACAGAACCGAAATGAGAAAAGTCAAAACGGAGCCGATCCGGCGCCACCAAAGAACCAGCCTGGTTGACATGATTGCCCAGTACATCTTTTAATGCCTGATGAAGCAGGTGTGTAGCTGTATGATTCTTCACGACAAAAGAACGGGCCGAGGCATCCACTACAGCTGTCACTGTTGCTCCCTTTTCTAATTTCCCTTCCGTTACTACCACTTCATGCATGTGCTGACCATTCGGTGCTTTTTGTACATTTTTCACTTCCAGGCTTACTTGATCGCCTTTTATCCATCCTTTGTCAGCGATTTGACCTCCGCTTTCCGCATAAAAAGGAGTACGATCTAAAAAGATATAGGCTGTCTCACCTGATTCTGCTGTGTCTGCAAATGATTTTCCTTTAATCATTTCCACGACCTTCGCTTCTACTTCCAGGTTATTATAACCGATAAATTCACTTTCGACTTGAACATCTCCTAGTACACCTTCCTGGATTTGCATGGAGTCGGACTTTTGGCGGGCACTACGAGCGCGCTCCCGCTGCTTTTCCATTTCCTTCTGGAAGCCTTCTTCATCAATGGTAAACCCTGCTTCTTCCACATATTCTTCTGTTAATTCTTTCGGAAAACCATAGGTGTCGTAGAGACGGAAGACTTCTGTACCTGGAAAGACATTATTACCTTGGTTTGTTTCTTCCTTGATAATATCTGATAATATCGAAAGTCCGTCGTTCAGTGTTTCATGGAAACGTTCTTCTTCAGTTTTAATTACATTTTGAATAAATGCCCGCTTTTCATTTACTTCCGGATAGAAATCTATCATAATATCTGCAACTTGTGGAACGAGCTGGTACATGAATGGCTCATGGATTCCAATTTGCTTTGCATACCTTACTGCACGTCGCAATAAACGTCGCAACACATATCCGCGTCCCTCATTGGAAGGCAGTGCTCCATCACCTACCGCGAACGCTACAGTACGTATATGATCGGCTATCACTTTGAATGCCACATCATATTCTGTATCCTGCCCATATTTCACGTTAGAGAGCCTTTCTGTTTCCTGGATGATCGGCATGAATAAATCCGTTTCAAAGTTAGTAGGTGTATCCTGAATAACACAGACCATCCGCTCTAATCCCATTCCGGTATCAATATTTTTCTTCGGCAAAGGGGTATACGTGTCGTCGGGATTATGATTGAACTGAGAAAATACAAGGTTCCATATTTCCAGATAGCGTTCATTTTCCCCGCCGGGATATAATTCTGGATCACTTGGATCGTTCCCATATTTTTCGCCGCGATCAAAGAAAATTTCTGTATTTGGCCCACTCGGTCCTTCTCCAATATCCCAGAAATTTTCTTCCAATCGGATGATCCGCTCTTCCGGAAGACCAACTATATCCCTCCAGATGTTAAAAGCTTCATCATCTTCAGGGTGGACTGTGACCGATAGGAGATCTTTATCGAACCCGATCCATTCCGGACTGGTAAGAAACTCCCATCCCCATTTAATAGCTTCTTCTTTAAAGTAATCTCCAATTGAGAAATTACCAAGCATTTCGAAGAAAGTGTGGTGGCGTGCTGTCTTCCCGACATTTTCAATATCGTTTGTGCGGATAGATTTTTGCGCATTGACGATTCTAGGGTTCTCGGGCACCACTCTTCCATCAAAATACTTCTTCAATGTTGCCACACCGCTATTGATCCATAATAAAGTCGGATCTTCATGCGGGACCAGTGAGGCACTTGGTTCGGTGCGGTGTCCTTTTTCATTGAAAAAATCCAGATACATTTGGCGTACTTCGGCTGAAGTCAGTTTTTTCATCTTTTCATTCCTCCTGAATTATTCTCGTAGCAACTAAAGTGTAAATATTGATTAACCATCTGCAAATGCGTGGGAAGAGCTGGGATACAGCTTGTTCCGCATAAGTATTTATAGAGAATATGTGATGGTTTTTTAAATTTCGGGTGTTACCTTTCCTTGATAATACAAAAGAATAAAAAAACCGTCCCTGCTCTTATTGAGCAGGGACGGGGTATCATTTCCGCGGTACCACCCTGATTATGGAGTATATCTCCATCACCTTGGACGCTGGTAACGGTGCGTGGCCGGCGGGTTTTAACCGCACTCGGGAATAGCTTCTGCAGCCCTTCATCCAGGATCTCTCTCAGCCAAGGAAATCCCTCTCTTAAAGAATGGTCTGCTGCATACTCAGTTCCGTCAACATATTCCATAAAAAATTGATTTTGATATGCGTTATTATAGATAACTATCCAGTAGTTGTCAATGCGGAGCCTTTGCTCTCCATATGTGTTCTGCTATCGCCTTGATACAGGTTAGGATCGGGACAGCCAGAATCATGCCCAGTATGCCGGCCGCCTCTTCTCCGACAAGTAAAGCAAGGATGATAAGTATCGGGTGTATATGGATGCTTTTACCTACTATATATGGGGATAACAGGTTTCCTTCAATAACCTGGACAACGATAATTGTAATAAGCACATAGACTACCATTTTTACAGATGTAGTAAGTGCTATGATAACAGCGGGAAAAGCGCCAATCAGGGGGCCAAAGTAAGGAATAATATTGGTAGCCCCGACTACCACGCCCAAAAGCAGTGGATAATTTATTCCAATCAGCCAAAACCCAATAAAAGAAAGGCATCCAACGAACAAACAGACAATAAATTGCCCTCGTATATAGCCACCTAACGAAATGCTTATATCATGCACCAGTGTCTTGCCTTCGAAATGAAACCGTTTTGGTGTCAATTTCTTACATGCCTCTTTAATCCGTTCGATATCCTTAAGAAAATAAAATGTCAAAACAGGAATGACAGCAGCCACTACTAGTACATCCATGATACCAGTGAAGCTCGCAATTAGCATTGTCACCCGTTCGTTCGTCCAGGTTTCCAGCTGATACAAAATCTCGGTCAACTGATCATGAAAGCTTTCCGGCAAATCAGATGTTTGCTGATAGATTTGTGAAATCAGGTTTCGGTAACCTTCAGCAAATTCAGGAATTTGAGCATTCAGGTCTCTTAATTGGTTGATTAATCTCGGTATACCTTTATATAACCCGTAACCCACTCCTGCAAAAAACAGGAAGAAGATTACAAGAATTGCTGCCCAGCGCGGCAGATGGCGTTCGTGCAATTTCTCAACGACCGGATGGAGCAGAAATGCTATAAAACCTGCAATTAGAAAAGGTATAAGAACCTTCCATACGCCCACCAACATCCCCTTATAATAAGGAAACAACTTTGCCAGCAAAAATAAACTTAATAGAATAAAGATCAGCAGCACAAATCGGTATAATGCGCGTCTGATTTTCTCTTCCATCTTTATTCTGCTTCCTGGAAGAACAAGTCATTCAAAGAACTTAAGCTGCCGTCTTCTTCGATCTGATGGACATTCATTCTGCCATTTTCATAGGATAGTTCAATATAGCAATTCCAACAATAGTACTGATTAGTGCCGACTTTTCCGATATCTTTCCGTTGACAGTTAGGGCAAATCAAGAGAAAAACTCCTTTTTAGCCCCTATCATGTCCCGCCAAAGCTCTGTTTATACATGGTAATCCTCTATTTAGAACTGTTTTTATTGATTACTATATTCAACAAGAGGACCGAAAAGTCGAAGACTTGATTTCAAGATATTAAGGGTTCTTTACCATAGTAGCGTCAGGGCTGATTGGGAAATTCCGACACTCCAGTGGGATGAACATGAGCGGTGAGATCCCGGAAGGCGAAGCCTGAGGAAGCTCATCACATGCCCTCGGAAAGCGATCCGTTTTTCCAGCCATCATAATCACTAGCTAACGTCTCGAAACTGAGTCTTCAGCGATTGGGAGCTTATCTGTGAAATTTATAGTTGGAAATACAGGTTGTTGTCCTTTTACATAAAGTCATAGGGTGAGATTTCTTCTTCTTCCTCATCGGAAATTGGTGTGGCACTGTTTTCTGTTAATTTCTCTTTCAAATAAGTATTACGCAGGTTGGTGTCTTCTGTTTTGACGCCTTCGAGGAATGCTTGCTTATCACCACAAATAATCAGCGATTGTTTGCTTCTTGTAATCGCCGTATATAATAGGTTTTTACGAAGCATACGTCGGTAGCTTCTTACTACTGGCATTATGACAATAGAAAATTCTGACCCTTGCGATTTATGAATCGAAGTACAGTAAGCAAGTGTGATATTAGATAAATCTTTCTTAGGATAGACTACTTCTTTTCCATCAAAATCAATCACTACCTGTTCCACCTGATCAACATTTTCATCTTCCCTGAAAATCGCGACAATTTCGCCAATGTCTCCATTATAAACACCGTCTTCCGGTTGATTGACAAGCTGAATCACTTTATCACCGGTCCGATAGACGAGGTCTTTGAATTTAATATCCCTTTTCTGTTTACTAGGCGGATTGACTAACCATTGGATTTCTTCATTTAGTTTATTGATACCTACATGCGTCCGATACATTGGTGCAAGTACCTGGATTTCACGACGTTCAATCCCCTTATCCATTGCCCGTTTAACTATTTGTGTTACAACATCTACTAATTGATTCTCCCCAGCATCGATAAAAGTGAAATCCTGTTCTTTTCGCAATGATTGGAGAGTACAGCTGTCATTTTTTATTTCATGAGCCATCTGAATGATACGTGACCCTTCCTTTTGCCGGTAAACTTCCTGCAGTTGGACAAATGGGAGCTGCTGCGAAGCTAGTAAATCAGTCAATACCTGGCCGGGCCCAACGGATGGAAGCTGATCCTCATCCCCTACCACTAAAACTTGCATGTCTGAAGGGATAGCACGAAATAATTGGTTGGCAAGCCAAATATCTACCATAGAAAATTCATCTACGATCAGAAGTTTCCCCTCCAGCTGATTATTTTGATTTTTTTCAAAGGAATGCTTGCCATCCCACCCCAGCAGCCTATGAACCGTCCTGGCAGGCAATCCTGTGGATTCGGTCATTCGTTTAGCAGCTCTTCCGGTGGGGGCAGTCAATACAAACGGAAAAGGCTGATCCTGATCATAATCTTCCGGGTTAAGAGACAGTTCATTTAATTCTGCGTAGGCACGGATAATCCCCTTAATAACCGTAGTCTTTCCAGTACCAGGTCCCCCGGTCAAAATCATCACTTTTGATTGTAATGCTTTTTCTATCGCCTGAAATTGATCCTGTCCATAGCTGAGTGCTTCTTCTTCTTCCACCTTACCTATGATCTTTAATAATTCCGCTTGCGTGTAATCAGCATCCACATCTTTTGCTATAATTCTTTCTAATTGGTGGCAGAATCCATTTTCTGCATGGAATAAAGAAGGAAGGTAAACACGGTCCGTTTCGATACGGACAATGCCTTCTTCTCCCATTTGTATTAACTGCTGGGACAGGTTTTCAAAAGAGATCGCCTGCTGACTGCCGTTCAAGAGACGATCGACACTTTCTAATACTTCACGAGTCGGCAAATAAACGTGTCCCGTCTGGTAACTTTGCTGCAAAATATAAAGACACGCCGCCCGTATTCGTGTCGGGTGGTCGAAAGGCACTTCATTCACTCGTGCCACTTCATCTGCCCGATGAAAACCAAATCCCTCTACATGGAATACAAGCTGATAGGGATCTTCCTGTAGAATAGGCAAGCTTTCCTCTTTGAAGACCTCGTAGATTTTCTGAGCCATTTTCAATCCGAACCCGTATTTTGACACGTGTATTACCACATGTTCAAACCCCTGATGTTCCTTTAATGCATGATAAAGGCGGTCTGCCTGTTCTTTTTTCATGCCAGGGATGTCATCTAATACGGATTTATCATTTAAAATTGCTGTGACAGCCTGATTACCAAGCTGTTGATAAATTTTTTCTGCTGTTTTTTTGCCAATACCCTGGAACAAGTCACTGGATAAATAAGCAATCAATCCATCTTTTGATTCTGGAAGCACCCGACGATAAAAGTCTATCTGGTATTGCTTGCCAAACTTAGGATGCTGTTGTATTTTTCCTTGGAAGATGTAGCTTTCTCCTTCTTCTAAGGGAGAAAAATGACCTTTGATGACAACATCCTTTTCTTCGAGTGGCTCATTTGTGTCTTTAATACGGACGGAAGCAATGGAAAAATGCTCGGAATCATTATGAAAGATCATCCGATTCAACTTACCTTTAATATAACCCGCCTCAATCTGCTGTTTCTCTTCACTTGTTTCCATTGCTATCCGTCTTCTCCTTTCCTGCCCAGCTTTAGTTATCTAACAGATTTTCTAACTGTTTTTTTCCATTAGCCGCAAGCATGTGCTCCGGCTGGATCTCTAATGCTTTGTTGAAATGCTTAAGGGCTGTATCAGCATCTTCTTTATATAAGGCTATAACGCCAAGGTTGTAATGAGCATCACTATGATTTGCTTCTAATTGTAGCACATGATTCATCTGATTTTCGGCATGTTCGATATCTTCATTTTGAGCGAGACATAGCCCATATTGGAATTGGATATCAATATCATCTTCATCCATTTCAGCCGCTGTCATCAGGTAAGGTAACGCCAGGCGCTGATGGTCCTGATGCATGAAAGTCATCCCCATCATGAAATGCACATCAGCTTCATTTAAGCCTTCTTCAATCGCCCGCAGAAATTGTTCTTGAGCACGTGCATAGTCCTCCTGGTCATAGAAAGTATTCCCTAACCCATAATACGCAGTAGCGGCATGACTGTCTTTTTCAATTGCTCGTTCAAAAAAACGCTGGGCACGCTCGTAATCTTTCATATGCAGTAATAGATTGCCAAAATTGATATAACCCAATGGTTCCTCAGGATTTTCATCGATCGTCTCCGTAAACCATTTGGCTGCCTGCTCGTAATTATGCTCTTTCATCTCTTCGATACCTTTAGCTAGTTTATCCATGTTTATCCCCTTTCTTTCCATAAGAAAAGACCATGCGCCTAATATTTCGGCCATGCATGGTCTTTCTTGACCGCTTTTACAGCGTTTCACCCTACATAGGTCAACGCCTTGTCTTCTTTTAGGACCTCATCGATGGTCGCTCCGCCTAGACATACTTCTCCGTCATAAAAGACGACAGCCTGACCTGGAGTAATGGCTCGTTGTGGCTCATGGAAAATCACTTTTACTTTGTCATCATCCAGTACCTGAACAGTCACCGGACTGTCATCCTGACGATAGCGGAACTTTGCAGTGCATTCCATTTCAACTTCTGGCGCTTTTCGGCTGATCCAGTTGATTTGAGTGGCAATAAGCGCGTCCGAATATAATGCCTCATGATGAAAGCCTTGTCCGACATACAGGATATTATCCTCTAAGTTCTTACCAACGACAAACCATGGTTCTCCAGCACCGCCAATGCCCAACCCCTGACGTTGTCCTAATGTATAATACATCAAACCATCATGGCGTCCCTTGATTTCACCATCCAGGGTCTGCATTTCTCCAGGCTGGGCAGGTAGATATTCGCTTAAAAATTCCTTGAAATTACGTTCACCTATAAAACAAATCCCGGTACTGTCTTTTTTCGTTGCTGTAGCAAGATCATGCTCTTTGGCGATTTCACGTACTTTTTTCTTATCGAGGTTTCCGAGCGGAAACATTACTTTCGCCAATACATCCTGGGATAGCTGATTAAGGAAATACGTTTGATCTTTATTGTTATCTTTTCCGCGCAGCATTTCGTAAACGCCATCTTTTTCCCTCACCTGAGCGTAGTGTCCAGTCGCAAGGTAATCAGCGCCAAGAGAAATGGCATGATCCAAAAATGCTTTAAACTTGATCTCTTTATTGCACATTACGTCCGGATTAGGTGTCCGGCCTGCTTTGTATTCATCTAAAAAGTAACGGAACACTTTGTCCCAATATTGTTTTTCAAAATTGACCGCGTAATAAGGGATATCCAACTGATTACACACCCTTATCACATCTTCAAAATCTTCAGTAGCTGTACAAACCCCGTTTTCATCGGTATCATCCCAGTTTTTCATAAAAATGCCGACCACATCATATCCCTGCTCTTTCAGAAGCAAAGCTGCTACCGATGAATCGACTCCACCACTCATACCAATTACAACACGGGTATCTTTTGGGTCTTTCACCACATTATTCACCTCTTTTTGTTAAAGCTTAAATCTTTTGGAGACGTCTGATTACTTGACTGATTTTTCTAGCTGCTTCTATGACGTTTTCTTTTGAGTTGGCCATTCCAAAACTGAATCGAATGGAATTGACTGTTCGCTCATCCGAAGCTCCGTACATTGCTGATAAAACATGTGAAGGCTCTACCGATCCAGCAGTACATGCACTTCCGCTTGAAGCAGCAATTCCCGCCAGGTCGAAATTCGTCAGCAGCGTTTCCACGTTCATCCCCGGAAAGCTTACATTGACGATGGTAGCTACCATTCTGTCCGGATCACCGTTGATAGAGAAAGCTACCTCCTCTTCTAATAAGGTGTCCAAAAACAGGGCTTTATATTGTTTATAAGTTTCCACGCGAGACTCTCGTTCTTCCACCATAAGTTCTACTGCTGTTTGCAGACCTTTTACGGCAGGAAGATTCTCCGTTCCAGGGCGGCGTTTCCGCTCTTGCTCACCGCCAAAGTGCAATGTTTGCATTAATGTACCTTCCCTGGCATACAAAAAACCGATTCCTTTAGGACCATTGATTTTATGCCCCGAGACGGTCAGCATGTCCACTTTAAGCCTTTCCACCTCGACTTCTAATGTGCCATATGCCTGTACGGCGTCTGTGTGGAAATAGGCTTGATGATTCTCCAACAGCCCACCGATCTCCTCAATAGGCTGGATCATACCTGTTTCATTATTTACCGCCATGACTGACACAACAATCGTATCATCCGCCAATTTATCTTCAAGTTCTTTAATGCTAATAAGCCCGCTTTCATCCGGGTCGAGGTAAGTGACTTGAAAACCTTCTTGTTCCAGCTGTTGTGCAGCATGAAGCGTAGCATGATGTTCGATAGATGTGGTAATCACATGCTTCCCTTTTTCTTTATTGGCACGTGCTGTTCCAATTAAAGCCAGGTTGTCTGCTTCTGTACCACTGCTTGTGAATATAATTTCTTTCTCATTAGCGCCGATACTCCTGGCAACTGTCCGGCGTGCATCATCTAATATCCTTCTTGCCTTCCTTCCAAATTGATGGACGCTGGAAGGGTTTCCGAATACATCCTGAAAAACAGGCACCATACTTTCAATCACTTGCGGATGCACAGGTGTTGTCGCTGCATGATCCAGATATATTTCTTTCATAAAATCACTTCCGTTTAATTAAATGTAAAACATATAAGCGTCCTGGGTTTGATCCTCTACATGGTCTTTCAAATCTTCCAACGTAGTGGTGTCCAGAACTTCTTTTACTGCGTCTCTGACTCTTTTCCAAAGCGCCTGTTTAGCTGGCTCTTCGTCCTCAATCCCCTCGACCGGAGTAATCGGGCCTTCCAGAACACGTATGACATCTCCAGCTGTAATTTCATGGGGAGCTTTGGTCAACATGTAGCCTCCGTAGGCTCCCCGTACACTTTTAACAAGCCTTGCATTCCTAAGAGGAGCGACCAACTGCTCCAGATAGTGTTCAGACAAATCTTTTTCTCGGGCAATTTGTTTTAGCGATATCGGTCCTTCACCGTACCTCTTCGCCAGTTCGATCATGATTGTCAGGCCGTACCGGCCCTTTGTAGATATTTTCATGCTTTTCACCTTTCTTCAGGAAAAAGTTAAGTAACTGCTTCGCTTGTGGCAGGGAAAACCCGACCATTGTTCCAAGGAATAGTGCAATAATTACTGTCCCAATGCCTACTGGACCGCCGAGCATCCATCCAAGTAATGCAATGATTATTTCATTCCAGTTTCTAACGGTGGATACCTTCCAGCCCGTAGCTTCGGTCAATACGAGCATCAGACTGTCACGCGGGCCAGCTCCCATACCAGGAGCCACATAAATACCGATGCCATAGGCCATTACAATCGTTCCTATGATAAAAACAACTATCGCAACCCATAATTGTTCAGGTTCCGGTAATACCCAGTTAAAAAAATCAATAAATACACCAATTAGGACCATATTCAATACCGTGCCTATTTGCGGCCATTGTTTCTGTGCAATCGAAGTAACAGCAACGATAACCAGACCGGCAATGATTGCCCATGTTCCTATGGTTAATCCTAATTGTACAAATAATCCATAATGAAAGACATCCCATGGGCCAATTCCAAGAACTTTTGCTTGTATGGTTAGTGAAATGCCCAATGCCAGTATAATCAAGCCAATCACAAAAAATGACCAGCGTACCATGTAATGATAAAAATCATTCGGATGGCGAGACATATACTCCCCCCTGACTAAAATGCTAGACTGCTTCTTAAAATAAATGAAGTTTGCCTTGAATCGTCAACCTCCATGGCAATATATAAGCTGCACGGATACTGCCAATCTTGTACTTATAACAAACGCTATTATAGCATGAATGTACAGCTCTTGCATTCTATCTGAAATATCACTACGCTTATCAAAAGAAGAACGACGATAAAGGGGACAAAAAAGAATGAAACAAAAACCATTAGCTTTTCGAATGCGGCCGACGAATATAGATGAAATCATCGGGCAGAAACATCTCGTTTCAGAAGGCAAAACAATTAGGAGAATGGTGCAAGCAAACCGGCTGGCATCGATGATATTATTCGGCCCTCCAGGCACCGGAAAGACATCGATGGCAATGGCATTGGCTAAAAGCCTCGGCCTTCCTTTTAAAGTTCTTAACGCAGTGACAGATAAAAAGAAAGACATGGAAATTGCTGTCGAAGAAGCAAAAATGCATGGGCAAATGGTGCTGATCCTTGATGAAGTCCACCGATTAGATAAAGGGAAACAAGATTTCCTTCTTCCACACCTGGAAACCAATTTGCTGACACTGATCGGTTGTACAACCAGCAATCCTTATCATTCCATCAATCCAGCAATCCGGAGCCGTTGCCACCTGTTTGAACTTTACCGTCTCGGCAAAGAGGATATAAAAGAAGCTTTGAACCGGGCCATCACCGATGAAAGAGAAGGACTCGGAGAACTGTCCCTTGAAGTATCCAATGATGCCATGGAACACTTTGCCCAAGCGGCGAATGGAGATTTACGTGCAGCATTAAACGGACTGGAACTTGCCGCCTATTCCACACCTGCAGACCAGGATGGAACGATTCCTATAACCCTTGCAACTGCTGAAGAGTGCATGCAAAAAAAGAGCTTTTCCCATGATAAAGACGGGGACGCGCATTATGATGTTCTATCAGCATTCCAGAAATCGATTCGGGGAAGTGATATCAATGCTGCGCTTCACTATTTAGGCCGTTTAATTGAAGCTGGAGACCTTGACAGTATTGCCAGAAGATTAGTCGTCATCGCTTATGAAGACATAGGCCTTGCTAATCCACAGGCAGGACCACGTGCTGTTGCAGCGGTAGAAGCGGCGGAACGCCTAGGCTTCCCAGAAGCAAGGATTCCGCTTTCTGTTGCAGTATCGGAATTAGCGTTGTCCCCTAAATCGAACAGTGCTTATAAAGCATTAGACGAAGCTTTAAGTGATATCAGAAACGGAAACAGCGGGGAAGTCCCTTTACACTTGAAAGATTCTCACTATAAGGGAGCTAAAAAACTAGGAAGAGGTGTGGAGTATAAATATCCACACAACTACGAGAATGCATGGGTCAATCAACAATACCTGCCTGATACCATCAAACATAAAAAATATTACCAGCCTAAAAGTACGGGTAAGTTTGAGCAGGCTATAAAACAAGTCTATGAGAAAATAAACCAGCAAAAAAATAAATAATCATTGCTATAGTGGTATAAATCCTTTTCTTAGTGGTCACAATAGGCATAAAAATAACAAACTAGTTTTTAAAAATACTAGATAGATCATTAAGATTAGGAGTGAATGAAAATGACAAAAGTCAGGCAGGATGCATGGTCTCATGAAGATGATTTATTGTTAGCGGAAACTGTTTTAAGACATATCAGAGAAGGAAGCACCCAGCTGAAAGCATTCGACGAAGTTGGAGATGCTCTAAATCGCACTTCCGCGGCATGCGGGTTCCGATGGAATGCAGAAGTCAGGCAAAAATATGATCAGGCAATTGAAATTGCAAAAAAACAACGGAAAGAGAAGAAACGGGCAGAAGCTATGGAACAGCCAAAACGACCGGCTAAAGCCCAGGATAAATTCGCGGAAGTGGATACTAATCCATCATTAGTACAGGAACCGGGTACTGTGAGCCATGCTTCTGATGGCCCTGTTGCCCAGTTGAATCTTAGTTCAGTCATTGATTATTTACGTAACCTTCAATCTGATATGGAATACTCTACAAATCATAGAAACAAACTAGAAAAAGTCACTGCTGAAAACAGACAACTTAAAGAGGACAAAGAAAAACTGGAACATCAATATGCGCAGCTGCAACGTCAGTTAGTCACGATGCAGGATGATTATCAGGCTTTGATTCAAATCATGGATCGGGCTAGAAAGATGATTGTATTTGATGAAGATGGGGACTTTGCCAAACCACAATTCCGTATGGAACGAAATGGAAACCTGGAACAGGTTGCAAAATAACCTACAACCCAGCAGTCCGAAAAAAAAGCAGGAAGCGTATAATCGCTTCCTGCTTTTTTAGTTCCGTTCTATATCGATCGTCTTTACTATCTCATTAACTACATAACTGGCCATAATCAGCCCTGCAACGGAAGGCACAAATGCATTAGAAGAGGGAGGCATCTCCGCTTTCCTAGTTTCTGCATTCTCCGGCGCTACCTCTTTTCTTACATCTTCTTTGATTTTTATTGGCTTTTCCTGTGAGTATACAACAGGAACGCCTTTTTTAATCCCTGCTTCCCGTAATTTTTTTCGAATCACCTTAGCAATAGGATCATAGCTGGTCTTGAAAATATCCGCTATTTGAAACTTGGTGGGGTCCGTTTTATTCGCAGCACCCATACTAGAGATAATCGGTATATCGCGTGAAATACATTCTTTAATAAGGTGTACTTTATAGATAATCGTATCACTGGCATCTACGATAAAGTCAGGCTGATAATCAAATAATGTTTCGTACGTCTCTTCCGTATAAAACATATTTAGAGTAATTACTTCACATTCTGGGTTAATATCACGAATTCGTTCCTTCATTAATTCAGCTTTAGGTTGTCCGATCGTAGAAAGGAGTGCAGGCAATTGTCGGTTAATATTTGTTATATCCACCACGTCTTTATCGATCAATATTAACTTGCCTATACCTGTCCTGGCTAAGGCTTCGACACTAAAGGAGCCGACACCCCCAATTCCTAACACAGCTACTGTAGAACCCTTCAGTAACTCTAAGCCTTCTTTTCCGATCGCCAACTCATTCCGTGAAAATTGATGCAACATAACGATAAGTCGCCCCTTTCATTAAAAAACCGGCTTCGCGCCTAGTCTTTATTGCGGAAGCCTTCTTATATAGATTATCTTTAACCAATTAACCTTTCTTAAAGTAAAAAAACCTTAAGGTTCCCCTTAAGGTCTTTACGTATGTAAGTCCAATCCCAATTGTGCCGTTGTTTCATGAGTTTTGAACCCGCTCCTAGCAGGTGGGTGCCCTGTTCCATGCTTCATGCGTCCTCATCGGAATGAGGCTTGCACTCCACATGGAAACGCCAGGCTCCCTGTACATAAATGTTCGGTCAAAACGTACATTCGAACAACGTACACATCAGGATTGGTTCCTTTACTTTGTAATCAAATAATAGCATACGTCAGACTAAATATCAATAAGTTTGCCAGGACGTTTTTGTATTAATAATTACACCATTTTATCAAGCTCACTGTTCTTCTTTTACTTTTGTTGCGGTCGTTTTTAGATGTAATTCTTCTAGTTGTGCTTCACTGACTTCCCCAGGAGCTTCTGTCAATAAGCAGGAGGCAGATGCAGTTTTAGGGAATAGAATGGTATCCCTTAGATTGTTTCGGCCGGCAAGAAGCATTACAATGCGATCAAGACCTAAAGCTATGCCGCCATGTGGAGGAGTGCCATATTCAAGTGCTTCAAGCAGGAATCCGAATTGCTCTTCCGCTTCTTCCTTAGAAAACCCTAGAACTTCAAACATTTGATCCTGCAGCTCTTTATGATAAATACGAAGAGATCCTCCACCCAATTCATAGCCATTCAACACTAAGTCATAGGCTTGGGCATGGACTTTTGCCGGATCTGTCTCTAATAGCTCCACTTCCTCAGGTTCCGGCATCGTGAATGGATGATGGGCTGCGAAATAACGTCCAGCGTCCTCATCATACTCTAACAATGGCCAATCAGTTACCCATAAGAAGTTGAATTTACTTTCATCAATTACTTCCAGCTGTTTGCCGAGCATTAAACGTAAAGCACCCAGGCCTTCCTGTACGACTGTTGTCTTGTCAGCTAAAAAGAGAATCAAGTCCCCCGGTTCAGCGTGGACTGCATTGCCAAGTCCGATCAACTCCTCTTCGCTGAAGAACTTAGCGATTGGACCATTCCATTGAGCTTCGTCAACCTTCATCCATGCTAAGCCTTTTGCTCCATACCCTTTGACAAATTCAGTCAGCTTATCAATGTCTTTTCTGGAAAATCCATCGGCCTGGCCTTTGACATTTATGGCACTTACCTGGCCGCCTGAAGTTACGGCACCACTGAATACCTTAAACCCAGAGTCTTTTACCACTTCAGAGACATTCACCAGCTCCATCCCGAAGCGAGTATCGGGTTTATCGGAGCCGAAGCGTTCCATCGCTTCCTCATAACGCATCCTGGGTAGTGGAGTTTCCAGCTCAATGCCTTTTACCTCCTTCATGACTCTCGCCATCATCCGTTCCGTCATATCCATGATTTCCTCTTTGGACATGAAGGAAGTCTCGATATCAATTTGGGTGAATTCCGGCTGGCGGTCTGCCCGCAAATCCTCATCACGGAAACAGCGGGCAATCTGATAGTATTTTTCAAAACCAGACATCATAAGTAATTGCTTGAACAATTGCGGTGACTGTGGCAAAGCATAGAACTCACCTGGATGAACTCGGCTTGGTACCAGGTAATCCCGTGCCCCCTCCGGAGTACTTTTAGTCAACATTGGTGTTTCCATTTCCAGGTAGTCATCCTCATTCAAGAAGTTTCGTACCACTTGAGTTGTTTTATGACGTAATCGGAATGTCTCTTGCATTGGTTTCCTTCTTAAATCCAAGTAACGATATTTTAGTCGAAGATCTTCTGCCACATCCGATTCTTCTTCAATCATAAATGGCGGGTTCTTTGCTTTGTTAAGAATTTCGACTTTTTCTGCCTGAACTTCTATAGCACCTGTTTCCAGGTTCTTATTGATGGTACTCTCATTTCTTCCAAGCACTTCACCATGTATCTCTAATACATATTCATTTCTGACGCTTTCCGCCGTCTCCAAAGCCGCTCCGGAAATCTCTGGGTTGAATACAACCTGGACAATCCCGGAACGGTCTCTTAAATCAATAAAAATTAACCCGCCTAAATCCCGGCGTTTTTGTACCCAGCCTTTCAACGTAACTTTACTGCCGATATCTGATTCACGCAGTCTGCCGCAATGATGTCGTGCCATCTCAATTCCCTCCTGCTAGTTCGTTCTTTAAATAAGTGACCAATTCATCCAGCGATACTTCTTTTTGCTCACCAGTTTCCATAAATTTTACGTTCGCCTGGCCAGCTTCCAATTCGTTTTCGCCTAGCACAATCACATATTTTGCCTTATGTCGGTCTGCAGACTTGAATTGGCTTTTGATTTTTCTGCCTAGGTAGTCTTTATCTACCTGTACACCTGCTTTTCGAAGCTGATAAGTGAGTCGGACAGCTTCTTTTTCTGCCTGGTCTCCCAATGCAACAAAGTAGCAATCAATTCCATCATTAACTGGTAATTCTATTCCTTCAGCCTCTAATGCCATCAATAGCCGCTCAATACTTAACGCAAAGCCGATTCCCGGTGTTTCCGGTCCGCCCATATCTTCCACCAGGCCGTTATATCGGCCGCCGCCACTCAATGTTGTGATAGCTCCAAAACCTTCAGCGTCACTCATTATTTCAAAAGCGGTATGGTTATAATAATCCAACCCCCGGACAAGATTTTTATCGACGACATATGGAATTTCCATGGCATCTAAATAGGATTTCACCTGTTCAAAATACTCGCTGGATTCCTCATTCAAATAATCCAATACAGATGGTGCTGTTTCCATTGCCGGGTGTTCTCTATCTTTTTTACAATCAAGAACCCGAAGCGGATTTTTATCAAGACGTACCTGGCAGTCCTCGCACAATTCTTCCCTATGAGGATCAAAGTGTTTGATTAACGCTTCACGGTGCTGCTTACGGCTTTCCGAGTCACCTAAGCTGTTGATTACTAATTTCAACGATTTCAGCCCAAGCTCCTGATAGGATGCCATTGCCAGTGCCATCACTTCCGCATCGATAGCTGGATCAGCACTCCCCATTGCTTCAATACCAAATTGGTAGAACTGTCGCATTCTTCCTTGCTGTGGCCGTTCATATCGGAACATCGGTCCGATATAGAATAATTTCGTCGGCTGCAATGGCTGACCGAATACTTTATGTTCCACAAAAGAGCGTACGACAGAAGCAGTCCCTTCTGGACGGAGGGTTAAACTTCTTCCTCCACGATCTTCAAAGGTATACATTTCTTTTTGAACAATATCAGTCGTGTCCCCTACGCCTCGTTGGAATAACTCCGTATGTTCAAATACCGGGGTACGGATCTCCCGATAATTGTATTTTTTACATAGTTCGATTAAAGCATTTTCTACATACTGCCATTTTTCGGACGTACCAGGAAGAATATCCTGTGTCCCTCTTGGTGCCTTCATCTCAACATCCTCCTTTATATCATTATCAGTTGCCTCTCTGGATACCAAGGTTTTCTTATGTTTTATTAAAAAATAAAAAACTCCCGTCCCTTATAAAAAAGGGACGGGAGTTACCCGCGTTGCCACCCTGGTTGAAACATACTTCCGCATGTTTCCTCTCCATACAGTTAACGCCTGTTTACGGCTGAGCCTACTCCTTGTTCGACACAGCACCTAAAGAATGTCTTTCACCAGGGCATTACACAGAAATGCTTCCAGCCACAAGGCATTTCCTCTCTGTCTGCATGTCTCCTGATTACTTTTTCTCTCATCGGTTTTAACGACTCTATTTTAGAATTGATTATAATCATATGATTCCAAAAAGGTAATGTCAAGCTTTTCTTTATATTTTTCTATATTTAGCTCGAAAAAATAATGGAAAAAAAGGTATTTTAAAGAAAATGTCGAAATGGTACTATTAAACTCGAATAATAAACTATTTTAAAGGAGGTATTTTATTTGATAATAAAACCATATAAGGTATTTGGTTTGTTTCTATTACTCTTACTAAGTATCGCTGCGTATACGGCTGTGCCGGCCCATGCCGACAATGCTGTGGTCAATATTGATACGCTCAATGTAAGAGAAGGTCCTGGGTCTTTTACTAGGCAATTAGGGCAGATACATAGAGGCGAAACCTACCCGATACTGGATGAGAAGTCCGGATGGGTACAAATACAGTACAATGGCAAGAAAGCGTGGGTAGCTAAATATCTTGTCAAAGTACAGAACAATACATCACTTCGCTCCGATGTCAATTACCTACGAGTACGTGCAGAGCCTAACACGAACTCTAAAATTCTCACCCATCTTATGAAGGGAGAGAAAGTAAGCCAGGTTGGAGCTAAAGGTTCCTGGTATCAAGTGAACAGCAAGAAAGGGAAAGGCTGGATCCATAGTGATTATTCGAGTCCTAGTAATTCTAAACAAAAATCCAGCCAACCATCTCAAACTAGTACCAGCTCTGGCAACTCTCAGAAAGTAACACTACTCTATAATGGCACTAATATCCGAAGCGGTCCTTCTACCAACCACAAAATAGTAGGAAGAGCACACAAAGGCGACGACTTCCGGGTAGTTAGCAAAGAGGGAAAGTGGTACAAGATTAAATATGGATCCAGTACAGCCTTTGTGGCCGGGTGGATTGTGACAGCGAATTCTGGAGCCAGTACAGTCAGTAACAGTTCCAGCAACGGGTTAAACGGGAAAGTGATTGTTGTGGATGCCGGTCACGGAGGACGTGATCCAGGCGCTATCGGCCTCAGCGGTACCTATGAGAAAACAGTCACCCTTTCGACGGCGCTTCATTTAAAAGAAAAACTGCAGGCTGCAGGAGCTAAGGTAATAATGACACGTAGCAGTGATAATTATGTCTCACTCGCACATAGGGTGTCCATATCAAATTCATCTGCTGCCGATGCATTTATCAGCCTTCATTATAACAGCTTTCCATCCTATCCTGCCGCAAAAGGGATTGAGACTTTTTACAATCGAAGCCAGGACAGCAGTTTAGCCAAACAGGTGCAAAAAGGATTAATTCAAGCGACAGGCGCACGGGACAGGAAAGCTAAAGTGAACAGTTTCCATGTCATTCGTAATAACGCAATTCCTTCTTTACTCTTGGAACTTGGTTATTTGTCAAACGCTTCTGAAGAATCGCTGATAAGAACATCTAGTTACCAAGGTAAAATTAGTACAGGAATAGTCAATGGACTTATCAATTATTTTCAATAATAAAGAGTTAAAAGCAGGAACCTCCCAATTTAGCGGAGGTTCCTGCTTTTTCATTTCATAATCCACTCTGAACTGGAAATACGGAAGAGTTTAGTGATGTATGAGGAGCGATCAGGAATGAAAGAAAGCTCAGAGCTTACACTCTGAGCTTTTGATCCTGGTATTTTTTACCTTTCTTTGCTATCCAAAATCAAAGTGACAGGGCCGACATTGTTTAACTGAACATCCATCATTTCTCCGAATGCTCCGGTTTCAACTTCGATTCCCTCTTGTACTACCAGCGTGTTGAACGCCTCATACAGCTCATTAGCTTTGTCAGGTTTCGCCGCTGCCATAAAATTAGGTCTGCGGCCTTTACGAGTATCGCCATAGAGCGTGAATTGAGAAATAGATAGTATTTTTCCCGCAACATCCTTCAGACTCAAATTCATCTTTTCCTGCTCGTCTTCAAATATGCGAAGGTTGATAATTTTGTTTGCTAAATATTTTGCATCCTCTTCCGTATCTTCATGGGTCACACCTAGTAATACGACCAGGCCGGAATCAATCTCTCTAGTAATTTGTCCTTCGACTGTAACGGAAGCGTTTTTTGCACGTTGGATTACTGCTCTCATAATAACTAATCCCCTTATTGCATCATTCTTCTTACTGTATATACTTCAGGAATTTGTTTAATTCGATCGACAATTTTCCTTAAATGATTGATATTTTGAATTAATATCGTGATGTTAATAGTAGCCATTTTATTCCTGTCAGATTTACCAGAAACGGCTGTTATATTTGTTTTCGTTTCGTTGACCGCCTGTAATACTTCGTTCACTAAACCACGACGGTCATAACCTGATATTTCTAAGTCTACATGGTATTGCTTGGAGTCGGAGCCGCTTCCTTCCCACTCGACTGGCAGCAAACGACTTTGCGCATCTTCAGTATGGACGTTGGGGCAGTCCGAACGGTGCACCGATACACCTCGACCTTTCGTAATATAGCCAACAATATCGTCTCCCGGAACAGGATTACAGCATTTAGACAAACGAACCAGGAGGTTGTCTACACCCTTTACCCTTACCCCGGAATCCCGTTTATTGGAAGGTTTAGCTTTAACTTCATTTTTCACTTCTTCTAAGGTTTCTTCGAGGTTCTGTTCCTGTTCTTTTTGTTTTCTTAATTTTTCAGTCAGCCTGGTAGCAATCTGGGCAGCAGTTATCCCTTGATAGCCTACCGCTGCAAACATATCATCTTCATTACTGAAATTGAACTTTTCCGACACACGGTCGAGATTCTCCTGGGTCAGTACCTCTTTTGGTGCTAAATCCATATTTTTTATTTCTTTTTCTACAAGTTCTTTTCCCTTCAGAATATTCTCTTCACGTCGTTGTTTCTTGAAGAATTGCTTTATCTTACTTTTGGCTTGTGATGTTTGGGCTAGTTTTATCCAATCTTTAGATGGTCCATACGAATGTTTTGAAGTCATCATTTCTACGATGTCTCCCGTTTTCAATTCATAATCCAGGGGCTCCATCTTCCCATTGATTTTCGCACCGATGGTATGGTTTCCAACTTCCGTATGAATGCGATAAGCAAAATCAACAGGTACAGAACCGGATGGAAGTTCTATAACATCCCCTTTTGGAGTAAACACATAGACCATATCAGAGAATAAATCTACCTTTAAGGATTCCATAAATTCCTCGGCATCATGCGTTTCATTTTGCCATTCCAGAATTTCACGGAACCACGTTAATTTCTCTTCAAATGATTGTTTTGTTTGATTGAATTGGCCGCCTTCTTTATAGGCCCAGTGAGCTGCGATTCCATATTCAGCGATTTCATGCATTTCCTGCGTCCGAATTTGTACCTCGAGTGGATCTCCTTTCGGGCCGATGACCGTGGTATGAAGGGATTGATACAAGTTTGGCTTTGGCATGGCAATATAGTCCTTGAACCGGCCAGGCATTGGTTTCCAGCATGTATGGATAATACCAAGCACCGCATAACAGTCTTTAATACTATCGACAATTACCCGGACAGCCAGAAGATCATATATTTCATTAAATTGTTTATTTTGCAATACCATTTTCCTATATATACTGTACAGGTGTTTCGGCCGTCCGGAAATGTCCGCTTTGATATTAACCTCTTGCATTCTATCTTCTATTTCTTTCATGACATCTTCTATATAGAATTCGCGTTCATTACGCTTTTGTTTCATTAAATGTACAATACGATAATACTGCTGAGGGTTTAGGTAACGCAAAGCCGTATCTTCAAGCTCCCATTTTATGGTGGATATACCAAGACGGTGAGCTAATGGTGCAAAAATCTCAAGCGTTTCATTGGATATCCGCCGCTGCTTCTCCGGCGGTAAGTGCTTTAAGGTCCTCATATTATGAAGCCGATCCGCCAGTTTAATCAGAATTACCCGGATATCCTTTGCCATCGCGACAAACATTTTCCGATGATTTTCAGCTTGTTGTGCTTCTTTTGACTTATATTTGATTTTTCCAAGCTTTGTCACACCATCAACAAGCATGGCTACTTCTGTGTTGAAGGTTTCTTCTATTTCTTCAATAGACACTTCTGTGTCTTCTACGACATCATGAAGAAAACCTCCAGCAATGGTCTCCGGGTCCATCTCCAAGTTGACAAGAATGCCGGCAACCTGGATAGGGTGAATAATATATGGTTCTCCCGACTTACGAAATTGATCCTTGTGTGCCTGCTCTGCAAATTCATAAGCGCGTCGAATAAAACCGGCATCTTCTTCCGTCAAATACCGGCTTGCTTCCTCAATCACTTCTTCTGCGCTCAAAATTTTGTCTTTCGACATCTAATCACCTTAGTTTCTATACATACTTGTTAAAAATTTAAACTTAGTTTTATCTCATTATCAAAAAAAGAGGGATAAATGTAAAGAAAAAAGTTTAATTATAAACAAAGAGCACCCTTAGGAGGGCACTCCATTATCTTTAGTATTGCATCAATGTTAACACATCATGTCCTTCAAGCTTTTCTCTTCCATGTAAATAGGTTAATTCAATTAGAAAAGCGCAGCCGGCTACAACACCGCCAAGTTCTTCAACGAGTTTGATTGTTGCTTCGATCGTTCCACCAGTAGCTAATAAATCGTCGGTGATAAGCACTCTCTGACCTGGCTTTATTGCATCCTTATGGATAGTAAGGACATTTTCTCCATATTCTAAACCATAATCGACTTTAATTGTTTCCCGCGGGAGTTTCCCTTCTTTTCGCACAGGGGCAAAGCCTACTTCGAGTGCGTAAGAAACCGGACAACCAACGATAAACCCACGAGCTTCTGGTCCTACAATCAAATCGATATCCAATGATTTAGCATATTCCACGATATCATCGATGGCAGACTTAAAGGCCTTTCCATTATCCATCAATGGGGTGATATCCTTAAAACGGACACCCTCTTTTGGCCAATCTTCTACAATAGCAATATGTTGTTTATAATCCATATGTTACTTCCTCCTTAACGGCCAAGTCCATTTGCTCCATATATTGATCGAACCAGGATTTCAGTTCTTGATAATTGGAATAATAAAGTTTCTTTTCGACTTGTAATTTCCGTTGTTTTAACTGATAAGTATCCGAATCATTTAAATCCTTCTTAGACGGGGAAGGATGTAGTGAAATCAGTCCATTCTCTATTCTAACAAAATCCAACTCAAAAAACACCTGGGAGATAAATTCCAATGTATCTTTGCTCCAACCTTTATAGGAAGCAAGCTTGGATGCATCCCTGGACAACTCGAAAGTCTTATGTTTCAGAAGCATACCATAAAACCACTTAAAGTCCTCTCGCGTAGGAAGCTTATCAAAAAAGGCACTGTCATCTACCCGGTAACAGGCATATATCTTCTCAGGCTGAACCTTTCTTATGATATCAGCTAAATCGTCTAGTCGAGCAGGCAGATCCAATAGAACAAGGCCTGAAAAATTGTTATCCTTCTCATTCATAATCGCCTCTTTATCCAACACATCCATTCCAAACGGCGCAGAACTTTTCCCTTCAAACGTAAGAGCTGCATGGTTATTCAAGCTGCTGCCTGCCAGCTTCTTCTCCAGGTATTTAGATCCCCGGTAGTCAAATAACTGCCATTCAGCAATACGGATATCCTTAATCATAATCTGGAGTTTTTTTCTGCCATTCCACTCATTGATGCCTAACTCACCGATGGCTTCCACCTTGGAAGAAGGAGAGATATCACTATACAATTCTCCCATTCCAAAAGCGATTCCATCCAGCTGCGTCCCTGACTTATTAAACTGAAATTTTAAGTGGTTTTGCTTGCTGCCAATTTGCCTAATCTCTTTGGGAGCATGTTCAATATGGAAAATAGGCTTAGGGTTCCCCATCCCGAAAGGACTCAATTTATCTATTTCTTCCAACTGTTTTAGTGAAAGCATTTCAATATCAATCGTATTTTCAACATCGATACTCTGGGTAAAATCATCTGGTGTCAATTGTTCCGAAGCTAATCGATTTAATTCCCGGCGAAGTTCATTGATATTTTCAATTTTCACTGTCATCCCGGCAGCCTGGGCATGTCCGCCAAAGTGTTTGAAAATGTCCCGTATCTTCATACAATTAACAAAGAGGTCAAAAGCATCGATACTCCTTGCTGAACCCTTTGCTTCACCCGTCTCCTCATCAATCCCCATTACGATAGCCGGACGGTCGAAACGTCCGACCAAACGGGAAGCTACAATCCCAAGTACACCCGGATTCCAGCCAGGTTTAGCTACTACAATGACAGAGTCGTTTTCCCCTGATTCATCTGCTTCGAGAATCTTTTCAGCTTCATCCGCGATATCTGAAACTATTTTCTGACGCTCCTTATTCAATTGATCAATCAGTTTAGCCAATCCTTCTGCTTCTTCAGGGTCTCTGGTCAGTAGTAAATCTACCGCAGGTGAAGCATCCTGAAGACGTCCGACAGCATTAATTCTGGGACCTACCTGAAAACCGATGGTTTCTTCATTACACTCCCCGTCTATACCGCAAATTTTTTTCAATGCCTGGATACCAGGGCGCGGCGATTGGGAAATAGCCTTCAAGCCGAAGGAAGCTAGCACGCGATTTTCGTCTTTTAAGGGTACCAGATCAGCAATAGTGCCAATTACCACAAGATCCAGGAGCTCTTTCGGTAATCTGCCCAGCAACGCCTGCGCAAATTTAAAAGCTACCCCTACCCCCGCTAATTCCTGAAAGGGATAAGAAGCTGATGCCTTTGGATGAATAATGGCATAAGCAGCTGGCAGTTCTTCCTGGACTTCGTGGTGATCGGTGATAATAAGATCCATCCCAAGCTCTTTTGCCACCTCTGCTTCATGGACTGCCGCAATTCCGGTATCCACCGTAATAATGACGTCGATACCATTTTCCTTTGCTTTCCGGAAAGCTTCTTCATTCGGGCCATACCCCTCCGTAAACCGGTTTGGTATATAAAAGTCGCAATCAGCGCCAGCTTCACGCAAAGCTTCCACCATTACAGATGTAGCACTTACCCCATCCGCATCATAATCTCCAAACACTAGAATATTTTCCTCTTTTTTAATCGCCTGTCTTACACGTTCCACACTTTCTTTCATACCCTCCATTAGAAAAGGATCATGCAAATGATCCAGAGAAGGAAACAAAAACCGTTCAGCGCTCTCACTATCCGTAATATTTCTTTTCCATAATAACTTGCTTGTTAGTGGTGATAAATCTATATCATCAAAAAAGAAATCACGCTGCATTTCATCGTTATATGTAAAATTCCATTTCAGTTTACTTTTAAGCATACGTTCACCCCTGACCCACTCATTATACTAGAGGGATTCAGGGGTAGCAAATAGATGAAAGTACTATTTTTATGACTTATGTTTTGTATCGTCAGCAGCAGTCGAACGTTGCTTATCATGCTTATTGTTATGGGATCGGAGTTCAGATCTCCCGGCAGGTGTCTGCCCTTTAGTGCCGTTCCGCAGCTTTTTAACCTCTCGCTGCAGTTGATAAAATCGTACCGAACCAGCTGCCGCTGTAACAATCCCCCCTAACAGTGCAGAAATAAGGATAACCAGTATCAAGGGCCACTCTCCTGTACCAAACATAAAATTGACTTCCACAGGATCCACATTGATTACAGCAAATATAGCAATCAATAACGCAAATATAAGTGCTAATATCCAATAATATTGACCTTTCATTCTATTCCTCCTTCCTCATTTACTGACTTTTTTATTATAGTCTATTTATTACCTTTATCCTTATCTGACAAACGTTCCCAAAAGAAAAACCTGCTTCCTGGAAAGAAGCAGGCTTATGAGAGGGCCTTATTATACTTGTGGCCCTCCCGTATTTTTCTTTTTCACAAAGCTTAGTGGCTTTTCTTTGATATTTCTTCCTCTAAGCACTAGCCATAATTGGGCAGCGATGAATAGTGAAGAGTAAGTTCCAGCAAGCAAGCCTATCACCAGCGCGAAAGAAAAATTGGTAATCGAAGATGCACCGAATAAAAGAAGCATCAAGGCCGCGAAAACGACAGTCAGAACTGTATTGATACTTCTGGCCATTGTTTGCATCAAACTCTTATTAACGATTTTAGCCAACTGTGCGAATGATTTGACTCGTTTTTCCCGTTTTACATTTTCTCGAATCCGGTCAAAGGTGACAATCGTGTCATTGACCGAATAACCGACAATGGTCAATATGGCCGCAATGATGGTTATATCGAATTCCAACCTTGTTAAACTAAATAGTGCCAAGATGAAAAACGCGTCATGAAGCAGCGCAATGATAGCAGTCAAGGCAAAGTAGATTTCAAACCGGATCGTGACATAGATGATTATCCCTATGGAAGCATACAGCACGGCAAGGGCAGCGTTTTTCGCAAGCTCTTGCCCTATAATTGGGGAAACCGTGCTTACGTTCGGTTCATTTCCATATTGGTCATCATAATAAGCCTTGATTTCGGCAATTTTTTCCTGTCCTAGTACGCTATCAAAGCGAACATCGGCTATCTCACTATCATCTCCGGAGAGGACCACCTTTTTCGGCGATACATTGAACTCCTGTTCAAAAGTTTCTTCGACTTGTTCTGCTGTAATATTTCCATCAGATAAGATGGAGACACGGGAGCCACTCGTAAAGTCTATTCCCAGATTCAACCTCATTACCGCAAGCGAAAGAATTCCGGCAACAATCAAAATAAGCGAGAGGGTGAAGAAACGTTTCCTCAAGCCCGCAAAATCTATTTTCCGGTTGAAGAATGTAGCTTCTACTTCTTCCCCATCTTCAATATTTACTATCTCTTCTCTTTTCACTCCAAACCAGCCCGGCCGTTTATTCAGGAATCGGCTCTTCACCCAAAGTCCTAAGAATAGACGGCTGCCGTAAACGGCTGTTATGAAGCTGACGAGAATACTGACAATCAACATGGTAGCAAAGCCTTTAACCGAGCTTGTCCCAAATGTAAACAAGACAATCGCTGCAATCATTGTTGTTATATTCGCATCAAATATGGTTGATAAAGAATGTTGGTTTCCAGAACGGAAAGCAGCGAGTACCGACTTTCCTGATTTTATTTCTTCTTTAATACGTTCATAGGTGATGATGTTTGCATCAACTGCCATACCAACACCTAAAATCAAGGCAGCAATACCCGGGAGGGTCAACACGCCATTCATCCATTCAAAGATAAGTAAAATCAGATAAATATAGACACTAAGCGTCAATGTTGCGATGACACCTGGAAAACGATAATAGAACATCATGTACAAAAAGATGATTCCGATACCAATGAAGCCGGCATAAATCGTTTTGCTCATCGCCTGCTCCCCAAATTGAGCGCCGACGGAAGTGGAATACATTTCCTCAAGGTCAGCAGGAAGGGAACCCGCATTAAGAATATCTGCCAGACGTTTAGCTTCCTCCACGGTAAAATCTCCGGTTATTTGAATATTCTTACTGCGAATTGGTCCGTTTGAAAAACCGGGAGCAGATATATATTTTGGATCTTCTTTTCCATACTCTTCACCAAAAGAAGTATCTTCGTCAAAGTCCATCCATATGACCATAACATCATCCGGATATGGAGTATTTGGATCTTCCGGTATGCTGCTTATTTCTTTAGAAACTTCGTAAAATTTACTCGGGTCCTTCACTTGCAATGTAACAATCGGTGAATTCGTTTCTGAATAGGATTGGGAAGCACTGCCTTCCACTAAATCTGAACCATTCATATATTCATTGTCTTCAGCATCACGGAAAGATAAGTGGGCAGTAGTGGACAGTAGTTCACGTGCCTGCGTCTGATCTTCTACTCCAGCCAGCTGTACCCGGATACGATTGGGCTCTTCAATATCAATATTCGTTTCACTGATTCCCAGTACATTGACACGTTCTTCCAAGGAACGAGCCGTAACTTCAAGCACTTTTTCATTTACTTCCTGATTTTCATCCAAGGGTTTTACTTCATACAGTATTTCAAATCCGCCTTGCAAATCCAACCCAAGCTTAATGTCTTTTGTAATTCCAGTAATAGTGGTGCCAATTGTTCCTGCCAATATCAATACAACAAGAAAAAAGGCTATGATTCTGCCCCTTTTAACCATTTAAGTTGTTCCTCCTTTAATGACTGCACGCACGATACGCCGATACATAGCATCTTTATGTATATAAAACGTAAATAGGGTACCAGGACAGGCTGCTATTGTTCATAAGCTGTCGAGTTGGTTGTCAAGCCTATCCTCGTACCATACACAATCCGTATGATTTACTGAATTTTTCCAATAAAACTATTATAGAAACCTTTTTAACTAACTGTCAATATAAGCTCAAGCTTATTCTACAGAAGATGCAGATTCTTTTTCTCCGGAAATTTCGGCAATTGAATTTACCAGATCTTTTCCGCGATGAGCTTCAACTGTCAGGAAACTTATGTAAAGAGCAGTATTTAAATGAAAAATATCCTGCACCATCTCATATAAATGCTTATCCGGATTCCCTTTCCATACTTTGGATATTAAACAATTCCATATATCATCCGGGATAGAGTCGGGATAGCCCATCAATCGAAATTCTTCAGCCTTACTCCTCAAAGCAGGATATACCTCCAGTTTCCACTGGTCGGCTGATTTTATGGTTTTCATCCTTTCGCCTCCTCCACGAGAAAGCCTGTCAGCCATATAAATAATGTCATGCTTGGCCACCTCTTTCGCATATACATTCATTGTATATGAATTTTATCACTTTGAGAAGGCAGGTCGTTATTATGACCAAGCAAACATTTCTGCAGGGGACCCTGATTTTAATAGCAGCCGGGATGATCACCCGATTTTTAGGTTTTATCAACCGTATAGTCGTCGCCAGGGTGATGGGTGAGGAGGGGGTAGGTCTCTATATGATGGCCCTCCCCACTTTGTTCCTTGCGATCACTCTTACGCAGTTCGGTTTGCCGGTAGCTATTTCTAAGCGTGTAGCTGAGGCGGAAGCTGCTGGTGATCTGAATCGTATTAAACGTATTTTAGTAGTTTCCCTTTCCATCACCGGAATTCTCAGCATCCTATTTACGACATTAATGTTTCTCTTGGCTCCCTGGGTCGCCAATCATTTGCTAACAGACTCGAGAACAGTGGTGCCATTACTTGTCATCAGTCCGATTGTCCCTATCATAGCAATATCATCTGTATTGCGAGGCTATTTTCAAGGCCGTCAGAATATGAAGCCGCAAGCATTTTCCATGGTGATTGAGCAAGTGGTTCGAATTTTATCGGTAGCTTTCTTAACCAAGCTCCTCCTCCCTTACGGTATCGAATATGCAGCGGCTGGGGCAATGGCTTCTGTAATTTTAGGTGAATTCGCCTCGTTACTATTTATGTTGCGTATGTTTTCTGTCAAAAAAAGATTCAGAGTACGCCGGCAATTCTTTACTTATTTACAATCCGGCCGGAAAACAGTAAACGAATTACTTTCGATTGCTATCCCGACAACTGGGAGCAGATTGATTGGCTCATTTTCTTTTTTTCTCGAACCAATCTTAGTCGCCCAGAGCCTGGCTCTAGCAGGCCTTCAGACAGCGGCAGCTACGAAACAGTATGGTGAGCTGGCAGGGTATATTCTCCCACTTTTAATGCTGCCAACCTTTATCACTCATTCTTTGTCCGTAGCTTTAGTACCATCGATCAGTGAGGCTGGTGCTAAAAATGAAACGAAATTAATTCATTATCGTATTCATCAATCCATCCGGCTTTCTTTTGCCTCCGGCGGCCTTGCCACAATACTGCTGACAAGTTTTGCTGCTACGATTCTACAGTTAATGTATGGGACGAGCAATGCTGCCTATATGCTGGCATTAATGGCTCCCTTCTTTCTTTTGTTGTATATTCAGGCGCCCCTGCAAGCCGCTTTACAGGCATTGGATTTAGCAAAACCCGCTATGTGGAACAGTTTAATTGGTGCAGTAGTAAAATTCGGGGTTTTAGTAGGATTAGCGTCTCAGCCCGCTTTTGGAATTCGCGGTGTAGCAATTGCAATTGTCGTAGGAGTATTAGTGGTAACCTTCCTGCACCTGGGTGCACTCATGCAAGCTATTAATTTCAAAATACCTTTCCTTGATTTGACAAAAATGGTTATACTAATAAGTGTTACCTGGGTGATTGGCTCTCAGTTGAAATCTTTTTTAACCTATACTGTTGGAGAACTATCTCAGTTCATCATTATCTGTTGTACCTTAACCATCTTATATATCTTCCTGTTATTCGTCCTGCGTTTCATAACAAAGGATGAACTGAAACAGCTCCCTTACCTGAATAAACTGATCAAATAACTGACAAGCCCCCTCTAACGGCAAGAAGGGGCTTTTTTATTTGCAGTCTTCATATTTGTTATTCATACTCATTCTTTTCGTCGATGAATAATTCTCCTTGCTCGTCGATTGAACATATAGATATGGATTCTTCTGATTCATATCCTCTCTTCTTCAGTTCATTTATGAGCCAGCTCTTATTCTTTTTCACTCGCTTCAAGGAATCATATTGGAACTTGCCATCAGCAATCAATACAGCAGAGTATCCAGTTGTATGCTCTGGAGAATTTTCATCTTTTTGTAATACGGACAGCTTACCATTTGGTTCGAGTATCGCATACTCTACATCCTGGATACTATAAATTTCTTTCTCCCTAAGCTGAACAAGTAAATCATTGAAATTATAGCGTTGCTTTTTCATTTCATGTTCATCCACTTTACCATGCTTAATTATAATACAAGGAGTCCCATCAAACCATTCACGAAATCTCTGGCTTTTTAAAGATATGAAAGCGGTCAACCGCTGGATAGCTAATAGTACAGCCATAGGGAGAATAGCGTGGTACAAAGATTTATCGGGCTCTTCAATCGAGAAGACGGCTATTTCTGCCAGCATGACAAATACTACTAGATCCAATACGCTCAATTCACCAATTTCCCTCTTTCCCATCAGCCTGAGAATGACTAAAATCAGCAAATAAGTAAGCAGCGTGCGAAATAATATCGTCCCTATTTGTATATCCACTTTTATTCCACCCCTGGCGTCCGTCTAGATGTCACTTGTTACTTTTTCCAAATTAACAGTTTTTATCCTAATAAATATTAAGCTTATAATTATAATCCACTGACTCCAATTAAAAGGAAATACATGAAGGTAATAATATCTTTTATGGATTAATGGATTGTTACGCAGATTTCAGATATCAGGTAACAATAAAAAAGCACCTAAGCCTTTAACTTAGGTGTCAGCAATGCTGTAATGTCCACTCCAAACTTTTTTAGGACGGGGATATTTAATGTTTTTTTGGGTGACAGTTTCTACGACAAGAAGGGAACAAGGAAGCGGAAGTAAACGTATATGGTTGCTACCAACAGGGAGAAAAGCAAAACCGGAATTCCATAGACTAGAAATTTAAGGAACGGAATTTGATGGTTGGCACTCGCAGCCAGTCCAGCCACTACTACATTGGCAGAAGCTCCAAGCAATGTACCATTTCCTCCAAGACAAGCGCCAAGTGCCAATGACCACCAAATCGGGTCGATATTCATCATCCCGTAACCTTGAAGTTCCTGTACCACTGGAATCATAGCTGCTACAAACGGGATATTATCTACGATTCCAGATAGTAGACCAGCACTCCATAATACAATCAAGGAGGTCATCGGCAAGTCCCCGCCAGATAACCACATCATTCCTCTGGCTATTTCATCAATTACCCCTACTTTCTCCAGACCTCCAACTAACATGAATAGCCCGATAAAAAAGAACAAAGTGACCCATTCCACTTCCTGAAATATTTTCTCACTGGACGCTTCAGCATCCGTCAATAACAACAATAAAACAGCAGCACATACTGCAACCGTCGTTAATTCGACATGGATGATCGGGTGCATTAGAAATCCGACCATTGTCAATCCCATAACAGACAGAGATTGATATAACATTGGTGTTTTCTTTAAATAACTGGATGGGTTCAGTTGCATCAGAGCTTTCGCCTTGTCTTTCTCATATTTCAATTGTTTGCGAAACAGCATAACCATACCGCCAAGGGTAAACACAAAAATAATTACTACTACTGGCCCAAGGTTGACTAAAAATGAAACGAATGTAAAATGCTTTACCGCCTGTCCGATCATTATATTCGGCGGATCTCCAATTAACGTTGCCGTCCCGCCAATATTTGCACTAAAAATAGTAGTAAGAAGAAAAGGAAACGCAGGGAGATTCAGCTGGCTGGTCAAAGTCAACAAGATAGGGACAAATAATAGAACGGTCGTAACATTATCAAGAAAAGCAGAGCCCACTGCGGTTAATATTGCTGTACCAATCAAAAGCGGGACCGGTCTGCCTTTCACCATTTGCGCAAAACTGATGGCGACATATTCAAAAACACCTGTCTTTTTTGTAATGGCTACCAGAACCATCATAGAGAATAAAAGGGCGATCGTCTCCCAATCGATATAATGAGTAAAAGCATCCTTCCATTCGTATACATTCGTAAGTAGTAGTAATACTCCCCCCGCAATAGCTACCAGGGCTCTATTTATCTTTTCAGACATAATTAATCCGTAACTGATGATAAAAATTAATATGGCCATCCATGTTAACATAACCTGTCCCCTTTTCAGCCTTTTCTATGATGTCTATTCATAAGCGGCTAAAAATATATACTTCTATTTATAATTTTAAAGTCATATAGTGTAGGGACAAAGCAGACAAGGAGGGAGACAATGAAGAAAGAAGTTTGGACAGCTTTGGGATATGGTTTGGCCATTATCCTGATTCTTATGTTGACTAGCAGTTTCATATTGGCATTATTATTGCGGTTTACCACCATTGATACGAATCTCATAAACTTATTCACCATGATTTTGGCCATGCTCATTCTGTTTACCGGCGGAGCAACAGCAGGACATCGGGGGCAGGAAAAAGGCTGGATGTATGGACTGATAACGGGCGGGGCCTTTTTGTTATTCATAATCCTTTATCAATATCTCGGCCTTCAACAGGGGGTACAATTAAGTCAGGTGCCTTATCTTGCGGGAATGGTGGGCTCAGCGTTAATCGGAGGAATGTTAGGAGTTAATATCCGCTCCAACAGAGCTGCAGGAAATAAAAAATGACTCCGCGATATAAATCGCCGGAGTCATTTTTTTAGTCCTGGTTAAGTACCTCTCGTACAGCTGAACGATCAAAAGTCATCTTTGTTCCATCATTGACAGTCAATACGACGGTCCCTTCATCAAGGGCATGGATGGTCCCATGAAGACCCCCGATAGTAATGATTCTATTTCCTTTTTGTAAATCCGCTTGCATTTGCTGTACTTTCTTCTGTTTCTTTTGCTGTGGGCGGATTAACAAGAAATAGAAAATAACGAACATAAGGATGATAGGTAATAATCCTAATATTCCTTCCATTTTCATTCCCCCTTTCTAGAAATTCTTCGCATTTGGTTTATTGAAACCATATTGTTCAAAGAATTCTTCTCTGAAGTCGCCAAGACGGTCTTCTCTAATAGCCTGGCGGACATGCTCCATTAATTTTAACAGAAAATATAAGTTATGGTAAGTAGTTAATCGAAAGCCAAATGTTTCATTATTTTTCACCAAATGTCTGATATAAGCGCTGGAATAATTCCTGCAGGTATAGCAGTCACACTTTTCATCAATTGGACGGAAATCCCTGGCAAACTTAGCATTTCTCACGACCAGTCTTCCGTTTGATGTCATGCAGGTGCCGTTTCGGGCAATCCTGGTCGGTAGTACGCAATCAAACATGTCTACTCCTCGAATGGATCCATCAATCAAGGAATCCGGTGAACCGACACCCATTAGATACCTTGGTTTGTTTTCAGGGAGCATCGGTGTGGTAAACTCCAGCACCCGATTCATCACATCTTTTGGTTCTCCGACAGATAAACCGCCAATCGCATAGCCTGGAAAATCGAGTGACGTTAAATCTTCTGCACTTTGGCGCCGAAGCTCTTCGTATTCTCCACCTTGGACAATGCCGAACAGCCCTTGTTTATCTGGTTTCTTATGGGCAGTTAAACAGCGTTCAGCCCAACGGCTTGTCCGTTCTACCGATTTCTTCATATAGTCATATTCCGCTGGATATGGAGGACATTCGTCGAATGCCATCATAATATCTGATCCTAGCGCATTCTGGATGTGCATGGCTTTTTCAGGGGAAAGAAATAATTTCTCCCCGCTGATATGGTTACGAAAATGTACGCCCTCTTCTTCAATTTGCCGTAAATCGCTCAAACTGAACACCTGGAATCCGCCTGAGTCCGTCAGAATTGCCCCATCCCAGTTCATGAACTTGTGGAGTCCACCTGCTTCTTCGATGATATCTTCCCCTGGGCGCAGCCATAGGTGGTAGGTATTAGAAAGAATGATATTCGCATTCATTTCCTGCAACTCTTCCGGGCTCATCGTTTTAACGGTAGCAAGAGTCCCTACGGGCATAAAGGCAGGTGTATCGAAAGAACCGTGCGGTGTATGCACCTTCCCAAGACGAGCACCTGTCTGTTTACATGTCTTTATAAATTCATAGGTGATTGCCATTAGTAATTAAACCCTTTCCTTATAAAATCAACATTGCATCACCAAAGCTGAAAAAGCGATATCGCTCTTCTACAGCCTGCTGGTACGCATGTAAAATGAATTCTCGTCCTGCCAGGGCACTGACAAGCATGATTAATGTGGACTGTGGTAAATGGAAGTTCGTAATCAAACCATCAATCGCTTTCAGTTCATAAGGTGGATAGATAAAAATATCAGTCCAGCCTGAGGCTTCTGTAAAAGTCCCATGATCCCGCATGATTGTTTCTAACGTTCGTGTAGAAGTAGTCCCCACAGAAATGATCCTCCCACCGTTCTCACGGACACGATTCAACTTTTCTGCTGTAGCTTGTGATACTTGATAAAACTCGGCATGCATATCGTGGTCTTCAATGTTATCTACACTCACTGGTCTGAATGTGCCCAGACCTACATGTAAGGTAATATACGCCAGTTCGACACCAGCCTGTTCAATCTCCTGCAACAGCTCTTTTGTGAAATGCAGTCCCGCTGTCGGTGCTGCGGCAGAACCTTCTTCTTTCGCATATACAGTCTGATACCTTTCACTATCAGAAAGCTGCTCCTTGATATAGGGTGGCAATGGCATTTCGCCCAACGCTTCCAGGACTTCAAGAAATATTCCCTCATACTCGAAACGCAGCTGACGTCCACCATGATCTTCGGTAGCTGTACATTCCGCCGCCAATTTCCCTTCACCAAAAATTATCCTTGTTCCAACCTTGATTTTCTTTGCAGGTTTTACAAGTACTTCCCATTCATCCGACTCGGTCTGATGAAGCAGAAGAACTTCTACTTTCGCACCTGTATCTTCTTTTACCCCATACAGCCTTGCAGGCAATACTCTAGTATCATTTAAAACCAGGCAGTCTCCTGGCTTTAAAAATTCTTTAATATCCGAGAATCTTCTGTGGTTTATGGTTTTTTCCTTTTTATCCAACACCATTAGCCGGGATGAAGATCGATCCAGCAACGGGGTTTGCGCGATCAACTCTTCAGGCAGGTCAAAGTCATATTGCTTGATGTCCATAATTATCTCCTATCTCTATTCATTTTATTTTACCAAAGAAGTAAAAAATCAATGAAAGTATGATGCTTACCACAATGGATGTAACAATAGGAAAATAAAACGTTACATTTCCCTTTTTAAAGCTGATATCACCTGGCAGCTTGCCAATAAAGCTCCATAGCAAGCCAATAATGATAAACACAACCCCTATTACAATAAATATTTTTCCGAATCCGGTCAAGCTTCAGGCACCTCCCGTTGAAAGTGGAGATAAGCCTTGGGTGTTACTACCCTTCCCCGCGGTGTGCGTTGGATAAAGCCGGTTTGAAGCAAATATGGTTCATATACATCTTCTATCGTCTGTGATTCTTCCCCTATGGTAGCGGCGATGGTATCCAAGCCTACTGGACCTCCTTGAAAGCTATCCATAATGCCTAATAGCAGTTTGTGATCAATATGATCCAGTCCTACCGGGTCTACCTGGAGCATTTCTAATGCTTCTTGCGTTATTTCCAAGTCTATCTCGTCTTTCCCTTTGACTTGTGCAATATCCCGTACACGCTTCAACAACCGATTGGCGATTCTCGGTGTTCCCCGTGACCTTCTTGCGATTTCTATTGCTGCATCTCGAGTAATTCCCACCTGAAAAATATCAGCGGTGCGCTCTACGATATCACATAAATCTTTTGTATCGTAATACTCCAGCCGGCTTAGTACTCCAAACCGATCCCGAAGCGGAGCCGATAACAACCCTGCCCTCGTGGTCGCTCCTACTAATGTAAAAGGTGGGAGATCTAGACGGACGGACCTTGCACTGGGACCATTCCCAATGACAATATCGAGACAGAAATCTTCCATAGCCGGATAGAGCACTTCTTCCACAGATCTTGGCAGTCGGTGGATTTCATCGATGAATAGTACATCCCCTGCCTCCAATGAAGATAAAATAGCTGCTAAATCACCGGCACGCTCGATAGCAGGTCCTGCCGTGGTCCGGAACTGAACCCCCATTTCATTGGCAATAATTGAAGCTAATGTAGTTTTCCCGAGCCCTGGAGGACCATATAATAAAGCATGATCCAATGGTTCATTTCTCATTTTTGCTGCTTCAATGAAAATTTCCAAATTCCGTTTTGTTTTCGGCTGGCCAATATACTGACTTAATCGACTAGGCCGCAAACTCAACTCAATGGAAGCATCTTCTTCTTGCAAATCACTGGATATCATCCGTTCTTCCAAACCAATTCACCTCCGCGCTCAATTTTTCATCATTAATTGTAATCCATGGCGTACATAATCATCTACGTTAGCATGATCACTGTTCGCCAGCTTCGGACGAAGTGCTTTCAGCTCACGTTCTGAATATCCCAGCGCTTTCATTGCTTCCAGAGCTTCCTCAACCGCCTGGCTGCGCTCCTGTGAAGTATGGTCTTTCGTATAAAAGATCGACGTTTCGTTATCTTCATCGGGAAGCCATGCCACCAGTTTCCCTTTCAGGTCAAGTATCATTTGCCGTGCTGTTTTCTTGCCGACTCCTGGAAAACGGGTCAGAAACTTTTCATCTTCCTGTTCAATTGCGGTTACAAAATCACGCACACTGGTAGAAGCAAGTACAGCCAGCGCTCCTTTTGGCCCAATTCCCGATACATTCAACAATTTAGAGAAAAGTGCTTTATCCTCCCTTTTTTTAAATCCATATAAAGTCTGCAAGTCTTCTCTGACATAATGATAGGTATGTATTTTGATCTCTTTTTCTAGATATTCTTGAAATGAAAACGGGTTGGCACAAATCAATTCATAGCCAACTCCATTTGCTTCTACTATGACACTCTCATCATCTATGACCGTTAATTTTCCCCGAACATATGCTATCATGTTTATTTTCCCTTCTCACAATCAAATTTCTCCACTTATTGTAACATACAAGCACATGTTCGCCTATCCTCACCCTTAAAAGAAAAGCCCTCCATCTGAACGATTGGAGAGCGTAAATGTTAATGTTTATCAATAGGATCTCGATCAGCATATGTTTCGATAACTTTGTTAAAGTGGTTTTTATCTTGAATCTTTATTCCCTGCTCCAATTCTTTCCTTCGACTGCTTTCCAAAGTATCCACTGGAATAGGAAAAAATGATTCTATCACTTTTCCTTCTGTAGGCTTTCCAAGGAAAATCGTTAACTGATCATTTAAATCAATACCAAAATAACCATTTGCTTTTACTTCCGGAGAAAGGTCGTCTATTTGCTTATAAAACTCTACAAAACCTTCTCCCTGGTTCATTAGTGTCCAACCATCATAATTAGCCCAAAAGTCTTCCATCGCCCAAATGGTTTCTATTTTTTCTTCTACCTCTGTAACTCCATCAAGATATTGCTTTTCCATGGTCACTTTTACTTCTAATGGTTGACTTGCCACCAAGGATACAGGCTCCTCCAGGGAACTTTTTTTTGCTTCATCTTCCTCCCCGCTCGAAGGCCGATCATCCAATACTGCAATAAAAAATAAGAGTATCAATAAACTAATCGTGAGCGATTTCCATATTGTCGTTTTCATCGAATCCCCCCTTAGAAAAACTTGGCCGTATGAATATGATGAGGAAAGCCTCAGTTTTTTATCCTCTTTCATACGAAACCTTGTTAAAGGATATAAAAAATAGCTCCTATTTCCAGTTTGCCCAGAAATAGAAGCTATTATAATCAGGGATTATTTCAAGTTAGTTTTTCTAATACCTCTTCATCCGCTTCAAGGTTATGATAGATATCCTGCACATCATCATTGTTAAAAATTAAAACCTTGTGACACCAATGTCTGTTGATTAATTCCTCTTGAATAAATTGTTACATATATCATAAGAGGACTATGAACATAAATCAACAGTCATTATAGGTATGTCGTAACGATTATCAATTGCTTCCTTATAATAAGGAAAAAAGAAAACCCACTCCTAATAAAAGGAATGGGTAATGCCTAGGTCTCTTCGCTTTGGGACAAAGGCAAAACCTACAGACGCCTCATAGAAATATGTTCATTATCGCCCAAAGTATTTCTATGATTACGAAAGGAAATCTAACTCGAATACGAATATCAACTTCCATCGGGACAAATTCACCTCATGAAGGAGGCAGTACTTAGAACTACTATGCCCCTAGACAGGACATTTCGTTCCAGACCTACTTCGCCACTTCCCTGCAGGTTATCCATATTATACCATTAACTTTTTATGTAAGCACAAAATTTTGAGAATTAATATTCAACGACTATATATTTATGTAAAAGAGCAACCAGCGAATTTTATTCTTTGAACGCTGATTGCTCAATCTTATAAGGAGGTAAATACATAAATGAAATTAAGTTTTCTGACCTTCTTTTATTTATTATTTACAATATTATTATATTGAATAAGCCCTGCTGGTAAGGAGCAAACATTAAATTAATAAAATCAATCGCTTTCTATATCATTCACATATCTAGAAAGTACTTTTAGATGTTCATAATCATGGTACAAATCCTTATTTCCTTTTGTTTCATAAGTTCCCAATGAAAAAGTAACAATATCAAATAATTCCTCAGCTTTTGCTTCATCAATTTTATTTTGATAAAGCATTTTTCTAATAGTATCTCTCCAAAAATTTATTTCCTTACGGTAATCATATAATTTTGCTTGAATTACTAGCTGTCTCTTTCTAAAATCATCTCGGCTTTTTTGAAAGTCACTCTGGGCTTTTGATAATTTGTCCTCTGTATTTTCACTGTCTTCCTTTAATCTATTTATTTCTGATTCTCTTATTTCCAAATGGTCTCTTACCTCATTATATTTCTTATCAGTTTTATTAATAAAGTAATAAGCGAAAGCTCCTATTAAAATGGAATATAAAATAGCTGATAAAAATAAATCTTTCACTCGAGAAGCTGCCGGACTTTCTTTTTCAGAAAGCAAATTGGTATTGATATTATTGCCAGTATTTGTAATATCTATTTCTTCAGATTCAAATCGCTCACTTGAAATAATTGCTAACTGAATTTCTTTATCTGAAGTTATGTTATTTATAGCTATATCTGTGCCATCTGCATTTCTAACATCGTTATCCAGAACTGATATTTTTAAAGGCGTTTCAGATTTAATTTGTTCTTTTGTAATATTAATTGGTACCGTAATTCTTAATTCTTCAATATTATCTTTGTATGTAGTTAAGTCTATAGGCAAAATAAACTCATTTTCGTTAATCGCAATTGATTTTCCTATATTAGCTTCAGGTGTATCCTCAAAAAAAAGAGTGGCTAACAATGGTGCTACAAATGTAACAAGTCCACCTGCTATTGCATAAAAAATAGCTTCTACTACTTTGTTCCCCAATTTTTTCACCCCTATCAAATTCCTACAAAAGTAATAATAACACAATCAAAAGCACACAATTGCAAAGTAATCCAAATTTCACGTATATAAAAATTGACCAACTGCTATAATGCAGAATGGCCAATAAGAATGTTGCTTATATAAAACCCTTATTTTACTTGCTCTTGAAGAACTTCTTTAAGCAGTTCAAATGCGCTTTCTTCAGATGAGTCATTTGTTCCTAATTCACCTTTGAAGGCTTTTTGCAATATAGAATTAGTAACATTATCAATTTGACTCTCAACTTCTGATATATATTCTTGTGCTTTCTTTTCCTTTTCAAAATACTTTTCAAGTTCTTTAACTATAACAATTTGTTCTTCAGTTGGTGGTACAGGCACTAGGATTTTGCTAACTTTCTTCACGCTTAATGTATATAAACCACTTGATGAACTTGCTTGGGTCATCATTTCTTTAATCCCAAAAAAGGAATTTAAATAGTGTGAGATAAATAAAGGTTCTATTCCTTCAAGCATACGACTTCTAATTAGGTGGTTTTGATGAACACAATCACTAATTTCTTCATTCCAAATTGCGTTTCTACCAATCTCTTTTGAACTGCCATTTCCTTCCACTAATAACAAATCACCTTTTTTTAATTTCCATTTTTCTAATTCCGAATCCAATAACTCAAAATACTCAATTTTGTCGAGTTTTAGATGCCCTCTATACACATTACCAACTCTTAAATATGGATAATAATTCTCAACAGGTCTTCTCTTTGATGTTTTTTGAATGCCTCCCTGTATTTCACTAACATTCCCTAAATATGCAACACTCCATGTGCTAGGAACAGGTAATTTATTCAATTCAGATTCTTCTAAATCATAGGGAAGCTTAGTTTTAGTATTTTGAATTTCAAAATCCTTTATAATACTTTCACCTGTTTTCACATATGGATATTCTTCACGCCACTTTTTAGTTAATTCCCCACGAAATGCTTTATCCAAAATGGCTGCTCTACGAAGTTCAAATGTTTCCTTCGCTTCTTCAATTAACTGTTTCGCTTCCTGAACTTTATTTAAAAGACGTTCTGCCTTTTCAGCGATACGCTTTTGTTCATTTATTGCAGGCAAAGGTACATTTAAGTTCTTTAATCCTTTTGTGTTTATATTTGCTCTAGTTGTCCCTTTGCTGTTACTTGTGACTTGATTCCAATAAAGTGGACTTTTCATAAATAAGGATAGGTAATTTGCATCTAATGATTTATTTACTTTTAACCTAATTAAATAAGAGGCGAATACAGATGGCTCAGGATGCTTTATAATTTGACTTTTTCCAACAGACCCCATTCTAGCAACTACAACATCATTATTTTTCAACTTATACCTTTTAAAGTCTTTATCATTAATATTACAATAAGGGACTTCATCCCAAATAATACCTTCTTCATTTAAATCCGTTATCCTTAAAAAATGTGGCCCTATCTTTTCAAAAGTAGATTTTTCAGTATATCCATACTGAATTTCATTCAGCAATTTCCCTAACTTACTCCAAATCCAATTTTCAGGTAATTGATACGGTATTTCATCTTTTGATAGCAATGCTTCTTCCATTAAATTTTCAATGGTCTTTTTTTTCTTACTCATTTTTTGACCACCTTGTTTTCTTCAACAGTTCTTAGTTCAGTTACCACTTCATTTAATAAATCCATCGCTTGTTGAAGTTTATTTACAGCATCTCCTGCTGACTCAATAGGGTCTGGCAAATTGTCATAAGATGAAAGTGATTCATCTGCTATAAGGCCAATATCTAAATTATCATCTTTTTTAGCAATATCTTCTCTAGTGAATCTACCCCAACGTTCATCCGTTACTTTAGAACGGTCTTCTGCTTCATATGCCTTCATAAAGTTCTCGAAGTGAGCCAAAGTTAATTTATTACGTTTACCGAATGACTCCATGTTTGTACGGAGGTCATATACCCATACATTTTTAGTGTTTTCTTTGTCTGTTTTTCCTTTTCTGAAAAACAATACATTAGTCTTTACACCTTGAGCATAAAAGATTCCAGTCGGCAACCGTAAAATGGTATGCAAGTTACACTTATTCATTAAATCGTTACGAATTTGTGCCCCAATGCCACTCTCAAACAACACATTATCTGGTAACACGACAGCTGCACGAGCATTACCATCATCTTTTAGAGCGTTATATATTAACTGCAAGAAATTTAATTGCTTGTTAGAAGTTTCAAACGTTAAATCATCACGAGATACACGTTCTCCACCTCTTTTAGTTCCGAACGGTGGATTTGTCATAATAACATCAAAGTTCTTTATCCATTTTCCGTTACCTGACAAAGAATCTCCATGTTCCAAACGCCCTTCCATATCATGGAGTAAAGCATTCATTAATGCAAGACGATGAGTTCCCTGCACGAGTTCCATGCCAGTAAACGCTTCTCTTTTTTGAAACTCTGCTTGTTGTGGGTCTAAGTCAAAATAATCGTCTGTTTTGTCTTTTAAATAACGGTCAGCTGAAATCATAAAGCCAAATGTTCCAGCTGCTGGGTCATTACACTTTTCGCCAACTTTTGGGTCTACTAGCTGAACAATCATGTCAATTAAAACACGAGGAGTGAAATACTGTCCTGCCCCTGATTTCGTTTCACTGGCGTTCTTCTCCAGTAAACCTTCATATAGGTTACCTAACCCTTCTTCTTTTGCGTTATACCAGTCTAGAGCGTCAATTGATTTAATGATTTTTTCTAAGTTCTTAGGTTCACTTATACTTGTGGAAGCATCGCTATATATGTAACTTAACTTTTCATTTCCACTACTTCCTAATTCAAGCAATACTAGTTGATAAAACCTCTTCAGCACTACGCCTTCTTTTTCCAATAGGTCATCCCATCTATATCCTTCTGGAATAACTGATTCAGTCTGTTGCTCTTTCATCATCTTTAAAAACAGCAAATATGTTAACTCTGTAACATACTGCTGGTATGTAATACCATCATCTCGAAGTACATTACACAAACTCCATAACTTTTGTACGATTTCTTGGTTGTTCATTTTTTTACCCCCAGTATTTTCTATGTTATTAATACATTTCTTATTTTAGGAACTCTATCATTATAACGTAAAAGTGCCTCGATTAAGAGGCACAAAATTTTCAGCTAATATACAAGTTATCATTGATAGTATTAACAACATCATCAATGTCTTCGCCAAATTCTCGTTTTAATATATTATAGCCTCCACTGCTACGAAAAGGTTCTTCAGAAAAAGCATCCTGTGGGTTAGGGGCTAAAACTGGAAATTGGATTAACTGCTTTTCTATTCTTTCCAGCCACTTTTTCTGCCTCGGTGTCCAATCATTCATTGAATATACTTTTTGCATTGCTCTTTTAATACGTGTTTCATGGTCAACCAAGGCCTCACCTAAAGCCACTTGTCGAATGAAACTAATAATATCAGCTGCAATATCTTCATTTTTTGTATGTTTCCAGGCGGTTTGTAAGTGGGATTGCTTATAACCCTTAGTTTCCAATATTGTAATAAGTTCCCTGAGGTCTTGTCTAGTCAGGTCTTTTGGACGAGTACAAACTAGATTTAAGGCAGGTATTTCGTTTATGTTTTCTTTAATAAAACTTACAAAGCCATCAATATAATCTTCAGGACGGCTATTTCCTACTCCGTAGCCACGCTCTACACCCTTGACTTCGTCTACTTTATTAGAAATGTAACGTTTCTCACCTTTTGGTCGATATGTTTCTATGAACTCAAACAATATAGAGTGGTTCTGTGCTGCATTAGGTGTGTATTCCTGAACTTCACTCACCCATTCATCAATGCTTTTACCTTCAGATAGTTCCTTGAATTTTTGGTCTGCTTCTTCATTCAACCTTTGTTTCTTCCGTTGTAATTTTGCTACCAACTGGTTTCTGAAGAATTTTTCTTCTTCATCTGAGGTAGCATGTTCAAAAGATTCACGTATCTGCTTAATGCTATCATTTTGCTGTTTAACTACTGGCTTCATTTCTGTATAGCTTTTCAGCTTATCGTATATTCCCACAGCATCAAAAATATTAAAATGAGTTTTGCCAATATCAGGGCATAACCTAGTAGCCCGTCCTAGCATTTGGTCATAAAGTATACGAGATTGAACACGCCTTAAAAATACAATGTTAGTGATTGCAGGGACATCAATTCCAGTTGTAAGTAAATCTACTGTTACCACAATGTTAGGCAATCGCTCATTTTTCAATTTCCTAATAGCATCTTTTGGATGATAGATGTAGCCAGTTATTTTTACAATAGCGTCATCTTCTATCTCATCACCACGCTTGCTAAACTCTTCCTTCAATATGCGAACGATTAAATCTGCATGTTGGTCTGTAGCTGCAAATATAAGTGTCTTTTCGTTGCTGGTTGGGTCAATATAATCAGTGAGTTTGCTTAAAACCGCTCTATTGTATGGTTCAGTAATGACTTTCTTGTTAAATTGCTCTACTTCAAAATGAACAGTGTCTTCCATCTTCTCTAACTGAATTTCAGCGTTATCAACGTCATATACTTCAACTTCTTCGTCTTTTTCAAAACTAATGCCTGCTTTTGCAAGTTCAGTTTTAAATAAATACGGTGGTTCATGGTCGACTAACCAACCGTCTAAAACTGCTTCACTGTAGGAATATTTGTAAATCGGGTCTCCAAAGATTTCAGACGTATGAAGTGCTGGCGTAGCGGTAAGCCCCAAACAAGCAGCATCGAAATAATCAATAACACGTCTATATTGACTTACATAATCGTTTTGGTCTTTAAATTCCAGTTCTTCTTCTGTCATTTCTCTGTCTACGGTATAACCCCGATGTGCTTCATCCACTATTATAAAGTCATATTGCCCTACACTTGGTATATTCTCACCATCGTTATAGAACAACCTTTTAACCATGCCTTGAACAGTTGCAATTTGAACTTTAGTTTCCAGCTCTGGTTTTATATCCTCAAGCGTTTTAACATCGTATGTGTCTGCAAAGGAATAGCCGTCTATTTTAGTATCAATTAAAGCATCTTCAGTTTGTTGACCTAAAGAATTACGGTCAACCAAAAATAGTATTCTTCGACACTTTTTAGATTTGATTAAACGATACATAAGAGCAATTGCTGTCCGAGTTTTCCCTGTGCCTGTCGCCATAGCAACTAACATTCTTCGCTGACCTTTTTTTAAGGCATTTTCTGTTGCTAGTACAGCATTTTTTTGGTAATCACGTAAACCGAACTTAGTAATATCTTCTTCTTCAAGTCGTTTGTTAGCGTCCGTATCATCCTGTTCTAGAAGAAGTTTCAAATCTCCAGGGGAGTGCCAACCTTCCAAAGGTCGAGCGTGTACTAATGGCTTCCGAGAGTCCCAAAACCAAATTCCTGATTCTTCTTTCAATTGCTGCAAATAGGCCCTGCCATTAGTGGCATATAAAAACGGAACTTTATAGTCCCCGTGGCTTCCTATTATCTTTTCCTCGTCTATTTGAATCACATTTTTAGCATAGGTTTTGGTTTGGCTTTCTAGATAACCTGGAATGTTCCGTTTCTGTGCTTTGGCTTCGATTAAGCCAACCAGTTCAAGACCGATGAAAAGAGCGTAATCAACCCTTCCACCTTTTACTTTCCATTCTGCGATAGCCATGTTTCTGTTCTTTTCAGGTAAAGTTCCTTTAGTGTAGTGGTTCAATAAATTTGAATCTACTTCCCAGCCGGCCAAACTGAGTTTTTCATCAATGATTGAGCGAGTTTCTGCTTCGGTTAATTGTTGGCGTTGCATAAATCTTCTAGATGCTTTTTTCCGTTCAGCCTTAACTTCGGCATCTTCAGTTTCCGCTTTTCTTCTTATCTCTTCTAACTCGTTTTTTAATTCCTTTACTTTATCGTCATATTCTTGCTGTAATGCGTCTACATCAATATCACTTTGTTCCTCAGGTTCTATGTAATTTGGAGCTTCAAAACCCCAGTCACCATACACTTCCATAAACCAAGTTGATAATCGGAAGGCTAGGTTTAAAAGCACTTTCGCTTCTTCAATTTCTCCGTAACCTGCTTCGTGAGATGCTTTGTTTCCTTTCAAACGTAGCGTATCAAATATATTATATAATTCAGGCTCTACTAGCCCTTCATTTAGTAGTGTTGTAATACGGTCTACATGTCTATTGCGATATGGTTCAGAGATATTTTCTAAAGCCAAAATAAACTTAGACATAGTTTCTCCGAACAGTCTAAGCTTCATTAAAGTTGTATGCGGGTCTTGGTAGACATTCTTTTCAGCTGCTTCACCTAGGTTAGCAAGTACATCCCATTTTCCACGTAAAAAGGAAAAGTTGCTTTGCATTGTCATCACCGCTTTTAGTAATTTATAAACCTATTATACTAGAAACAGTATATTTTTTACATTATCTTAAAATAAAGTGAATTTTCCATGTTCCAGTTATTACCTTTCCAAATCTTTTTATATAAAATAAAAAATACTACACTCGTGGCTATAGCGAAGAGGTCACACCCTGAAAGAGAGTCCTAAAAAGTGAATAAAAAAGAAAGCGAACAGATGCCATCAACTTTTCCAATATTTAATCAGTAATGCTAATGAAGGGAAGATGTTATGTCTATCTATTTTCATTGCAGTGCAATTTTTGTGGCTCTAACTATTATTTCTTGATGTTGTTTTTTTGTGGTTGAGTGTTGGGTTTTTGAAACAAAGGTTATTAAATAGAAGTAATAATATCTATATTTTATTAAGAGGGCATTTTGTCTTGATTCCACTTTTATGGAAACTTTATTTGACAAACTCTCCTCCCCCTAAGCAAAAACTGTTTAAGACTGGTATTTTTGTTTTCTTATCGATAAATCAGTTATTAATGCGTCCTCTTTACCATTTGGCTTTTTAATAGGATATAAAAACCATGTTTTATCGAGAACCTTTTTTGGGGCTATACTTTCAACTAAATTAGATATAAAATATGAAAATGCAAGTTCTTGTATATCATAAAAGCTATACACATTATCCACTAATTGCGTCCTTTTTTCTCCACTTTTCCAATACTTTATAAATATTTTTTCCCCAAGGCACAAATGGTTAACTGCTCCTTTACTCTCATATAATGATTGTCTTAAGTTTTGGTTTATTTTACTTTTTTGTATCTTAATACCACTTTTTTCAAAAGCAAAAATCCCATTAAATTTTGCTTTTGGTACTAAAGCTGCGTTTTCTGTTGCCTTTCTAATAATTGGTATAATATCTCCACTGGAGACAGAAGTTTTCACCTCAATTAAAGCTCTTACACTATCTGGTGTCGTTACTATAAAGTCTCCTTCACTAAAAAGTAAAGGATATGAATTATCATAAATTATTATATCTATTTGACCCGAACGTTTTACTTCTTTTCTCTTCATGGAGACTATAAAACCAGTACCTAAGCTTAAGTTTCTGGGTAGAAAGCGACTAATTACATTCTTTAGAATAGATTCCTTGTATCTGCCTTCTTCTCCCCAATGAGCATCACCAATTAATTTTCTTACCCTATCTTTTATGGCAATTAACTCCCGTGATATTGTCTTTTGGAACTCTTCTATCTCAGTATTCATAATCAACTTTCCTTTCATAGTTCTTAAACTTAATTATAGTTTATATGCAGGAAAATCACACCATATATAGAAAAAGACCACCAAAATTTTAATAGCTCCTTTTTTTCAAATTTTGTGTCGTGTAGATAAGGGGGCACTGGGCTTATATAAGTTTTGAACCCCTTGAGAATGTGGAAATACACCCCCAATAGCAGCCACATAAAGAAAGAGACCCCTAGGGGAGTCCCTTATAATTGTTCAGCCTTCAGTTCATTTTTCCTGTAAATTAGCGTTCGTTTCTTTATGCCAGTCATTGCTTCAACTTCTTTGTATGTATGATTCTTAAGTAATTCTACTGCGTGTAGTACTTGTTTTTTTGAATATTTTCTAGGTCTACCTTCTCTAAAATCCTCACGTTGCTTAGCCAATGCTTTACCTTCTTGAGTACGTTCCACAATCATATCACGCTCAAACTCTGCGAATGAACTTAGAATATTAAAAATCAGTCTGCCTGTTGGGCTGTTTTCTACTAGCCCCATATTAAGGATGTGAACTTTAACTCCTCTTCCAAATAAAGCCTTAACTGTTTGAATACCTTCAAGTGCTGACCTTGCAAATCTATCTAGTTTTGTAACGACTAATGTGTCGCCTTCTTGTAGCTCCTCAAGAACCTTATTAAACTCAGCTCTATCTGTTTTAGTACCTGTGTATTTCTCCTTAAATATAACATCACATCCTTCAGCTTGTAATGCTTGGATTTGAACCTTTAAATCTTGTGCTACTGTTGAGACCCTTGCATATCCATATTTCATCATCAATTCCTCACTCTTCACCAGTTATTTGTTGTACTATTTATTACACTAAGTTATTGCACCTATTGAAGAAGAGTATAGCAAGGATGTTAAAAAGGTGCAATAACTTTTAAGTATTTGCACCTTTCATGCACAATAAAAAAGCCGTTTTCCTCCACTCTATACCCTCTATTTAAAAACCTATCGAAACAATTTGAAACCTTACTGATATGTCGATTTCCTTATCTATGCTGTTGGCATTATCACATTTGAGCATTAATTTTACTAAATCTATTAATGACTCGTGGTGGAGGGAAACGTGATTTTTCCTAAGGTTAATATCCTTATCAAGCATCTTAATCATGTGATAAACTACTTTTCCACTAGTCATGAATGATTCATACTGCTTTTTTGTGAGGGAAACCTTCTCATCTGCCTGTTCATCTAAAGAAGTTCCGTTTTTTTTCTTTTGAAATTAAGTAAGTTAGATAAGCACTAAAATTCCCTCCATGTAACCTCTCCGATTGGGTATGAGGGTAACCAGAAATATCAGCTCTTAAGCTAACACTTTTTTTAACAACTTGTTCATCCATATTTTCTTCCTCCTTTATCCTAGTTCAAATACCTTGATTTAGTATTTGCATCTCAAACTGTTCTCTTTTTTCCGATGAGTCCAAAATTAGAGAGCGGGGATAATTAATTTGAAGTAAGCAGGGAAACTTTTCGAAAAATGATACAGTTGCAATTGCATCAAACAAGCCATTAAGTGAACCTTTTTTTCAGAAAATCCCGTCATAAACAAATGTATTGCAATGAAAGCTAAAAGTATTGCAATACAAACGTTTTTTTAGGGATTTACAGTTTGATTTACAGTAAACCAACTTTTCATTCTAATTCAATGTACATCTTGTTCATACCATATACGCCATCCAAAGAAGCATCTCTTTATTTTTTCAACCTTTCTTCTAATGCCTGAAAAGAATTCACTCCCTTTCCCAATAAACTACAAAAAAAGAGAGCCTCAATTAAGAGACCCTCATTCTTCTCATACCCCTTTTTTCCCACCTTTTAATAAATTAACCAATCAGGTATCTAGTGCAACTCTACTGCATCAACACACCATTGTTATATGTGTAGATTCGATATTAAATCTTATAAAGTTGCAGTTCTGAACGATAGTGAAGAACTAGCAACTGCCTAGGAGTAACGAAGCGTTAGCGTAGTAACGGGGTGGCAACCCTAAGGGCTGGCTTGTTCAGCCCGTCACTCGTTCGTGCCTCACTCGCTCCTCCTCGACCATGTGCTAATCTCCGCTTTGCTCCGATTAACACATGTATATAACAACTCCATTACAATACTTATGCAAATTTCTATTCTCCTTTTATAAGGAATTTTCAGCAAACAGCAGTAAAATAAAGGGGTTACATAATCACTTATGCAAAATCTTACATAGCTATTTCGAGTTTGTGATAAAAGTTTTTTCCTGTTCAAACCATGCAACAGCTTCTCCACTGAGATACGTTTCTAACAAGCCTCTCATTCTACTAGAAGGAATATATAAATCAATGGTTTCATACCGTCTTATTCTACTCCTGAACAACCATTGAATTAGTTCTGATAAAGCCCAAAAATCTTCATCCACTTTAACATTATGATGTTGGAAGAATTTCTTTTCAACTGGGTTCATAAAACGATTTGCAAGATATACACAAACTTCCTTATCTATATAATCATTTGTTGCTCTGGCAGTAAGTGAGACGAATTGTTTTTTAGCAGATTTGGGTGTTATTTTGTTCTCGAAATCTTTTAAACACGTCCACATCATCTGCTCAGATTTAACCTTACATTTGTTCCAATAGAAATTATAAGCATGACTTTTAATGAGCTTGACCATTTCTTTATCTTTCACTTGATGAGTTAACCAATTATTACTAAATGCTCCCCTTTTTTCACCCACAGCATTCATGTCTTTTTCATTTGGTTTCAAAGGATAATAAATGTTAATTCTTTGTTTTAGGAAAGCTACATTTTCTTTTGTAGGCTTCACATAGGGGATTAATTTATATCGGCTAGTAACTTTGTCCAATTCTACCGAATTGAAATACATTGGAACACCAAACATCTTGAAATAGTATCGCTGTGACTGTCCCCAAAACATATAAGTTAGTATATTAACTTTTTTGAAGGCTCTAAATACTGAGACAGGGAAAGTCCAAAACATTGCTGTATCATTAAAAATCATTAAATTGTTTGTCTTTGCCAGCCTCTCAATCCGTTTGAAAGCTCCATCATAATTTTCTCTTTTCCATTTGACAAATCCATTTTCATCAACTGTGACGTAAGGTTCATTACCGTCGTGTCCAAGTAACAAATTGATATCATCCTTTGACACTTGCGCTTGCTCAATAACGTTTGCTACTTCATCTAATATCAAAGTATAGTTATTGGATTTAATAAATTTCAGAGTTGCCTCATCAATATTTGAGAATAACTCGTGGGTACTCACTATATTCTTTCCATGCCTCACTAATTTCTTTAGACTATCTAATTTCGTAACGCTGTCTTTATCAACCTCTGGTTCAGAATATCTTCTACTTGTAACAGATTTTTTTATACGGTCTACCTCTGATAAAAAAGGTGTAATGAACATAAATTTCTCAGATTCATCTGCTTCATTCATACTCTGAATAGCCCAAGAAGTTTTTCCTTTTCCACACGTTGCGTCTATAATTTGAACTGGACTCATACTAATAAATTCTTTCAAAACCTCAACCATCTTTCTATAATTAATTTCTTCTATCCTGAACATTCCACCTTCAACTTAACCTTTATCGAAAACCACCATAAAAATCCTTAGTAAATAAAGGTGGTGACGTATAAAAAGCTATGATGTTTTGGCTTCGTATCGGTAAATTCCCAAAGTAGAATGTGTGAAAACAAGAGGTTATATTTTCAAACCAATTTATAGTTTACTACATAATCCTTTCGCTTTCCTTATTACTATTTTCTAAGAGTTTTTTTACATATAATTCTATATCTTTACATTTCTTCAATAAGCTTTCCAAACTTCCCCTATCAAATTCAGCATTTGCATTTTTTAAGCTCAAACTGTCCACCAACTGTAAACTAATATCCAAATATTGTTCTAAGCGCTGTTCTAATAAGTTATCACTTGGAAATAAGGGTTCAATATAAAAGAGATACTGCTGCAAGTGTAAGTTTCCTTTTCTTTTATTACATTTTTCACAGGCACATACACAATTCTTAAGGCTTGTAATACCTCCTTTAGATTTAGGTATAATATGGTCGATAGTGTTACCATATTTTCCGCACAGGTAACAAATATTGTTGTCCCTTTTTAAAATTAAATTCCTAAAGGTTTTCTCATCGTAAAACTTATGAATTAGCCTATCATGTACTATTCCAGCCATACCTTCGTCGACCAGTTTTGCTGCTTGTTCAAAGGATACCTCGTATTCAATCTTTCTCTTTGATGGAATTTTCAATCTTACCTTAATATTACCGGTATTGCTCAAGTGGCTTACATCCGTTTTATAAACTGTTGACGGTAGTAACACACTGTTACTATTAGGCGTACAGGACTTACAAAAAGACTTTCTTTTCCCATTGCCTTTAGATGGAAAATCTTGAAACCATTTGACCAGGCCACACACCTTGCATTTTTTGTAAATTTTACAATTGTGTCCAATCATTTTTCTCACCCCTTTCATAATAGTTGCACGACCAAGACATAATTAAGCATCATACCTATCTACTAAACAGTTGTAACAAAGACAGTTGTATTCATTAGTGCAGCATATTATATTATCAGCGAACTTTTGGACTTCTCCATATTTTTTGAATTCACCATTTTCAAACCATTCCCTTTTGATTAGGCACGCATCGAACTCTAGTAAATAGTCTTTTATATTGTTACTTTCTATTTTCAAGCCATTATCAATAGCTATATTTTTATATGCAGCCTTTCCACCAAAGAAAAGCCATCCCCCTTTATTTCTGTCTGGTTGGAAGTACCTAATAATTAGATGCTCGAGTACATGCAACACCGTCTGATTTCTCGGGTCGGTTTTTATAACACACAAATAATTAATATCATCAGTTAACTTTTGGCTAGGATGATAATAATGAGATTGCAACCTATTTTTAAAGTCAGCTTTTGAAGCACCAACGTATTTTACCTGTTTGTCTTTATCAATCAATAGATAAATTCCTACAACTCCCTCTAACCCAGTTATATTAAAACCCTTTACATGAGTATAACTACGCATCTCTAAACCACCTTATAAATTAATTTCCATAAGAAGCATAAAGCATCTACTAATAAAAGGCAAATAGTTTTCAGATAATTCAGTAAATTACTAATGTACTAAATCACCTTAATAGTAAACATTTAATTCACTTCAAAAAGACCACTTCACATTCTGTAATGTAGTCTAGAGCTCACTTTTTTATACCCCCTATAATTCTCTTAAATGTTATAATATTCCTATATTACGATATGAGAGGAGAGAGTGAATTGAGTTTTTTTATTCCAGACGAAGAAGACAACCAGTACACGGATACAATTGACTTATTTAATAAACTGGGGAAATTAGAAAGGCTTTCTCATGAACAAGGAGAATCACTAAAAGAGTACGAAGATAATAGAGAGAAATATTCTGATTTTGCAATTGAGATGCCTGCAGGTCACGGAAAAACCTTAGTTGGAGGACTTATATCAGAATTTAATAGGTTAAATAACAACTGGAGAGTAGTCTACGCTTGCGCAACTAGGCAATTAGCTTCTCAAACACACAAATTACTCGAAGAATATGGTATTTCTGCTGTATTGTTAACTGGTAGAGCAAAAGAGTTTTCTCAGATTGACTTAGGGAAATACCAGAGGTCGGAAGCTATTTGTGTTACTACATATGGTCACATTTTCAATATTAATCCAGCATTTGATGATTCCAACCTAATAATTTTTGATGATGCTCATGCTACCGAATATGCAATTAATGATTTTTGGTCTGTCGATATTAATAGACAAAGTCACCCAGACATATTTGAGGCATTAATCACTACATTAGGAGATAGCCTCGCACCAAATGTTTATGACAAACTTACTCATGGAACTTATGACCCAATGACCGATGGAATAGATATTGTTTCATTTCCCCAGTGGTACAAAAAGATTGATTCAATAAGAAGTTTGCTTGATTCTCGTACCGATGATACTGACCTTTATTACTCTTGGAGCAGAATTAGGAATAATATTCCTGCATGCCAAATTTTTGTTAATCATTCAAACATTGTGATTAAGCCTGTTATCTCACCTAATAAAGCACATGGAGCATTCAATAACCCTCAAGAGAGAATATACATGTCTGCTACAATTGGTACTTCTGGTGAATTAGAGAGAATGTTTGGCGTGCCAGACATACACTATATCAATAAATTTGCTAATTATTCCAACAAAGTATCTGGAAGAAGGCTGATATTGTTTCCAGAAGACCATTTTGAAGGGGAAGAATTACAACGTGCTTTAGTTGAAACAATTAACAATAGTAATAGGGCTTTAATACTCACACCTTCCAATAAAAGCTTGGGTAAAGTGGAAAAATGTATGGGAAAACTGTTACCTGACTTTAGCCTTTTAAAAAACACCGATATTGAAGATAACCTTACAAATTTCACTAATAAAGATAAAGCTGTGTTAGCACTATCTGGAAGATATGAAGGCATTGACCTAAAAGATGATGAATGCAGGTTAGAAATTATTCATGATTTACCAGTAGCAGTAAGTGTAGAAGAAAAGTTTTTACAAGATAGATTAAATGCAACTGAGTTATTGAATAGTAAGTTGTTAACTAGAATCATTCAGGGCTTAGGTCGATGTACACGAAGTAAGAGTGATTCTGCAGTAGTGTTGTTTACAGGTAAATACGTTGGTGACTACCTGTATAAAGAAGAGTTCAAAAGACTTCTTCCCGCTGATATTCATGCAGAAATGGATTTCGGCTTTAAACAAATAGACTTTATAAAGGATGTTGAAACTTGGCATGAGTCTATCAAATACTTTTCCGATAAATCAGGGGAATGGTCAAAAGTAGAAAGCTTTTTAGAAAAGCAGGAGAGTAAGTTACTAAAACAAAAACAAAACCACCCATCTAATCAGAGTTCTATACAATTGTACGATTCTACTAGTTCTGAAATTGAGTATATATATAGTCTATGGAATGAAGAATACTCTGACGCACATGAAGCAGCTAATAAAGCGCTCAATGAACTCGGAAGAAATGAGTCACTCAAAGGATATAGAGCATGGTGGAACTACTTAATCGCTTGTGTAGCAACAATTCAAGATGATACGGAGAAAACTCAGAAATACCTAACTAAAAGTCTAAAAGCATCTAATAACAAAATTTGGCTAGATAAAAGAGATATCAACCTAATTGGAGAAACTGAAGTTGAAGTACACAGCGATGAAATGGAGTTACAAATTGAGAGAATTGGCAAATACTTAAATTCATTTGGTGATAGGGATAAGAAGTTTAATAATGAATGGGCAAAAATATTAGATGGTCTTCGTAATAAGGAAGCTCATCACTTTGAACCTGCTTTGAAAGCTTTAGGCACAACTCTAGGTTTTTATGCAGAAAATCCTCCAAATGGTGATGGTATTCCAGACGGCGTTTGGAATATTGGAGAAACATGGGTATCTTTAGAAGCAAAAACTAACATAGAAGATGAAGAAGGTTATATTCCTTTTGAAGATATTAGACAAGTTGCTTTGCAACCGAGTTGGGTAAAGCAGGAGCACAATTTGGATTATGATAAAGAAATTACACTTGTAATGATTTGTGCAAAAAACAAGGTCAAAGAAGCATCACAGCATGCTACGGATGGAATATTCATCTTAAGCCCAGTTGAAATACTTGAACTAGCAACAAGTATAGAGAATGTACTACGGAGTGGCTTAAATGAATTGATATATGGTGTTAAGACCAATCTTAGAAATGTTCTAATTCGAGCACTACGAGAAAATCATGTTACTCCTGAAGACATCTTAAGTAGATTAACCCAAAGAGAGTTATCATCAATAATTGAGTGAGGTTGAGAAGACCAATACAGAAAACGCGCCTTAAGGCGCATTTTCTGTATTTATAACAGCTTCTGTGAGACAGTGCTCTAAGGTTATAAATGCTTATTTAATTCGACTAATTTACGTCTTCTTCTTCCTTTTGCCCTTTTCTCAATTCTTTGCTTAGCTTCATAAAAGGCATGTTTGCTTATCTTCTTAACATGGCATTCTACACAATACCATTTATATCTGCCTATTGGGAACTATACATTTCGAAAGAACTTTGAAATCCTCTTCAAATCCCTCTTTCTTCCAACCCCCTGGAGGAGATTCAATAAACTTAAAAGGCAATTGTTTTCTTTTTTTATTAATATAGTTCATTCTTGTCACTACCATAAACACTAAAACAATAAGATTAATAAGATAGATAAGTTTTCTAGTTATCCCCACTCAATCTCATTGCTGCTTCCTTTAACAGTTTAGACCTAGTGCTCAAAAACTTTTCGTAGTCTTCGTCTATAGCGGCTGTGTATACCTCATTGTTTATATAGTTACTCTCCAATACCTCTTCCATCTTATCACCCAATATACCTTCTAAATCTTTGAAATAAACTGACGGTCGAGAATTTGATATTGTTCTATTATTCCCCATACTTAACAAGCATATATTTGCATGAGGGTCGATATTATCTATCCCTGATGATTTAAGATAATCCTTAGGGAATATATGATGATACTCATGCCTATTAATTACCGCTAAAGCTCTGTCTGTATTTATTCGAGAACCGTCTAATAGACTTAAAGGCTTATTTTCAGCTAATAACAAAGCAAAAGTTTTACTAATAGCTTTATTCAACCTAAAATTTTCTTTTACAAATTTATCATAGTCTATGGGCTTTGTAATCTCCAGATGCTCTATTTCCTCTAAGGCGAAATTTCTAATCTGTTGAAGGTCGATAGTTATTTGCGCAGTATTAAATGAAGCAAAGTACCCTGTAAATGCAACCTTCCAAAACCATTTTTTCAATTCGTCTCTTTGTACTAAAGTAGGGTTTGGTTTTATGTTAAAGAACTCGACTAAAAATGTTAATTGCAGTGAATAGGGAAGATAGGAATTTGAACTTATTGGTAATTCATTTGTAACAAAATCTACTGCATGTTCATAAGCAGCTTTACATTTTTCTGATGCCTCTTTGAGAACAGAAGGTTTATAATCACGTAGTCTGTTAATGTCATCTTTGTTAAATCCATGTCCATTAGCTGAAGAAATATTTCTTAGAATCTCAACCTCTTTAACTCCTTCAAAGTTTTTTGAACTGATAGCATTTCGGACGTCTTCAATACTATCACTTAAATCAAAATCTCCACTCCATGTTGCTGCTCTCATTAAATCTACCATGGTGAGTCTTCTCCCAGTGCTATTAATCCTCTCAAAAATAGGGGCTACTTCATTGACTTTCATATCTCCTATAGTCACTGCAGCAATCTTATAATCTTTGACGGATTGTAACAAAGCTCTTGCATTTTCTTCAAATTTTTCTTGTTTGGGATGTCCTTCGAAGCGCTTACATTGGTTAATAAAATCAAATGTTCCTAACAGTTTACTTAGTGGGAAATATTCTGATTTTTCTTCACCCTCTGGATGTATAAAAGTTTCTTTTTCTAAATCAAATGCAATATTCCACTCACTTTTTGGATTGTCCCCCGCCCAATACAAAGCTCCACACAAAGTCGATAGCCTTTGTTGACCATCTAATAAATAGTTGGTTGGATACTCATCTGACCTTTCGTTGATTTCTAAGTCTCCTATCATTCTCTCACTAGCCAATTTCTCTTTTGTTAACCACAATAAAATACTACCTATAGGATACCGATTATAAATACTATCCAATAATGCTAAAATATCGTTTTTTTTCCATACAAAAGGTCTTTGAAATTTTGGTAATTTAATATCTCCACTCTTTACTTTCATTATTAACTCTTCAATTCTAAGTATCTCTGGTTTTGGGTCATGTTTATAAGACGACATTTTTTTCTCCTCCCATTCACTTATTAAGTAAATAATACCATATTTTACATAAATAATTGATTGTTCTCCCTGTTAATAATACAATATTTAACAATAATAGTTACATTAGGATGGTTACCAATGACCTTTATATCTTATGTAGAAAGGATAATGGCATGGCTGTAGCAATGGAAAAAGCGTTCTCTAAAATACTTGGAAAAGTTATCGTCCCAACTGATGTTTCTAAGGACGAGTCGTTAAGGAAAGGTTTGCTATGCATTGATTGCAATATTAAAATTACTTTCCGCATGGAGCATGAACGTAACAAACAGATGATTTCTGCAGGGTTTATACGTAGAAAAGGGATTGAACACAAGTCATCTTGCCGTTTTAACACCTTGGGGCAAGTAACTATTATAGCGCAAGAGTCTGACGCTATACTAGAAAGTATAAATGAAAGTAAGTTTAACTTACGACTTACATTGCTTCATAAATCAATACCTCAAGACATAAATAATACTTCAAGGGAAGAAAAGAAATCGGTCAATACGACTGTTAACCAAGAACAAAAGTATCAATCTAAGGGAAAGTTAAGTTCATACCTTGCGACGATGAAAAAGATTATAGAACTGCGAAATTCATTAGAGGATAAAAAGGAACTTCATTCAATTGTAGAGATTAGTTGTCAGAATAGGAAGGTAAAATGGGAATCGTTTTATTATGAACCTGAGCGTTATCTAGAAGCACATAAATACCTAAAAAGATTAAATTGGCAAGAAAGGCATCCAATTTGTATAGAAGGTAAAATTCATAATATACGTTTTGTAGAAGAGCTAGGTAAGTATGCTATAGACCTTAAATGGGGTAAGGCGAAAGTCGATTCTAAAGGTATCAAGTGTACGCCATCTGTATCTGTTTTACTTAACAACAAACAATTATTGAAAATCGGATTTCAGAAAGGTCAATGTATTGCCTTATGTGCATTATGTACTCAGAAAGTTAAGAAAAGAACAGGACTAGAATACCTTAATATATATGCGAAAATCTACCATAAAAATCAGATTGTTATTCTTTAAAATTAGGCTTTATTGATATGAGATTCACAACAATGTGGTGTAGTAGATTTACCAACCAAACAAAACTTAAGTAGTCTTCTTCTTACAAATTCGATTCACTAAATAACAGACGTGAAGTGATAGAAAAATAACTCTCTAAAAAAGGAAGAATATTAATGTATTTAGAAGTAGTTAAAACAGATTGTTTGACATTAGATGGTGTAGTTAATTCATTTACTCTTACTCCAATTAAAGATAATAATGGAACTAACAAAATTCGTGCGGATAAAGCTACTGAATATATAAGGACTAGAACACATAGAAACAAAATGATAGGAAGTCACATCATATATAACTTTAACGACTGTCATATGGAAATAACATCAACCCCCCCCCCAACACGTAAGGTAATCTTAAGATAAAAACATAACCTATTCTATATATTTAAAAGCAGCCTAAAACGGCTGCTTTTTACATACATAAAAATCTCTTCTATATCCTATACAACATCAAGAGATACCCCCATTAAGTAAAGGAGTTCATAATATACTTCATCTTCCTCCGCTAATATTAGTGAATCTTTTAAAGTAAGCCATTCTGAAAGTTTTTCGGAACTTGTTATCATTAGGGTCTTCATATTCTCATCTGTAAGTGCGTCTTTTCCTAACCATTCTGTAGGTACACTTAATGAAAAACAGTATTCCATTATTATTCGTGACTCATTTACTTCACTCTCATATTCAAATATGCTTGTGCTATTCTGCAGCCTTTTTGCCCCACCGATACAAAAATCCTTAATATTTGCTAGAAAAGCATTAGAGTTACCTGATTTATATTTGGTTAATGTCTCCCAAAAATCTTTAAATTCTTGTGAGCTAAAAGAATGCTCAATTTCACCTTGTGGAGGAATACTAAATATAACTGGGTTTATCTCCCATCTTTTCGTGTACATTAGTTCATACGATTGTAAAATAAAATCATATATAATACGAACATTGTTATACTTAAAATCTTCCCTCATTTCTAACCATTCTTGAAATAAAGCAGAATTGCTATATATTAGTTCATCCAAAAAATTACTGTTTAATACTTCTGTCCCATTAGAAGCATGAACCTCTTCAAGTTCGCTATTTCTAAAAAAATAAGCTGTCATTACATTAGCTTCTCTTCGTATACTCGTTGTCTCTATATCGTTAAATTGAGTACCCATTTTTGAACCAAGCTCTATTATGTTAACCATTTTATCAAGAAATGATTTGGAATTATTCGGTAGGAAATGTTCCAATTTATCCATGAATGCTTTCTTGTCCACAAAATCTCCCTCTTTTCTTTTACAATAAACCTCTTAAAGGGTCGTGTTCATCTAAAATTTCTTTTAGTTCATGCTGAAAATAACCAATGTACTGTCTAGTTACCTCTATTTTGGAATGCCTGGCAAGTAATTGTATCTCCCTTAAATTTGCTTTATTCATCAACAACCTTTTAATAAATACGTTTCTCATAGCATGTGGTGAAAAGTCCCCTTGAATACCTAAATCTTTTTTCAGTCGCTTTATAAATAACTGGACTCCATTCCTTGTAATCCTTTTACCCTCCCGAGTGACAAAAACCGCTTCTGGTGCTTCTCTGAAGTGAGTCTCAACAAACCCCTTTGCCCTATAGTAAAGCTTCTGAGAGTAACACAGAACTCCTCTAATGCTTAAACTACTAATGCTGGTTCATTACAGTCAGCCTTCATATAATTAGAAGCATTAAAAATGAAGCGGTATGAACCGCTTCATATAAAATAATCCTGGTTTTAGAAAACCTTTTGTTTTACATATTCATTAATGGGGATGATTTAATGCTATTCTCCACAATTTGCTCGTCTTGTAGAGACTGTAAATATCTCTTAGTAATATTTATATTTTCATGACCGAGCAATCGACTTAACGAATAAACGTCTATACCGTTCATTAACATCATTTGAGCATATGTGTGGCGTATCGTATGAGGTGATATACGTATGTCTCGAGTGATACCTGCACGCTCCCCAGCTACCTTCACAACACGTTCTACAGCCTCTACGGTCAAAGGTTTGCCAGTGAATGATAAAAATAAATTATCATGTCCATTAAAATCATTTTTTAAATAATGCTCACGTATCCGACGATACTTAAGCAGATATTTGTTGAGTGCTGGTGAAATGGCAATATAACGTTCTTTGTTTCCTTTTCCCACAATTTTTATTGTGGTAGCACCAATATTGGATTGCATAAGCTGGCATAATTCCAAGTTACGAATCCCCGTATCAGCCAACATCATAATAATCAACTTATTTCTTGCTTCAATGAATGTATTGGTTTTAAAAGCATTGACCATGTCACGTATTTCTTCAGGAGTAAAAGCATTGATAACAGGCTTGGATTCTTTTAGCCATTGAACCTTAGCAGTTGGGCTGAATTTCGGCATCAAATAACCTTCATCAATACAATAATTGATAAAACTTCTTACCGCTTTGAAGATATTGTTAATGTAAGTAGCTTTCCTGCCCTTTTTGGTCATATACATTCCATATTGCTTAATGTGAGTCGATTTTATTTCTTCAAGTTCAGTTATCCCAAATTCTGATTCAGCATACTTGAGAAATGCCATTAAGTTGGTCTTATAACTTCGCTGTGTTCTAGTAGAGTATCCCTTAAACTCTAAATGAAATAAGTATTCTTTTAACAAGTCTTCAATAAACAAAATGATACACGCTCCCTATATTGAATTTACAATTTATTCAAGAGAACGTATATCACAGACAATTATGATTTAAGTTTTGACATATACCATAACTTGACGCATTTTTCTATTTCCAGTTTGCCCAGAAATAGAAGCTATTATAATCAGGGATTATTTCAAGTTAGTTTTTCTAATACCTCTTCATCCGCTTCAAGGTTATGATAGATATCCTGTACATCATCATTGTCTTCCAGCGTATCAATAAGATTCAACATCTTTTCGGTCTCTTTTTCACCAAGGGGTGTATAGGTTTGAGGGAACATGGAAATCTCGGCAGTTTCAAAGGTATAACCACTTTGTTCAAGCTTTTTCTTAACTTCTGAAAAGCTTTCCGGTTCCGTGTAAATCTCGAAGGTTTCTTCATTAGTTTCCAGCTCTTCTGCACCAGCTTCGATAACCTCGAGCATTAGATCGTCCTCTTCGACATTATGGGCGGAACGTTCAATAACGAGATAGCCTTTACGATCGAACATGTAAGAAACACAGCCATTCTCACCAAGATTGCCATCATTCTTATTAAATGCATGACGAACTTCGGCGGCTGTCCTGTTTTTATTATCCGTCAACACTTTAACCATGACGGCTGCTCCTCCAGGGCCATAACCTTCATAAGTCATCTCTTCATAGCTGACACCGTCAAGGTCGCCGGTAGCTTTTTTTATGGCCCGGTCAATGTTTTCATTCGGCATATTGCTCGCTTTGGCTTTATCAACAGCCAGCCGGAGCGAGGGGTTCATTTCCGGATCCCCACCCCCCTCTTTAGCTGCCACGAATATTTCCCGTGCCATTTTCATGAATACTTTTCCGCGTTTAGCATCTTGCGCATTTTTACGTCTCTGGATATTTTTCCATTTAGAATGACCAGCCATTGGACATTCTCCTCTCCAACACGATAGTATCTAATTTCTTTTATTACTATATCATATTGGCAAGAATCATTGAAGAATGAGAAATGTCATCAACTGTCATTATTCAGCTGGAAGCGCTCAATAAATTTGTTTATTTCCTCCCTCACTTTTTCCGGTGCTTTTTCAGCTCTCACTCTGGCATCAAGATCTTTCATTTCATCCCAATCACTATGGTTGATATGAATAACTACATCTCTTTCATCTGATACCTCTGCCACTTTATTTCTGACCTTATTCTTCAAGTCATGATCATTTTTGGCATGAGGAGTAGGCACAACACCAACCAGGATACGACCATCGATAGCAATCGCCCTGGCCACCGATACTTGTGGTAATTCATTTACGGCACGTGTGACTTCCATTGATTTTTCGTTATAGAAGTCATTATCATGGGCACGATTGCTAATATTATAGGTGGTGTCCCTCATATCCTCTTCCGCATCCCGTTTTATTTTATTAGGATCTCCACGTCGCAATTCTTCGCTATTTGTTTCTGAATTCCCCCGTTCTGTCGTTTCTAAAGGATCGTAGGTGTTGTTATTCCGGTCATTCTGACGAGTTTCCTGTGTGTTGCACCCTGCCAGAACTAAAACTATAACAAAGGTACTTCCCACTAACTGTTTCCACATAAAAAAACCTCCTTTTCCTTTATGTTGGATTAAGGAGGTTTTTTTAATCTGTCAAATTAACCCACTTTTCACATATCAAAAACGGGTGGTGCCGCCGCAAGCTGGCGTTTGTGAGCCGAGCGTCGATGTAAGGATTCAATGATTTCACGGTCTTTATCAGGGATTGGTTCTCCCTTTAAATGTTTGTCAATCATATCATAAGTGGTACCCATTTCATTCTCATCTGTTTGCCCTTCCCATAATCCGGCACTGGGCTTTTTATCAATAATTTCAGCAGGTACATTTAAATGACGGGCCATTTCGCGAACCTCGCCTTTAGTGTAATTCACTAACGGTACGAGGTCTACTCCTCCGTCCCCATATTTAGTGAAATAACCAGTATACCATTCCGCTGCATTATCTGTTCCTACTACCAAATAACGATAGTTAGTCGCTAAGGTATATAACGTACTCATTCTCAGGCGAGCACGAAGGTTAGCATCGGCGAGCTGTTCCTGTTCATGATTGAATGTTTGTTTATTCTGTAATTGTTTTTTTATTGCTGAGAACATTGTTTCATGGGTTTCCGTTAAATCAACGGTCATATGATCGATCTCACAAGCATCAATTACACCTTGAGCATAATTCTGATCACTTGGATTACTTTTACACGGCATAATCACCCCAAGTGAATGTTCCGGGCAGGCAAGTTTAATCAAGTTTGCCACAACCGCTGAATCAATACCTCCACTGACACCTACCAGAAGACCCTCTACATTTGCTTCCTTTACTTTTTGCTGAAGCCATTCAACAATGGCGTCTACATGTGCTTGCATCATTCTTTTCTCCTTTACAGCTATAATTATTTATCTTAGCACATGCTGAACTTTTTCAACAAATTCCTTCCTGTCTTTCCAGGCAGCATGCAGCCAGTCAAGATGGCCTGCCAATTTCTGGTCTTGCCTCTTATATTTGCGGTAGACATAAAGCCACTCACGCATTAAATCACTTGGAACGAGAATCCCTTTCAACCACGCTTCTTTCCACTTGGTAGCATGAAAATAAACAGTAAGCTCCTTTAATGAATGATGGGTATGGGGTAAAAACCTTTGACCTAACTGAATGTCGTCGTACAGTTCCGGTCCCATTTGTAAAAGGTCAAAATCAATCAGCTTCACTGAACCATCCCGCGTTCGGATGAAATTATGATGAGCAACATCACCATGCAGCCAAGTTTTTCGTTCCCAAGCATCTTCCTCAATGGCAGACCAGTTCAGACGCTCGAAGTCATCCAGTGTTTTGCTCGCAAATTGGTGAAGTTCCTGGAATAAAGTCCGATTCCCCCCATAGGAGAATGCCGGAAATGTTTTTTCGAACTGTTCCAGTCTTCGCTGGTATTTAATATAGAGTGGATTTTGAAGTAACAGTGGAGTTTCTATTCCCTCTGTGCTGGTATGAAAATCTTGCACTACTTTGCTTGCGGCTAACCGGTCACTTTTATAGGCAAAAAGCAGATGATCCCCTTTTAACCACTTAAACAATCCCCATTCGCCATCAGCATTAGAAATGACCCAACTGCCATCAGGGTAAGAAAGAGGTTCTGCAGCATAAAGGCTTGCTTCTTTCCATTGTTCGAAAAAAGTATGTTGTTTTTCTAGTTTTTCAAGACTTTCATAACATTTCAGCGCATACTCATTTCCTTGGGATTTCACCCAATAGACATCCTGTTTAATCTTCTTGACATCTTCCACAGTCATTTCTTTTCTGCTTAAAAAAGGAAGAAGGCGATTCCATTTAGAATCGCCCTGGTACTTACTCCTCATCATCGTCAAAATCGTAAGAATACGGCATCTGACTTCCCATACCTCCTGGGAGTGGCTGGCCAGGTTGACCATAACCCATCTGTCCCATTTGCTGACCGCCCCAAGGCATCATTTGCTGGTAGGGAGCCATTCCATGCTGCATCTGAGGCATTCCCTGCATCTGAGGCATCATCTGGCCATGCTGCTGATATGGCATCGGCTGCTGCATACCGTAGCCTGGCATCATATGCGGAGGCATCTGGTGTCCCCACATCGGCATAGCTCCCGTTTTCCCTCCGCCACAACCACAGTCATCAGCCATTGGCATTTGCGGCGGCATGGCTGCAGATTCTTCATCATCCTGCATCCACATGCCCTGCACTTGAGGCATTGGGCCATGGTGATAAGCTCCTTTATAAGCACTTTCCATATCATCCTCACAATGAAAATCACTTTGAACCAAGTGACCTTGTGGCATTGGGGGACATGGCATCGGCGGGCAGAACACCGGGTAGTATCCAGGCGGACACAATGGCATTGGATGATGCATTGCCGGCTGAACCTGCGGCATTTCTTTTACTGACTCCGGTGATTCCTCTTTGACTTCTTCTTTCGGTGGTGCAGGAGGCTGGTAAGGCATCTGCGGCAAGTGGAAGGTCGTGTAGTAGTTTTGCAGCTGTTGTTCCATCATCGGCATTTGGATTGGCATCATTTGCTGCATCGGAGGCACCATCGGTTTTTCTTTCTCATCTTCTTTAACTTTCGGAATTGGTTTAGGGGCCTCCTTCTTATAAGGCACCTTTGGTGCTTCTTTTGGTTTTTCCTTTTGCATCGGTGCCTCTTTCTTCACTTGCTTTGTTCCCTGTGGTACTTTGATTTTCATCCCTGGCATAATCATATCAGGGTTGGATAACTGGGTATTCATTTGTTTCAGTTGTTCAAAATCAACTCCATACTTTTGAGCGATTTTCCACAACGTATCACCTTTCTGAACGATATGAATTCTCACTTTAGTAGCTCCTTTCTTTATACAAATCAAACGATTTGAACAAGAAATCTTCATAACAACTTATGCACAGGATGGGAAAAGTTGATGAAAAAGCCTAAACTTTTTTAAACAAGTTTCACTCATATCTATTCAGCCGGGCGTATATCCGTTACCAAATCAAATAATTCAGGCATACAAAAAACCGGATCACGGCTATTCGTGATCCGGTTAATTTTTATTCCGCTGCCTGAAGGTCTGGCGTAGAAACATTCAACTCAAAGCTTGGATAAGTTCCTAACAGTTTCAATGAACATCCTAAGGCCTCAAGTTCTGCCTCCACTCCCGGAAACAGCACTTGGTCATAGGGCTGATCGATATCAATCAAGAAAAAATAATTTCCCAGACCCGTTTTCATTGGCCTGGATTCTATTTTGGATAAGTTCATTTTTCTCCAGGCAAACGCAGCGAGTACTTGATGAAGCGCACCAGCATAATCTTTCGGCAACGTCACCATTACCATCGTTTTTTGTTTGGTCGGTACATGATCGCGAATCTTTAGTGTCTTCGGCTGCTTTTGAACCACAACAAAACGGGTATGGTTATTAGCATAGTCATGGATATCATGCTGTAAGATAGTCAATCCATTTTGTTCGGCAGCCAAATGATTACCTATAGCTGCTATCGGTTTATCAGATTCGGCGACTATTTCTGCTGCTCTCCCTGTCGAAGATGTATAGCAGAGTTCTGCCCCTGGATAGTGTTTATGCAAATATTGATGACACTGGGCAATTGCATGACTGTGCGAATACACCTCGATGATCCTGTCCTTGTCCGGGTTATAATCACCCCGGACGAGGAGGTGCTGTTTTATTGGGACAGTCATCTCAGCAACAATCGGCAAGTCGACATGGTGGGTCAAATAATCAATCGTTAAATGAACAGACCCTTCAATTGCATTTTCTATTGGAACTACTCCGGTATCTATTTCTCCTGCCTCCACGGCATCCAGGCATGCCGGAATCGTCTCATAGCTTGTGAATTCCCCTTCCTTGAACAAGGCATCCACCGCCATTTTTGTAAAAGTTCCTCTTGGCCCTAAATATCCAATCTTTTGGTTATGTTCAGATTCTGGCATGTCTTTTTTTCCTCCTTGCTGTTATGCTCCTGTACTTAATAGATCAACACGATTGATAAAATCCACCTTTTTTAACCTTTGAATCAATTCATCGATCGAGATTGTCATCCCTGCTGTATTCAGCGATAAAGTGACATTCGCTTTTCCCTGTAATGGGATGGTTTGATGAATGGTAAGCACATTACACCCTGCCTTCGCAACCGCTGCCAACAGCTTGGATAAAGAACCTTTCCTGTCTTCCAAGTGAAAAAAAAGGGTGATCATTTGTTCTTTTACCATTTCTTGAAATGGGTAGACAGCATCACGGTATTTATAAAAGGCGCTTCTCGATAGATCGACCTTCTGAACGGCTTCAAAGATTGACTCGACACTGCCTTTTTCAAGCAATGACTTGGCTTCAATCGTCTTTTTCATAGCCTCTGGCAAAACGTCACTTCTGACAAGATAAAAGTGTTCTTTTTTCTCCCCCATTTACATCCCCCTTTTCTACAGCGTCTCTTGCGCTTCTCAGGGTACTACCTCATCTATTCAACAAATTCAAACTCATAATCAAGCAGCCTAACCGTATCCCCGTCCTTGGCGCCACGTTTTCTTAAGGCATCATCCACACCCATCCCACGCATTTGCCGTGCAAAGCGACGGATCGACTCATCCCGGTTAAAGTCAGTCATCTTGAATAATTTTTCAATTTGAGCGCCATAAAGCACGTAAGCTCCGTCGGGATCACGGGTAATTTTGAAAGGAACGTCTTCCCGCTCGTATTTATAAAGCACACGTTCCTCTTTCTCCTCTATTGGTGTGTTATCTTTAGGTATTTGATCAAGCGTGTCTGCTACAGCAAATAGTAAATCCGTCAGCCCTTCTTTTGTCAGAGTGGAGATGGGATAGACAGGATATTCGCCATCCAGTTTTCGCTTGAATTCCTGCAATTGTTCATCAGCACCAGGCATATCCATTTTGTTGGCTGCAATAATTTGAGGTCTATCCTTTAACCTCTCATCATATTCAAACAGTTCCTGGTTGATTGTCAGGTAGTCTTCATAAGGGTCGCGTCCTTCCGTAGCAGCCATATCTATTACATGGAGAATGACTCTTGTCCGTTCTACATGACGGAGAAACTGATGACCGAGCCCCACTCCTTCATGGGCACCTTCAATCAGACCTGGTAAGTCGGCCATGACGAAGCTTCGTTGGTCACCTGATTCAACAACGCCTAAGTTTGGTGCCAGTGTAGTAAAATGGTAATCAGCAATCTTCGGTTTTGCCGCCGAAACAACCGATAATAAAGTTGATTTCCCTACACTAGGAAAACCGACCAGCCCTACATCAGCAATCAATTTCAATTCAACCTGTATATCCCGTTCTTCTGCCGGTTCACCGTTTTCCGCAAGTTCCGGTGCAGGATTCCGTGCTGTAGCGAACCTGATATTACCACGTCCACCACGGCCTCCTTTAGCTATTACGGCACGCTGCTTATGTTCTACAAGATCAGCAATCACTTCTCCTGTATCTGCATCCTTCACTGTTGTACCTGGAGGAACTGGAATAACCAAAGGGTCAGCATTTTTTCCATGCTGTCCTTTACTCATGCCATTTTCCCCTTTTTTTGCTTTAAAATGACGTTGGTAACGAAAATCCATTAATGTATTAAGCCCTTCATCTACTTCAAAGACGACGTCTCCACCGTTACCACCGTCTCCACCAGCCGGGCCCCCATTTGGGACATATTTTTCTCGGCGGAAAGCAACTAAACCATTACCGCCGTCTCCACCTTTAACATAAACTTTGACTTGATCGACGAACATGCCGGTCACCTCTTTACTTCTACATTCATTTTAGCTGTTACTTGATGATACTGTTCTATATCGTCAATTTCAACTGCTGTGATAAATTCTTTTTCTTGTATCGTTGATTGTAAATGCGGCATATCCACAAATTCACCGGATAACACTACACTGATTTCTACTCGTTCGCTTGTATGCAATTCGATTCTTACTTTCCCATGGTAGAGGGTGGAAGAATCGCTGAAACGTTCAAAAACACGGATGATTTCTTCACAGTGGGCATATAAAGTGATGTCTTTGTGGCGTAAATCGACAGTTTCACCCTTAACCTCGTATGTAAGGCGAAAAAATGGATGGTGCCAGTTGAAAGACATGAGCCATAAGCTTAAATACGGGGTGTTCAGATTCATCAACCGCCGTTCTTTTTCGGCTTTTTGCATAACATCGTTGGTTTTCTCTTTTACCTTATCCATTTTCCCCATGGAAGCATAACCTTGAATTAACTGTAGCTCATTCATCCAATCATGCCGGGCATGACGCAGTAGTTCCATCACTTCATCCGCACGCATGAAAGCCCCTCCCGTTCCTGATAACGTAATAAAAGAATTATAGCAAAAATCAACAGCAAAGGCGACCGCCCCGAGCCGTATGCACTTGAAATAATTCTGCGAAATCTGGTTATTCAATTACAGTGCCGAAAAGTCGAAGACTTGATTTCGAGATATTTAGGGTTCTTTACCCTAAAAGTAACAGGGGCAGCTGGGAAACTACTCGCTTTCCTGTGGGGGAACTGGCGAGCTTCCTCGGGCTTTCGCCCTGTGGGATCTCGCCTAGATCCTTCTCCCACGGGAGTCTCGCAGTTTCCCAACCACCCCATCCGAAGGATGGGAGAAAAGAACCCTGCTATACATGCAGATGTATCCTACTAACTCTGGTTACAAGCACGCTTTTTAAGTAGCTCTCCCCTCTAATTGAAGTACTCATATCAATGTTTCCGTATCTCTCATAAACACAAGGAGGGCCGGGAAATTGCGAGACTCTAATGGGAGAATAGTACATGGTGAGATCCCGCAGGGCTTTAGCCCGAGGAAGCTCACCGTACGCCCATGGAAAGCGAGTAATTTCCCGGACCTCCAAACGCTCAACACCATAACGGAAACAGTTTCTCTCGAAACTGAGTCTTCCATTAAAGGGAGCTTTACTTGAATAGTGAGATTTATTAAAGCCTAATAGAAAAAAGCCGCGCTGATGCAGTGCATAGCGCGGCTTTTCGCTTTGGTTTTCTATAAATGCCAGCGGTTTACGCTTCTTGTGCAGCTGGGTAAACACTGACTTTTTTGCGGTTACGTCCGTAGCGTTCGAACTTCACAACACCATCAACTTTCGCGAATAGTGTATCGTCGCCGCCACGACCTACGTTCGTACCTGGATAGATCTTGGTACCACGTTGACGGTAAAGAATAGATCCACCAGAAACAAATTGTCCATCAGCACGCTTGGCTCCAAGGCGTTTGGACTCAGAGTCACGGCCGTTCTTTGTACTACCTACACCCTTCTTTTGGGCAAAGAATTGCAAATCTAGACGTAGCATGGGATGCACCTCCTTATCGTTCTGTTATCGATATATATTGATTATAATCTCGTTCAATAGTCTGTAGCGACACCAGCATTCCTTCAAGCAGCAACTTGGCTTTGCTTTCTGTTTCTGCTTCCAAATCCTCCGGAAGCATGACTTTGAGAAAGCCTCCTTCACCACCTTGATCGATTGCCGGCTCGACTCCGCATAACTCCATGACGGCATTTACTGCTCCAAACGAAACAGCTGAGACGGCTGCACACACGAGGTCATTTCCAAACGGACCGCTTTCTGCATGGCCGGATATCTCAAAACCATTCATTTCATTGTCTCTGCGGTATATCAGTACTTTTATCATGATACACAAGCCTTACGCATTGATTTTATCAATCGTTAGCTTTGTGTACGGCTGACGGTGACCTTGTTTACGCTTGTAGTTTTTCTTTGGCTTGTATTTGAAGACAGTGATCTTCTTCTGACGGCCTTGTTTCTCAACTTTAGCTGTAACAGAAGCACCATCTACGAATGGAGCGCCGACTTTCACGTCATCTCCTCCGCCAATGAAAAGTACGTTGTCAAAAGTGACTGAGTCACCGTTTTCTCCGCTGACTTTCTCAACGTAGATTGTTTGACCTTCTTCTACTTTGAATTGCTTACCACCAGTTTCAATAATTGCGTACATTGCTGCACCTCCTCATAGAACTAAGACTCGCCATCCCAGGTACCACTTTGGTTTCAAAACCTGTTCTGAGCGGTTGTAGCAGTCGGGTGCTACTAGAATAACATAACGATGTTATCATGATTCAAAAGCTTTTGTCAACATGATAGCCGCGACTTGCCACAAATTCTCTTACCGTATCCAGGGAGCCTGCCATCTCTATCGTATAATTATGCAGGACAGGATCGACACGGAAAAAGACTTCCTGAGGAATTTTACTAGAAACAGAAGTAGAAAGCAATTGTTTTTTCAACTGATCAAGTTCATGTGAAACAGCTACTAGTATTGCTTCATGAGAAGAATCTTCCAATGCCAGTATGTCCCTGTCCATTTGGAACAATACGGTGCTCCGTTTTTTGTGACTAGTCACATTTTCTACCAATTTGCTGGACCAGGAAGCGTTTTCCCTTTTTCTTGTTATTTCATACAGGCCGAGTTTAGTAAACCCGTGACACACTGTTGGAACCGGATCGTCTTTCATGGCTTGTTTCAAAGCGCGCTCGATATCGGCATTATTTTTCCTGGAGCCGGTATTAATGAAATCAATCATAACGATTCCCGACAAGTTCCTTAACCTGATTTGTCTTGCGATTTCATTGACCGATGCCACGTTTGCCTGATAAGCAGTCTGTTCTTTGTCAGAACGCCCTGTAAACGCATGGCTATTGACATCAATCACATTCATTGCTTCCGTTTCATCTATTGTCAAATTGACCCCTTTAGCAGCTCCAACCGTGCGCTGTACCAACTTTTCCTGACATTCATTAATCGAATAGCCTTTATTTTTATTCCAATGTTTTACCCATTTAATCCGGTCACTATATAATGGATACATGCTTTTAATCTGCTTAGATAAACTAGCGTCATCAACAACACATTCATCAATGAGATGTATGGGATATTTTTTAAAAACGCCATCAGGTACCAGCCTGGATTCCATAATCATGCCTGGCTTCTTTCTGTCTATTCTTCCCTTCGCCTGGCGCCACTTATCTCTTAAAAAGGACAGTTCATTCCTGATAGAGGACGAGTCCAGGTGTTTTGCGGCAGTGCGAACGATAACACCCTCCTCTTTTTCGAGCATGGGTGTAATTATTTCCTTCAAATTTGACTGCTCGTCTTTCTGGATTTTATGAGAAACTGAAACCCGGCCTCTTTTCGGCAAATAAACGGAGTAAGAACCAGCAATGGTAATGTCTGCCGTGAGTAATGGCCCCTTTTCACCAATTCCATCCTTTTTAACCTGCACAATGATATATTGGCCAATGGTAAGTAATGATTCGATTCGCTCGCCCTGGTTTCCAATATCCTGCTGCCTCAAGAAGCCGTTTTTCCCTGTACCGATATCAATAAAAGCCGCCTGCAGTCCCTTTTCAATATTGACAACTTTTCCTAAGTAAATATGATCAACTTGCGACCGGTCCAACTCACGATCGAAAAAAACTTCGACTAATTTATTATCTTCATAAAGTAAAGCAGCCTTCTCGCTTGAACGGCATGCTATATATAAATTCCTCATCTAATCCCTCTTTATTTATAAATCTGTGCGAGGTCACGGATTGGAAGGTGTGGGTTCCCATGAGTAAAAAAATACTCCAGACAATCCTCTTCTCTTATCAATTCGCTTCCTTTCCGCCCCTTCAAAAAGTACCTTTGTTGTCTATCATTACGAATTCGGCTCAAAACATTCCATATAGTTTCGTCAGGCTCAATTGGACACGTTACCACTTTCACAGGTGGTTCATTATTACCATGGCGATGCATTAAGTACCGTATAAATGAATAATAGCGTCGTTTCCATTCTAGTCTATTTTCTAATAATAGGAAAGCTGCTAATAAGCAGCCGTGGAGTGTAAAGTAAGAAACGAAGGTGAGCAGTATGATGGACGCTATTAATAAGCCGGCTGAAAATATGATAGTTAAATGATGCGAGACACGGTAAGGGAAAAAACGATTTAAGAGGTAAAAAAGTATTTTCCCTCCATCTAAAGGCCATATTGGAAGAAGATTGAATGCAAGAATCAGCCAGTTATATGAGATAGCTGTGCTAATCCATGACGAGGGATCAGGCAATAGTATCACCAGCGAATATAAAAGGGTTAACATCCATATGTGCTGGAACGGTCCTGCTAACGTGACATAAAGCTGTTCTTGCATCGGACGGCTTCCATGCTCTTCCGATTCCATCGTTCCACCAAACAGCCATAAGGTCACCTTTTTAATTCGCCAGTTAAAAAATTTTGCCATTCGGAAATGCCCCCATTCATGTATGGTGACGATGGCAAATAAAATCAGGAGCTCTACGAAAGCCCCTGTGAGAATAGCGGTAAATACAAAGAGAATCAATATCGGATGCAAGTGAACAATCGTTAAAAAGTCACGGAGTTTCATCGACTTTTATCGCCTCAACAGGATCAATAAATTGATTATCCTTTTCGATAGCAAAGTAGAAGTCGCTTACTTGTCCAGGTTCCGGTTTGACACTACCGATAATGTCATTTGGTTTCACATGTTCATATAAATGGACATCAATAGAAGAAAGGTAGCCGTAAACGCTTTTACTTCCATCCACATGCTGAATGATAATCGTCTGATCCGTTTGTGCGTTTTTCCCCGCAAACACCACTGTGCCCTCATCCATGGCAACGACCTCCGACGGTTGCTCAGAAGTCATGACTATCCCTTCTCCATGGGTCTGGAATGTTTCACTCACTACTCCACTAACGGGAAGCGCAGCCTGATTAGGTACCACGTCCCCTGGTGGTTCGACTAATTTCAAAGGACTCCCGAACTTTTCGTGATACCAGGAGGTAACTGCTGCAAATGGAAAATCTTCAGTCATGTTGTGTACAACCCACGCTTTAGGCTTTTGAACCCAGCCCGCGTCCATTTGCACCAAACTTGCCACCCCAAAAAACAAACAGGCAGCAATGATAGCTTTTAGCAAAAAATACCCTGGTTTCTGACCCCTCTTTTCACCCGACGAACCAGGAGATGATTGGGCAAAGGGTAAATATCCATGTTTTTCTTCCTCTTGGACCGGATAATACATGGTCTTGTCCTGGGCATGTTTGTTCTTTTTAGGAAGCGTTTTTTCTCGTTTGCGTGATGCGATACTTTTACGTACTTTTTCAATATCTTTCCCCATAATAGCTACCATCCCTTACATGAGATTTGTACAAGTCTATGTAAAGAATTCGAAAACTATGAGAAAAATCGTTTTCTATAAACCCCACCCAGCCTTATTACTCTATTGCAAAAAAATCCCAAACAAAAAACCGTCTCAAAAAAAGAGACAGTTTTCTTATTAAGGACGCATGCCGAAGAATTTCTTTACTTTTGTCATGAAACCTTTCTTTTCTTCAAATGAAAGTAACGGTACCGATTCTCCTAAAATGCGACGCGCAATATTTCGATAAGCAAGAGAGGATTTTGTATTTGGGTGAAGGGCGACTGGTTCACCGCTATTAGACGCTTTTATCACTTCATCATCATCCGCTACCACACCCAGTAAATCGATAGAGAGGACAGATACAATCTCGTCTACATCCAGCATATCCCCACTTTCTACCATATGGTGACGGATACGGTTGACAATCAATTTAGGAGGTTCGATGTCTTCTTGTTCCAATAAACCTATAATCCGGTCAGCATCACGAACACTGGACTTTTCCGGGTTAGTAACCACAATCGCTTTATCTGCTCCGGCAACTGCATTTTTATAGCCTTGTTCAATCCCGGCTGGACAATCGATCAATATGTAGTCGAATTCCTGTTTCAATTCCGCTACAATTCTTTTCATAGCTTCTGGTGTAACTTCTGATTTGTCGCTAGTTTGTGCTGCTGGCAGCAGCTGGAGACAATCAAATCGTTTATCCGGAACAAGAGCCTGCCTGGTTTTCACTCTCTCTTGCACGACATCAACCAAGTCAAAGATTATACGATTTTCAAGTCCCATCACTACATCTAAATTACGCAGCCCGATATCTGTGTCGATCAGACATACTTTCTTCCCAAGTAATGCGAGTGCTGTCCCTATATTGGCAGTAGTAGTCGTTTTACCGACTCCTCCTTTACCAGAGGTTACAACAATGGCCTCACCCATTAAACATTCTCCTTTCAAAACTGCTGATATCCGGACGCTTTTTAATTACCTCTTGAAGACGGTCGATTAATATTTTATCCTTGCCTTTCTCCAGATAGCCGCACTCCATATAGACACCCTCAGCATCTTGATCCGGTGCTCTGCTGATTGCATCTCCAATCCGCAGTTGCGTAGGCTGCATGAAAGAAGCGGCAATAACAGCATGACTATCACCTTCCATGCCAGCATGCGCAATCCCGCGCAGGCTCCCCATTACAAAAATATTACCTGATGCCATGATTTTTCCACCGGGGTTGACATCGCCAATGAGTAACAGGTCGCCTTCGACATTAATCACCTGACCAGACCGGACTACTTTGACCAATGGTTTCACCTGCGCATGTTTTTTCCAATCGGCAGCTTCTTCCTTCGTAATAACATTGGATTCTACCTTTCCTACCACCAGGTTTTGGCTTTTTCGGACTACTTCTTTCAGTTCATCCTTTTGCTCACGGGTAACATAACGGTTCCCAAGCTGGAGGTTGACGGTAATCAGCCGGTCATCCTCTATCAGATCGTTCACAGAGAGTTTTTCTTTCAGTTCATTTAATACATCCTGATAGGCACAATGGTCATCAACCTTTAAAATGAGCCCATCTCTGGTTCCTTTAACTGTTATTAATTGTTGGTTCGCTATCAACTATATTCCCCCTAATCTGCAAGAATCCGCTTCCCGCGTTTATCACGGAAGATCAGCTGCTTAAAATGTTTGCTGCCCACTTTTCCAGTCTTCCTTTTAGTAAGGGGTATACGAGGAGAAAGAAAATCATGTTCGCGATTATGGTAGGCACCAATCTAATTGACAAAAATGACTCCCATGGTATGTCAGTTACCTGCACGAAGGAATATATGGTAAACAACATTAACTCGGTCAACACTATTCCAAGTGCGGCTAACAGGACCGCTACGATAAAGTTGCCATGCAGCATTTTTTTCAGGCCATGTACCAGGTAAATGACAATGCCATACGAGAACATATAAACCCCTAAAATACTGGTGTATACCATATCGATTAAAATGCCGAAAGTGAGGGCGTAAAGCAAAGAGTAATAGGTATCGTCATGATCAAAAAAAATAGTGATAAGTATAAGGATGACCAGAACCCAATGAGGGGTAATCAGGTAATCCGAATAGGCAAGGTTCCCAGGCAGAAGGCTCATAGCCATTCCTTGAAAGACAAGCAGAAAGAGTAAAATCAAAGGAAGATAGAAACGTTGAATCATTCCTCTTCCTCCTCATCTATTTCGTCTATATTATGCGTCGGCATGCTGCGATCGACAATCATCACTTGATTGATATCATAGAGGTCGGCTGCTGGCTTAACGTAAGCAGTCTGTGTTAACCCATACTGGTCCATCTCAACTTTCGTGACTTCTCCAATCAACAAGCCAGCTGGAAAAACTCCACCTTTTCCTGAAGAGACTACTCGTTCCCCTTCATTAATTTCAGCATCAGAATCAATTTCTTTTAGAAGTAAAGATTTAGATTCTTCGTCATACCCTTGAATCAGACCATGAATTGGATCATCATCCTGCCATACCCAGGCAGAAATCCGATTGGAAAGACCAAACCCGCTCAAGAGCTGAACCGTGGAATGGAATTTATCGGTGGATTGGACTTTTCCTATCATCCCTTCTCCTGTGATGACCGCCATATTACGCTCAACTCCGTGAGCTTCTCCACGGTTTACGATCATTTGACTGAACCAGCGTTCAGAACTTCGCGCAATGACTGACGCGTCGATCGGATCATATTCACTTAAACTCTCCTGGTAATCAAGGCTTGACCGTAGTTCTTCATTTTCTTTTTTTAATAACTGGTTTTCCTGCATGATACTTTTGTACTGAGAGAGACGAGATTTCAATATTTCATTTTGTTCATACGTGCTGCTGATATCCTGAATGTTTGCGTAAGTGCCTTGGATGAGTTGTACGGGTTGATTAAATATGGTCTGAATCCACCCAACCGAGTCATGGACAAATTTCTCCGGCCAGGTAAGTTCACTTCGCTCTCTTAAAGAAAAACCAATCAAGGCGACGAGCAAAATAAAACTGACGAGTACAAGAATAAGCCTTTTTTTCCTGAATAGAGAAGGCATAAATAAGTCAACTACTCCATTCTAGCCCGGGAAGCCACATTCGGCTGTGACTTAAAATGGTGAATGTATTCCAAAGATTTCCCCGTACCAATCGCAACACAATCCAGTGGATCATCGGCTATGAAAACAGGCATTTTTGTTTCATCACTGATAACCTGATCGATATTTTTTAACAAGGCACCGCCACCCGTCAATACGATTCCCCTATCCATAATATCTGCAGCCAGCTCTGGTGGTGTCTTTTCTAACGTATTCTTAACAGCATCAATAATGGCATCCACCGTATCCTTCAGGGCTCCGGCAATTTCTGCTGCATTGATTGTGATCGTTTTCGGAAGACCTGTCAATAAGTCTCTTCCTCTTATGTCCATTTCATTATCTTCATCGGCAGGCCCTGCAGCACCTACTTCCATCTTGATATTTTCCGCCGTCCGCTCCCCGATCATCAGGTTATATTGTTTACGAATATATTGGATGATAGCATCATCCATTTCATCACCAGCTAATCTGATAGATTGGGAGGTAACAATGCCCCCTAAAGAGATTATTGCTACTTCAGTCGTCCCTCCACCAATATCGACGACCATACTTCCCGTCGGTTCCCACACGGGCAGACCAGCTCCGATAGCTGCAGCAAACGGTTCTGCTATTGGATAGGCTTCTTTTGCTCCTGCTTGCTTTGTGGCATCAATTACTGCTCGTTCTTCGACCATCGTGATACCTGATGGCACACAAATCATGACGTTCGGCTTTCTGGCAAAGCTGGATCTATTTTTCATCGCTTTATTGATATAATATTTCATCATTTCTGCTGTCGTGTCGTAATCTGCTATGACCCCATCCTTCATGGGACGCACTACTGAGATATTACTAGGAGTACGTCCGATCATATTTCTTGCAGGATTCCCGACAGCTTCAATGTTCCCTGTCGATATGTCTCTGGCTACTACAGATGGCTCGCGGACCACTACTCCTTTGTTTTTTATAAAAACCAATGTATTCGCTGTTCCTAGATCAATTCCTAAATCTTGTGAAAAACCAAATAAACCCAATACGGATCTCCCTTTCTATTCTATCTTGAGGGTATTCTAGTTGTGTGTGATAATCCGATAATGAAGCTGCCTCCTTACCGTATCGGCAGCATGAGAAAGAAGCGCCTATTATAAGATCGAGCTTATAAAAAGGCGCTAGATTTCACTATCTATTCAATTATACGAAAAAAAATAGAAAATGGATAGTCTTACAAATATCCTTTTTCTTTGAGAGAGACAAATTTACGGTCACCGATCACTAAATGATCCAGTAATTCTATGCCGATCATTTTACCGGACTCTGCTAACCGTCTTGTTACATTAATATCTTCCTGCGAGGGGGTCGGGTCGCCTGAGGGATGATTATGAATGCAGATAAGAGAAGCAGCCGACCTTTTGACGGCTTCTTTATATACTTCTCTTGGATGGACGATTGAAGCATTCAAACTGCCGATGAAAATCGTCTGGCGATGGAGAACCTGGTTTTTAGTATTAAGAAATAAACAGATAAAATGTTCCTGTTTCAGTCCTCGAAGCTCTTCCATAACAAAGTCTGCCCCGTCCTCAGGGCTTCGAATGACGTACCGTTCGGGAGGCTTCATCTGATGAATTCTTTTACCGATTTCTAAAGCTGCCTGAATGAGGACTGCTTTTGCTGTTCCGATTCCTTTGATGGCTGTCAATTCTTCAATGGTAGCGTCCTTTAAAAGGTCTAAACCTTCAAAATGGATCAGCAGACGTTGTGATAGATTCATCACCGACTCGTTTTTTGATCCACTTCCAAGTAATATCGCAATTAGTTCTTGATTGGATAAATGGGTGGAGCCATGTTCAAGCATGCGTTCCCTTGGTCGATCGGCCAAAGGAACATCTTTTAACATCACCTGGACTTCTGACAAATATTCCGCATCCTTTCCTTTTAATCCTCACATTTCTTTATCAGGATGGGAAAATATTGAATGAGTCAAGTTTTCGAGCAAGGCAAGCGATAGGCAGACCTACGACGTTATAATAGTCGCCTTTGATACCTTTGACCAGCAAAGCTCCCTTCGTTTGAATGCCATAACTCCCCGCCTTATCAAAAGAATCCCCAGTATCTACATAACGGATAATATCGGTTTCAGTGAGTTCCAGGAACTCCACTTCTGTTCGGACTGCAAATAGTTCATGACTCTCGCTGCTGCGAATCATTACACCGGTGTGAACGGCATGCGATCTTCCGCTTAACAGACGGAGCGTCTCGATGGCTTCCTCTTTTGATTCAGGCTTCCCTAACACCTTTCCGTCGATACTCACTACTGTGTCCGCTGTTATCAGAATTTCATTGTTATCAGTCGCAATATGATCCGCCTTTACTTCTGCCAGCTTCTTTACTAAGATTTCGGGATTTTTCTCCGTAACAACGGATTCATCCGCATCGCTCGTCCTTATCTCAAACCGGTAGCCTGCCAGTTCAAGCAATTCTTTTCTACGTGGTGACCCTGAGCCTAACACTAATGTGTTCTTCATACTTAAATCCTTCCTGATAAAACTGTGAGGTTCTAATAAGTGTAGTAAACTCTAAACCAATTATAAAAACTGTATAATTTCCGTTTCTTCTCATTTTTTAAACAACTATCTATGTTCCATTATAAGTTTTCCCAGTTTTGTTGTTTACTTATAAGCTTAAAAATAAAAAATAGGTGGCAGGCACCTATTTTTTGAGTATTTCTTCATAGCTTTTCCAAACTTCTAATAACAGGACATCTTGTTGGACAGAATCACTTGCTGACACGAGGGCAGCAATATTATCTTTCAGCGCCATGAAGCTTTCCTCATTTGGCAAACGTTCGCCAAATTGCTTCCAACCCTCTTCCTTATTTTCCCCATTCAAAGTGGCAGAGAATAAATCAGCGAAACCACTCAAGGGTTCCGCTTTTTCCTTGTTCACTTTTTCTATTTTTGGAACCGACCAGTTCTTCACATAGGTTTCCAGTCCATCTTGTTGTAATTGAGATGCTTTTGACTGAGCTGCCTCATAGTCCGGAGCCAGCCCTGTAAATAAGAAGACATTTTCATCACGCTCCCACACAACTGTCGGATGCCCATGCTCTGTATAATTTTGGCTCCACTCTTCAGCTTTCTCCGTACTAGTAAAATATCCTGCTTGTACGACATATGCATCTGTGCCTGGAAGTGCCATCAATGTCTGACTTTCCTCTGCACCGGTATTAGTCGTTCCGCCGCTGTTTACTTCTGTCAGTGATACACCACTGTTTGCCGATGCGCCATCATTCTCAGTCATTCCAACAAACATTCTTAATAACAGAAACCCCAATAAAAGACCGAAGATTAATGCAGTCATGACAACAATAAGAATATTCTTTACCGGAGAGGAAACCTTCTTCCTACGCTTCTTCTTTTTATAATAGGGATGCTTTTTCCAAGCTTCCGGCTTGATCACATTGGCTGGTTCTTCTGTCCGTTCATATTCATACACTTCTGCTGTAGCAGCCTGTTCTTCTTTAGAAGAAACCACCTCTTCCATTGCTTTCTCATCTTCCCGGGGAATCAAAGTCTCTTTCCCGTTCATCCTGATAGATATCTTATTATGATGCTTGTCCAATAATCCCACCACCTTTACCGGCTTTTAATCCAATCTACCACACCCCAGACAAAAAACCAGACGACCGGTGTCGTCTGGTTACCAATAAAATCATCTATTTATGTCTAATATTGCTTCGTTTTATTTTGATACTATTGCTCTTATAAAGCCAAAAGAACCTTTACCATACCAATAGCACATACCAGCCTATAATATCGCTTCCTGCAAAATAAGTAATCAACGCCGCAATTATAATATAGGGCCCGAAAGGAACCGGACTCTTTCGATCAATGATTCTTAGACTCAATAATAATACGCTAATCACTGCACCAATTAAGATGGAGAGGAAAAAAACTAGTAATACCTGTTGCCAGCCTAAGAGAAAACCAAGCAGTCCAAACAACTTCATATCTCCTGAACCTATCCCACCTTGAGTAATAAAAATAATAATAAAAATTAAAAGGAAGGCAATGAAGGCACCTATGATAGATGAATACCATGGCTCTAAAGGATAGACAGTTCGAAAGAGGATAACCAGTGGGAGGTAGAATAATAATAAACGATCGGGGATGATCATATATACCAAATCACTAACCAGGATAATCATTCCTAAGGAAATTAATATTATGGCGCCGATTAACTCGTAACCCCACCCATAAACTAAAAAGCTCGAAACAAATAATAATCCTGTCAATAATTCGGTTAGCGGATATAAAAAGGAGAATTTTGCTTTACAGTAACGGCATCTGCCGCGAAGTGCCAAATAGGAAAGAACCGGTATCATGTCCCAGCCATTAAGGGTTTGACTGCAACTGCTGCAATAAGATCGAGAGGTTGAGAAATTTTCCCCCTGCGGCATGCGCCGGCCAACAACATTAAAAAAGGACCCAAATATAATTCCAAACATAAACATTATTACTGCTAAAACCACTACCATATGTTCATCCCCTCTTAGAATGTGATTTTAATAAAAATCAGCTATCACCTGCTGTGGGCTAGATGAAAGTTGTCATTTCTACTTTATATATCGGATACCAGGTCTAACTTTTGTATAAGCCGTACAAAAATACTATATAAATAGCCGAGTGACGAATCACTCGGCTAAAGCTTTATTGCTTTGATAAACGGCAACTTTGTTTCTGCCTTTTTGCTTAGCCCCCATGTACATGGCACGGTCAGCATGCCGGACTAATTCCAGGGGCTGTTCACAATGTTCGGGATAAGAAGCAACCCCAATGCTGGCAGTCAGCACCAGTGATTCCTCTTTGTCCCCTAGCATGTGTTCCTGCAGTATAATTTTCTTTGATGCAATTTTTCTACGCACTTTATCTGCCAGCTGAAAACTTTCTTCTACAGAGTAATCCGGAAGCATAATTACAAACTCCTCACCTCCGTACCTTGCAACTACACCTTCCCCTCCAATCATTTCAACAAGCCAGTCCGCCAATGTACAAATAACTTCGTTCCCACTTTGATGGCCATATGTATCGTTGACTGATTTAAAGTGATCAATGTCTAATAAGATCAGCGACAAAGGTCTGTTGATATTTTGCTGAATTTGAAAAGTTTGTTCCAGCTGTTCTTCAAAGTAGCGGTAATTATATAAATTTGTAAGCGGACAACGTTCACTTTGATTCTTCGTTTCTTCATAGTTTTTGGCATTTTCCATAGCAATGACAAGATAATTGGATAGTATATCAACAATCATATACTGAAATTTTTCAAAAGCCCTCTTTTCTTTTGATACTACCGTGATTACCGAAACAATTTCATCATTTCGGAAAACAGGTAAAGAAATCAGACTTTCCCCTTCTTCCGGAATCCCTTCCTGATTCTGTTTTTTCCATTGGTCCCGGCGGTGATATTGTAACGCTTTCCTTTGTTGAAGCACAGCACCACTGATACTTTCCCCTTTTTCTAAAAAGAACTGCGGGATGTTCTGTTGTTGCTGTACCTTATAAAAGCGACTCATTTTTATTTTTTCCTGATCTATAACATCATAAATATAGGTAAAATCAATGGGCAATAGCTTTACTAATCGGCTGATAAACAAATCCATTACTTCCGATTCCTTCAGACGGCCTGTCAATTCGTGACCGATTTCACTTGTTTTTTGCAAATAACTGTTGAGCTGTCTGCTTTTATAATAAAGCATCATCATTGCTGATATAAACGCGAAAGGTATCCCTACATAATACACAGCAGCCAGGCCCATATCAGCATATAATCTATACAAAACAAAACCTACCGGTAATATTAGCAGGGTAGTATAAATTTCCCACAAAGTTGCGCGGTCAATCCACTGAAAGGGACGCTTCATAAGAAACAGGCCCAATAATTTGATCAATATCTGATTAGTAACGAAAGTGGTCAGGGCCTAGGCAAGAATCGGAATTATATCATACAGTGTTTGATAGGCTTCACTGCCATGCTGCCCTCCCATTAAGTAGTAAATGGAAGCACCCGAGATACTCGTCACTAAAAAAACCAGCATATTCAACGGGAGACGGTATAAATCCTGGCGGGATATACGCATTTTTATCATGAGCGATTCCAGTGACTGGAATTTTCAGATAACTATAATACTATCATACCATAGACCTATATTCAAAGTATTTTCTCACATCAGAAATAAAATATAATGATCCTGCCACTATTAGTAGATCCTTATCGTTCATTTTACCTATTATATCATCGAGCGCCTGTTGCCAACTTTCCTGCACGACTGAATTTTCCCCTCCATAAATTTCTTTCAATGCTTTCCCGTTCATGGCGCGAGGAAAATCAAAACTAGTGAATATTATGGAGGTGAAATTTCCTTTTAATTGTCGCAACATGCCTTTCACTGGTTTGTCTTCAAGGGCTGCATAGAGCAAGTGTTTTTGTTGTTGGGGGTAATGTTCAGCAATCGTTCGCATGAGTGTACTTGTGCCTTCCTCATTATGGGCTCCATCTAAAATGACTAACGGGTTATTCCATACACGCTCAAAACGTCCCGGCCACTTTGTTGACATAATACTATTACTGTAATGTTCACGTTTGAAAGGTGCTCCTTTTTCCTTAAGTACCTCCATTACTTGCAAAGCTACTGCTGCATTTTTCTCCTGATGTCTACCTTTCATTCGGCTTATTAGTTCATTCGATACAAACTGATTAGCATGGAAAGTGAAATGTTCCCCTTCCTCATCACTATAGTTGTGTTCCACAAAGAACTCTTTGTTCAATCGATAAAGTTCTGCCTCCATCGTTCTCGCTCTTTCTTCGATTACATGGATAGCAGCATTATTTTCAACCGCTGTGACCACTGGCACATGTTTCTTAATGATCCCAGCCTTTTCCGCTGCAATCTTCTCATAACTATTTCCCAGGATATTCATATGGTCCAGGCCGACATTCGTTATCGCCGCCACAATGGGTTGAATGATATTCGTTGAATCAAACCGACCTCCTAAACCTGTTTCCATAATTACGAAATCAAGCTGTGATTGCTGAAAATAAACAATCGCCATCGCAGTGATTACTTCAAATTCTGTTGGTTCTCCTAGATGCGTTTCTCCCAATTCTTCTGCCAAGGGTTTAACCGTCTCCACAAGGTGCACCCAATCTTCATCTTTAATCGCTTTCCCATTTACACTAATTCGTTCATTAAAATGAATGATGTAAGGCGACGTAAATGTCCCTACGTTCATTCCCTGATCTTCGAGTAAATGCCGCAAAAAAGAAAGTGTCGACCCCTTACCATTTGTTCCGGCAATATGAATAGCATTGATATCCTTTTCCGGGTGGCCTAATCTGTCCATCATCCATTCCATCCGCTTCAGTCCTGGTTTAATCTTGAATTTTTCACGGCTATGTATCCATGCAATGGCTTCATCATATTTCATTAATGCTCCTCCTTTCATTAAAAAACTTGGCTTATCGCCAAGTATTTATGACGAAAGCCTTAGTTTTTCTTATACTTTTATCCTTTTACAAGGTTAAACTTTCTTAAAGTATAACAAAGAGAGGGTATCCCCATTAGGAACACCCTCAGCTTTTTAACTGTTTATGCTTTGAGCTCTTTGATTCGGGCTTCTACTTTTTCCCGTTTATCCAGGTAATCCTTTTCTTTTTTACGCTCTTCATCGACTACATGCTCGGGAGCTTTCTTGACAAAACCTTCGTTTGAAAGTTTCTTTTGTACTCGTTCCACTTCTTTCTCCCATTTATCACGTTCTTTTTCTAAACGCTTGATTTCATCCTCGATGTTAATCAAGCCGGCCAAAGGCAAGTAAAGTTCTGCTCCGGTTACAACAGCTGACATTGCTTTTTCTGGTGCCTTGATGCTGGTTGAGATTGTCAGATCGCTTGGATTACAGAACCGCTCCAGATAATGACGATTCGTTTCCAACTCTTGTGCAACTTCTTTATCTTTGGTCTGGATCATTAACTGAATTTCCTTTGACATCGGTGTATCGACTTCAGCACGGATGTTACGAACAGAACGAATGATATTGACAAGCCGTTCCATTTCCCCTACCGCTCGATCGTTATTAAAGGTCGGATTTACTCTCGGCCAGGACGCTTGCGTGATAGACTCACCTTCGTGTGGCAAGTGCTGCCAGATTTCCTCTGTTACGAACGGCATGAATGGATGAAGCATTCTCATAATGTTGTCTAACGTATAGGCAAGTACAGAACGTGTCGTCTTAATTTTCGCTTCGTCCTCCCCATACAAAGGCAGTTTCGCCATTTCTATATACCAGTCACAAAATTCGTCCCAAATGAAATTGTAGAGATGGCGGCCTGCTTCACCGAACTCATAACGGTCGATGTTCTTAGTTACTTGTTCGATTGTCTGATTCAACCTGGTCAAAATCCATTCGTCTGCTACAGATTTTTCCCCTGATAAATCAATCTCTTCGTATTTCATGCCACCCATGTTCATTAACGCAAAACGGGAAGCATTCCAGATTTTATTAACGAAATTCCAGGTCGATTCTACTTTTTCCCATTGAAAACGCAAATCCTGCCCTGGAGCGGAACCAGTGGACAAGAAATAACGAAGCGAATCTGCCCCATATTTCTCTATGACATCCATTGGGTCCACACCATTGCCAAGCGACTTACTCATCTTCCTGCCTTCCGCATCCCTGACTAAACCATGAATCAACACGTCTTTGAAAGGACGACGTCCTGTAAATTCGATGGACTGGAAAATCATTCGGCTAACCCAGAAGAAGATAATATCATAACCTGTAACTAATGCATTCGTTGGAAAATGGCGCTGGAAGTCTTCATTATTTTCATCCGGCCATCCCATGGTGGAAAATGGCCATAACGCGGAGGAGAACCAAGTATCTAATACGTCCGTATCCTGCTCCCAGTTCTCTTCATCTTCTGGTGCTTCTTTGCCAACATAAATTTCTCCTGTTTCTTTATGATACCAGGCCGGGATACGATGTCCCCACCATAGTTGACGGGAAATGCACCAGTCACGAATATTTTCCATCCAATGGAGATAAGTCTTTTCAAATCGGTCAGGTACAAAGTGAACTTTGTCTTCGCCTTGTTGTAATTTAATTGCTTCTTCTGCAAGCGGCTCCATATTCACGAACCATTGTGTAGATAGATAAGGCTCCACAACTGCACCACTTCGTTCTGAATGACCTACCGAATGATCATGGTCTTCTATGTCAAACAAAATACCTTGTTCTTGCAGATCCTTTACCAGCTGTTTCCGGCATTCGAATCGGTCCATGCCCTGGTATTTGCCAGCATTTTCATTCATTGTACCGTCTTCATTCATAACTAAAATACGTTCCAGGTTATGACGGTTGCCAATTTCAAAGTCATTCGGATCATGAGCAGGAGTGATTTTCACCGCACCAGAACCAAAATCCATATCTACATAATCATCAGCCACTATTTCTATTTCCCGTTCAATTACAGGCAACGTAACCTTCTTGCCAATCAAATGCTTATAACGATCATCTTCCGGGTGGACAGCAACTGCCGTATCACCCAGCATTGTCTCCGGACGAGTCGTTGCTATTTCTATATGACCAGAGCCGTCGCTTAATGGATATTTCATATGATAGAAATGACCTTTGACATCTTTATAAATGACCTCAATATCAGAGAGAGCCGTCTTCGTAGCAGGGTCCCAGTTGATGATATATTCACCACGATAGATCAGGTCTTTTTCAAACAGCTTTACAAATACTTCTTTAACAGCATTCGACAATCCCTCATCCAAAGTAAACCGTTCTCTGGAATAATCAAGACCAAGTCCCAGTTTCTCCCACTGTGTACGGATGAAATCTGCATATTCCTCTTTCCATCCCCATGCTTGTTCAAGGAATTTTTCCCTGCCTAAATCATAGCGGGATTGCCCTCGTTCCTTTAATTTTGCTTCTACTTTTGCCTGGGTTGCAATCCCTGCATGATCCATGCCAGGAAGCCATAGCACATCGTACCCCTGCATACGTTTTACTCGTGTAATGATATCCTGTAACGTCGTATCCCATGCATGACCGAGGTGTAGTTTACCTGTTACGTTCGGCGGTGGTATGACAACTGTATAAGGTTCTTTCGATTTATCTCCGGTTGCTTCGAAAAACTTCCCATCTACCCAATATTGATACCTGTCTTGTTCGACTGCGGTCGGGTCGTATTTAGGCGGTAAGGATACTTCTTGATTACTCATCTTACATTTCCTCCTTATATTTACGTGACTAGACATACTTGGGTCGCCACCTTATGTTACTTTTTTAAAAAAAATAAAAAAATCCCTATCATCCAAAAAAGGACGAAAGAGATTGATCTCCGTGGTACCACCTTTATTCACAAGAAAAAAATGATTTCTTGTGCACTCGATTTGTTAACGGCTTCTAACCGGCACCTTCTACTTTCATTCAAAGGAGCTGCATCCGGGGCGACCTTCCAGTATGCATAATCCTGGAAAACTTTCAGCAATTGTTTTCCTCTCTGTCGGGATGCATTCTGTACTCTTCCCCATCAAGGCATTTCACGTGTTCAATTATATTTCATATTGTATAGAGAAATGTATTTAAAATCAACTGTTACTTAAAAAATCCGCATTTTCATCATTTTTGCCGTTTCTTCATATTTTATACTAAAGAGGTGAATTATAATGAGCAGACTGTACCGCTACCGCCTGCCACCCTGGTGTCGAAGATGGCTCTACATCATTGAAAAAGCGATGCTGCCACTGGCCATTTTCCAACTGCTGCGCACCCTTCTCTTCCCAACTACCTTTGATGTATTGTTGCTTGGGATTATTCTTGGGATTTTCCTTGCTTTTCATCTGGAGTGGATTTAGATTCATTATCCTTTAGTTGCTGGGCTTGAAAAGTATTGAAGAGAGATTCAGCGATCAAACGACCATAGACAATGCGTCTGAAGCTCTTTTCTAATTTTTGCACCTTTTCAAGCTCACTTGACCTTTCCTCCCTTAATAGACGATCCAAGCGCGTTAAATAATGATGGGGATCAATAAGGTGGATGGCTAAAAGCAAACGTTCCTGATTGGTTATTCCGTACAAACGTTCATAAACAGAAAACTTTTTCTTATATTCTTCAACAGGGCTGTCATGAAAGCGGAAATCATTCAAAAAAAACCTGCTCAAATCTAACATGGGAGGACCAACAAACATTTGCTCCCAATTCACAAAATAACTATGACCATGATATTGAATAATGTGATCATTCTTTAAATTACCATGATTGATCACGTGGGGTAAGTTATCAGGTAAACGATCTCGTTCAGGAAGCTCCTGATATAGTTCTTTCATAAATTCCAATGTGTAATGAAGCTGTTTATACTGAGAACATACGGCGAGTCCAAGTGGAGGCATATAGTGACGCTTTTCAAAAGCTTCTACTTTCTCCAGAAGAAGTTGGTGTGCCTGGATGCCTGCTTCTTTTTTTTGCCACAAATATTCCATATACGCTTGATTATCAGATTGGGTTTGTTTCGATTGTTTGTGTAAAGTGCCAAGACTACGGAAAAAACTTTCAATATCATGACTTGGGTATTCATCCTTCGTATGCTCTACCCATGGGGTCAAATAATAGATGTGACTCCGTCCTAACACATAGGGCATGCCATCTGTGGTACGTGCAAATGGGGGAGCAAAGTTCTTCCCGTTCACTTCCAACCAGTTTATAATCGGCCTCCACTTATCTTCTTCATGCGAATGATAGCGGGATTGCTTAAACGCGAACACGCCATTATCAGTCTCCACCCGGTGCAATTTGTCAGTCACCTGCCGGATATGATAACCAGATATTCCATAGCTGTGGATGAAATTATGAATCTCTTCCAAAAAAGTTCCCTCCCTGAAAACAGATGGGGCTGCCTTGGAAGAAATAAATTCTTCCTCGACAGCCGTTAGCATCCTTTATTATGATTGCGAAGGAATATATATAATCTTGCCGGGTGTAAGATCGTCTTCAAATACATTATTCACTTTCGTTAAATGAGTAATAGAAATTTGGTAGCGATCTGCAATCGTTTCCAGTGTATCTTCTTCCTGCACAATACACATTTTCATTTTCGTATACGTTTCTTCTCGGTCTTCGAACATACTGAACAGCAATTGATTCCCTATATTACGTTCGGAAGAATCAGGCGAAGGAGATTCCGTATCCTCCTTATCATTCCAATCCTGATCTTCTTCCACATAAGATGGTGAAGCCTCATAGGAAGGCGAGGGATTTGTGTCATCCTCTTCATCTTGGTCTTCGGTTGTATTTCCATGATTGAAAAACTCAGAAAGAGTTTGCACTTGTTTATATTTCCAACGATTACTGCTAGAAGACTCTGCTGGTAAATCCTCTTGTTCGTCTTCCTGTGATGCAATCTCATTACTCGTGACTGTTTCGGATAAGGATGAAGAGGGTTGATCGTTATCAGGATAATCCACCTCGAATTGATAGGACTGATCCCAATTCTCACTGTTTTCTCCTCTTTCTTCTGCCTCTGTATCCTCCTCCTTGTCCCTTTCAGCTTCCTCAATACCGTGTATCGCAACTGTTGCATGAAGCTTTAACTGGTTTGCAGACGGCAATTCATAATCAAACACATCAATACTTACCGATACATCGTCAACGTTCGCCACACGGTCCCTTGGGATTGAAACCTCTACCGGAAAACGATGATGGAATTGACTCGCACCTTCCTCTTCATGTTCCACCCTTTCCATTAATTTTCTGGAAGGAAAAGGCGCTACCGTTTCCGCTTCTGCTTCTTCGTCAGGCTTTGTAAAATATTCACCTGTCAGGTCGATGGTCCCTTGAATCAACACCGTTTCCTCTAAAGGATGAATGACTATTTCCGGGTCAAGTGAAATCCCCATCAGTTCTTTGACTTCCTGTCCCCTTTCAAACCATAGCGATTCGTCTAAATAAAAAGAAAACACATTCTTATTATCATTAGTCACGTACTTTCCTCCTCCCTTGTCACGCAACTTCATCTCTGTTCCACTTTATGCGCCAAAGAGAAAAAATATACGAAACAAAAAAAACCCTTATCAAAGATTGGTAGAAAAATAAATATAAAAAGACTTAGAGTATGTTTCCTCTAAGTCTTTTTAATCTATGCTATATAGTGTCTTATTAAGCCAAAGGTAATCAATTATTTTTTCTACTGTTGTCAGCAAATACTTTTTCAGCTGCTTCGATTGTCTTTTCAATATCTTCATCGCTATGGGCAGTGGATAGGAATAAGCCTTCAAACTGGGAAGGAGGTAAGAAGATCCCTTCTTCAATCATCCCGCGATAATACTTTGCAAAGAAGTCCAAATCAGAAGAGCTGGCTGTTTCAAAGTTGTAAACCTCTTCGTTATTGAAGAAAAAACCTACCATGGATCCCGCACGATTGACAGTGAACGGTATATCATGTTCAGATGCTGCATCGGTAAAGCCTTGAATTAACCGGTCCACTTTTTCATTGATCGCTTCATAAGCAGCCTGATCCATCGCTTTTAATGTTTCGTATCCTGCTGTCATCGCTAATGGGTTCCCAGACAGTGTCCCCGCCTGATAAATATCACCTGTAGGTGCAACTCGCTCCATAATTTCTTTTTTGCCGCCATATGCTCCAACAGGCAGTCCACCCCCAATGACCTTGCCAAGGCATGTCATATCAGGCGTTACACCGAAGTGGCCCTGAGCACAATTGTATCCAACGCGGAAACCGGTCATTACTTCATCAAAAATCAATACGGTTCCATTATCTTCTGTAATTTGGCGAAGCTCCTGAAGGAAACTATTCTGTGGAGGGACGACTCCCATATTTCCAGCTACAGGTTCGACAATTACTGCTGCCAAATCATCACCAAATTGTTCAAATGCATAACGGACACTTTCAAGGTCATTATACGGGACAGTAATCGTATTTTTGGCGATACCCTCAGGAACCCCTGGAGAATCAGGCAATCCAAGTGTAGCTACTCCTGAACCTGCTTTGATCAGGAGAGAATCCCCATGTCCGTGATAATTTCCTTCAAATTTTAATATTTTGTTCCTGCCCGTGTAACCTCTTGCAACACGGAGCGCACTCATAGTAGCCTCAGTTCCTGAATTCACCATTCTCACCATTTCAATAGAAGGGACACGATCGATGACTAATTGAGCAAGCTTATTTTCAATTTGTGTCGGGGCACCAAAGCTGGTCCCTAACTCTGTAATCGATTTAAGCTGTTCTACGACACGGTCATCTGCATGACCGAGAATCAAAGGTCCCCAGCTTAATACATAATCAATATATTCATTTCCATCGATATCGTAAATTTTTGACCCTTTTCCACGTTCCATAAATACCGGGTCCATATCTACAGATTTAAAAGCACGTACCGGTGAATTTACTCCACCCGGCATCAACTGCTCGGCTTCTTTATAGGCTTCAATTGAACGATCAAATTTTTTCATTGCTACGCACCACCTTGGAAATATTTATTCATTCAGCCAGTCTGCTACATCCTTAGCAAAGTAAGTGATGATCAAATCTGCACCAGCACGTTTCATTGAGGTCAATTTTTCCATGACAATTTCCTGCTCATTGACCCATCCGTTCATCGCTGCTGCTTTGATCATGGAATATTCTCCACTGACATTATAAGCAACAAGAGGAGCATTAAAACGGTCTTTCACTTCTCGCATGATATCCATATACGATAAGGCTGGCTTGACAATAAGGAAGTCGGCGCCTTCTTCAATATCAGACTCCGCTTCTCGCATGGCTTCCAATCGGTTGGCAGGATCCATCTGGTATGCCCGACGGTCACCGAATTGCGGGGAACTATGAGCAGCATCCCGGAACGGACCGTAGAAAGCCGACGCGTATTTTACAGCATAGGACATGATCGGTATCTGACTGTAGCCCGCTTCATCCAATCCTTCTCTTATCGCAGCGACAAAACCATCCATCATGTTTGAAGGAGCGATGATATCAGCACCGGCTTCAGCCTGGCTGATAGCAGTTTTGACTAATAACTCTAAGGAAGGGTCATTTAAAACTTCCCCGTTCTCCACAAGACCGCAATGACCATGATCTGTGTACTGACAAAGACACGTATCAGCAATTACCGTAAGTGAAGGAACGTCCTTCTTAATTTTCCTGATCGCTTCCTGTACAATACCATGTTCACAATAAGCCTGAGAGCCTTGAGAATCCTTATCATGAGGTACACCAAACACAATAACCGAACGGATTCCTTTTGCCTCCAGCTCTTTCATTTCTTCCGTCAGATAATCCAGGGAAATATGGAATACTCCGGGCATGGAGGCTACCTCTTTTTTGATTCCTTCCCCTTCTACAACAAAAATAGGATAAATGAGATCATCTTTGGTTATTTTAGTTTCTCTGACTAACGCACGGAGGGAGTCCGTACGCCTCAGGCGGCGATGTCTTTTAAAGCCATTACTGTTCATCTAAATCTTATCCTTTCTCACTGAAATAACTTTCCATAATTCCTGTCATGCCTTCTGTTGTATAATGTCCCTCAGGCATCAGAACGTTAAGGAATCCTTCCTGTTTAGCTTTTTTTTCGGTCGTAGGGCCTATACAAACACAAGGAACTGTGAGGAATGCTTTAAAATCCTTGTGCCTATGGCATAAACGGATGAATGCTTCCACTGTAGAAGGGCTTGTAAACGTATAAGCGTCTATTGGAAGTTTTTCCAACGTTTCCGTTAATGGTCTATGATCCTTCGTTAATAGCGTATCATACACAGTCATTGATTGGAAAAAGACATGCCCTTTCAGTGCTTCGGGCAATACATCACGTGATAGATTTCCGCGAACTAATAAAGTGGGACCAGGGTCATGGAAGGTGCCTAGAAATTCATCAGCCATCACTTCTGCAGTATATGTACTGGGAACGAAGTCTGCTCGAACGCCATATTTGTTCAGCATCTTTTCCGTTTTCTCCCCTACTGCCCCCACCTTTAGATTATCTGGCCATGAAACATTCTCATCCCATAATTCGAAAAAAAACTTCACGCCGTTAGAGCTTGTGAAAAATATCCAAGCGTATTCGTGAAGTTGTTCTACATACCGCTTATTTTCTTGGTTATCACGTAAAGCAAAATGAAGCAGCGGGACCTCTACCGGGGTCCCACCTGCTTGCCTGATATTATATGATAATGAGTCGGACTGGCTTTTAGCCCGGGTGACAAGTATCTTTCTACCCGTCAGTGCCCCCATTATTGATCCAGCTCCTCTTTCGCATCATCTACGATTTTCTGAGCTCCGTACTGTTTCAAATGATCAGCCGCTTCTTTTCCTACCTCGATTGGATCGGAACCTTTGAAAGTCTCCTTCAGAATGGTTTCTCCATCCGGAGTAGCTACTAGTGCAGTCAAGACAATTTCATCATTTTCGAGGTAGGCATACCCGCCGATTGGCACTTGGCAGCCCCCATTTAAATCGTGAAGAAATTTACGTTCTGCCGCTACTGTCTTTTCCGTATAACTGTCATTGATTTTAGATAGTAATTCACGTAACTCTTTGTCAGATTCTCTTGTTTGAATTGCAAGAGCACCTTGACCGACTGCGGGTACACAAACATCTTTATCCAAATATTCTGTTACCAGGTCATCACTCCAGCCCATGCGCTTTAAACCAGCTGCAGCAAGAACAATCGCATCAAATTCACCGTCTCTCAGCTTTTTAAGACGGGTATCAATATTGCCGCGAATCCATTTCACTTCCAGATCAGGGCGGGCTGCACGGATTTGCGACTCTCTTCTTAAACTGCTTGTCCCAACAACTGCCCCTGCGGGCAAGTCCTTCAATTTAATATCATTATTAGAAACGAACGCATCCCGATGATCCTCCCTCTCTGGCACAGAGGCGATCATCAAACCTTCAGAAATGACGGAGGGCATGTCTTTCATACTGTGAACAGCCATATCGATTTCTTCTTCATACATTGCTTTTTCTATCTCTTTGACAAACAGCCCCTTGCCACCAACTTTTGAGAGAGTGACATCCAGAATTTGATCTCCTTTTGTTGAGATCCGCTTGATTTCAAATTCAGCGGCAGGCTCCACCTTTTTCAATTGTTCCATGACCCATTCTGTTTGAGTGATTGCTAAATTGCTTTTTCTTGAACCAATAATAATTTTACGCACCAAATTGCCTCCTCAATCTTAAAAGTGGAAGTTCGACAGTGAACCGAATAAAAAGAAGTTAACGAGCAAAAACAAAAATGCCGCAGCATTATACACAGCTATCGACCTGCCTTGATACCCTTTCACTATCCGTAAAAATAAAAAGATAATGTAGACGAATAACACGATGAATGATCCCATTGTCTTCGAGTCATACCAGTAAAAAACATCACCCGAGTTATACCCCCATACGACACCAAGAATGACAGCCAACAACAATAATGGGACACCGCCAGTCACTGCCAAGTAAGAGTAGTGATCGAGTTTGGATAAATCCCCCAAACGCCACAACCGCTTATCCCACTTTTTCTTTTTCAGCAAGCGGTATTGCAGCAGGTACATTAAGGAAAAAATAAAGGAAAAAGTGAAAAAACCGTAAGATATAAGTGCTAAGGTAATATGAGCAATAAGCATTTCATCAACAAAACGGATTCCTTGTTCTACTAGGTCAGCTCGAGCTTTCGTAGTGATGTGAAGCAGCATGACTGAGAAACCAACCACATTTGTGAAAAATACGAGAAAGTCTACCCGGTACAAGCGGTTGATGACCAATGAAAAAGTAACTAGAATCCAAGAATAAAAATATAACCCATCGTAGACATTCATAACAGGAAAATTATCTTTCACAAAAACTTGTGTTAATAAAAAAATGGTTTGTAAAGACCAAACCATACTAAGTAACCAGAAGGCTGCAAGGTTCGCCTTCCGGTTTTGTTGAATGAAATCAATAAAATAGCCTATTACGCTTAGAGCATAAATGAAAATAATAAACTCATAAAGCCATTTCACATCAAGCATATAGTTATCCTTCCTTACTAGTGTGTGGAAGCATTTTTTATGGCAGGAAAGGATAGTTCCCCATTACGGTCCAGGGACACCACTTTATTTTCTTTCATTTGCTGTTCCTGGATTTCATTCTGCACTTGCTCTTCAATGCCGAATATTTGCATGAACAGTTGCAAGGACTCATCTGCATCCGGTTGAGCTGCCAGTTCTTTGGCCTGCAATATAGGCTCTTTCAACATCTGATTGATAATGCTCTTCGTGTGCTTATTCAACACTTTCTTTTCACGCTCAGTCAAATCAGGCATTTTACGTTCAATGCTTTTCATTGTTTCGGATTGGATCGATAATGCTTTATTTCTTAAAGCGGAGATGACTGGTACTACCCCAATCGTCTGCAGCCATTCCTTAAACGCGATGATCTCTTCTTCAATCATAATTTCAATAACTTCTGCAGCCTTTTGTCTTGCAGCCAGGTTAGCATCAACAATTCCTTGAAGATCATCAATGTCATATAAGAATACACTTTCTAAAGATTCCATAGAAGGATCAAGATCACGAGGTACCGCAATGTCTACCAGGAATAACGGTTTCCCTTTCCGGGCTTTCTGAATAGGAGCCATCACTTCCTGGGTAATCACATACTCTTTAGAACCAGTAGAGCTGATTAGAATATCCGCATCCTTCAATATCTTTGACAAGTCGTCAATCGTTTTAGCTTCTCCATTAAACTGGTCGGCAACTACCTGGGCTTTTGCAAGCGTTCGATTAATTACAGTAACCTGCTTCACACCGGATCCTTGCAGGTTCTTAGCAGCAAGCTCACCCATTTTTCCTGCACCTAAGATGACGACATGTTTATTAACAAGGTCACCAAAGATTTTCCGGGCAAGTTCGACCGCGGCATAACTGACAGACACCGCATTTTCTCCAATTTCTGTTTCTTTATGAGAGCGTTTCGCAAGTGTTACCGCCTGCTTGAATAATTGGTTAAAAATGGTGCCGGTAGTTTTGGCATCTTGTCCTTGTAAGAAGGCCTGTTTCATTTGACCAAGAATCTGCGTTTCCCCAAGAACCATAGAATCCAAGCCACAGGTTACACGCAAGAGGTGCTCCATGGCACCATCGCCTTCATAAATGGACAAATAAGGGGAGAACGTTTCTTTCTCCACCTCAAACCAGTCAGACAAGAATTGCTTGATATAATAGCGGCCGGTATGAAGTTGATCAACGACGGCATAAATTTCCGTTCGATTACATGTGGAAATAATCACGTTTTCTAACACACTCTTCCGCTGGTTCAATTCAACCATGGCATCAGAAATGCGGTTTTCAGAAAACGTGAGTTTTTCCCTGACTTCTACTGGGGCTGTTTTATAATTTACGCCGACAACTAAAATGTGCATATCATCTACCCCCAAAAAACTTTCCTGACGAGCAGTATTTTATAAAGTACATTATAACATGAGAAATAGGGCTAACCATTGGAAATTGTGAACAGAATTTGAAACTCTATGATAGGATTAAATAAAAGATAATTAATTGTAATTCCTTCGTAAACAAATCAAACCCGACTGTAATGTACCACAACCGTGGTATATACGCAAGAATTCGACATATGTAAAGGGAGGCTTTGCATGAAAAAACAAAACACATTTACAGGTTTCCTATTAATTGGACTAGGCGCCTATTTTTTGCTGCGACAGTTACATATTCCCCTGCTAACTGATTTTTATTCCTGGCCGACAATTTTGATGATTATCGGAATTTCTTTTTTACTACATAGCTATATTACGAATGACTACCATAATATTTTTGCGGGTGCTGTATTGTTAGGCTTCGGAATACATTTCCACGGGCTTACTACTTACCATTTCTGGCTGGATCATTGGGGAGTATATCCCCTGATTATCGGTTTTGCGTTCGTAATGCGTTCTAATAAAACAAAGCAGGGGTTGATACCGGGACTGTTGTTAGTACTCCTCGGCCTTTTCGCCTTATTTTCCCCGGTCAATCCAGGGTGGTTTCACTGGATCTATCAGCTATTTGCCTTAATCGAGCAATTTTGGTCCATCGCTTTGATTATTATTGGTTTATTCCTCTTAAGAAAGAATGATAAAAATAAAAGAAAAAAATAAAATCCCGGGCACTAGTTGCCCGGGATTTTATTTATAAGATAGAACTCAAAAATTCTTGTGTCCGCTGTTCTTGTGGGTGATCAAACAATTGATGCGGTTCTCCTTCTTCGACGATTCGGCCGTCATGCATATATACTACTTTATCTGCTACTTCCCGGGCAAACCCCATTTCATGGGTCACAACCACCATCGTCATTCCTTCCTTTGCAAGTTCCTTCATGGTAGCAAGTACTTCGCCAACAAGCTCAGGATCAAGGGCGGAAGTCGGTTCATCAAATAGCATGATATCTGGTTTCATCGCCAACGCACGCGCAATCGCCACTCGTTGTTTTTGACCTCCGGAAAGTCGGGAAGGGTAATCATCCGCTTTGTCCGCTAAGCCTACTTTATCCAATAAGGTTTTTGCTTCTTCGATGGCTTGGGATTTTTTAATTTTCTTCACTTGTGTAGGTGCTTCGATTACATTTTCTAACACTGTTTTGTGGGGAAACAGGTTAAAATGTTGGAAGACCATCCCTACTTTCTGCCTTACTTTATTCAAATCATCTTTTTTGGGGTCTGTTTCTTTTCCCTCTATGATAATTTTCCCGTCATTTTTCAATTCCAAATAATTTAAGCACCGAAGTAATGTACTCTTTCCTGAACCACTCGCTCCAATCAGAACTACTACTTCACTTTCTTTTACAGTAAAATCGATATCTTTCAAGACATGAAGATCACCGAATGATTTATTCAATTTTTCTACACGAATCATTTCTCTGGCTTCAGACACGCTATTGTTCCTCCTCTATTAATCACTTGCCGCCATTTTCTTTTCAATGAATGATACCAGTAAAGTCAACAGGAATACTAGAATCAAGTAGTAGACCGCACTTACCAGCAGCCAAGTCATATAATCAAATGTATTTGCCCCCATTGTTGTCGCAGCACCAAAGATTTCAGTCAAACCGATAAATGCCGCAAGAGAAGAGTCCTTCAAACCGATAATAAACTGGTTTCCTAAAGGGGGTAAGGCTCGGCGGAAGGCCTGGGGTAATATAATTCTTTTCATCGTTTGTGAACGATTCATGCCTAGCGACCTGCCAGCTTCATTCTGTCCTTTACCGATCGATTGTATCGAGCCCCGGAAAATTTCAGCAATATAAGCCCCATTATGGAAGGCCAAGCCTAATGTTGCAGACCAAAACCCTGAAATCATAGCTATTTCAGTGAGTCCGTAATAGAATACGAATATTTGTACAATTAAAGGGGTTCCACGTACAATAAATATATATAAGTTCGCAATCCATTCCAATACTTTAATATTAGAGATTTTTAATAAAGCAAAAAATAAGCCAATAAATATAGCTATAAATATCGAGACAGCCGTAAGCTTCAGCGTCAGCCATGCGGCTTCAGCAAAAAGACTCCGGCTTTCAATTAATGCTTCACCGAATTTGATGATGTTCAAATACAATACGTTCAGCTCCTCCTAATATTTAGCAAAACTTGATATATCACTCTGAGGCTTTAATACTCACACAGGGTTAGACGGAATAAAAGTGTAAAAAAGAGCACGCACGGCGTGCTCTTTTATTAATTTTTTCATTCTGGTTTTGTCGTAATATCTTCCCCAAAATATTCTTCACTGATTTCTGTAAGCGTCCCATCTTCCCTAAGTTTATCGATCGCATCATTCACAGCTTGTAAAAGCTCTTCGTTATCTTTGGCAATAGCTACAGCCTGTTCACTACGCTCAATCATCTCTTTGCCTTCAACATTCAAACCTTTACCAATTGCCTCTTTTCCAGTTAAAAAATCAGTGATGACAGCATCATGTCGTCCTTTGTCCAACGATTGCAAGGCAACAACATCACTATCATAGCTCTGTACTTTATCTGTCACCTGGTTGGCGAACTCAACATAAGTAGAACCTTTTGATACGGCAATCTCTTTACCTTCTAAGTCCTCCAGCGATTCTACATCACTATCTGGACGCACAAAGACTTGGGCACCTGAGTAGTAGTAAGGGGTGGAAAAATCTACTTCCTCTTGACGTTCAGGAGTGATTGTGTGGCTGGCTACAGCGGCATCAAAACGGCCGGTTTTGACACCTTCTACAATTGAAGCAAACTTGAATTTCTGCTGGTTAGGTTCTAAACCTAACTCCTCTGCAATTGCATTGCCGACGTCTATATCAAAACCTTCCATTTCACCGGAAGCAGAGGTGGTACTGAATGGATTGAATTCTCCTGATGCAGCAAATGTGAACTTGCCATCTTCTACTAAATTGTATTCGCTTTTACCTTGTGAATCTGAACTCTGATTTTCTTCCGATTCACTCGAACCGCAGGCGGCTAGCAGAAGGATCATTAATACACTTGCTAAAGATATAGATAACTTTTTCATATTCCCAAAATCCTCTCCTCTTTTATCTTTTTTCGCACACTTCATCATAACAATTGGTCAGATTTTTCTCAAAATTCAAATTCTGCTATTATACAGCACAAAGTATACTTAGCCATGAAAGATCAGCAAATTCGATGATTTTTCATAGTATTTCCACCAAATGCTTCTTTATGTAGATAAGCACCCAAGTAAATAATACCCTTTTTATCATGAATTAAACTGCTTTTTCATCTTAAAAAAAGTTTCACAAAATTAAAAATACCCGAACTGCCTGCTAGGCAGTTCGGGTGAACTTTCAACCTTTATTAGTTCAAATGGGCCAGCATCGCTTTCCAGGCTTTGTCTTTTCCTTCCCCAGTCTCAGATGAGAAAGGAATGACCACATCTTCGTCTTCTATTTCTAATGTCTCTCTTACAATTTTGACATGCTTGTCCCGTTTCCCTTTGGGTATCTTATCAAGCTTGGTTGCAATAATCAGGACAGGCAATTCAAAATACTTCAGATAATCATACATCATGATATCGTCTTCCGTCGGCTTATGACGTATATCAATGATCAGTGCAGTAGCCCGTAAGTTGTCCCTTTCCGCGAAGTACTCCTCCATCATGTCTCCCCATTTTTTACGTTCTTTTTTGGAAACTTTCGCATATCCGTAGCCTGGTACATCTACAAAATAGAACTTTTCATTGATTTTATAAAAATTCAATGTCTGGGTCTTTCCTGGCTTAGAGGAGGTACGAGCAAGGCTTTTCCGCTGTATCATCTTATTGATGAATGAAGACTTCCCGACATTCGACCGGCCAGCTAACGCAATTTCCGGTAAATAATCAGCAGGATAATGCTTTTTACTTACGGCACTGATGACTAATTCGGCATCATTTACTTTCATTATTATCCCCCAACAATGCATGCTCCAGCACTTCATCCAAGTGTTTAACAGGCACATATTCTAAGTCATTTCGTACACTTTCCGGAATATCTTCCAGATCTTTCTCATTATCTGCTGGTATGATGATTTTTCGGAGGCCAGCACGATGAGCACTCAGAGATTTTTCCTTTAGTCCTCCGATCGGTAAGACACGGCCACGAAGCGTTATTTCCCCGGTCATTCCTACTTCTTTTCTTACTGGTCTTCCCGTCAATGCAGAAACGAGAGCCGTAGCCATGGTTATCCCTGCAGATGGTCCATCTTTCGGTGTCGCACCTTCAGGAACATGAATATGAATATCATTTTTTTCTACAAAGTCGACATCAATTTTTAACTCTTCTGCTCGGGATCGGATGTAACTGAATGCGGCCTGTGCGGACTCTTTCATGACATCGCCAAGCTTACCTGTTAAAGTCAACTTTCCTTTTCCAGGATAGATGGATACTTCGATAGCCAACGTATCTCCCCCGGCAGATGTGTAGGCAAGTCCTGTAGCAGTTCCTACCTGGTCTTCCTCCTCTGCCTGTCCATACCGGTATTTCGGCCGGCCAAGCAGCTCTTCCAGAAGTTTTTCCGTAACCACTACCCGCTTCTTTTCACCTGCCACAATAATTTTGGCAGATTTACGACAAATAGATGCAAGCTCTCGTTCCAGGTTACGGACTCCCGCTTCACGAGTATAAGTCCTGATCAATTTCAATAATGCTTCTTCTCGAAACTGTACCTGTCCTTTTGTCAAACCATTTTCTTTTATCTGCTTCGGTAATAGGTGTTCCTTTGCAATATGAAGCTTTTCTACTTCTGTGTAGCCTGCAATTGTTATTACTTCCATCCTGTCTAGTAATGGACCAGGTATAGCGCTCATATTGTTGGCTGTGGCAACGAACATGACCTTGGATAAGTCATAGCTTTCTTCAATGAAATGATCACTGAAGGTGCTATTCTGTTCGGGATCCAACACCTCCAGCATCGCTGCAGATGGGTCCCCGCGAAAATCACTTGCCATTTTATCGATTTCATCCAGCAGAAAGACTGGATTGATTGATTCTGCACGTTTCATTCCCTGAATGATCCTGCCGGGCATTGCTCCGATGTACGTACGCCTATGGCCGCGTATCTCAGCATCATCACGGATTCCACCTAAGGAAACACGGACAAAATTTCGGTTGACTGCTCGTGCAATTGATTTAGCAAGGGAAGTTTTACCTACCCCTGGTGGTCCTACTAAGCAAAGAATCGGCCCCTTAATCGATTGAGTCAATTGCTGAACAGCTAAGTATTCTAATACACGCTCTTTAACTTTTTCGAGTCCATAATGATCTTCATCCAGAATGCGTTGAGCATTGTGGATTTCCAAATTATCTTCTGTCTCCGTATTCCACGGAAGAGAAACAAGCCACTCAATATAATTGCGGATTACTGAACTTTCCGCAGAACTCTGAGGCACTTTTTCATATCGTCCCAATTCCTTGAAGGCTACTTCTTCTACTCGTTCCGGCATATTTGCATCTTGAATCTTTTCACGGAGCTCTGCCACTTCTCCGCTTTTTCCATCCTTATCACCAAGTTCACTTTGGATGGCTTTCATTTGTTCACGCAAATAATATTCTTTTTGTGTTTTTTCCATGGAGCGTTTAACTCGCTGGCCAATCTTCTTCTCTATCTGGAGCACTTCTTTTTCATTACTGATCTGTTCTATTAGGTGCTGAAGTCGCCTCTTAACATCGACTGTTTCAAGGACCGCTTGTTTTTCCTTTAATTTCAAAGGTAAGTGAGAAGCTACCATGTCAGCCAAATGGCCAGGTTCATCGATGTCTGCCACCGTATCCAGGGTTTCTTTACTGATTTTTTTAGAAATTTTGATATATTGTTCGAAATGTTGCAGAAGTGTGCGCATGAGCGCTTCTTCCTCATTTCTGTTATCGTGCTTATCTTCATACTTCTCTACTTCAACCATGAAATATTCCTCGTCATCCGAGAAATCACTTATTTCAGCGCGTACTAACCCCTCTACAAGAACCCGATTGGTTCCATTAGGAAGTTTGACCATCTGTTTCACTTTGGCGATGGTTCCAAATTGATAAATATCTTCCTGGGATGGGTCATCAATATTCATTTCTTTTTGCGAAGCTAAAAATATTTCATTATCTTTCATCATCGCTTGTTCTAAAGCTTTAACTGATTTATCTCGTCCAACATCCAGATGCAGGACCATTGAAGGATAGACGAGCAGCCCTCTCAAGGGCAGGAGGGGAATCTGTTTTCTTTGATTTACTGTCATTATGTGCGCACCTCCAAATGGATTAGCTGTTCCGTACTTTCATCCTATTAAATCGTACGTTTCATGTAAAATATTCGATGTCTTTCGGGTGATGCCATACTGATTTTAGTGTTACCTATGTAGTACATTTAATCCTTGCCTTCCTTAAGTCCAAAGTGGACCTCTAAAAAGGAAGAAATGAAAGGAAGGCCGCGCTACAGTCTGTTTGCAGCGCGGCCTGGATCCTCAGCTCATTCGCTTTGTGGAAATTCACTCAGTCTTAAGCACTTTCTTTTGGTGATTCTTTATTCTCATCTTGAACAGTACCGTCAGTCAGAACTAACTTCGGCTTCCCATCTTCATTTAAGACTGTTTCTTTCGTAATGATACATTTTTCAATATCATCACGGGAAGGCAATTCGTACATCACATCTAACATGATATTTTCAATAATGGAGCGAAGACCCCTGGCACCAGTTTTTCTTTCAATTGCTTTTCTGGCAATTTCCCTGAGCGCTTCATCCTCAAATTCCAACTCGACGTCATCAATTTGCAGAAGCTTTTGGTACTGTTTAACCAGAGCATTCTTTGGCTGTGTCAGTATTTCAACTAATGCATCTTCATCTAGCGGAAGCAGACTTCCGATTACCGGTAGACGACCGATAAATTCTGGTATTAATCCATAACGAAGAAGGTCTTCCGGCAGAATTTTTGATAGCAGCTGACCTTTATCCAGCTCTTCATTAGTATCTTCAGAACCGAATCCGATTACTTTCTTGCCTAGACGGCGTTTGATGATTTGATCGATACCGTCAAAGGCTCCTCCTACAATGAACAACACGTTGGTTGTATCAATTTGTATGAATTCCTGATGCGGATGCTTTCTGCCGCCTTGAGGAGGCACACTAGCTGTTGTACCTTCAAGAATCTTAAGCAATGCCTGCTGTACACCTTCACCAGAAACATCACGTGTGATTGAAGGATTTTCTGATTTACGGGCTACCTTATCAATTTCATCAATATAAATGATCCCTTTTTCAGCTTTCTCTACATCATAATCAGCAGCCTGAATCAATTTTAGAAGGATATTTTCTACATCCTCCCCGACGTAACCAGCCTCTGTTAAGGAAGTCGCATCCGCAATGGCAAACGGAACATTCAGGATACGTGCTAATGTTTGGGCCAGTAATGTCTTACCGCTACCTGTCGGTCCAATCATACAAATATTACTTTTCGCTAATTCAACATCATCATTTTTAGGCGACGCATTCACACGCTTATAATGGTTATAAACGGCAACAGACAAATTCTTCTTTGCTTGATCCTGCCCAATTACATAATCATTTAATATTTCACGGATTTCCTGAGGCTTAGGAACCTCTTTGAATTCTACTTCTTCTTCATTTCCTAATTCTTCTTCCACTATTTCCGTGCATAATTCGATACATTCATCACATATATAAACTCCTGGGCCAGCGACAAGTTTACGAACCTGTTCTTGGCTTTTTCCACAGAATGAACACTTCAATTGTCCTTTTTCATCATTAAATTTAAACATCCAATTCACCCCTTATTTATATCAGCCAAAAAATCTATACTCAATTCGGTCACACCATTTGTAAAGTTTCTTTAGCCTATCATAACAAATATAAGTTGGCAGACAAAGCAAAACACTAATTGACGACCTATTTTAAAGTTACATTCGTCAACCTCATTATGTAGATTTGTAAGTGATAAGTCAAACAATAGAATAAACGGATTTTCGACAAAAAACAGCGCCTTATTACATGGTTAACCCTGGTTAATAAACCATATGTATACACAACGTTTATTTATCTTTCCCTTTTATTACTAGTCTATCTTTGAGTAAAGCAATATATACATTTATATGAGAAAACAAGGCACGTTTTCCGCGCCTTGTTTTAGTTCAAAATTATTTCGTTTTACTATTCTCATCCAGAACATCAATTGCCTTGCGGACTTTCAAATCTTCTTTGATCATATCAGTGTTTCCGCCAAGCATTTGTGTAAGGTTAGCGACATCTGTTTGATACATAGAAGCCATTGTTTCCAACTCAGAATTGACATCCTCATCAGTAACTTCGATATTTTCTGCATTTGCGATGGCTTCTAGTGTCAAGTTTGTTTTGACACGCTTTTCAGCGTCCTCTTTCATTTGTTCACGAAGACCATCTTCATCAGAGCCTGTGAACTGGAAGTACATGTCTTTCGTCATGCCTTGCATTTGTAGTCGTTGCTCGAACTCCTGGATCATACGATCAAGCTCGGTATCTACCATTGCAGATGGAATTTCCACGCTCGCATTTTCAGACGCCTGTTGCACTAGGGAATCTTTTTTGGTATTTTCTGCGTCTGTCTTCTTCTGTTCTTCCAGGCGTTCACGAGTTTTCTTTTTCAACTCATCCAGGGATTCAACTTCTTCATCCACATCTTTTGCGAATTCATCATCAAGTTCCGGAAGTTCTTTCCCTTTTACTTCATGAATTTTAACCTTGAAGGTCGCTTCTTTACCAGCAAGCTCTTCAGCATGGTATTCCTCAGGGAAAGTCACTACTACATCGACTTCTTCTCCTGCTTTTTTACCTTGCAACTGTTCTTCAAATCCTGGAATGAAGCTGCCAGAACCAATTTCAAGGGAGTAGTTATCTGCCTGGCCGCCTTCAAAAGCTTCACCATCGACAAAGCCTTCAAAGTCCATTACAACTGTGTCGCCTTCTTCAACTTCTCCTTGTTCCTTGACAACAAGCTCCGCTTGCTTCTCTTGTAATGTTTTCAACTCATTATCTACATCTTCATCTGTTACTTCTGTATCCATTTCTTCTACTTCAAGTCCTTTGTACTCGCCAAGCTCTACTTCAGGCTTTACAGTAACTTCAGCAGTAAATGTAACACCTTTACCCTTTTCAATTTCCTGAACATCCACTTCTGGACGGTCAACCGGCTCGATTTCTGTTTCTTGTACAGCGTTCATGTAAGCTTCCGGCAGAACGATATCCAAAGCATCTTGGTACAGTGATTCTACACCAAAGCGTTGTTCAAATAGTTTACGTGGCATTTTTCCTTTACGGAAGCCTGGCACTTGGACTTGTTTGACTACTTTTTTGAACGCTTGATCTAACGCACGATCAAATTCTTCGGCTGGGACTTCTACTGTAAGGACCCCTTGGTTACCTTCTTTTTTTTCCCATTTTGCTGACATAAAAAATTCCCTCCAACATCTATGATTTCCTTTCGCCTTGGGGCGATTTTCTTCTTGTTCTCTGATTCTATTTACATACGAATCTAAATTTGCAACCACTACATTATAACATAAAAGAAACACCTTTCAACATATGTATCCTATCCGGGGAAGATTTTCATCATTACTCTTCCATAATAAGGGTGTAATGCTGCTCGCATAAGAGAATCTCCTGTTTATATTTTTCAACTTCGTCCGAATTTTCCACTTCTGGAACAGGGAGCTGTAAGTACTCATGCCCCAGCTGCCTTAAAGCTGCTACTATCTGAGGCGCTTCCTCCTGGGTTGGAAATAAAGGATAGCGTACAAACAAATACCGATAAAGAAGGTTTTGTACAATATCATACATGGTAGGATTCTTTTGTTCCATATCGCCCAACCTCATTTTTAATTGTTGCATGACATAATCTGAATGCAGTTCCTTCAATTGAGATGGATTTACTCTCTCTGTCAGTCCGAACTTGGAGATTTCTAAATTAATATCAACCTGATGCTCCTGGAACCATTGAATAATTCCTGTTTTGATTATAGGATGTACTTCTTTGGATTTAAGAAGTTCAGTAAACGGTTGGATATAAGGAGCTGCGCTTAACTTTCGCAGCTTAATGATTGAACGCCATTGCTTATGTATGTCTTCATTACTCAAACCTTCAAAGAATTCATCTATTAACTTATTGTTCTGTTGCTCATCATCTTCTTTTACCAGCTTCCTGCTAACTTCATATAACTGCCAAAATTGGGTACGCATTTTTTGTGGCATATCTTCTTCTTGAAATATTTCATCCAACAGCCCTACTAACTCTTCATATCGGCTCGTTTGAAACAGAATGGTTAAATAAATATGTAAGTATTGGTAATAATTTTCCAAATCATGTTTCATAAGATATTCGCATAGTTCTTCAGCAGCTTCATATTTCCCAAGCTCCATTAAACTTACTAACTTGCCTGTAATGACATCATGTGATGCTACATCGTGTTCGAACAGCGGCTCAAATGTTTTCAATGCTTCTTCATACCGTTTTTCCTGTATGGCCTTTAACCCCTCATTCTCCAGTCTGGTCTTCCATTTTGGGAACATGACGATATTCCCTTTTTTCTTCTTCATAGGACACCCTTCCTAATCGCTCTATGTATTATTCTCTATTATCTTTCTATCTTTTCCCGACTTCAAGTAAAACAAACATTTATTTTAAAAAATTCAAGAAGACAGTTATCTAGCGTACAGTAGGGAATCTTTAATTATTAACCAAATAAAAAAAGCCTTGGGTTTACCCAACGCTGTTAACTAAAAATGGCGTCCCAGGAGAGATTCGAACTCCCGACCCACAGCTTAGAAGGCTGTTGCTCTATCCTGCTGAGCTACTGGGACATATTAATTAAAAATTAATAATAATTATGCTTTAGAAAAGAGCGGGTGATGGGAATCGAACCCACATCATCAGCTTGGAAGGCTGAGGTTTTACCACTAAACTACACCCGCATGTTAAATAAATGATTTCTTTAAGTCAGGCTCACGAACAATCATGTCTCTTCCTCTACAAGATAATTCAAGGAAGTTAAATCCGTCGAGACAACTCGCAGCTTATTCGGTGGATGCTTTGCTCGTGGCTGAGGTTTTACCACTAAATTGCACCCGCGCATTATTTAGATTAATTTGTTCTCTTTGTTATGTACTCTCTTTAAGAGACAAGACTTATTATATTAACTCTCTATTACTTTGTCAACACCTAAATTGGGTCAGAGTACTAGGCCTCTGACCGCAGTGTTGTTTGGAGCTTTAAGTCGATAGGCATGTGTTTCATATTGTAATATTGCAGTTGGAACACAAGATCATCATTCCATTTCAAAATCGCATAAGTTGGCTCCCGGTGATCCCTTGGCTGTCTGCAGCTCCCAGGGTTGATAAACAACCGGTCTTCCACTTTTTCTGCTCCAGCCATATGAGAGTGGCCAAAACATACCACATCTGCCCCCAATTCTTCGGCACGATAATTCAGTGGCATCAAAGTAGATTTAATATTAAACAGATGGCCATGCGTTACGAAAAAGGTAACTCCATCAATCGTAAACGCTTGCTCCTCTTCCATTTCAGAGTCAAAGTCCACATTGCCTTTTGCGTAATAGAACCCCTCCAGCTCTTTGTCATGAAGGTTAAGTTCTGAATCCCCACAATGTATCATACCATCTACCTGAGATTCATATTTTTTTTTAATTTCTTTTACTTCATCAGTCAATCCGTGGCTGTCACTTATAATTAATACACTTGGCATAGGACACTCTCCTCTCAGACAAGTTCTTTCAACCATTCCTCCACTTTATCAATCGCATTTCTGCGATGACTGATAGCATTTTTTTCATCAGATTTAAGTTGAGCCATCGTTTGATCATAACCGTCCGGTACAAAAATCGGGTCATAGCCAAATCCATTACTTCCTTCAGGTTTTTTTGCAATCTTACCTTCGCAGGTTCCTCTTTTGATGATTGCTTCTTTGCCAGGTTGTATGATCGCGATGCAACATACAAAACGAGCGGTTCGCTCTGAATCCTCTGTCTCTTCTAATTCCTTCAAAATTTTTTCAAGGTTTTTCTGGTCATTTTTCTCTTCACCAGCATAGCGAGCAGAATATACACCAGGTCTTCCCTGCAAAGCGTCCACTTCCAAACCGGAATCATCTGCCAGTACAGGTACATCGTAAGCTTTTGAAATTTCCTCAGCTTTAATGAGAGCATTCTCTTCGAAGGTAGTTCCGCTTTCTACGATATCTCCTGACCAATCAGTTAAATCGTGCAATGATTTAAGCTCAATTCCATATTTCTTGAACATTTCTCTGAACTCTTTCACTTTTCCATTGTTTTTAGTAGCAACAATTAGTTCTTTCATTTTTTATCACTTGCTACTGCTTTGTCTACCTGATCTGCATAGGAGCCAATCGCATCTTTTTGAATACTGAAAATTCGCTCCATTCCTGTTTGAGCCAGTTCCAGCATTTTTTGAAGTTCAGACACAGAAAATGTCGCTTCTTCTCCAGTCCCCTGCAGTTCAACAAACTCTCCATTACCAGTCATGACCACATTCATGTCTACATGCGCCTTACTGTCTTCTTCATAACACAGATCCAGAATTTCTGTGCCGTCTGGAAGCACCCCGACAGATATTGCTGCTAAGTAGTCTTTGATCGGCATCTCTTTCAGAACCTTTTTATCCAGTAATTTGCCAAAAGCAAGGACCACTGCTACAAAGGCACCGGTAATCGATGCAGTCCTGGTACCTCCATCTGCCTGGATGACATCACAATCAACCCATACGGTACGTTCTCCGATTTTATCTAAATCAACAACTGCTCTTAATGCTCTACCGATCAAACGCTGTATTTCCATTGTTCTTCCTGAAACCTTCCCTTTAGAGGATTCACGGATATTCCTTTGATCCGTAGCTCGCGGGAGCATCGCATATTCTGCCGTAATCCACCCTTTACCTTGCCCACGCATAAAAGGGGGGACACGATCTTCCACACTTGCATTACATATTACCTTTGTGTTTCCTACACTTATTAATACAGACCCTTCCGGGTGCATGACATATTCGGTTTCTATTTCAATTGGTCGAAGCTGGTCTGTGTTTCTTTCATCCGCTCTCACTATAACGTCCTCCTTTTTCCATATCCTTGCCCATCTTAACACAATTTATCAGAAAAGCGTAGCTTGGGAAAAAGCTCTGGAAACATTCATAAAGCCAGCCCTGTTCGGCATTATTTTCAGGTGAATTGCTTATTGGATTTGGTCCATTATTCCTTTTTCTGCATACAAAAAGCCCCGAATTCGGGGCTTTTTGGAGAGTTATAAACTGTCTGCACCAGTTATATCGTTTATAGTCACCGGCTCTGCATAAGGGACACCATCTTCACTATATACCTGTTCTACCCCATCTACGTGTACCTCGACAGCTTCCACTCCTTGTTGGTCTGTAAGTGTCATAACCAGGCTCTTCATCACATGTTCCGACACCGATTGCTTTTCTTGATTGGATAGGAGTGCTTCGTTGAATGACAGGGACAGCACCCCATCTTCAAAGCTTGTCTCCAGCAGTTCAGCTTCCTCGTTAAACGCTGTCAGTAATGGAAGATCAAAGGAAGGACCTTCTACCAGGGCTTGTACGATAGATTCATAAGAGTCGTTGTCACTTGTATTCAAGTGGGTAGTTACAGGTACATAATAAAAGTCCTGATTCTCATTTTGAGCAGGATAGTAAAGCGTCACAGCTTTACTATCCATCACATCTGCCTCGTCACTTGCGTAGATGTTAATACCATCCGCTCGTGAGACTCCCGAGGAGATAGGAGTGCCTTTCACAGGCATAACTTCCTGCTCATGCCCATTGATCCAAAGCTTTATTCGTTCTACGTTCTCAAATTGCGTTAGTGTATAAGTCATCGCCTGAAGAATCTTTTGCTCATCTTCCGGGGCATATTCTGCAAACTCTTTGGATACATCTACGATCATAGTTCCATCTTCTTTAAGGTTCAACCCTAAAATTTCTGTCCCTGCAGGCAAGACTGCTTCAAATCCGTTCGGAAGTAGTTCAGTGACTGGACCGCCTTTTACGAGGTATTCTAAAGATTGAGTAGCTACCTCTTTAGAAGAAATGTTGGGCAACTCCAAGGTTTGAGAAACAACCATACCATTGGCGTCCAATAAGTAAAGTTGACGAGTTGAGGTTCCGGTTGCCTCCTCGTTAGCCTCGCTATTTGTATCGTCAACCGAATCTTCGGTAGTCTTATCAGCTGCTTCATCGGTTTGATCAACGTAGTCTACATCCTGGGGTGCGTCCATTTTTTCTATGGACTGCTCGCCTTCAAAAAAACATCCTGTCAATAATAGCGTGGTCGACAGGCCGATTACCAGTGATCCAATAACTCGCATTTTCATGCTTTCCCCTCCTATGATGGTTTGTACTATTATGTATACGAGCTTGTGGGAAAATTAGACCAAAGAAGATTCACTAAAAAAGCTTCGATTGCCCGAAAGTTGTAACAACAAAATTCCTCATTAGCGACAGCTAAATTACCATTCCAGAACAAAAGTGCAAGCGCCTTGCTAATCACAGAGAGGATTGACTTAAGACCTCGAGGGGCAGGCGCTGGCCGATGAAGGCGCCACGTCCTGTGGCGACATCGGCACTAGCACGTCCTGTGCGTCGGAGCTGGATAGATCCCACCACGAAAAGTTATCCACAAAAAGAAAGCTTTATAATTTCCTAGACAATAAAAAATACCGCTCAGGCAGAATGCTGAACGGTATCTAACATTTAATATCAATCAATGATGACAGGTTTTAAATACTCAATTGGTTCCTCAAACCAGATATTCGCAACTTTTTCGAATTTCTCCAGGTCGCCGGTGGTATAAAATTCATGTTGCGGCTTATCATCTCCGTTAAATGTAAGCTTCTGATAAGCTAATATCAAACTGACTTCACGTGCAGTTTCTTCCCCGGAGCATATGACTTGGATTTTTTTACCCATTTCTTGTTGAATCAAATGTCTGATCAATGGATAGTGGGTGCATCCTAAAATAAGTGTATCGATTCCATTATTGGCCTTTAGGGGGTGAAGTGAGTTTTTCACAGTTTCTTCTGCTAATTCACCTTCTAAAATGCCATCTTCCACCATAGGAACAAACGCCGGGCAGGCAAGCCCTTTGACTACAATCGACTTATCGATTCCATGCAGGGCTTTCGTATACGCCTGACTGCTTATGGTACCTTCTGTTCCTATCACTCCTATCCGCTTATTTTGGCTCACTTTGATGGCCGCTCTTGCACCAGGTTGAATGACTCCGATAACGGGAATTTCCAGCTTTTCTTGAAGTTCTTCCAAAGTAAAGGCAGTAGCTGTATTACAGGCTACCACTAATAATTTAATATCTTTATTGAGAAGATGATTGACCATTTGCCACGTGAATTCTATTACTTCCTCTCGAGTCCGGGGACCATACGGGCAGCGCTTTGTGTCTCCCAAATAAATCAGCTGCTCATTAGGCAGCTGCCTCATTAATTCTCTTGCAACCGTTAATCCCCCTACACCGGAATCAATCACACCAATAGCTTGTCGTTGCACATTCCTTCCTCCTCATTCTATGCTGACTGGTCACTTTGTCTCTTGGCCTTCGGAATGGAGCATTTGCTCATGAAGCATGTGCAACAACTGGTTCAATGTTTCAACTTGTTCTGATGGAACATCCTTTAAAACACCTTCCAGATAAGCTTGTCGTTTTTCAATGACTTCATGAATAATTGCTGTCCCTTTCGATAATACATGAATTCTGACCACTCGCCGATCTTTCGGATCCCTCACCCGCTCCACCAGCTTATTTTTTTCCATTCGATCAACAAGGTCGGTAGTGGTGCTGCACGCCAGGTTTAGGCAAGAGGAGAGCTCGCCAATGGTCATATCCCCTTTCTCCAGCAGCCACTGCAAAGCCAGAAACTGTGGAGCAGTTATCGGGTAATGGTTTAATATCTCCCGGCCTTTTTGCTTTATGATACCCGATATGTATCTCATTTCTTTTTCAATTTCAGAAATTACTGTTGTGGTTTCAGTGTTTGCCAAATACACGCACTCCTCAAAGAATAAGCTTTTCCTTCATTCTCGTCGTTTCCTTACAAAATTTCAAGAAAGAAATCTGTAACAGCTAATGACCTTATAATAATAAATGAAAAATAGGTTTGTCGCCAGCGAGTGATTTCCCGTACCTCCAAACCGTTACTACCGTAACGGAAACAACATATCTCGAAACTGAGTCTTCAAGAAAAAGGAGCTTTAATGGAACAACAACACGGGGGTTGAGCAGAGCCGAGAGATAAAAAAAGAATCACAAAAAACTTGTGATTCTTGAAGGAACGGCAGTAATTAAACCGTCAATTAAAGTGAACTAAAGTTTTAATTCCCCCATCCTCAACAGCTCAATGACCGCTTGCGATCGCCCCTTGACACCCAATTTTTGCATGGCATTTGAAATATGGTTGCGGACAGTCTTTTCAGAGATAAACAGTTCTTTTGCAATTTCTTTTGTAGTTTTATCTTGGACAAGGAGCTCAAAGACTTCTTTTTCACGTTTCGTCAAAATTTGTTTTGGTCTGTAGTCGTTCTCCTTCAAATGTGTACCCCTCCTTGCTCTTTGAGCTGCACTGAGAGGGAATTATTTAGTCATAATATCGTATGAAGAGAGATTGACTGCTGTTCCGTTTCTATGAAGATTTAGAAATTAAACCTAATTCTTGGGCTTGTAACAGAGCCTCTGTACGTGATCTGACATTCAATTTATTGAAAATTCCTGTTAAAGTATACTCCACACTTCGTTGAGACATGTGAAGCTTTTGCGCTATTTCACGGTTAGTCAACCCTGCTGCAATTTCCTGCAAAATCGACTGTTCTTTTTCATTTAAAGAAATATCCGTACCTACCGGTGAGTCAATTTGATTACTAGGGCAAGCTTCTGTGCGTCGCAATTGCTTAAACAAATGAAGCGGGATAACAACTTCATCGCGTAAAGCACACCGAATAACAGTGACTAGTTCTTCTTTGCTGGCAGTCTTGCTTACGAAACCGGAAATGTCAGCTTCTACGAGCATATTAAAGTGAGTACTTAAATCAAAACCCGTATAAATCAAAATAACCAAATCCGGATAATTTTGTCTGACTTTTTTCGCTAACTCAACCCCATTCAAACCCGGCATATATAAATCAAATAAGAGCACATCATAATTATATTTCTCTATATATTTTTTCGTATCTTCACTGTTGGAGATTACATCCACTTGTATATCTTGTTCTTGTTCGAGCATGGCTTTTGTTCCTTCTCCAACAGCGGGATGATCGTCGACAATCAAAACTCTGTTCATATCATAACCCCCTTCTGTACGGTGACTTGCGGAATAGTTACCTCCATACGGAATCCTGCTCCTGGTGCGGTTTCTACATTCATTTTCCCATATAGACCATTAACTCTCTGTTCGATTCCAGAGAGACCGAAGTGAGAAAACAAATCTTTTAGAATAGAATAATCCATCCCGATACCATTATCTGAATAGTAAAGGTGTACCCGATTGCCATCATTGAACAGACTCAATTTAACGACTTTAGCTTCTGAATGTTTCATAGCATTGGATAATAACTCCTGGACAATTCTGTAAATCGCAAGAATTCTTTCCTGGTCTAACTCCACGTTAAAGTATTGGTCATCGAAATAAACAGTAAAGTTAGAACGTAATTGATATTGCTGGATGAGATTACGCAAAGATTGAACCAAGCCTAACTCCTCTATGAAGGCCGGGCGTAATTCATTACAAGTTTCCCTAGTTAGATGAATGCTATCAAGCAGGGATTCTTTAAACATCATAAGCTCAGCTTTCAATGAATCATTGGCAACCGGACGATTTTGCAACAAATCATCTACTTTTCTATATAAATATAATTGCTCCTGTAACACAGTATCATGGATATCAATAGATAATTGTTTTCTTTGATTCTCTGCAATGGTGAAGAGCAGACGAGATAGCCATGTGGGATATTGCTGGTTGTGATCATCATTTTTTAATTGTTTTAATTCTTTTACCAGATCTTCAATCAATGCCAAATTTTCCAGAGCGATATTTGTATTATGAGCAACTGTCTGCAGGTACGTTTTTTCATCACGGTTCAATGTCGTAAAGTCTTTTTTCCCCGTACACCAGACCATGGTTACTTTGTGAAGGGAGTGGCCTACTACAATACCAAAGCCTTCTTCTGTTTCAATTAACTTTCCAATCTCTGAATGTGACTCTTGTAAAACCAATGTAACATGCTTGAGCAGATGTTCTGGTACTTCCCTATATACGCAATACGGTTGTGATTTTAAATGTTTTGAATAGACATAGACTTCTTTCACATTCAGGACATTTTTAAGCTCGTAACGTAATCGTTTCAATAAATCCACTACATTTGTTTCTTTTTTCATGTCCTGGGACATCCGATGCATACTATCCTGATAACTATATTTAGCCGCAATCAGCCTCCGTTGCAGTCTAAAATCTAATGTTTCTTTAATCATCAAAAATAAAATCAGCACAATATGAATGAATAGATAAAGCTGAGCAAGTTTGATCGCCGGAAATATCTGCTCAACCATAAAGGAGCCAGCTACTAAAAGGAGTATGCTCGGTAAAAAACTGATGACAGTATAATACCTAAGCCTTCCCATTACAAAGGTGATATCCATCAACCGTTGTCTTGTTACCATATAAACAAAAGTAATCGGCAAAGCAAAAGCGAAAATTGCAGCAACATCCAATGGGATAATTTGCTGGCCAAGAACTAAGCTTGGAATCAAATAGAAACAAATATACGGTAAAAATGCTACACTCATACCTAAATTGATGTACTTAAACATCGGACCATATGGAGTGGTCTTATATTTGTAATACCCAGTTAAAATTAATCCAAGTGAAAAAATAATCAGAAAAAATAATAAAACGTTCGGCAGCCGATCCATAAATAATGGATAATGAAGGTTTAAGAGAAAGTACGCTTCAGCTGCAGATACAATACTGACAATCACATACAGGATAAAATAAATATACTTAGAAAACCATTTAACCGAGAATTCAAGAAAATAGGCATATAAAAAATGAATTAATATTACAGGGGCAAAGAGAAATAGTGTGACATTAAGAAAAGTAGCGTATAAGTCATTTCGGATAGCCCCACTATTCGTCATTAACCCTAAGGCAATGGTCATAAAGAATAAAATCAGTAAATTTGAGGAATAACGAGACTTCTTGCGATTATATAGCGTATAAGCAATAGCCACTATAATTATAAAAAAGAGGACAGGCATCATGATATATAAAAGCCAATGCTGAAGACTCAATCCTTCTATATTATCAAATTGGACTTTTTCTCCTTCATATTCGATCGTAAGTGTTTGGATCTTTTCAATTTCACCGTTGAGATTTACCGTATAATGCTGAAGTGGAGGTTTATCGTTTATTGCCGTGACTTTACTTCCTAACGGCAGTTCATTTCTAATAGCCCAGCCTTGATTTTCCAAAGCTGCTATTTTAACTTCTCCTGACTGTTCTTCTGTCTCTATGCCTATATAAGGATAAGCCAAGGAGACATATAGCAAATAAAAGGCAGACAACAGGAAAAACAACCCTATAGCAACATTTTTTTTATTAATTATCCCCAAGATGCTCCCCCCTTGAAATTCTTTCCCCAGCCCCAGCCTACTTTTAAAATAAGAATTCATAAAATTTCACAAAAAGAAGCCAGCAACTGATCGCTGACTCTTTTATTATACAGAATAATTGAAGTTTATCGACTGTCAAAAACAAGCAGTAGATTCGGATTCAAGTTTATGTTTAAACTCGTCACCCAATGGCACTGGTTTACCGGTGGATGAATCGACTTGCACTATCCTCCCCCTACCAGTCAAAGCTGTTCCCCCTTCTTCCGTGAGCGCCAAATAATGAAGATCGTAAGAAGTATTCCCTATTTGTTCAGCCTTCACGAATATTTTCAGAATATCATCAAAATAAAGTTGGCGATGGAAGTCACATTGTAGATCAGCAACCACAGGGACAACTTTGGGTTCTTTGACTTTATTGAGAGAGAGACCCAATTGTTTCATGAATTCAATACGTGCTTCCTCAAAATATATAAAGGGCACAGTATTATTCATATGGCCAAATTGATCTGTTTCAGAAAACCTGATACGAACTTCTATGTTAAACTTAAACCCCTTCGTCCACTTGTCAATATCATCGATATACTCTGGCGTTTTCATGCTTCCTGCCCCCTTAATTTCCATTTGCCTATGTAACAAAAGAGCCTCTCCGTGATAGGCGAGGCTCTTTTGCATTGGATAAGCTTAATATTATAGCTTATTATCGCTCCCGAAGAAGCTTTTGAAAGATTCAATAGCTGTGTCACGATAGATAGCAGCTAAGGATGTAGTCAATGGGATACCTTTCGGGCAAGACTGCACACAGTTTTGCGCATTCCCGCAACCCATGATTCCACCATCTCCCATGACAGTTTCCAGCCGTTCGCTTTTATTCATTTCCCCTGTCGGATGTGAATTGAACAAGCGGACTTGAGAAATAGCTGCCGGCCCAATAAAATCTGATTTACTATTCACGTTTGGACATGCTTCCAGGCAAACACCACATGTCATACACTTAGATAATTCGTATGCCCATTGGCGCTTGCTCTCTGCCATACGAGGACCAGGTCCTAAATCATAAGTTCCATCAATTGGCACCCATGCTTTGACACGCTTCAAAGAATCAAACATCCTGCTGCGGTCCACAGCCAAGTCTCTGGTAATAGGGAATGTGCTCATTGGAGCCAGACGAATCGGCTGTTCCAGCTGATCGACTAATGCTGTACAGGATTGGCGTGCCTTCCCATTGATGATCATGGAGCAAGCACCACACACTTCCTCAAGGCAGTTCATATCCCAAAATACTGGTGTTGTTGCCTCCCCTTTGGCATTAACAGGATTTCGCCGAATTTCCATTAATGCAGAAATGACATTCATATTTTCGCGATATGGAACTTCGAACGTTTCTTCATACGGGGCAGATTCAGGACTGTCTTGTCGTTCGATAATGAGTGTGATTTTTTTCTCTTCACTCATGATCATTTACCCCCTTTACTTTTTGAGTAATCGCGCTTACGAGGCTTGATCAGGGAAGTGTCGACTTCCTCGTAGGTGAAAACTGGTTTGTTTTCAGCCTTATCGTAAGTTGCGATCGTTGTCTTCAACCATTCTTCATCATTACGATCCGGGAATTCAGGCTTATAGTGTGCGCCACGACTTTCATTACGGTTATAAGCCCCCAAAGTCATTACACGCGCTAATTGCAGCATGTTCTGCAGTTGACGGATAAACATTGCTCCCTGGTTGCTCCAGCGGGATGTATCATTTACGTTGATGCGTTCATAACGTTCCATAAGTTCTTGAATCTTATTATCTGTTTCAAGTAATTTAGCATTTTCACGAACAACAGTAACATTATCCGTCATCCATTCACCAAGTTCTTTATGGAGCTGGTAAGCGTTCTCGTCGCCATCCATCTTCATAATCTTTTCAAAATTATCCTTTTCTACTTCTAATTGCTTCTCAAATACGCTCTCATCGATGTCTTCATATGTCTTCTCTAAACCATCGATGTATTTTGCAGCATTTGGACCAGCTACCATTCCCCCATAAATAGCAGAAAGAAGGGAGTTAGCTCCAAGACGGTTTGCTCCGTGCTGAGAATAATCACATTCACCAGCAGCAAAGATACCCGGGATATTAGTCATCTGGTCGAAATCAACCCACATGCCACCCATGGAATAATGGACAGCAGGGAAAATTTTCATCGGAACCTTACGAGGGTCTTCCCCAACGAATTTTTCATAGATTTCAATGATACCGCCAAGCTTAACATCAAGGAATTCAGCATCCTTGTGTGATAGGTCCAAATAGACCATATTTTCCCCATTAATACCAAGCTTCTGGTTTACGCAGACATCAAAAATTTCACGGGTAGCGATATCACGAGGAACAAGGTTTCCATAGGCAGGGTATTTTTCTTCAAGGAAGTACCATGGTTCACCGTCTTTATATGTCCATACACGGCCACCCTCACCACGGGCCGACTCACTCATTAGCCGGAGTTTGTCATCGCCTGGAATAGCTGTAGGGTGAATCTGGATGAATTCTCCGTTTGCATACTTGACGCCCTGTCGATAAAGTGCACCAGCTGCAGAACCAGTATTAATAACGGAGTTGGTTGATTTACCAAAGATAATACCAGGTCCTCCAGTAGCCATGATTACTGCATCCGATTTGAAAGCTTTCATTTCATGGGTATGCAGATTCTGAGCGACAACCCCACGTCCAGTACCTTCTTCATCAATGATAGCAGAGACGAACTCCCAGCCTTCATATTTCGTAACCAGGCCATTAACCTCATGACGGCGAACCTGCTCATCCAAAGCATATAGTAATTGCTGTCCTGTTGTAGCACCAGCGAATGCTGTCCGGTGGTGCTGTGTGCCGCCAAACCGCCGGAAGTCCAATAACCCTTCAGGGGTACGGTTGAACATAACTCCCATACGGTCTAATAAATGAATGATGCCAGGAGCAGCGTCAGTCATCGCTTTTACAGGTGGCTGATTAGCAAGAAAGTCCCCGCCATAAACTGTGTCGTCAAAGTGTTCCCAAGGTGAATCCCCTTCACCTTTTGTATTTACGGCTCCATTAATACCGCCTTGCGCGCAAACAGAGTGAGAACGTTTTACAGGTACAATGGAAAGCAAATCGACGTGAACGCCTGCCTCTGCCGCTTTGATGGTTGCCATCAAACCAGCCAGGCCACCGCCGACAATAACTATATTTCGATCGCTCATTTAAAAACTCACTCCCTCTAAGTACTATCAATTTTATCTGATTAAGTTATGTCAAAATTAAATTCCGTAGGCAAAAGTGAATAGTGTACGTACACCTACATAAGAAACCGCTAAGAATACGATGATACTGACATAAGTCATGATGCGTTGTGACCTTGGAGTCATCGTTATACCCCAGCTGACAAAGAACGACCATAGTCCGTTTGCAAAGTGGAAAGTTGTTGATACTACCCCCACTACGTAGAACCAGAAGAAGAATGGATTAGTCAAAATGTTCTCCATCAATTGGTAGTTAAGGTCAACCCAGCCAAGACCGATTGCAATACGAGTTTCCCATACATGCCAGGCAATAAAAATCAGTGTAATTACCCCAGTGTACCTTTGGAGCATAAACATCCAGTTACGGAAATACCCATAATTGGAGACGTTATGCTTGGCTGTGAAGGCAATGTACACCCCATAAATCCCATGGAATAAAATCGGTAAGAAAATGATAAAAAGTTCAAGTACATACCGATATGGTAAACTTTCCATAAAATGTGCCGCAGCATTGAATGCTACCGGGCCTCGTGTAGCAAAAAAGTTTACGGTCAAGTGTTGGATCAAAAAGAGCCCGATGGGAAGAACCCCAAGTAATGAATGAATTCTTCTGTTAATATAGTCGCGATTTCCCGCCATGTTTTACCCCCCTCAAGTTAAATAAATAGTTCATAATAGTATGTACATTATCAGCAATTCCTGATGTCAAAAAAATTCAAGAAAACCAACCATTGGCCAAGGTGAAGAATATATTTAGCCATTTCCCATTAACTTTATCTTTAATAGCCCTTCCTTCCCTCATCCGGTTAATTTTCCTGGGAATCTTTTTGAACACCCATCCATATAAAAGCGCTTTAAAAAGCGCATGAAACAAAACAACGGGTACATTTCTTCCACTTCAGCCTACATTTTTACACTTTGCCTTGGTAAAGCGTCAATGGCAATGTATAAAAATAATAGGGGCATCATCCCCGTTTCGTGTGTTTTGTTGATAAATGTACAAAAAGTGACATATTTATTGTACTTCTATCGTGTAGGAGCGTCAAGAAGACTGAACAATAAATTCGCCATTCGAAAGATTAATCAAATATTACTAAATCCTTTAATTTTGGTTGCACTTAAAAACTAATCAAGCGATAATAAATTATGTAGAAAGGAATGACCGAATATGAGGGGAAATACATCCAAGATCAACCTGGAACAATTGCAGTCGCTGGTGCACACCGGGGCTGGTTATGACGTGCTCAGGTACTATATACTTCCAGATTTATTAGGTAAAGAAGCACCGTTTCTTCTTTATTATATGGGCAAGAATTTGGCACGGAACAGCAACATGGAAAAGCCGGAGGATATTACCGAATATTTCCAGCAGTTTGGCTGGGGAACCCTGTCTGTTGTACAAGAGAAGAAAAAAGAAACTCTTTTTGAACTTAGCGGCCATGTATTGGAGAAAAGAATCCAAAACCCTCTTCTGGAAGTGGATTTTAAAATGGAAGCAGGCTTCCTGGCAGAAGCCATGAACATGTTAAAAGATGTAAACGGAGAAGGCTTTGAAGAGGTAGATAAGAAAAAGAACTTAGTTATATTTAAAGTCATTCATACATAAGAGAAAGAGCCAGCTTATTCTTCTGCTGGCTCTTCTTGTTGATCCTGGTTCAAATGTTCAATTACTTTTTGGGCTACCGGAAACGGAATCCCCAATTTTGTAATGTCTTCTGGTAAAGCACGGCGAATTTCTTCGATAGATTTAAAATGTCGTAACAATAAACGCCTACGCTTCTGTCCAACGCCTTCAATCCCATCTAACTCCGATTGAATCGCACCTTCCCCCCTAAGCTGCCGGTGGAAAGTGATCGCAAAACGGTGTACTTCCTCCTGTACTCTTTGAATAAGATAAAAAACTTGTGATTTTCTGTCTAACTCTACTACTTGCGGAGGCTCTCCATAAAGTAATTCACTAGTTTTATGCTTATCATCCTTAGCTAAACCACAAAGAGGAATATCCAACCCGAGTTCATTTTCAAGCACATCAATTGCAGCGCTCATTTGTCCTTTAGATCCGTCCACCATAATCAAATCGGGCAGTGGAGCTTCTTCTTTCAAAACTCTCTTATATCTGCGCCGAATCACTTCTCTCATCGTTTCGTAGTCGTCTGGACCTTTGACATCACGAATCTTATATTTACGGTATTCTTTCTTTTGTGGCTTTCCATCTATAAATACCACCATGGCTGAAACTGGATCTGTTCCTTGAATATTGGAATTATCAAATGCTTCAATCCTTCTTGGGGTTTCTATATGAAGTTTCTCACCAAGCTTTTCTACAGCTTTGATTGTACGTTCTTCATCCTGTTCGATTAATGCAAATTTTTCCTTAAGCGCTATGTCTGCATTTTTCATTGCCAGTTCAACCAGCTCTTTTTTCCTTCCTCTCATCGGGATATGGACTTTGGTATCCAAAACTCCTTCCAGTAAGGAGATGTTTGTAGCAACTGGAACCAATATCTGTTTCGGGTAAGGGTGGTTCTGATGAAGATAAAACCGGCCGATATAGGATAAGAAGGTCTCTTCTGCATCATCAAAAAATGGGAACAGGGCAATATCTCTCTCTATTAATTTACCTTGCCGTACAAAGAAGACCTGGACACACATCCAGCCTTTATCATAAGCATAACCAAACACGTCACGATCGACCTGATCATTCAAAGTCATTTTTTGTTGCTCCATGACCGACTCGATATGTTCAATCTGATCACGCAATTCCTTTGCACGCTCAAAGTCCAAGTCCTCTGAAGCCTGATACATTTTTTTCTTTAAATCTTTCTTAATTTCTTTATGCCCGCCACTCAAAAATGAAGTAATGTTCTGGACAATATTTTGATTCGTTTCCTGAGATACCGGATATTCACAGGGCCCTAAACATTGATGCATATGATAATAAAGGCAAACTCTATCAGGCATCGTATTACATTTTCTCAAAGGGTAAAGCCGGTCCAGGAGTTTCTTGGTCTCACGTGCTGCCAGTACGTTGGGATAAGGTCCGAAATACTTTCCTTTATCTTTTTTTATTTTTCTCGTCACAATTAAACGAGGCTGTTTTTCCGCAGTAACTTTCAAATACGGATATGTCTTGTCATCTTTTAGAAGAACATTATATTTAGGATCATATTTTTTAATAAGATTCATTTCCAAGATCAGTGCTTCCATTTCCGATGTGGTGACAATATATTCAAAATCCACGATTTCCTGCACCAGTCGCTGTGTTTTTCCGTCATGCGCGCCTCTGAAATAAGAACGCACGCGATTTTTCAAGACTTTTGATTTACCTACATATATAACGGTATCGTTTTTATCTTTCATTAAATAACAGCCTGGCTGGTCAGGAAGGACAGCTAACTTTTCCTGTATGGTCTGATTCATACTCTATCCCTCCATCTATCGGGTATATTATAAATTTACCATATCCTCCTCAATAGAATACAGTGTCACGATTTTTAATTGGCACTGCTAAACATTGTTAGTGACTTTTCATATAAGGCTTATTCAACAATAGGGCCGAAAAGTCGAAGACTTGATTTCGAGATACCTAGGGTTCTTTACCATAAAAGTATCTGGGGCGGCTGGGAAACTACTCGCTTTCCTGTGGGGAACTGGCGAGCTTCCTCGGGCTGTCGCCCTGTGGGATCTCGCCTAGATCCTTCTCCCACGGGAGTCTCGCAGTTTCCCATCCACCCAATCTGAAAGGTGAGAGAAAAGAACCCTTGTTATAGAGGAGACTGTTTCTACAATCACTGTTACAAGCATGTTTTACAAGTAGTTCTCTCTTATCTTAGGTAGAAGGACTGCATAACGATGTTTCCGTTTTTCCCATAAACGAAAGGAGGGCCGAGAAATTGCGAGACTCCAATGGGAAGATAGTACATGGTGAGATCCCGCAGGGCTTTAGCCCGAGGAAGCTCACCGTACGCCCATGGAAAGCGAGTAATTTCCCGGACCTCCTAACCGTTACTATCGTAACGGAAACAATTTATCTCGAAACTGAGTCTTCAAGAAAAGGGAGCTTTAATGGAATATTAGCTCTGAATTTTTTATAAAAATGCCATATTGTAACTACAAAATGTTGAAACCCATAGTAAAAGCCACGTTACGCTTGTAACGTGGCTTGAGTGTCTTAGGATTATGCGTGTTTTTGAATTAGATCAGTCAATGCTTCTTTTGGCTGGAAGCCGATTACTTGATCGACTACTTTACCATCTTTGAAAAGCAGAAGCGTTGGAATGCTCATAACGCCATATTTACTGGCAGTTTCCTGATTTTCATCAACATCCAACTTAACAATCTTGACTTGATCGCTCATTTCATCGTCGATTTCTTCAAGTACTGGTGCAATCATTTTACAAGGTCCGCACCAAGGAGCCCAAAAATCGACTAGTGCTAAACCATCATTTGTGTGTTCTGTAAAGTTTTGATCAGTTGCAGTTACAATTGCCATTTCAATATTCCTCCTCGAACAATCATTTTAAGCATAAATTGAGTATATCATTTTCCCAATTGAGTAGCTAATACTTTGTTTATACCACATAAACCCTGATCTTATTCATCGTATTAGGATAAGTCCAGCCCTTAAATTCAGTTATAAACTCGAAAAGCCTAATTTATTATTTCGAATATTTGTTGGCGGTTACGGACTCCGGATAAAAGAGTATGCATTATAAAAAGCCGAGGCAGCGTTGTCCCCTGCCCCGGCAATTTTGTGTTACGCATTTACTTTGATTTGTTTGATCTCTTCTATTAATTTCGGTACGACCTCGAATAGATCTCCCACAATACCATAGTCTGCCACATTGAAAATATTAGCTTCTGGATCTTTATTGATAGCCACGATGACTTTCGAGTTGGACATACCAGCCAAGTGCTGAATTGCACCCGAGATACCCGCCGCAATATATAGATCCGGTGTTACCACTTTACCAGTCTGGCCAATTTGAAGGGAGTAATCGCAATATCCTGCATCACAAGCTCCGCGTGATGCACCAACTGCTCCTCCTAATACTTCTGCCAATTCTTCCAGCGGTTCGAATCCTTCTGCGCTCTTAACACCGCGTCCGCCTGCTACGATTACTTTCGATTCTGATAAGTCGACACCCTCCGAACCTTTTCGGATTATATCTTTAATGATCGTCCGAAGATCTGCGATATCCACGTCTTTCGTAGTTACTTCTCCTGTACGTGAATCATCACGATCAAGTGATGCGATATTATTCGGACGAATCGTTGCGAAAACGATTCCGTCTGTAATCATTTTCTTTTCGAAAGCTTTACCAGAGTATATCGGACGTGTGAAGATGATATTCCCACCTTCACTGCTGACTTCTGTTACATCTGAAATTAATCCTGTTTCCAGCTTACTGGCAAGCTTAGGCGTCAAGTCTTTCCCTACTGCTGTGTGGCCCATCACGATACCTTCCGGGCTTTCGTCATCTATTACTGCTTTAATTGCTTGTCCATACCCTTCCGATGTATACGTTTTCAATTTTTCGTCTGAAACAGTAATTACACGGTCTGCTCCATAATAAATCATTTCGTTACCTTGTTCAGCCAAATCGCCCTCACCACATAAAACGCCTACCACTTCACCATCCGGACTAATTTGTTTGGCAGCAGCAATCGCTTCAAATGTTACATTACGTAAAGCGCCCTCACGAGATTCCCCGATCACTAACATTCTTTTACCCATACCGATTCCCCTTTCCCAATAAATACTGAGTTTATAGTACCTTCGCTTCGTTTCTTAATAAGGATACAAGTTCTTTCACTTGATCGTCTATTTCACCTTCAAGGACTTTTCCAGCTTCCTTTTCTGGTGGCAGGAAAATATCCACTGTTTTTGTTTTAGCTTCCACATCATCTTCGTCTAAATCCAGGTCATCCAACTCTAATTCTTCTAACGGTTTTTTCTTAGCCTTCATAATGCCTGGCAATGATGGATAGCGTGGTTCATTCAGCCCCTGCTGACATGTAACAAGTAATGGAAGAGAAGTTTCTACTTTCTCCACATCCCCTTCGACATCCCGTTCAATTTGAACTGTCTCTCCATCGACACTAATAGAAGTGATGGTTGTAACATACGGAATATCCAGACGCTCAGCCAGACGAGGTCCAACCTGTCCACTTGCTTCATCAATGGCTACATTTCCGGCAAGAATGATATCTGCTTCTTTATCTTCAAAGAAGGCTTCCAATATCTTGACGGTAGTATATTGATCCCCATCCTCCAAATCATCTTCTGTGTTGATTAATACTGCTTTATCTGCACCCATTGCAAGTGCTGTACGTAATTGCTTTTCAGATTCCTCTTCTCCAATCGTGACTACAGTGACCTCTCCGCCATGTTCATCACGAAGATTGATTGCTTCCTCCACTGCATATTCATCATACGGGTTGATGATGAACTCTGCACCTTCTTCTTCGATGCGGCCATCGTTGATCGCAATTTTTTCTTCGGTATCAAAAGTACGTTTTAATAGAACATAAATATTCATATAAAAACCTCCTAGTCTATTGATCTTTAAAATTAGGTTTTCTTTTTTCCATGAATGCCTGGATACCTTCTTTGGCGTCCTCTGTACCAAAAGCCACACCAAAGGCTTTCGCTTCAGCCAGTGCACCTTCCTTGAACTGCGGGTTACGTGTATAGGAGACTAATTCCATCACCTGATTGATTGTCGGACCACTCTTTTGAGCAATTGTTCCTGCTAACTTTTCAGCAGCCTGGAACATTTCGTCCTCTTCAAAACTTTTATTTACCAAGCCTGCATGTTCGGCTTCTTCTCCTGATATCGGCTTACTGGACAACATCATTTCATATGCTTTGGATGCTCCTACATAAGCAGGCAGGCGTTGAGTTCCGGCAAACCCTGGGATGATGCCCAGGTTCAATTCAGGCAATCCGAATTTAGCGTCCTTGGCTGCATAGCGAATATGGCAGGCCATGGCAAGCTCAAGCCCACCCCCTAAAGCGGCTCCATGAATGGCTGCAATAATAGGAACATGGAAGTTTTCCACTCGATTGAATAACTCCTGCCCTTTTTGAGAAAGGCTCGTGTAATCGGATTCATTTTGAAGCGAAGTAAATTCTTTTATATCAGCTCCCGCTGAAAAGAATTTACCTTCGCCTTTTAAAAGTACTGCTTTTACAGTCCCATCCTTTTCTATATCATCCAATTTTGCTGATAGTGCTTCCAATAAGGAAGTGGATAACGCATTTGCAGGTGGACTTTGTAATGTAAGCGTTGCTACATGATTTTCTACATGATAGGATATGTTCCCCAATCTACTACCTCCCCTTGCTATGTTCTATATGTCAAGCCTCGGACGATCATATCATGGACCGCCCCGGCCTGTTCAACTAAATCATAGTGCTGTTCTTTCATTACCCAATTGGTTACGGCTTCATCCAGGGTCCCAAAAATCATTTGACGAACCAGACGTTTATCGATATCGTTCCGGAAGATTTCATCCTGGACCCCTTCTTCTATAATTTGATCTATTACAGTCAAATACCTTTTTAAAACTTCATTTATCTTTAACCGTAACTCCTTGTTGGATTGCCTTAACTCCAGCTGGGTGACAATAGCAAGATGATGATCAGCGGTCAGCTGTTCAAAATGTTTTTCAATTAATTTAAGCAGTTTTTCCACTGCTGTTTGCTGGGAATTGGTCTCTTCTTCTATCTTTTGAATAAAGTTTCCCATTTTTTGCTGAAATAAGGAAACTAATATGTCTTCTTTATTTTTAAAGTATAAATAAATGGTACCATCCGCCACCCCTGCCTGCTTCGCAATCTTAGAAACTTGCGAGGAATGGTATCCATTTTCAGCAATTACCTTCACAGCTGCATCAATAATTTGTGTATACTTCGGCTTATTCTTTTTCACTTGTATCTCCTGCCTATCTTTTCTGAAAATGAATGAATGGTCATTCACTTATTATTCTACATCCCCGTTTTCATCCTGTCAATAAAAAGAGGGACAAGCCCTTAAGGTTGTATTGGTTCCTTGCTTCCCGACGTTAGTTTATTTTTTTCCTCTTCAATCAACGTGCGACGTAGAATCTTACCTACAGCTGTCTTTGGTAATTCTTTTCTAAATTCATATACTCTAGGAACTTTATAGGCTGCCATATGTTTTCGACAAAAAGCATCCAATTCCTCCTCTGTTACAGAAGAATCTTCTCGTTTTACAATAAATGCTTTCACCGTTTCTCCTCGATAAGGGTCTGGAACGCCTACCACTACAGCTTCTTGTACAGCTTCATGTTCATATAAAACTTCTTCAACTTCGCGTGGATAAATGTTGAATCCACCTGCAATAATCATATCTTTCTTGCGATCTACCACATAAAAGTAGCCTTCTTCATTCATATATCCAAGGTCGCCAGTGCGGAACCAGCCTTTCTGGTCAAGCACTTGTTCTGTCTCTTCTTTGCGCCCCCAATAACCCTTCATGATTTGAGGGCCCTTTACAACGATTTCGCCGACCTCATCATAATCAGCCTCATCTTCACTTTCTATTCGTAAAATTTTCGCATCCGTGTCCGGCCAAGGTACTCCTATACTGCCATTAATTCGACGATCCCAAACGAAATTAGAGTGAGTGACAGGAGAAGTTTCCGTTAGTCCATATCCTTCCACCAGCTTTCCTCCAGTAATTCGTTCAAAACGCTCCTGCACTTCTATCGGTAACGGTGCTGACCCGCTTATACAGGCTTCAATGGAAGATAGATCATATTTTTTCAAGCTGGGATGGTTCAATAATGCAATATAAATGGTTGGGGCCCCAGGAAATAAGGTAGGTTTCTGTTTATCAATTGTCTTTAAAACTTCCCCCGCGTCAAATTTAGGCAGCAGCACCATTTTTGACCCCATCATTATAGAGAGGTTCATGACAGCAGTCATTCCGTACACATGGAAAAATGGAAGTACACCTAATACAATTTCTGCTCCTTGCTTGCATTTATACAGCCACTTCATTGACATTTGCGTGTTGGCTACCAGATTCATATGAGTCAGCATGACACCTTTAGGATAACCGGTTGTTCCCCCTGTATATTGCAGCAAGGCTAAATCTTCTTCCGGATTAATCTCCACTTGTTGCACTATTCCATCTGAAACGTCCATAATATAATCCCATAAATGGGTATCCTGTGTCTGCTCGGGTTTTACAACCAATTTATATTGTCGTTTTTGTATAAATGGGTAAATCCTGTTTTTTGGAAATGGAAGATAATCTTTTATACCGGTAATGATTACATGCTCCAGATCGGTATTACCTTTTACGTTACTTACTTTTGGATAAAGAATGTCCAAACAAATAATTATTTTCGCCCCTGAATCATTCATCTGGTATTCCAATTCTCTTTCCATATATAAGGGGTTGGTTTGAACTACAATGCCGCCAGCCATTAGAGCGCCATAATAAGCAATTACTGACTGCGGGCTGTTCGGAAGCATGATGGCAATTCTATCCCCTTTTTCTATACCAAGGTTCTGAAGGTATGCAGCGAATTTTTTCGTTTCTTCGAACACCTCCTGGTAGGTTAATTCCTTCCCCATAAAATGAAGCGCTTTCTTTTCCGGGTAACGTTCAGCAGCTTCATTTAAATAGAGAGGCAACGCTTTTTTGTCATACTCCAGGGTAGCGGGAATTTCTTCTGGGTAATGACGATGCCAAGGTCTTTCAAACTTTTGTGTCATCCGAATTCCTCCCTTTATCTAACGCTTACTCTTATTATAACCATTTCTCCTCATGAAATGAATCATTATTTAAAATTTTGAAAATATTACATAGGTTAAAGGTAACAAAAACAGAAAAAAGACAGGACTTAAGTAGCCTGTCTTTTTTTAATTCATCATGGTAAATATGACTCCCACTATGATAAATAATGCTGCCACTACACCCAGCACCTTTGCTAATGTTTCCATCTGCTCGCTCCTTAAATAATGTTAGCCCCGATTACAAAAGAAAGTCCTACGGAAATAACAAGCGAAATAAACCCGACTGCCCGATTGTCCTTTTCTATTTCAACGTCTATTTTAAAATGTGGGGTTAGAAATTCGTAGATGAAGTAGCCAATCAACAGCAATAGAAATCCATATACTCCCCAGCCCATGGTCTGAAGCAAGGAATCATTATGCTCAATGGAATATCGAAAAATATTAGCTATCCCAAAAATCTTACCGCCAGTCGCCATCGCTACAGCCAAGTTACCTTCTTTGATTTCTTTCCAGTTATTATAACGAGTAACAATTTCAAAGACAGCCATGAAAACAACCAGACATAGTATGACAACACTATATCTTGCAGCTGTCTCAATCAATGGATACTCCCAAAAGCTATTCATCTACGATTCCCCCTCGTGTCCTCATGACAGTTCTAACACAGTAACTCCTCCACCACCTTCATTCATTCCCCCCGAGCGATGGGATTTAACAGAAGGGTGACGGTCAGCAAAACTTTTCACACCATTACGAAGTGCCCCGGTGCCTTTACCGTGAATGATAGACACCTGTGGGTAACCAGCCAGTATTGCGTCATCCACATATTTTTCTAAACGGTGGAGCGCTTCTTCATACCTTTCCCCGCGTAGATCCAATTCTGTTTTCACATGATACCCTTTTCCTTTAACGGTGGCCATTGGTTTCTCTTTCAACGGCTGCTCGGATTTGATATATTCTAAATCTTTACGTTTTACTTTTACTTTCATAATACCAACCTGGACCTGGAACTCATTATCGCTTATTACATCAATAATCGTGCCCGTTTGGTTTAAGGACAGTACCTTGACTTCATCTCCAGATTTAAGCTTCCGTTCACCTTTGGAAACCGGCTTTTTCTCTTTTTGTTTTCTATCAGCGAGCTCAGGCCGGGCATCCTCTAAGGTTTTTCGGGCTTCAATCCATTCATGTTCTTTGAAGTCAGCTTGTTGTTTCCTATTTCGTAATTCACTTACTATTTCTTCCGCTTCAGCTCTCGCTCTTTCTACAGCCTTTTCAGCTTTTTGTTCAGCCCGCTGGTATAGCTGCTCACGCTTGTCTTCAAACTGCGTCCACTTCTTCTGCAATTCTTCGTGCAGCTCTTGGGCCTGCTGAAGAACTTTTTCTGCTTCTTCATAATCACGGTCCGCACCCCTTGTAGAAGCTTCAAGGGAAGCAATCATATTCTCGACGCTCTTCGAATCACTTCCTACGTGACCCTTGGCAGTCTCTATCACCTGCTCATCTAATCCCAGACGCCGGGATATTTCAAAGGCATTGCTTCGTCCTGGAACACCAATCAATAATCGGTATGTAGGCTGCAATGTCTGGATATCAAATTCTACAGAAGCATTGATAACTCCTTCACGATTATAGCCGTAGGCTTTTAATTCCGGGTAATGCGTAGTAGCGATAACTCTCGCATTACGTGAGACTACTTCATCTAAAATGGACATCGCAAGAGCTGCCCCTTCCTGGGGATCCGTTCCAGCTCCCAGCTCGTCAAATAACACTAACGTTCTATCATTAACTTGCTTGAGTATATCCACAATATTTGTCATGTGAGATGAAAACGTACTTAAATTCTGTTCGATGGACTGTTCATCACCAATATCAGCAAATACATTTTCAAAGACAGCCATTTCACATCCATCAAGCGCAGGGACTTGCAACCCTGACTGAGCCATCAACGTACACAGACCGACCAATTTTAAGGTGACAGTTTTACCACCAGTATTAGGACCGGTAATTACAATAGAGGTAAACGACTCACCGAGTTCAATGTCGTTCGCTACCACTTCTTCCTTATCAATCAATGGGTGTCTCGCCTGCTTCATTTTTATAACGCCCTGGTCATTCATGGCAGGCATAGCGGCTTTCATTGAATGGCCGAGCTTCGCCCTGGCAAACATAAAGTCGATTTGTTCCAGAAGCTCGACATTTTGATAAAGAAAAGACTCGTCTGCAGCAATCGCTTCTGATAATTCTTTTAGTATCCGATCAATCTCATGCTTCTCCTGGACTTTCGCTTCCTGCAGTTGATTATTGAGGTCCACAATAGCTTGAGGTTCAATAAATAGGGTAGCTCCAGATGCTGATTGATCGTGTACAATCCCCCCTATCGCACCTCGATACTCTTGCTTTACCGGAAGTACATAGCGTTCATTTCGGATAGTCACAATGGCATCGGAAAGCATTTTACTCTTAGATTTTGTATAGTTATCCATTTTGTCCCTTACCCTGCTTTCATACGTTCGGATTCGGGACCTGATGGTGCGCAGTTTCTCCGATGCTCCATCCATGACATGACCATGATCATCAATACAGCCTCTGATGTTCCGTTCCAGTTCACCCAGCGGCTCAATGCCATCTACCAGTTTACGTAAAATTGGGGCTTCCGGTTCTTCCATTTGTTCGATGAACCTTTTTATCTGCTTTCCGCCATAAATGGTAGATGCAACATCCAGGCATTCCAGAGGGCTTAGAACACCGCCGATAATTGTACGCTTGATGCTTGGTTTGATATCAAAAATCCCACCTAGTGGAACACTCCCATGAAGCCGGATTACCTGGGCCGCTTCGTCCGTTTCATTTTGCCATTGCTTAACTTCGTCCAGCTCTGTTGAAGGTTTTAAAGCTAGTGCCCTATTTTTCCCGAGGGAAGATGCAGCATGGGCTGTTAACTGGTCGATAATTTTTTTATATTCCAACACATGAAAAACACGTTGATTCATGATTGATTGACTCCTTTATTTCCTGGCTTTTCCTTGGAAAAGGTTTAGTAAGTCCTCCTTTTTCCAAGTATTGATCACATTTTCCTTACGCAGCCACCCTTTGCGGGCAGCTCCAACACCTATCCTCATATGATCCAGCATGGAATAATTATGCGCGTCGGTGTTGATTGCAATATGCACTCCCGCTTCCTGGGCTTTGATTAACGTTTCCCAATTCAGATCGAGCCGGTTCGGATTGGCATTCAATTCAAGTATAGTGCCGGTCTGCTCCGCCTTTTCTATCAATGTATCTAAATCCACCGAGTATCCTTTTCTTCTGCCTATCAAACGTCCGGTTGGATGGGCAATCATATGAACATACGGATTCTCCATCGCATTTAACAGCCGCGTCATGATTTTATCTTGTGACTGCGTAAAGCTTGAATGGATGGAGGCAATGACAAAATCCATTTCCTGCAAAAAATCATCGTCAAAATCCAGTGAGCCATCCGGAAGGATATCCATTTCGATACCGGCAAAAATATGAAAATCTTTCATCTCTTCATTGATTTTATCAATTTCTTTTCTTTGTTTTCGCAGACGTTCCTCATTAAGGCCGTTGGCGACTCGTAAGTACTTGGAGTGGTCCGTGATGGCAATAAACTCATACCCCGTCTGTTTTGCCTGTTCTGCCATCTCGCGAATCGACTGGGCTCCATCACTCCATGTGCTGTGCATATGAAGGTCGCCTCTTATATCATTAAGTTCGATTAAATTGATTTCTTCTTGTGCTTTTTCAATTTCACCTAAATTTTCACGTACTTCTGGCGGAATCCAATGCAGGCCGAAATGAGCGAAGAATTCTTCTTCTTCTTTAAAAGTTTTTACATCTCCTGTTTCTACATTCTCGATGCCATATTCACTAATTTTCTCATTCTGTTGTTTAGCCAATTGCCGCATGGCCACATTGTGATCCTTTGATCCGGTAAAATGATGGAGGGTAGTCGCGAATTCCTCCGGTTTGACAATCCTAAAGTCTATACTGATATCATATCCTTCATTTACAACAATAGAAACTTTTGTTTCCCCAGAAGCAATCACTTCTTCAATTTCCCGGTATTCTAATAATTCATTACGTGTCGCTTCCGCATGATTGGATACGATAATAAAATCTAAATCTTTAATCGTCTCCCTCATTCTGCGCAGGCTTCCTGCACGGGAGTATTTTTCCACTGTTTTCAACGTATCAAGGAATGCCTCGATTTTTTCTGCCAATGGCAGCATCATGGCTATTGGAAGGCGTTCCGGACGGCTATCCGCTTCTTCAAGTGCCTTTACTATCTTTTCTGCCGATTTTTTCCCAAAGCCCTGTAATTCTTCCACTCGACCATCTTCACAAGCCTTTTTCAGGGAAGCAGCATCGGTTACTCCTAATTCTTGATAGAGTTTAGATAACTTTTTCCCTCCCAGTCCCGGTAAATCCAACAGCGGTACCAAACCACCTGGCACTTCTTCCTGCAACTGCATCAATGTATCAGATTTACCATTTTCTATGAATTCATTAATAACCTCTGCTGTCCCTTTTCCAATTCCTTTCAGCTTCGTAAAGTCATCAATTTCACTTAAGGAACGTTCGTCTTGTTCCAATGCCTGAGCAGCTTTTCTGTAGGCTGATATTTTAAAAGGATTTTCCCCTTTCAGTTCCAGATATATTGCTACTTGTTCCAGTAATTTGATCACTTGTTTTTTATCTACCGCCATGCCATTCACTCCTTGCTATGAATTTTTCCAATCTCGTAAAGAAAAAACTTCTCCATTTAAGAGAAGTTTTATAATAGTGCTGCTACATGCTCAAACCAGAGCGACTTCAGCTGCTGCGAGAACATCGGTGTATGTTCAATTATTGCCTGGGCAATTGTTGCGTTATCTAATGCATTTTGTACTGCTTCAAGCGGGAGCAGTGCGGCAATGGATAGGAGGATAAATAGAATCAAATACGTTTCAATGAATCCCAGAACCGCTCCTAATAAACCATTCAATGTTCGCAATATAGGCAGATCTGCAACAAAGTCCAGCATAGAGGCGATTATTTGTACGATGATCTTCACACCAAAAAAGAGAATCGCAAAAGCGATTGCATTGTAGAAGGCAACTTCTAATGGAAGGCTTTCCAGGAAAATCGCCCATTCGGCACTACTTGGTAAATCAGGATAAGGCACCCAAAGTGTCAGCCGTTCCGCTAAATCATCGTAATACAAAACAGCGACAACAAAAGCGGCTATGAAGCCAATAATATGGAAAAGCTGAAGGATGAAACCGCGGCGTAATCCATTCAGTAAACCAATAATCAACATAATAATCAACAGAATATCAATCATCTTGTTTTCTTTCCTTTTCTTCAATGTTTTTCAATTTCTCATGGAGTTCATTATACGATTCTTTCAAAGCTATGTAATCATTCATCGTATTGACTGCCGTCAGTACCGCAAGTCTGGCAGTATCCAAGGAACGGTTACCCTCCTGGATTTCACGCATCTTCTGATCCACAAGTCCTGCCACCATCTTCACACGGTTTGGTGATTCCTCTCCAACAATCGTATAAGAACGATTATATATCTCAACGGTAGTTCGTGATTTTTTATCTTTTGAATGGGACATAGTATCCCCCCTGACAATAGAATCCTAAAGTTTATCTTAACACGAAGGGGAAAAATAGGGAAACTAAATCTATCGTACTTTGCACGGTTCTGTCTCATTCTGTCGTCTGGTATACTAAGCATAAATATAAGCAGGCTTAATGCTTGAAGAGAGAGGATTATAAAAATGGGTCAAGTTGTACTTACCGTAGCAAAAAAAACTTTAAGTGAAATGAAAGATTATTATAAAGCACAGATCAAACCGGATGTGCCTCCATCCGCCCTATTTGTAGCCAAGACACCAGGAAGCACGATTACAGCTTATCGTTCCGGAAAGGTATTATTCCAAGGTAAAAACCCGGAAGCGGAAGCCGCTAAATGGGGAAGTGCCGAACAACCGGTTAAGAAAAAAGTTAAAAAACATACCTATCATCCGCCACAATCTTTATTTTCCAGTTCTCATATCGGCTCTGATGAAGCAGGAACCGGTGATTACTTTGGTCCGATCACAGTTGCGGCCGCTTATGTAAAAGCAGAACAGGTTGCTCTATTAAAGGAGCTTGGTGTCAAAGATTCCAAGCACCTGACTGATGATAAGATTCGTGTAATTGCAAAGGATATTATCCACTTGGAAATCCCTTATATTTTATTGAAATTGAATAACAAAAAATATAACCAGTTACAGTCAAAAGGCTGGAGTCAGGGAAAAATGAAAACCATGCTCCATCATCACGCATTGGAAAAACTTTTGGAGAAAATCAAGCCCGAGCATCCAGACGGGATTCTAGTCGACCAATTTTCAGAACCTGATGTCTATAAACGCCACCTGGCATCCGAAGGGAATAAGTTGCAGGAAAATGTATACTTCATGACCAAAGCAGAGAGTTATTCGATTGCCGTCGCCACGGCATCCATTCTTGCCAGAGCCAGTTTTGTGAAGGCAATGGAAGATATCGAGGCGGATGTCGGTCTAACCATCCCAAAAGGAGCATCCCTGCAAGTGGATAGGGCTGCTGCTGCCGTTATTAAAAAGTATGGCAAAGCTAAGTTGGATGATATAGCAAAAATTCATTTTGCCACCACTCAAAAAGCTTATAAATACTTATAAGAAAGAGCTTGCCGTGATTTCGGCAAGCTCTTTTTTATCAGCCTCTTAATTCTGCCTGGTGTTTTTCTTTCACTGCTGTAAGAATTTTTTCGTGAGCCTCTTCCACTTCCTTGTCTTTCAGCGTGCGATTTGGATCCATATATAACAGATTAAAGGCGATGGATTTTTTACCTTCTTCCAAATGTTCACCCTGGTAGACATCAAAAATGCGGACGTCTTTCACTAATGGAGCACCTGCATGCAAGATGGTTTCCGCAATTTCACCCGCTGCAGACTGTTCCTCTACTACCAATGCAATATCCCTGCTGATGGAAGGGTATTTAGGTATAGCCTGAAATGCCTCTTCTTTTTGATAATGAGCGAATAACTCTTCTGCATTTAAATCAAATACATAGGTGTCCTTCAAATCCAGGTCGTTTTGCAGCTTGGGATGGACTTGACCAATAAAGCCGATTACCTTTTCACCAAGATAAACTTCAGCTGTGCGTCCCGGATGCATATCCGGGAGTTTAGCCTGTTTGTAAGTCAGCTTAAGGTCAAGCAAATCAGCCATCCCTTCTACTAACCCTTTGACAACAAAGAAATCTACGGCTTTTTTTTCTTGCTGCCATGGGTGTACAAGCCAATTACCAGTAAGGGCTCCTGATAACCGCAGCTGCTCTTTTGGCTGCACGGTCACCTGTTCTTCTTCACTGATAAATACAGTCCCTAGTTCATAATAAGCAAGGTCGGTTTGTTTTCTTGCCACATTATAAGATAAGGAAGCAAGTAATTCCGGTAATATGCTCAGCCGAAGATGACTATGCTCTTCGCTCATTGGCATCGCTAAGGAAACAGGGGCTGCCGCTTGTTTCTTAACCTCACGACTGACCAGTTGACTTACTCGCTCAGCATTTGTTAACGAGTAAGTGATTGTTTCATCCAGCCCTGCACCCTGAAGGTAGTTTTTTACTTTTCGTTTCAATTGCTGGTGTAATGTAAGTCCACCCGCCTGAGACGCACCACCCGGCAACGTATACGGAAGATTATCATAACCATAGATTCTTGCTACTTCTTCCAGCATGTCTTCAAAAAGTTCCACGTCCCCTCTGCGAGTTGGAACAGTTACCGTAAACATTTCTCCCTTCTGCTCATAACCGAACTGAAGACGGCGGAGAATATCGGCAATTTCCTCATCAGGTATAGAGGTACCCAATCGCTCATTGATATGAGAAGAAGTAATTTCTACCTTTTTAGGTTCCCTGGCCAATTGATCGAATTCTACAACGCCATCTAACACTTTTCCGTTCGCATATTTTTCCAGCAATTCGCACGCTTTCATCCCGGCACGAACAACCCGGTTCGGGTCCACGCCTTTTTCAAAACGCGTACTGGCTTCACTTCGGAGTCCGTGGTCTTTAGAGGCGGTACGTACGGCTACTGGCTGGAAGTATGCTGCTTCTAATAAAATATTAGATGTACCCTCGTGTACTTCGGAATCAGCACCACCCATGACACCGGCAATCGCTGTCGGCTGCTTGCCATTAGTAATCACCAGATGGTCCGGTTTTAAGTTGCGCTTTTGCTCATCCAGAGTGGTGATCGTTTCATTTTCTTTCGCTCGTCTCACGACCACTTCGTCTGTTCCGAAACGGTCCAAATCAAACGCATGGAGTGGCTGGCCATATTCCAGCAATACGTAGTTCGTGATATCAACCACGTTATTAATTGGGCGCACCCCTGCGGCAATCAAACGATTCCGCATCCATAATGGTGATGGCCCTATTTTGACCTCCTTGACTATAAATGCTCCATAATAAGGATTCAAATCGGGATCTTCCACATGGACAGAGATATAGTCAGATGCTTTTTCCTGCACAGGATGAAGGATTTCCTCCTGAGGGGTGAACGGCTGATCTAATATCGCCGCCACTTCATAAGCGACTCCAAGCATGCTCAAGCAATCAGCACGATTAGGTGTCAGACCCAATTCAATAATGATATCATCCAAGTTCAACAGTTCGATCGCATTCTCTCCGACTTCCACTTCATCCTGGAAAACAAAAATTCCGTCGACAAACTCTTTTGGTACGTCTTTTTCATCTACTCCAAGCTCCTGAAGAGAGCAAATCATTCCATTGGACTCTACTCCCCTCAGCTTCGCTTTTTTAATTTTGAAATTCCCAGGTAACACAGCACCCGGTTTTGCCACTGCGACTTTTTGATCGGCAGCAATATTCGGTGCTCCACATATAATCTGCAGCGTTTCTTCCCCTACATCGACCTGACATAAATTGAGCTTATCTGCATTTGGATGCTGTTCACAGGAAAGTACATGGCCGACCACCACATCATTCAGCTTCTCCGCTATCGGTTCGACACTTTCTACTTCTATGCCTGTTTTCGTAATCAGCTCAGCTAATTCTTCCGGTGTCTGATCTTCAATATCCACATATTGTTTCAACCAATTCAAAGATACTAGCATTGTTTGGACTCTCCCTTACACTTTATGGTATTGTTTCAAGAATCGAATATCGTTTGTATAGAAATGACGGATATCATCGACACCATATTTCAACATAGCAATACGCTCCGGCCCCATGCCAAAAGCAAACCCTGAGTAGACTTCCGGGTCATACCCTGCCGTCTCCAACACATTTGGATGTACCATCCCTGCGCCTAAGATCTCAATCCAGCCAGTGCCTTTACATACCGAGCAGCCTTCCCCGCCACACATTTTACACGAAATATCCATTTCTACCGATGGCTCTGTAAACGGGAAAAAGCTTGGTCGAAGGCGTATATCTCGTTCTGAACCAAACATCTGCTTAGCAAAAGCATTAAGAACGCCTTTCAAATCGCTCATCTTAATATTTTCATCCACCACAAGCCCCTCTACCTGAGTGAATTGATGGGAATGGGTGGCGTCATCCGTATCACGGCGATAAACTTTACCAGGACATATCATTCGTACCGCTTCGTGCCCGTCTTTCTGCTTCATCGTCCGAGCCTGAACAGGTGAGGTGTGGGTACGTAAAAGCAGTTCTTCTGTAATATAAAAAGAATCCTGCATATCCCTGGCCGGATGTCCTTTAGGAAGGTTGAGAGCTTCAAAATTAAAATAATCTGTTTCGACTTCCGGTCCCTCTTTGATTTCAAATCCCATCCCAATGAATAAATCTTCAATTTCCTCGATAATGCTCGTCAGTAGATGTGGTCCTCCCACATGTACAGGACGGCCTGGCAAGGTGACATCAATACTCTCTTCTTCCAGTTGCTTTTCCAATGCTTCTTCTTCTAATTTATCTTGCTTCGTTTGAATAGCACTGGCAATGCTTTCTCTTACATCGTTTGCCAATTGGCCGATTACTGGACGTTCTTCTTTGGACAATTTGCCCATACCCCGAAGCACTTCTGTAATTGGCCCTTTTTTTCCTAAATAAGCTACTCGAATATCTTGCAAAGCTTTTAAATCCTCTGCGTACTTCACTTTCTCTAATGCTTCTGATTGCAATTCCTGCAAACGATCTTTCATTTCGATACTCCTCCTTTTTTACATTAGAAAACCCTGCATATCGCAATGCCTTTATGGCAAAATCCTAAGTGTTTCTTCTACTTAAATTCGTTAGTAAAATTGACCTTTCAAACATGTAACAACCTGACGATCACTATGTTCCTGTAACGAATGAATCCTTTACTTTTTTCAACAGGAGTTAAGCAACATAAAAAAGTCTCCTCCCTAGTAAAGGGACGAGACTATATGGCCGTTTCGCGGTACCACCCTTGTTGACATACGTATGGTATGCCCACTTCATTACGGATAACGGATTGACATCCGGGACATCTTTTAATCAGATGCCAGCTCCAGAGTGAAAGTTCAATAATCACCACGATAGAAGTGCTTGCAGTCTGTGGCACTTCTTCCCTGTATCGATGTTATGATTATCTACTGGCTCCTTCAATGCTATTCGCTCTATAACTATTCATTTATTATAGAAAATCATGGGCTTTCTTGCAAGCCTATATTTTCATATGGTACATGAGTATCCCGGCAGCTACTGCCACATTCAAGGATTCTGCCTGTCCATATATCGGAATATAGACTTTTTCATCAGCAAGCCCTAACAAATCTTCCTGGATCCCTGCCCCTTCATTTCCGACAATAAGCGCACCTTTATCAGCTATGCTTATCTTCTGGTAGGGTTGAGCATCTTCCAGGGCAGAAGCCCAAACAGTTATTCCCTGTTGCTGCAGTTGAGGGACCCATTCTTTGAGGTCACCAGAAAACAGTGGCAGGTGGAATAGGGAACCTTGGGTAGCTCTGATGACCTTATCATTATAAGGATCGACAGAACCTTTACCGATTATAACCCCATTAAAACCAGCGGCATCAGCGGTTCTTATCAAGGTGCCAAGATTTCCTGGATCCTGGACAGCATCAATTAGCAGGACATGGCGGAAAGCTTCAGGACTAAATTGCTTCATTTCTACAACCGCTGCTATTCCCTGGGGTGTTTCCGTATCCGCCAGTGCCGCGAAAACCTCCTTCGAAACCTGCGTGATTCGTTCATGGACCGTCCAATGGGGAGCTTCCATATTTTCCTGCACGATCACTTCCTGGATTGCCCAATCACTTTTCACAGCTTCTTCAACTAAATGAAAACCCTCTACCAGGAAAGTTTGGGACTTTTCTCTTTCACGCCTTTTTTTTAATTTAATCCATTGTTTGACACGTGTATTTTGTAAGGATGTCAGCATTTTTTTACCTCTTTTTCTTAGCTTCTTTGCTTATCATACATATTATTGGGAAGGAAGGTCAAACTAACCAAAGAAAAAGTTAAAAAGGAGTGTCAGTCATGGATTTAAACTTAAGGGAAGCCATACTTTCTAATATCGCTGGAAATAATAGGGAGCAATTGGAAGCTACCATTGTAGATGCTATCCAAAAAGGGGAAGAAAAGATGCTTCCTGGTCTTGGAGTTTTATTTGAACTTATCTGGCAGGAATCAAGCGAAAGTGAAAAAGAAGAAATGCTTGAAGCATTAGAACAAAGTGTGAACCAGCAATAAATTTATACAAAAACCTGGCTAATCACTAAGTTAAGCTTTTTTAAAGGACAAGAAAAGAGCTCTGCCCCTGCAATAGGGACAGAGCTCTTTCTATTAATTGAACGTAATTTCTTTCACGGTATCTGCATCGAGTTTCTTGATGACTTCTACGATTAATTTGACTGCATTCTCAAAGTCATCACGGTGAAGCATGGCTGCATGAGAATGGATATAACGGGTCGCAATGGTAATAGACAACGCAGGCACCCCGTTAGCAGTCAAATGAATAGCACCGGAATCTGTCCCCCCGCCAGCAATGGCATCAAACTGATAAGGAATTTCTTTTTCATCAGCAGTATCTGTTACTAGATCGCGAAGCCCTTTGTGGGAAACCATGGAGGCATCATAAAGAATAATCTGAGGCCCTTCTCCCATTTTACTGGAGGCATCCTTATCTGATACGCCTGGGGTGTCTCCAGCAATACCGACATCTACACCAAATGCTATATCAGGATTGATAGCATGAGCAGAAGTACGGGCACCACGTAAGCCGACCTCTTCCTGTACGGTCCCAACACCATAAACGGTATTTGGATGTTTTTCGTTTTTCAGTTGCTTTAATACCTCAATCGCAATCGCACAACCGATCCGGTTGTCCCAAGCTTTAGCAAGCAGCATTTTTTCATTTTTCATCTGGGTGAACTCAAAGTAAGGTACAACAGAATCCCCTGGGCGCACACCAAATTCCTTTGCTTCGTCTTTACTGGAAGCACCAATATCGATGAACATATCTTTGATTTCCACCGGCTTCTTGCGAGCTTCCGGAGGCAGGATGTGAGGTGGTTTAGATCCGATCACTCCGGTAACCGTGCCTTCTCGTGTGACGATCGTTACTCGCTGAGCCAGCATAACCTGGCTCCACCAGCCGCCAACAGTTTGAAAATAAACAAAACCATTATCGTCTATTCGGGTTACCATGAAGCCGACTTCATCCAAATGACCGGCTACCATTACTTTTGGACCGTTTGTATCCCCAGATTTCTTTGCGATCAAGCTGCCTAAATTATCCGTATATACCTCATCCGCATAAGGTGTAATGTATTTCTTCATTACATCTCTTGCTTCTTTTTCATGACCGGGAATGGACTTGGCATCGGTCAAGTCCTTCAGCATGGTCAGTGTTTCATCTGTTTTTGCCATATGTAATTGCCCCCTCTATAAAGTTTGACTATTTTATTATAGCGTTTTTATTCAAAATTAACAAAAAATAAAAAAAACGCTTTCAGTACCCTTTATCCTGCCTTTGATGATTTTGCTGATTCTTTTCATGGTATGCCGTTTTAATTTTCATTTCAGTGAAACCTAGAGCCGCTCCCAGGGATAAAAAGCTGGAGAACATCTCCTGATAGTGTTCTTTTACCGGACTAGCTTTAAATTTTAAGATCTTCTCATAGACCTGGTGAAATCCTTTAGTTACTTCAACCCCGGTGTTACTCGGCTTGTCCGCGTAACGGAAACCTTTTTCTAATCCAAGGGAAAGAATGAAATGGAGGCCATCTACGTATTCCTCCAGGATAACATCTTCAGAACTCGGGGGTTTTTGACTCCAGAACTTGAAAGATCTTGTTTCATTCGCCAGTTCACCCAGCTCTACCAGAAGGGCTAGCACCTTGTCCTCAAACAAATCAGCTTCTTCCAGTTGATTGTTTTCCTCAATATAGCGATCCAAACGTAATTGTGTCTCAAACAACTCTTCCCAATTCATACTAAATTCATCCTTTATTTAAATTTGTACAATTAAATGTAACATTTCATGAAACTTTTGGGTATCTGTATTCGTAAACCAAGTAATCAATTCCTAACTCAGGAGGAAGTCCTTATGATTGTCATTCTATTTCGACTGCTAATATTGCTTGCAATCATATTCATTTTTTACACCTTCTACTCTTATATTAAGAGCCCGGGAAGGAAGCTTAAACTTGCTAAAGAAAGTAAAACGTTCTACTTTTATGATGATCCTGATAATAGCAAACAAAACTTCCTGATAACCTATAAAGGCGTCCTGTTTGAGGGAGAAAAATATTTAGGTACAACAGAAAGTGCTTTTGAGGTCGTCAATATCAATGTTTCGACCAGGCAGCCAGACCAATTGATGGGTATTGAACGGGACGATATTTATTTTCTTGAAAAAGAAATACTGATTCGGTATCCATATGCCACTATCGAATGGAAGTACCCACTCAATCGTCTTTTCATTCATTCTCCAAAAAAGGAAAGCGACCATCCTTCTTAGGATGATCGCTTTCTTTAGTTTATCCATTCGGCTGAAAGAATTCATTCAATGTTAATGAGTATTGTTTTTTGCGGATTAAGTAAGTTAAACCTGCCAGTAAAAAAAGGAAAATAACCATTAACGGGAAGGATATTCTGGTAAGCCATTGACCCACGGTTGTGTAAACAAAGGCAAGGGGAATATTTGATAAGAAGGAGGCCTTTATATAATCTTTAAAGTCGACACAGATTTCAATCAAACAGAGGGATAACAGATGAAAATGAATGAATGGCACTAAACGCAAGACGGCTACCTGACTTACTGTTAATGTGTTCTGTTTTTTTATCACTTTACTTTTCAGCCGCTGCAATCGCTTCAAAAGGCTAGGTACGTTTTGGATAAGCTGATAAAAGACGGTGCTGGATAAAGTAATACCAACTACAGAATACACAGTACCTGCGACGGCACCGAACAATATTCCTCCGGAAATGCAAATCAAGACTACGGGCAAAAAAAGCAATGGGCGAAGCAAATGGAATAATATAAATAAGATCGGGGCGTACCAGCCACTCACCTGCATGAGTTCTATAAATCCAAGCGCAAACTGTTCCATGTATATCCCCCCTATCCTATACTATGACAAGATTAGGGCGTATATAACTTCAGGACAAGGTATCCGACAAGGATTGCCTGCAGCAATACTAAAAAAGGAAAACCATACAGGAAAGAAGGATGCTTAGTTTTGTGTCGAAAATGACGCATCCCCAAACTTCCTCCCAACGCTCCCCCTAATATAGCAAACCCCCATAGTTGCTTTTCCGGTATTCGCTGCTTTCGTTTTCGTGCTCGACTTTTATCGACACCCATCAAACTATATAGGATCCCATTGATGGCAGTCAAATAAATAAGAAGATATGTAAAAACATCCACTAACCCTCCACACTCCTTCTGTTCGATAATGAAAAAGGCCATTTCCGGCGTACGGAAATGGCCTCAGACATAACTTATTTTAGTGCTGATTTTGCTTTTTCAGCAAGGCTTGCAAAACCTTTTTCATCAGTAACAGCAAGATCAGCAAGAATCTTACGGTTTACTTCGATTCCTGCAAGCTTAAGGCCGTGCATCATACGGCTGTATGAAATGTCGTTCATACGAGCTGCAGCATTGATACGAGCGATCCATAGCTTACGGAAGTCGCGCTTTTTCTGACGACGGTCACGGTAAGCATATTGACCTGACTTCATCACTTGCTGTTTTGCAGTTTTGAATAATGCATGTTTTGAACCATAATAACCTTTTGCTAATTTAAGGACACGTTTACGACGTTGGCGTGTCACTGTTCCACCTTTTACACGTGGCATGATAAATCCCTCCTATTTTGGATCATATATCTTAGTTGTCTTATTTTTTTGGCAGCATTTGAGCGATACGCTTCAAGTCGCCCTTAGATACAAGGGTGGCTTTACGCAATTTACGCTTCTGTTTTGTAGACTTGTTCGCGAACAAGTGGCTTGTGAACGCATGAGAGCGTTTCACCTTTCCACTACCTGTCTTTTTAAATCGTTTTTGAGAACCTTTATGGGTTTTCATTTTTGGCATGAGTAGTTCCTCCTTCTGCTTAGTTCAATCTGTGCTTACTTTTCAGCCAATGGCGCCAGCATCAAGAACATGCTGCGGCCTTCCATCTTCGGCTTCGTCTCAACTTGTGCAACGTCCTTGCACTCTTCCGCCATACGCTCAAGAACTTTTTGCCCAAGTTCTTTATGCGTAATTGCACGTCCACGGAAACGGACAGAAGCTTTCACTTTATCGCCTTTTTCGAGGAATTTACGAGCATTGCGCAGTTTTGTATTGAAGTCATGCTCTTCAATTCCAGGGCTTAAGCGGACTTCTTTCACCTTGATGGTAGTCTGCTTTTTACGAGCTTCTTTTTCTTTCTTCTGCTGTTCGAAACGGTATTTACCGTAATCCATGATGCGGCAGACCGGTGGTTTTGCGTTTGGAGCTACCAATACTAAGTCAAGATTGGCGTTTTGAGCGATCTCAAGTGCTTCTTGACGAGATTTAACTCCTAATTGGTCACCGTTGTTATCAATGAGACGTACTTCACGTGCTCTGATTTTCTCATTAACGTTCATGTTATCTTTGCTAATAACCAGCCACCTCCAAATAATTTTAGGAAAATATAAAGATCTGTCATCGACAAGTGATTTTAAAGCAATAAAAAAAGTGTCGGCACATCACAATGCACCCACACGTATCCCATTCGACTTCAAAAGGATTAGTGACCTGCCAACTGCTTGATGCGTCGATCAGGTGAGAAGCGGGTGCTTCTACTTGTCTCAGATCCGTTCTTTTATTGTTCACCTAAAATATAATATCACGGTATGGTGAACATGTCAAACATCCACCAATTAACCATCAGACTGACTATATAAGAATATCGAAAACCATCCCAGAAATCAACAATATAATAAAAAAAGTACGAGCATGAAACTATTTTATGTTCCACACCCGTACCAGTTTTGTAATTATAACCGATTACTTTTTAGTCAGGATTTTCTGCTCGATTTCGTTTGTGATTTCTGACTTGAATATATCCAATGGCTTAGTCTCAGAATTCTTTTCTCCATAACGACGGACATTAACAGAATTGTGTTCGATTTCTTTATCTCCGATAACAAGTGCGAATGGTACTTTTTGGATTTGGGCTTCGCGGATTTTATAACCGATTTTTTCGTCACGTTCGTCCACTTCGACTCGAATGCCCGCTTCACGCAGTTCATCTTCAAGCTTCTTAGCATGATCCAAGTGAGCATCTGCTGATACTGGAATAATTTTTGCCTGGACAGGAGCAAGCCAAGTAGGGAACGCGCCCTTATACTCTTCAATCAGAAATGCGACAAAACGTTCCATAGTCGATACGACACCGCGGTGAATAACAACTGGGCGGTGGTCTTTACCATCTTCACCAACATAAGTCAGATCAAACCGCTCTGGCAAGTGGAAGTCCAACTGTACAGTAGAGAGTGTTTCATCTTTTCCAAGTGCTGTTTTGACTTGGACATCAAGTTTCGGGCCATAGAATGCAGCTTCTCCTTCTGCCTCTACATACTCTACCCCAAGATCTTCCATAGTCTCCTTCAACATGGCCTGGGCTTTGTTCCACATTTCATCATTGTCGACATATTTCTCTTTATCCTCCGGGTCACGGTAAGACAAACGGAAATAATAATCATTGATACCAAAGTCTTCATAAACGGCCTGAACGAGTCGGACAACCCGTATGAATTCGTCTTTCAACTGGTCTGGGCGACTGAAGATATGAGCATCATTTAAAGTCATCGCACGGACTCTCTGTAAACCGGCTAATGCACCGGACATTTCATGGCGATGCATAGTTCCTAATTCTGCGATGCGAACAGGCAAGTTACGATAGCTGTGCAATTGATTTTTATATACCATCATATGATGGGGACAGTTCATCGGGCGAAGTACCAGGTCTTCGTTATCCATTTCCATGACCGGAAACATATCATCTTTATAATGATCCCAGTGCCCGCTTGTTTTATATAAATCGACACTCCCTAATACCGGAGTATAGACATGGTCATAACCAAGACGTTCCTCTAAATCAACAATATAACGTTCAATGGTACGGCGAATAGTTGCTCCTTTCGGCAGCCATAACGGCAGCCCTTGGCCGACTTTTTGATTGACAGTAAAAATCTCCAGTTCTTTACCCAGTTTACGGTGGTCGCGTTCCTTCGCTTCCTGAAGAAGACGAAGGTACTCATCCAGTTGCCCTTGTTTTTCAAAAGCCGTACCATAAATACGCTGCAGCATTTTATTGTTGCTGTCACCACGCCAGTAGGCCCCTGAAATGCTGAGTAGTTTGAAGATCTTGATTTTGCTTGTCTGCGGCACGTGTACACCACGGCACAGATCGAAAAATTCTCCTTGTTTATAAATTGTAATCGGTTGACCTTCAGGAATATCCTCGATCAGTTCAATCTTAAGATCATCCCCGATATCCCGATACATTTCTTTCGCTTTTTCCCGGCTCACTTCTAACCGTTCGATTTCCAGGTTTTCATCGACTATCTTTTTCATTTCCTTTTCGATTTTAGGAAGGTCTTCCGGCGTCAAGGATTCTTCCATATCGATATCATAGTAAAAGCCACTTTCAATAACAGGTCCGACCCCCAGTTTTACATTCCCGTATAACCGTTTTAAGGCCTGGGCCATGAGATGAGCTGTAGAGTGCCGAAGAACCTCCAGCCCTTCCGGGTTTTTATATGTGATGATTTCGACAGCTCCATCCTGTTCTATTGGCCTGCGTAAATCATACATCTCCCCATTAAGCTTAATGGCAAGTGCTTGTTTCTTCAGGCCGGGCGAAATATCTCCTGCTATATCTTCCCCTGTCGTTCCTTTAGAAAAACCTTTGACATTGCCGTCCGGGAAAGTGATTTGAATTTGTTCAGACATGACCTTTCACTCCTATCTTTTTTGTATAAATAAAAAACGCCCATCCCTCTGCCCAATTGGCAAAGGGACGAGCGTTGACTCGCGGTTCCACCCTAATTCCCGCAAAATTTATGCGGCTCATTGACATCTTTAACGCAGACCATACGCTTTCTGCTACTGCACTGTTCACAGAAAGGGTTCAGAGGTGGTGAACAGAAGCTCGTATGCAGGAAGCTTTCAGCCGGCGGCTTCCCTCTCTTTCGCATCGATGACTTTCGTCCGTGTCCTCATCGTTACCTTGATGTTATAGGATATGTACGTATTATAGCGATAGTGCCAAGAGAAATCAAGCCCATTTTTAATGGGCATGGGACGGGTGATGAAAAGGAAAAGCCTGAACCGGCTTACAAATTGCTTTTTCCTGGAAGATATTAATGATTGTTTGAATCTTCGGCTCAAAAGGGTCTCCGTAAAGGTAAATTTTCTTAGGTGCATAAACCAATGCAGCCATGATACTATAATCGTCATTTTCACCTGAAAATATACGTATCGGTTCTTTTTTTAGCAATGACTTAATCTCCATTTTAGATAAAAGACTACCGTCTTTTCTATAAAAATGAATTTGTTGTCGCTGAAGAAGATGCAGTTCGTCCACTTTTGAGTGCTTATCTTTCATATAATGACGTAAAGAATCCACCCACAATAAATACTCCTCTTCTCGTTTAAATTCATCGAGTGCCGCACCGATATAATTCAGCAATAGTGACCGTGCATGCTGAAAACAAAAAGGCATAATTTCATTGAAATTCACAACACTTTTCAATTGTATTCTTTTTCGAATAAAAGATTTGATGCTCTCCTCCAGCGATGGCAAGTTAACACCTAGCTTTTTACGTTGTTCACTATCATTCAGCCACTCACATATCTCAATAATCCGGTTGATTTCTTCTTCATCCTGATAATAGAATTTTTTCATGATTAGTTGTTTTTGCCATGATGGGAGTCGGTATTTGAAAACCACTTCTAATAATATATTAACTAATATATCTCTTTCCCTCTCTCCCCAATCACTTCCAAATAGAGAGACTTGATTTCCGCCTTTATCATCCCCCTTCCATTGGACTTCGAACTTTGCACCTTCCCGCATAATTGCATCACAAAATGTTATCGTCTCTTGCCTTGAAATGAAAAAGAAACGTATCATATCAGCCCCGTTCCCCCTAACAACAATCAATCTATTCTATCTATATGGACAAGGAGATGAAAAAATGCCCATACAGTTCGATAACTGTATAGGCATAGCGGAAAAGTTATTCAATTTCTACGATTATCACCATATAAAGGTATCACTTCACTGACCTGTTTAATCCGTTCAATGATCCGTGAAGCTTTGACACGTTCTACATCACCGCGATTCGAAGTCGTGAAAACTTCCTGAAGTTCCTTCATATTGTAATTGGAACTGAAAAATACAGGCAGCCGCTCCATCATCCTGTACTGAAGAATGGAGCCAAGTATTTCATCCCGGAACCAGGCCGATTGAGATTCTGCCCCTATATCATCCAGCATCAGTACAGGGACTGTTTTAAATGCCTGAATTTTTTCGTTCAAAGTATCATCTTTAATCGAGGATTTCATTTCTCTCACAAACTCCGGCATATAAATAATCATCGAAGGAATATTCTTTTCACTTAAACGATTGGCTACTGCACCTAAGAAATACGTTTTCCCTACACCGAATGGGCCATGAAAATACAACCCTTTCTTCGGGAGTTCGTCATTTATTCCTTCCAGGTAACTAATCATGCGGGCAATAGCATCTGCTCGATCATCATCTGATAAATCAATACGATCTAAACTGGCTTCCAGAATTTCTTTTGGCATATAAAGACTTTTCACTAAAGATTCCTGTTTCTGCTGCTGTTCCTGCCTTACTTTCCTGGGACATTTATCATAGGAAAGGTGGAGCTGCTTTCCCTCTACCGTGAGGTGCGGAGTATGACCTGGAAGAATATTGATACAACCCTCTAAAGAAGGGCACTGCTCACATTTTTTAGATTGGCTCTCGTATTCATAAAGCTTCATCAGCTGCTTTTCCAATGCTTGCTCATTCAATTCGGGATATTTACGAAGTAAGGATTGCACATTTGGAGATGCCAACAGTTCCTGTTTAATCTTAGTAAAATGCCCCTGGAAGTTTTTATTTTCACGCATCCACCTTTTAAGAGAGGATTGTATCGGTTCCATTTTCCATCACACCCTGTTTTTCAATTTCCATTATTCGTTATCCGTTTGATTCGAGCAGCAATTTCTTCTTTGTTAATTTTGCTATTGCTCTTTTTCTCTTCCTGCTGCTGTTTGCCATCATTTTGGTTTTCTTTGAACCAATCGGGTATAATCTCTTTCGTTTGTTTCTTCCCTCTGCTTTTATTATTTTTTCCCCATTGCTGATACTTTTGATGTTCAGCTTTTGCCATTGTCATAGCCTGGCGTACAGTAGTAACATTTTTTCTTGCCCAATGGCTCGCAATTTTCTCTAAATATGCTTTAGATAATTTCATATCCGTTTTCAAGAGGACATAATGTACGAGGACATTCATGACACCTGGTGATAATCCCTGTTCCGTCATTACATCACGAATCAGCTTCAGATCTTGCTCAGAAGCTTTATTACCAGTGGACAAGTCCTCCAGAAGTTCTTTCGGTGATTTTCTTTCCAGCATCGAGATGAATTGTTCTTCTTTTGAAGTCTTTACATCGTCTGCTTGTTTGTCTGTCCATTTATCCCTGGTTTCTACCGTTTTCATGGAAGTGACTTTCCCTTTTTTCGGCGACAGATCATGGCAAGCCTCTTTCAACTCGGCCACGTTCAGTTGATTCTCTTCATTCAAAGCCCATCCGATCGCTTTTTCTAAATCCTGGGAGGACAAATCATATAACGAAGCAAGCTGCATCATGATTCGTTTATAACGGACATTCAAAATTTTTTCAGCTGGATACATTTTTTCTTTTAATGATTGATATATCCAGTTGAAATCGATGCGGTCATCCTGCAAAAGAGGACCGTTTGCTTGCTGCAACGTGACCAGGGTCGAATCTTTTTCCGCCATTCTTGCAGTAAATGCAGGTCCAGATGTCTGGTAGTCATGAAATATTTCATCGAACGACGCCGTTATATTTTCACAGTCTGTTAGTGGATATTTCACTCTCATAAAACGGTTCCGCAGCTTGTTGTACTTATCTGCTCCCAATTCATGATTAAGTAATAAAGAGAGCATATCATCATAAAAGAATTGTTCCGGTGAAAATGGTGGCTGTAAATTATAAATATAGCAGGCGCGCGACTCTTCCTCCGTAGAAAGGGTCTGCATCAAACCAATAGCTTCCAATTTTCTACGGGCATTATATATTCGGTCAAGGGGCATCGCTAAATAATTCATCAATGTATGATGCGAATGGACTTCAGGTTCCGCTGCTAAATCATATTCACTTAACAGCGTCTGATAAAGCGTGACTGCTTCTACACCAATGATCGGCTGGTATAAGTGAGACAATGCATTCCCATAGTCTCTTGGTACGCTTCCATTCAATTGCACACAATATCCGTCTACCGGCAATAGTTTACCAATCGATTGATTCATCATCTCCACCCCCAATAACCGAAATAAAAAGAAAAAAGAGCCCGGCTTAGCTTCCCGGACATCAGTCTTCCCGTTTAATTAAATCTTTTAATTCATCCAGAAAAACATTAATATCTTTAAATTGACGATAAACGGATGCAAAACGTACATAAGCGACGTCATCCACTTTAGCCAGCCGTTCCATCACCATTTCTCCGATATCTTCACTCATTACTTCTGAATTACCCTGATTCCTTAATTCCTTTTCCACTTCTAAAGCAATTGTCTCTATTTCTTCTAAAGCGACGGGTCTTTTTTCACAAGCCTTAATCAGACCTCGCATCAACTTTTCACGACTGAATTCCTCTCTTGTCCCTTCTTTTTTCACGACAATAAGAGGCACTTCTTCAATCCGCTCAAAAGTGGTGAACCGGAATCCACACTGTTCGCATTCTCTACGTCTGCGAATCGCTCTGCCTTCCTCAATTGGTCGCGAATCCAGCACCTTGGTATTTTTAAATTGGCAATTTGGGCATCTCACTTACGATCATCTCCACCGCTATACAACAAGCATTTATTCTATTGATTCAATTTATTGGCCATCGAGGTTTCCAAGTAAGGCAATCGTTTCTTCAGCTTTTCATTTAACTGGATAATCAGATTCCTGCTGAAGCCAAAGTCTACAGGGCCGCCAGATTCGGTACTTACAGAGAAATCCACCGCTGTCCGGAACGGCTTGACCATTACGATACTGGCAACAATAAAAGCTTTCTTCTTCCCTTTGTAATTGACGCTGACTTCTCCATGTTCCTCTGAAGTAGAAAGGATACTATATTCTCCTCCCTCAAAAACTTCCAGTACAGCCTGTAATGCTTTATCTTTAGTCGTCTTATAGTAATGGGTCTGTAACGCCTCGTCCTCATGATTTTCCCTTGTCTCTGAGTGACTCGTTAAATACTTTGAAATAAACTTTTTCATGCGTATCTCCTTCTCGATTTCCCTCTTCCGTGCTTATACTTATTTTATTTTAACATGTTTTTTAGTAAAGCATAAATGATGACAGCAAAAAATGTCGGATAATATGTAGAAACATGCCTATTGTTAAATGAACAACTATTCAAGTCCTTGTTGTTCTCTGCAACACCAAAAAAGCCACAGACGCAGGCGTCTAGTGGCTTTCCTATCTTTCTTTATAAAGCTTTTGTCTGTTGTACCTCTACAGGTCCCATTCCACGTGGGACCTCTACACTTTCATTTGTTTGTGCTTCTAATGCTTCTGATATATAATCAGCAGCAACATTCGGGTCTATTCTATCTCCGCATGTATATACGTCTATACTAGCATAGCCATGTTCAGGAAAGCTGTGGATAGTCAAATGTGATTCAGAAATGATGACCACACCGCTGACTCCATGTGGGGCAAACTTGTGAAAAGCTACCTCCCTCACTTCAGCTCCTGCTCTAAGTGCAGCATCAACGAAAACTTTTTCAATATAGTTGATGTCGTTCAATTTATCCATATTGCAGTTCCATAATTCCGCAATAACATGTCTTCCCATTGTATCCATAATATGGTATCCCCCTTTTAACGGTTAAAGATCGACTTCCGAATACTACGGAAATAACTACCACGGGGGAAAGTTAGTCCAGAGAGGTCCTAACCCTTTGAGTAGCCATCTGATTGCAAGAATTCAGAAGTTCAAAGAAATTATATATGGTTTACCCTTGTTTTGCAAGTTAATTATTTAACATCATGGATAAACCTTGGAAATATTTCCTTTTCCATCTTAATGGGGGATAGTCCTGTTATTAAGAAACATGTGCTTCTTTCTTTTGCATCAGCTTGCTGCCAACGTGCTTTGCAAGGTCGACGACGCGGCAGGAATAGCCCCATTCATTGTCGTACCATGCCAATACTTTCACTTTTCTATCACTCATGACCATTGTTGACAGGCCATCAATGATAGAAGAGAATTCAGACGTCGTATAATCAATGGAAACCAGTGGTTCATCACTATATTGCAGGATGCCTTTCAAGCCATGATCTGCCGCCTGCTTAAATGTTTCATTGATTTGTTCTGCTGTAACATCCTGTTTCAAATCGACAACCAAATCAACAAGTGACACGTTAGGTGTCGGTACACGCAAAGCCATACCATGCAGCTTGCCATTCATATGAGGGAGTACTTCACCCAATGCTTTCGCTGCTCCTGTAGAGGTAGGGATAATCGATTGCGTACAGCCTCGAGCCCTGCGTAAATCTTTATGAGGGTTATCAACATTTTTCTGATCTCCTGTAAATGCGTGTACGGTAGTCATTAATCCATTTTCAATACCAAACTCATCATCGAGCACCTTTACGACAGGAGCAAGACAGTTGGTTGTACAAGACGCATTAGAGATCACGTCATGTTTTGCCGTGTCATATTCGTCCTCGTTTACGCCCATAACAATCGTGGCATCTACCTGTTTGCCTGGAGCAGTTATCACTACCTTTTTAGCACCGGCTTCCAGATGCAGACCAGCATCTTCTTTCGTTTTAAATTTTCCGGTGGCTTCAATTACTACATCAATATCCAGATGTTTCCACGGCAGTTCCCGAGGATCACGTGTAGAGCATAACTTTATTTCTTTTCCATCTATTTCCAGGCTATCATTAAGCGCTTTCACTTCTTTGCTAAAACGCCCGTGTACACTATCATATTTGATCATGTGAGCAAGTGTTTCGGCAGGATAGCTCGCATTTATGGCCACTACATCGAGAGTTTCCTCCATTATTGCTCTTCGTAGTACCATACGTCCAATTCTGCCTAGACCATTAATAGCGATGCGGGTTTTATTCATAATAAGAGCCTCCTATATATGATATACTTTTGACGGTTAATTTTCACAAATAGTATAACACATTGTAAGCGTTCATGGTCAATAAAGTTCATGTTTTCTTTAAAAAAACGACGCCTAATAGCGTCGTTCCCTAAAAAATACCTATTAAATCATCCAATAACCTTCCACTTTCTAAGAATGGTAGTCAATTGCTGATATGATTCTTGTTTGCTTCCGTTATTATCAATGACCTCATCTGCCATTTCTGCTTTTTCTTTAACTGGAAGCTGGGCTTTTATTCTTTGCAAAGCCTCTTCTCTGCTGGAATCATCCCTTTCCACTAATCGATTGATCTGCACATCTTCATCTACATAAACCACTATGGTTTTGTCAACAAAATGAGTTAACTTACTTTCAAAAAGTAAAGGGATATCCAATACCACAGCAGGTACTTCCTGGTTACAATAATAGTCACGCTGCTCGATCATACGTTGGCGTACAGCCGGGTGGACAATACTGTTCAATACTTTTCTTTTCTCTTCATCCTGAAAGACGATCGATCCTAATTTTTTGCGGTCGATTGCACCATCTTCTCTTAGAATAGTTTCGCCAAATTCCGTGACGATTTCCTGATAGGCTTTTTCCCCAGGCTTTACAACTTCCCTGGATAATTTATCTGCATCAATTACAGGTATATTATAGTCATCAAACATTAATGAAACGGTACTTTTTCCACTGGCTATACTGCCTGTAAGCCCAATAACAAGTGTCACAGAATCCCTCCTTAAACTAACTTGAAGATCCCCAGAAGTATTAACATGATCCCGGGCACGACCACTGCCTTATCCACCCATTCACATTTGCTAAAGCGGTGCCCGAGCTTAAGCCCTGTGTATAATAAAAAGCTGGTCATAAAACCAATAGATAATGCGGTAATAAGTGAGGGGAGCTTCATGAATGCTGCACTTATACCCGCTCCTAATGTGTCTAACGATAAAGCCATAGCCAACAGAACTGCTTCCCAGCCTTTGATGGAACCCGAGTTATCCATATCCGCAAGCTCCGGGTCTTTTAATATATCAGAAGGCGAAGACCAGGTTGAAGGCTCTTTTTCTTCTCCTGATTCTTTGGAAGGCATGATTAATTGAAGCAAAAACCATGCTCCAAGGCCAATCAGTATAAAGGCACCTAAATTTTCCCCTGCATGTTCAGGAAGGAAATCATTTAACATGTTGCCTGCCGTGATAGCTACATAAAATATCAGCGCTGATAACCCGGCAATCATCATCATCGGCAGGAAAGAAAGCCTTATTTTCTTCAGTCCATAAACGACTCCTAGTCCCAGGCTGTCCAGACTGACAGCCATGACGAGTAAAATCAAGGTTACATAGACTCCCATTATACGATCTCCTTCTGCAATCGGAATATGAGATAGTATATGGGGATCTATTCACAGTGTGTTACTGTTGACAATTACGACAGAAATGAGTGCCGCGGTTACTGACTCTGATTTTTTCAATCGGGCCACCACACTGCTGGCAGGGCTCCTCTTCTTTTCCATAAACAAACAGACGTTGCTGAAACTTACCGATCTGTCCCTGACTGTTGACATAGGAGCGAATGGTAGTACCTCCCTGTTCAACCGCTTCCTGAAGCGTTTCTATTGCAGCACACCTGACCTTATCCACTTCCCCGGAAGTGAGGGTATTTGCTTTACGCTCTGGATGGATACCAGCCCGGAATAAGGTTTCATCGACATAGATATTTCCCAGGCCGGCCACAATACTTTGATCTAACAATACTGCTTTGATAGAACGTTGTGTCTTTTGCAATCTATTATAAAAATAATCAAGGGTAAAAGAGGAATCGAATGGATCTGGACCGAGCAGAGCGAGCGGTTTCTGATGTCTTTCTTCCCCTTTTTTAAATAGATGCATAGTCCCGAATTTACGGACATCGTTATAACGAAGCTCCGTACCGTCATCTAATTGAAAGATGACATGCGTATGTTTTTTTCGTGGTTCTGCTGCAGGATAAACACCATATTTCCCTTCCATTCGTAGGTGAGAGACCATGGCGATGTCATCAAATTCCACAATTAAGAATTTACCTTTACGATTGATTTCTCTAACTGTCTGACCCTTTAATTCCTGCCTGAAAGCTTCCGTCTCTAATGGAAGTTTGACGATATTCTCCCATAATACCGTCACATCAGTGATTTTTTTATTCAGTATTAATTGGCGCAAGGTCTGCCTCACTGTTTCTACCTCTGGTAATTCTGGCATACTTTACTTCCCCTTTATTATTTTGCGTCGTACCAGGTCGGCCCGTACGATGAATCAACTTTCAGTGGCACGTCTAACTCTACGGTGTTTTCCATCACATCTGGTACAATTTTCTTCAGCTGTTCAATTTCTTCTTCCGGAGCTTCCAGAATTAGTTCGTCATGGACTTGTAAAAGCAGGTTTGCTTCCAACTTCTCCTCATCAAGACGGTGATGCAAGTCGATCATCGCTTTTTTAATGATATCAGCTGCACTTCCCTGAATAGGTGTATTCATAGCTGTTCGTTCTGCTGCATTCCGGCGATTAAAGTTCCGGCTTGTTAAATCCGGTAAGAATCTTTTTCTATTCATGAATGTTGTGACAAAACCAGTTTGCTTGGCATTACGTACAGTTTCTTCCATATAAACTTTTACACCTGGATAACTTTCTAAATAGCGGTCAATAAATTCTTTAGCTTCTTTACGTGTAATACTAAGGCTTTGGGATAGACCATATTCACTAATTCCATATACAATCCCAAAGTTTACAGCTTTCGCATGCCTGCGCATTTCACCGGTAACCGCTTCTGCTTCTACTTTGAATACTTCCATCGCTGTCTGGGTATGAATATCCCGTCCTTCTTTAAAAGCAGCAATCAGCTTTTCGTCTTGAGCAATATGAGCAAGCACCCGAAGTTCAATCTGAGAATAATCACTTGCAAACATCACCCAGCCTGGTTTAGAAGGAATAAATGCCTGACGTATCTTCCGCCCTTCCTCCAAACGTATTGGTATATTTTGCAAATTTGGATCCGTCGAACTCAACCTCCCCGTCTGTGTCAGGGCCTGATTAAAGCGAGTATGGATTTTATGAGTATCATTATCGACAACTTTTAAAAGACCTTCAATGTATGTGGACTGCAATTTCCCCAACTGCCTGTAGATTAATATTTTAGGGATAATCTCATGCTTATCTTCTAACTGTTCTAACACATCCGCAGAGGTGGAATAGCCTGTCTTTGTTTTTTTAATAACTGGTAATCCTAATTTATCAAATAATATCGGGCCGAGCTGCTTTGGTGAATTCAAGTTGAATGTTTCACCTGCCAGATCATAAACCTGCTCTTCGATTTCTTTCAGGCGGGTGCGCAGTTCCTCCCCCATATCTTTCAAACGGTCCACATCCACCTGGACACCGAGGTGTTCCATCTCACCAAGTATCAAGGCGAGAGGCATTTCCAGATCATGATATAATTCTAACTGATGGTTATCTTTCAATTGTTCTTCAACTTTGTCTTTCAGTTTATAAAGCAAGGTAGCTTTTCTAGCCATATGCTCTGCTAACTTCTCGTCATCAGGCCGCTTGATTTTAGCTCCTCTTCCATAGACTTCTTCATCATATTGAACCGAAGTTTCTCCCATTCGGTGGGCAATAGATGGAATGTCATGGTTGTTTTCCGATGGATTAATCAAATAGGAAGCAAGCAGAAGATCAAAGTCCACTCCTTTTAAATGAATGCCTTTACGCAACAGTGCAACTACCGTTCTTTTTGCGTCAAATACCCATTTTCGCTTCTGAGCATTTTTAGCCCACTCACAAAAAACATCAGACTCGGCAGCGATATCTACCGGAATAAAATAGTTCTTATCTTTATTGACGATGGCAATACCTTCGATTTCAGCCTGGTGATAATTTTCGTGCAGCATCTCTACAAATATTGCTTCTGTACCAGTAAACACTTCATCAGTTAATTCTGTTACGTGTTCCACTTCTATTTCAGGAAGCTCTTCTGCTGCCTCTTCCGCTTGCTGATCGGAACCATCCACTCGCCCTAACAGCGATTGAAATCCCAGGTCTTTAAAAATATTGCTTACGTCCCGATTACTATACCCTTCATAGGTCAAATCTTCCAAACCGATGGTGACAGGTGAGTCCCTTTTGATCGTGACCAGCTGCTTACTCATAAAGGCATCATCTTTATGATTTTCCAGTTTTTCCTTCAGCTTACCTTTCACTTCCGTAATGTTCTCATAGAGGTTCTCCAATGTATCAAATTGCTTCAGTAATTTAACGGCGGTTTTTTCTCCAACTCCAGGTACCCCTGGAATGTTATCGGAATTATCTCCCATCAATGCTTTCAAATCAATAACCTGATCCGGACGAATTCCCATTTTATCCGCAAGAAAAGCCGGATCATATTTTTCCACGTTTGAAATTCCTTTTCTCGTTAAAGTGACATCGATATGATCAGAAACCAGCTGAAGAAGGTCTTTATCCCCTGAAATAACATTGACGTCCCAGCCTTTTTTCTCGGCACTTTGGGACAACGTACCGATAATGTCATCCGCTTCATATTGCTCCAGTTGATAATGTGGAATGCTGAACGCATCCAACAATTCCTTCAGTACAGGGAATTGTTCTGAAAGTTCAGGCGGGGTCTTTTGTCTGCCACCTTTGTAATCCACATATGTTTTATGACGGAATGTGGTCTTACCTGCATCAAATGCTACCAGAATGTGATCGGGTTGATCCTCCTCTAAAATCCTTAGAAGCATAGTAGTAAACCCATATACTGCGTTCGTATAAATTCCTTTATCGTTATTCAATAATGGCAAGGCAAAAAATGCACGGTAAGCAATGCTATTGCCATCAATCAAGACTAACTTATCTGCCATAGTTCCACTCCTTCAAAACTTTATACCGGGTCACAGACCTGGGGTTGTATGTCTCTTTACTCTGTCGTTTGTTTTCTAAGTAAAATTACTGCCGTATCTATTCTACCATGATTGAATGACAGAAGAAAAAAGCCCCCCTCGGATAGAGCAATTTTGCTTCCTTTATATTTCTAAAGACAATAAAAAAAGCAGCCGTTAATGGCTGCTTAAAAAGAGAAACACCCTGGATGAAGGGGTCAATTAAAGCATAACAAAACTATTTAAAGGAAAAATTAAGCAATTGTTAATTTAGTGTAAACGTTTAGGCAAGGTTACATGGAAGGTAGTACCTTTCCCAGGCTCACTATCCACCTCAATTTTACCTTCGTGAACTTCCAGGATGTGCTTTGCGATTGCCAGACCGAGGCCGGTTCCACCAGAGTTCCTGCTGCGTGCTTTGTCTACCCGGTAAAACCGCTCAAAGATCCTCGGTATTTCTTCTTTCGGGATACCGATTCCAGTATCTGTTACCGATACACGCACCTTTTCCTCCAGCTGGCGAAGGATTACCGTAATTTCCCCATTTTGAGAGCTATAACTTACCGCATTTGTCAGTAAATTAAGGAAAAGTTGTTTTAACCTCGCCGAATCACCTTCTATCAAAGAATCAGGATCCATCTCTTTTCGGATGCGAATAGCTTTCTTCTCCGCACTGGGTTCTATAATGGTAAGTAGATCCTGCAATAACTGATCCAGCCTGATATTTTCCAGGTTCAAATTAAATTCAGCTTTTTCAAGCTTTGACAGCTCCAGCAGATCCTTTATCAATGTTTGCAGCCTGGTACTTTCTTTATAAATAATATTAAGGAATTGATCGACTAGGGCAGGATCCTTCATAGCACCGTCTAATAAAGTTTCTGAGAATCCACGTATGGAAGTGATCGGCGTTTTTAATTCATGAGAAACATTAGCAACAAAATCCTTTCTCATTTGCTCCAGGCGCTTCAACTCTGTAATATCATGGAAGACTAAAACTACTCCCTTCCACTTTCCACTTTCATTAAAAATAGGAGCACCTGTAATCTCCATATATTTCCGGTCGATGTTGATGGGTAAGACAAAAGTTTCTCTTACTGTCTTTTCTAACATGAACACAGATTGAATCGCTTCATGGATCGATGGATAAGGAATGGCATCATAATATAGTCTGCCCACGTATTCTTTCGGGCTTCCTGTAAAGCTTTTTAAGAAGGCACGATTCACCAGATGAATATAACCTTTTTCATCAATCATTAGTAGGCCACTGCCCATGTTATTGATAACGGCTTCCAGTCTATTTTCCTGCATATCTTGCTCTGTGGTCATCTCTTGCAGGTTACGAGCAAGAATATTAATCGATTCACTTAACTTTTTTGCTTCACCAAAATAACCTTCATAAGTCCTTGCTTTATAATTACCTTCTGCTAATTGGTGTGCCGTATCAGCAGCTGAGCGGATGGGTTTGATATATTTTTCAAATATCCTATAACCGATAATGGCAATAATTACTAGACCAAGCAGTATCGTAAAAGAAATCAGGAGCCATATATTCTTTGTGATATTTTCCAACGATGCAACAGGGGTAACGACAACCAGTGTACCTTTAACTTCGTTGGTATCCAGGGATACAGGATAATAATAATCATTTCTTACAAACTGTCCGGGTGCTCCGTCCTTTTGCATAGCCGTCGCTGTTTCAATGGCTTCATTTTCATTTGTACTTTCTTTATGAATGATGGGCATAGTATTAATTTGAAGTTGATTGTTTTCGTCGAAAAAAATAAAAGCAGAATTAATTTCCTGACTGAATTTCTCCAGCCCTTCGATGTCATAGTGGTCATCCTCGATATAGCGTTCAAATGCCCCAGCATAATAATCACTTTCATTCTTGATTCTCTCCTCAAATAAAGTAACAAAATAACCATGGGTAAGCTGAGCTAATATAACACCTAATCCAAGCATGATGAGGAGGGCAAGAAGCGTATAAGTGATTAATGGGCGAGCATAAGCTCTCATTTATTTTGGCTCCTCCATTTTATATCCTAACCCACGTATGGTTTTAATGTAGACCGGTTTCTTAGTATCCGGTTCAATTTTCTCACGTAAATGGCTGACATGAACATCCACGATCCTCGTGTCTCCTACAAAATCATAGTTCCAAACAGCGCTCAACAATTGATCTCGTGCTAAGACTTTTCCTTTATGCTTAGCAAGATATAATAGTAATTCAAACTCTTTCGGTGTAAAAATCAATTGCTTTCCGTTGATAGCAGCTTCATATTGTTGCGGATAGATGACCAGGTCGGCTATCTCGATTGTATCTTTCTTCTCTTCCTGAACCGTACGATTGGCCCTTCTTAAAATTGCTTTTATTCTTGCTACCACTTCCCGTGGGCTAAAAGGTTTCGTCAAATAATCATCCGCTCCAAGTTCCAGTCCAAGGACTTTGTCGAATTCATCATCTTTGGCTGTAAGCATAAGAATAGGGGTATCCATCTTATTAATGCGGAGTTGTTTGCATACGTCCATTCCATCTAATTCTGGAAGCATAATGTCCAAAACAATCAAGTCATAATCATTCTCATCTGCTTTATGTAAGGCTTCAGAACCGTCATAGGCTACATCCGTATCATAACCTGCCTGTTCAATATTGTACTTTAACAAGGTCACGATAGATTCTTCATCATCTACAATTAATATTTTTTCTGCCATTTTAATCACCTCTCGAAGAAACTATCTTCATCATACAATGAACATCAGCGTTTGAACATAGTTGAAATTGATAGATGGCTGCGATTTTCGTCTCGTAAAAGTCTTCCCTATGGCTTAAATCCTATTCTTCTGAACCAATGAAAAAACTGGCAGGAAGGCTTCATAACAGCGTTCCTGCCAGTATTAACTATTCAACTTCTATATCAATAAAAATTCTCTAAAGATTTGGCAGTCATGGATTCAGGTTCGTAAGGAGGAGAAACTACTGCTACTCCTTTAATCACCTCATCGCCATCTGAATCTTTTACTATGATTGATAAAGTTACAGAATGCTTTGCTGTATCCTTTTCCACAACTTCTAATCGAAAAGAGAGATCTGCATAATGATAAACAGGTTTGGGAAAATCCATCTCCTGCCGCAAAATGTGACTTCCTGGACCTGGTAATTGCATGGAAATCAGAGAAGAAATCATTCCCTGCAGCATCACCGTTGGAGCTACCGGTCGCTTGAACGGTGTTTGGGATGCATAATCGTGCTGGATATAAAGAGGGTTTGCATCATCAGACAGTCCTAAATACATTAATAGATCCCGATCTTCTATCGTTTTTTCGGTTGTATAATGATCGCCAATCTTCAATTCATTAATTTTTTTGCCGAGTTTGCGCTTTTTACCTATCATTACATCGCCCCCTTAATGTAAACGCTTTCTTTTTGGTGATAAAAGGGATCCGAGGTATACCCCGAATCCCCATTATTCATTCACATTTATTGTAAAATAGTAAGAACTTTTTTAACAGACTCAGCAGACTTATCTAATTGCGCTTTTTCTTCATCCGTCAAATCAAGTTCAATTACTTCTTCGATACCATTTCCACCAAGGATGGTTGGTACACCGAGATAAATGCCTTCATAGCCATACTCGCCCTCCAGGTAGGCAATCGATGGTATGACACGACGTTGATCCTTCAAAATAGCTTCTGCCATTTGGACTAAAGAAGCAGCTGGAGCATAATAGGCACTTCCGTTGCCAAGAAGGTTGACGATTTCACCGCCACCTTTACGGGTACGTTCTACGATTGCATCCAGGCGCTCTTTTGGAATGAGCTTTTCAAGTGGGATACCACCTGCGAAAGAGTAGCGGATTAATGGAACCATATCATCCCCATGTCCGCCTAGAACAAATCCGGTTATATCTTTAACAGACAGGTTCAATTCTTGTGCTACAAACGTACGGAATCGCGCTGTATCAAGCACACCGGATTGACCGATGACGCGGTTTTTAGGGAAGCCTGCTTCCTGAAATACAGAGTAAGTCATTGCATCGACCGGGTTTGTCAATACAACAATCAGGCAGTCAGGTGAGTACTTAACGATTTCTTTCGTAACACTCTTCATGATTTTCGAGTTGGTGCTTACGAGGTCGTCCCGGCTCATACCAGGCTTACGAGCGATTCCGGCAGTGATTATCACTAAATCAGAGTCCTTCGTATCTTCATAGCTGGCGGTACCGATGATATTGGAATCAAACCCTTGCACCGGGCTTGCTTCAAGCATATCCAAAGCTTTCCCTTTTGTCGGGCCTTCCATATCAGGAATATCCACCAACACTACATCTCCCAGCTCTTTTTGAGCCAGCATCAGTGCTGTGGTAGCACCAGTGAAACCTCCACCGATTACTGAAATCTTTTTACGTGTGATTCCCATTTTAATCCCCTTCCCTGTCGTGTGGATTAGTCCATGTTTTTGATTAATGCATCACCGAATTCAGACGTCTTCACTTCTGTAGCGCCTTCCATCATGCGTGCGAAATCATACGTTACGGTTTTATTACCAATAGTTTTATCCATAGATTTGGTAATCAGGTTAGCTGCTTCTCTCCACTCCAGGTGTTCAAGCATCAATACACCAGAAAGAATGACAGATGAAGGGTTTACTTTGTCTTGCCCAGCATATTTAGGTGCAGTACCGTGAGTTGCTTCAAAAATAGCGTGTCCAGTTTCCTGATTGATGTTCGCACCTGGAGCAATACCGATTCCACCTACTTGAGCTGCTAGGGCATCAGAAATGTAATCCCCATTCAAGTTCATAGTAGCTACCACATCAAACTCTTTTGGACGAGTCAGGATTTGTTGCAGGAAGATGTCGGCAATGGCATCTTTCACAATGATTTTGCCAGCTTGTTCCGCTTCGTCCTGAGCTTTGTTAGCTGCGTCTTTACCGTCTTTTTCTACAATTTCATCGTACTGGCGCCATGTGAATACTTTGTCACCGAATTCCTCTTCTGCAACCTCATATCCCCAAGCTTTAAATGCCCCTTCGGTAAATTTCATGATATTGCCTTTGTGTACCAATGTGACATTCTTACGACCTTCGTTCAATGCATACTCGATAGCTGCACGGACGATCCGTTTTGTTCCCTCTTCCGACACAGGTTTAACACCAATACCAGAAGTTTCTGGGAAACGGATATTATGTACACCCATTTCGTTTTGAAGGAAGTCAATGACTTTCTTCGCTTCTGGTGTACCTTTCTGCCATTCGATACCAGCATAAATGTCTTCTGTATTTTCACGGAAAATAACCATGTCTGTATCTTCCGGATGTTTAACAGGAGACGGCACACCAGTGAACCAACGTACTGGGCGAAGACATGTGAATAAGTCAAGTTCCTGACGCAGAGCTACGTTCAAGGAACGGATACCGCCACCAATTGGTGTAGTCAATGGTCCTTTAATTGCAATTTTATAGTCACGGATTGTATCCAATGTTTCAGATGGGAGCCACTCGCCAGTGTTGTCATACGCTTTCTGACCAGCAAGAACTTCCTTCCATTCGATACTCTTTTCACCGTTATAGGCTTTATCAACCGCTGCTTCAATTACTCGGCTCGCAGCTGCCCAAATATCTGGTCCGATTCCGTCACCTTCGATGAACGGGATCACCGGACGATCAGGTACATTTAGTACTCCATTTTCTACTGTAATTTTTTCAGCTTGTGTCAATCTCATTACCTCCTAATGTGTTGTTGGTATGTGGATTACATTCATTATCATACGATAAATAAACATGAATAAAAAGGATTTAGCAGATAATTACTCAGGTGATACCCTTTTCATTATCATGCACCCTTTTAGGATAGAACCACTGAAGGATCTCAGCGTTGGTCAAGAGACTTATATGTCTGTCCTTTTGGTCCTACATATTCAGCACGCGGGCGAATCAGACGGTTATTGTCATATTGTTCAAGGATATGCGCTAACCATCCAGAAACACGGCTGACAGCGAAAATCGGCGTAAATAAGTCATGATCCACTCCCAGACTGTGGTAAACAGACGCAGAATAGAAATCTACATTTGCCGGCAGTCCTTTTTCTTCTTTGATAAAGTCCTCAATCTTAATGGACATTTCATAATACTTGGAGTGACCTGTCAGTTTTGTCAGTTCTTTTGACATTTCTTTCAGGAATTTAGCACGTGGATCACCTTTCCGATAGACCCGGTGTCCCATTCCCATGATCTTTTCTTTATTTTCGAGCTTTTCCTTAATGTATGGAACAGCATTATCCACTTCTCCAATTTCAGTAAGCATTTTCATGACACGCTCATTCGCACCACCGTGAAGAGGCCCTTTTAGAGCGCCGATTGCCGCGGTAACACCTGAGTAGACATCAGACAATGTTGCCACGCAGACACGCGCTGTAAAGGTAGATGCATTCAATTCATGGTCAGCGTGGAGGACAAGCGCTTTGTTGAAAGCTTCGACTTCGATATCCTCCGGGTCCTTTCCATTCAGCATGTAAAGGAAATTCGCCGCAAAACTGAATTCTTTTTTCGGACTGATAGGATCTTGTCCTTTGCGAAGACGAGCAAATGCTGTAACGATCGCAGGAATTTTCGCCTGCAGGCGTACAGCCTTACGTTTATTTGCTTCTTCTTCCATCACGTCAGCCTCAGAATCATAAAGACCGAGCATAGATACAGCCGTACGAAGAGCTGCCATTGGGTGTACGGTTGATAGATCATAAGACTTCAAATGATCAATGACTTCCTGTGGAAGTTCCATATTGGAAGCAAGATCTTCTTTTAAAGATTTAAGTTCTTGTTCATTAGGTAACTTTTGATTCCATAATAAATAAATAACTTCCTCAAAACTGGAATTCTCGGCTAAATCATCGATGTCATAACCGACATATGTCAATTGATCATCGATGATGGAACTAATTGATGATTGCGTTGCAATAATACCTTCAAGACCTTTAGTTGCTGTCATACCCATTCTCTCCTTTATTTTTGATGACGCTTTCCAAATATACATTTATAAAAGAAAACGCTTTACCAACAAGCTGTTAATCTGAATAGGAAATCATCCCCACTGCAATTATAAAACATTCTAAAAAATATGTGAATTGAAACCGGTTAATTTGAATAGATTTTATCATTTTTTGTATTTAAATCGGTAAAAATTGGAGATGATTTCACTTTATCCAACATGATTATCTATGTATCATACTGAATCTTCATACAATTTTAAGATCCCTTTACTTCTAACAGAATGATGACCGCTATCATAATCGACTCGTCTTTACCTATGTAACGAGGGATAGGAGTATCATTCAGAAAATCGGGGATGGACATGAACCAATGACAGTCTGCATTTTTCCAGATAAACAGTAAGACTCTTATTATATCCTACCACATTAAAGAATAGGTATGGTAATAGACAAGCCAAAATCTTTGTTTATACAACCTATTGCAAAGCGAGGATACAAATATGGAAACATCCATGATTAATAAAATTTTTCGTCTTTTTGTCGTTTTGTTAACTCTTACTGCTGCTTTGATACTCGCCTATTATGCATTCCAATATGCCTACCCTTTCTTTTTCGCATTCCTCATTGCTTTATTCATCAATCCTGCAGTTAACTTTCTAGAAGAAAAACTTAACTTTCCCAGAGGTATTGCTGTAATTCTTTTAATATTAATATTCCTGGGATTATGTATCGGGGTTTTAATTTTATTGGTTGTTGAAATCACTAATGGTACCGCTTATCTGGCAACAGTGGTGCCTCAACACTTCCAAACACTTATTACCTATATCCAGGATTTTATAACATCTACCATCATCCCGATATACCAACGCATTCTGACCCTCATTAGTACCCTGGAACCTTCCCAGCAGGAGGCGGTCATCGGAAACTTGCAACAAATTGGTGAAAATATAGCACAGCAGGGAGCTGGAATCATCCAATCTTTACTTCAGGGTATTCCAATGATCATCAAAGAGCTTCCCAATTATTTCACCGTTTTAGTATTTTCGTTCCTGGGGACTTTTTTTATCAGCAAAGACTGGGATAAGATCTCATATAGGTTTACTTCTATTATTCCATCTAAGGTAGTTACTTCTTTTGTGACGGTCCTAAAGGGGTTAAAGCAGGCGTTGGCTGGTTTTATGAAAGCTCAGGCAATCCTGACTTCGATCACTGCAGGTACTGTTCTATGCGGCTTACTTGTCTTACGAGTTGACCACGCCGTGACAATTGCTGTGATTACAGGGGCGGTCGATCTGATGCCATATGTGGGGAGTGGAATGATTTTTATTCCTTGGATCATATACATGTTCCTGACTGGTAATTATTCTCTTACGATCGGTCTCGCGATTCTTTATATGTTAGTAATTATTCAGCGTCAAATGCTGGAACCGAAATTACTATCCACTAATATCGGGCTTGATCCATTAGCTACTCTCATCTCTTTATTTATCGGATTTCAATTATTCGGTTTTTTAGGCTTGATTATTGGTCCGGTCGCGCTTGTCATATTGAACACTTTGCACCAGGCGGGTGTTTTTCACGAAATTTGGAGATTCATTAACGAACCAAAAAATACGGCTTAATTTTATTCCGTACATTAAAGCTTGCGTGGTACGTAAGTAGTTGATGAGCAAAAAGCTGTCCCCTGAAGCCCGTTTCAGACTTAGGGAACAGCCTATATATAAAGGAACAAAGCCCCTTTGTTACCTATATTATTGATTCTATCTTTGTTAATCACTTCGGATAAATAGTAATCGTTCCACGATCCATCATTTTTCGTGTCCATTTACGTATTAAACGCTTAATTGGAGCTCGTGTAGGTGGCAGGAGTAAAAGAAAACCAATTGCATCTGTGATGAAGCCGGGAGTCAGAAGCACCGCACCGCCGACTAAAATACAAGCCCCATCCAGAAGTGCATCCTGAGGTACACGGCCGCTTGCTACCGATTGTCTGAAATTGTATATAGTTTCTAAGCCCTGCTGCTTAGCAAGCCAGGCACCAACTATTCCAGTAAGAATGATCAACAAGACCACCCATAAAGGTCCAATCCAATTACCAGCCCAGACAAGTAAACCAATTTCCAGAGCAGGTACTACTAATATAAATAATAATAACCAACGAAACATTGGCATGATCCTTTCCTTTTCCGTCTTCTCTTCTATTATACGATAGATGGGAAATAACCTAAAAAGAAAAGGATGATACCGTCTTATGATATCATCCTTCCCTATTAATTAAAGTACCCCGGCATGTCCGCTGTATATATCACCACGAGCACTATCAATCGTCAGTTCATCCTTGTCATTAATCAATTCAAGCGCTTCTTCAACACCTACAATCACTGGAATCCCAAGGCTTAACCCAACTACTGCCGCGTGGGAAGTCAACCCGCCTTCCTGGGTAATAATGCCGCCAGCTTTCTCAATTGCCGGCATCATATCCTTATCAGTTCCATATGTTACCAGAATATCTCCATCTTCCACTTTATCTAACGCTTCCTGGGTACTTTTAGCGATCACCGCTCTGCCATAGGCAGTGCTTTGACCGATCCCCTGACCTTTTGCCAAAACATCACCGATGACATGGACTTTCATCAGGTTGGTTGTCCCGCTTTCGCCAACAGGAACCCCAGCTGTGATGATGACGCGGTCACCCCGATTAACCACGCCGGAAGCAAGGCCTCGGTCAATTGCTTCACCGAGCATATCATCCGTAGTAGCAGCTCGCTTACCTAACACTCCATGTACTCCCCATACTAGTGAAAGCTGGCGAAGTACACGTTCATTAGAGGTAATCGCTACAATCGGTGCCTTTGGGCGATACTTTGAAATCATCCGTGCTGTGTGACCACTTTCAGTTGGTGCTACTACCGCGTTGACAGATAAATTAATAGCGGTATGTGTAACCGATTGACTGATTGCGTCCGTAATCGTCATATCGCTTGTTTTGGAGCGTTCTTGTAGAATCGCTTTATAGTCTAACCCGGTTTCCGTTTTCTTTGCAATGTTGTTCATTGTTTGAACAGCTTCTACTGGATAATTACCGGCAGCCGTTTCTCCTGAAAGCATGATCGCATCCGTGCCATCGAAGATAGCATTTGCTACATCAGAAGCCTCTGCCCGTGTAGGACGAGGATTTCGTTCCATTGAGTCCAGCATTTGTGTTGCCGTAATGACCGGCTTGCCAACTTGATTGCACTTACGGATCAGTTTCTTTTGTACCAGTGGTACATCTTCAGCAGGAATCTCCACGCCAAGATCCCCACGAGCAACCATCAGGCCATCACTTGCAGCAAGGATTTCATCAATATTGTCCACGCCTTCTTGATTCTCAATCTTAGGTATAATTTGAATGTGAGTGGCATCATGTTTCTCAAGCAGCTCTCGAATCTCCAGTACATCGGATGCACGGCGAACGAAAGATGCAGCAATAAAATCCACATTCTGTTCAATGCCGAATTCAATATCCTTGGCATCTTTATCTGTAATACCAGGCAGGTTTACACTTACATTCGGCACGTTTACACCCTTTTTAGTTTTCAACAGCCCCGAATTAAGTACGGTAGTCTTGATATCCTTGTTCTCAGTATTGATTTCTTCTACTTGCAATTCGATCAAACCGTCATCCAGGAGGATTTTAGAGCCTGGATGGACATCATCGATAAGTCCTGGATACGTGACAGAAATACGTTCACTTGTTCCTTCCACTTCCTCCATACTTACATAAAGGCTGGACCCTTGCTCAAGCTTGACACCTCCATCCTTCATGACACCAGTACGGATTTCCGGGCCTTTCGTATCCAACAGAATGGCAATATTCTTGCCGGCTTTACTGGCGGCTTCACGGATATTTATGATCCGCTGGCCATGCTCCTCATAATCACCATGGGAAAAGTTAAGACGTGCTACATTCAAACCTGCTTCAATTAACCTGGTCAACGTTTCAACCTGCTCGGATGCCGGACCAATCGTCGATACGATTTTAGTCTTTCTAATCATGTTTTTCCTCCTTATTTCAAGCTGCGTTTTATTAAACTGAAAACTGACAGACCTATTGCAAACTTTAGATAGACAGCTCCTGGGAAAGCTTGTACATATCCATATCCAGCATATGCCCCTGGTCCAATACTTCCAGGATATCATGGTCGACCAGTTTGTTATTTTGGATACCCACCATGCGGCCGGCTTTGCCGGCAAGAAGAATATCTACAGCTTTCGCACCTAATCTGCTCGCCAATACCCGGTCTGCAGCTGTTGGTGAACCTCCACGCTGGGTATGGCCTAAAACCGTAACGCGCGTCTCGAGGTCGGTCGCTTCTTTGATGCGCTGGCCAAAGTCAAAGCCACTGCCAACTCCTTCAGCGACTATAATGATACTATGTTTTTTCCCACGATCGTGACCACGTTTCAAACGTTGCACTACATCATCAAAGTCTTCATTACGTTCAGGTACCATTATCGTTTCAGCTCCGTCAGCAAGACCTGCCCATAATGCCAAGTCACCTGCATCTCTTCCCATAACCTCCACCACGTATGTACGCTCGTGAGAGGTAGCTGTATCTCTAATTTTATCAATGGCTTCAATTATCGTGTTCAACGCTGTATCAAAACCGATGGTAAAGTCGGTACCTGGTATATCATTATCGATAGTACCTGGAACCCCGATACAAGGGTAACCTTTTTCTGTCAGTTTTTTAGCTCCTCTAAAAGAACCGTCTCCGCCAATGACAACGAGACCATCAATGTCGTGTTTTTTCAGCTGCTCGATACCTTTCTGCTGTCCTGCTTCCGTTTTAAACTCTTCACAACGTGCAGAATAAAGCTTCGTGCCGCCACGTTGGATAATGTCACCGACAGACCCAAGCTCCATTTTTTCTATATTTCCATCAATCAGACCTTGATAGCCATATTTAATGCCATACACTTCTATATCATGATAGATAGCTTTTCTTACTACCGCGCGGATGGCGGCATTCATCCCCGGGGCGTCTCCGCCACTCGTCAATACTCCTATTTTTTTCATAACCAATCACCTCATTTTATAGGTTCCACTGTTTCTTTTGTCCCCATCTCAAGATAAATCTAAACGTATCGAATAGCAACATCGATTCTGTGACATTTTCATGTTTAGGCAGTTGTAACAATCGAGCCTCTCAGTTTGCGAAAAAAATTATACGGCATGCACAAACCCTTGGCAAATATGAAGAACAGGAAGATTCAGGTATTTAAGCATGAAAGCGCTCCCTTCCTGATAAGATGCGAAAAGTCGCACAATTGTGCGACTTTCCCCTGTCCTTCAGACTACTTCTATTATAATGGAAGAGTTGTATAATCTCCAATTTTCTTATATTTTTCCCATCGTGACTCCAATAATTCTTCTTTACTGAGTGATTTCAGGTTTTCCAGCGATTCCTGCAGTATCTGATCGATTTTCTCTGACTGTGCCTTAATATCCCGGTGAGCACCACCACGAATTTCAGGAATGACCTTGTCCACGATGCCGAGCTCCTTCAAGTCATAGGAAGTAATTTTCATGGTTTCTGCAGCATTCTGAGCGAGATTGGAATCCTTCCATAATAAAGCAGCAGCTCCTTCAGGAGAAATAACCGAGTAAGTAGAATTTTCCAGCATATGGATGTGGTCCCCAACACCTAATGCCAGAGCACCTCCACTACCTCCTTCTCCAATAACAATACATACCACAGGAACGGTCAACCCTGCCATCTCCATCAAGTTTCGCGCAATCGCCTCACTTTGACCCCGCTCCTCAGCAGCCTTTCCAGGGTAAGCGCCTTTCGTATCGATAAAGCAAATTATCGGGCGGTTGAACTTATCCGCCTGCTTCATTAACCGTAAAGCTTTCCGGTACCCTTCCGGATGAGGCATACCAAAATTGCGTCGAAGGTTCTCTTTCGTGTCATTGCCTCGTTGATGGCCAATGACCGTGACGGGCTGATTTTTATAATTAGCAATTCCGGCTACGATCGCTTCATCATCCCCATATAACCGGTCACCATGCAATTCCATAAAATCGGTGAAAATGGAATGAATATAATCGAGGGTGGTAGGCCGCTCTGGATGACGTGCCATTTGAACTCGATTCCATGGACTCAGGCGATCATAAACATCTTCTTCCAGCTTTTCGAGCCGCTGTTCCAACGTTTCAATTTCCTCACTTAAATCCATCTCACTTTCCTGTGTGAGTTTCTTCAATTCTTCAATTTTTCCTCTAAGTTCTATAACCGGTTTTTCAAAATCCAGTACCTGCTTCACGACAACTCACCTCCAGGTTGATGAATGCTGAGGATCGTTTCCAGTTTATTTTTCAAGTCATGACGATGAACAACATCATCTAACTGTCCATGTTTTAATAAAAACTCTGCCGTTTGAAAGTCTTCCGGAAGCTTTTCGCGGATCGTCTGTTCAATGATTCGCCTTCCAGCAAACCCAATCAAAGCACCCGGTTCTGCAAAGTTAAAGTCTCCAAGCGAGGCAAAACTGGCAGAAACGCCTCCTGTAGTCGGATGCGTCATGACAGAGATCATCAATCCACCATCTGAATGGAGACGTTGGATGGCTACGGATGTCTTGGTCATCTGCATTAAACTGATGACCCCTTCCTGCATCCTGGCTCCCCCGGAAGCTGTAAAAATGATAAAAGGAATTTTTTCTTTTCTTGCTTGTTCAATTGCGTTAGCTATCTTCTCTCCTACAACCGCTCCCATACTTCCCATGCGGAAGCGGGCATCCATAACAGCAATAGCCGTTTCATATCCTCTTATCTTTCCTTTTCCGGTAATAACGGCTTCATTCAAACCTGATTTTTTACGGTCTTTTTCTAGCTTCTCTTCATACTCCGGAAATCCCAATGGATTGGTTGAAATCATATACTTGTCCCACTCTTCGAAGGAATCCTTCTCTAAAAGACTCTCAAGCCTTTCGTAAGCATTTTGCTGATGATGATAATCACAATGGGGACATACATTCAAGTTTCTTTCTAATTCTTTACGATAGTATATTTTATTACACCCTGGACATTTCTGCATTAAACCTTCTGGTACATCCTGTTTCCCCTCCTGGTTGGGAAGAGAAGCGTATTTACGTTTCTTGTTGAATATATCTCTAAGCAAGGTTATTCCTCCTTCGGGACAAAACTTCTTCTGTTTAATGTAGCGAAAATTTTTCAAAAAGATTGTCGTTCTATGTCAATATTAATTCGACAAATTGAGCTCTTTTTCATACCAGCTTCTCACGTCATTCAATTTGCCTCTTTCCATTTCCTCCAACACCTTTTTATAAAAGGAATTCGAGAAGGTAAAATCATGGACCGTATTGGCGAACCCGTCTATCAACTGCCACATTCGATTGAGCAGTTCATTCCCTGATATTTCAAATAGATACTGAAAAAAAGAATGGTGAAGAGTTTGAGCTTCCTTTTCGGAATTGGTACCTTTCACCAAACTTGTCAGATGCTCTATATGTCCTTCTGTCAACAACGGGAGAATCTTATTAATCACTTCGAGCTCGAGCATCATTTTTGCAGCCGCCAGCTCCTCTTTCGTCCTTGCCTCATGCAAGATAAAAGTCGAGAGCAATTCCACCATATGATAAGGACGATAAGTACGCATGAAAGTACCTTCACCCCTTCTCGTTTCAATCAGACCAAGCAGCTCCAGGGCACGGAATGCTTCCCTGATTGACGAACGGCCGACATTCAACAACTCACTAAGTTCACGTTCAGAGGGGAGTTTATCTCCTGGGCTAAGGTGATGTTCTTCAATATATGCTTTAACTTGCTGCAATACCTCTTCATAAACTTTTACTTTTTGCGACCCAGACACGGGAAAGCCACTCCTTTATACCAACACCTGACTAATTCTTCCCAAAAGAGAGAAATATCTTCCTTTATGTAATGGGGAGAGAAAGACATGGATGCTTTCTCCCTTCCCTTCATTAATCTTCATCAATCATAGTAAGTTGTCTTGTTTTTTCAGCTACTTGTTCCGGATCTACATGCATACGTGCTACTCCTGACTCCATTGCCGCTTTAGCCACTGCAGCAGCTACAGCTGGGGCTACACGTGCATCAAAAGGTGCAGGGATTACGTAATCAGCGTTTAATTCGTCAGCTGTAACAAGAGAAGCGATTGCCTCTGCAGCCGCAATCTTCATTTTTTCGTTGATGCGAGTTGCCCGTACATCTAACGCTCCACGGAAAATTCCCGGGAATGCGAGAACATTATTTACCTGGTTAGGAAAATCCGATCTCCCTGTCCCAATTACTCGTGCTCCTGCAGCCTTTGCATCTTCTGGCATGATTTCCGGATCTGGATTAGCCATAGCAAAAATTATTGGATCATCATTCATGGACTCCACCATTTCTTTTGATAATAATCCACCCACTGAAACGCCGACAAATACATCTGCGTCTGTCATAATCTCTTCCAATGAGCCCTCTTGTTTATCCTTATTCGTTATTTTAGCTATTTCATCTTTCACATCATTCATACCATAATTTCTGCCTTCAAAAATGGCGCCTTTCGAGTCACACATGATGATATCCCGGACACCGAAGTGGTAAAGGAGTTTGATGATAGCAATTCCGGCAGCACCGGCACCATTAGCGACTACTTTGATATCAGAAAACGATTTTCCTACTATTTTCAAAGCATTCATCAAACCAGCTACTGTTACGATAGCAGTTCCATGCTGGTCGTCGTGGAAAATGGGGATATTCGTTTCTTTTTTCAGTTTTTCTTCAATAAGGAAACAATTTGGAGCAGCGATATCCTCAAGATTCACTCCACCGAAGGTAGGCTCCATCAGTTTGACTGTGTTTACAATTTCATCCACTTGATGCGTGTCCAGACAGATCGGGAAAGCATCAACACCAGCAAAACTTTTGAACAATGCAGCTTTCCCTTCCATGACAGGCAAGGAAGCTTCAGGGCCAATATTACCTAATCCGAGCACGGCTGACCCGTCACTGACAACAGCTACCATGTTCCCTTTCATCGTATAATCATAAACCGATTCTTTATGGTCATAGATCTCTTTACACGGCTCTGCCACCCCTGGGGAATAAGCGAGGCTGAGATCTTTAGCATTCTTTATTGGTACCTTTGAATGTGTAGCTAATTTTCCTTTATTGACACGATGAACATGTAATGCTTCATCTCTTAAGTTTGACACTTATAACCGCTCCTTTATAAACAATAGATAATGAATAATATAAAAGCATCGAGTGGTCAGACCACCATTATTAGACTCCTTAATTATAACAGATGATATATAGGTGTAAAGCGACACCCACCATCTACTTAGAACTGTTAATCACCATATTGATTTTCCAGTAAATCTCCCAATTGCTGAACACTCAGTTTCAAGAGAAACTGTTTCCCTTACGGTGGTAAGTGTATATCTCGGAAGCAAGTCTTCGACTTTTCGGACCTTTTGTTGAAGAAGTCTCTATTGAAAAATTAATAAGTTTAGAGCTTTTATATAAGAAAAAGCTTAACAGACCTTTTTTGGTCTGCTAAGCCCATCCTGTTCATTTAGCAGATGCTGGAACGACTGAGTCTTTCCCGAAATAATCATGCAGCGCTGTCAGGCATTCTCTTGTGAGTTTTACGTAATACTCGCTGGAGAGCTGATAGGTTTTTCCCTTTCTGGCATGATGGACAATAACAGGCGTATTACCTGGGAAATGTTCAGCTATTTGCCGAATCGCCTGCAAAGCATCAAGCTCTTCCTGTTCCGAAAGTTTGATGAAAAGTTTTTTAGGAGTCTCTATGTCCGCTTCCAGAATATCTTCTGAAAATGGCTGGATATCAGCAAGCAGCCATTGAAGCTGATTGTTCCGATCCTCAATATTCCCCTCAAAACAGATCAACATTTCTTCCTGAAGCCATGGCCTTACCTTTCTGTATAGCTCAGGGAATATCACGGTCTCTGCTTCTCCTTGTTCATCACTGATAGTCATGAAAGCCATTGGGTCTCCGCGCTTGGTCCTGATTTGCTTAATATGTTCGACTACCCCACAAGCTTTTAACCGTTTCTTCTGCTTGACGGCATCCATTTGCCTTAATGCGATAAAGGCATTGGCACGAAGTTTCTGCCGGTAAGTTTCTAAGGGGTGCCTCGACATGTAGGTGCCAAGCACCTCTTTTTCCATGGACAATTGTTTCATTTGGGAAAACGGCTCTGTTTGAACATAATTGACGTCCAGCGTCAATTCATCCTGAAAAAAGGATGGCTGATCATCAAACTCCTTAAAAAGTTCTCCTTGTTCTATAGCATGATCGACGCTGGCAAGGAGGCTAGCCCGGTTATTGTATATTTCATCAAATGCCCCTGCCAGAATAAGCGCTTCGATCACTTGTCTGTTTACTGCCTTTAAAGGAACCCTTAAACAAAAATCAAAGATATTTTTGAATGGGCCTTGCTTTCTGGTTTCCAGTATTTCCTGTACCGCCTGCATTCCTACACCTTTTATGGAAAGCAGCCCCATGTGGATATTTCCTTTTTTTACTCGAAAAACCATATTGCTATGATTGATGGAAGGGGAAAGAACCTGAACACCAGTGTCTTTAGCTTCCCTGATATACGATGCAAGCTTTTCATGATTACCTGCATTAGCATTCATCAGCTCTGCTAGAAAGAAAGCGGGATAATGAGTTTTCAAATAAGCGAGCTGATAGGAAATCATACTATACGCTACCGCGTGGCTTCGGTTAAATCCGTAGTTGGAAAACTTAACAATCCACTTATATATTTCTTCTGCTACATTTTCCTGATAGCCCTGTTGCCTGGCGCCCTCGATAAAGGCTTTGTACTGTTCTTCTATCAAACCTTGCTTTTTTTTACTGACTGCTCTTCTTAAAATATCGGCCTGCCCCAGGCTGAAGCCTGCAATTTGGTTGGCTACCTGCATGATTTGCTCTTGATAGACCAGCACACCGAATGTTTTTTCTAATATCGGCTCTACATCCGGATGGGGGTAGGTTACAGAAGTTTCTCCGTGTTTCCGTGCGATATAGACCGGGATATATTCCATCGGACCTGGCCGGTATAACGCATTGACCGCTACCACATCTTCAAACCGATTTGGCTTTAGTCTTTGTAAAACATTTTTCATTCCCTGGGATTCTAATTGAAAAATTCCATTCGTACGCCCGTCACGCAATAGTTGGTAGGTTTCCGTGTCTTCAAAAGGAATAGAATCAAGTGAAAATCCCGGATTGCCAGAACGTATAATATTTGCTTCAATTCTCTCGAGCAGCGTTAAGTTCCGTAAACCAAGAAAGTCCATTTTAAGCAAGCCGATTGTTTCCAAATCTCCCATAGCATATTGCGTGAGGGGGACACCTTCATGACCAGCCATCAACGGTACTTCCTGGGTGAGCGGAACATCACTGATGACTACACCGGCTGCGTGCGTAGAAGTATGTCGTGGCAAACCTTCCAGTTTGGCGGCAATTTTAAACAATAATTGTAACTTTCGAGACTGGCGGATATAGGCCGCCAGCTCTTCGGACTGCTTTACAGTTCCTACAATTGTTCTGTCACTGCTGGCAGAAAACTCTTTGAGTATAAAAGCCGCATCCTGTTGATCGATGCCTATGGTTTTAAAAAGTTCCCTTAACAAGCTCCGGGCTGCAAATGTACCGAAAGTGATGATCTGAGCTACACGATCGGTCCCATATTTGTTGGTGACATACTGGATCACCTCATCCCTTCGATGGTCAGAGAAATCAATGTCAATATCAGGCATTGTCACCCGCTCCGGATTTAGAAATCGTTCAAACAATAAATCATATTGGATCGGATTGACTTCCGTGATACCAAGCAGATAGGCGACTAGCGATCCAGCAGCTGATCCCCGCCCTGGTCCTACTTTGATATTATTCCGCTTAGCATAAGCAACAAAGTCCCAAACAATCAGAAAATAATCGCTAAAATTCATAGAAGCGATTACTCCCCATTCGTATTCCAGGCGTTCCTTTGCCTGCTTTCTTTCCGTTTCCTCCATTTTTTCTAATGCCTTCATGCATAATTCCTTTAGATACTCATCGGAGTTTTTTCCATCAGGGACTGGAAAATTGGGGATTCTTTTTTCTTCCAGGGCCAGTGTCACCTTACATTGATCGGCAATCTGATTGGATGATGTAAGAATTTCTGGCCACCAGTCAGAGAACAACTCTTCCATTTCATCAGGATTTCTTAGATGACGATTTTTGTTTGAGTTATCCATTGCATCAGATGACCAGCGCCGCCCTTCCCTGATCGCTGTTAAGCAGTCATATGCCTGCGCATCTTCCTCCTGCAGATATCGGACATCCTGCAAAGCGACTGCAGCAATTCCATACTGATCGACAAACGGCTTCAGGGTTCTGTGTAATCTTCTTTCCTTTTCCAGCTGGTGGTCCTCTACCCCTATATAAGCCTTTGATCTTTCAAATAACGAAGACCATTCCGAGAAAAAGTGATAGGCAGCTTCTTCCTGTCCCTTCTCAAGATAGACTGCTAACGGCGACCCTGCTGCCGGCAAGATAAAAATTACGCCCGTAGTGTAGGGCTGTAACTCCTCCAGTTCCAAACTACGTGTATCTCCAGTTTGTATGTATGTGCTCAATTTTAAGAGATTTCTATATCCCTCCTGATTTTCTGCTAATAATACGGCAGAAAAGAGGGTTTCTCCTTCCACCAATTCCACTGACATGCCAATTACCGGATGGATGTCCGCTTCATGACACGCCTGGTAAAATTCCAAGGCCCCGTGCAAGACCCCCTCATCCGTTAGTGCCAATGAATTAAAGCCGCTCTGTTTTGCTCTTTCCACTAATTTTTTTATGGAAATACTGCTTTTCATTAAGCTATAACCACTACGTACTTGCAAGTGGGTAAACGAAGCCATTCCAATCACCTTTCTTCCTTAACTATAATTATAGCTGATACATGAAGCGGAATGAAACCAGACCGCATACCTTGTCTGATAAATTCATAAATATAATAGAAGTGTATAAAAAGACAGGCTGGGTAGTACATGCAAGAGAGGATGAATGATAGTGGAAGAACGATTGATTGTCTCCATGATTCATGTTTTTTTCATTGCGTTCGGGGTGATGGTGGGCGGAGCCTTTATTGGAAGTCTGGGTAGTCTTATAACCGGAGAAGCTCCTTATACATCGATGGTACGGATTGCCAAAGGGTTGCGGATTTGGGCAATTGTTGCAGCTATCGGAGGAACATTTGATACGATTGCCCGGTTTGAAAAAGGAATTTTAGATGGATCAACCTTTGATTTATTTAAACAGATCATGGTCATTGTGGCAGCCATGGGTGGAGTAAAAGCAGCCATGGTATTTTTTCAATGGATCCTGCAAGAGGATATCACATAATGCATATACCCACATACTATAAACGGGAAAGCTGGCAGCGTTTTTTTGCCGGGGCAGTCGTCGGTGCCATTATTGCCTATGGTCTTTTTTTATATGTACACGGGAGCTTGCTTGAACATTGGGTAGAGGAAAACATTCGACTGCGCGGAAAATTGACAGAACTTGAATCTGCGTATGAGGGACTATTGAACACCCATGAAGAAGAACAGGAACAATTCACCATTAAACAAATCGGGATCACCTTCACAAACGATAAACGTCTGCAATTGGATCGGCTGACGAAACACCAATTAGAAACTCTAATCAAAGGAGAATTAGAGGATGTCATAGGGAGAAATGTAGAAGATGTCGGCGAAAACCGTGACTTCCTTATTAAAGCTGTAGAAAATAAACGGTATCAAATTGATGAGTTCACTTACCGGGTAGAGGTCGTTCAGCTTATCATTTACAGACAGCTAAGCCTAGAATTAAGCATTTCTATTGATACTTAAAGAGCAAAATTGAAATTATGACAAAATGATGAAATTTTCAGAAAAATGTAGCAGAAAACTGTTGAACATTATACAATAGAGTTAGATAAATAGCATTCTATCCAAAGGGGTGAGTGATATGTTGATAATGGACCGTCACCGTCTGGTTGAAGAAAAGATTGCACAGCTTATGAACGGTTACACCGCATACGCAGAAACTGATGAACTCATCCGTCTAATGAAAAGAGATGTAGCCAGACGCCAGCTTAATGTCTTTTTCGATCGTACCGATACCGGCTGTTGGTTTATTCCGGTAGATCCGGTCGAATCTAAGCATTAATAATGATGAACCCTCACAGACCTGAGACAGGTCGGAGGGTTATTTTGTTTGTTTTTTACAAAGTGTCAGCTGTGCTCAAGCTTATACTTACGGCACACTTCTTCCAGTTCCGCGGCGATAGCTTCCGTTTCTTCCCAGGAATGGGCTGAAGCGCCTGCTGCCATTGGATGGCCACCGCCATTAAAGTTTGCCGCAACCCCATTGATCACAGGGCCTCTGGAACGCAATCGCACCCGGATTACCTCATCTTCTTCAACAAAGAATGCCCAGGAAAGAACCCCTTCCACATCACCAAGTATGCCTACCAATTGACTTGTTTCCAGGACGGAAACCCCGTATTCTTCCATAATCTCTTTTGTTATCCGAATCGTACTCAGTCCTGAAGAGGAAACTGTGAAATGTTGCAAAATGTACCCCTTCAGCCGTACAATATTCATCCTCGTTGTATACATCCCATCATATAAACTTGGACGGTCAAACGAATATTCGACTAAATCCGCGGCATATTTCAACGTCTTCGGAGTGGTGCTAGGGAATAGAAAGCGCCCCGTATCCCCCACAATACCTGCATACAAAAGGCGGGCTCCTTCCTCGGTGAGCCTGGCTCCCTCTGTTTTCATTTCAAGATAAAATTCATAAACCAACTCACTGGTGGAGCTCGCATCCGTGTCAACCCACTGGATGTCCCCGTATTTGTCTACATTGGGATGATGGTCAATCTTAATTACTTCTTTTCCTTTTGTATAGCGTTGATCATCAACTCTTGCTTCATTAGCGGTATCGCAGACGAGGACAAGCGCATGGTTATAATCATCATCGGATACCTCATCCATCCTTATAAGAAAATTTAGTGATGGGTCTTCCTCCCCGGCAAGTAAAACTTCTTTGTCTGGAAAACTGGCGCGGATGATTTCTTTCAGTCCACCCGTTGATCCCAGAGCATCCGGGTCAGGACGTACATGTCTGTGAATAATGATTTTCTCGTAGTCTTTAATTTTCTGGAAGATCTCTTTTTTGCACATATGATTTCTCCTTACCTTGCATGGTTACTTCTTATTTAATCATAGAAACTTAATATCAGGTAGCATAAATCTTTAAAACAAGCTACAATGGTATTGATTTAAGACATTTTTAGGGAGTAGATTTCATGTTGATATTTTCTACCTTGATTCTGGTATCACTCGTTCTATATATTTATTATAAAGTGAATATTACCCGGACCAGGGACAGATTGACACAATTATATTTCAATGGAAAAGCACGTATCTGTCTAGGGAGCTTCGTATTCTTCTTCGGTATCAACCAATACCTTTTTTATGGTACAAAACTTTCCCTATATATCGGGATCGTATTCCTCATTCTAGGCGGGATGCAAATGTATACCGGTTTTAAAAGTTCACGCCATTATAAAAAAGAATATCAAAAACAAGAGGCAGCAGTCTCAAACTGATGTCGATCGAAAAGGCAGCGCATATTCGCACTGCCTTTTTATCATGTTATATCTAATTAACATCCAAAATGTGAAATATATCAAAGGTTTCTCTTATTACCGATCGATTAGCTGAGCCATCAACAAAGCTTTTCCAACCAACGTTTTTTCATGGTAAAGCTCCACATCCACTTTTGCGAATTTACGACCTACTTCCATGATTTCCGGTTTAAGTTCAATAACACTTTCTATTTGTACCGGCTTAATGAAATAGATGGATAAATTCTCCACCACCAAATCACCTTTTTTATACTTGCGAAGCAGTCTGCTGCTTGCTTCTGTGACGAGAGAAGTAAATACTCCGTAAGAAAGGCTGCCAAGCTGATTGGTCATTTGAGGTGTAACAGCTACCTGGAACAGCATATCATTGCCTTCTTCAGCGAGAACTTCTACTTGTTTGCTTACGAGATCGTCAATGGTTTCACCCACCTGAGGCTGGCGCTGGATATGCTGGAGGGCTTTTAATACATCCTGCCTTGAAATGAGGCCTTGGAGTTTATGATGCTGATCAACAACCGGCATGATCTCAATACCTTCCCACACCATCATGTGAGCGGCATTTGCCAGGGAAGTTTTCGTCTGGACGGTCATAGGGTTCTTTGTCATCACTTTATCAATACCAAGACTTCTGTCTTTTCCGATGACATCTTTAGACGTTACCATCCCTACTACCCGGTTAGCTGCGTCGACTACTGGATACCTGCTGTGAGAAGTAGCCTCATTTAATTCATGCCAATTTTGGACGGAATCTGTTGTTTTAAGGTAATAAGATTGCTCATATGAAGTATAGATATCTTCGACAAGGACGATTTCTTTTTTAATCAGCTGGTCATAAATAGCACGGTTGATCATTGCAGCTACGGTAAACGTATCATAGCTAGTGGAAATGATCGGGAGTTTTTTCTCATCCGCAAGCTTTTTTACTCGTTCTTCGGTGTCAAAACCACCTGTAATTAACACAGCCGCTCCTTCTTTTAACGCTAATTCATGCGCATTCGTACGGTTCCCGACAATCAATAACGACCCTGCTTCTGTATAGCGCATCATCGCTTCCAGTTTCATGGCACCGATGACAAACTTATTCAATGTTTTATATAGCCCTTCTCTACCACCAAGGACCTGACCATCAACTATATTGATAATTTCCGCAAAGGTGAGCCGTTCAATGTTTTCCTTTTTCTTCTTTTCGATGCGGATTGTCCCCACCCGCTCAATTGTACTCACAAGGCTTTGATTTTCCGCTTCTTTAATCGCTCGGTAGGCGGTTCCTTCACTTACATTTAATTCTTTCGCGATTTGGCGTACGGATATTTTATTGCCCACAGAAAGTGATTCAATAAATTGCAGGATCTGTTCATGTTTCGTAGCCATTGTCATTCACCATTCTTTCTAACTGTACTAGTGTTTATGTATCTAATTGTTATTATACAGATGATACAGGCTTCCTGCAATTTTTTACAGAAAATCCAAGCTCGGGATTTTCATTGGTAAAGCCGCCATGCTGTTTAACCAGTTAAAAAACCGCCACTCATGTAGAGTGACGGTTCCATGTCTTACTTATAGTTCAATAGATTCGCCTACTTCCAATGCTTTCCCTGTTCCAGGGCTCACTTTTTCTGCGAATGCTTTTCCGTCCTGGTTGATTAAATCGAAGGTGTTATAGTGTATAGGTACAACCTGTTTAGCATCGAGCCACTTCGCTGCGACTAATGCATCGTCAGGTCCCATAGTGAAATTATCTCCGATTGGAAGGAACGCCAACTCGATATTATTCATATCACCAATCATTTTCATATCACTGAACAATCCAGTATCACCCGCATGGAAGATGGTCTTCCCCTCAACCGTCAATAAAATACCAGTTGGCATACCAGTGTAGACGATGGTACCATCCTCTTCCGTGTAAGAAGAGCCATGAAATGCCTGAGTAAACTTCACTTTACCAAAATCGAACTCATGAGAGCCGCCAATATACATCGGATGCGCATTCACGCCTTTATTTCCAAGGTAAGTAGCCAGTTCGAAAGGCGCTACTACCAATGCGTCATTACGCTTAGCTATATCTACCGTGTCCCCCACATGATCGTTATGACCATGCGTCAACAGGATCACATCCGCTTTAACTTCATCAGCATTAAGGTCCGTATTTCCATTCTCAGAAATGAACGGATCGAATAAAATCATTTTTCCATTCGCTTCCACTTTTACGACTGAATGACCATGATAAGTTGCTTTCACACTATCCTCTCCTTCGTTCGTAAAATTTACTATAACCTCATTTAGTAATTATCCCAAGCCTGCTCGTATTTTTCAATTAAATGAGGGTCGATCAATGTATTGGGTTTCAGGGAAACCTTTTCCCCTTTGCGATTGAATATTTCCCTGTCCTCATCTTTTCCAAACACCGTAAAAGCAGAAAGCAGCTCTTCGGTCAGAAAATCGGTTTCAACAGTAAAGTCCAGTCCAGATAAATTAATCGGATCCCGGGATGCCATGACGAAACCCCAATTCCCAAAGCTCGGGATATCTACATGAAAATTTTCCGTTTCCAACCCGGCGGAACGGATTGTTTCATCTATCGTCCAATAGACTTCTGTCGCAAACACAGGGCTTGTGGCTTGTACCATTGCTGCTCCCCCAGGACGCAGATGATTTCTTACGAGAGAGTAAAACTCCCGTGTGTATAATTTGTTCAGGCTTTCATTATTCGGGTCAGGAAGGTCAATGAGAATGACATCATAAAACATCCCGTCTTTTTCCAAATATTCAAAGGCATCTTCGTTACGCACAGTTACTCGATCATCCTTCAATGCCCCCTGGTTCAGCTGCAGCAAATGATAATTATTATTAGCCAGCTCGGTAATGGCAGGGTCCAAATCTATCAGGTAGATTGATTCTAATTCGTCATATTTTAAAAGTTCCCTGACAGCAAGACCATCCCCACCGCCAAGCACTAATACACGCTTAGCATCTTCAGTTGCAGTCATCGGTACGTGAACAAGGGTCTCATGATAACGATACTCATCAAAAGAGCTGAACTGCAGCGAACCATCTAGATAAAGACGGGTGTCCCCTTGTTCTTTGGTAAGGATAATTTTTTGATAAGCGCTGTTTTCTGAATGTATGATGGGATCCTTGTATAATTTCTGCTCAAAAGAAAATGCCATTTCTTCTCCAAAAAACAATCCTGCAATCAGGAATATAGCGATTCCCACCCCGGAAATCAGGTGAATTTTCAGCTTTAAGATTTCTTTTCGGAATAAATACAGCACAGCCATGGCTACTGTCAGGTTGATCAGCCCTACAAAAAATGCACTTTTAACCATACCTAATTGTGGCCTCAACAAGAAAACAAATAACAGACCGCCAATTAATCCACCGGCATAATCAGAAAATAACACGCGGGCAGTACTCCGGTTAAGTTCTACGCCAATCTCATTTGCTTTTCTGATGAGAATCGGCAATTCAAGCCCTGTCAGTGCCCCAATGGTTAAAGTCACCGTGTATAAAAATAAAGCATCTGTCCCGTCTGGTGCAAAAGCTGTCATTCCAAACATAATGAAGCTGGAAAAGCCCCCAATTAAAGCAACCAGGAACTCTATCCAGATGAAAGCGACAATTAATCGCTTCATCACCTTTTCGCTAATGGAAGCTCCAATCCCCATGCCTGTCAAGAAGAGGCTGATAGTCAATGTATATTGTTTGACTCCATCCCCAAGTATGTAGGAACCTAACGCGCCAAATAAAACTTCAAAAATGATACCGCAAATGGAGACAATACCAGAAGCCCAGTATATGAAATGACTCTGTTTGACAGCTTCTTGTTTCATTGTTAATCACTCCGAATGCACATTAGAAAATATGGCTTGTCGCCAAGCACTTATAGCGAAAGCCTTAGTTTATCTTATACTTTAATCCTTCAACAAAGTTAAACTTTCTTAAAATAAAGAAAAGGGCTGCACCGCCTAAGCGGAGGCAGCCCGAGACGAAGGCTTATGTGATGGATGCCCCGATAACGAAGGCTAAGCCGATCGATACACCTACTGAAATGATGCCGACTGCGATATTGTTTTCCTTCAGCATGGTTTCGACAGAGAACTTTCGAGTGAAAATTTCAAACAGGTAATAGGCAAGCATTTGCAACGCCACACCATAAGCACCCCAAATCAATGTATCCCACAGTGTCAAACTATGATATATGGCAAATGAAAGGATGATACAAATTCCAACTATCTTTCCGGCTATCGATAACGCAACTGCAGTGTTACCCTGTTTAACTTCATCCCAATCTTTATACTTGGACGTGATCACTTCAAAAATTACCAAGCCGACCAATACAACAATAATGGCAATAACAAAATAAGCAAAAGTAGCAATGAATGGTCCCATAATTCAACCTCCTAGATAATTATTTTCCTGTGCCAGGTCCTCCACCACGTCCCGACGAACCACGAAATGTACCTGTCTCACCTGAACGGTATCCACCGTACATCGAGTACCCTCCATAACAATCATTGGATGCCCGGCAACGCCCAGCCTGTTTATCTGCCCAATTATTGGAGTTCAGCATTCGGTTCAACACGGCATAAGTCAGGAGTCCATTAAAGAAACCTGGGGAGTAATGATTGCGTACGAATTGATCATTCGCCAGTTCTATGAACACCACTCCAGGCTCTTCTTCACTTTCTTTCATAATTACAAAATCATCCGGATAAACAAGCACTTGTTTATTCTCGGTAAAATCACTCTTCTCTTCCGGCTCAAGCGTTTCAGAAAGCAGATCGGCAAGTTCGGGTATGGTGAACTTCCTGGTTACATATATCTTGGAAATGCCCTGATCGGTACGTATAGTGTCAATCAGGGGGAAATGGTCACTGACCATTTTATCAGCATCTTCCGGGCTGGATTGTTCCATAGCGGAGATAATATCTGTTTTTGCCTGTTCATCAGGTAACTCATCATATGTACGTTCCTCGTTAGATAGGGGCCCGGTAATCCCTCTTGACCTGTCGTCATTACCGCCAAAGACATTCATGAACAAGACGATTACAATAATACCTAAGCCAAACAATACCAGGTAATCCTTCATATCGAGTCCTCCTTTCTGGAGAGAGATTCATGGACTAACGGAGAAGGGCCTGACTATTCGAGTCAGACCCTTCTACCATAGCTCCATTATCTGTTGTCATAGCTATGCTCAGTAAGTGGGTTACTCTTTGCCCATTTTTTTCTTTAAGGCTGCCAGCTCATCATCCACTCCGTTTTTCTCCAAAGCTTCAAATTCATCGTCCAAAGAACGGCTGGCCTGTGACATATCCTCGCTTGTTTCTGCTTCCGCTTCTTGCTGGAGTACTTTCTCCTCCATCCGGTCGAAACCCTGGCGAGATTCATCTCCGCCGATATTGGACATCGTGCGATTCATCTTCGTACGGGTTTTGGCAGATTCGGAACGAGCTTTAAGAGAATCTTTCTTCAATTTCATCTGCTGATATTCCTTTTTCATTTCGTCAAGCTTTTCGCGCAGACTGTCTGCATCTGTTTTTGCCTGTTCCCACGATGCCTTCAGCTGCTCCGCCTGCTCCTGTTGACTATTCTTATCTTCCAGTGCACGTCGTGCCAGATCTTCATTCCCTGCTTCAATCGCTTGTTCCGCTTGCTTCATTCGCTTATCGACAAGTGCCTGGGCGTCATCATATTTCCTTTTCAACATTTTCTCGTTTGCAATCTGCTTGGCAACAGCACTCTCCGCTTCACGGATATCATTTTCCATGTCGCGCATAAACTGATCCAGCATTTTCACTGGATCTTCCGCTTTATCCAACATCGCGTTCAATTCTGAATTAACAACCGTCTTCATACGCTTAAAAAATTGGAACATCTTTAAACTCCTCCTTAAAATTAATGGGACCCTGCTATAATTTTAATATCATACGGATCAATATCGTGACCCAGACTCACTTCTGTATCGCTGCCCCAGGCCTCCACACTAAGATACGCTGTCTCATCTTCTGAAATATAATCGGCATACTGGATCATTTGTCCATTAACGTTGCGGCTTCTTCCCTCACCTACTACTCTTGCTTGCCCATCGCTATCCTTATGAAAGGTCTTCCCCTCATATTCCAGTTTGCTCGGGAAAGGCTGAGAGACGGGCAGTTTGATCGTTCGATAAATACCCAGCTCTAATTCATCGTCCATTTCAGCTGAAAGCCAAATTGTGGAGCGCCCTTCAAGCAATTGATAACCAAACCATTCATAGGCATGTTCCCTATAAGTGATTTTTCCTACCACTTCATAATCTACCAGTTCATAGTTCACGATATCTCCTACTTGAATATTCAGTGGCGTTCGCTCTTTCACTTTTGGAGCTTGTGCTTTTTTATTTGAAAATAAACGTGAAAACAGTCCCAGACCAGCCACCTCTCCTTCCTGAAAACGCTGCGTCACTTTTATATACGGAATGATAATAAGAACGTTTCATTTTTTTATTAAAATTTTTATATTCATCCTATCTAAAACAGCGAGGAAAGTTTAATCTTTCCTCGCTGTTCCCCATTAATTATACGCTAACAATGTCTCAACATCTGAGTATTCCAACTGATGAGCTTCAGCAACTGCACGGTACGTGACAAAACCATCAAGTGTATTGATTCCTTTGCGCAATGCTTTATTATCCTGACAAGCCTGACGATATCCTTTGTTCGCCAGCTGAAGTGCGTAAGGAATAGTGACATTGGTCAATCCTATGGTAGATGTTCTCGGAACTGCCCCAGGCATATTGGCAACAGCATAATGGACAACACCATGTTTCTCATATGTTGGATTGTCATGGGTAGTGATTCGATCCGTTGTTTCAAAAATACCCCCCTGGTCGATTGCTACATCTACGATGACTGAACCTTTCATCATAGACTGTACCATTTCATCGGTAACTAGTTTCGGGGCTTTCGCTCCTGGAATCAAAACAGCTCCGATTACGAGGTCCGATTCCGCAAGGGCTTCCTGGATATTCAATGGATTTGACATTAATGTATTGATTTCGGACCCAAATATATCATCCAATTGTCGTAAACGTTCTGGATTTAAATCAATGATGGTGACATCGGCACCGAGTCCCATCGCTATTTTGGCAGCGTTCGTTCCCACAACTCCCCCGCCGATTACGGTCACCCGGCCGCGGCGAACGCCCGGAATACCACCAAGTAAAATACCTTTACCGCCGTGCAGTTTTTCTAAAAACTGCGCGCCTATTTGGGTAGCCATACGACCGGCAACTTCACTCATCGGGGTCAATAATGGCAGCGAGCCATTATCCGATTGAACCGTTTCATAAGCAATGCTGACCACCTTACGATCGATCAATGCTTTTGTCAATTCCGGCTCTGGAGCCAGATGAAGATACGTAAACAAGATAAGCCCTTCATAAAAATAATCATATTCTTCAGGAAGGGGCTCTTTAACTTTCATGACCATCTCCTGACTCCAGGCTTCTTTAGCTGTGTCGACAATGTGGGCTCCAGCTTCTATGTACTGCGCATCCGTGAAATTAGAGCCTATTCCTGCATTTGCTTCCACATACACTTCATGACCGGCATTTGTCAAAGAAATAACCCCGGCCGGAGTCATAGCAACGCGATTTTCATTGTTTTTTATCTCTCTGGGTACTCCGATTTTCATATTCATTTACCTCCCAATCCATTGTTCTAGGACTCTTGTCCTTCCCTTATCACAATCACTATACCATTATTTGTGTCGAGTGGATAGATGGCACAAATGTAAGCCTTTACATTGTAACAAATATCTTACTTTTTTACATTTTAAATCGACAAAATTTACACCATCATCGATGACGGTGGATGACATCCAGTCCTCCGGTCACCTCATAGACGGCTCCGGTTATCATGTCGCTGTCTTTATCGCATAAAAATTCGATGGTACGGGCGATATCTTCTCCTGTACCTGACCGGCCTATTGGAGTATGTTCATCATGGTATTTGCGGCTTTCTGCAATTGTTGTTTCCTTCATGTCTCCCGTAATATTTCCTGGACAAACCATGTTGGATGTAATGCCATTTTCCGCTTCTTCAAAAGCTATCGTTTTCGTCAGGGAAACCAATCCGACTTTAGCAGCTGCAAAAGCAGAACGATAGATCCATCCTGATGCTGCACCAGCCCCTTGAAACCCGTAATTGATGATTCGGCCGAATTGCTGCTTTCTCATATAAGGGGCAACCTGTTGAAATAAATGAAAGGAAGCATCCAGGTTACCACGGATCATAGCGTCCCATTCCTCCTGTGTATAATCGAGTAATTTCTTACGTTCAAAGATGTAAGGACCCGCATTATTGATCAAATAATCAATCCTCCCAAAACGGTCCACGGTTTCCTGAACAAGCCTGATCAGATCCTCTTTTTTTGTTACGTCTGCCTGGATAATCTGAATGCGGCTGTGCTCCTCTGGCCATTCTTCCAGAAGCTGTTCCGCTTTATTACGGTCAGTACGATAGGTGACCGTTACAGAATGTCCCTTCTCTAAGAAACGTGTAGTCACTACTTTACCCAGTCCTTTTGTCCCGGCCGTAATCAGCGCATGGCGCATAATGATTCCCCCTTCAGTCTTTGACAATCAGCTGTTTTTTATGTAAATATCCCAGCATTTCGCTGATCTCAAGATGATAAACTATACATGCTACCTCTACTTTACTACATAAAGCGAAAATGGTTCACATGTGACGCTTTTTAACAAAAAGGCAGCATGGAAATACTATGCCATGCTGCCTCTGATTCAATCCGATCCGGGGTTGTCATGTCTGTCACTCTTATGCTGCTTTTCTTTACGTGGCTGGAATTCAATATTTCCTGTCTGATAGCTTTCATTAATTCCTTCTTCCGGGGTTCCCGTTTCTTGCCTGAATAGCTTCTTGTCTTTTTTCATATTTTCCACCTCCATTAATAATGTTCACAAAAGTGTATATTTTCATCACTGACAACGTTTACATTAATAACATTCTGCATGTTATAATAGAAGTATAAAAAGGAAGGGAGCGTTTCCTATGTCATTTGAATATAGCCATATTGTGGTAGCTATTGATGGTTCTAACGCTGCTGAATACGCTTTTAAAAAAGCGATAGATATCGCCAAACGAAATGATGCCCAGCTGATTCTTTCCCATGTAGTCGACACACGCGCCTTTGCAACAGTCGAAGCCTATGACAGGTCTCTTGCTATTCGCGCGGAAGGTTACGCGAAAGAGCTGTTGGATGAATATCAGGACAAAGCAAAAGCAGCAGGAGTCGACAATATCATAATCGATGTTGAATATGGTTCACCTAAAATTAAAATTGCAAAAGATGTAGCACCAAAATACAAAGCAGACTTAATTATCTGTGGAGCTACCGGGTTAAATGCTATGGAACGCTTCTTCATCGGAAGTGTATCGGAACATATTACCCGATATGCCAAGTGTGATGTACTGGTTGTACGGATGCCAGAACAAAAATAATGGATTGGAGACTTTATGGAACATTTTTTCACCTATGATTCACGGCTCGGGATTTCTGTACCGCAACTTCCCCGCTCATTCTCTTCCTATTCCATTGAGCAACAGGCAATTATATTAGCTGAATGGGAAAATCATAGGGGAGCAATACCGGATAGAGTCAAGGAGCTGGAGAGAGAAATAGACCAATGCCTTTATAAACTTAACCGTGAAGATGATTTCGAAGCATCCTGTCGTTTGAACAATCAAATCAGCGAGTTTGCTTCTACAATCAATGACTTATGGATATGGTACCGGACGAACCCTCACATTACGTCATCCAAAAACAACGAAAAAACCCTGCCTATCAAATAAGAGAGGCAGGGTTAACTTTAGATATCTTTTTGGATTTCACGTACGATGTGGCTAAGTTCAGGAATGATCAGCTTATCCATCGCCAATTTCACCGCTCCGCTCGACCCGGGTGTCGAAAAAATTGCAGTATCCCCGCTTACACCGGCGATCGCACGGGAGAGTATCGCAGCTGAGCCGATATCTTCTGTGTAACTCAGCATACGGAACAGTTCCCCGAAGCCAGTGATCTCCTTATCAAACAGGGCAGCCACTGTTTCAATTGTCACATCACGTTTGGCGATCCCTGTACCGCCATTTGTCAGAACCGCCTCTACTTTAGGGTCTTCACAACCATCACTAACCGCTGCTCTTATCGCTTGTTCCTCGTCTTTTACTATTCGATGATCAACGATATGATGGCCATGCGAGGTCAGATAATCGATCATTAAGTCCCCACTTTTATCTGTTTCTTTAGTTCTTGTGTCACTGACTGTAATAACCATGCAGCTGATAGAGAGTTTTGCTTCTTGTTTATGTTGTTCAACGGACATGGTTCTCCCCACCTTCTTGTTCTAGTAAATACCGATATTGATAAAATCTTAGAGCGAATTCAGATACCCTTCGAGTCAGACGATAATTGACTACAGCTCCCACTCCCATACTGACTAACGGGAGACCCTGGATCACTTTTTTACGGAACATCATGATAAACAAAGATTTAAACACTTGCTTAAGTGGCTGCTCCAGCCAGGATTCATCAGTCAGCTCGTCTGCGCCTTCAAACACATACGGGTGTCTATCATTTCTTATTTCCTTGATAAGTTCATCCCATGCCTTTTTCTGCATTCGTTTCGGTAAAGTTGCGGCATGGAAGACCCGAAGAGAAAGCATCATTTCGTATGGGTGGTTCATTTCATGACCAAAAGACAACCCAATCATCTGTACAGCCCTCAGGTTCATCCCCATCATTAATGGAAAATCAATTCCGAACAATAACAAGCCGCCTGTTCCTGTAAGGCCGCCCTGAGCGAAAGAATAAAGCCGAATTCGTGAAATCTGCTGTTGTGCGATATATGTAAGTCGATCGACCGATAAAACGTCCAAGTCGGAAATTTGTTCAATTTCCGGATCAAATACCCGTCCTACCGTAATAATACGCTCTCTTGCATCATTCTGAAAAGAGGTGCCCTGGATGAAGGCATGGGTATGGAATAAGTAATTATCCAAATTACTAAAAAATAGCTTTTTCCATTTTGGGTCGATATTTTCAAACGTCTGATTGATCCAGGCATCATACATCCGCTCAAAATCGTTGGGCTGGTAATCGGTATAATGTCTTTTCCACAGTTGGATGTCTTTACTCACTTTTTTGTCACTCATTGTGGTTCCTCCCATCCTCTCTTACATGTCTATTCTTATTCTAGCTTGAATAGGAGAAAAAAGAAAATCTGCTATATAAGAAAACCAGGTATCCAACCCTTAAGAGCTGGATACCTGGTTATAGATTAACTGGATAGACGAACCGTATCACGAGCAATCATGACTTCTTCGTTGGTTGGAATAATCATCACTTTTACTGGTGAATGTGGATAGTTTACAAAAGCTTCTTTTCCACGGACTTTATTAAGAGAAGGATCCCAGTAAACACCCATGAACTCCAGCCCTTTCAGGACGCGTTCACGGATTGCTGTACTGTTTTCTCCTACACCCGCCGTAAAGATAATTGCATCCACTCCATGCATGCGGGAGGCATAAGAGCCAATATATTTATGGATGCGTGCTGCAAATACTTCTAAAGCCAATTCTGCACGCTCTTCTCCATCAGAAGCTTTTTCTTCAATATCACGCAAGTCACTGGAGAAGCCGGAAAGTGCAAGCATACCGCTTTCCTTATTTAATACATTCATCACTTCCGCAGCAGTTTTGCCTGTCTTGTCCATGATATAAGGAATCAAAGCAGGGTCGATATTCCCGGAGCGTGTCCCCATCGTTACACCAGCTAATGGAGTGAATCCCATAGAAGTATCGATGGATTTTCCGCCTTCGATTGCCGCTATACTCGCTCCGTTACCTAGGTGGCAGGAGATTACGCGCAGCTGTTCGATCGGCAAACCTAGCATTTCAGCCGCTCGTTCGGAAACGTACTTATGTGAAGTACCATGGAAGCCATATTTACGTATGCCATACTTTTCATAATACTCATACGGCAAGCTATATAAATACGATTGTTCTGGCATTGTTTGATGAAAAGCTGTATCGAATACCGCCACCGATGGTACTTCCGGTAGTACCTGTTTAAATGCCCGGATGCCCGTTAAGTTAGCCGGATTATGAAGTGGAGCCAAGTCAGAAACTTCTTCAATTTCTCTAATGACTTCATCCGTGATCAGAACGGAATCACTGAACCGCTCTCCACCATGGACAACACGATGACCTACGCCATCGATTTCATCCAGAGAATCGATAATACCTGTAGAAGTTAATTTCCCCAAAAGCATTTTGACAGCTTCTGCATGGTCAGCAATATCCTGTGTGGTCGTTACTTTTTCGGCGCCCACTTCTATAGTAAAGATAGAATCGTTGATGCCGATTCGCTCAACTAAACCTTTCGTGATTACAGTTTCTTCCGGCATTTCCATCAGTTGAAACTTTAATGAAGAACTGCCGGCATTAATAGCTATGATTTTACTCAAGGTTGTTCATCCCCTTAAATTAGGCTCTCTTGTTTCTTTCCACTACCATTTAATCACCCGGCGTAGACATTTTCAAGATGCAAGGGTAAATGGTAACGTTTACGCAAGAAAATCTTTATTTTCACATAATTAGGAAGAATGATTTTTTTCGAACCATTGATTGATTTGACCCAGTATGTCAGCCATTGCGGTGTGATTCTTAAAGGAAGGAAGCTTCGCAAGCAAGGCCTCTTTCGGTGCTTTAGACCCTTCTCCCTTTTTTTGCAGAATCAGGATACTTTTGGCATGTTTTTCTTCTTTAAACAGGCTTTCTGGCAGCTGAAGCATCCCGAAAATGTGAGCCTGCTCTCTGAGAAACTCATTCAGCTGCTGGGCCTGATCACTCTCAAACAAAAAGTTAGGAATGATGAACAACAAAAATCCGCCTGGCTTTGTATACCGGAGCCCTTGCTCGATGAATAAATGATGAGAGTAAGAATATCCTTCCTCCGCGTGTAACGTAAACTCTTTCGCCTGGACTTCATCAGGATAATAACCAACAGGAAGGTCAGCTAAAACAAAATCGACTGGCTCTAACAGAAACGGCCGCAAGCTGTCCTGATGGAAAAATTCTATTTCACTCTTTTGAAGGTTGGCATTTGCCAAGGCCAGCTTCATCAGCGTTTCATCCACATCACTTCCATAAGCAGCAACCTTCTTATCCAGCTGGTTTAATACTGCAGTCAGCAAATTAGCAGTACCGCAGGCAGGATCGAAAATTCGTAATTCCTTTTCACCAGGAAATAAACGCTGAGTTAAATACCCCATAAACATAGCCACCGTATCGGGGGTGATAAGATGCTGCTGCTGAGTGGCTCCCTTCATCCCTTTTAATATCGCAAGCTGTGTCGATTTCCGGATTTCCTCTTTTTCATACTTGTTCAGCTCAATGTCTTTTAAATGTTTTTCTAGCTGCTGTTTTAACAGCTCAGCCATATCATCAAAGGGTGTTTGATGAAATAAAACATCCAGGGCATCTGCAACAGCTTCTAAATAGGTGCTGTTTTCCTGATATTCGATAGCTGTCGCCGCTTCATCGATCCATTCAAAGAGTTCTTCTACATGTTTATGGTCCATTGACGTCTCCTCCTTACTTTACCCCTGCACTTTCCTATGATTCAAAGTTTATAAACAAGCAAATGGCGCATTCATTTTTAGAAATGCGCCATGTTGATTCAATCGATATCCTATTTACATTCCGATGATACATTTTCGTGTAATGGCAGTCAACTTACTTGGCCTGTTCAACCGCAGCGATCGCTGATTCATAATCAGGATGGTTCGTTGCTTCGCTGACATACTCTGCATAAGTGACTTTATTCTCGGAATCAACAACAAAAACGGCTCGAGCCAGGAGACGCAGTTCTTCAATCAATACACCATATGCCTTACCGAAAGAAGCATCACGATGATCTGACAACGTATCAACATTCTCGATACCTTCCGCACCACACCAGCGCTTTTGAGCGAACGGTAAATCCATACTGATGGTCAATACTTTGACATCCCCCAGGCTGGTAGCTTCTTCGTTGAAACGACGCGTCTGCTCCGCACAAACTCCAGTATCAAGAGAAGGAACTACACTGATCAATTTCACGCTGCCCTGGTAATCATCCAATGTAACTTCACTTAGGTCATTTGCCAGTACTTTAAAATCAGGTGCCTTGTCCCCTGCCTTTACTTCTTCTCCAACTAGTGTAACCGGGTTTTCTTTAAATGTAATTGAAGCCATTTCATCGTCCTCCTTGCATCCATTAAAATTTAGTTACCCAAAAAAAACTGCCTATCTTTTATTATGAAGGCAGTTTGTTTCAATGTCTAATATTAACCTATAAAAGATCGGAAGAAGAACGTCTCGATCTCGATTCCTGCTGGCTTCCACTTTTATTACCTTTTTGCAGTATCTCCTGTATCTTCTCAATGACTGGCGGTGCCAAGTCAAGCATTCGTTCATATAAGTGGGTCTGTTCGTTCAAATGGATCATTTGGACTCCTTGTTTTCTGACAACTAAAAATGCAATCGGGGTAATAGAGACTCCGCCCCCGCTTCCACCTCCAAAAGGCAGTTCCATATCAGACTGCCCCTGGCCGCTGTCCTGCCCTTGATCGCTTCCGCTTTTAGGTTTGAACTCACTGCCGCCGGCAGCAAATCCAAAGCCTACCCTGGACACAGGTATGATGATGCTTCCATCAGGGGACTCGACCGGTTCACCTACGATTGTATTAACATCAATCATTTCTTTAAGACTATCCATTGCTGTGGTCATCAGACCTTGAATCGGATGCTCATCCATGTTATTACCTCCTGCTTGTCATCTGGCTTACTCAGCTTTTCTGTTCACGTATCGTAACCACACATATATAGCTTTGCCCAGACGAAATGAAAATATACCATCGGCAAGTACATGGAAACAGGGCATTTGAAACGACGGTTCCACACGGAATTTAGCTGGTTTTTTTATGGTAAACAATTGGTCGAGCAACTGTTCCAAAAGAGCCCCTAAAGCCATCAACCCTCCAGCCAAGGATCCTGTTGATGAAGCCATTCCCGTGCCTACACGCATGATACTATCCATTTTATGTACGGTTATGACCCTTCCCAATTCCATAACCTGAGAGAAAGAAAGGCTCCTTTTAACTTTCTCTTCCGAAACTTTATCCTTCCAAATTTCTTCTGCTTTCTTTTCAACTTTAGCCCACTCTTCTTCATTTTCTACTATCCGCGAAAAATCTATTTGGCGGCGGAAAACAGGAAGAAAGCCGAAATAAGCGACTAAAGTCAGACGCTTGTCTTCTGGCAATATTTTTAAATGAAAACGTAATGATATCTTCATGAACAATAAACCGGTCACAATGATAATTAACACAATCAAGCTAATCAATATCCATTTCATGAGCCTCACCTGCATACTAGTATCCTCAGATGACCATCCTAATAAACATCTATCATCAATATTTTAAAGAAAACTCAGATTTTCCCAAAAGATATTATAGACAATTCTTAAATTCTATACGGTTGTAAACTTACCTTAATTTTAAATAGGCGACCATCTCTCTTAGCATTTCCACTTCACAGTCAGAGATGATAAAATAAGGATTACCATGTAGAGGGAGGCATACATAATGGCAAATGACAGACAAAATCTATACTTTTATTACCCGCCTAATGAAGAGCTCGATGAAAAACTAAAGCCTTTATTTCGTTTAGCAGAAGAGAATGGCTTTACTATATTAGAGGATCCACAGGACGCCAATATCATTGTCAGTGTCGGCGGAGATGGGACGTTCCTGCAAGCAGTCAGGAAAACGGGTTTCCGGCAGGATTGCTTATATGTAGGTGTTCGCAGAGAAGATGAGGCAGGTCTTTATTGTGATTTCAATATCGACGACTTTGATAAAATGGTTGATTCGATGGTAAATGCCGACCTGGAAGTGAGAAGATTCCCCGTCATAGAAACTACAGTCAATAACGAGTCTACCATGCTTTGCCTGAATGAATGCAGTGTACGTTCAACATTAATTAAGACGATCGTAATTGATGTATTCATCGATGGGCGCCAGTTTGAAACCTTCCGAGGTGATGGCCTGGTAGTCTCAACACCAACTGGAAGTACAGGTTATAACAAATCAACCAAAGGAGCTGTCATCGATCCAAAACTCCCATGTTTCCAGGTCAGCGAACTTGCTTCTTTAAACAATAATCGCTACCGCACATTGGGCTCACCATTTGTCCTTGGCAATGAACGCACATTGAAACTTAAAGTGCAGCAGGATGGAAATGACTATCCGATCATTGGGATGGACAACGAAGCATACTCCATCAGAAACATCAAGGAGTTATCTATCCAATTAAGTGACCGAGTCATCAAAACCGTTAAAATGAAAGATAACACCTTCTGGGACCGCGTCCAGCGCACATTCCTTTAAGCCACAAAGTAAGTGCTGGAGCAGGGTGAAGTACTTTAATAAAAAAACAGAAGCCTGACACATCTCCCTGTGTCAGGCTTCTGTTTTTTATGTCCGCTGATACATTACATCCCCGTCTACAATCGTCATTGTTACGTTTGTATCGCCTATTTCATGGGGAGCTAACGTAAACAGGTCCCTATCTAACACAGTGAAATCTGCTGTGTAGCCTTCTTTAATCTTACCTCGGTCATTTTCATGACGGATAGCATACGCACTTCCACTTGTATAAAGAGAAATCGCTTCATACATGGAGAGCTGTTGGGAAGCATTATATATTTTCTGATCAAAACTGGCTCTACGCTCGACTGCCGCGCGGATACCTAATAACGGGTTAATTTCTTCAATCGGGGCATCAGAACCACCCGCACAAGGTATCCCTTTATCTAACAATGTTTTCCATGCATAAGCATGTGTCAGCCGATGTTTTCCAATTCTCTCAATGACCCACGGAAAATCTGATGCTACAAAAGTCGGCTGTAAATCTAAAATAACATTCAGCTTTGTCAGCTTATCATATAGTTCATCCCGTAATATTTGTGCATGGATAATCCGATCTCTTTCCCCACTATCCAGTGGATTGTCGTGGAGAATCTCGGCTATTGTTTCTACAGCCTGATCACCAATCGCATGTACAGCCACTGGCATTCGTTTTTTTCTTGCCTGCTGAACAAGCGCTTCTAACTGTGCTTTTTCGTGTATAGCTACTCCTTCATTCAATGGGTCATCGGCATACGCTTCGGACAACCAAGCCGTCCTGCCACCAAGGGCACCGTCCGAAAAGATCTTCATGGCTCCTAATTCCACGAATTCTGTACCGCTTTTATATCGATACCCATTGTCATGCATGTCTTCCACTACCTCGTGATGGACAAGTAAATGTGCCCGGAATTTCAGTTGGTTTCCATCAATGACTTTACAGAAAGCATCAAATGTTTTTTGGAAGCCGCCATAATAATTTAAATCTTCCGTATGTCCGCCTACCAATCCATGCCGATGCATATCATTTACAGCTAATGTCAGAGCCCGTTCCAAATAATGAGGGGTGACTTCCGGCATTGCCTGTTTGATCAGCTCCTGTGCCTGGTCATGAAAATAACCAAGGGGTTCACCAGCGTCCGACCGTACAATCAGACCGCCCTGAGGATCATTTGTAGCAGCTGTAACACCAGCAAGTTCCATTGCCTTAGAATTAGCCAGCAGTGCATGACGGCAGATGCGTGTCAACATCATGGGATGTTCATTTGTAATCTCATCCAGTTCATCCTTATAGATAATCCGCTGGTCACTCCATTGATTTTCGTTCCATCCCTCCCCAATGATCCATTCGCCTTTGGGAACCTGCTCTGCGTGCTGTTTTAACGCCCACTTCACTTCTTCAGCGGACTTCATAAACGACAAATCGAGCCGCTGCAGCCGCTCTCCATGTCCAATAATATGCAAATGGCTATCTACGAAGCCAGGATACATGACCTGGCCCATCAGGTTATATTCTTTGGTAAGTTGATCTCCATATGTACGGTACAATTGTTGACTGTCGCCTACCGCTATGATTTTTCCCTTATCGGTAACTACTGCTTCTACCCAGTCGTTCTCTCGCTCCATCGTATAAATCTTGCCTCCATACCATAGTTCGGCCATTGTCCCATCTCCCTTCTTTCCACTCATTGTATACTATAAATTCATCTTTTTCCTTACCTTATTTTCGTCTTTCTCAGCTCATACATCAACTATTTACAACTGGTATGTTGAATATTAGGATTGCGACTACAGAATGACTGGCTGTTAATATAAGTTTTGCTTTTCCAATTAAAGCTCCCTTTAATTGAAGCCTACCTTCAAGATAGTTGGGTCCGTTACCGAAAGGTAATGGATGGGCTGTGAAACGCTTCCACAATTAACTCGAATCAAGTCTTCGACTTTTCGGGTATTTATTTACTACTTAAAGTAAAGAAACTTAAACAGGGCAAATTATTAAGAAAAGCCTTGCTGTTGGCCAGCAAGGCTTTTTTGCCATACATATTTAATTAGTTATTGTTGACCACCAAATTGCTGTTCAGCTTGTTGAACCAAGCGTTTAGTGATTTCACCACCAACAGAACCGTTAGCGCGGGAAGTTGAGTCAGGACCAAGTTGAACTCCGAATTCTTGAGCGATTTCAGTCTTCATTTGATCCAAAGCTTGTTGTACACCAGGTACAAGCAATTGGTTTGAGTTGTTGTTTTGAGCCATGTTATTTCACCTCCTCGTTACTTCTATCATGTGTAACGAGGATTTTTTTCATTCAGACCTCTTGCTGGTATTTGTTGCTAGTAGCTTGAAACCTGTAATATCAGTGTTTAAAACAAATCTTCGAATTCATTTTCAATTTTCAACTCGGTTTGCAGCTTCAGTTCTATCACTTCTCTTTGCTCCACCGCTTCTTTTATATCTTCAGAAAAATCGACCGCAGATTCGTACTCGCGGGCTTTTTCCTTCTTTGGTTTCGTCTTAGGAGCTTTCGGCACAAAAACCGTGCAGCAGTCTTCATATGGCCGAATGGAAATATCGTAAGTGCCGATTTTTTGTGATATCGAAATAATATCTAATTTATCCATGGCTACTAGCGGTCGTATGACAGGAAAATTTGTAACTTCATTAATAGCACTCATACTTTCCATTGTTTGACTGGCAACCTGGCCAAGGCTTTCGCCAGTTGTCATAGAAAGAATGTCCTGTTCCCTTGCTACAGCCTCACTTATTCGAAGCATCATGCGCCTCATGATTGTCATGCTGTAACCTTCAGGCATTTCCTGATGAATTTTCTGCTGAATTTTTGTGAAAGGTATCATATGCACTTTCATTTTGATACCGAACCTGGTCATTTCCTGAGCCAAATCCATTACTTTTTGTCTGGCTCGTTCACTTGTATAAGGTGGCGAGTGGAAGTGAATAGCTTCGACCTCTACTCCACGCTTCATGGCAAGATATCCAGCAACAGGGCTGTCAATTCCGCCAGACAAGAGCAATAAAGTTTTCCCTGTTGTACCGACAGGAAGTCCGCCAGCACCTTGGTATTTCTTCGAGGTTACATAGACAGCATCCTGACGTATTTCCACGACTATTTCAACATCCGGGCGGTGAACATCAACTGTAACATCTGACGTATTTTTCAGGATATGCGCCCCTAGCATTTGATTCATTTCCTGAGACTTGACCGGAAATGTCTTATCGGTTCGCTTGGCAGAAATTTTGAAGGTACTGGCATGCTTAGCGTCATGAAAAGCAAATAATGCTGCCTCCTTGATTTTTTCCTCATCCTGCTCGGTACGAAGGGCAAAACTTAAACTCTGAATGCCAAAGACTTCCTGACATGTCTGCATTACCTCATATGGATCTTCCCCATTCAAAAGGATATACATACGATCTCTCGTTTTTTTCAGCTTGGCAAGAGGAAACTTTTTCAGTTTATGCACCAGATTGCTTTGCAGTTTTTGCTCGAATTTATGACGGTTTTTCCCTTTAAGTGCCATCTCGCCATACCGCACCATTATTTGATCAAATTCCATTTTATCTACCCCATTACTTTATTTAATTCGGTTAAAACGTTAGCTAATTCCGAGACAAATATATCAATTTCCTTTTGTGTCGTATGATAAGACAAACTGATTCTCAATGCACTTGTCGTCCTGTCTTCTCTTAGGCGACAGGCTGCCAGTACCGCACTTTCATCGGCTCGTTTGGAGGAACATGCTGACATCGTAGAGATAAAGATATTTTTTTCTCCAAGTGCATGAATCACCACTTCCGGTTTAAAACCCGGAACAGAAACATTAACTATATGCGGTGCAGCGTCCTTAGGGGAGTTGATGATCACAAATCTATTTTGTGCTAACCCTTCCCGGAGTCGGCGATTCAAATTCTTCAAGGTGGAAAGTTCTGTCTGCTTTTTTTCCAAAATTAAGCGCAAAGCTTTCACAAAAGAAACAATACCAGGCAGGTTTTCTGTACCAGCACGGTATGCCCCTTCCTGTCCCCCTCCATGATGAAGAGGAAATAGCCTGGTTCCTTTTTTTATAAATAAAGCACCTGTACCATTCAACCCGTGAATCTTGTGACCGGACATGGTACATAAGTCGATTCCGCACTCGTAAAAATCAAGTTCTAATTTACCCAGTCCCTGTACGTGATCCACATGGAAAAACAACTTTGGATGTAGTTTCACGACTTGCCCTATTTCATAAATCGGCTGGATAGTCCCCAGCTCATTATTTACAGACATGAGTGAAAGCAATATGGTATCTTGACGGATACTCTCCTTCACATCTTCCAAGCGCACTTCTCCTGCTTCCGTCACAGGTAGATAGGTTACTTCAAAGCCCAGCTTTTCTAAAGAAGCACATGCTTCCAGGACGGAAGGATGTTCAACTTGACTGGTAATGATATGCTTCCCTCGATTTTGGTGCTCCAATGCAATTCCCTTGATAGCTATATTGTTCCCTTCCGTGCCACCTGATGTAAAAATAACTTCTTCAGCTGCTATTTTAAGCAGCTGGGCAGCCTGCTTTTTGGATTGAAGCAATAAACGTTCAGCTTCACTGCCAAAGCTATGGATGGAAGAAGGATTGGCATAATATTGTTCCGCTACTTTTTGGAAGGTATCGACTACTTCTGGATACGGTTTCGTCGTAGCACTATTATCTAAATAAATCATCGGGATTTCCCCTTTGGCGTTATTTTGCAGTCTCATATATTATCATACCTTTTGTTAAAAATAAACAATACAGGAACCATCATAGAATTGATGGTTCCTGTATTTATCTGGAATACTATTCATTTCAGCAGGAAGGAAGTCTAAAGTCTAATCCAAAACGGATGTCCACCGTTTCCATCTTACACTAATACGTCATCACGTGATTCCAATCGGTTCATCAGGTCTGGGTCTACTTCTTTTATAGCTTCAGAAGCCAGTGCAAATGAAGTCTCATAATTGAACGAACGGAATTCACGTTCGGCTTCAGACAGCCTGGCTGCAACCAATGGATATTGACTGCGATAACGGTTCCCGTATTGAATCACCTGTTCGGCCAGAAGAGCCTGATCCATTGTCCGGCTTGCAGCTTCAGTTACCTGGCCGATTTTTTCAGAGGCCTCATCTAATGTATTGTTGACCTTGGTCATTTCAAGCGGCTGCTCTTCCAGACTTATAAAAACTCTTTCGAGCTCTTCATGGCCCCGCTTCAGTTCCTCCGCAAGCTCCTCGGGTATGCCAGGCAGATTACTCTTGCTGAGCTTTCTGTTTATATCCAGTAACGATTGCTGCATAGCTACCAGTTTCTGCTTTGCTTCATTTTCGTCCTGCCGCAAAGCTCTAATGCTTTCACTGAACGCTTTATGTTCAGCCTGCAGTTCTTCCAGCTGCTGTTGACAATCCTTAAGTTGTTCTTGCAGCTCGCTATAAGAAGTCGTGTCATCTTCCATTTTCTTTTGAAAATCCATGAATTGCTTTTTAATTTTAACCATCCATTTCTCGAGCAGCAGCTGCTTTTCCATATCCTTATCTTCAAAATGGTAGGTACGCTGCAGCTCTTGCACTTCATGTTTTGTGGCAAGTAGAATCTGTTCGGATTCTTCCAGCACTTCCTGGTATGGCTCAAATTGTTTTTCAATAGTATTCCTGGCAATCGCTTCTTTTTCAAGCAACTGATAAATTTCCTGAATACGGGCTTCCATTTCTTTCACAGTATCTTCGACGCCATCAAGGCTTCCATCTTCCATCGTGGACACGCACGCAGCCAATGTCTCCCGGTGAGTATGTATTTCTTTTTCAAAACCAAGGTGGCTCAGACGGTACCCCTCTTCTTTCATCTCTGCCATACCTGCAAGGATTTCGTCAAGCTGGCCAGGAACTTCCTGCCGGCATTTTTTATACAACAGCGGCAATGCGGTAATTCGCTCCTGAAGGTCTGCCAAGTTAACCTTTAACGTTTGGACAAGCTCATTGGCTTCCATATAATCTCCTTGCTCGGTCAACTTCTTGTATTCATCGAGGGATTGCTGAATCTCACTTACTTCTTTATCCAATGCACGATAGGCTTTACCATATTTATGGCGATTCTGCATTAACTCTTTCTTCAGCTCTTTCAATACAGGTTGTACCTGTTCTACTTCCTCTCGGCTTGACTGTTCCGATTCAAGGAGCTGCTCAAGCTCTTTAAAAATCTTTTTGATGTCCGCTTCTATCGTTTCCAGTTTTTGTTCCGTCTCTTGAATCTTCTGTTTTGCTTTCCGGAAACGGTAACGGTCAGCAGCTTCTTCCACATCAAACAAATCTTCTTCTAAGTCCGGCAATTCCTGGGTAAGAATACGATCCCAGCGTCCTCGCCAACCGTCGAATTTTTCCTGAGTTTCACCCGAGAGGTTAAGGTTCTTTACTTTAGAAAGCTCCTCGGTCACTTGCCGATTCATAATATCCATTTTCCAATTTTCCAGTCGATCGACTTGATCATACAACTTCTTACGGCTAATTAATCCATATATGATTAAGCCGATAATCAATACAATAATCCCGATCACGTACTCCATAAACAGCCTCCTAACAGATGACACCTTCCAATAGGGGAAAATAGGCTCCAAAATGATAAATTGTTGTAATTATGATACCATGAGAACAATCATTTTGGCTAAAATATTTCAAAATAATTAACAATATGACATTTTTTTCTACACAAAAGGGGAATTTCGATGAAAATTGACGGCCATATTCATACTCCTTATTGTCCACACGGCACTTCCGATCCATTAAAAGCCTACGTAGAAGAGGCTTTGAAGCAAGGATACCACTCGATGACCTTTACAGAACATGCACCACTGCCACCATCTTTCCTTGATCCTGTGCCTGATAAAGACAGTGGCATGGATCTCCGATTACTGGAGCGCTATATCCAGGATATTGAACAAGTAAAAAAAGAATATCAAAGGGATATTGACATTCTTATTGGGCTGGAAGTCGATTACATTGAAGGCTACGAGCAGGAAACCAGTGATTTTCTTTCCAAATATGGCAGCAGATTAGATGACAGTATACTTTCTGTCCATTTTCTGAAAGGGCCAGTCCACTATCATTGCATTGACTTTAGTGAATCAGCTTTCCAAGGAGCAATCGATGACTTCGGCTCGCTCGAAAAAGTTTACCATGCCTACTTTCGAACGTTGGAAAAATCAATAAAGGCAGACCTTGGGCCGTACAAGCCTGCCAGAATCGGTCATATGACGCTCGTGCGCAAATTCCATCATCATTTTCCATCTCCCGCAGACTGGGATGCTCCTATATCTGCGTTGTTGGAAAAAGTTAAGCAGGGCCGTTATCAGCTGGACTACAACGCTGCAGGGTATTTTAAGCCCGCCTGCCTGGAGAGTTATCCTCCGCAGCGTATCGCCAGACAAGCGTATCAGGCAGGAATCGAGCTTATCTATGGATCTGATGCTCATAAAAGCAAAGGAATCGGCCAAGGCTTTGACCGAATCGATCACACACTGACAACCGGCTGATTACAAAGCATTTGCACCCACTTTTGAACCGTACGGCTATATTGTTGAGCAAAATAGCTATGGGATTGGTCGAATGTCACAAAATCCTTCCAATCATGCGGCATAGCATAAGGGGACTGAAGCATGCCTTTAAATTGAAGAAATAAAAACCGGGCGTCCCGTTTTTCTCTCACCACCGGAGCTACTACTTGCTGGAATAACCCATATAGCAAATGGTTTTCTTTAGACAAGTAGGTTACCAGCATTTCACGTACAAACTGGTTGTCAAGAGACAGCTCCCGTTGGATAAGACATGTCAGTTGATGACGATCCTGCTTGTAATGTAGAATTACTTCAATTAATCGGCAAAGACGATCAATCGGGTCTAATTCATCCATTGCATCAGCCTGCTGCTCGACCAGACCGATATAATCCTCATAATAATCAATGATCAACGTTTCAAGCAGGCCCTGCTTATTGGTGAAATAATAACTGATCAAAGAAACATTCACAGCGGCCTCACCAGCAATATCCCTGACGGAGGTACCATGGTATCCTTTTAGGAAAAACTGCCGGCAAGCGACATCCATCACTTTTTGTCTGGTCGTGGTCTTTTTCATCAGGACATCAGCTCCTCTCTTATTAGATTAAAAATTCGCCGTTATTCACCAAGAATCCTGTAAAAAACGTTCGTCAATTCCTGCACCTGCAGGCTCGAAAAATATCGAATATGTACTGGAGGTAATCTTATGTTCCAAACTATGCATTATAATGGTACCCGCGAAGAAAACTATCAGCTATTGATTAAGCAGCTTGCTGCTTTATTGGAAGGAGAAAGCGATCAGATCGCCAACCTCTCAAATGCTTCCGCCCTATTAAACCAGTTTTTAAATGATGTTAACTGGGTTGGCTTTTATATTTGGAAAGAAGGAGAACTTGTGCTGGGACCATTCCAGGGACTGCCGGCTTGCGTACGCATTCCTTCCGGCAAAGGTGTGTGCGGAACAGCTGTAGCAGATAAACAAACCCAGCTTGTGGAGGATGTCCATGCTTTCCCTGGGCATATTGCCTGTGATGCTGCCAGCCAGTCAGAAATAGTCGTTCCTCTTTTTAAAAACAAGGAATTGTTCGGTGTACTGGATATCGACAGCCCATCAAAATCTCGCTTCGATGAAACAGATCAAATCTATCTGGAAAAATTCGCCCGGATGCTGGAACAGTACATCTAGTGATAGAGTCTATCAAATTTCAATTCTTCCTTGACTTCTTTATGTGTAAAGCCTATAATAGCCTTTGTGTAAAATAAATGGCAGCCTATGTGAACCTGCGTTGTCATCATTTTGTTCCTCCAGGTGAGGTGCATCGTGTAACTCTCTGCTGCTGGAGCGATGGTGCATGAAAACAAAATGAGCATCGTGTGTGGGACACACTGTTCTTATTTTATGCAAATAAAATAAAAAGGAGGAAATACCTATGGCACGCTATACAGGTCCGACTTGGAAAAAGTCACGTCGCCTTGGCATTTCTTTAAGCGGAACAGGTAAGGAGCTTGACAAGCGCCCTTACGCTCCAGGACAACATGGTCCAAACCAACGTAAAAAACTTTCAGAATACGGTCTTCAACTACAAGAGAAGCAGAAGCTTCGCTTTATGTTTGGACTAACGGAACGTCAATTCCGTCGCCTATTCGAAGAAGCAGGTAACATGAAAGGTATCCACGGTGAGAACTTCATGATCTTACTGGAATCCCGTTTGGATAACCTTGTTTACCGTGCTGGCTTGGCTCGTACTCGCCGTCAAGCTCGCCAATTGGTAAACCACGGCCATGTGACTGTCGATGGTGGACGTGTTGATATTCCATCTTACCGCGTGAAGCCTGGTCAAGTTATCGGCCTTCGCGAAAAGTCACAAAACCTTGACATCGTTAAAGAAGCGGTTGAAGTGAACAACTTTGTTCCTGAATACCTTACTTTCGATGCTGAGAAAATGGAAGGTACTTACAGCCGTCTTCCTGAACGCGCTGAACTTCCTTCTGAAATCAACGAAGCGCTTATCGTTGAGTTCTACTCTCGTTAATATGCTTCCAAAAAAGCCATCCGAGTTTTCGGATGGCTTTTTTTATATGACAGATAAAGGTGATTAATTCTGTAATAAATGAGCGTCCCTATCAAAAAGCAAAAACCTGTGGTCTATGCCACAGGTTTTGAATGATTTATTGAAAGCGAATCATGAAGTATTTCTTTTTGCCACGGCGAATGATCGTGAATCTTCCTTCGATACGATCTTCTTCCCGGAGGGTATATCCAAGCTCCTGCTGGCGTTCCCCATTGATATAAATGGCTCCATTTTTGATATCTTCACGCGCCTGTCTTTTTGATGAAGCGATACCCGCTTCTACTAGCAGTTCTACCAAACCGAGTTCTTTGTTGTCTGCCACGTGTGTAGGAACATCTTTGAATCCTTGTTCAATTTCTTCACCAGACAATGATTTGATATCCCCGCTGAACAGTGCTTCGGTAATTCGCTGCGCCTGTTCCAGTGCTTCCTTGCTATGCACCATCTCCGTCATTTCTTCTGCCAGCCTGCGCTGGGCGGCCCGCTTTTCCGGCTGCTCCTGCAATTCTTTTTCAAGAGCTGCTATTTCAGCCATCTCCAGGAATGTGAAAGATTTCAAGAACTTAATGACATCTCGGTCATCTGTGTTAATCCAGAATTGGTAAAATTCATAAGGGGAAGTTTTCTCACTGTCGAGCCAGATTGCTCCTCCTGCTGTCTTTCCGAACTTGCTGCCGTCAGCCTTTGTCACCAATGGGACCGTCATGCCGTATGCCTTCACTTCTTCTTCTCCTGCTGCACGGCGACGAATGAATTCCAGCCCAGCTGTAATGTTACCCCACTGGTCGCTTCCACCAATTTGAAGCGTACAGTTCTCTTTCTGGTACAAGTTGTAAAAGTCCAGAGATTGTAAAATCATGTAACTGAACTCTGTATAAGAAATCCCATGCTCAATTCTGGATTCCACTGAATCCTTAGCGAGCATGTAGTTGATTCCAAAATGCTTGCCGGTATCTCTCAAAAACTCGATGATATTAATGGATGACAACCATTCGTAGTTATTACGCGCGACTGCTGCATTATCGCCTTCATCAAAATTCAACAGCTTGGCAAGCTGCTTTTTAATACTTTCACTGTAACCTTCTACTACGTGCGCTTCATTCAGCTGTCGCTCGGTGGAACGGCCGCTCGGATCCCCGATCATCCCCGTTCCGCCACCCACAAGGGCGATCGGACGGTGCCCGGCACGCTGGAACCTTTTCAACATCAGTATCGGAAGCAGATGACCGATATGCAGACTATCTGCTGTCGGATCAAATCCACAGTATAGTGTCACCTGATTTTCTGCTAAATGCTTTTTCAAACCTTCTTCATCTGTCACTTGATTAATTAATCCACGCTCTTCTAAATCTTGTAGAATGTCCATATCCTCACTCCTCCAATTGATTACCACCATGCATATATTTCCGGACAAATAAAAAAACCCGCCCAGCAGAAAAAAGGGACGAGATTTGTCGCGGTACCACCCTTGTTGCACACTCCTGTGCCACTTGTATCGATAACGGCTCGGTTAAAACCGTCTTCTGTTTAATCAGAAGAAAGCTCCAGATCGTATTTCACAAGGTGAATTTGTACCGGCTCGCAGCAGCCGCCGGCTCTCTGAATACAGTGATCCTCTTGTTACTGCAATCATTCATTGCTCTTGCTATTTAACTTAATAATATTTTTAACATAGACCTGCCAAAAAAGCAATCCTTAATTCCATTCGTGCATTCCTGACATTGGCAGGATGTGTTATAATATAAAATGGATTTTTTAGGAGGTCTTATTATGTCTAATTACCCCAAAAAAGGTATAAATAAAGAAAAACTGCTGGAATTTTGGCGAAGTGGAAAACTCCAAAAGTCTAGCCGTATTACTTATGATGTTACGTGGAACATCATCTTATTTTTCATTGTGCTCGGTATTATCGGTTTGTTTTTTGCCGGAGGTGCTGGAGCTGGTTATTTTGCCTCACTCGTAAAAGACGAAAAGGTCATGAGCAAAGAGGAAATGAGCCAGGATGTGTATAATTACGCTTCTACCTCAGAACTATATTTTGCAGATAATAAATATTTAGGTAAAATTCGGTCAGATTTACACAGAGAAGAAGTGACCCTCGATGAAGTTGCCCCTTATTTAAAAAATGCCATCATTGCGACAGAAGATGCAAACTTCAATGAACATGACGGAGTAGTACCAAAAGCAATTATGAGAGCTGTGGCACAGGAAGTAACCAATGCCTCCATAAAAACCGGGGGAAGTACTTTGACGCAGCAAATCATCAAGAATCAGATTCTGACAAATGAGGTTTCTTTTGAACGTAAAGCCAAAGAAATCCTGCTTGCTCTACGTTTAGAACGCTTCTTCGAAAAAGATGAAATTTTAGAAGCATACTTAAACATCGTCCCGTTCGGACGTGATGCGAATGGAAGAAATATTGCAGGTATCCAGACAGCTGCACAAGGGATTTTTAATGTCGATGCTAAAGATCTCACACTTCCTCAAGCTGCTTTTATTGCCGGCCTTCCACAAAGTCCTACTTACTATTCTCCCTTTACTAATGGAGGACAGCAAAAAGAAAATATCGAACCAGGACTCAGCCGAATGCGGGAAGTGCTCTCCAGAATGCTGGAGGGCGGCTATATAACCGAGGAAGAATATGAAGAAGCGCTTGAGTATGATATTAAATCAAACCTGGCTGATCCAGAACCTTCTTCTATTAATGATTATCCATGGCTTACATTTGAAGTAGAAGAACGTGCCCAGGAAATTCTCGCTAGGAGTCTAGCAAAACAAGACGGCCATACAATGGAAGATTTACAATCTGATGAAGAACTCCGGGAAGAGTATGAAGCGAATGCCAGACGCGAACTCCGCTCTGGAGGATATAAAGTTCACACAACAATCGATAAAGAAATGTATGACGTCGTACAGAAAGTTAAAAATGAGTATAACAACTATGGCCGCAATAAAACCACCCAATTGGAAGATGCGGACGGCAATATGGTTGATGTCACACTACCCGTTCAAGTCGGCAGTGTAATCATGGAAAACAAGACTGGTAAGATACTCGCCTTCATTGGTGGTCGTGACTTCTTCAAACATGGAGAATTGAATCACGCCACCCAGGCCAGACGATCAGCCGGTAGTACCATGAAACCACTTATCGCTTATGCACCAGGAATAGAGGAAGGCATATTACACCCTGGATCTGTTTTTGCCGATGTACCTTTCAAATATGTAGGAATCGACCAAGAACTGAGGAACTATTCCGGTGGGTATCATGGCTTTACTTCCATCAGATATGCTTTGGCTAAATCATACAACATACCTGCTGTCAAAGCTTTCAATGAAGCTAACAAGAGCGTGGACATGGCGAAATACGGAAAAGCAATGGGCTTCACTACCATTGCTGATGAAGCCTTCTCTTACCAGGCAACCGCTATCGGGGCACAGGATGTAACCATTGAAGAAAATACCAATGCTTTCGCAACGTTGGGTAATAATGGCCAATTCGCTGATGGCTACATGATAGAAAAAATTGTCGATAAAAATGGCGAACCGATATATGAACATGAAAATAAAGCTGAAAAAGTATTCAGCCCGCAGACCGCTTATTTGACGGTTGATATGATGAGAGATGTACTCGATTATGGGACAGCTTCCGGTATTAAAGGACAGTTGTCTAATCCAGGCGTCGATTGGGCCGGTAAAACTGGTACATCCAATGATTATACGGATACCTGGTTCGTTGCCACGAATCCGAATATCACCGTGAGTATGTGGATGGGCTACGACTATAAACTCAAATTGGACCGTAATGGCTATAGCAGCCGGAACACAGCTCTTTGGGCGCGAGTGGTAAATGCAATATCGGAAGTTAATCCTGAACTGGCGGCACCAAATAAAAGCTTCGAGCGGCCGGACGGGATCGTAGAGCGCTCTTATTGTGCCACTTCCGGGCTGGTACCTTCCGACTTATGTTCGAAAGCTGGTTTAGTCGAAAAAGATATTTACAATGCCGACCATGCTCCAACTAAGAAAGATGACAGCTTAACCAGTGGCGGCGGCGACTTTGTCAAAGTCAAAGATAAGCTGGTTGTCGCAGGTCCAAGTACACCAAGCGAATTCGTTAATAAGAGCAGCGGAGGCGTAACACTGAATCCAGATTTCTTAAAAGAAAGAGGCCTGGATAAACCGGATATTTTACCTCATTTAATCCCTTCTTCGGATAAATGGAGCAAGGTAGCTTTACCAGACGGCAGTTCCATTGACGCATCAGAAGGAATTGAAAATGACGGTAAGAATCCTGCCGCACCGGGTGGCGTGACAGCGAACAGTTCTGCAGTTAGCTGGTCGGCTTCATCCAGCAATGATGTTGTGGGATATCGTGTGTATCGTGCTTCCTCAGAGAATGGGTCATACAGCCTCATTGGCAGTACCACAGACACCAGATATGGTTTTTCTGGTTCTGATGGCTTTTATGCTGTAAAAGCAGTCGATTACTTCGGTATGGAATCGTCCATGTCTTCCGCTGTCAAAGTAGGTTCACCTGGTCAGCCTAATGAACCGGATGAACCGAATGAACCGGCCGATGCCCCTGCAGATGAGCCGGAAGAAGAACCATCCGATGAACCGGCCGAAGAAGATAACAATGCACCTGAAGAAGAATCTACAGACGATACATCCGAATCACAGACAGATGAACAGCAATCAGAAGAAGATACGGATGATGCAGCTGAAGATGGGGCAGATGAAGAATCCGAAGCACCATCCGAAGATGGAGAAGAATAATCCGCCCTTTCCTATCATGAGCCAAAATTTTAACCGATAATAAACGGCCTTTAATAATCCTCCTCTCTTTTTGAGAGGAGGATTTTTTGCAAAGATTTCACTTGTTAGATCCAGCTGATAGATTCAATTTAAATAGATTTCATGTATAATGAAAATCAACAGTGATAATAACCTTTATAGCAGGTGGTGTATCAATGAAGCATGTAAAGACGTATCATTCCAAGGTCTTAGATACGGAAAAAGGTCCATTAGTCATCGAAGGTCCCCTAACCTCAGAAGAACTCTCCAACTATGAATTTCATCCAGACTTAAATGCTTTCCGACCAGGCCCTAAGCAATTTGAAGCAGTCAAAAGCATTGCAGATTTTGAAGAAGGGCGTATTATCATTGCAAGACATGAAAATACCATCGCTGGCTATGTAACTTATTTACACCCTGATCCATTAGAACGATGGTCAGAGTTTCAAATGGAAGATTTAATTGAGCTGGGAGCCATTGAAGTTATTCCTGATTTCCGCGGGGCAAGAGTAGGATCTCATTTGCTGAGAGTAGCGATGATGGATGAATTTATGGAAAACTATATCATCATCTCTACTGAATATTATTGGCATTGGGACCTCAAAGGAACGGGGTTAAGCATTTGGAACTATCGGAAAGTGATGGAGAAAATGATGGCTGCAGGTGGGCTGAAACCTGCTCCTACAGACGATCCCGAAATCGTTTCCCATCCGGCGAACTGTTTAATGGTGCGCATTGGCGAGAATGTTCCGCAATCATCTGTTGAAAAATTTGATCGTCTAAGATTTTTAAATCGACATCAACAACGTACACAAGGGAGGTAAACCCCATGCTAGTAGAAGAAATCATGAAGACAGACGTCATTACTATGAAGCCGACCGAAACGATTGGAAAAGCATTGCAGCTTTTGAATGAGCATCATATCCGTCATTTACCTATTGTGGATGAAAATAATTATGTTATCGGCATTGTTTCAGATCGTGATGTACGTGATGCAAGTCCCTCCATTTTTGATGATTCAGAGGCTGAAGAATTTGAAAATGAAATTCAGACGATTATGTCCCACCCCGTTATTACAGTTCACCCGCTTGACTTTGTAGAAGAAGTAGCAAGCATTTTTTATGAACATGAAATTGCCTGTGTACCAGTAACAAAGGAAGAAAGACTGATAGGAATCATTACCGAAAAGGATATGCTTTATACATTGATTCAGCTGACAGGTACGAACGTACAAAGTTCACAAATAGAAATAAAAGTAAAAAATATTCCCGGCATCCTTCCGAAGGTTACCCAGGTTTTCGGGAAAAGAAAAGTGAATATCAGTTCTGTTTTAATTTACCCATATAAACCGGATTCCAGATATAAAATACTGGTATTCCGTATCCAGACGATGAACCCCATGCCGACAATCGAAGACTTAAAAGAAGCAGGGTATGAAGTGTTATGGCCAAACATGCCAGGGATGTCATTATGAAGTGCCAGTCTGCTTTTGTATACTCCCCTGCTTTTACACAATATAAATTTCGTGACGACCACCCCTTCAACCAGTTACGCGTGCAAATGACAAAAGATCTGTTGGAGTTAGAAAATTCTATACAACCAGAACACCTTCTCTCCCCGCGCTCGGCTACAGAAGAAGAGTTAGCGCTGGTACATAGTCCCACCTACATCGAGGCAGTAAAAAAAGCAAGCACAGGAAATCTTACAGAAGAAGAAGGCATGGAATTTGGCATCGGCACAGAGGATACCCCTATGTTCAAAGGCATGCATGAAGCTTCTTCTCTTCTAGTCGGCAGTACCTTGACTGCTATTGATGCAGTACTTGAAGGGGAATGTGAACATGCGCTCAACCTTGGAGGCGGTCTCCACCATGGCTTTGAACGGAAGGCTTCGGGATTTTGTATCTATAATGACGGAGCTGTCGGCATTGAATACATTCGAAAGAAGTATGGCTACAAAGTCCTCTATGTAGACACGGATGCACACCATGGGGATGGGGTTCAATGGTTATTTTATGATGATCCTAACGTTTGCACACTTTCCATTCATGAAACAGGTCGCTATCTGTTTCCTGGCACAGGGAATGTAACCGAACGAGGATTAAAAGAAGGATACGGATATTCCTTCAACCTGCCTATTGATGCTTTTACAGAAGATGAGTCATTTCTGGAACTTTATGAATCCGCATTCAAAGAAATTGTGGAATATTTCAATCCTGACGTCATTGTGACTCAAAACGGAGCAGATGCCCACTATTTTGATCCATTGACTCATTTATGTTCAACGATGCAAATCTATGAACGGATACCTAAGCTGGCACACGAATTAGCTCACCAGCATTGTGAAGGACGGTGGATAGCGCTGGGCGGAGGAGGTTATGACATTTGGAGAGTCGTCCCGAGGGCATGGGCACAAATTTGGAAAACTATGACTACCGGCCAGCCATTTACAGGTAACCTCCCTGCTAAATGGATAGAAAAATGGCAAAAAAAGTCACCTGTAGACCTTCCAACCACGTGGCATGACCCGGAGGGCTTTTATAAACCCATTCCAAGAAAAGCAGAAATCACAGAAAAGAATAAAAAGGTCTTAGCAAATGCTTTGCAATTCATCCATAACCAGAAAAAATATAACCATTTATCTCCCTAATTAATAAATACCACCTGGAGAGAGGTGGTATTTATTAATTCATTTATTATTAAGAAGTTTGTTCATTATTATAAGTATCCTCTAAAATTACGATTTCCACACGGCGATTCTTACTCCAATTTTCAGGTGTATCATTAGGAACAGCAGGACGTGTATCTGCATACGCGATGGCCGAAAAGCGCTCGCTATCCAGACTAGTCTCTCTTACGATGTACCGGATGACACTGCTTGCTCTTGCACCAGATAATTCCCAATTTGAAGGATACCTGAATGTTGAAATCGGCCGATTGTCGGTGTGACCCTCCACCGTGATATCGTTAGGTATATTCGTCAATAACGTACCCACCTTGCTCAAAAAAGGCTTTCCTGACTCTAATACTTTTGCTTCACCGGAATCAAATAACAGTTGTTCCTGAAGAACCAGCACCACACCGCGGTCTGTACGATTGGCAGAAATCACTTCATTTAGCTCGTTTTTATCTAAGAAAGCTTCTACTTCTTCAACTAATTGGTCCAAATCGTTTTCATCATTTGCCTCTTCAGCCTCTGAATCATAGGTGGTGGCATTCATTTCATTGGTTGGGTTCTCAAATTCATTCGACGCTTCCCCACTTTCAAGCGGGTCCGTCCTTTCTGTGGGATTATCCATCTCTACGGGGGAAGGATAAAAATCAAAAATCATCCGATTTCGAAACGATTCGGAAATTGCCTCAAATTTAACTAAGTCAATCTGTGACATAGAAAATAAAAGAATGAAAAAAACCAGAATCAAGGTCATGAGATCAGAATATGTCACCATCCATCGCGGTGCACCCTTTTCTTCGCGTTTCTTCAGGGATCTCCTAGACTTCATTAGCCGCTTCCCCCATGAACGCTTCTTCCTGCTCTTTCGTTTCTTGTTTCTCCTCATCTGAGAGGAAGGCACTAAGTTTTTCTTCTAAAATTTTCGGATTCTGACCGGATTGGACACCTATGACCCCTTCAATAATAATCTGTTTTAGGAAGATCTCCTGCTCTGTTTTATTTTCCAGCTTGCCTGCCATAGGGATAAATACCAGATTTGCCATGACTGTACCATAAAAAGTGGTCAGGAGTGCGACGGCCATCTTAGGACCCAGCGTTGTGGGATCGGTCAGACTATTCAGCATCAAAACCAGCCCGATCAACGTGCCAATCATGCCCCATGCCGGAGCATATTCTCCAGCTTTTTCAATAATAGAGCGCCCTCGTTGATGCCTTTCTTCCAAAGCCGTTATTTCTGCTTCCATAATTTCCTGAATAACTTCGGGTTCAATCCCATCTACCGCCAGCAATACGCCTTTTCTGATAAAAGGGTCTTCTACATCTTCCAATTCTGTTTCTAATGCCAGCAAGCCTTCCCGGCGTGCTCTATCGGATAAACGAATGAACAATGTAATTAATTCGCGAAGGTTCAAGTCATTCTGATTAAAAGATTCCTTGAACACCCGATATGTTAATTTAAGTTCACGGATATTAAAGTTGATAATAAGTGCTGCCATTAAACCACCAAGGACAATCACAATCGAAGAAATTTGTATGAATGATTGGAAACCAGAAGCCCCACCACTCGACAAAATTCCAAACATGATCATGATTGTCCCTAGAGTGATGCCAACTGGAGTTAAAATATCACGCTTTTTCATACTCTCTCTCCCTAACTGACGCGTTATATTCTACTCCTAATATCGACATCCAATTTACTTTGTTGAGTTTCTTTCAATAATTCGGTGCGGAAGTACTACATTTTGCTCGGTCACTTCTTCTTTGTTCATATATTTTGTCAATAACCGCATCGCAACCGCTCCAATATCATACATTGGCTGTACGACCGTAGAAAGAGTCGGACGAACCATTGTAGCTAAACGGGTGTTATCAAATCCAAATACTTCGATATCCTCTGGTACCTTCAACCCTTTGTCCTGTGCTCCATGGATGATACCTAAAGCCATTTCATCAGAAGCTACAAAAACAGCCGTAGGAGGCTGGCCTTCAGCATTCAATTGTTCAAAAGCTTCAATGCCGGAATCATAAGAATAATCACCCGTTACAATTAAACCTTCTGATATTTCCCGTCCCGCTTCTTTCAATGCACGCTTGTATCCATCAAGCTTCTGTGTATTGATTTCTGTATTTTCAGGGCCTGAAACAAATGCAATTCGATCATTCCCATGAGATATCAATAATTCAGTGGCTTCAAAGGCTGCTTCTTCATAATTGATATTCACCGATGGAGTGCTTTCAGTTTCATCAATGGTAGCAGCCAACGCTACTGGTACAGAAGCATTCTTGAATTCACGGATGTGGTCTTCCGTAATCTTGCCACCCATGAATACGAGACCATCTACCTGTTTTCCGAGCATTGTATTTATTAGATGAATTTCTTTTTCTTTATTTTGATCCGAGTTGCTTAAGATAATATTGTAGTTATACATCGTAGCAATATCCTCAATCCCTCTTGCCAATTCAGCAAAAAAGATGCTGGAAATATCGGGAATGATTACCCCGACGGTTGTAGTTTTTTTACTGGCTAATCCTCTAGCTACTGCATTCGGGCGATAACCCAGATTTTCAATCGCGTCCAACACTTTCTTTCTAGTCGCAGGCTTGACATTAGGATTGCCATTCACAACCCTCGATACAGTCGCCATTGATACATTTGCTTCTCTTGCTACATCATATATAGTTACATTCATGCAAAGTTCCCTCCTCAAATTCTTTCTTCTATGTTTGCGTATCAATAAAACAATCATATTATACTATATTACTCGCCGCAATAAAGACGTACAGAAAAATCCCTATACAAATCATACCCTATAATTGAACTTTATAAAATTACAAAGTAACCAATTCAACAAGTTTCTTCGCTCAGTTTTCCACAAGGTGGCAAAATTATGAATAAGTACAAAAACAAAAGGAACCGGACTGAGCCTCAGTCCGGTTCTCCCTACTTGATTACTAGTTATTTAGTCAGTTCTTCCATGAAGGAATGGAACATGTCAATATCCATCTGTTGTGCTGAGTCAGAAAGTGCCACAGCAGGATCAGGATGCACTTCTGCCATCACACCGTCTGCTCCAATGGCCAAAGCAGCTTTAGCTGCCGGCAGCAATAAGTCGCGACGGCCGGTAGAGTGGGTAACGTCCACCATTACTGGTAAATGCGTTTCTTGCTTCAGGATTGGTACCGCAGATATATCTAATGTATTCCTGGTTGCTTTCTCGTAGGTACGGATTCCACGTTCACAAAGCATGATATTAGCATTACTACGGGAAATGATGTACTCTGCTGCATTGATGAATTCTGAAATAGTGGCGGACATGCCTCGTTTCAGTAATACCGGCTTATCTACTGAACCTGCAGCTTTGAGGAGTTCAAAGTTCTGCATGTTCCTTGCTCCAATTTGAATGATGTCTACGTAGTCGACCGCCTTATACACATCTGCAGGGTTCACTATTTCACTGATGACTGCTAAGTCGTATTCATCAGCTACCCGTTTTAAAATCTTCAACCCTTCTAACCCCAGTCCTTGGAAATCATAAGGGGATGTTCTAGGTTTGAATGCTCCACCTCGTAAAATTTTCAATCCTTGTTTCTTTACAGCTTCTGCAACAGCCGCTACTTGCTCATAGCTTTCTACTGCACATGGCCCCATGATAAAGTGCGGATTGCCATCACCAATTTTTTCACCGTTGATATCGATAATCGTATCTTCAGCTTGTTTCTTCCTGGAAACCAGTAGTGCTTTGCGGTGATCGTCTTCTTGCAGTTCAAGACTGGCTTTAAAGATCTCTTTGAATAATTGTTGAATCGTGGAAGTTTCAAAAGGTCCTTTATTATGTTCTTGGATTTGATCCAGCATTTTCCGCTCACGGACCGGGTCAAAACGGTTGACCCCCTGGGTAGTTTTAACTTGCCCGATTTCCTGTACGAGTTCTCCCCGTTTATTAATAAGATCTAAAATTTCCAGATTCACCCGATCCAGTTCATCTCGTAATTGATCTAGTTGTTCATTGCTCATAATAAAAGCCTCCATTCCGTTTTACTTTGCTGAAATAATGAATATTTTTAAATGATAATTACGGAACATTATATATGACTTAACTCTTCTTGTCACCCCTTTAAAGCGATAAAATCCAGAAGAATTTTTAGATGTTCAAACAAAACAATTATGTAATCGCTTACAGTTAAAAATATAACGATTTCTCATTTTTGATTGTAAAAAATGCTTATTCAATAAAAGGGCCGAAAAGTCGAAGACTTGATTTCGAGATATCTAGGGTTCTTTACCATAAAAGTGTCTGGGGCGGCTGGGAAACCACTCGCTTTCCTGTGGGGGAACTGGCGAGCTTCCTCGGGCTATCGCCCTGTGGGATCTCGCCTAGATCCTTCTCCCACGGGAGTCTCGCAGTTTCCCAACCACCCCATCCGAAGGATGGGAGAAAAGAACCGCTGTTATATTGTAGATGTCTTCTACTTTTAATGGATAATTGAACAAAGATGGGTTTTAAGCTCACATTTCATGCGTAGCTCACTCTTTTTTGAAGAACGATATTCAGATTTTTCCGTTCTCTTATAAATGCAAGGAGGTCCGGGAAATTGCGAGACTCCTCGAAAATGCTACGCATTTCCTTCGTGCGGTGTCTATTCAAGAAGCTTATTCAAAGTCGAATGGGAGAACAGTACATGGCTTTAGCCCGAGGAAGCTCACCATACGCCCACGGAAAGCGAGTAATTTCCCGGCCCTCCACACCGTTACTACCGTAACGGAAACAAACTATCTCGAAACTGAGTCTTCAAGAAAAGGGATCTTTAATGGAAGATCCCTACATAGCCAAAATGAAAAACTAACCGAGCTTTTGTTGGCTCCCTTCTAATGCTTCTTCCGTAACGGCTCCGTGAGAATCATGCCAGATTACTTCCTTACCTTGAAATAATAATGCCTGAGGCGATTCATGACGGATACCATATTCCTCAGCAATCTTGTTAGATAATGGACGGGCTTCCTGTACATGAAGCATGTAGCATGGTATTTCTGTTTTATTATTAAATTTTTCAAATTGTGTTTTTACAAACGTGCTGACTGGGCAAGTCAAACTGTGTTTGAGCAGATAGAAATCTTTATTTTCTTCTACTAACTGATTAAATTCCTCTTCGTTTTTTAATACGTGTATACTCATGTTCCTTCCTCCTCTATGATAGACATGAAAATGACGAGACTATTAGCAGCCTCGTCATTTTATTTATTTTGCATTGCTTGAAGTGGTGGTAGCTTCCTGTTGCTTTTCCAGCTCTTCTGCAGCTTCTTCAATGGCTTCTGCAACTTCCTGAGCGGCTTCTTCTGCCTCTGCGTCATCCTGGCCTCGGATATTGCGGACTTTATCGCTGATCACTTTTGTTGAATCCTTGAATTTTGTGCCAAACTCCTGGGATTTTTCTGAGAAGTTTTTGGATAGCTGGGAAGAAGATTCAACAGCGCGCTCTTTCCATTCTCCGCTTTTTTCAGATGCAACGTCCTTCCACTCACCGGCACGATCCTTCAGGTAATTCGATCCCTGATTAATATCATCACGGAATTCGCGTCCCGCTTTAGGAGCGAATAACAGTGCCACTACAGCACCTACAACACCGCCGATCAAAGATCCTACCAGAAAATCTCTGCCGTTTGTTTGGTTTTGGTTCTTGTTTTCACTCATCCTTAAATTCCTCCCTCTGTTTTTCTTCCATCTTCTTTTTTATATTTTTTGTACAGATTGATGGCTACCTGCCCCCACCTCATCGCCTGAGCTGCGGAATCATCATCATTGATCTTTGATGATGTTAAGCTTCTTGAAACGGATCGGATAGACTGGTTGAATTCCTGAACAGAATCCCCGATTCCTTTAACGCCATCTACCAATGAATTGAGTTTCTGTGATTTTTCCCCTACATCCTCTGCCAATTTATTGGTTTTATTCAATAGCGCTGTCGTTTCAAGGGTGATTCCTTCCATCTGTTCCTCGACACCTTCGAGAGTATCTGCTACGTTGTTCATTGTCCTGGAAACTGATTTCAAGGTGATACTTAGGTAGATCACCAATACTGCAAAAGCTACAGCTGCAATGAGTGCAGCAATGTATAATAGAATTTCCATTCCCCCTGCTCACTCCTTTTATTATGTATTTGTCATGTTTTAGTAAGTACCCTGGCTTGATTATTGCTAAACGTGGATATAGGGAACCAGTTCTATTACTGTATTATTCGTTTTAAATCTTGGAATATCCTTTTTTTTCGTCTGAATCTGTAAAAATTTTTTTCTTATGTTCCGATAAAAACAAAAGAAGCTGTTTCAAGAGTGCCTTCCAGCACCTGCTGGGGTCGATACTCTTGAAAATGCAGCCTCTCCTCATTTAATTATTTAACTGTAATTCATACGCCTGCTGATACTTTTGAATGTCACCGGCACCCATGAAAACTAATACACTGTGATCATATTCTTTTAGAACATCCGTATTTTCTGCCATAAGGAGATTCGATTCCGGAATCAGATTCTGCAAATCCTGAATTGTCAAATTACCATTTTCCTCCCTGGCAGAGCCAAAAATATCACAAAGATAAATGGCATCGGCTTCTTTCAAGCTTTCGGCAAATTCTTTCAGGAAGGTTTTCGTTCTGGTAAATGTATGCGGCTGAAAAATCGCTACCACATCTCTTTCTGGATACTTTTTACGCGCCGATTCGATGGTGGCTGAAATTTCAATTGGATGGTGCGCATAATCATCTACCAATACCTGATCACCTACTTGTTTTTCGGTGAATCGACGTTTAACCCCCCCAAAGGAACTCATTTTTTTAATTTCTTCCGCGGTCATGCCTTCATAATGACATAAAGCTATCACACTCAAAGCATTAAGCACATGGTGATTGCCATACCCTGGTATTAAGAAGGTATCATAGTAGGTATTTCTTACAAATACATCAAAAGACGTGCCTTCACTGCTCTCTTGAATATTCTGTGCCTGAAAATCATTCGAATCTCCCAGGCCGTAATATAAGACAGGAACATTTGCTTGAATATGCTGTAAATGTTCATCGTCTCCGCAGGCAATAATCCCTTTTTTCACCTGTTTGGCCATTTCCTGAAACGCCTGGAATACATCCTCGATACTTGTGAAATAGTCCGGATGGTCAAAATCAATGTTTGTCATAATGGCATAATCCGGATGGTAAGAAAGAAAGTGACGCCGATATTCACAAGCTTCAAAGGCAAAATAAAGACTGTCTCTATGGCCTTTTCCAGTGCCATCTCCAATCAAATAGGAAGTTGGATAATTTTCTGAAAGTACATGGGCTAACAATCCAGTAGTCGAGGTTTTCCCATGGGCTCCTGTTACCGCAATGCTTGTATATTTTTGAAGCCATTCACCTAAAAATTCGTGGTAACGGAAATAAGGAAGACCTTGTTCCTTAGCTGCTACAATTTCCTCATGATCGTCAGCAAAAGCATTTCCGGCAATAATCGTTAAGCCCTCATGAATATTACCCTTCGAAAAAGGCAATATCTTTATATTTTTAGCTTCCAATACTTCTTGAGTAAAAAAACGTTTGTCAACATCAGAACCTTGGACATGTTCGCCCGAGTCATGCAAAATTTGCGCCAGGGCACTCATTCCAGTCCCTTTGATACCAATGAAATGGTAAGTCGTCATAAACAAGTACCTCCAAAATTAGTGAGTCACTTTTCCTTAGTATATGTATCATACTAAAAGTTGCGATTTTGTCGCCAGGCTGCTGTTAAAACAAATTACATTTGCCCTATGAGGAGCCCGGATAATTTTATACTTCCCTATTTTAGCATGGAATAACAGGAAGTAAAAACAAAGTATATTTAAATAATAGGCTTTTCGCCAGGCACTTTTGGTTATAGCCTATTCCCATACACTTTAACCCTTTAAAGTTGAACTTTAGGCAGACACCAATAATACCAGATTAAGAAAAGGAGTAAATTGAAAAGAAGACTTACATTATATACGTAAGTCTTCTACTATACTATTCGTTGTCTTCCTCTGTTGTTTGGGGATGATATGGAACTTTTTCTAATCTTGGGTTTGGATGATAACGGCGTCCTTCTTTAGCTTCAGGTTTTCCGTTCAGCAAAACATTGTCTCCTGTGAAGCCGATATCTATTTTTAACAGACTGCCGCCGACCCCATACATATCCACAGGGACTTTTAATTCTTCGAACATCTTAATTCTACCTTCTGTAAACCCACCGCTCACTACAATTTTCACATGGTCGAAACCTTCTTTATCCAAGGTTCTTCTTAAAGCGAAAATCAGCTCTGGATTTACCCCTCGAGGGTCGAATGTACCCATTAAATGCTGGTTCCGCAAGAAATATTTATCCACCATACTCCGAGAAGTATCTACACGTACTGCTTTCAGATCGTCACCAAATTCCCGTGCCACTTTCAGGGAATCGGTGATGACATCATTATTATAATCAACAAGCGCCATCAGTTCATCTTTAGGAAATTGTTGATGATAGGCCTTCGTTGCAGCTACAACATCACCCTTGAACATTTGAATGAGCGCATGCGGCATTGTTCCCATGCCTTCTTTTCCCCACCATTCATTCATCGCATGGGTAGCCTGAGCTGTCGATCCCCCAATGAAGGATGCATATCCATCCCCAGCTTGCTGGGTATAATGATCATCCCGATCTCCCATAAAGATAATCGGTTTCTGCTTGCCACTGGTCCGGGCAGCTTTCACCACGTTATATACATTCGTAGCCACAGATGTCCGTCGGGCAAAAATTCCATCAATAATCCCTTCCAGGTAACCAAAATTTTGATAAGGACCTGAAATAGTCATTACTGTCTCAAATGGGCTGATTTTATCGCCATCTTTAAGAGAATAGATTTCCAATTCTTCCGGATTGTCAGCGAACGTGTGGATAAGGGCAATCACTTCATCCGTACCACATAACACCGCATCATTCTTTTGGAAAAACTGCATCGTCACATGATTGTCTTCCAGATTTTCTTTCACTATTTCTTTCGTTTTCAAAAAATAGACGGCAGAGAACCAGCCTTCCTTTACTCGTTCATCAAACTTGAATGTCTTATTTGTCAGCCGGTCAATTTCGCCATTTAATTTACGTGTGATTTCCTTCATAATTCTGCTCCTTATATAACAAAGAATCCTTTTCCGAATAAAATCATTCATCTCTAATCATATAAAATCTGCATGACTAACACAAGCCATTTCTAAAACCATGAAATAAAGCCATCCCCAGCCAAATAAATGGCATAGGAAATGGCTCTACTCGTCAATATACTTCTGATGACTCTTGAGAGTGAAATAGTTCTTCCACTTGCTCTCTTGTTAATAAAATATCTCTTGGTTTACTTCCCTTTTGTTCTGAGATGATTCCGTATTCTTCCATATGGTCAATTAACCGTGCCGCTCTGTTATAGCCTACTTTGAACCTTCTTTGCAGCATGGATGCACTGGCTCCATTATGCTCGATTACAAAAGATACGGCTTCCTCAAAGAGTTCATCCTGCTCCCCGGCTTCATGTGCTGTCTGCATCATTAGTTCCTCTTGTTCAAATAAATAATTAGGAGGAGCGGATTTCTTTACAAAACCGGTGATGCGCTCAATTTCATCATCCGACACGAACGCTCCCTGAATCCTTACTGACTGTCCAGAACCGTTTTCAACAAAAAGCATGTCGCCCTTACCGAGCAATTTTTCTGCACCTGCTGTATCGATGATTGTTCGAGAGTCCACTTGAGACGAGACACTGAAAGCAATCCGTGTCGGGATATTCGCTTTAATCAGCCCGGTAATAACGTCAACGGAAGGCCGCTGTGTCGCAACCAGTAAATGAATGCCGCATGCGCGTGCCTTTTGAGCTAAACGGCAAATGGCATCCTCTACATCCTGCGGAGACACCATCATTAAATCAGCCAGCTCATCAATTACTACTACTAGATATGGCATTTTTTCATCAGCCCGGTTTTGTTTCATCATTTTTTGATTGAAACGTTCAACGTCCCTTACGCCCTCTTTGACGAATTTTTCATAGCGATCATCCATTTCTTTGACCGCCCATTTAAGTGCCTTAGTCGCTGCTTTGACGTCCGTAATCACGGGGGAAACCAGATGTGGGAGCTCATTGTACGGCGCCAATTCCACCATCTTAGGATCTATCAATAGAAACTTGACATCTTCATGGTGAGCCTTGTAAAGCAGGCTTACCAAAATAGTGTTAATACAGACACTTTTACCGGATCCCGTAGCTCCTGCAATAAGGCCATGTGGCATTTTTTGCAAGTTAGTTACCATTGGAGTCCCACCTATATCTAACCCTAAGGCTACGGTTAAAGGTGACGGACTCTCCTTAAAACTCTCGGATTCAAAAATCTCCTGCAACCCTACTATATCGGATTTTTCATTAGGTATTTCAATCCCTACCGCCTGTTTCCCCGGTATCGGTGCCTCGATACGTATCGCTTTTGCTGCCATACTCAATTTAATGTCGTCAGCAAGATTGGTAATTTTACTCACCTTCACACCTGGTTCGGGCTGAACTTCAAATCTTGTGACAGAAGGCCCACGCATGGCATTGACGACCTTTGCGCGCACATGAAAATGGTTCAGTGTGGTCTCCAATAACTCCATCTGCTCCCTGGTCCGCTCATCGTTGTGACTGGATTTTTCTACAGGGTCATCTAATAAGTGGAGGGGAGGCTTATGGTAAGTGACAGACTGGTTAGCACCTTTCGCCTCTTCTGCTTTTTTAACAGTTCTTTCGGACTTATGATTTTCAGTCCTGTTTCTTTTATCACGAGGGGTCATAATCACATTAAATGGCACACTGCTACCGCTCTTCTTAGATTCTTTTTTTCTATCTTGGCTTTTAGCAGGTGCCTGTTTGTTTGTTTTGACTTTATTAGCAGCGGGATTCTCCGGTTCAGACTGGTTTTGCAGCTTATCCGTTTTATTTTCTTCTGGAACAGTTACCGGTTCGGCAGGTTCCTTTTCAATTCTCTGCATATTTTCAGGCTGTTTATCTGTTTGTCCCTCTTGTTCAACATCTTCGGTATGATCTTCCACCGCTTCTACCGTTCCAGCTTCGTCATACGATTGTCCAAATTCCGGGTCTGTTTCCGCTTCCTCAGATTTCTCAACTTCTGTTTCTCCCACTATCTCTGATGCCTCATCTACGCTTCCCTCATCCAGTTCCGCTTTTTCCACTTCTGTACTCGCTTCTACCGTTGCAGCTATATAAGATTGCGCATCCTCAACCGGAGAATCTTCAAGCTTTTGGGAGGTTAATATTTCTTGGTTTATTGGCTCGTCCTTATTCAGCTCATTTTCTGCATCATCGGCAAGGTTATCTTCATTTCCTTTTGAAACCTCTTGCTCTTTTTCCTCTGTATTATCTTCTACAGGAATCGCCTCAAGCGAAGAGACAATCTCCTTCGGTGAAGAATGTGAGGAGGCGTCTTCACGATATCTTGCCAATAATTCCGATAAGCTTTCCGCTTGTGGTCGCTGATCCTCTTCGGCAGCAGTCAAATCCTCGATGATTTGCTTTTTTTCTCCTCTACGATGGTATCCATAAATCGGCGAAGGAACTTCTGTAGGTTGAAAAGGAATTTTATAAGCTTCTTCATTACTTGCTTCTTTTGTGTAGCTTCTATCACTGCGGCTCGATTGACTCTTATGTAGATGGGAAGAATACTCATTCTTCGCTTGATTGTTGGTATTGGATTGATACTTGGTTTGGGATTGATAGTTATTCTGTGTCTGATAGTTTTTTCGAGCTTGATAGCTTTCCTTTTCAGGTTTCATTCGAGGAGTCCTGTCTACTGTTTTATTCTCCACATAGTTTTCGCCATAAGTCTTTGCAGGACGACGCTTTCTCTGCTCCTGTTCCGAACTTCGATGATCAGGAATTACCGGAAAACGAAATTCACCTTGTTTCGGGTATTTATATGCCATTTTTGTTTTAACATAGGGGTCATTATTTTCTTTATGGTTATACGTGTCGTCAACCTGCATCGGCTGTTCAGATGTCTCGCTGTTGAACATATCTTTCAGTTTCTTCTTCATCTGATCCCACATATTATCACTCTCTTCTTAACAAAGGTTTTACTTACTATTTTAACAGGTTTTTCATTCATACAGGTTGTTTTTTAGATAAAAAAAAGACTGCAGCACAAAAATAGGGCTACAGTCATCCTAAAAGTGTTTTACAGGTCAAACTCCTGACCAATTTCATAATCCTCTTCCAATACTAGAATCCCTTTTTCTTTCGGGGCATCTGGAATACCTAATTCTTTTGCAGAACATATCATTCCACGGGAATCCACCCCTCTTAATTTAGCAGGCTTGATTTTCATCCCGCTTGGCATGACGGCGCCTACCTTGGCTACTACTACTTTCTGTCCGCTATCGACATTAGGGGCGCCGCAGACGATTTGAAGTTTTTCATCTCCCACATCTACCTGGCAGACACTTAATTTATCCGCATTTTCATGAGGCCCTTTTTCTTCTACATAGCCGACCACAAATTTAGGAGACAAATCTAGATCCAACTTATCGCCTAGGTCATTTTTTTCAAAAATGGCTTTAATATCTTCCAACATAGCTTCTGTCAGTCTGATTTTCCCGTGTTCAGCTAAATTCATATAATTAGACAGGTTGAAAATATTGTAGCCTAACAGACTGCCATCCCGTTGATCTGTAATTTTCACCACATCACCATGGTGTTCTTCCTTAATAAAGTTGCGGTCCCCATCTTTATGCGGGAAGACCAATACATCTCCAATCCCTTTTGGGTTATAAAATACAAACATGTTTACTCGTCCTTTCCTTCATCTTTAGGTTTATTTTGAGCCAGAATGAAGATTGGTTCCAGTTTTTTATCTTCATATAAAAAGGATAATGAAGTGACCGGTGTTCTTCCTTCCGCAAAGAACTTCATTGCCATTTGAGCCAAAATATCATAGCCGGCAGGGTTTTCAATATCGGCGAATATGAGTACATCCTGATGCGGAATACTCAGCGCTAATTCCCCTTCTGCATTTGCTTTCATCTCTTCCAGTAAAGCTTCGTTTAACACCCGGCTGGCATCGTACCCATCATTTGTGGACAAGAAATAGAACGTGTTTCCGTACACTTTATCTTTGGACATTTCTACAGGCAGTGAACGCACATTGAAGCCAGCAATTTCTTTAATCCGATCTGCTGACCATCCTTCTCTTTCCAGCATGTCTTCGTCAATTAACTGATATGATTTCCCTAGGTCTAAAGCGTAATAAATCCGTGTTTCAGCCGTATGGTCCGTATAGAGAAGTTTCTTTCCAGAAGAAGTTTCTGTAGGGAAAGAGCCAGCTCTAATTACTGGAAAGATATGACGTTCTTTCCCTTCCAGGTGATGAGTTTCATTCATAATTCGCAATGCTTCTTTGATGTGCTCTTCCAGCTCGTCCAAGGCATCTTCGCCTCGATTTTCCCACTTAGAAATAACATTAGGCAAGGTAACCGTTATTCCCTCGCCTGATTCTTTCCATTCTATCCGGAAAGTATCTTTATCACGATTAAAAGAAGTTCGCCACTCTTCCGAATGCAATCGTTCCTCAAGTTTCCGTTTCATTTTGATACTCGTCATTTTCATACCGTTTCCTCCTTTATGTATGGAGAGAAATCAATTACTTCGTCTATTTTAGCATAAAAAAACTGCGCTTCAACAATCGCGCAGTTTCCGATTATTTTTGTAATCCTTCAATGAATGTTTCGATTTCCTCTTTTGTTTTCCGTTGCTTACTGACAAAACGGCCAATTTCTTCTCCTTTATCGAATGCAACGAAACTTGGAATACCTAGTACGCCATAGTCCACGCAAATATCCAGGAAATCATCACGATCTATATAGAGAAATGTATAATCCTTATATTTTTCTTCCAGCTCAGGAAGAAATGGTTCGATAAACCTGCAGTCAGGACACCAGTCCGCTGAAAATAACATGATTACTTTATCATGGTTACGATACTCATGAAATTGTTCTTCTGTCTTCAATTGTTCCATGTTTACACCTCCGGTTTTATCCTACCATAGCTTTGCCTATAATTAGATATTGGGTGCTCAGGACATTGTAAATAAATGATTATAATTCCTCTTTCCCTTCACAAACAAACAGCTCGAATTCTGTATTGCTTATTCATAATTGATTTTCATATCCCCTGGCTGTATCCAGCCTTTTTTTCGGAACCATTCGGCAATCAATAAACTTATTATTGCAGGAGCAATAACATGGAGGAAAAGTATAATCCAAAATATATTCCAACTGAAGCCCATCGACTCAAAAGTCATGATTTGACCAACTAAGCCACTGGTACCCATTCCTGCACCCATAGGATTGTTTTCCATTTTAAACCATACAGTGGCCAGTGGAGCAAGAGCCGCACCAGCAATCGTAGGCGGGATTAGGATAATCGGCTTTTTAATAATATTGGCTACTTGAAGCATCGAGGTTCCTACACCTTGAGCCAGCACCCCGCCAAATCCGTTATCACGGTAACTGATCGCGGCGAAACCAATCATCTGAGCAGCACCACCTACGGTCGCAGCACCTGCTGCAATACCATCTAACGATAACATCAAGGTAATCGCAAGACTGGAAATCGGTGCAGTCAAAGCAATTCCTAGCAATACTGCGACGATCATGCCCATGATAAATGGTTGTTGGTTCGTCGCCCATTTGATGACCTCTCCGAACCAGAACATGAAATTACCTATCGGCGGACCTATGAACGAGCCAACCAAAAACCCCGCAGTTATCGTTAAAAATGGAGTTAATATGATATCTATTCTCGTTTCCTTACTGATTAATTTTCCAATTTCAGTTGCAACCAATGCTGTCACATAGCTGCCAGCAGGTCCGCCTAGTTCTGCACCGAACGCGCCGCTGAATAATGCAGCAAACATCACAAGCGGGGGAGCTTTCAACCCGTATGCAATGGCTATACCAATCGCTCCGCCCCAAATTTTCACATCCATCGCAAACTCGCCCATTTCGATAAACGAAGCAGACAACATCGGCCAGAAATGAAGTTGTTCACCTAATGTTTTAATGATTAAGCCAATAATCAATGATGAGAATAGCCCTAATGCCATAAAACTAAGGGCAGTTATAAAATAATCCCTCGCACTTAGGGTGACTCCCTTTCGCTCAAAAAACTTTTTCATCGAAAAACCTCCCCATCATAGCAGCCATTTCATTTTACAAAATATAATTACAAGTGTAAAGACACCAGCATAGGAACAAAAGCGCAAGCGCCTTGCTCTCCCCCGACAAGCTTAAGGCAAGCCTCGCCGTGACGTTTTTGGTCACAGAGAGGATTGACTTAAGACCTCGAGGGGGTAGGCGCTGGAGCTGGATGTAACCCACTACTTAAAGTTATCTAAAAAAAAGAAAATATAATAATATCCTAGATAGTTAAAAAATCCCCCAGCCGATTTAATACGGCCAAGGGCTTGCTATTAATAAGCGATTGAGTTGGCGATTTTCATCATTTTTTCTGTATCTTTTTTTATGGATTCCTTTTTACTGAATGTAGTGACCTTCACACCACCAACTCCAACTTGAAGCTCGTACTCCTCTTCTTCATTGGCGGGAAGAACTCTTACATAACCAAACCGATCCTCATCTTCAAATGATTCCAATAGTAAGTGCTCATCTTTTTCAGAAGCTGCTTCATAGTTCAGCTTACTGGTCCGTTCTTCTTTCGGATTATAAAATAAGATGAACGTCTGCTCCCCCTCTTTCAGAATCAAATTGCTTTGTGACTCTTCGGATACTTTCATGCTTTCGGGAAGATATAATGAGAATGAATCCGCCTCATGATTTGTTTCCATCTCGTTTTGATTGAAACTAGTTTCAGCGGTTTCACGTGTGTCTGCAATGGCATCTTCTTCTGATAGAAACATACTGCAGCCAGTCAGCATCAAAGTAAGGAAAGCCAACGTAAAACCTATAACCTTCTTTTTCATCGATTAATTCCTCCTGATACTTTCTCTTTTACTTTTATGATACTATTCTTCAGAGTGATGACAAGTTCCATTTCATGGCATTCCCTCTCATTGGACAGTACCATATGATTTGTCCATAATAGAATTGTAGGAACTTCAGGAAATGAATGGGAGGAATTTAGTGATGGAACTGACTGTCTATCTAGCTGGACAAATCCATGATGATTGGAGAAATGAAGTTAAACAAAAAGCGAAAGAAAAAGACTTGCCCCTTACGTTTGTGGGCCCACAGGAAAACCATGACCGTTCTGATGATATCGGGGAGGATATTCTGGGCGAGCAGCCAGGAAATTTCTACAAAGATGATGCCGCTTCCTCTATCAACAATTTTCGAACACAAGTACTGATGCAGAAATCTGATGTGGTCATCGCGTTGTTCGGTGAAAAGTATAAGCAGTGGAACACTGCTATGGATGCAAGCGCTGCCATCCATCTTAATAAACCAACAATCATTGTACGTCCCGATTCATTGATCCACCCTTTGAAAGAATTGTCAAATAAAGCGGATGTCACCGTAGAAACTATCGATCAGGCAATGGAAGTATTGCAATATGTTTATGAATAAATTGAAAAGAAATTAATTCAGACGAAAACCCGGACACGTTGTATACAGTGTCCGGGTTTTTTTAACGTACTATAATTTTTTAATGGTAGTCTTAGGCTATTTATCAGCAATATTATCGAAACTTCCTGTCAAATTCATATTGACCTTTCAATAGTTGTGTAATATGAACAAACATATCTTTTCGTTCCACCATGGAATTTGTAAAAATTCCTATTGCTCCTTCATTTCTTCTTACTTCTCGTTTATCTGCATAATCATCCATTACATCACCAAGTTCTCTACCCTTTTCCAATTCCAACTTGATTTCTTCGGGTAATGGAATCCTTGCTCCACTTGCAAGATAAAGGTTTTCCTTTTCATCTACCAGAGCGCCCCAATTACATAAGTAGAGATCATCTTCAATCTCCATAACTCCGCCTTCCAGACCAAGTCCCATGACGCCTTTCTTCATGTTAGCACATTCTCTTGCCCTGTTAATGGCTCCTTCTTGTGTCTCTTCATCGGAAAAAGGTTGTGCAGAAACTTTTGATTCTACGTCCACCCCATCAACTTCAAATTCTGTAAAGACTTCCTTAACAGAATTAATTTTGGTAGGGTTTTGAGAACCGATATATATACGAACCATTCCATTCACCTTTCTATCGAACAATTACTTCTTTTCACTATACAACATACCAACCATTCAGGTCTATGGTAAATAACCACCAGACAGCTTACATTGAAAAAACTCATCTTGTAACCAGCTACTTATGGAGAAAGCTATAGTCGTTTCTTATACTATATCCTTTAAGAGAGTTAAACTTTCTTAAAATATTAAACACGCAGGCGATTGGCCTGCGTGTTGCAAAATCGAATCATTATTTAGTTTATCCGTTATTTCGGATTTGGTCCACTGTATTTTGGTCGGTGGACTTAACTAATTTCACCAATAATTCTTTAGCTGCGGCGTAATCATCGACATGAATAATAGACGAAGAGGTATGGATATAACGGGAACAAATTCCAACAACCGCTGAAGGGACTCCATTATTCGAAATATGGACTCTTCCAGCATCCGTTCCACCTTGAGATATGAAATATTGATATGGGATATCGTTGCTTTCGGCTGCGTCCAGAATGAAATCACGGATGCCACGGTGAGTGACCATACTACGGTCAAAAATCCGCAGTAATGCCCCTTTACCAAGCTGACCAAACTCTTTGTCATCTCCACTCATATCATTGGCAGGAGACGCATCAAGCGCATAGAAGATGTCTGGCTTTATCATATTGGCTGCAGTCTGGGCGCCCCGGAGCCCGACTTCTTCCTGTACCGTAGCCCCTGAATACAGCTGATTCGGTACGCTTTGGCCAGCCAATTCTTTTAACAATTCTACGGACAGACCACAACCATAGCGATTGTCCCAGGCTTTAGCAAGTACTTTCTTCTCGTTAGCCATCGGTGTGAATGGACAGATAGGTACAATCTGTTGGCCTGGCTTAACACCGATGCGTTTAACATCCTCTTCATCATCCGCCCCGATATCAATCAGCATATTCTTAACATCCATCGGCTTCTTTCTTTGTTCAGGTGTAAGATTATGAGGAGGGATAGAACCGATGACCCCAATGACTGGACCATTTTCCGTAATCACTTGTACGCGCTGGGCCAGCATCACCTGGTTCCACCACCCGCCAAGCGTCTGGAAGCGGATCATTCCATTTTTAGTGATTTGTGTCACCATGAATCCTACTTCATCCATGTGACCGGCTACCATCACTTTCGGTCCTTCACCATTTTTGACACCAAAAACTCCACCTAACCCGTCCTGGATGATTTCATCGGAGTATTTTTCAAGTTCTGATTTCATAAACTGACGTACCATGTGCTCATTCCCAGGTGCTCCAGGAAGTTCCGTCAAAGTCTTGAATAACGCTTGCGTCTCTTGATTCATTATGTACCTAACCCCTTTCCAATATAATTACTATTTTACCGAAACTTCCGACTACTTTCTACTTTTCAAACTGCTTTTAGTTTTCATTGTCTGCAACATTTAGTATACTATTGGGAAAGATTACTTATTGAGGTGAATAGTGATGGATTGGAAAAAAGTCGCAATCGCTGCAGGCGCTGGTGCATTAGCCGGCTATGTAGTAAAGGAACAAGTCTTCAATAAACAAGGAGTTACACCTGAAAAAGCATTAAAAATCGCAAAAGAAGCATTTAAAAAACAAGGTCCGATCAGCGGATCCTGGATTTACATGAAACCGGAAGAACTAACCAAAAACGGAATGGAATATGAAGTTTATCGTGGAGGCGTATCGAAGAGTCAGGATGGGGAAACCTCCCAATATGAATTCTTCATCGATGCCCAAACCGGTACCATCGTTGATGTCGCAGAAGCAAACTAAAGAACAAAAGCCGTGCCTGGATTTCATACGGGCACGGCTTTTATATATTATTTATAGGAATAACGGTATCGTTCTACCTCGTCTATTCTCTTTCCATCTTCATTAAATCTGATCGCCCGGTAGTAGGCATCATGATAAAAAGTGTACCACGCTTTACGGTCATATCCGTATCTCATCCACTTTTCTTTTTCATGAACCGACGTAACGGGATAATCATCATAGGCAAGCACCCATAATGGATTTTGATGGCCATGAGTCGGCATAATATCCGCCATATGGATGAATTGTTCATCCCCATCCTCAAACACAATGATGGAATGACCGTCACTGTGCCCACCTGTATGAATCATTTTTAACCCTGGCAGTAATTCTTTTTCTTTTTTGAACGTATGTACCTGGGACTCCACAGGTTTCCAGTTATCTTCCCAATACGTATTAGCTGAACGCATGTTAGGGTGGCGCATTTCATTCCACTCGGTTTCTGAAGTGATAATCGGTGCTGCAGGAAAAGTGGAAACCAACTCTCCATCTTTCCACCGTGACAATCCACTTGCATGATCAAAATGAAGATGTGTCATCAGAACAGTATCAATATCCTTTGTGGTTAAACCAAGTTCTTGCAGGGAAGCATCTAGGTTTGATTCTTCCAGAACTCCAAAGTTCCTGATTTGTTTCTCAGAAAATTTATCATTACCTACCCCGGAATCAATCAAGAATCTGCGCCCGTCCACTTCTAAAAGAATCGGGTCTGATCGGAGTTCAATTTGATTTTTGTCGTTCACCGGGTACTTTTTAGCCCATAAAGGTCTCGGTACGACACCGAACATCGCCCCTCCGTCTAAATGAGTCACTCCTCCATTCAGCCAGGTAAGCTTAGCTCGTCCTACTTGTAATGTTTCCATCTGTTCCCCTCCTTTTGTTTACACTATCAAGTGTATCACAACAGAAAGATGGTTTGGAAACGCTATCACTCTTTAAAGGTAGCACGGCAGCGATAGATAGGCTGGCCTTTTCCAGAAAATTTTTCTTCATATTCTGTCGGAACATTTAGTGGGTCACGGAATTCATGAAGATCAAGTTGTACCTCTTCCAGTTGCATACCAAAGTGTGAAAAACTGACAAGGGAATATTCAAACAGCTTTTTGTTGTCTGTTTTCATCGTAATTTCACCATCAGGTTTCAATATCGACTGGTACTGTTCTAAAAAAGTATGATACGTTAAACGGCGCTTTTCATGTTTTGTTTTTGGCCAAGGGTCAGAAAAGTTCAGGTAAAGATGATCCACTTCATTTTCCCCAAACATATCACGCAGATCTCTGGCGTTTTCATTAACTAACCGGACATTTTCTGTCTCTGCATCCAACACCTTCTTTACTGCACCGACGATGACACTTTTGACGCGTTCAATCCCAACAAAATTGATTTCTGGATGCTGCTTTCCCATACCGGCAATAAATTGTCCTTTCCCTGTGCCGATTTCCAGGTGCAATGGCTGGTGTTGACGGAACAGGTTCTGCCAACAGTTCTTGTGTGCAAAGGGCTCCTGCACAACGATTGCTTCATTTTCTTGCAAAAAATCATCAGCCCAAGGTTTATTTCGTAAACGCATGCTTTAATTCCTCCTCTATCGTTTAAACTTTATCATGAAAACCTTGCAGGAGAAAAGTTTTAAACAAATATACAGAAAAACGAAGGATATCACCATTTAACCCCTTATATTTACCTATACCATAGATATATCCTTCTCGTCTCCACTCATCCCTCCAGATACTCTTAAACCATAGAATGATACAGTTGGGATGTAAGCGCTTACTGATATATGATAAATATCGTATGATTCAAACTACAGACATGGAGTGAGTATTTACTAATGAAATTACTGACCAGTATGATCGAGATGAGCGTTATCGCTGTATTTTCTGTACTTTTCGCTGGGTATGCCCTTTTCATATATCCATTTGAAAAACTGACTCAACTTGTCAATCCAGAAGTGCGGAAGAAACAAATCAAGTATGCACCACAAGTCTAATAAACCAAACCTGACATCATGATAAAATACAGAAAAAAACTTGGGTTTCCTTTCAGGATTCCCAAGTTTTTTGTATAGAAACATCTTTTTGGCTGCAGGCTAATAGTAAAAAGGATGAGTAATATGCCATTGACGACCAACGACCAACTGAATATATTATATGACTTACTAACGGAACAAAGCGAAGATGGCTGCGGCACACCAGCGGAATGTCAGCAGATTGCCCGCCTGGTACAATCGCTGCAGAACGAATTGGCTGATCCATCAGTTGAAAATCTTCAGGAACACTTATCCGGAATTAGTCAATATAGTCAGCAAAATTATTCAGATGATCAGTTAACTGAACATATTTATAGTAATCAAGCTAACCTGCAACAGTGGGCAAGTGCAATAGAACAAATCAAGGATTCCAGATTCCATGGTTAACCATCAGCTGCATCAGCGATTCTGTTCGCTGAGCGGCTTCTTCCACATCTCCCCTCATTCGATGCCATTGGATGAAAGTAAGTGATTGAGCAACTGCATACCAGGTCATCCGTGTATAAAGGTTCTCTGTATCTTCCACGCCATACCGTTCTAACCACGGTTTCCATTCTTCTTTAGGAATATACCAATGCAAAAGCATCCCCAGGTCCATGGCAGGATCAGCTACCATGGCATTATCCCAATCAATCAGATAAAGCTGATCATCTTTTGATAACATCCAATTATTATGGTTCATATCGCAGTGACATACGACATGCTTAGCCGCTCTCACTTCATCGAGTTTCGACTCCAAATAATTGATGGCAATATATATTTGTTTCCACGGATCAATATTTGTGAAAAGGCGCTCATTTTCTTTAATGTCTTCTAATATATCCTCAGGAAGTAATGGATGCTTGCTGATTCGCATCAGCATGTCTAACAGTTCGGAGGAATGATGTATTTTGCTTAATAACTTAGCCACACGCGGATGCTTCATCTCCTCCTGCTTCAGTTCACGGCCTTCCAGCCATTCTTGAGCCGTGATGACATCCCCATTTTCTAACCGTTTCGTCCATACCAGCTTAGGAACGATCCCTTCTGCTGACAATACAGCCAGGAAAGGTGAAGAATTCCGCTTCAAGAATAGACGTTTATTATTATTTTGTGCATAATAGGCCTCACCAGTTGAGCCTCCTGCTGGTATGATGGTCCATTCTTCTCCGAGTATATGTTCCAAGCGTTTCACCTTCAATTCCTCAAATCTTTAAGTATTGCCGTGCCATAAGCGGTATTATAAGTATACATGATTTTCTTTATGTAGCCAGTACAAGTTATTTCCTGCACTCATATACACGTTTAATAGAATATCTTATTATCCCGGTCGATTTCAAGAATGACGTACTGCGTATTAGTAGTATACCGTACGCCTCTGTGCTGCCTTCTCTATTCGGCAACGCCGGGTTGTACTCGTTTCTCCATCAATTTGTACCGGTATTTTCTCAGCCGATTCTATGATAATTGATTTACCTTTATACTCTTTTACTTCTCTTAAAGATGTGTGTTTCCCAAAAAACACCGTAATAAACAGGAGTAGAATCTTCCACTTCGCAATCTCCTCTATAATAATAATGGAATAGAATTCTTCTTTTAAGCTCGCTTGCGGTGCAATTTTCATTCCACCCCCATAATAGGGGTGATTTGCGACGGTCACCATTAAAGCGCGTGTACGGTGTACAACGTTCCCATCCACCTGCACCATGATTGGAAGGGCTTCATATTTAGGTAATATTGCCAATAAAGCTGTGACATAGCTTAGGGAACCAATTCTGATGCGATTAAAGAAACGCTTGAGCAGGGAATGTTCCGCTTTATTTGCAACAGCAGCGTCGAATCCGAGACCAATGCTATTCATAAAAAACTTCCTGTTCCGGGGTGAGGGCTTGAATTGATAAGTACCTGGCAAAAAGGTAAACTTCCTGGGAGCACGGATGACGCGTTTAAAGCTATTTAGAGGATTGTTTGGAATCCCAGCGCCACGGGCAAAGTCATTACCTGATCCAGCAGGTATGAAAGCCATTGGAATTTGCGGGTGCGCATTCAGCCCATTCATTACTTCATGAAAGGTCCCGTCGCCTCCGATGACAATCACTGTTGTAATCTGTTCCTTATATATCTCCGCAATTTGCGCTGCAATCTCTTCCGCATGCCCTTTATATTTGGTAAAAAAGGTGCGGCAATGATTGTTTTTAAAGGAAATATCACGTTGGATTTTATGGAATCGTTTCAAGGCCCTGCCATAACCCGCTATCGGATTAACAATGACAATATACATGTGCTTCCTCCTAATCCTGACAAGACCTGAGTGTGAGTCTATTATACTATAATAATAGGGAACGGAATATAATGTAATTTTACCCTGCTAAAAAAAAGCAAACTATCTAAAGAAGGCGTCTTCTTCCTGATCCCACTCCGGCCGTTTAATCGAACTTGTCTGACTGTGCTTCACCAATACTTCCGCTGCCTTTAACTGCTGATGTTTCAATGGAGCGCGCAGCCTTCGCTTTTCTTCGAACCAGCCCCAATATTCCTTTTTACCGATATAATCAATATGGTAACGTTCAACAGGTGAGCGAAAATCATTTTCTGGAGCAAGAATTACCTTCTTATAGGGGAAATCTATTCCATATTTAGCCAGGACACTTTTTACGTAGGTTTCACTTCGATTTAAAGCTATCAATGGACTAATGAAGTTCGTTTTAGTGCTTCCTTCTATCACCCAGGTTTTATTGTCTTCTGCTGCAATCACCGCTCCTTCAGGGGCCTCTATCCTATGTATGATTTCTATTCCTAAAGGACCTATAATTAAGGTGTTTATTTCTAATGGTGCCTGCTTGATTTTGACGATAGGCTCATACATGATGAAAAAGATATCAGGAAAACGCTGTAAAAAGTATTTCAAACTGCTGTCTTGCTTGTAATCAGCATTCATAAATGACTTTTCCCATAATGTTGACGTTGCCCATTTCAATTGAAAAGTATAAATTTCATCCAGAAACCTTTGTTTTTCATCTTGTAGCGAAACAGGCGGTATGACAGGTGGGGAATAGTCCTGAACTTCTTCATTTTTTCTTTGGAACAATTGACTCCACTTTGAAATTCCGCCTTGTTCCTCTGGTTCGTCTACAGGCTGCTCTAGTGCTAGACGCTGCTCACTCCACCTCTGTTTCATCGTCTGCCAATGCTGTTTTTTTGCTCGAATGAACTGTCCCGGATAACGGTACATATTCGTTTCATAACGAGAGATGTAGTCCTGTATTTTGATCAGCTGAGCCATCTTGTCACCTCAATTTGACAGTATCAATTACTTCGTATTTAGGGGCCTCCCCTGGATGGATCCGGTAGAGGTGGAAGCGGTCAATTGTAAAGGTAATCGACTGTTTATATCTCTCCAGCTGTTCAATGGGAAAACGTTCGTTCTGTTCTTGATCCCATTTTTTGGCCAAAGTAATATGCGGACGGTATGGCCGATTTTCATTTGGAAAGCCAGCTTCCTCAAGTGCTTGCTCTACATTCTCTTTCATTTTTTGTAATGAAGGAGGATTTATCACTCCCATAAATAACACGCGTGGTCGTTGTTTATTACCAAAAAAACTCAAGTCGGCTGCTTCTACTGCAAAACTCTCAGGATATGTTGAGTCATGCAGCTTCTTTTTTACTTCTTCTATCTTATCATCGGCAACCGCGCCGAGAAATTTCAATGTGATGTGAAAATCATTTCGATGGGTCCATGTTTTATAGGAAACCGATGAACTTAAACCTTTCTGCCACTCGGTAAGAACCTGACGTATTTCCTCGGAAATAGGTATACCAACAAAATAATGGGGATATCCTCCCAATGTAATCATCCTCCCTGAAAAATTATATATTTTCCTTCCCTTTTACTTACTACTGTAATAAGAACCATCCCTATAAAGGTCATGACTGAGAAAAAGCCATACATACCAAATACATGGAAGGCATCAATTAAAACGCCGCCTATAAAAGTGAAAAAAGCATTCCCTAAACCATTGCCAACAGCTGAGTATAATCCGACTGCTGTCGCAATGACATCTTTTGGAGCCAGTTCTCGAACGAGAATCAAAGCGGCTGGAATATATAAACCAACAGATATCCCTTGCATAATCGTCGTAGCATAAACGATTTCACTGGAAGGCTCAAATGCATAGACAAACCAACGAACGAACGAAACAGATGAGCTGATAATCAATACTCGAAAAATTCCAAGGCGATCGATGATGAATTGCGACACTTTCATGAATGGAGCTTCGCTGCCAGCTGCAAATAAAAAAGCGATCCCCACCGCTGTTAGTGTCCCACCGACTGTTAAAATGAATGTACCAAAGTAATAATTATTGGCCAGGACAGGACCGAAAACCAAAAAATTAGAGACTAAAAAAATCATGAAGCTCTTTTGCTTACTTAGTACCTTTACACCTTCCCGAAAAGATACAGCCACACCTTCCCCATGTTTTGGAAACCTTGAAAGTGATAATAAGGCAACAATCAGCCCGCCACCAAAGAATACGAAAATCCAATTAAGAGAGCCGGCTGCCTCGGTGACACGTCCTAAAACAAAGACAGCGACCGCAAAACCGACAGCTCCCCATAATCGAATGTTTCCATATTGCCTGCCATGCTTCTGCACATAACTCAGTGACAGGCTATCGGAAAGGGGAACGATACCCGATTGAAATATCGCAATGGCTACCATTCCGATATATAAAATTAGAAACTCCTGCCACACGGGATACAGCACTCCTAATAGAGCAGCAAGTAATGTTGCTATCGCAAGTAGACGTCTCGTCCGTTTAGTATGGTCACTTATCATTCCCCACAAAGGCTGAACGAAAATAGTGACCAATGGTAAAGCAGCTATAATCAACCCAATCTGCGTATGATTCAAACCCTTTTCATTCTCTAAGAAAATAGATAGTAAGGGAAACAATGAACCAAAACCAAAGAAAGTGAAAAAATAATAAATTTGAAAGAAACGGTATGTCTTATGATTATAATCTTGCACGGGTTTTCCCTCTTTCTTCAACGGTGACTGGTTATTTTGTCAACTGATAGATTGCTTCTGCATAAATAGCGACGGCTGCCATCATATCCTGTATACGAACATATTCATCCGCTTGATGAGCAGTATCAGGACTGTCCGGGAACATGGCACCATAAGCGACCCCGGCCTTCAGGGCTCTCGCATAAGTAGCTCCGCCAATAGCTTCCGCCTTTGTTCGATCCCCTGTGTGGTGGTTATAGATATTCAGCAACGTAGAAACACCATCATGGTCCTCATCTATATATAAAGGCCTCAGGTGGTCATATACCTTATAAGTTCCCTTCCACCTTGTCGCTTGCTCCTGGATCTTATGTAGAAGCGCTTCACTTTCCACTGTTACAGGGTAGCGGATATTGAGACCGGCTACCAGTCCTGTTTCACTCAATTGGAATGAGCCAAGATTCATCGTCAAAGAACCCGAAACATCATCGTGATGTTTTATTCCAAGATTCTCACCACTGTCATCACCGAGAATCTCTGCCAGCTGAGAGAACCATTCATATGCTTCCTCCGACAATGGAAGGCCAGTTAAAAATCTGAACAATTCAATTATTGCATTGACACCTTGTGATGGCTTACTGGCATGGGCCCCTTTTCCATGTACTTCCACCATCATACGATCGTTATCCAGATAACATTTTCCATCTAATTCCTTAGCTGTGAGGTAGGAAGTGAACTTTTGTTCCACCAAGTCATGATTATCCGTACGAAGTATTGCTATCGCCTTGTCAGGGACCATATTCAGACGATCTCCTCCTTTAATACGGATTATCTGTATTTGACGGTCCCTGGATTGATTAAAAACAGGCAGCTCCATATAGCCATCGATCAAACCTTTTTCTGCATGGATGACTGGAAATGCTGCATCAGGTGAGAATCCGAAGGAAGGCATTTCTTCCTGTTTAAAATAATAATCGATCCCCTGCCAATCTCTTTCTTCATCAGTACCTAAAATCAGCCGTATCCTTTTATTCGGTTCAAAGCCTTGGTCTTTCAGCAGTTTCATTGCTATATAGGCGGCCATTACCGGTCCTTTATCATCCTGTGCTCCCCTGCCATATAAGTTGCCACCTTTGATGACAGGTTCAAATGGAGCACTGCTCCAGCCATCTCCGGCAGGGACAACATCCAGGTGACCAAGAATACCCAGTATTTGCTCGCCCTCTCCCCATTCGATATGGCCGGCATACCCTGACAAATTTTTCACTTGAAATCCGTCTTCCCTGCCAATGGCAAGCATCTCTTTTAAAGCGTCATCTATTTTCTTGCCAAAAGGGTAGTTACTATCTTCTTCAAATACACTGGGAATACGTAACAAGCGTTTAACTTTTGTCAGATATTCATCCTTATAATCAGGAGCTAATACCTTGAAATCCATACTTACTCCCCTTTTCCGGTTATAGTTTTGTAGGTATGTTCATCACAAATAGCAAAAAGCCTGGCGGATTCCGGAATTGGTTCCCCTAAACGCCGATTGATATTCAAGTCATTACCATCAGCAATCAAGGTTGCCCCTTGCTTCAGCAAGGAGTCAAAGGCATCCTGGTAGGTCTTCCACTCTTTCTGTCTCGGTATCAGGTGTAAATCATCCCCATGCGAACGACTTAATAACTGCCCATAAATACTTGAGACCCCATTCATAAAAGCGGAACGGACTGCCAGGGAGGATATCGTTTCGTTGGAAACAATAAACTCATCCACTTTAATATGCTTAAAATTTTTGATATGTGCTTCTTCCATCACTTCCACAATTGTATGTACATTCGGTGCAAGAGCTTCGACAGTAGAAGCAATCAGTAAACTCTTTCCATCAATCAATTGGTCATCATTAATTCGATCATCGGAGAAAATCATGACTGCTTGTGCTTCCGAGACATTTGCTTTCATTAAAGTTTCTTTTGCCGAGGCATTTCCTCTGATGTAATGGATGTTATCTTTAAGGAAAGGAGCTTCCTTCAAATCATCGATAATTACAATCTCTGCCTGGTCATAGGTATCCATAATTTCCTGGATAGCAAAAGAAGCCTTTTGTGACCATCCGATAATAATATAATGGTTTTTATCTTTGTACACGATTGCACCCTCCAAACGTTTTTTCCTGAAACCAGCCAGCCCATCTACTACTTTGCCAATCACTACACCAATTAAGCCAATTCCTAATATATATAGGAAAATAGCAATTAAACGTCCTGCTACGGTTACAGGGTAATAATCTCCATAACCTACCGTTGTCACTGTAGTCATGACCCACCAGAAACCATCAAAATAGGTCGGAAAAGAGTCCCTTTCTACATTGACAATCAGAATGGTACCAAACACAACCAATAAGCCACTGGACAAAAATAAAATTATTGATATTGACCATTTTCGTGAATAATTTCCGTAGAATGTACAAGGTCGATGCTCCTTTCATTTAATTTTATGTAAATTTAGTGAAATATCTGTAAATTCGAGCGAATTTAATAGCATATTTTCTTCTCCTTAGTGTAAAATAAAAATAACTTCATAGCGTCACTCGCACATTAAATTCCTACGAATGAATCTAAGGAGTGGTTATTTGAATCATTCATCATCCCGTATGCTAAACAGGATCAAAGCTGTCTATCTGTATATAAGAGAACATGGGCCAGTTACGACAGCACAGCTAGCGGAAGAGTTCGGGACTACGGACCGGACCATCCAAAGGGATTTGACAGTTTTGGAATACAATGGACTGGTGGATAGCCCTCACCGCGGCAAGTGGACGATAACCGAAAAGAAAGTTAAAATTTCATGATCATATGATAAAGTCACCCGGACTATAAGCCCGGGTGCTTTTTTGCACTTTATCAATTTTTTATATTTGTTGGATTAAAGTATAAGAGAAACTTTGGCTTGTAAATAATCCAAGTTTTACTAAGTTCCTGATAAGTCCCAATTACATATTTGTAAGTTCTTTTAAGTAAGCAACTTCCTCATCGGATAGTTCACGGTATTCCCCGGGAGCTAAATCTTCATCAAGCTGAAGCGTGCCCATACTGATCCTTTTAAGGTACGTCACCCGTTTTCCTACGGCCTCAAACATCCGCTTGACTTGGTGGTATTTACCTTCTGTAATAGTAAGTTCTATTTCAGATACTGCCCCCGTTACCAGTATCTGTAGCTGTCCGGGCTTTGTAACATAACCATCATCCAGGGTAACCCCTTTTTTAAACTTCTCTCTATCGGCATCTGTCACTTCTCCATCAATGACAGCATAATAGGTTTTTCCTACATCTTTTTTTGGTGAAGTGAGGCGATGAGCAAGCTGGCCATCGTTTGTGATAAGCAGCAGCCCCTCTGTATCTTTATCCAGCCTGCCAACAGGAAAAGGTTCAAATATTAAATCTTCAGGCTGTAAGATCTCAATCACCGTTTCCTCTACAGCATCCTCCGTAGCTGAAACCAGTCCATCCGGCTTATTCATCATCAAATATATGAACTCCCTGTACTCTACCATCTCCCCATATACCGTTACCTGGTCTTTTTCAGGATCGACATGGGTTTTCGGACTGTTGACAGATGATTCATTCACTCGAACATTTCCTGACTTCAATAATGCTTTTACTTCTTTACGTGTTCCATAACCCATATGGGATAATAACTTATCAATTCGCATCTTTCGCCTCCTAGACCTGCTTCCTTTTTAAGAATCTGTCTAACACTCGAACTTTACCTCCAAGTACCCGTTCCAGTAAGGTTGATTGATAGGCAAGCCATAAATAAATACCGCCTCCTGCAGCCACACCCGTAATCAATACAATCATGGCATCAAGGCGACTGGATGTCGGGTCCAAAACAAAACTGAACAGAAACTTGAGAATAAATAAAACTGCAGCCATGATAGCTGTAAAAATAATAACCAAAAGTGACCTCTTAAATAGAGGACCCATCGGAAATGCAGCTTTTTTCTTCACTCTCCACATATTAAGCAATACTGCTGTTGCTACAGCAAGCAACGTGGCAAAAATAGAACCTTTTGCCCCGAAGACTAAGATCAATGGAATATTCAAAGATGTTTTAATAATAAGCCCTGCAGTCAGACTGATAACCGTGAAATTCTGCTGGTTGATTCCCTGCAGTACTGCTGCGCTGACGGAAAATAATCCAAATAACAATGATGCGGGAGCATACCAGGCCAGCCAAGGCCCCTTTACTTCAATACCTTCGATTCCATATAAAGATCCATAAGCTTCACCTGACAAAACTGCAAGTCCCACAACAGCTGGAAGAATCAATAAAACAACAATCTGAAATACCTGATTGATTTGTTTATGCATCAGCTGTGTCTTCTTTTCTGTAAAGGAAGCAGTCACAGCCGGCAGCATGGAAAGTGACAAACCAGTCGCTAAAGTCATCGGAATAACCACTAGCTTATGCCCATACATAATAATCGCTGCGTAAGCAGTATTTGCTAAATCACCTTGTCCGGCAACATACATCGCATCCATGAATGTAAGGTTATCGATAAACTGATATAAAGGGATTGCAATGCCTACCAGCACAAATGGCCCTGCATAGCCAAGCAATTCCTTAAACATTTTCTTCTGTGGGATGTCATACGAATAATCTTGTTGTTCCAAATGACGATCTAAGTAGGGTTTTCGCTTTCTCCAATAAATATAAAGGACCAAACCAGAGGCAAGCGCCCCTATAAATGCTGCAAATGTAGCGAATCCCACTGCGACCTCAATTGGTCCATCAAAGATCTCTACTACGATAAAAACAGCGATCAACAAGAAAGCGATTCTTGCCACTTGCTCGACCACCTGAGAAACAGCGGTAGGTGCCATGGATTCATGCCCTTGGAAAAATCCTCGCACTATACTCATGCTTGGAATAAGTAATAATGCAAAACTCACCATTTGAATGACATTTGTTACGGATGCAAGAGAAATCTCTTCATCATCTTGTCTGATAGACATCTTCGCTAAACTTTCAGCGCCGAAAAACATGAGTAAAAATGCAACTAATCCGGTAAGTGCCATCAACTGCATCCCGGACTTCAAAATCTTCCTGCTTGTTTCATAATCACCTAGAGAGTTATACTTTGAAACGAACTTAGACACGGCTAAAGGCACACCTAATGTGGATATACTGATGAATATCGTGTATGGTATATAGGCAAAGCCGTATAAAGTACCACCTGTGTCGCCAACCATCGCCTCAAAGGGAATGAGGTAAACCATTCCTAAGAATTTCGATAAAAATGTGGCTCCTGTGAGGAGCATGGTTCCTTTAACTATTTTCGACATTTCTATTTATTCCACCTTCATTGATTGTAGAGTCGAACGAATCTATTTTACCATAAATAAAGGTGTTTCAAATCATATTACATTCACAAGCAGCTATTATTTGAAAGGAATGACTATATTGTCCTACGAAACAGCAATCATCGGCGGAGGACCTTCCGGCTTAATGTCTGCTATTGCAGCAGCGGAGCAAGGTGTTTCTACGATATTGATAGACAAAGGAAATAAACTGGGTAAAAAACTTGCCATCTCTGGTGGGGGAAGATGTAATGTCACGAACCGCCTTCCTCAAGATGAAGTAATCAAGCATATACCAGGGAACGGAAAGTTTCTATATAGTGCCTTTTCAGTTTTTAATAATTACGATATCATCGATTTTTTTGAAGGGTTAGGTGTAGCATTAAAAGAGGAAGACCACGGAAGGATGTTTCCGGCAAGTAATAAGGCGAAGGATGTAGTCAATGTCCTGCTTAAGCGTCTGGATGAGTTAGGTGTGGAAATCAGGACAAACACCCCTGTAGAAGCAGTAGAGTACGGAAAGGATAGTCACACGATCATTTTAAAAGGAAAAGAAAAAATCATTACGAAAACGATCGTACTGGCTGTTGGAGGAAAATCAGTCCCTCATACGGGAAGCACGGGGGATGGTTATGCATGGGCAAAAAAAGCAGGTCACACGATCACAGAACTATATCCCACTGAAGTTCCACTGGTTTCTTATGATCGTTTTATTAAAAAGAAATCCCTACAAGGACTATCACTTCGGAGTGTAGCCGTCTCCGTTCTCAACCAAAAAGGGAAGCCGATCATCACTCATCAGATGGATATGATTTTCACACATTTCGGACTTTCCGGCCCTGCAATATTAAGATGCTCTCAATTCGTAGTGAAAGAGCTGATGAAAGGTAATCGGCCGGTTCAAGTAGAAATCGATATATTACCAGATCAAAAAGAGCCCGAATTAATAGATCATTTACAATCCTTAGTAAAAGACCAACCAAGGAAAAGTATGCGCAACCTTTTGAAAGGGATGGTGCCTGAGCGCTTATTGGATTTTGTCCTGGAGAAGGCTGAAATTACAGCCGAAGACAAAGCTGCTAACATTTCAAATGAACAAATCAGAAAGTTAGTTGCCGATTTAAAGCATTTCCTGGTAAATATTCATGACACACAGTCGATTGAAAAAGCGTTCGTGACGGGGGGCGGTGTATCTATTAAGGAAGTTATACCGAACACCATGCAGTCAAAGCTGATGCCGAGGCTATATTTTTGCGGAGAAATTCTTGATATTCATGGTTATACGGGGGGATATAATATCACATCGGCGATGGTGACCGGACGAGTAGCTGGTATGCACGCTGCCTGGGAAGCAATGGCCACATAATTTTGTAACCTTCATTGTTAAAGTAAAGCTCCCTTTACCTAAAGACTCAGTTTCGAGATATGTTGTTTCCGTTACGCCAGTAACGGTTTAGAGGTCCGGGAAATCACTCGCTTTCCGTGGGCGTACGGTGAGCTTCCTCAGGCTTCGCCTTGCGGGATCTCACCATGTACTATTCTCCCATCGGAGTCTCGCAATTTCCCGGCCCTCTTTGCGTTTATGATAGATACGGAAACATCGATATGCAGTCCTTCAACCAAAGAGAGAGCTACTTGTAAAAACGTGCTTGTAACCAATGATTTTAGAAGACAGTCTCATCTAAAGCAGGGGGTTCTTTTCTCCCATTCTTCGAATGGGGTGGTTGGGAAACTGCGAGACTCCAGCGGGAGAAGGAGCCAGGCGAGACCCCACAGGGAGTGAAAACGACCGAGGAGGCTCGCCGGTTCCCCCGCAGGAAAGCGAGTAGTTTCCCAGACACCCCTGAGGCTATTATGGTAAAGAACCCTTACTATCTTGAAACTGAGTCTTCCACAATTCGGCCCTTTTGTTGAATAACCTGTATAAATAAAACGAGAAGCTTCAAGTAAAGCTTCTCGTTTTTCTTTGTAGATAAGCATGTTCTCTTCCTAATTCCCGATTTACTAATATATTTATTTCTTCCCGGTCTGCAGGGGTTACTACTGGATCGTTTTCATTCCAGTCAGCAGCGCAAAGAAAATAATAATTTCGTATCCGTTTCAAATAAAAGGTAGTTTGAGGAAAGCGATCAAAATATCCCCTGACTACGCCTCTCCTGTCATACGCCCAACGAAGTATTCTCATATCCACCACCCGAACATATATTCCTGTTTCAGGATCATCATATCAAAAAGTTCGGGGGCAAGCAACTGATTGCAGACAATAAGGAAAAACATAAAGAAACCGAAAGCCTTAAAAGACTTTCGGTTTCTCGGTTGCCTAGCGGCGTCCTACTCTCACGGGGATAAACCCGACTACCATCGGCGCTGGAGAGCTTAACTGCTGTGTTCGGCATGGGAACAGGTGTGACCTCTCCGCTATCGCCACTAGACCTTGACTATTTAATTGAGATGAACCCTCAAAACTAGATAAGCAACATTCAACGACGAACATCGTTTCCACGACATTTGTTAGTTAAGTCCTCGATCGATTAGTATCCGTCAGCTCCACGTGTCACCACGCTTCCACCTCGGACCTATCTACCTCATCGTCTCTGAGGGATCTTACTCACTCGAAGTGATGGGAAATCTCATCTAGAGGGGGGCTTCATGCTTAGATGCTTTCAGCACTTATCCCTTCCGCACGTAGCTACCCAGCGATGCTCCTGGCGGAACAACTGGTGCACCAGCGGTGCGTCCATCCCGGTCCTCTCGTACTAAGGACAGCTCCTCTCAAATTTCCAACGCCCACGACGGATAGGGACCGAACTGTCTCACGACGTTCTGAACCCAGCTCGCGTACCGCTTTAATGGGCGAACAGCCCAACCCTTGGGACCGACTACAGCCCCAGGATGCGATGAGCCGACATCGAGGTGCCAAACCTCCCCGTCGATGTGGACTCTTGGGGGAGATAAGCCTGTTATCCCCGGGGTAGCTTTTATCCGTTGAGCGATGGCCCTTCCATGCGGAACCACCGGATCACTAAGCCCGACTTTCGTCCCTGCTCGACTTGTAGGTCTCGCAGTCAAGCTCCCTTGTGCCTTTACACTCTGCGAATGATTTCCAACCATTCTGAGGGAACCTTTGGGCGCCTCCGTTACCTTTTAGGAGGCGACCGCCCCAGTCAAACTGCCCACCTGACACTGTCTCCGGACCGGATCACGGTCCTGGGTTAGAATGTCCGTACAGCCAGGGTGGTATCCCACCGGCGCCTCCACCGAAGCTAGCGCTCCGGTTTCTCAGGCTCCCACCTATCCTGTACAAGCTGTACCAACATTCAATATCAGGCTACAGTAAAGCTCCACGGGGTCTTTCCGTCCTGTCGCGGGTAATGCGCATCTTCACGCATAGTATAATTTCACCGGGTCTCTCGTTGAGACAGTGCCCAAGTCGTTGCACCTTTCGTGCGGGTCGGAACTTACCCGACAAGGAATTTCGCTACCTTAGGACCGTTATAGTTACGGCCGCCGTTTACTGGGGCTTCGGTTCAACGCTTCGCTTACGCTAACGCATCCCCTTAACCTTCCAGCACCGGGCAGGTGTCAGCCCCTATACTTCGCCTTACGGCTTCGCAGAGACCTGTGTTTTTGCTAAACAGTCGCTTGGGCCTTTTCACTGCGGCTCCTCGCAAGAGGAGCACCCCTTCTCCCGAAGTTACGGGGTCATTTTGCCGAGTTCCTTAACGAGAGTTCTCCCGCTCACCTTAGGATCCTCTCCTCGCCTACCTGTGTCGGTTTGCGGTACGGGCACCTCTTTCCTCACTAGAGGATTTTCTTGGCAGTGTGAACTCAGGAGCTTCGGTACTTTAGTTCCCTCCCCATCACAGCTTGACGTTGCCGGACGGATTTGCCTATCCGACCGTCTCACTGCTTGGACGCGCTCATCCAATGGCGCGCTCTCCTTATCCTCCTGCGTCCCCCCGTTGTTCAAACGGAAAGGAGGTGGTACAGGAATATCAACCTGTTGTCCATCGCCTACGCCTTTCGGCCTCGGCTTAGGTCCCGACTAACCCTGAGAGGACGAGCCTTCCTCAGGAAACCTTAGGCTTTCGGTGAAAGAGATTCTCACTCTTTTTTCGCTACTCATACCGGCATTCTCACTTCTAAGCGCTCCACCAGTCCTCACGGTCTGACTTCGCCGCCCTTAGAACGCTCTCCTACCACTGATCGTAAGATCAATCCGCAGCTTCGGTGATGTGTTTAGCCCCGGTATATTTTCGGCGCAGAGTCACTCGACCAGTGAGCTATTACGCACTCTTTAAATGATGGCTGCTTCTAAGCCAACATCCTGGTTGTCTAAGCAACTCCACATCCTTTTCCACTTAACACATACTTAGGGACCTTAGCTGGCGGTCTGGGCTGTTTCCCTCTCGACTATGAACCTTATCACCCATAGTCTGACTCCCAGAGCTAAGTCTCTGGCATTCGGAGTTTGACTGAATTCGGTAACCCGGTAGGGGCCCCTAGTCCAATCAGTGCTCTACCTCCAGGACTCAATCTCTGAGGCTAGCCCTAAAGCTATTTCGGAGAGAACCAGCTATCTCCGTGTTCGATTGGCATTTCACCCCTACCCACACCTCATCCCCGCGTTTTTCAACACGCGTGGGTTCGGGCCTCCAGTCAGTGTTACCTGACCTTCACCCTGGACATGGGTAGATCACACGGTTTCGGGTCTACGACCACATACTATGTCGCCCTGTTCAGACTCGCTTTCGCTGCGGCTCCGTCTCTTGGACTTAACCTTGCATGGGATCGTAACTCGCCGGTTCATTCTACAAAAGGCACGCCGTCACCCATTAACGGGCTTCGACTACTTGTAGGCACACGGTTTCAGGTTCTCTTTCACTCCCCTTCCGGGGTGCTTTTCACCTTTCCCTCACGGTACTGGTTCACTATCGGTCACTAGGGAGTATTTAGCCTTGGGAGATGGTCCTCCCGGATTCCGACGGAATTCCTCGTGTTCCGCCGTACTCAGGATCCACTCCGGAGGAGATCCGGTTTCAGCTACAGGGCTGTTACCTTCTTCGGCTGATCGTTCCAGATCGATTCGCCTACCGGATCTCTTTGTAACTCCAAAGGAGTGTCCTACAACCCCAGAAAGCAAGCTTTCTGGTTTGGGCTGGTTCCGTTTCGCTCGCCGCTACTCAGGAAATCGCGTTTGCTTTCTCTTCCTCCGGGTACTGAGATGTTTCAGTTCCCCGGGTCTGCCATCCTGCACCTATGTATTCAGTACAGGATACGACCCCATTACGGGCCGTGGGTTTCCCCATTCGGAAATCTTCGGATCCTAGCCTACTTACGGCTCCCCGAAGCATATCGGTGTTAGTCCCGTCCTTCATCGGCTCCTAGTGCCAAGGCATCCACCGTGCGCCCTTATTCACTTAACTATCGTTCGTGAAAAGACGTTGATTTGATGTCGTTGAATGTCTTGCTCTTATCTAGTTTTCAAGGTTCA
>NZ_FXEH01000002.1 GCF_900176565.1 Thalassobacillus devorans
AGATGAGATTTCCCATCACTTCGAGTGAGTAAGATCCCTCAGAGACGATGAGGTAGATAGGTCCGAGGTGGAAGCGTGGTGACACGTGGAGCTGACGGATACTAATCGATCGAGGACTTAACTAACATAATTCGTGAATGACGTCAGTCGTTGAATGTTGCTTATCTAGTTTTGAGGGTTCACCTCAATTAAATAGTCAAGGTCTAGTGGCGATAGCGGAGAGGTCACACCTGTTCCCATGCCGAACACAGCAGTTAAGCTCTCCAGCGCCGATGGTAGTCGGGTTTATCCCCGTGAGAGTAGGACGCCGCTAGGCAATTGAAAAACCCGGAAGTTTTCCAAAGCTTCCGGGTTTTTTGGTTTCTTTTTAAAAAACAGGTATAGAGTGCTATACTGTTCATACTTATATATAATCAGCATATATGTAGTTGTTGGAGGTGAGGATGATGGAAGTAATCCCTTTTTTGGATGATGATTTTAATACTTATTTCATCCGACTGCTTATCGCTCTTCTTTTATCTGGCTTGATAGGTTTTGAGCGGGAATTAAAAAACCATTCTGCGGGTTTTCGAACACATATACTGGTCGGGGTCGGAGCTTGTCTGATGATGCTTTTATCTTTATATGGTTTTGAGACATTTATGGAGTCATCAGATAATATCAGATTTGATCCAGCAAGGATACCTTCATATGTAATCAGCGGAATCGGTTTCCTGGGAGCAGGCACGATAATTGTCAATGGTATGACTATCAAAGGACTGACCACTGCTGCTTCGATCTGGACGGTGGCAGCGATCGGTTTGGTGATCGGTGCCGGGATGTATGACGCTGCTATTTTTACCACCATTATAGTACTGTTAAGTCTTGTAGTCTTGAATCAAATTGAAGAAAAAGTAATGGCAGGAAGAGGAAGAAATTTTGTTCGGTTGTTAGTAGAAAAAGAAGTCAACATGGGAGAAGTGGTAGAGACTTTTGATCAATTCGGTCTAAATGTAAAAAGATTATCTATTGAAAATGAACGAACAGGAGAACGGACGCTTTTTATAGAAATAGAGAGAGGACAAAAGTTTGACCAAACGGTTTTATTTGATTGTCTTTCTAAAATTGAACATGTCAAATTGGTATACGAACGAAAAGCATGAAACCACACCTAAGCTGTACTGCATCTTTGTAGTACGGCTTTTTTCTACATAATCTCTTATAAATCATGGTTTTAAAAACATGCGAATTAGGGGAACATGAATGGTATGAAAAAATTATAAACTTTTTAGTTGCATCCAGAAAAAATTTAAGTATAATAAAATTAAAGTCAAAGATAGTCAAAGTCAAAAGAGGAGGGGGGAAGATGCGGAATATATCCGACATCATTGAAGCTTATTTAAAACAAATACTTGATTCTAACCGTCAAGATGCAATCGAAATAAAGCGAAGCGAAATAGCAGAGCGCTTTCAATGTGTTCCCTCTCAAATTAATTATGTGATTAAGACTAGATTCACTGTGGAAAAAGGCTATATAGTAGAAAGTAAACGGGGTGGCGGGGGTTATATCCGCATTATACGTGTCAAACACCAGGATGATACGAAACTTTTAGATGAAATCTTAAATAACATCCAGGACAAAGTGACACAGACAGCCGCCATTGATATTATTGAACGACTTTTAGACGAAGAAATCATTACAGAGCGGGAAGCCAAACTGATGGTTAGTGTTATGACCCGCCAAGTACTGACCTTTCAACTTCCATTACGAGATGAAGTTAGAGCAAGGATTTTAACAGCAATGTTAACAACCCTTAGATATAAGATGTCATGAGGAGAAAGGGGAGAAGTTGAGATGGAGTGCCAAGAATGTCATCAACGTCCGGCAACTGTGCATTTGACCAAGGTAATCAATGGTGACAAAACAGAAATTCATGTGTGTGAACAATGCGCCAAAGAAAAAGGCTATGGCGAAACTTCCTTTTCATTGAATGACTTGCTATCAGGCTTATTCAACTTTGATCATGCCACCTCGATTAGCAGCGGCACAGCGCCAGCTTCCACGCAACTTGCCAAGCAGGTGCAATGTCCGAAATGCGGTCTTACGTATAAGGAATTTGCCAGAATTGGCAAATTTGGATGTGCAGAATGCTACAAGACGTTTGATGAGAAGCTCAATCCGATTTTTCGACGCGTGCATAGCGGGAATACCCAGCATAATGGGAAAATTCCAAAACGTGCAGGTGGTAACCTTCACCTTAGAAAAGAAATAGAACAGAAAAAACATGAGTTACATCAATTGATTGATAGAGAAGAATTTGAAGAAGCAGCTAAAGTACGCGATCAAATTCGTAAGCTGGAGAAACAGCTGGATGATGAGCAAGGAGGAGATGTCTGATGTCTCTTCAGAATTTCATGAATGAAGCGATTAGTCCATGGATGAAAGAAGAAGGTCCTGACAGCGATATTGTACTCAGCAGCCGTATTCGGCTGGCCAGGAACTTCGCGCAGGTAACTTTTCCTATCATTGCAAAAGAAGAAGAGCTCAAACCGATTCTTGATTTTTTTAATCAAGAATATGCTCATCAGTCATTTAAAGACTATAGAAACCTGGAATTAGTAGAAATGAGCAGGCTGAAGCCGATAGAAAAAAGAGTGCTGGTTGAAAAGCATTTGATCAGCCCTCATCTTGCTGAACATTCGGACCATTCGGCCGCATTGATTTCAGAGAATGAGCAAATATCGGTCATGATCAATGAAGAAGATCATCTTCGTATCCAGTTATATTATCCTGGCTTTCAATTAGAACAGGCTTTACAACGTGCCTCGGAGCTGGATGATTGGCTGGAGGAGAAAATAAATTATGCCTTTGATGAGAAGCGAGGGTATTTAACAGCTTGTCCCACAAACGTCGGTACAGGGATGCGGGCTTCTGTCATGATGCATTTGCCGGCACTCGCCATGACGCAGCAGGTAAACCGGATGATTCCAGCTATTAACCAGTTAGGGCTGGTGGTAAGAGGCATCTATGGAGAAGGAAGCGAAGCGTTAGGCAACATCTTTCAAATCTCCAACCAGATCACGCTTGGAAAGTCAGAAGAAGATATTGTAGAAGATTTGCAAAGCGTGGTCAGACAGCTGGTTGACCAGGAAAGGAAAGCACGCGAAACGCTGATGCAGCGTTCCGGCATCCAATTGGAAGATCGTGTGTTCCGTTCTTACGGGGTTTTGAAAAATAGTCGGATCATCGAGTCTAAAGAAGCTGCCAAATGCTTATCGGATGTCCGGCTGGGAATTGATTTAGGTTTTATTAAAAATGTATCCCAAAATATTTTGAACGAGCTGATGATTTTGACGCAGCCGGGGTTTTTACAACAATACGCTCAGGAAACATTGACGCCAGATCAGCGGGATATACGAAGAGCGTCGCTGATACGTGAGCGACTACAATTAGAAAAAAAGTAACACTACTTTAAGGAGGTTATGTCCATGATGTTTGGGCGATTTACAGAAAGAGCACAAAAAGTGTTGGCACTGGCACAAGAAGAAGCAGTACGACTAGGGCATAATAATATTGGTACAGAGCATATTCTGCTTGGTTTAGTACGTGAAGGCGAAGGAATTGCAGCTAAAGCTCTCACTGCTTTAGGTCTGGAAGCGGAAAAGATCCAGGGAGAAGTGGAACAACTGATTGGAAGGGGAGAGAAAGTTTCTCAAACCATTCATTATACACCGCGAGCTAAAAAAGTAATTGAACTATCCATGGATGAAGCTCGAAAGCTTGGCCATTCTTATGTAGGCACAGAGCACATTCTGCTGGGGTTGATCCGTGAAGGTGAAGGAGTTGCGGCGCGCGTATTGAACAACTTAGGAGTGAGCCTGAACAAAGCGCGTCAGCAAGTTTTACAGCTATTGGGGAATAACGAATCTTCAAACGGTCAGAATCGTCGTGGAGGTTCCAGCCAGGCAGCCAATGCCAACACCCCCACATTAGATTCCCTGGCACGTGATTTGACCGCAATTGCTAAGGAAGGAAATATTGATCCGGTCATTGGCCGTGGTAAAGAGATCGAGCGGGTTATTCAAGTACTCAGCCGACGCACTAAAAACAACCCTGTTTTGATTGGTGAGCCTGGGGTAGGTAAAACCGCTATCGCAGAAGGCCTGGCACAGCAGATCATTAGTAATGAAGTGCCAGAGATTCTCCGTGATAAACGTGTCATGACCCTTGATATGGGTACGGTCGTTGCGGGGACGAAATACCGTGGTGAATTTGAAGATCGCTTGAAAAAAGTAATGGAAGAAATCCGTCAGGCTAATAATATCATCTTATTCATCGATGAATTGCATACCCTGATCGGAGCGGGTGGTGCAGAAGGTGCGATTGATGCCTCAAATATCCTGAAGCCATCACTAGCCCGTGGTGAACTGCAATGTATCGGTGCTACTACAATCGATGAATACCGTAAATATATCGAGAAGGATGCAGCGCTTGAACGCCGTTTCCAGCCGATCCAAGTCGATGAGCCGACAACAGATGAATCGGTTCAAATTTTACAAGGGCTGCGCGATCGTTATGAAGCTCACCACCGTGTAACGATTACGGACGAAGCGATTGAATCTGCAGTAAAACTATCTGACCGTTATATTACGGACCGGTTCCTGCCGGATAAAGCAATTGACCTGATCGATGAAGCAGCATCGAAAGTTCGTCTGCAGTCTTATACTGCTCCGCCAAACTTGAAAGAATTGGAACAGAAGCTGGAAGAAGTACGCAAAGAAAAAGATGCTGCCGTACAAGGCCAGGAATTCGAAAAAGCAGCTTCACTACGCGATAGTGAACAACGTCTTCGTGATGAGCTGGAGCAGACTAAAAATGAGTGGAAAGAAAAGCAAGGGCAGGAAAGTTCCGAAGTATCTACCGAAGATATCGCAGCAGTCGTTTCTACTTGGACGGGAGTGCCGGTATCTAAACTTGCTAAAGATGAAAGCGAACGTCTGTTGAATATGGAGGACACCCTTCACAAGCGTGTCATTGGCCAGGATGAAGCGGTGAAGTCCATTTCTAAAGCGATCCGTCGTGCCCGTGCCGGACTTAAAGATCCAAAACGTCCGATTGGTTCCTTTATCTTCTTAGGACCGACTGGTGTAGGTAAGACAGAGCTTGCCCGCGCGCTTGCTGAAACAATGTTCGGCGATGAGGATGCCATGATTCGCATCGATATGTCCGAATATATGGAAAAACACAGCACTTCTCGTTTGGTAGGTTCACCACCAGGATATGTCGGTCATGAAGAAGGCGGTCAGCTTACTGAGAAAGTCCGTCGTAAGCCATATTCCGTTGTCCTGTTGGATGAGATAGAAAAAGCTCACCCGGAAGTATTCAATATCTTGCTCCAGGTGCTGGAGGATGGACGGTTGACTGATTCAAAAGGTCGCGTCGTCGACTTCCGTAATACCGTGCTGATCATGACCTCCAACGTAGGGGCTCAAGAGTTGAAACGGAATAAATTCGTAGGTTTCAGCCTGGGTGATGACAACCAGGATCATTCCGATATGAGATCGAAAGTGTTGGGTGAACTGAAAAAGGCATTCCGCCCAGAGTTCCTGAACCGGATCGATGAAACCATCGTGTTCCATTCTCTAGAAAGAAAACACATGACTGATATTGTCACGCTTATGGCTGAGGAGTTACGTAAGCGCCTGAAGGAACAGGAGATCGACTTCACCTTATCTCAGAAAGCCATCGAGAAAATCGCAAGCGAAGGTTTCGATCCCGAGTATGGGGCAAGACCGTTGCGTCGTTCCATTCAGAAAAACGTGGAGGACCTGCTTTCTGAAGAGCTCTTGAAAGAAAACATTGAAAAAGGGCAAAAAGTAGATATTGATATCAATGACCAAGAGGAATTTGTTGTACACGCCAAATAATGGAATATTAGAAATCGGAAGGTTTTTGCCTTCCGATTTTTTTCTGTTTTCGCTATGCTTTCAGTAGGGAGTCTTTCTGGTTTCGAAGTTTTATTATAGGAGAAAAATAAATAAATCTTGCAACCTTTCCATCATTCTTATCGTATATAAAATAACAGAAGTAAGGGGAGATCAGCTTGGCAAAAAAGAAAAGCAAATTTGTTTGCCAGGAATGCGGCTATGAATCGGCAAAGTGGATGGGCAAATGCCCGGCCTGTCATCAGTGGAACACCTTAGTAGAAGAAGTAGTTTCCAAGGACCCTGCCCGCCATGTTTTCCAGGCAGACAACAGTGCTTCTAAGAAACCTGAGAAAATAACGGCTATCCATTCGGAAAAGGAGCCGCGTATAACGACGAAGATGCCGGAGCTTAACCGGGTGCTCGGCGGCGGGATTGTGCCGGGTTCTTTGGTTTTAATTGGGGGGGATCCGGGAATTGGTAAGTCAACTTTGTTATTGCAAGTATCTTCACAGCTGGCAGACAAAGGAATGCCAGTTTTATATATATCCGGAGAGGAATCAGCCAGACAGACAAAATTACGGGCTGATCGGCTATCGATAAATTCGGAAGAACTTTATGTCCTTCCCGAGACCAACTTAGCGGAAGTAGTCAACCAGATTGAATCTATTAACCCGAAGTTTGTCGTCATCGACTCGATTCAGACCATTTACCGGGAAGAGGTGACCTCTGCGCCGGGCAGTGTTTCACAAGTGCGGGAATGTACGAGTGAACTGATGCGAGTCGCGAAAAGTAAAGGGATTCCGATTTTCATTGTCGGTCATGTGACCAAAGAAGGATCAATTGCAGGTCCTCGGCTGTTGGAGCACATGGTAGATGCCGTTTTGTATTTTGAAGGGGAACAACATCATACCTTCCGCATTCTGCGAGGAGTAAAGAACCGTTTTGGCAGCACCAATGAGATGGGTATTTTTGAAATGAAAGAAAAGGGACTGGAAGAAGTGGATAACCCTTCTGAAATCTTTCTGGAAGAACGTTCTCAGGGAGCGGCTGGTTCTACGATCGTAGCCTCCATGGAAGGGACACGGCCGGTACTGGTAGAGATTCAGGCGCTTATATCTCCCACTACCTTTGGAAACCCTAGACGCATGGCAACCGGACTGGACCATAACCGTGTGCCATTGTTAATGGCCGTCCTGGAGAAACGTGTCGGTCTTCTTTTACAGAATCAGGATGCTTATTTGAAAGTTGCCGGTGGAGTGAAATTGGATGAACCGGCTATCGATCTGGCAGTTGCCATCAGCATTGCTTCGAGTTTCAGGAACCAGGCATCCAAGGCGGATGATGTTGTAGTAGGAGAAGTAGGACTAACTGGTGAAATAAGACGTGTTGCACGGATAGAACAACGTGTCCAGGAAGCAGCCAAGCTTGGTTTTAAGCGAGTCATTATTCCGCAGAAAAACCTTGACGGCTGGACACCCCCTGACAATATTGAGGTGGTCGGGGTCAATACAGTACAGGAAGCATTAAGCATAACGTTAGGAGAGAGATAAATGGAATGGCATGAAATGAAAGAGTCCGTCATCGGCGATATTTTACAATTTGTCGCCCCTGGGACTCCAGTCCGTGAAGGCATCGACAACGTGCTGCGTGCGAAAACCGGCGGACTGATTGTGGTAGGGTATGATGAAAAGATGCATCATATCGTAGATGGAGGCTTTCATATCCAGTCTGTTTTCACCCCTGCCCATCTGTATGAATTAGCCAAGATGGACGGAGCTATCATTTTAGATGATCGAGGTGAATATATTTTATACGCTAACGCCCAACTCATCCCGGATTCGACTATCACATCGACAGAGACCGGGATGCGCCACCGGACGGCAGAGCGTGTCGCCAAACAAACCGGACATTTAGTAATTGCCATTTCTCAGCGGAGGAATGTCATCACCCTTTATAAGGGAAGTCTCCGCTATTCGCTGAAAGATATAGGAGTCATTTTGACGAAAGCGAATCAGGCGATCCAAACGTTGGAAAAGTATAAAAAGGTGTTGGATCAGGGGATTACAAACCTTGGGGCATTAGAATTTGAAGAGATGGTCACTTTTTCAGAAGTGATCCAGGTGATTCACAGAATTGAAATGGTCCTTCGTATCAAAACAGAAATTTTGAATTACGCAAACGAGCTCGGCACCGAAGGCAGGCTGGTCCAAATGCAGTTGACCGAGCTGGTATCGAATATTGAAGAAGAAGCTACCCTTCTACTGAAAGATTACAGTAAGAACGATGACTATGAACCTTCTTACCTGTTAAAAAAGATGCAGGAGGCTACCGACTCTGAATTGATGTCTGGAGAGAAGATTCTTAAATTACTGGGTTATTCCCCTAATCAGAAAATGCAGGATTCTATTGAACCGAGAGGGTATCGTATCCTGAGAAAAATTCCACGTCTACCACCTTTGATCATCGAACATCTGATTAATCGTTTCGGTACCCTTAATCATATCGTCATGGCTTCTACGAAAGAACTGGTTAAAGTCGATGGTATTGGGGATGTACGGGCAAATAAAATCAAAGATGGGCTGGATAGGGTCCAGGAACAGTTATTTGTAGATAGACATATTTAAAAATTGACAACTTTATTTCAATATGGTAAAATTTTATGTTAAAAAATTGACTATATTTGTAAATTGTGCTACCTTTGAAAATATATATAACTTACTGCTTTTATGGTTATAGCAACGCTATTTTGGTCATACTGTTGGCTAGGAGGTGAACATAGTGCTTAAAAGAATTGTGCAATTATTTATTATTATTGCGGGTGCTACATTAGGTTATTTGTATATCCCTGATTTGATGAAGCTTTTCACTGACCAGGGCTGGTTACAATCTTCTTATGTCGGCGCTATTTTGGGAGCACTTATCTTATTTTTATTAACATTTTGGCTGGTCGATTCGATTGTAAATTTACTGAGGTGGTTTGAGGATACCCTTGTAAAAGCCCCTTTAGCTGATTTGCTGCTTGGAAGCTTCGGTCTGATAATCGGACTGGTGATTGCATTTTTAATTAATATGATCATCCAGGATATTCAGATTCAAGTCGTCAGCCAGGTCGTCCCTATTTTCCTGACCTTTTTCTTAGGATATTTCGGATTCCAGGTAGGTTTTAAACGTAAAGATGAAATACTAGCGTTATTTGGTAATAGTACAATAAAAGACAAAAAACAACCGGAAGAAGAAAATACTGCCCAGGTTACAGCAGAACTTCCTAAGCCGAAGATTCTGGATACGAGTGTCATCATCGATGGCCGGATAGCGGATATCTGTCAGACTAATTTTCTTGAGGGAACCATTGTCATTCCGCAATTTGTGCTGGAAGAACTGCAGCATATTGCCGATTCCTCTGATGGTTTGAAGCGTAATCGCGGTCGACGCGGGCTGGATATACTGAATAGACTTCAGAAAGATCTTCCGGTCAACGTGGAGATCTATGAGGGAGATTTTGAAGAGATCCAGGAAGTGGACAGTAAATTGGTCAAGCTCGCTAAAGTAATGGATGGTGTAGTTGTCACGAATGATTTCAATTTGAATAAAGTTTGTGAGTTTCAGAATGTAGCGGTGCTGAATATCAATGATCTTGCTAATGCTGTGAAACCGGTTGTTCTGCCAGGTGAAGAAATGAAAATCCAGGTGATCAAAGATGGTAAAGAGCAGAACCAGGGGGTTGCCTACCTGGATGATGGTACAATGATTGTTGTGGAAGAAGGAAAGAATTACATTGGTGAAACCATCGATGTCATTGTCACGAGTGTGTTGCAGACATCTGCGGGCCGGATGATTTTCGCTAAACCGAAACCACTTGAAAAAGCCTTATAAAAAGGGTATAAACAAATAAGGAAAAGCAAAAGTGATAACAGGTGATGTTATCGCTTTTGTTGTTTACAAACGGTTAGGATGGATGCATGATGATCGAATATACAGCAATAGTGCTCGCAGCTGGTCAGGGAAAGCGAATGAAAGCGGGGAAAAACAAACAGTTTCTGCTGCTGGATGATAAGCCTTTAATTATACATACCTTATCCGTTTTTGAGAAAGACGAGTGGTGCCGGGAGATTGTGTTAGTTATTAATGAAAAAGAGAAAAAGAGTATGCAGTCTCTGCTTGATGTTCACCCCTTTGAAACGGTTATCCGGTTGACGGTTGGAGGGAAAGAGCGTCAGGATAGTGTGTATCAAGGGTTGAAGTCAGTTTCCAATAAATCGATTCCAGTGTTTATTCATGATGGAGCAAGGCCGTTTGTGGAACAGTCCCACTTACATGAGTTGGCTAAAGAAACGGTGGAACATGAGGCGGCATTGCTGGCAGTACCGGTTACGGATACAATCAAACAGCGGAATGGAAATAAGCTGACGACCCTGGACCGGAAGACCTTATGGGCGGCCCAGACGCCACAAAGCTTTTCCTATCCATTGATATTAGAAGCACATGAACAGGCGAAAAATGCCGACTATACGGGGACAGATGATGCTTCACTTGTGGAACGGATGGGAAGAGATGTCACGGTTGTACAAGGAAGCTATGATAATATGAAATTAACAACTCCAGAGGATAAGGCGAAAGCACTATCGCACCTATCCCATAAAAACAACAAGACGGGAGATGAAGGGATGTTTCGGATAGGACAAGGATTTGATGTGCATCAGCTTGCCGAAGGGAGGAAGTGCATCATCGGTGGTGTGGAGATCCCTTATGAAAAAGGATTGCTCGGCCACTCCGATGCAGATGTATTACTTCATACGGTAGCGGATGCTTGTTTAGGAGCAATCGGGGAAGGAGATATTGGCAGACACTTCCCGGATACTGATGAAGCATATAGGGGCGCAGATTCTTCCCAACTGCTCGAAGATGTCTGGCAGCTGGTTGAGGAAAAAGGGTACAACCTGGGTAACCTGGATTGTACAGTAATTGCCCAAGCACCGAAAATGGCGCCATATATAGAGGGAATCAGGAAAAATATTGCTGCGTTATTACAAGCGGACATTAGCCGGATCAATGTCAAAGCGACAACAACAGAAAAATTAGGCTTTCCTGGAAGAGGCGAAGGAATTGCCGCGCAGGCTGTTGTCCTTTTGCAGAATGATAACTAAAAGACTGGAAAAAATGATAAAATAGGACAAGGTGAAGAACGTCCTTCCATGGAGCGGAAACTAGAAAGGGGTAGACATACTATGAACAACGAAGTGAGGGTGCGCTATGCACCAAGTCCAACGGGCCACCTGCATATCGGGAATGCCCGCACGGCTTTATTCAATTATTTATATGCGCGTCATTTAAATGGGAAATTCATCATCCGGGTGGAAGATACCGATGAGAAGCGAAACGTCGAAGGTGGTGAGAAAAGCCAGCTGGATTACTTGAAATGGCTTGGCATCGAGTGGGATGAAGGTGCGGATATCGGTGGTGAGTACGGACCATACCGCCAAATGGAGCGGCTTGATATTTACCAAAAGTATGTGGACGACTTATTAGAGCGTGACTTGGCTTACAAGTGCTATATGACTGCCGAGGAGCTGGAACAGGAACGTGAAGAACAGCGTGCGAAAGGGCAAGTACCGAAATATTCTGGTGCTCATGCCGACTTGACGCAGGAACAATGTGAGCAATTCGAAGCGGAAGGCCGTGAGCCGAGCATCCGCCTGCGTGTACCGAAAGACCACACTTATAAGTTCAATGATATTGTTCGTGAGGACATCAGTTTTGACTCCAGTGACTTTGGCGATTGGGTAATTGTAAAGAAAAACGGAATCCCGACATACAATTTCGCCGTTGCCATTGATGACCATCTGATGGGTATATCCCATGTATTGCGAGGAGAAGAACATATCTCCAATACACCAAAGCAAATGATGGTATATGAAGCCTTCGGATGGGAGCCGCCTAAATTTGGCCACATGACACTGATTTTAAATGAAAACCGTAAAAAGTTGAGTAAGCGTGATGAACATATCCTGCAGTTCATTGAGCAATACAAAAACCTTGGTTACTTGCCGGAAGCTTTGTTCAATTTCATCACACTGCTCGGCTGGTCCCCGGTAGGTGAAGAAGAAATCTTTACGAAAGATCAATTTATCGAGATGTTTGATCCTAATCGTCTGTCCACTTCACCAGCTGTATTCGATCCGGCTAAATTGAAATGGATGAACAACCAATACATCAAAGCGGCTGATTTCGATCAAGTGGTCGATTTAACGCTGCCGCATTTAATCCAGGCTGGTCGTCTGCCTGAAGATTTGGACGGGGAAGAACGAAAATGGGCCCTTGAATTGATCAGCCTTTATCATGAACAATTAAGCTATGGTTCTGAAATCGTGGAATTGACAGAGTTATTCTTCAAACAGGAAATCGAGTATGATAGTGAAGCGATGGGAGTGCTGGAAGGAGAGCAGGTTCCTGAAGTATTAAGCACCTTCAAGCAGAAGCTTGCCGAACTGGAAGAAGTGACACCACAGAATATTAAAGCTCAAATCAAAGCGGTTCAGAAAGAAACAGGTCATAAAGGGAAGAAGCTGTTTATGCCGATCCGTGTAGCTACCACCGGTCAGACGCACGGTCCGGAACTCCCGGATGCTATTCATTTGCTTGGTATCGATACAGTAACGGTCCGCTTGAATGATGTCCTGAATAAGCTGGAAGGCTAAATGATTCACAAAGGATCATTATTGTAATATAGTAATAATACATTTAAGAAACGTATCATTAGGAACGTCGATGAGGAAAAGTAGAAAGCATATCCCTTACACAGAGATAACCACCCTGGCTGAAAGTGGTTTTAAGGCCTGCTTTTGAATTGCCCCTCTGAGTCTTGCGTCGAACGAAGTAGGCGGAAGCGGGTTCTCCCGTTATAGAGAATCGAGTTGGAGAAAGGTACTTTCTCAAACAGAGTGGAACCGCGCGTGGAGCGTCTCTGTGCTGATCAGCATAGAGGCGTTTTTTTATTCTTTTAAAAATAGTTTAGATTTACGAATGCTTACGTCATAAGCCAAAGGCGACAAGCAGGTTTTCTAATATATTTAAGGAGGTCAAGTATGGGGCTATTCAAAATGTTCAAGGAAGATGTAGATGTCGTGTTTGACCAGGATCCGGCAGCTCGCACGTATTTTGAAGTTATTCTTACCTATTCCGGGCTGCATGCCATTTGGGCGCACAGGGTGGCCCATGCTTGTTATAAACGGAAATTTTTCTTCATCGCCCGTGTGATTTCACAAATCAGCCGCTTTTTCACAGGGATTGAGATTCACCCCGGTGCGACGATCGGACGTCGTTTTTTTATCGACCATGGTATGGGTGTAGTAATTGGGGAAACCTGTGAAATAGGAGATAATGTGACTATTTTCCAAGGGGTCACTCTAGGAGGCACAGGGAAGGAAAAAGGAAAAAGGCATCCGACTTTGCTGGATAATTCCCTTGTCGCTACAGGGGCGAAAGTGCTTGGTTCGATTACCATCGGGGAAAATTCCAAAGTGGGAGCAGGGTCTGTGGTATTGAACGATGTTCCTGATAATTCTACCGTAGTAGGGATTCCGGGACGGGTAGTCATCCAGGACGGTAAGAAAGTAAGGAAGAAGGACCTGGATCACCACAAGCTTCCTGACCCGGTATATGATCGATTGAAAGCGATGGAAGAAGAAATCATGCGGTTGAGAAAACAGATTGACGATAGCGAAGGAGCGATTCACGATGGCCATAAAAATTTATAATACGCTTAAACGGACAAAAGAGGTATTCACTCCTCTCGAAGAAGGTAAAGTGAAAATGTATGTATGCGGACCGACCGTATATAACTATATCCATATCGGGAACGCCCGACCGGCTATCGTATTCGATACTGTTCGCCGGTATTTCGAATATAAGGGGTATAACGTCGATTATGTACTCAACTTTACAGATGTCGATGACAAGCTGATCAAAGCAGCTAATGAAATGGGGGAAGAGGTGCCCGCGATTGCCGACAGATTCATCGGTGCCTACAAAGAGGACGTCAAAGCTCTCGGTGTAAAGGAAGCCGTCCATCATCCCCGCGTTACGGAAAATATGCCTGAGATCATTGAATTCATTAAGGGTTTGATCGATAAAGGCCATGCCTACGAATCCGACGGAGATGTTTATTTTAAAACACGTTCGTTTGATCAGTATGGTAAACTGTCCCATCAGTCCATTGACGAACTACGTACTGGAGCACGGATCCAAGTTGGTGAGAAGAAGGAAGACCCGCTTGACTTTACTTTGTGGAAACAGGCGAAACCGGGAGAGATTTCCTGGGAGAGCCCATGGGGCAAAGGGCGCCCTGGCTGGCATATCGAATGCTCGACAATGGCCAAAAAGTATTTAGGTGAAACGATTGATATTCATGCCGGTGGCCAGGATTTAACATTCCCGCACCATGAAAATGAGATCGCCCAATCGGAAGCACATAACTGCCAGACATTCGCAAATTATTGGATGCACAATGGTTATATCAATGTGGAAAATGAAAAAATGTCCAAGTCGCTTGGCAACTTTGTTCTTGCCCATGACTTAATCCAAAAGCACGATCCCAATATCATCCGCTTCTTTATGCTAAGTGTTCATTACCGTCACCCAATCAACTTTAGTGATGCACTTCTGGAAGGGGCGAAAAACAGCTTTGATCGGATTCGCAATGCCTATGAAAATCTTCAGCATCGTAAACAAGCAAGCATGGATCAAGCCGACCAGAAAGAGTGGCTGGAAAAAGTGGCACAGCATAAACAGCGGTTTGAAGAAGAGATGGACGATGATTTCAATACCGCCAATGCGATATCGGTATTATTTGATTTGACGAAAGATGCCAACCTGTATCTTCAATCCCCGCAAACTTCTACAGAAGTGATTGAGGCGTTCGAGGAAGCTCTGGTTTCGCTTACGGGTATTCTCGGAGTAGAATTGAAGCAGGAAGAGCTGATTGATGAAGAAATTGAAGCCTTAATCCAAAAACGGATTGAAGCAAGAAAGAACAGGAACTTTGAACTTGCCGACCAAATCCGTGATGATTTGAAAGCAAGGAATATCATTTTAGAAGATACACCACAAGGGACACGCTGGAAACGGGGATGAACCATGAAGAAGATGGAAGTAAAACAAATGAAAAGCCTGGCCCTTGCCTATATGGGTGATGCTGTATATGAGATGCATGTCCGGCATCACCTATTAAGTCAGGGTGCTGTAATGCCGAATCAGCTGCACCGTTCTGCGGTTCGCTTTGTTGCAGCTACCTCCCAGGCAGCTGTCGTACAAGCCTGGATAGCGGATAACTTCCTAACTGAAGAAGAACAAGGGGTCGTAAGAAGGGGAAGGAACGCTAAATCTGGTTCCATTCCGAAAAATACCGATGTGCAAACGTATCGTTACAGTACAGGATTTGAAGCACTGCTTGGGTACCATTATCTTTCAGGGGCTGTGGCTCGTCTCGAAGAACTTGTAACAGACGCTATCCGACAGGTAGAAGAGAAAGGGGTTGATAGGAATGAGTGAAGAATGGATTATTGGGAAAAATCCTGTATTTGAAGCGTTGAAGTCAGGTCGTACTATCAACAAAGTATTTGTTTCTGATCAGTTGCAGCATCAGGCATTTCAGAAGATCCAAAACCTGGCGAAAGAAAATGGGGCACTGGTTCAAAAGGTTCCAAGGAAAAAGATCGATCAGCTGGTGGAGGGGAACCACCAGGGGGTGGCAGCATCGGTCGCTGCCTATGATTACAGTTCGTTAGATGACTTATTCGCAAAAGCAGAGACCTTGGGTGAGGCTCCTTTTTTCATCGTGCTGGATGAAATCTCAGACCCTCATAATCTTGGTTCTGTTCTGCGAACGGCAGATGCGGTCGGGGCGCATGGAGTAATTATTCCTAAGCGTCGTTCGGTCGGGTTGACCGCTACAGTAGCCAAAACATCAGCAGGTGCCATTGAATATATTCCGGTCGCCCGGGTGACGAACCTCTCTCGTACGATAGATGAGTTGAAGGAGCGGCATGTGTGGGTGGCAGGAACCGACGCGGAAGGTACAGAAGATTATCGCCAACTGGATGGTGAGATGCCGATTGCACTGGTGATCGGGAGTGAAGGGAAGGGAATCAGCCGGATTATCAAGGAAAAATGTGATTGGACGATCTCACTTCCGATGAAGGGTAAGGTAACATCTTTAAATGCTTCCGTCGCTGCGTCCCTCTTAATGTATGAAGTCTATCGTAAACGAAATCCACTAGGACGATAACGATGATTGTACTATTAGTAGATGGTTATAACATGATCGGCGCCTGGCCTGAGTTGAAGAATTTAAAAGATAAAGACCTCAGCCAGGCGCGTGACCTGTTGATCGACATGATGGCTGAGTATCAGTCATATACCGGTGAGCGCGTCATCATCGTGTTTGATGCCTATCATGTGAGGGGACTGGCAAACAAAGAAAAAAACCATCGCGTGGAAGTCATATTCACCAAGGAAAATGAAACAGCGGATGAGCGGATTGAGAAATTAGCGGGAGAATTGAATGATGTACGGACCCAGGTGTATGTAGCTACCTCGGATTACGCGGAGCAGCGGACAATCTTTGGTCAAGGTGCTTTTCGAAAGTCTGCGAGGGAGCTTTACATCGAAGTGAAAAATATTGAAAGAACCATCGAGAAGGATGTAGAAGCTCATAAACAACTAAAATATCAGCCTAAAATACCGATAAAAAAAGAGGTGCTGGACGTTTTCGAGAAATGGCGCCGGGGTGATAAATGAGCCAAGAGCCTTGTTGACGTTTTGGAAGGGCTTACTGTATAATATTTCTATATTCAGGGCACTATGGGTCGGGGGGAATCCTGAGTGAGCATCGTTCAAAAAGAAGTGGACATCCATGATTACGAAAAGCTGGAAGATGAAGAAATCATCGAACGGATTAATGAGGGTCATAGCCAGGCGCTTGATTATCTGATCAATAAGTACAAAAATTTTGTCCGTGCCAAAGCCCGGACGTATTTTCTAATTGGTGCGGATCGTGAGGATATTGTACAGGAGGGTATGATCGGTCTTTATAAAGCCATTCGGGACTATAAAGAAGACAAGCTCTCATCCTTTAAAGCCTTCGCTGAATTATGTGTCACCCGCCAGATTATTACCGCCATCAAAACTGCCACTCGTCAAAAACATATCCCGCTTAATTCTTATGTATCCTTGGACAAGCCGATTTATGATGAAGAATCCGACCGTACCCTGCTGGACGTGATAGCTGGATCAAAAGCTATTGATCCGCAAGAATTAATTGTTAATAAAGAAAAATTCGGCGACATGGAAGACAAAATTTCAGAATTATTAAGCGACTTGGAGCGGAAAGTACTCACTCTCTACCTGGACGGAAGATCCTATCAGGAAATTTCTGCTGAGTTGGACAGGCATGTAAAGTCGATTGATAATGCCTTGCAGCGAGTGAAGCGGAAACTGGAAAAATACCTGGAAGTAGCTGAAATCATATTATAATCCTGCATTGACATGCCTTGACATGCGTGCTACATTTATGAGAGTGAAAATTCCTCTTATTTGAGGGGTGTATGATGAGAAAAAAAGTAGTCTTAGCCTGTACTGTTTGTATGAGTAGAAATTACAGTTCTTATAAAAACCCGTCGAACCAAGCGGAACGGCTTGAGGTTCGTAAATTTTGTAAAAAATGCGGCAAACACACATTGCATCGAGAAACAAAATAGAGAAAGAAGCCGACAGGCGCAAGGTTGGGGGAGGTTTAGCATGTTTAAGTTCTTGAAGAACGTGTCTCGTGAAATGCAGAAGGTCAGCTGGCCTAAAGGTCAGGAACTTGTGCGCTACACGATTACTGTTTTAACTACAGTGGCATTTGTTTCTGTGTTCTTCGCAGTCGTCGATTTAGGCATTTCTTGGGGTCTTGAATTATTCTTCCCTGAATAATGCTGTCGGATTTATGCTATAATGGTGAATAAGATTGACGTTTAAAAACCCGTTCCGCGGGTTTTTTCAATGCTCAAATTTTGAAAGATAAGGGAGGGAAGGGCAAGGAGCTTGTCCTGTATACATGGAAAAAAGATGGTATGTGGTTCACACCTATTCCGGTTACGAAAATAAAGTAAAAACGAATTTAGAAAAGCGTGTCGAGTCGATGGGAATGGAAGATAAAATCTTCCGTGTACTAGTGCCCGAAGACGAAGAAACAGAAATAAAAAATGGGAAACGTAAAGTAGCGAAGAAAAAAGTATTCCCTGGATATGTACTGGCTGAAATGGTGATGACCGATGATTCCTGGTATGTCGTCCGCAATACACCTGGTGTAACCGGGTTTGTCGGATCGACAGGCTCCGGTTCAAAGCCGACCCCTCTCCTGCCTGAAGAAGTAGAGACGGTGCTTAAACGTATGGGAATGAAAGAGCCAGTCACCGACATCGATTTTGAATTGAAAGAAAGTGTCTCAGTGACCGATGGTCCTTTCGCCAATTTCACGGGTACTATCGAGCATATCGACCTGGACAAACAAAAGGTGAAAGTCCACGTAAATATGTTTGGAAGAGAGACTCCGGTAGAACTGGACTTCTCTCAAATAGAAAAATTATAACTCTCCTCTTGCAAACAGGTCGTAAAGATGCTAAAATTTTTATGTTCTTTATGTGCCTCGGACAAAGAGGAAGTCAACATATTGTAATCTGAGTGGGAGGGCATCGCCCCATTACCACATCACGGACTTAAGGAGGTGTGTCTCGTGGCTAAAAAAGTAATCAAAGTAGTAAAGCTTCAAATCCCTGCAGGTAAAGCTAACCCAGCACCGCCAGTAGGACCAGCGCTAGGTCAAGCGGGTATCAACATCATGGGTTTCTGTAAGGAGTTCAACGCTCGCACACAAGAACAAGCGGGAATGATCATTCCAGTTGAAATCACGGTATTTGAAGACCGTTCATTTACATTTATTACGAAGACTCCGCCAGCTGCAGTGCTTCTTAAAAAAGCAGCCGGTATTGATACTGCATCAGGCGAACCGAACCGTAACAAGGTTGCAACGCTTAAGCGTGACCAGGTAAAAGAGATTGCGGAAACAAAAATGCCTGACTTGAATGCTGCTGACGTTGAAGCTGCTATGCGTATGGTTGAAGGTACTGCGCGTAGTATGGGTATCGTTATCGAAGACTAATCCCACAGCGTCGCTCTTATTGGAGTTAAAGGTTGCGAGAATGGAGGTTGCTTTCATTCCGCAACCTTTATTCGTGGGAGGTATAACCGTTAAAACCACAACGAGGAGGAAATAATAATGGCTAAACAAAGCAAAAGGTATCAAGAAGCTCAAAAGCTTGTTGATCGTGAAAAAGCATATGAAGTAAAAGAAGCAGTCGAATTAGTGAAAGAAACTGCTAAAGCTAAGTTTGATGAGACAGTAGAAGCTGCTTTCCGTTTGGGTGTAGACCCTAAGAAAGCTGACCAGCAAATCCGTGGGGCAATGGTTTTGCCGCATGGTACAGGTAAAACACAACGTGTTCTTGTATTCGCTAAAGGAGAGAAAGCAAAAGAAGCAGAAGCTGCTGGCGCTGACTACGTAGGCGATCAGGACATGATCAACAAAATCAACCAAGGCTGGTTCGAATTTGACGTAGTTGTCGCTACTCCGGACATGATGGCTGAAGTAGGTAAGCTGGGTCGTGTACTTGGACCTAAAGGTCTAATGCCTAACCCTAAGACTGGAACTGTCACTTTCGAAGTGGAAAAAGCTGTCCAGGAAATCAAGGCTGGTAAAGTGGAGTACCGTGTAGACAAGTCTGCTAATATCCATGTACCAATCGGTAAGGTTTCTTTCGATACAGATAAGCTGGTTGAAAACTTTGAAGCAATCACAGAAACTCTTGTAAAAGCAAAGCCGCAGGCTGCTAAAGGAACTTACATGAAGAATTCCGCTATTGCTTCTACAATGGGTCCTGGAATTAAAGTAGATATCTCCAGCTATATCCGCAAATAATTCGCTGTTGACTTTTAATTGCATTAAGCATATAATGAATAATGTTGTTTAAATAAATACGTTATACCGTAGACAGCAGGTGCGTTTTCGCGCTTAATTTCCTGCCGAGGTGTGTGAATAAACGAAACGGTTGTCCGTTTATAATCGTTTCTCACCATAAAGCCTCCATGTCTACATGGGGGCTTTTTTCATCTTGAACACTTGCCGTTTTGAAAATGAAACAGGCACCTGACGGTATGATGAAAAGTCAATAGGAGGTGGAATGATGAGCAAAATTATCGAGCACAAAAAGCAGATTGTATCTGAAATTGCAGACAAGCTTCGCAATAGTAAGTCTACTATCCTTGTAGATTACCGCGGACTTGATGTTGCTGAAGTGACTGAGCTTCGTAAGCAGCTGCGTGAAGCTGGCGTTGATTTCAAAGTGTACAAAAACACAATGACTCGCCGTGCGACAGAAGAAGCTGAGCTTACTGAGCTTAACGACACATTGGTTGGGCCGACTGCGATTGCTTTCAGTGAGGAAGATGTCGTAGCACCTGCCAAAATCCTTAACAACTTCGCTAAGGATCATGATGCCCTGGAAATCAAAGGAGGCGTCATCGAAGGTAATGTAGCCAGCCTTGAACAAATCAAGGAACTTGCAGATCTTCCAAACTACGAAGGTCTTGTATCTATGCTACTCAGCGTGCTTCAAGCACCTGTCCGCAACTTCGCTTACGTTACAAAAGCAGTTGCAGAGCAAAAAGAAGAACAAGGCGCGTAATAGCGTTTTATGCTTACGGTTAAATTATAAAACTAACATTTTTAAGGAGGAACTTAATCATGAGTCATGAACAAATTATTGAAGCGATTAAAGAAATGTCTGTTCTTGAGCTTAACGATCTAGTTAAAGCTATTGAAGAAGAATTCGGAGTAACTGCTGCAGCACCAGTTGCAGTCGGTGGCGGCGGTGCAGCCGAAGCTGCTGAAGAGCAAACAGAATTCGACGTAGTACTTGAGAGCGCTGGAAGCTCCAAAATCAAAGTCGTTAAAGCTGTTCGCGAAATCACTGGTCTTGGACTGAAAGATGCTAAGGACCTAGTTGATAACGCTCCTGGCGCTATCAAAGAAGGCATTTCTAAAGAAGACGCTGAAGAGATCAAAGGTAAGCTGGAAGAAGCAGGCGCTTCTGTAGAAGTTAAGTAATTTCATGCTTGAGAGGTAAAGCTCGCTGTTTATCGGCGAGCTTTCTTTTTCTTATACTTTAAGTAACACCCAAAGACAAAGGGTTTCTTCATTAGAACTTGTCGATAATCCGAGTTTTGTTTGAAAGTGATGATCGAACCCAATGAAAAGCAGGTGCATGATATTGACCGAGCACTATTACTCCAATAAAACGGAAACTCAAAGCGAAGAACGGACATGGCAGTTCACCCTTAAAGGGGAAACTTTTCGCTTCACAACGGATAATGCAGTTTTCTCGAAGAAGGAAGTAGACTTTGGTTCCCGTGTGTTGATTGAAGCTTTTCAGCCACCGGAAATAGAGGGCGATTTATTGGATTTAGGTTGTGGCTATGGACCGATTGGTTTGTCTATTGCTAAAGCAAACCCGGACAGGGTAGTTTATATGGTTGATATAAACGAACGTGCGGTAGAGTTGTCAAGAAAAAATGCCGAACAAAATGGCATCCCAAATGTTGAAGTCAGGGTGAGTGATCGCTTAAGCCAGATAGAGGACATCCGGTTTGCTGCCGTGTTGACCAACCCTCCCATTCGTGCGGGGAAGAAAGTAGTCCATTCCATGTTTGAAGAAGCTCACCAATCCCTGGTTGATAAAGGCGAACTTTGGGTGGTCATTCAAAAGAAGCAAGGGGCCCCGTCTGCCCGCAAAAAACTCGAAGAATTGTTCGGTGAGGTAGAGGTAGTAGATAAACAGAAAAGATATTATATCTTTCGGGCTAAAAAGGTTTGACTGCCATATGCGTTTATGCTATTATTGGAAAATGCCTATATATGCACTCCTGTGTCAAGGTTTTTTTCGTGTTTTATGTATAAATTTAGTGAACGCGGTTCACAATGGTAAAATCGAAGAAAATAACAGGGTGGCATACGGTTTGTTTCTATAATAGAAGAACGTTTCTTTTTTGTCTAACGTTAGAGAGAAATGAAGTTTCTTTTTTTAGATCCCATCCGCATTTGCGGATGACACTATATATCAGCTTGTGGTCGACATTAGCTTCCATAAGCTTGTTCGGCATGTTTGCCGGACCCTTTTTACGTAAGATTGAAAGTGGGGAGTGGAATACTCGCTATCAGCTTGAGATGCTTCCGCTTTTATTATTAAAATGCTTGATTTGAGGGGTGAAGCAGTTGACAGGTCAACTAGTTCAGTATGGACGACACCGCCAACGCAGAAGTTATGCGCGCATCAGTGAAGTACTAGATTTACCTAACTTGATTGAAATTCAGACAGCTTCCTATGAGTGGTTCTTAGAGGAAGGTCTGAAAGAAATGTTCCAGGATATTTCTCCAATTGAGGATTTCACCGGTAATCTATCGCTTGAGTTTGTAGATTATAGTTTAGGTGAACCTAAATATCCCGTGGACGAATCGAAAGATCGAGACGTTACCTATAATGCTCCTTTACGTGTGAAGGTCCGTTTGTTGAATAACGAAACAGGTGAAGTGAAAGAGCAGGAAGTATTTATGGGTGACTTCCCGTTGATGACAGATACAGGTACTTTTGTCATCAATGGTGCAGAGCGTGTCATCGTATCACAGCTTGTCCGCTCACCAAGCGTGTATTTCAATAATAAAATTGATAAAAACGGTAAGAAAGGCTATACAGCCACCGTCATTCCAAACCGTGGTGCATGGTTAGAGTTTGAAACGGACGCAAAGGATGTCGTCCACGTTCGTATCGATCGTACTCGAAAGCTGCCAATTACGGTTCTTTTGCGTGCGCTGGGCTTTGGTACCGATCAAGAAATCATTGACCTTATCGGGGACAATGAATATTTGAAAAACACATTAGAAAAAGACAACACCGAGAACAGTGAAAAAGCGCTTCTTGAAATCTATGAACGTCTACGTCCGGGAGAACCACCGACTGTGGAAAATGCCAAGAGTTTACTGGTTTCCCGCTTCTTCGATCCGAAGCGTTATGACTTGGCTCGTGTTGGCCGTTATAAAATGAACAAAAAACTTCATATTAAAAACCGTTTGTTCAATCAAACGTTAGCTGAAACGCTAGTAGATGAAGAGACTGGGGAAGTTTTAGCTGATAAAGGTGATAAAATTGACCGTCGTCTGTTGAACAAACTGCTTCCATATTTGGAAGGACAGGATGAAAACACTGGAGAGGAACTCCTTGAGCCGCATGATGGGGTGCTGGAAGATCCAATCAAAATCCAGTCCATCAAGATTGTTGATCCTACTGATCCAGAAGGGGAAAGAACAATCAACGTAATCGGCAACTCTAATATTGAAAAAACAGTCAAAAACATCACGCCTGCTGATATCCTTGCATCGATCAGCTATTTCTTCAACTTGCTTCACCAAGTTGGTGACACCGATGATATTGACCATTTAGGTAACCGTCGTTTGCGTTCTGTCGGTGAATTACTGCAAAACCAATTCCGTATCGGATTGTCCCGTATGGAACGTGTGGTGCGTGAGCGTATGTCTATCCAGGACACCTCTTCCATTACACCACAGCAATTGATCAACATCCGTCCAGTAATTGCATCAATTAAAGAGTTCTTCGGAAGCTCTCAGTTGTCGCAATTCATGGATCAGACGAACCCGCTTGCAGAATTGACGCACAAGCGCCGTCTGTCTGCCTTGGGACCTGGTGGTTTGACTCGTGAACGTGCCGGATTTGAAGTTCGAGACGTACACTATTCCCACTATGGGCGTATGTGTCCGATTGAAACGCCGGAAGGACCGAATATCGGCCTGATCAACTCGCTTTCCTCTTACGCAAAAGTGAATGAGTTCGGTTTCATCGAAACTCCATACCGTCGTGTGGATCCGGATACCAACAAAGTTACGGATCAAATCGACTACTTGACTGCCGACGAAGAAGATAACTACGTGGTAGCTCAGGCGAACGCGAAACTTGAAGAGGACGGTTCATTTACAGATCCAGAAGTCATCGCCCGTTTCCGTGGTGAAAACACGGTTGTCAGTCGTGAACGACTTGATTACATGGATGTATCACCAAAGCAGGTAGTATCTGCTGCGACGGCATGTATCCCATTCTTAGAGAATGATGACTCCAACCGTTCCCTGATGGGTGCGAACATGCAACGTCAGGCGGTGCCATTGTTAAATCCGGATTCGCCAATTGTTGGAACTGGCATGGAATATGTCAACGGTAAGGACTCCGGTGCGGCTGTCATTAATCGTCATGAAGGGATTGTCGAGCGCGTGGAAGCGAAAGAAATTCACGTACGTCGCATCTCTAAAGTTGATGGTAAAGAAGTAGAAGGCGATCTGGATCGTTATCGTCTGCAAAAATTCATTCGTTCCAACCAGGGAACTTGCTATAACCAGCGTCCGATTGTTTCCAAAGGAGACCGTGTTGCCAAAGGTGAAATCCTTGCTGACGGTCCGTCGATGGATAAAGGTGAGCTGGCTCTTGGTCAAAACCCTCTAGTAGCATTCATGACATGGGATGGCTACAACTATGAGGATGCCGTCATCATGAGTGAACGTCTGGTGAAGGATGATGTATACACCTCTGTTCATATTGAAGAGTATGAATCAGAAGCCCGTGATACAAAGCTTGGACCAGAGGAAATCACACGCGATATCCCTAACGTCGGGGAAGAAGCGTTAAAAGACTTAGATTCCCGCGGTATCATCCGTGTTGGTGCTGAAGTCAGCGATGGTGACCTGCTGGTAGGTAAAGTTACACCTAAGGGTGTGACAGAGCTATCTGCTGAAGAACGACTATTGCATGCAATCTTCGGTGAAAAAGCTCGAGAAGTACGGGATACTTCCTTGCGGGTGCCGCATGGAGCAGGTGGAATTGTGCTTGACGTGAAGATCTTCAACCGCGAAGATGGCGATGAGCTTCCTCCTGGTGTCAACCAGTTGGTACGTGTCTATATTGTTCAGAAGCGTAAGATTTCTGAAGGGGACAAGATGGCTGGTCGACATGGTAACAAAGGTGTTATCTCTAAAATCTTGCCGGAAGAGGATATGCCGTTCCTTCCAGATGGTACACCGGTAGATGTCATGTTGAACCCGCTTGGTGTACCGTCCCGTATGAACATCGGGCAGGTACTGGAATTACACTTAGGTATGGCAGCACGTCAGCTGGGCATCAAAGTAGCGACGCCGGTATTTGACGGTGCACGAGAAGAAGATGTCTGGGAAACATTAGAAGAGGCGGGAATGCCGCGTGATGCGAAGACCATCCTTTATGATGGCCGTACCGGTGAACCGTTTGACAACCGTATCTCTGTCGGCGTGATGTATATGATCAAGCTGGCACACATGGTTGATGATAAACTCCATGCACGTTCAACCGGCCCATACTCCCTCGTTACACAACAACCGTTGGGTGGTAAAGCGCAGTTCGGTGGACAACGTTTCGGTGAAATGGAGGTATGGGCACTGGAAGCATATGGTGCAGCATATACCCTTCAGGAAATCCTGACTGTCAAATCCGATGACGTTGTTGGCCGTGTGAAAACGTATGAAGCAATCGTCAAAGGGGAAAACGTACCTGAACCTGGTGTACCAGAATCATTCAAGGTCTTGATCAAAGAGCTGCAAAGCTTGGGTATGGATGTGAAGATTTTGGCAGGAGACGAATCAGAAATTGAAATGAGAGATATCGAAGAAGAAGAAACGAAAGCTTCTGAGAACCTGAATCTCGACCCGGAAGAATAAAAACTCTTAGCAATAGTCCTGATGTTCTAAGCTTAGGGAAACCTGGATACTAAAAGGGAGGTAGGCCCCTTGCTAGATGTAAATAATTTTGAGTATATGAAAATAGGTTTGGCATCACCGGATAAGATTCGTTCTTGGTCATTTGGTGAGGTCAAGAAACCTGAAACAATCAACTACCGTACGTTGAAGCCAGAAAAAGATGGATTGTTCTGCGAGCGCATTTTCGGACCTACAAAGGACTGGGAATGTCATTGCGGAAAGTATAAACGTGTGCGCTACAAAGGTGTCGTTTGTGACCGTTGTGGTGTGGAAGTTACGAAAGCAAAAGTCCGCCGTGAGCGTATGGGGCACCTTGAACTTGCTGCCCCTGTCTCTCACATCTGGTATTTCAAAGGTATTCCAAGCCGTATGGGGCTTGTACTGGATATGTCACCGCGTGCATTAGAGGAAGTCATTTACTTTGCTGCATACATTGTGACAGACCCAGGTGAAACAGCTTTAGAGAAAAAACAGCTGTTATCTGAAAAAGAATACCGCGCTTATCGCGAAAAATATGGGAAAAACTTCGGTGCTCAAATGGGCGCAGAAGCAATCCGTAAGCTTCTTTCCGACATCAACCTTGATAAAGAAGTAGATATGCTGAAAGAAGAATTAAAAACAGCACAAGGACAACGACGCACACGTGCGATTAAGCGATTGGAAGTGCTGGAGGCATTCCGCCACTCAGGAAATGATCCTTCCTGGATGATTCTTGATGTGCTGCCGGTAATCCCGCCGGAACTTCGCCCGATGGTTCAATTGGATGGCGGCCGTTTCGCCACTTCTGATTTAAACGACCTTTACCGTCGTGTCATCAACCGTAACAATCGTTTGAAACGGTTGTTGGATCTTGGTGCACCAAGCATTATCGTGCAAAACGAAAAACGAATGCTTCAGGAAGCAGTCGATGCCTTGATTGACAACGGTCGTCGCGGCCGTCCTGTAACCGGTCCTGGTAACCGTCCTTTGAAATCTCTTTCTCATATGTTGAAAGGGAAGCAAGGTCGTTTCCGTCAGAACCTTCTCGGTAAACGTGTCGACTATTCCGGTCGTTCCGTTATCGTAGTAGGGCCAAACCTGAAGATGTTCCAATGTGGTCTTCCAAAAGAAATGGCACTTGAATTATTTAAGCCATTTGTCATGAAGGAATTGGTCGAACGTGGCTTAGCTCATAATATCAAATCTGCCAAACGTAAAATCGAACGTATCCATCCAGAAGTATGGGATGTGCTGGAAGATGTCATTAAGGAGCATCCGGTCCTGTTGAACCGTGCCCCTACATTACACCGACTTGGTATCCAGGCGTTCGAGCCGGTATTGGTTGAGGGACGAGCGATTCGTCTGCATCCGTTAGTATGTACAGCCTATAACGCTGACTTTGACGGTGACCAGATGGCTGTTCACGTACCATTATCTGCTGAAGCCCAGGCAGAAGCCCGCATCCTTATGCTGGCAGCACAAAACATCCTTAACCCTAAGGATGGAAAACCGGTTGTTACTCCTTCACAGGATATGGTTTTGGGTAACTACTACCTGACAATGGAACGCCCGGGGGCTGTTGGTGAAGGAATGGTATTCAAAGATCTGAATGAAGCATTGATCGCTTATCAGAATGGCTACGTTCACCTGCATACTAGGGTCGCTGTGTATGCTGGCTCATTAAATAATGAAACACTTACAGAAAAGCAAAACCAGCAACTGCTATTGACTACTGTAGGTAAGTTGATTTTCAACGAAATGCTGCCGGCTTCATTCCCTTATATGAATGAACCGACACAAGAGAACCTGGAAATTAAGACTCCAGAGCATTACTTTGTAGAAAAAGGAACTAACATCAAGGAAGAAATCGCCGGACGTGACGAGATACTTCCATTCAAGAAAGGTATTCTTGGTGATATCATCGCACAAGTATTTAAACAGTTCTCCATCAGTGAGACGTCTAAAATGCTTGACCGCATGAAAGACCTTGGTTTCTCTTACTCTACAAAAGCTGGTATGACAGTCGGTGTTTCCGATGTTGTCGTATTACCAGAAAAGCAGGAGATATTGGATGAAGCTCAAGGTAAAGTAGATAAAGTATTGAAACAGTTCCGTCGTGGTTTGATCACAGAAGAAGAACGCTACGATCGCGTCATTGAAGTTTGGTCGAAAGCCAAGGATGATATTCAGGACCGCTTGATGAAATCCTTGAACCCGCGTAACCCGATCTTCATGATGAGTGACTCTGGTGCGCGTGGTAACGCCTCAAACTTCACACAGCTCGCGGGTATGCGTGGTCTTATGGCCAACCCGGCTGGACGTATCATCGAGTTGCCGATCAAATCCAGTTTCCGTGAAGGTTTGACTGTACTAGAGTACTTTATTTCCACTCACGGTGCTCGTAAAGGTCTTGCCGATACAGCGTTGAAGACGGCCGACTCTGGTTACTTGACGCGTCGTCTTGTAGACGTTGCTCAGGATGTCATCATCCGTGAAGATGATTGTGGAACAGATAGAGGCTTGACCGTCAGCTCGTTGACCGAAGGTACAGAGTTGATCGAACCGTTGATCGACCGTTTGATTGGACGTACAGCTTATCAGACCGTACGTCATCCGGAAACGAATGAAGTGTTGGCTTCCCGCAATGAAGTCATCTCTGAAGATGCTGCGAAAGCTATTGTGGAAGCTGGCATTGAAGAAGTGGTTATCCGCACAGCATTCACTTGTAATACGAAACATGGTGTTTGTAAAAAATGTTACGGTCGTAACCTTGCTACCGGGGACGAAGTGGAAGTTGGAGAAGCAGTGGGAATCATTGCTGCCCAGTCCATCGGTGAACCAGGTACACAGCTTACGATGCGTACATTCCATACGGGCGGGGTTGCTGGAGACGACATCACACAAGGTCTCCCGCGTATCCAGGAATTGTTTGAAGCCCGTAACCCTAAAGGTCGTGCCGTCGTTTCTGAAATCTACGGTACAGTCCAAGAGGTTAATGAAGTCAAAGAGAAACAGGAGATTGTCGTACAAGGCGATGTAGAAACACGCACGTATACAGCTCCTTATGGCGCTCGCATGAAAGTTGCTGTTGGAGATCAGGTTGGCGCTGGTCAGGAACTTACAGAAGGTTCCGTTGATCCAAAAGAACTCTTGACTATCAGTGGCTTGGATGGCGTCCAGGAATATCTGTTGAAAGAAGTTCAGAAGGTTTACCGGATGCAAGGGGTTGAAATCGGAGATAAGCACGTCGAAGTAATGGTCCGTCAAATGCTTCGCAAAATCCGTGTACTCGACTCTGGGGATACGGAAGTATTACCTGGTTCCTTGCTGGAAATCCATCAATTCCGCGATGCAAACAAGAAGGCATTGCTGGAAGGCGGACAACCGGCAGTCGGACGCCCTGTGCTTCTTGGTATTACGAAGGCATCGCTTGAAACAGATTCCTTCTTATCTGCCGCTTCCTTCCAGGAAACAACTCGTGTCCTTACAGATGCGGCAATCAAAGGTAAACGCGATGAGCTTCTCGGCTTGAAAGAGAATGTTATCATCGGTAAACTCGTACCAGCGGGTACCGGTATGACGCGTTACCGCAAGATCCAGGCTGATAAAGAGGGGAAAAATCCCGATCAGGCTGAATTGGATCAACTGACTCAATAAATTCAAAGTTAGCAAATAACTTGGGTAAATAATGGGGAAGCGCCTTGAGAAAAAACCACCACGAATATTGTTGACATGCAAAACCGTGAGTGATAATATAATCAAGGTGCTTCCATTTATCCTTGTTACTTTGGAGGATATGCTTAAATGTCTTATGAAAAAGTAGCACAGGCTAATTCTAATATCGTTATTGGAACGAAACAGACACTGAAAGCCATGAAAAATGGCGAAGTGGAAGAAGTCTTCGTAGCTGATGATGCTGATCAGCACGTTACAGACAAAGTAATGCGCCTGGCAAAAGAATTAAACATTCCGTGCCAGCGGGTTGACTCGATGAAAAAACTCGGAGAAGCCTGTGACATTGAAGTCGGTGCAGCGACCGTGGCGATAAAGCAATAAAGTTTTGGCGGTGTTATCCGCGAAAGCTTTGTTTTTTGCCTTATTATGAACCACCTGGATGTGTGGTATTGAAAAAGTGAGGAAGGGAGGACAAAAAACATGCCTACTATTAACCAATTAGTACGTAAAGGACGTGTGAGCAAAGGACGTAAGTCTGACTCTCCTGCGTTGAACAAAGGTTACAACAGCTTCAAGAAGTCATTGACAGATCAGTCTTCTCCGCAAAAACGTGGAGTATGTACTCGTGTTGGTACAATGACACCGAAAAAGCCAAACTCTGCATTGCGTAAATATGCGCGTGTACGTTTGACTAACGGAATTGAAGTTACTGCATATATCCCTGGTATCGGCCACAACTTGCAAGAGCACAGTGTTGTTCTTATCCGTGGCGGACGTGTAAAAGACTTGCCAGGTGTGCGTTATCACATCGTTCGTGGTGCGCTTGACACTGCAGGTGTTGAAGGCCGTATGCAAGGCCGTTCCAAGTATGGAACAAAACGCCCTAAGAAATAATAGCCTGAGTGGCTTAATTATAAAAATACAACATGGAAGGAGGGGGACATATGCCACGTAAAGGACCAGTAGCTAAGCGTGATGTACTACCAGATCCGCTTTACAACTCTAAACTTGTTACTCGTTTGATCAACCAGATCATGGTTGACGGACAACGCGGTAAGGCCCAAAAGATTCTTTATAAAGCTTTCGATCTTATCCAGGAACGCAGCGGTAACGATCCAATGGAAGTTTTTGAACAAGCAATGAAAAACGTAATGCCAGTACTTGAGGTGCGTGCTCGCCGTGTAGGTGGGTCAAACTACCAGGTACCAGTTGAGGTGCGCCCAGAGCGTCGCCAGGCACTAGGATTGCGTTTCATCGTGAACTATTCTCGCTTGCGCGGTGAAAAGACGATGGAAGAACGCCTTGCTAACGAAGTATTAGATGCAGCTAACAACACAGGTGCTTCTGTCAAGAAACGCGAAGATATGCACAAGATGGCTGAAGCGAATAAAGCATTCGCTCACTATCGCTGGTAAAATCCTACCAATCACAAAACTTATATTCAGGAAGGAGAAAGATTCATGCCTAGAGAATTCTCCTTGGAGAAAACACGTAATATCGGTGTCATGGCTCACATCGACGCCGGTAAAACAACTGCTACTGAACGTATCCTTTTCTATACAGGACGTATCCATAAAATTGGGGAAACTCACGAAGGTGCTTCTCAAATGGACTGGATGGAGCAGGAGCAAGAGCGCGGTATTACAATCACATCCGCAGCAACAACTGCTCAATGGAAAGGTCATCGTATCAACATCATCGATACACCAGGCCACGTGGACTTCACTGTAGAAGTTGAACGTTCCCTGCGTGTACTAGATGGTTCTGTAGCTGTTCTTGACGCTCAATCAGGCGTTGAGCCACAAACGGAAACAGTTTGGCGCCAGGCTACAACATACGGTGTTCCTCGTATCGTCTTTGTAAATAAGATGGATAAAATCGGTGCAGACTTCATTTACTCCCTGGGCACACTTAGTGATCGCCTTGGAGCAAATGCAGCAGCAGTACAACTTCCAATCGGAGCAGAAGATGAATTCGAAGGAATCATCGACTTAGTAACGATGGAAGCATATTATTACATGGATGACTTGGGTACACGTGCGGAAGCGCGTGAAATCCCGGACAGCCATAAAGAACAAGCGGAAGAATACCGCAGCAAGTTGATTGAAGCTGTAGCAGATTTTGATGAAGACTTAATGATGAAATTCCTCGAAGGGGAAGAAATCACTAATGATGAGTTGAGATCAGCTATCCGCCAAGCAACATTAAGCGTGGAATTCTATCCAGTCTTCTGTGGTTCTGCCTTCAAAAACAAAGGTGTACAGTTATTGATTGATGGGGTTATTGATTATCTTCCATCTCCACTGGATGTACCTCCAATCGAAGGTCATGTTCCACAAACAGAAGAAGAGGTTGTCCGTAAAGCGGACGACAAAGAACCTTTCTCTGCTTTGGCGTTTAAGGTTGCAACAGACCCATATGTAGGTAAACTGACGTTTTTCCGCGTTTATTCCGGAACCTTGAAATCTGGTTCATACGTAAAGAACTCCACGAAAGATAAGCGTGAGCGTGTAGGTCGTATCCTGCAGATGCACGCGAATTCCCGTGAAGAGATCTCTGAAGTATATGCAGGAGATATCGCAGGTGCTGTAGGTCTGAAGGATACAGGTACTGGTGACACATTGTGTGACGAGAAGAGCCTGGTAATTCTTGAGTCTATGGAATTCCCTGAGCCGGTTATTTCCGTAGCAATTGAACCGAAATCCAAGGCTGACCAGGATAAAATGGCTGTTGCCCTTGGTAAGCTGGCAGAAGAAGATCCGACCTTTGTAACTGAGACAGATACCGAAACTGGTCAAACGATCATTAAAGGTATGGGTGAGCTTCACCTCGACATTATTGTCGACCGTCTCCGTCGCGAATTCAAAGTAGATGCCAACATCGGTGCTCCTCAGGTTGCCTACCGCGAAACATTCCGCGGAAGCGCTGAAGTCGAAGGTAAATTCGTACGTCAGTCTGGTGGTCGCGGACAATACGGTCACGTTTGGGTCAAATTCGAGCCAAACGAAGAAGGCGCAGGCTTTGAATTTGAAAACAAAATCGTCGGTGGTGTCGTTCCGCGTGAATACATTCCTTCCGTAGAACAAGGTATTAAAGAATCCTTGGAAAACGGTGTACTAGCCGGATATCCGATGGTAGACATCAAAGCAACACTTTATGATGGTTCTTACCATGATGTTGACTCCAACGAAATGGCATTTAAAGTTGCCGCTTCCATGGCACTTAAAGAAGCCAAGAATAAATGTAAACCAGTACTTCTTGAGCCATTGATGAAAGTGGAAGTTGTAATCCCTGAAGAATACATGGGAGATATCATGGGTGATGTCACTTCCCGTCGTGGACGTGTAGAAGGTATGGAAGCCCGTGGTTCTGCACAAGTGGTTAAAGCATTTGTACCACTTTCTGAAATGTTCGGTTACGCAACAGCGTTGCGTTCCAACACCCAAGGCCGTGGAACTTACTCCATGCACTTTGACCATTATGAAGAAGTACCAAAGAGCATTGCTGATGAAATCATCAAGAAAAATGCCGGTCAGTAATTGATTTTATTGACTAGATAAAGTATAAATTATATTGTAGGCTTAGAGGCAATTTTGCATTGCTTCTGAGCTTCCTATAAAAAAAGTTAAACTATAACAATATGTTATTTATTTAAAGGAGGAACTATAAATGGGTAAAGAAAAGTTTGATCGTTCCAAGTCCCACGTCAACATTGGTACAATTGGCCACGTTGACCATGGTAAAACAACACTAACTGCTGCAATCACTACAGTACTTCACAAGAAATCTGGTTCTGGTACTGCAATGGCATACGACATGATCGACGGTGCTCCAGAAGAGCGTGAGCGTGGAATCACAATCGCAACTGCACACGTTGAGTATGAAACTGACAATCGTCACTATGCACACGTTGACTGCCCAGGCCACGCTGACTATGTTAAAAACATGATCACTGGTGCTGCGCAAATGGACGGTGCTATCCTGGTTGTATCTGCAGCTGATGGCCCAATGCCACAAACTCGTGAGCACATCCTTCTTTCTCGTCAAGTAGGTGTACCTGCGATCGTAGTATTCCTAAACAAAACTGACATGGTAGACGACGAAGAGCTACTTGAACTAGTTGAAATGGAAGTTCGTGACCTATTGACTGAATACGAATTCCCTGGTGATGATGTACCAGTAATCAAAGGTTCTGCTCTTAAAGCCCTAGAAGGCGACGATGAGTACGAAGCTAAAATCTTTGAACTAATGGATGCGGTTGATGAGTACATCCCAACTCCAGAGCGTGACACTGACAAGCCATTCATGATGCCAGTTGAGGACGTATTCTCAATCACTGGCCGTGGTACAGTTGCAACTGGCCGTGTAGAGCGTGGTCAAGTTAAAGTCGGTGACGAAATCGAAATCATCGGTCTTGCTGAAGAGCCTACTAAAACTACTGTAACTGGTGTTGAAATGTTCCGTAAGCTTCTTGACTATGCAGAAGCTGGTGACAACATCGGTGCACTTCTTCGTGGTGTATCCCGTGAAGATATCAACCGTGGACAAGTACTTGCTAAGCCAGGTTCTATCACTCCACACACGAAGTTCCGTGCAGAAGTTTATGTACTATCTAAAGAAGAAGGTGGACGTCACACTCCATTCTTCACTAACTACCGTCCACAGTTCTACTTCCGTACAACTGACGTAACTGGTGTTTGCCAGCTGCCAGAAGGAGTAGAAATGGTAATGCCTGGTGACAACGTTGAAATGACAGTTGAACTTATTTCTCCAATCGCTATCGAAGATGGAACTAAGTTCTCTATCCGTGAAGGTGGCCGTACAGTAGGCGCCGGCGTTGTTGCTGAAATCACTGAGTAATAACAACATTAATTATAAAAAGACAGCGATCTAGCATCGCTGTCTTTTTTGCATTTTATCAGGGGTTCTTTACCATAATAGCGTCAGGGTTGGCTGGGAAACTACTCGCTTTCCTGCGGGGGAACCGACAAGCCTCCTCAGTCGTTTCACTCCTTGTGGGGTCTCGCCTGGCTCCTTCTCCCGCGGGAGTCTCGCAGTTTCCCAACCACCCCATCTGAAGAATGGGAGATACGAACCCATCCCATATTATAGATGTCTTCTACTTCTAATCGATAATTGAACAAAGACGCGGTTTTAAGCTCATATTTCATGCGTAGCTCCCTCCTTGTTTAAAAATATACCGATGTTTCCGTTTCTCTCATAAACGCAAGGAGGGCCGGGAAATTGCGAGACTCCTATGGGATGAACATGATCGGTGAGATCCCGCAGGGCTTTAGCCCGAGGAAGCTCACCTCATGCACATGGAAAGCGAGTGATTTCCCGGACCTCCCTACCGTTACTACCTTAACGGAAAGAGTTTTCGCGAACATCACTTCTCGAAATCAAGTCTTCGACTTTTCCGGCCTTATAATTGAATAAGCATAGCGTGCCGATGACGGACCAGCCACGAATAATTGCTTTATATTTATATAGAAGAAACTCGTCAAATTTTATTTTCCAACTATTACTTTTAGTTAGTTGGAATCTTACTGGCGCTAGGGGTTGAAATGATAACCAGAAGTTTGTATAATGTTTTGAGTGTTGCTTCATAGATTCGTTGAATTTATGCTTGCATTCACCAACGTTCTTCTATATAATGAATAATGTTGGTCATAAAAGGCGATGAAGCGAAAGGTTGTTGGCACACCCGGCCCCTTTGCCATGGCGGGTGAGTCGAGGAATTTTCGTGGAGAAAGTCTATTTAACAAAATGGGCGTAAAGGAGGGAAAATAATGGCAAAAGAGAAGATTCGTATTCGTTTAAAGGCGTATGATCATCGTATTCTAGATCAATCCGCTGAAAAAATCGTGGACACTGCGAAGCGTTCAGGTGCTAATGTATCTGGTCCAATACCGCTTCCGACAGAAAAAAGCATTTACACAGTTTTGCGTGCGGTGCACAAATACAAAGATGCTCGTGAGCAATTCGAAATGCGTACTCACAAACGTCTAATCGACATTGTAAATCCAACACCACAAACTGTAGATTCACTTATGCGTTTAGATCTACCATCTGGTGTGGATATCGAAATCAAACTATAATAGTATTTTTTAATTAATAGGAGGTGTAACGGATGGCGAAAGGAATCTTAGGACGCAAAGTCGGCATGACTCAAGTTTTCTCTGAAAATGGCGAGTTGATCCCAGTAACAGTGATTCAAGCCGAACCAAACGTTGTTCTTCAAAAGAAAACAAACGAAAACGACGGTTATGAATCCCTGCAATTGGGCTTTGCTGATGAAAAGAAGAATCGCGTGAACAAAGCTGGGCAAGGACATGCTGATAAAGCAAACACCACCCCTAAGCGCTACGTTCGTGAAATCCGTAATGTAAATCTTGACGATTATGAAGTAGGTCAAGAGGTTAAGGTAGATATTTTCGAAGCTGGAGACATCATTGATGTTACTGGAACATCCAAGGGTAAAGGTTTCCAAGGTGCTATTAAGCGTCATAACCAATCCCGCGGACCAATGACTCACGGTTCTCGCTATCACCGACGTCCAGGTGCTATGGGTGTAATTGACCCAATGCGTGTATTTAAAGGTAAAAACCTTCCTGGTCAAATGGGTAACGAGCAAGTGACATTGCAAAACCTTGAAGTAGTACAAGTGGATGTAGAACGTAACTTGCTGCTTATCAAAGGCAATGTTCCTGGCCCGAAAAAATCTTACGTTAAAATTACAAGTGCAATCAAGGCTAACAAATAATTAAAGGAAGGGAGGATTAGTCATGCCTAAAGTAGCACTATTAAACCAAAGTGGCTCTCAGGTAGGCGATGTGGAATTGAACGATGCCGTATTCGGTATTGAACCAAATACACATGTACTACATGAAGCAGTTGTTATGCAGCGCGCATCTTTGCGTCAAGGCACACACAAAGTAAAGAATCGTTCAGAAGTGAGTGGCGGTGGTCGTAAACCATGGCGTCAAAAGGGTACAGGTCGTGCACGTCAAGGATCTATCCGTTCCCCACAATGGGTTGGCGGTGGAACTGTGTTCGGTCCTACACCACGCAGCTATAGCTACAAACTTCCAAAGAAAGTACGCCGTCTGGCTCTTCGTTCTGCGCTTTCTACTAAAGCGAACGAGGGAAACGTCGTTGTTTTAGAAGCTCTTTCTTTTGACGCTCCAAAAACAAAAGAAGCAGTAAACGTCCTTAAAGCTCTGGATGTCAACACGAAAGCGTTGATCGTAACAGCGGACGAAGATGAAAATGTAACTCGCTCAACAAACAACATTCCTAATGCGAAGACTATCACAGTCGATCAATTGAATGTACTTGATTTGTTGGCGCATGACAAGCTGATCCTGACGAAGGAAGCAGCTGAAAAAGCAGGGGAGGTGCTTGCATAATGAAAGACGCTCGTGATATCATTAAGCGCCCTGTCATTACGGAACACTCTGCTGACCTTATGGGAGAAAAGAAATATACGTTTGAAGTTGATACAAAAGCGAACAAAACACAAATCAAGCATGCTGTTGAGGAAATCTTCGGTGTGAAAGTTGAACGTGTTAACACGCTTAACCTGAAAGGTAAATTCAAGCGTATGGGTCGTTATGGTGGATACCGTTCTGACCGTAAGAAAGCAGTTGTCACTTTGACTGAAGATAGTAAAGAACTAGAATTCTTTGAAGGTGTATAAATAAAAATTCAAATGTGAAGGAGGGAAAAACGATGGCGATTAAAAAATACAGACCTACTACAAATGGTCGTAGAGGTATGACCGGTTCCGATTTCGCTGAAATCACAACCGATAAGCCAGAAAAATCCTTGCTGTCTCCGTTGCACAAACGTGGTGGCCGTAACAACCAAGGTAAATTAACAGTTCGTCATCAAGGCGGCGGTCATAAGCGTCAATACCGTATTATCGACTTTAAGCGTGATAAAGATGGAATACCAGGACGCGTTGCTACAATCGAATACGATCCTAACCGTTCCGCTAACATTGCTTTAATCCATTACGTAGATGGTGAAAAGCGTTATATCCTAGCCCCTAAAGGGTTGGAAGTAGGGAATGAAATCATGTCAGGTGAAGGTGCTGACATCAAAGCTGGTAACTCTCTTCAATTGAAAGATATCCCAGTTGGTACGATCATCCACAACATTGAACTTAAGCCTGGTCGCGGTGGTCAAATGGCACGCTCTGCTGGTGCACAAGCACAAGTACTTGGACGCGAAGATAAGTACACACTTGTACGTTTGACTTCCGGAGAAGTACGCCTGGTATTGAGCACTTGCCGTGCGACTATCGGTCAAGTAGGTAACCTTCAGCATGAACTGATCAACATTGGTAAAGCTGGACGTTCCCGTCACCTAGGTAAGCGCCCTACAGTTCGTGGTTCTGTTATGAACCCAAGTGATCACCCACACGGTGGTGGTGAAGGACGTGCGCCAATCGGTCGTAAGTCACCAATGTCTCCATGGGGTAAACCTACGCTTGGTCTTAAGACTCGTAAGCGTAACAAGCCTACAGATAAGTATATTGTACGTAAACGTAAAAAATAAACGGGGTTGATCGACGGGGGATGAAACCCGTCTCTCAATCACGAAGGGAGGTTTATGTATGGGTCGCAGCCTAAAAAAGGGACCTTTCGTAGATGACCATTTGATGAAGAAAGTTGAGAAATTGAATGAAGACGACAAGAAACAAGTGGTGAAAACCTGGTCTCGTCGTTCTACTATTTTCCCTAATTTTGTCGGACACACAATCGCAGTTTATGACGGACGTAAACATGTACCAGTCTATGTTACTGAAGATATGGTAGGTCATAAGCTTGGCGAATTCGCGCCATCCCGTACGTTCAAGGGTCACTCTGGCGACGATAAGAAAACAAAACGCTAATTGAGAGGAGGCACTCTACATGCAAGCTAAAGCCGTTGCAAAAACCGTTCGTATTGCTCCTCGTAAAGTTCGTATTGTTATCGATTTGATTCGAGGAAAAAACGTAGGCGAAGCGATCGGTATTTTAAATAATACTCGACGTGGCGCTTCTCCGGTTGTAGAAAAAGTATTGAAATCTGCTATTGCAAACGCAGAGCATAACTATGAACTAGATCCAGAAAGCTTATATATTTCTGAAGCATATGTAAACGAAGGTGTGACAATGAAACGTTTCCGTCCACGCGCAATGGGACGTGCGAGCCAGATCAACAAACGTACCAGTCACATTACAGTTGTCGTATCAGAAAAGAAGGAGGGATAATCAGTGGGTCAAAAAGTTAATCCGGTAGGTCTTCGTGTCGGCGTTATCCGCGACTGGGAATCCAAGTGGTACGCAGGTAAAGATTACGCAGACTTGCTACATGAAGACATTAAGATTCGTGAATATATTGAACAACGTCTTAAGGATGCTGCTGTTTCAACCATCGAAATTGAACGTGCAGCTAACCGCGTGAACATTACTATCCACACAGCTAAGCCTGGTATGGTTATCGGTAAGGGCGGTTCTGAAGTTGAAGCACTTCGTAAGTCATTGAACAGCCTTACTGGCAAACGTGTTCACATCAACATCGTTGAAGTTAAAAAAGCAGACTTGAACGCAACATTGGTTGCTGAAAATATTGCACGCCAATTGGAAAACCGTATTTCTTTCCGTCGTGCTCAAAAACAAACAATCCAACGTGCTATGCGCGCAGGTGCCAAAGGTATCCGTACACAAGTATCCGGACGTCTTGGCGGCGCAGACATCGCTCGTGCAGAACATTATAGTGAAGGAACAGTACCACTACACACACTTCGTGCAGACATCGACTACGGAACTGCAGAAGCTGACACCACATACGGTAAACTTGGTGTTAAAGTGTGGATCTATCGTGGAGAAGTCCTTCCAACTAAAAACAACAACTAAGGAAGGGGGAAAAGCATTATGTTAATGCCTAAACGTGTCAAGTATCGTCGTCAACACCGTACTAGTCTGAAAGGCCGCGCGAAAGGCGGAACTTCAGTAGCATTTGGTGAATATGGTTTGCAAGCTGTAGAGCCTGCATGGATTACTAGCCGTCAAATCGAGGCAGCGCGTATCGCGATGACTCGTTACATGAAGCGTGGCGGTAAGGTTTGGATTAAAATCTTCCCTGACAAGCCTTATACTGCTAAACCCCTAGAGGTCCGCATGGGTTCCGGTAAAGGTGCTCCAGAAGGATGGGTTGCAGTAGTAAAACCTGGGAAAATCATGTTTGAAATCGCAGGTGTATCTGAAGAAGTAGCACGCGAAGCGTTGCGCCTTGCTTCACACAAACTGCCGATTAAAACTAAATTCGTAAAACGTGAAGAAATTGGTGGTGAAATCAATGAAGGCTAATGAAATCAGAGAATTAACCACTGCCGAAATTGAACAAAAAGTTAAATCTTTAAAAGAAGAACTTTTCAACCTACGTTTCCAGCTGGCAACAGGTCAACTTGAGAACACAGCACGTATCCGTCAGGTTCGCAAGTCCATTGCAAAAATGAAGACCGTTGTTCGTGAAAGAGAGCTAGGCGTAAATAACTAATAGTTGAGAGGAGGTTACCCTCACATGAGTGAACGTAACAATCGTAAGGTTTACACTGGTCGTGTAGTATCTGACAAGATGGATAAAACCATTACGGTAATGGTTGAGACGTATAAATTCCACAAGCTATATGGCAAGCGTGTTAAATACTCTAAGAAGTTCAAGACCCATGACGAAAACAACCAAGCTAAAAACGGCGACATCGTACGTATCATGGAAACTCGTCCGCTATCAGCAACAAAGCGTTTCCGTTTGGTTGAAATCGTTGAAGAGTCAGTTATTATCTAATTAAAGTTCGCTCGGAAGGATTCCGAAGGGAGGTTACAACGATATGATCCAACAAGAGAGTCGTTTAAAAGTTGCAGACAACTCTGGTGCTCGTGAAATTCAAACTATTAAGGTGTTAGGTGGTTCTGGACGTAAGACTGCTAACATCGGTGACGTCATCGTTGCTTCGGTAAAACAAGCAACACCAGGAGGCGTTGTCAAAAAAGGTGAGATTGTAAAAGCAGTAATTGTACGTTCCAAGAGCGGAGCTCGCCGTAAAGATGGTTCTTACATTCGATTTGATGAGAATGCTGCCGTAATCATCCGTGACGATAAAGGACCACGTGGTACTCGTATCTTCGGTCCGGTTGCTCGTGAATTGCGTGATGAGAAATTTATGAAAATCGTATCTCTAGCTCCAGAAGTACTATAAAGAATGAATCGCGTTGTTAAGGAGGTGCGTCAAGCATGCATGTAAAAAAAGGCGATAAGGTAATGGTCATTTCCGGTAAGGACAAAGGCAAGCAAGGCTCTGTACTTGAAGCTTACCCGAAAAATGAACGTGTACTAGTTGAAGGTATCAACGTCGTGAAAAAACACGCAAAACCTTCTCAAGATAACCCACAAGGTGGAATTCTAAACCAGGAAGCACCTATCCATGTATCTAATGTAATGCCGATTGACCCGAAATCAGGCGAACCAACACGTGTTGGATACAAAGTGGAAAACGGAAAGAAAGTTCGTATCGCTAAAAAATCTGGTGAAACGTTAGGTAATTAATTAGCGACGAAAGGAGGGCCATACGATGAACGAACTACAGAATAAATATAATGAAGAAGTTGTGCCATCTTTGATGGAAAAATTCAATTATGACTCTATCATGGAAGCACCTAGAGTTGAGAAGATCGTAGTCAACATGGGTGTTGGTGATGCGGTTCAAAATGCGAAAGCATTGGACACTGCTGTTGAAGAACTATCACTTATCACTGGTCAAAAACCAATGGTAACACGTGCGAAGAAATCAATCGCTGGCTTCCGCCTTCGTGAAGGAATGCCAATCGGTGCGAAAGTTACTCTTCGCGGTGAGCGTATGTACGAATTCTTGCAAAAGTTGATTGCTGTATCTTTGCCACGTGTACGTGACTTCCGTGGTATTTCCAAGAAAGCATTCGACGGCCGTGGAAACTACACGCTTGGTGTAAAAGAACAATTGATTTTCCCAGAGATTAACTATGATAAAGTCAACAAAGTGCGTGGAATGGACATCGTTGTAGTAACTACAGCGAACACTGATGAAGAAGCGCGTGAACTCTTAGCTCAGTTTGGCATGCCGTTTCAAAAATAATGAGCTAACAAAGGAGGGAAAATTGTGGCTAAAAAATCAATGATCGCGAAACAAAAGCGACCGCAAAAGTATAAAGTTCAGGAATATACACGTTGTGAGCGTTGTGGACGTCCTCATTCCGTACTACGCAAATTCAAACTTTGCCGTATTTGCTTCCGCGAACTTGCATATAAAGGACAAATTCCTGGCGTCAAAAAAGCTAGCTGGTAAAGACCCCGATAGGGAAGGAGGTAACAAGTTATGACAATGACAGATCCGATTGCAGATATGCTGACACGTATTCGTAATGCCAACATGGTCCGCCATGAGAAGCTAGAACTTCCAGCTTCAAACTTGAAGAAGGAGATCGCTGATATCCTTAAGCGTGAAGGTTTTGTACGTGATTTCGAGTATGTAGAAGACAATCATCAAGGTGTTCTACGTATTTTCTTGAAATACGGACAAAACGACGAGCGTGTAATCACTGGACTGAAACGTATCAGTAAACCAGGATTGCGTGTTTACGCTAAAGCAGAAGAGCTACCAAAAGTCTTGAATGGCTTAGGTGTCGCTATCGTATCCACATCTAAAGGTGTATTAACTGATAAAGAAGCACGTGAGCAGGCTATTGGCGGCGAAGTGCTTGCCTATATCTGGTAATCTTAAAGAGAAGACAGGAGGTGCAAAGATATGTCTCGCGTAGGTTTTAAATCATTAGAACTTCCAGAAGGTGTTGAAGTTAAAAATGACAACAACACTGTTACAGTTAAAGGTCCAAAAGGGGAACTTACTCAAACGTTCCACGAGGACATGACAATTAAAGTTGAAGACAATGTTCTTACTGTAGAGCGTCCAAGCGAAAGTAAAGAACATCGTGCCCTTCATGGAACAACTCGCAGCCTGATCGGAAACATGGTTGAAGGAGTATCCAAAGGCTACGAAAAAAGTCTTGAAATCATCGGTGTAGGTTACCGTGCGACAAAGCAAGGTAACAAAGTGACCATCAACGCTGGTTATTCCCACCCTGTGGAAGTAGAACAGCGTGACGGTATTGAAATCGATGTTCCTTCCAACACGAAACTTGTTGTAAAAGGTATCGATAAAGAATTGGTTGGCGCTGTAGCTGCCAACATCCGTGCTATTCGTCCGCCAGAGCCTTACAAAGGTAAAGGTATCCGTTATGAAGGCGAATATGTACGTCGTAAAGAAGGTAAAACTGCTAAGTAAGGGCAAGTAAGCAACAGAAAGGAGTGACCTTGATGATCACTAAGCCTGATAAAAATGTGACACGTAAGAAAAGACATGCTCGTGTACGTCGCAGCATTTCTGGAACTGCTGCACGCCCACGTTTGAACGTATATCGCTCTAACAAGCACATCTATGCACAATTGATCGATGATGTGAATCAAGTGACAGTAGCTAGCGCTTCCACTAACGACAATGGTTTCGACCTTGAAAGCACTGGTAACGTTGAAGCAGCTAAAAAAGTCGGAGAACTGATTGCACAACGTGCACAGGACAATGGTTACAAAAACGTCGTGTTCGACCGTGGCGGCTATTTGTACCATGGACGTGTAAAAGCATTAGCAGAAGCCGCTCGTGAAGCCGGCCTTGAATTTTAATCGTTAAAGGAGGGACATATATGCGTACAAACATCGACCCTAGTAAACTAGATCTAGAAGAACGCGTTGTAACAGTCAACCGTGTAGCAAAAGTAGTTAAAGGTGGACGTCGTTTCCGTTTTGCAGCATTGGTTGTTGTAGGAGATAAAAATGGTCACGTCGGATTCGGTACTGGTAAAGCCCAAGAGGTACCAGAAGCGATCAAAAAGGCGATCGACGATGCAAAGAAAAACTTGATCAGTGTACCAGTCGTTGGTACGACTATTCCACATGAAATCCATGGACAATTCGGTGCTGGTAACATCCTATTGAAACCAGCTGCAGAAGGTACCGGAGTAATCGCTGGTGGCCCTGTCCGTGCCGTACTTGAGCTCGCAGGTGTAGGTGACATCCTGTCTAAATCCCTAGGATCCAACACACCAATCAACATGGTCCGTGCAACAATCAGCGGCCTTAATGAGCTTAAGCGCGCTGAAGATGTAGCTAAACTACGTGGAAAGTCTGTAGAAGAACTGTTAGGATAAGGAGGGAAATAACATGGCTAAAAAGTTGGAAGTTACCCTCACGCGCAGTGTGATCGGCAGACCTGAAGACCAACGTCTAACTGTCAAAACACTTGGCCTGAATAAAATTCGTCAATCTGTGGTACTTGAAGACACTCCATCCAATCGTGGAATGGTTAACAAAGTATCTCACTTGGTTGCAATTAAAGAAGTAGAATAAACATTAAGCGCAAAGAGGAGGTGCTCGCATGAAACTACATGAATTGAAGCCATCAAAAGGTGCTCGTAAAGAACGTAACCGTGTCGGACGCGGAATGGCGACAGGAAATGGTAAAACTTCCGGTCGTGGTCATAAGGGGCAGAAAGCTCGTTCCGGCGGTGGCACTCGTCCAGGATTCGAAGGTGGACAAATGCCATTATTCCAACGTCTTCCTAAACGTGGATTCACTAACATCCACCGTAAGGAATTCGCTATCGTAAACCTTGATGCACTTAATCGCTTTGATGAAGGCACAGAGGTTACTCCTGAGCTTTTACTTGAAACTGGCGTAGTAAGCAAAGAAAAAGCTGGTATCAAAATCCTTGGTAACGGATCACTTGATAAAAAACTTACAGTAAAAGCTCACAAGTTCTCTGCTTCAGCTAAAGAAGCAATTGAAGCAGCGGGCGGTCAAACTGAGGTGATTTAATGTTCCGGACAATCTCCAATTTTATGCGCGTGGGTGATATTCGGCGAAAAATCATATTTACACTTTTGATGTTGATCGTTTTCCGCTTTGGAACATTCATTCCCGTACCATTTACGGATAAGAATGCCATCAACTTCATGGATGAACAGAATGCCTTCGGTTTCTTGAATACTTTCGGGGGCGGCGCGTTGCAAAACTTTTCTATTTTTGCGATGGGGATCATGCCCTACATTACTGCTTCCATCATTATGCAGTTATTGCAAATGGACGTAGTACCTAAATTCGCAGAATGGAAGAAACAAGGGGAAGTGGGCCGGAGGAAATTGGCTCAGTTTACCCGTTATGGCACAGTCGTTCTTGCTTTTATTCAAGCTATTGGAATGTCCATTGGTTTTAACGCGATGACGCAAGGGCAGCTTATCCAGAATCCTGGAGTCGGCAAGTTTCTTGTTATTGCGTTAGTATTGACGGGTGGTACGGCATTCTTAATGTGGCTTGGTGAACAGATCACCGCTAACGGGGTGGGAAATGGAATTTCCATCTTGATTTTTGCAGGTATCGTAGCTGCCATCCCACAAGGTGTAAATCAACTATATGATCAGTACCTTGCTGATCCTGGTGAACAATTGTTTCTCAACCTCGTAATATTGGCAATCATTCTACTAGTTATCGTAGCTGTGGTGGTTGGAGTTATCTTTATCCAACAGGCACTACGCAAAATTCCAGTCCAATATGCCAAGCGTCTAGTGAATCGTTCACCAGTAGGCGGGCACTCCACGCATTTACCGATTAAAGTTAATGCTGCCGGAGTAATCCCGGTCATCTTTGCCATTTCCTTCATCATTGCTCCGCGGACAATCGCTGGATTCTTTGAAGGAAGCGAAATAGCCAGTACGATCGAATATATTTTCGATTATCAAAACTGGCCAGGGATGATCATTTATGTCGCTTTGATTATTGCCTTCACGTATTTCTACACTTTTGTTCAAGTTAACCCTGAACAAATGGCAGAAAACCTGAAGAAGCAAGGTGGATATATTCCTGGTATCCGTCCAGGTCAAAACACGGAAACTTATTTGACACGAGTCATGTATCGTCTAACTTTCGTCGGCTCGATCTTCTTAGCCGCCGTTTCGATTTTACCGATCATACTTGGGTCAGTGGCTAACCTGCCGCCTACCATTCAAATTGGAGGCACGAGCTTGCTCATCGTAGTAGGTGTTGCACTTGAAATGATGAAACAGTTGGAAAGCCAATTAGTGAAGCGTCACTATAAAGGGTTTATTAAATAAACATCCTTGGAAATGTTTCGAAGGGTGATCAACATGAGAGCGAGGGGAACAAGTTGAATTTAATTCTGATGGGTCTTCCTGGTGCCGGTAAAGGTACCCAGGCTGAAAAGATAGTCGAAAAATATAACATCCCTCATATCTCAACTGGAGATATGTTCCGTTTAGCTATCAAAGAAGGAACAGCATTAGGTAAAGAAGCAAAATCATTCATGGACAAAGGCGAATTGGTTCCTGATGAAGTAACCATCGGAATCGTGCGTGAACGTCTCAGCAAAGATGATTGTCAAAAAGGTTTCTTGCTGGATGGTTTTCCGAGAACAATCGCTCAAGCCGAAGCCCTGGAAAATCTTTTGAAGGATATGAACGAATCCTTGGATTATGTCCTTCATATTGATGTTCCAACCGATCAACTGGTAGAACGTTTAACAGGCAGACGTGTCTGCCCGACATGTGGTGCTACGTATCACGTCATCTACAACCCTCCTAAAGTGGAAGGCAAATGTGATAAAGATGGTTCCGAGTTGATTCAGCGTGAAGATGATCAACCAGAAACTGTCCGTAAACGTTTGGATGTAAATATCGAACAGACACAACCAATGTTGGACTTCTACAAGGACAAAGGCTATTTAGTAACAATTGAAGGTGACCAGGATATCAACCAAGTATTCAAGGACATCGACGAAAAGCTCGGAGGCTTAGCTAAATGATCATCACGAAAACACCACGGGAAATTGAAATCATGCGTGAAGCGGGCAGAATTGTTGCCCTGACGCACCGAGAGTTGAAAAAGCATATTCAACCAGGTATCACTACAGGAGAATTGGATAACATTGCTGAGCAGTTTATCAGCAGTATGGATGCAATTCCTTCCTTTAAAGGGTATAATGGTTTCCGTGGTAGTATTTGCGCCTCTGTCAATGAGGAGCTTGTTCATGGAATTCCGGGTGACCGGAAATTGAATGAAGGAGATATCATCAGTATTGATATCGGTGCAAAATACAAAGGATATCATGGCGATTCAGCCTGGACTTATCCGGTCGGTGAAATTGATGAAAAGACAGAGGATTTGCTGAAAGTTACTGAAACATCCTTGTTTAAAGGACTTGATGAAGCAAAACCAGGTGTACGCCTTTCAAATATATCGCATGCCATCCAAAGTTACGTTGAACCGTTAGGATACTCGATTGTCCGGGAATATGTAGGACATGGCGTCGGACAGGAACTGCATGAGGACCCACAAATTCCTCATTATGGACCTCCCAACAAGGGGCCGCGTCTGAAGCCTGGAATGGTATTGGCGGTTGAACCGATGGTGAATGCAGGTAAAAGGTACGTCAAAACACTTGCTGATAATTGGACGGTCGTCACGCAAGACGGTAAGATGTGTGCTCATTTTGAACATACTATCGTCATTACTGAAGAAGGTTATGAGATTTTAACCAAAGCCTAAGTGAAGGTGATCGTGATTGAACGAAACTGAGTCGAGTCCACGAATAGGTCAAGTTGTTCGTATTGTACAGGGACGTGAAGCAGAGCAGTATATGGTTGTCATTGATTTGCTTGACGATCGTTTTGTGCTGCTTGCTGATGGGGAGAAACGAAAGTTTGATCGACCAAAGAAAAAGAATCTGCAGCACGTGGAGCTGATGGATTTCGTTTCTCCAGAAGTCCAACACAGCCTTCTAGAAACTGGTCGCGTCACAAATGGTAAGCTGCGTTTTGCCGTAACGAAATTTATGAATGAAGTAGTGACTGATTTGAAGAAGGGAGATCAACTCGATGGCGAAAGACGATGTAATTGAAGTGGAAGGTACCGTCGTTGAGACTCTGCCAAATGCAATGTTCAAGGTAGAGCTTGAGAACGAACATACCGTTCTGGCACATGTATCTGGTAAAATTCGCATGCATTTCATTCGAATCTTGCCTGGTGACAAAGTGACGGTTGAACTTTCCCCTTATGATTTAACAAGAGGACGAATTACGTACCGTTATAAATAGCATGAAATGCTCCGATCTAAAAGGAGGTATGGATCATGAAGGTAAGGCCTTCTGTAAAACCAATTTGCGAAAAGTGCAAAGTTATCCGTCGTAAAGGTAAAGTAATGGTAATTTGCGAAAATCCTAAGCATAAACAAAAACAAGGCTAATTCTGAAGGAGGTGCACGTAACCTATGGCACGTATTGCAGGTATAGATATTCCTCGTGACAAGCGCGTCGTTGTTTCTTTAACTTATATCTATGGCATTGGTAAATCCGCTGCTAAAGAAGTACTGGCTAAAGCTGGTGTTTCTGAAGACACACGCGTCCGCGACTTGACTGAGGACGAACTAGCTAAAATCCGTAAAGCAATGGAGGACTTCAACGTAGAAGGTGACCTTCGCCGTGAAGTTTCTCTTAACATCAAACGTTTGATTGAAATCGGTTCTTACCGTGGAATCCGCCACCGTCGCGGCCTTCCAGTACGCGGACAGAAGACGAAGAACAACTCCCGTACTCGTAAGGGACCACGTCGTACCGTTGCGAATAAGCGTAAATAATCGTTAGATAAAGGAGGTAAATAAAACAATATGGCACGTAAAACTAACACTCGTAAACGTCGTGTGAAAAAGAATATTGAGAGTGGAGTGGCTCATATCCGTTCTACTTTCAACAATACGATCGTTACTATCACCGATGTCCAAGGTAACGCAGTAAGCTGGAGCAGTGCTGGATCCCTAGGTTTCAAAGGTTCCCGTAAGTCTACTCCATTCGCTGCACAAATGGCTTCTGAAGCTGCAGCTAAAGCAGCTCAGGAACACGGTATGAAAACTTTGGAAGTAACCGTTAAAGGCCCAGGTGCTGGTCGTGAAGCTGCTATCCGTGCACTTCAAGCTGCAGGCTTGGAAGTAACAGCTATTCGTGATGTTACACCTGTACCTCACAATGGTTGCCGTCCGCCAAAACGTCGTCGTGTATAATTTTACTGTATAGAATTTGTAACCCTGTCTATAATGGGTTATGATAGCTATTTAACAGCACCGCATGAATAACAGACAATACGAACGTTATTTGTTCTAAATCGGGGACTGCCTACCTGAGGAATTTCGGTTAGACAGGAGGTCTAACCGAGGTTTCGACGTTTTGAAGGAGGGTTTTGTTTAATGATCGAAATTGAAAAGCCGAAAATTGAAACGGTTGAGATCAGCGATGACGCCACATTTGGGAAATTCGTTGTCGAACCGCTCGAACGCGGGTATGGTACAACACTAGGTAACTCCTTACGTCGTATCCTACTATCCTCGCTTCCTGGCGCTGCTGTGACATCTGTTCAGATGGATGGGGCACTTCATGAATTCTCCACGATCGATGGGGTGGTTGAAGATGTAACGACTATCATTCTGAACCTGAAGAAACTGGCTCTGAAGATTTATTCAGATGAGGAAAAGACTTTAGAGATTGATGTACAAGGCGAAGGAAACGTTACTGCTGCTGACATTACGCATGACAGTGATATCGAGGTCTTGAATCCGGAGATTCACATTGCAACACTTGGTCCGAATGCCAGTCTGCAAATGCGTATCACAGCTGAGCGTGGCAGAGGATATCGCCCGGCAGAGGGGAACAATCACGAAGACCTGCCAATTGGAGTCATTCCGGTTGATTCCATCTTCACACCAGTATCACGTGTAACATACCAGGTGGAAAACACACGTGTGGGTCAGTCAGCTAATTTTGATAAACTTACGTTAGATGTTTGGACAGATGGAAGCATTCGTCCAGAAGAGGCTGTGTCTCTTGGTGCTAAAGTCTATATGGAACACCTCAATATCTTTGTCGGCCTTACTGATGAAGCACAAAAAGCGGAAATCATGGTCGAAAAAGAAGAGGACCAAAAAGAAAAAGTACTAGAGATGACTATCGAAGAGCTTGACTTGTCTGTACGTTCCTACAATTGCTTGAAGCGTGCGGGAATCAATACCGTACAAGAACTTGCTCATAAGTCTGAAGAAGACATGATGAAGGTCCGCAACCTCGGACGTAAGTCACTGGAAGAAGTTAAATATAAATTAGATGAACTCGGCCTTGGTCTAAGAAAAGACGATTGATCGATAGATTGCATCAAAGAGAGTCAAAACAAGGGAGGGATAATCAATGGCTAGAAAATTGGGTCGTACTACAGATCAACGCTTGGCGTTGTTGCGCAACCTGGCGACAGATCTAATTATCCATGAACGTATTGAGACGACTGAAGCCAAAGCGAAAGAGCTTCGTTCTGTCGTGGACAAAATGATCACACTCGGCAAGCGTGGGGATCTACACGCTCGTCGTCAAGCAGAAGCGTATCTATATAGTGCTTCAGCTGATGAAGAAGGAGATCAGACAGCACTACAAAAACTATTCTCTGACATCGCTCCACGCTATGAGGAGCGTCAAGGTGGTTATACTCGTGTACTGAAACTTGGCGAACGTCAAGGTGATGGCGCGAAAATGGCGATCATTGAATTAGTTTAATGAATAACAAGGGTGCAAAAGGGCAGGACGGAATCTCAGCTAGAGGTTGGTTCCAGCCCTTTTTTGTTTTGCACCTAACCAGCTATTTCCCTATAATTCTAGAAAAACGGACATTATTTCCGGGGAAATATTAGGTAAGTCGAGCAGAGGGGGAGCTAAGTTTGTCATATTTTATCGAGTTTAGAGACGTATCATTCCGCTATAGGGAAGACCAGCCCTGGGTATTAAAAGATGTAAGTTTTCATGTGCAATCTGATGAGTGGCTGGCCATTATCGGCCACAATGGCTCCGGGAAATCTACCATCGCTAAATTGATGAATGGCCTTCTTCTTCCTCAAAAGGGAGAGATCCTTGTCGACGGGGTGCAAGTAACTGAAGATACGATTTGGGAAATCCGCAAGAAAGTAGGAATGGTTTTTCAGAATCCTGATAACCAGTTTGTCGGTACGACGGTTAAGGATGATGTTGCCTTTGGCATGGAGAACCATGGTCTGCCACGAAAACTTATGGTGGAAAGGATCCAGACAAGCTTAGCTGCAGTAGGCATGAGCGATTATGTAGCCCACGAACCCCACCGTCTCTCTGGAGGGCAAAAACAGCGTGTTGCTATAGCCAGTGTGCTGGCTGTGGCACCTCAACTCATCATATTGGATGAAGCTACCGCTATGCTTGACCCTAAAGGCAGACTGGAAATTATGGAAACGATACGTAACGTGCAGGAAGACCAGGATCTATCACTCCTTACCATTACTCATGACCTCCAGGAAGTTGTAAAGGCAGACAGGGTAATTGTGATGAACCAGGGCAGCAAATGGTTAGAAGGCACCCCGCGAGATGTGTTTTCCGAAAAAGATAAATTACGGAATATTGGCTTAGATACTCCCTTTGTAACGAAGCTGGCTGCTGAATTATCTGCTGCTGGATTACCTATACAGCGTGAGCCATTAAATCACCAGGAGTTGTTGGAGGACTTATGGACATTACATTCAAAGATGTAAGTTATATCTACCAGGCTAATACACCATTTGAACATCGTGCTTTGAGTGGGGTGTCATTTCATATACCTTCCGGGTCCTTTGTTGCTGTTATTGGCCATACAGGCTCTGGTAAGTCCACATTGCTTCAACACTTGAATGGTCTCTTACGACCCACAGAGGGGAAAGTGATGATCGACGACTACCAAATCAGTGCAGGGGAAAAAACGAAAGATATCAAAAGCTTACGAGAAAAAGTAGGGGTGGTCTTTCAATATCCTGAGCACCAACTATTTGAGGAAACAGTTGCAAAGGATATCGGGTTTGGCCCATTGAACTTTAACGTGGAGCCTAAAGAAATCGAAAGAAGAACAGGTGAAGCCATTAAGGCGGTAGGTTTGCCGGAAGATCTTCTCCAGCGATCACCTTTTGATCTCAGCGGAGGGCAAATGAGAAGAGTAGCTATAGCGGGTGTGCTTGCCATGAACCCTGAAGTGCTTGTATTAGACGAGCCGACAGCTGGACTGGATCCAAGTGGTCAAAGGGAAATCATGGATATGTTTTCCCGCCAGCATAAAAACAACAACCTTACTACTGTTTTGGTTACGCACAGTATGGAGGACGCGCTCCGATATGCGGACCATATTATCATCATGAAAGATGGCGAAAAGTATATGGAAGGCGCTCCTTTGGACGTACTCGTCAATAAAGAGGAACTGCAAAGGGTACAACTGGATCTTCCGGAGGTAATCCAATTTTTGCATCAGGCAGAAAAGCAGTTCGGAAAAGCGATCCCCTACCAAAAACAAAGCATAGCACAATTAGCAAAGGAATTGACTGCTATTGTAAAAGGGGGAGAGAGCAATGGGTAGCAGCATGATCATCGGACAGTATGTACCAGGCAACTCGTTTATCCACCGACTTGACCCCCGGACGAAAATAACCATCATTTTTTTCTTTGTGTTGATCGTATTCTTTGCTAATTCTGTTATGAGTTACGGGTTATTGACGTTATTTGCAGTAGGAAGCGCGGTTTCAACAAGAATTCCTGCGCCTTACTTGATTAAAGGGTTGCTTCCTGTTTGGTTTTTGATAGTTTTCACTTTTATTCTGCACTTATTTGTTACAAAAGAAGGAGAAGTACTGTTCACTATTTTTTCCTTTGATTTTTATACAGGCGGAATCATTCAAGGTTTAGCTATTTCTTTGCGTTTCTTTTTATTAATCCTGGTGACCTCACTCCTGACGCTGACGACCACCCCGATAGAAATCACAGATGCGATTGAGGGGATGTTAGGGCCATTGAAGAAGATTCGTTTCCCGGTGCATGAGCTTGCGTTAATGATGTCGATCTCACTACGCTTCATTCCAACGTTGATGCAGGAAACAGAGAAAATTTCGAAAGCTCAGGCATCGAGAGGCGTCGACTTTCGTACAGGCTCTTTCAAAGACCGTATCAAGGCAGTGGTACCTTTGTTAGTTCCATTGTTTGTGAGTGCTTTTAAACGTGCAGAAGAACTGGCAATGGCGATGGAGGCAAGAGGATACCAGGGTGGTGAGGGAAGAACGAAGCTGAGGGAACTTCGTATCGGTAAGCTGGATACCTACACGTATATCCTTTTTATACTTTTGGTTATCGGTTTATTCTTGACCAGAGCATAGGATGGAGGAAACATTGTGCAAAAGTTAAAGGGCATCATCCAATATGATGGAACAGCATTTGCAGGTTATCAAATACAGCCTAACGGTCGTACCATCCAGGCCGAGATTGAAGCTGCCCTGCAGAAGATGCATAAAGGTCAAACGGTGAAGGTGACAGCCTCAGGACGGACCGATGCTGGTGTGCATGCGGTGGGACAAGTTATCCATTTCACTTCAAATCTTAATATCCCGCCTGAAGGCTGGAACCGGGCTTTGAATGCTATGCTTTCTGATGATATTCGTATAGCTGACATCCAATATGCCGAGGCAGGTTTTCATGCCCGTTATGACACCAGAGGAAAAGAATATCGCTATAAAGTATTGAATCAAAAGGATCCTGACCTGTTCAGACGCTATTATAGTTATCATGTTCCTCAGAAATTGGATGTAACAGCGATTAAGGAAGCATGCAGGTATCTGGAAGGGGAACATGATTTTACTTCCTTTTGTTCTGCCCGTTCTACAGTAAAAGGCGATAAAGTCCGGACGATCACTAAGGCTGAAATTCATCCGGAAGGAAATGATCTGGTATTTATTTTCCGGGGTACAGGATTTCTTTACAATATGGTCCGCATTTTGGTGGGTACTTTGCTGGAAATTGGAAAAGGAGAAAGAAAACCAGAAGAGATTATGGCTATGATTGAGGCGAAGGATCGAAGCGCAGCAGGCAAGACTGCACCGCCCCATGGTTTGTTTCTTTGGGAGGTTTTTTACTAAGCATTTTGAGGATCATAACTGGCAGCAGAAAGTTCAGCATTTCTTATATTTTATCGTTTTTCAATAATTTATAAAAAACAACTCTCCCTGGTGTAACATTTCCTTGACATTCGGGGTACAAGTATTATAATATGTTCTATGGCATTTTATTTCTATACCACGATTAGCCCCGGAAACTAATCGTATCGAGATAAATGAAGCTCTGTGAAACATTTAAACAATTCAGGAGGGAAACCGACATGCGCACAACTTTCATGGCTAATGAAGGTAACGTTGAACGTAAATGGTATGTTGTGGATGCAGCGGGTAAGACACTTGGTCGTCTTTCCAGCGAAGTAGCTGCTATCCTACGCGGTAAGCATAAACCAACTTATACACCGCACTTTGACACTGGTGATCACGTAATTATCGTCAATGCAGAAAAAATCGAACTTTCAGGTAAGAAACTTAACGATAAAATTTATTACCGTCACACAAATTATGTAGGCGGTTTGAAATCTCGTACAGCTAACGAAATGCGTACGAAATACCCTGAGCAAATGCTTGAAATTGCAATCAAGGGTATGCTGCCTAAAGGAAGCCTGGGACGTAAAATGGGTAAGAAGCTTCACGTGTATGCTGGCCCAGAGCACAAGCACGAAGCACAACAACCAGAAGTTTACGAACTTCGCGGATAATCTAAGGAGGTAATGAAGAGTGGCACAAGTACAATACAACGGTACTGGACGTCGTAAAAAGTCAACTGCACGTGTACGCCTTGTTCCTGGAAACGGCCGTGTAGTAGTCAACAACCGTGACGCGGAAGACTACTTCCCGTATGAAACCCTTCGTACAATTCTAAAGCAGCCTCTAGCTGTTACAGAAACAGAAGGTAACTATGATGTATATGTAAACGTTGATGGTGGTGGATTCACTGGCCAGGCTGGTGCTGTCCGTCATGGTATCGCTCGCGCCCTATTGCAAGCTGATCCTGACTACCGCACACCATTGAAGCGTGCAGGTCTACTGACACGTGACAGCCGCATGAAAGAGCGTAAGAAATACGGTCTTAAAGGCGCTCGTCGTGCACCACAGTTCTCCAAGCGTTAATTTTATATTGTTACTAAAGTCTCTGGTCTATTGCAGATCAGAGGCTTTTTTATATAATTTTTCAAGTAGCAGGAAAAGGTTAGACGAGCATATTTTACTGCTTTGTCCCATATAGTTGAAAGAGAATGTTATGGGAGAGGGTGGGAAAGACGTGTACCATCGTCTGAAAGTATTTACGTGGTTATGTGGGCTGGCATTATTGATTTTTTTAATTGCATATCCTGTTCAAGAAGCAAAAGATACATGGCAGACATGGTCGCTCCCATTAGCCGGAAAGGTGATTGTACTGGATCCGGGACATGGGGGAGTTGACGGAGGAGCGGAAGGGCCGGAGGAAGATAATGTACAGGAAAAAGATATTGCGCTTAATATCACCAAATACTTACAGGATTACCTCCAGCAGGGTGGGGCGTTAGTATATTTGACGCGAAGTGATGACCGTGATTTAGCAGCGGAAGATACAGACGGGTATTCGAGGAGAAAAACCGAAGATCTGCGGAACCGATTGGCATTCATTCATGAGAAAGAACCGGATATTTTTTTAAGTATACACTTGAATGCCCTTCCTGCTTCGGAATGGCGTGGTGCTCAGACTTTCTATTATCCTGACTTGGAGCAAAGTGAGCATTTGGCCAAGTTTATCCAGGCGGAAATCGTCCGTAACCTGGAAAATACAACAAGATCTGTACTCGCTATTAATGGCATGTATCTCCTCAAGCATTCTAATGTTCCAAGTGCACTAGTGGAAGCTGGCTTTTTATCGAATCCCCATGAACGGAACTTATTGAAAAAAGACAGCTATCAGCGAAAGATGGCAGCTTCTATTTATGAAGGCATTTTGCGGTATTCGAGTGAAGAAGAATATCCGGGTTCCAACTGACAGATTTCACCATCCTTGATGCAAATCACTTATTTCGTAAATGAAATATGTTATACTTGCAGTGATTGAAACAATAAAAAGGATGGTGAATCATACGTGTTGAATAAAGAAGAAGTACAAAAATTGCTTGATCCAATCGAGGATCCGTTTTTACATAAAACGTTAGAAGAAACCGGTGGCGTAGAAGAGATTAAAATCAAAGAAGAAAAGAACCATGTCAGTGTCAAAATCGGTATTGCCAAAACTAATACGGCAGAACAAATGCAGCTCCAACAGGAAATTGTAAACGTTTTGAAGAGTGCCGGCGCGGCTACTGTCGGTTTACGTTTCAGTCAGCTTCCAGATGAAGTTATTGAAAAGTATCAAGGCAGCGCTCAACAAGCCGAAGAGGCATCTCTGATGAATGGCCAGACAGGGACTACATTTATCTCGATTGCAAGTGGGAAAGGTGGCGTAGGGAAATCTACCGTAACTGTAAACCTTGCTATTGCTCTTGCGCGTTTAGGCAAGAAGGTCGGCATTATCGATGCTGATATTTATGGTTTCAGTGTACCGGATATGATGGGAGTAGAGGAGCGTCCTGTCGTGCGAGGAGAAAAAATTCTCCCGGTAGAACGATTTGGTGTGAAAGTCATTTCTATGGGCTTTTTTGTTGAAGACAATTCGCCTGTTATCTGGCGTGGTCCAATGCTCGGTAAAATGCTGACAAGCTTCTTCAAAGAAGTGGAGTGGGGCGATTTGGACTATCTGCTTCTTGATTTACCGCCGGGTACTGGTGATGTAGCATTAGATGTCCATTCTATGCTTCCATCCTCTAAAGAAATCATCGTTACGACACCGCATCCGACAGCAGCTTTTGTTGCAGCGCGTGCCGGTCAGATGGCTATCCAGACGGAACATGAAATCCTTGGGGTAGTGGAAAATATGGCTTACTTTGAAAGCCAGGTGACAGGCGATAAAGAATATGTATTCGGACGTGGCGGAGGAGACAAGCTTGCAGAACAGCTGAAAACAGATGTGCTCGGTCAAGTTCCTCTGCGCCAGCCGTTTGAAGAAGAAGATATTTTTGCTCCATCGGTTTATCAGGAAGACCATCCAACGGGACAGATTTACCGGAATGTAGCAGCAAAGGTAATTGATCGTACGTCCTGATATAACAAAGGTCACGTTATCCCGCAGAAGGGAAACGTGACCTTTTTCTATAGGAGAAGAAGCGAAACAGATACGTATTGGATATTACTCCGTCGTACCTCCGCCACCTTCACCTCCACCGCTGGAACCGCCTTCCTGGGATTGCCCGCCTTGGCTTTCGCCTCCGCTTTGCCCACCTTCTTGCATTTTTTCAGCGGCTTTTAGCAAAGTTTCAGTCATTTCTGCTTTAAACAAAGGACTGTTCAGGGTTTCTTGAATAGTTTTCTCTAAATGCTCACGGAATTTTTGTCCTTCTAGAACGGTTTGCACCTGCTCGACCATTTCAGGGTTCTGGAAAACATCGATGAGGAGTTTCTGGTATTCAGAATCCTTCATCAACCCCTTCAGCAGTTCCTCATGTTCTTTTTTCATCGAGTCGGCAAAACCTTTAACAAACTTTGGATCTTCAAACATTTTTGTCCAGAATTCCTGGCCTTTTTCAGAAGTCAATGCCTGATTGACAGCGTCAGAGACCACCTCGGATTCGAGAGCCATCGCCTGCTGCATTTTTTCATCAGATAATACTTCTGTCATGGCTTTTTTACCATCATCGGACTTTAATATATCTACAACCATTTTTTTAGTGGTGTCGTAATCGGCTTGTTCACTTCCAGAGGAATTCCCTGCACATGCGGTGAGAAACAATGCAAATAATCCTATGAACAATAAGCTGCGTTTCATGGACATTTGGAATGTCCCCTTTCTTTGTCCTATTATTTATTAATATGGGGAAACGGGAGAAAAATATTCGCGCTAACACTAAGGAAAAAAACGGGTGTTCATGATAAAATACCAAAGGAAAGGTTATAAGAAGATTAGGGGGATACATCGTGACAAGTCGTAAATGGGTGCATCTTTTTTGGACGACTTTAGTACTGGGCGGGGCACTGACACTTCTGACCAGCTTTGTTGTCAAAGCGGATGCTTATGCACAAGTATTACAGCCATTCGATTTTTTTGAGCTAATCGGGCTGTTGTTATTTTTCTCAGGATTAGGTTTTATATTCAGTATTATCAGTCAAATGGGCTTTTTTGCGTATTTGACCGTCCATCAATTTGGCTTAGGTATGTTTAAAGGCTTATGGCCTGCGATCCAGGTGTTTCTAATTGTTTTCACCTTGTTTGATCTTGTTTATTTCCGTTACCAGGCAGCTGGTGAAGGTGCTTCTTTGTGGCCTTACCTGCTTACAGCATTTGCCTTGTTGGCAGTCAGCTATGTGGTGGCTCATATAAAAAGAAAAGAAACCAACAGCAAGGCATTTGTCCCCGCTTTATTTTTTATGGTAGTAGTGACTACCGTTGAATGGGTGCCTGCTTTACAATCTGAAGGCCAGGTTTATGTATGGCTGATGATTATTCCGCTTCTTGCATGTAATGCTTATCAGTTATTACTACTCCATCGCTTGAATAATAAGGAGCCGAAACGTAAATAATGAAAAGCCGGACATTTGGTTGTCCGGCTTTTTTATATTTTAAGAAAAATTTGTATAAATACTTGGCGATAAGCCAATTTTTTCTAATTAGTTTATTTCTTGTGCGTTCGCTTCGCTTCCTGCCACCAGATCCGTAACTCTGACGAACTTCAATCCTTTTCCTTTCAATCCCGGTAAAATTGTATCTAACGCCTTAGGGGTTTGCTTAGCTGAATCCGAAGCATGAAGGAGGATAATATCCCCTTTGGAACTCTTACTCATTACATGATCGACTATATGCTCCGTTCCTGGATTCTCCCAATCCCTCGGGTTTATACTCCATTGAACCACGTCATACCCTTTTTCGTCTGCAATTTCCAATACTTCTTTATTAAAGTGACCATGAGGAGGGCGCAAAAGAGTGAGGTCCTCGTATCCCAGTTTATCGAAAATTTCTTTTGCGTAGTTCAGGTCTTTTCTTACCTGCTCCGGCTTTTGTTCCAGGTAGCTTGTATACCGGTAACCCATCATTCCGATTTCGTGTTCTCCTTCGTTAATTTTCTTCATTAATTCCGGATGCCTTTCAGCCCATTCTCCGCTTACGAAAAAAGTGGCCTGCACATCATGATCAGCTAATTGTTTCAACACTTCATTCACCTTTTCAGTACCCCAGCTTATATTGAACGTCAAGGCGACGGCAGCTTGTTTGTCATCTCCTTTGCTTAAAGCTTCCGGGCCATTTTCGCTTGAAAAAACAGACAGGGAATTAAACTGACCAATCCATAAGAATAAGGCACAAACCAAGGCTAAAAGTACAATGATGGCATATCGTTTTATTGTTTTAAGCTGCCATACAAAAAAATGCATACAACCCCTTCTTTCCAAGTGGACTTGCTACATTCTATGTTCAATTAGGCCAGGCTATGCGATTCGGTAATTTTTTCTAATAAATAATTGGAATAAGGGAACAATGTAAAGACAATCTTTCAATGAGGTGATCTCGTGCTTGGTTTGTTGATGAACGAAAATGAAAGAGAAGAAATAGAATATCTAATTAAAAGAGAAATGGACGAGCTTTTGTTCGACTTAGATGACCACCGCATCGATCATATGGTTAAGCGTGCAATGCAAGAACGGTATCAATTGCTTTTTCAATTGTTCAAACGTGTTGCCAGCCATCATGAATGTTTGAAGTACATGCCCAGGAAGAAAAAACAGCAATAAGAAAGAATATGTTATATTCAATATAGAAGAACAACAGGAGTTAGTAAGGGAGTGGGGAACATGAAAGAGATAAGAGGAGTTCTGTTCGACTTGGATGGTGTGATCACCGATACTGCTGAATATCACTTCGAAGCATGGAAGAAGCTTGCCGAAGAGTTGGATATATCATTTGACCGGGAGTTCAATGAGCGGTTAAAAGGTGTGGGCAGGATGGAATCATTGGAATTGATTTTAAACCACGGGGAAAAAGAATTATCAGAATCGGAAAAAGAGCATTTTGCCTCTAAGAAAAATGATCATTATAAAACTATGATTGCTAATATCACGCCAAATGATTTACTTCCGGGTATCCTCGAGTTCATGGAAGAAATAAAAGAAGCTGGTATTAAAACTGCTCTTGCTTCATCCAGTAAAAATGCGCAGGTAGTAATTGAAAGGCTGGAAATCACTCACTTACTCGATGAAGTCGTGGATGCAGCTAAGCTGGAACGCGGGAAACCTGACCCGGAAATTTTCCTGAAAGCTGCTGAACAAATTAATGAGCCGGAAACTGCGTGTGTAGGAGTAGAAGATGCCCAGGCAGGGGTAGACGCAATTAAAGCAGCTGGTATGTTTGCGGTAGGGGTCGGCAGTTACCTGGAAAAGGCTGACTGGATTGTGGAAGAAACCAGCCAGCTTGAATTAAAAAAGTTACAGGCTAAAATTCAATAACTCACGCGGATAGAAGTTGGGAGCTGATGCTCCCTTCTTTTTTATTGGATCATCATATACTCCAAAACGACAAATTTCATTTTTTATAAAAAAGTTTAAAAACACTATTGCATAAATTATAATTTATATGCTATATTTATCTCTGTTGTCGGAAAAACAACCGAAGCCAACAAATTACAACAAAAAACTTGTAATAAATTGTTGACAACGATTCGCGGCCATGATATATTAATATTCGTCGCAAAAACGACAAACAACAATTTGATCTTTGAAAACTGAACGAACCAACCAGTACGTCAATACAATTTCTTCATTATATGAGGAAATGAACAACGCACTTTAGCAGTGCAAACATGAGCTATTCAAACTTACTTTTATGGAGAGTTTGATCCTGGCTCAGGACGAACGCTGGCGGCGTGCCTAATACATGCAAGTCGAGCGCGGGAAGCAAGCGGATCCCCTTCGGGGGTGACGCTTGTGGAACGAGCGGCGGACGG
>NZ_FXEH01000001.1 GCF_900176565.1 Thalassobacillus devorans
CTTGACTCTTGCACTGCTAAAGTGCGTTGTTCATTTCCTCATATAATGAAGAAATTGTATTGACGTACTGGTTGGTTCGTTCAGTTTTCAAAGATCAAAATTGTTTTGCCGCTCAAATTGGCGACTTTATTAATATATCATGGGGTTGTTTTAATGTCAACAACTTTTCATGATTTATTTTTTGCTCGGTTGCTTTCTCTCTTAACGCAACGTTTAATAATTTATCATGGTTCCAGAAATGAATCAAGGGGAAATTAAAATATAAATTAATTCTGATTATTTAAGCGCAAAAAACTCCAGCTGATATCAGCTGGAGTTCTCTTCTTCTCAATTAGTCACGATTTCTCATTTGCGGGAACAGTAATACATCTCTAATCGATGGTGAGTTCGTCAATAACATAACGAGACGATCAATACCAATACCTAACCCGCCAGTCGGAGGCATTCCATATTCCAGGGACTCTAAGAAATCTTCATCCATCATATGGGCCTCATCATTTCCTTGCTCTCTTTCTTTCAACTGGCCTTCAAAGCGTTCACGTTGATCAATCGGATCGTTTAGCTCAGAGAAAGCATTCGCATGTTCCCGGCCAACGATAAACAACTCGAAACGATCAGTGAAGCGAGGATCTTCCGGATTCTTCTTAGCCAACGGTGAAATTTCAATTGGATGACCATAGACAAATGTAGGCTGAATCAATTTTTCTTCTACACGCTGTTCAAAGAATTCATTCAGGATATGACCGAATGTCATCGTATCCTGAATTTCTATCCCATGCTCCTTGGCCAGGGTTTTGGCTTCTTCATCGCTCATGTCTTTCCAGAAATCTACACCAGTATGCTCTTTAACCAAATCCACCATATGGCGTCGATCCCACTTAGGTTCAAGGTCAACTTCTACTTCCCCGTACGCAACTTTAGTTGTACCTAGAACATCTTTCGCAATATGAGCAACGAGGTTTTCAGTCAGGTCCATTACATCATGGAAGTCGGCGTAAGCTTCATATAACTCAAGCATGGTGAACTCAGGGTTATGGCGTGTAGATACCCCTTCATTTCGGAAGACTCGTCCAATTTCATAAACTTTTTCGAGACCGCCTACAATCAGGCGCTTTAAGTGTAACTCAATCGCAATTCGCATATATAAAGGAATATCCAATGCATTATGATGGGTAATGAAAGGACGGGCAGAAGCTCCACCTGGAATTCCATGCATCATTGGCGTTTCTACTTCAAGGAAGCCAAGACCATCTAAATAACGGCGCATCGACTGGATGATTTTGCTTCGTAATACAAAAGTGTCGCGGCTGTCCGGGTTCGTAATCAAGTCAAGGTAACGCTGGCGGTAGCGTTGTTCTACATCTTTCAGACCATGAAACTTTTCTGGAAGCGGGCGCAATGATTTTGTAAGCATAGTGAATTCATCCGCTTTTACAGATAATTCACCTACTTTTGTTTTAAACACTGTGCCTGTTATACCCACGATGTCTCCCATATCTGCCGTATTGAATAGTTCATATGCGTCTTCTCCAACACGGTCTTTCCTAACATAGATCTGGATTTGACCGCTTAAATCCTGGATATGAGCGAATCCTGCTTTTCCCTTTCCGCGCTTGGTCATTATCCTTCCTGCTATAGTCGTGTTGATTTCTTGTTCTTCTAATTCCTCTTTGGTATAAGACTCATACTGTTCTTTCAGATCCTCAGCTACATGGGTCCGGACAAACTTGTCGCCAAAAGGATCCAGGCCTTTTTCGCGATAAGCTTCTAATTTTTCTCTCCGCACCCGCATGTGCTCATTTAATTCTTCTGTCACTTCAACCACTCCGTTTCCCTTACTGGTGTAGATATACAAACGACCTTTTCAGGCTGGCTCATGCTATATAAAACTTGATTCGTTCTTCCATATAAAAACTGCCAGTATAGCAACTGGCAGTATTACAACTATGATTTAGTATAGAAAAGACTCACGAAAGTGTCAACGTAAAGCATCAAGGCCCTTTCGTGCGAGCGCCCCGCTCATTTACACCTTTTCCAAAATGCCTGAAATCTGACTTGATAGGTTGGCAGCATTCATCTTTTATTCTCAGCCGTTTCAAATGATATGCCTCCGTATTTAAACATAGAGGTCTTCCTCTTGGTTTTTATATGCTATTTCATGAAAAGGGACGTCCAATGTCTCTGCAATTTGCTTCAGATTAGAATGGCTTGGCTTACGGGCGCCGCGTTCTAACTCTCCAAGCACCGACACGGACATATTCATTCTCTTAGCGAACTCTACCTGAGTCATCCCTTTTAGTTTTCGGAATCCTTTAATCCTTCTTCCCCACTGATTGTCTGCCATGGAATTACTCCTTTTGTTTCATTCTTGGGTATTTTATTTAAAATATCTTCAACTGTTCTATTTAGATTAGGCAGGATAGCGTCCGGGTTGATCTCCCCAAGCGGGACCATTACAAATGCACGCTCATGCATTGCTGGATGCGGAACAATAAGACGCTCGGATACGATATTTTCTTGATTATAGAGTAATATGTCAAGGTCTATTGTCCGTGGCCCCCACTTAACTTCCCTTTTCCTTCCTAATTGCACTTCAATGGATTGGCATATGTCGAGAAGTTCGAGAGGACGGAGTGTCGTCTCTATTTCAACCACCATATTTAAAAAATCACTTTGTTCCGTATATCCAACCGGCATGGTTTCATAAATAGAAGAAATACGGGTTAACTGGATAGCATGGTGAGACTCCAGCTCAGTAATGGCTTCATCTAAATATTCTTTTCTCGGTTCAATATTGGAACCCAAGGCAATGTATACCTGGTTACCCATTCAACCACGGCTCCTGTATATCTCAATTGCCACCGATTGATAGTGCCCGGGAATTGGAGGGTCTGGTTTGATCACTTTCACCCGACACCCTTCCAGTTTTGTAAAAGCGGCGAGCAAACGGTCCGCTACGTCTTCCGCTACTGCTTCGACCAATTTTCTCGCTTCTCCCTCGACGACCGCTTTAGTGACTTGATATATTTCTCCATAATCAATGGATTCATTCATATCATCCGTTTTTCCTGCCTTTGCCAAATCAACATCCAGTTCCAAATCCACGTAAAACCGTTGACCGAGCTTGTTTTCTTCCGGGAATAGTCCGTGATAACCATAGAACTCCATCTTATTCAGATATATTTTATCCATGCTCATTCTCCTTTACCAACCATTGCGTCCATCATTTTAGCCATTCGCGCGACTGGTTTCACATCATGGACACGCACCATATGGACACCTTTTGATATCCCAAGACACACAGTAGCGCCTGTCCCTTCCATCCGTTCTTCTACCGGGAGGTCCAGGATCTGTCCGATGAACCTCTTCCTGGAAGTCGCCAGCAGCATTGGATAGTTCAATTCCTGGAAGGAATCGAGGTGACGCATTACCACCAGGTTGTCGTCATGATTCTTGGCAAAACCGATGCCCGGATCCAGGATAATATTTTCATCCTGCACACCAGCATCCTTTGCAATGGTGATGCTTTCTTTTAAATCCTTTTTCATATCTTCAATAAGGTTGTGATATTCTTTATTGGTCCGATTATGCATCAAGATAATCGGAACATTTAAATTTGCTGCAACCTCAGCCATTTTCGCATCTCTTTTAGCTCCCCAGACATCGTTGATGATGTCAGCTCCCGCCTCAACTGCCTGACGTGCCACCTCTGCTTTATACGTATCAATAGAGACCGGAATAGTAAGCACACTGGAAAGCTTTTGAATAACCGGGAGCACCCGTTCCAGCTCTTCCTGCTCTGATACTGGCTCATGCCCCGGCCTGGTAGATTCTCCTCCGATATCTATAATATCGGCTCCATCTCTTTCCATCGTAACAGCTTGTTCCACTGCTTTATCTAAATTGGAAAACTTTCCGCCATCGGAGAAAGAGTCTGGAGTAACATTCAGGATTCCCATGATTAATGTCTTTTTATCTAAATCATATACTTGCTTCTTTGTATGTAATGTAAAGCCCATCGTTATTTCCTCATTTCCGTACGAAAATATTCCTTGTCTATTTTACACTATTTGAAATATAAATTCATGATATTGAAAAACAAAAAGGACTGCGTCACTTTTGCTTGTGACACAGTCCCTGACATTATTGCTGATCTTCAAATTGATAAAGCGGTGTGGATAGGTATCTTTCTCCGTTACTCGGAAGGATGGCGAGTACCTTTTTGCCTTTTCCTAACTCTTTGGCAATTTTTCTGGCAGCGTGGATAGCTGCTCCGGAGGATACTCCTCCCAGAATACCGTCTTTCCTGGCCGCTTCTCTGGCTGCTTCATAAGCTTCCTCATTAGATACCTGGATGACTTCATCATAGATAGCTGTATCCAGTATGCCAGGAACAAAGCCGGCACCGATGCCCTGAATTTTGTGGGGACCTGGCTGCCCACCGGATAATACTGGTGAAGCATCCGGTTCAACGGCATATACTTTGATATCGTTATAGTGCTTCTTTAGTACATTTCCTGCACCAGTTATCGTTCCGCCCGTTCCTACACCTGATACGAAGGCGTCTAATTGGTCACCCATTTGCTCGATTATTTCAGGCCCGGTTGTTTTTTCATGAATGGCGACATTCGCCGGGTTATTGAATTGCTGCGGCATGTAGTAGCCATGTTCCTTTTGCAGTTCTTCCGCTTTTTGAATTGCGCCTTTCATGCCATCAGCACCTGGTGTAAGTACCAACTCAGCTCCATAGGCACGCAGCAGATTCCGCCGTTCCTGACTCATCGTATCCGGCATAACCAGCACGGTTTTATAGCCTTTGGCTGCCGCTATCATCGCCAGCCCGATTCCAGTGTTGCCACTTGTCGGTTCTACAATCGTATCGCCTTCGTTTAACTGACCGCTTTCTTCGGCTGCTTCAATCATCGCTAATGCAATACGATCTTTTACAGAGCTTCCTGGATTCATAAATTCCAGTTTCAGATAAATATCAGCACTGTTTTCATCCGCAGCGCCATTTAATTTAACTACTGGTGTATTACCGACAAGCTCACTGACATTCTTCGCAATTTTCATTATCTCACTCCTAAACCCGAGTATTTTTATAGGATTTATTAATAATGTACGCAAAAACTACGGAAATGTCAAACAATTCATGAACTTTATTTACTATTCACCTTTATTACTGGATTGCAGTTCTTTTAGATCTTTGACGTCAAAGTGGTAAGCTTCATTGCAAAAGTGACACGTTGCTTCGGCGCCGTGATCCTCTTCAATCATCGTCTGAAGTTCTTCATCATCAAGGCTGGCAAGGGCAACTTCGACCCGCTCTCTCGAGCACTGACATTTGAACTGTACAGGTACACGGTCGAGTATATGCACATTATCTTCCCCTAATAACCGGTTCAAAATCTCCTCGGGTGTATTACCTTCGCGAACCATACTGGATATAGGCGGTATTTCACTTAACCTTTTTTCAATGGTATTGATTGTTTCATCATCTGCCCCTGGCATCATTTGGATAATAAATCCACCAGCTGCAAGGATGGAGTGGTCTGTATTGACCAATACACCCGCACCTACCGCAGAGGGTACCTGCTCGGAATTCGCAAAGTAGTAAGTAAAATCTTCACTTACTTCTCCAGATACGATAGGAACCTGGCCGGTAAAGTGGTCTTTTAACCCGAGGTCTTTGACAACACTTAATGTCCCTTCTGTACCGACAGCACGGGCTACATCTAATTTCCCTTGATTATTCAAGTCAAAATCAACATGCGGATTCTTGACGTACCCTCTTACATTACCATGTGCATCCGCATCCACTATCACCGCTCCGATCGGGCCACTCCCCTCAAGTTTGATGGTAAGCTTATCATCGCCTTTCAGCATGGTACCCATCATCGCACTGATCGTCAGCGTCCGGCCTAGTGCTGCAGAAGTGGTAGCCCAAGTATCCTGCCTGCGGCGTGCTTCTTCTACCGTTTTCGTTGATTGTATGGCATAGGCACGAACTTTACCTTCAAACGCAGTAGCACGAACTAAATAATCTGTCATCTATCATCATTCTCCTTTAAATTCTTTTTTTCCTTTATTTCGTTGATAAATGGTATATAGACCTTTCAAGGTCAAATATGGGTCAACGATATCGATCGTTGTAGATTCATCAGCTATCAAACCAGCCAGACCACCGGTAGCAATAACTTTAGGATTAGACGAAGCGGCTTCTTTCATTCTTCTCACCACTTCGTCCACCTGACCGACATACCCAAAAAACACGCCGGACTGCATCGCTTCCACTGTACTCTGACCGACAACCTGTCCCGGATTTCTGATTTCAATCTTTGGAAGCTTAGCAGCTTTAGCATACAAAGCTTCCATGGACACATTAATACCAGGCGAAATGACACCCCCGACATATTCCGCATTTTCGTTGATATAACAATAGGTAGTTGCTGTTCCGAAGTCAATGATTACCAGCGGAGCTTTATGCTCCTGCAAAGCACCGACAGCATTAACGATGCGGTCTGCTCCTATTTCTTTCGGGTTCGGATAAGTCATTGCCAACCCTTCATCTACTTCATCAGCTCCGATGATCATCGGCTTTCGCTTAAAGTAATTTCGGGACATCCTTTCCAAAGCAAACATGATCGGTGGTACAACCGACGAAATAATCACTCCATGGATATCGGAAAAAACCAACCCTTCATGCTCAAATAAGGATTTGATCAACATTCCATATTCATCTTCTGTTTTATAACGGTCCGTTTTGATACGCCATTGGAACTTCAGTTTATCTTCTTCAAAAACACCTAGCACGGTGTTTGTATTCCCCACATCCAGCACAAATATCATGACATGACCCCACTTTATATATCATTTCTGAAAATTCATCATACCACACAACACATTCTTGCTTTATGATATATTTTCCTGCCGAGTCAAAGCAAGGCCAAAGGCTTAGACCTCATTTCAAGTACAAAGGCGCTGGGGCTGGAGACAAGAAAAAAGTCACGCTGCACTGGGCAGCGTGACTTTTTGTATTTATTCTTTACGTTCGGAGTCATTTCCTTCTTCTGTTTCCTTATCATCTACGGTTGGACCTTCTTCTGGCTCCGTAGGCTTGTTGTCCGTTTTGATTTCATCCTCTTTCGATTGGACGTTGACACGGACATCGGAAGAAACGTCTTTATCAGCTTTTTCCTTCTTTCTCGCTTTCTCTCTTTCTTGTGCCAATTCTTCTATTTCTTCCTGTGTAGGAAGGCGGCCTTTTTCGAAAAGGGATTTGATTTCCGTCGCATCCAACGTTTCGATTTCCAGCAATGTAGAAGCGACAAGCTCTAACTTATCACGATTTTCTGTCAAAATCGTCTTGGCACGTTCATAACAGTAGTTGATAAAGTTTTGTGTTTCTTTATCGATATCATAAGCGATTTGGTCACTGTAATTCTGTTCATTTTGGATGTCACGGCCAAGGAATACCTGTCCGCCAGAGTTAGAACCGAACTGCAATGGACCTAACTTCTCACTCATGCCGTACTCGGTAACCATCTTACGGGCAATGCTGGTAGCTCGCTGGAAGTCATTGTGGGCGCCTGTACTTACTTCGCCGAATATGATTTCTTCCGCTACACGTCCACCGAGCAAGCCGGTAATTTTATCAAACAGTTCCGGTTTAGTCATGAAATAACGGTCTTCACGCGGAAGCATGACAGCATATCCGCCAGCCTGGCCACGTGGCACGATGGTAACTTTGTGTACCATGTCCGCATCATCCAATACCATGCCGATGATGGTATGGCCACTTTCATGATAAGCAACGATATTGCGCTCTTTCTTAGAGATGACCCTGCTCTTCTTCGCTGGACCAGCAATGACACGGTCGATGGCTTCATCGACATCTTCCATATCAATAGAGTCTTTATCAGCACGGGCAGCTACAAGTGCCGCTTCGTTCAACAGGTTCTCCAGGTCTGCACCTGAGAATCCAGGTGTACGCATAGCTATCGTCTTCAAATCAACATCTTTACTTAATGGTTTATCTTTAGCATGAACCGCAAGAACTTCTTGTCTTCCTTTAACATCTGGACGATCGACCGTGATTTGACGGTCAAAACGACCAGGTCGTAGTAATGCCGGGTCTAAAATATCCGGACGGTTGGTCGCTGCGATGATGATGATTCCTTCATTGACACCGAAACCATCCATTTCTACTAACAGCTGGTTCAAGGTTTGTTCACGCTCATCGTGACCGCCGCCAAGACCTGCTCCACGCTGACGACCGACCGCATCAATCTCATCAATGAAGATGATACACGGAGCATTCTTTTTCGCATTTTCAAACAAGTCACGGACACGTGAGGCACCAACACCGACAAACATTTCAACGAAATCCGAACCACTGATAGAGAAGAATGGAACACCTGCTTCTCCGGCAACAGCACGGGCAAGCAAGGTTTTACCTGTACCCGGTGGTCCAACTAGCAGGACACCTTTCGGAATACGTGCGCCAACTGCAGAGAACTTGCGAGGATCTTTCAAGAAGTCTACGACCTCTACCAGCTCCTGCTTCTCTTCATCAGCACCGGCCACATCTTTGAAACGGACCTTTTTCTTCTCTTCCGTATACTGTTTCGCTTTACTCTTCCCGAAATTCATGACACGGCTTCCGCCGCCTTGCGCCTGGTTCAACAGGAAGAAGAATAAAATGAATATGATGATAAACGGAATCATGGTTGTCAGGAAAGAAACCCAGGCACTAGGCTGTTCCTCTTCAGCTACGTTAAGCTCAATACCTTGATTCTGTGCAGTTTCCGTTATATTTGAAATCACCTGTTCATTTGCAGGAACCCTGGCTGTGAAAGAGTTTTCTCCATCTTCACCGCCCCCTGTAAGCGTTCCTTGCAATTGATACACTCCATTGACAGGTTGAAGCGTCAATTCCTCAATTTGGCCATTATTTAATTGTTCATACAGTTGGTTCACCGTAAGTGTTTGCTGTGGTTCACCTTGTCCTCTAAATAGACCGACTACGCCGATTACTACGAGGAAGATAAGTAAATAAAATATTGTGTTACGAAATATTCGGTTCATTGCCTACCTCCTCCCAATCAACAAAAACTATATTAAATAGTATCATACTAAAAAGTACCAGCACAACTAATTACCCTTAAACAATATGTGAACATTTTGTGTTTCATGTACCATCATTTTTATCCACCATAAACTTCCGGCTTAAGCACACCGATATAAGGAAGATTACGATATTTTTCATCATAGTCCAACCCGTAGCCAACAACGAATTCATCCGGTACTTCAAAACCGACAACATCCGCTTTAATATGGGAAGTGCGTCCGGTAGGCTTATCCAGTAATGTAACGATCTTGATGGATTTCGCTTTCCGATATTTGAACAGGTCTACCAGGTAGCTCAAAGTCAAGCCACTATCAATGATGTCTTCAATAATTAAAAGATCTCGTCCTTCCACCTGGGTATTCAAGTCTTTCTCAATTTTAACTTCCCCAGAAGAACGCATACCGTCATAGCTGGAAACATCCATGAAATCCATTTCCAAATGGGTCTCTATCCGTTTCAGCAAGTCCCCCATAAATGGCATGGCCCCTTTTAATACGCCAATAGCCAGCGGGAATCTTCCTTCATATTCTTCTGTCAGCTGATTTCCGATTTCCTTGCACTTTGCCTGAATCTCTTCTTCTGAAATCAGAACCTCTTTAATTTCGTTATGCATAGTTCGCTCCTCCTACCTGTCTTCCTTTGGCTGTGAATAATTTACTTCCAGCACTTCTCCCGATGTTTCTCCACTGCATGCCGTACTTTTCTTCAAACCGACCAACCATAATATTTTTCCATTCCGATCTGTTAATATAGGCCAACTATCCCTCGCTTCTTTTGGAACCTTCTGATCAATGAATATATCTTTGATTTTTCTTGAGCCATTCAAGCCTTTCCATGTCATTCGATCTCCCGGGCGTCGAGTCCGCACAATCAAAGGAAGCTCTACGTGAGTCATATCACAAGTGAGCGTGTACTTGTCTTCCTTTTTCGTGCAAGTCGTCATCTTGACGGAAAGTTCCGAACCGTCAGGCAAGCGGTATGTATCACCGATCCCAAGCTCGCTCCTGTAAGAGGCGGGCTTGTATGAACTGTTAAAATGAAAAGTGATTTTTCCATAATTACGCTGTAACCATAAGCCACCAGGCCAGTCCAGCTTGCCATTGGCTATATCCCGTGTCAAAAAATCAAAGAATTGCTGCTCATGTATATAAGAAAAACCCTCAGAGTTTCCATCATAAAGATAGTTTAATATTAGATGAAAGGCCCTTCTTTGTAAAGCTATCGGAAAGGTATTAAATTCAGAAACAGAAAAAGAAATATTCTTCTGATCTTTTTCAAAAACCGCCACCTTTTCCAATAATTTCTCCGCCTGTTGTTGCAGGTATTCCTCATCCTCTTTCAAATCCTGGCTCAGCTTCCATAAATGCTCGTTCAACTTCGGGTTTTCTGCCTTCATAAGCGGGAGAATCTTATGCCGAAAATAGTTTCTCGTATATTTTGTATCTTTATTCGAATGATCTTCCCTCGGATGGATATGATGCTCTTTACAATAAGCCAATATCTCCTCTTTGGTTACCTCTAAAAAGGGACGGATAATTTTACCGCCTGCAAAGTCTCTCGTCACAGGAATTCCCGTGAGCCCTCCCGGAGTCGTTCCTCTGACAAGACGCATCAGCATCGTTTCTGCCTGATCATCCCCATGATGACCAAGCGCAAGAATTCCAGCTCGTTTCTTGTTCATTTGTTCCTGGAAAAATTGGTAACGTAAAATCCGGGCTGCTTCTTGTGTATTCAGGTTGTACTGTTTCTTATACGCAGGAACATCCACGGAGGTTCCCACAAAATCGATATTCCATTGTTTACATATTTCTTTTACAAACGTTAAGTCCTCAATGGAAGCTGCTCCACGCAGGACATGATCGACAGAAGCAGCAATCAAAGAGAGCCCCCATGGCTCTCGTATCGTTTTGAAATAATGCAAAAGCGCCATAGAATCCGGTCCGCCGGAAACAGCAATCAGTACTGTCTGTCCTTGTTCTAACAATCGATTTCGCTCGATGAATGCATCGACGGCCGTTTTCATGTTACTTCCACCTCAAGTAGTATTAGTATTTGATCAATACTGAACACCATTATCCTATCATTTGTAGCCTTCTTCCTGCAAAACATAGCAGTTCTACCAGACAATTATAGAAAAGAGAAAATAGAAAAGGAGGAGAGACAAAAATATCACTCCCAGCTCTGCCGCGGCGAATGACGTTTTCCGGGCTTCTTTTCTTCTCGAGACCCTTGTATGCCTGTTTTCCATCATTTTATATTTGGATGGGCCATTTAATATAGAAGATAAGTCTTTTTTCATTTCATGGCTATAGGAGTACTCCCCGTGCCACGCTTTCTTAATAAGCCGGCGATATGGTTTGAGAAGTTCAGGCTGCTGCAATTTCTTTTCTAGTGTTTGCTGTGGATTTGTACCTCTTTCAAAACGTCTCCCATGGGCGACTTCCATCATGACCATCGTCAAAGCAAATAAATCATAGGCAGGGTCAGCTTTCCGTGAGCCACCTTGCCAATATCCCCGGTCATAGAATTCCGTATATTCTTTAATAGCACGCCCTATTTTGGTGGTGCCCCCCACATCGATCAGCCGCAACTTAGGAGGAGGGGATGTAACGAGCAGGTTATCTGTCTTCAAATCTCCAAACACCCACCCTTGCTTATGCAATTCCTCCAAATCACTTAATAATTGCAGCATCATGACCCCTAGCCATTCTTTTCCCCTGCCATGTAAAAAGCTCGCGAGTTCCTGGCCTTTCAGATATTCCATAACATAGTAAGGGTATGTCACCCCAGCCGGAGTCACCCAGTCATCCACGTCCAACAAAGAAGGCCCAAGGCGCTTCCCCTGGACCTTTTGAAAAGTTTTTAGAACATTCACTTCCGTAATGATCCTCGAACTGTCTGTACCAATTTTAAGCGCCGTATAAACGCCATTCCGCTCACATAAATAGACGATGCCGCAAGCACCTTCCCCCAGCTTTTGAATCACCTGATATTGCGTGCCGTTCCATTTCCCCCGGATGATGGTCCCTCGTTTTAAGTTAGTTACCAGTTTCTTCGTATGGTTCACTTGCATGTTTCATACTCCCAAACAAGCTTTTTTTGCCGAACTGGTACATCGCTTCTTTCAGCGCGGGCCCGGTAGGTGTGATACCTCCGCTTGCCAGCTTAGGAAAAACTTTAGAGATACCATCTAATTCCGGGGTCCAATCCATCAATTTTTGAATCGGCTTCATTTTATTCGGGAAACAGAAGATGCTGAAGCGATTGTTCCCAGACCTTGCATTCAAACTTAATGACAAGTCAAAAAGAGCCTCCTTGACAGTAGAAAGCTTCGGAGTCATGCTGGCGCTCGTGTCCACAAGTACAAGCACCTCCAGGTCACACGTCTCCCCAAGGTCCTCCACTACTTCCATCACTTCGCCGCGTTTGTCCGGCGGCAGCTCCTCAAATGACTGCTTTTCTCCGAGGATCTGCTTCAGCTCCTGATTGACAACCCCCTGTAACGTTTGTGTCATTGCCTGTTTGGTGACCATTTGCACGGTTTGAGAAAGTGCTTTTTGATAGACGATTTGACTTACGCCTCCGCCAGACATGGCAATCGCTTCAACCTCTTCCAGCCCTTCCGGCTGCTCACTTTGATCATCATCAAGAATCCCGATGACATTCACCGTGATACCCTGATCATTAGCCAGTGCAGCAATGGCAACCGGATCTTCCCCCTGATTCGAACATCCATCGGTCAATAACAAAATCTGCTTCAGTGTACCTTTTTTCATTGGATCACCCCTTCAGTTCCTTACCATCATCATCGCCGAACATCGAGGGGTTTATACCTGTCCAATATATTAATCAGGCCTCCTTACGTTTATAGGGAATTGCTTTCCACTGTGGATGGTTATGGTCCAGTCTTGCCACAAGGACGGTCATATCATCTTCAATGGCACCACGTGTACGGATCACTTCCTCCAAAATCAAATCCGCTACCGCTTGCGGGTCATTGGTCTCCATCTCTCTTATTTTCCGCTTCAGCCATGCTTCCATATTCTCTACATGCTTCGGACCTTCTAATATTCCATCACTCATCATAATTAATAGATCTCCGGGTGCTAACTGCTCGCTTACTATTTCAACATCGACATCCTTAATGATGCCGATTGGAAGGTTGCTTGATTCTATCTTCATCATTTGCGATCCACGCTTTATATAACTCGGAGTGCTGCCGATTTTTATAAATTTTGATTTGGCGTCCTGTAAATCTACCACAGCTAAATCCAGGGTAGAGAAAATTTCGTCTGTCGTCCGCAGCGATAGTATCGAATTGATCGACTTAATTGCCACCTGTTCCTGGATGCCTGACTGTAGGATCTGCTGCAAGAGGCGCAATGTCTCCATACTTTCCTCATGTGCACGGATGCCGTTACCCATCCCATCGCTGATCGCAAGGGCATACTTCCCCGCTCCTAACTCCATCGTGGAATAGCTGTCACCAGAAATAAACCCGCCATCCTTAGCAGCATGCGCTACACCTGTTTCCATGATATATCGTTTGGCTGACTGGAAGGACAGTTCACAGTAACCGTTTGGAAAAGGCGCGATATTTTCTTTTGTCACAATAATCGTCTCATTCAATATATCTGATAGCAGCGGAGCAATCAGCTTCGGACCTTCTCCATGATAATTTCGAACATAGAACGTAAGGTCGATATCGATATTGCCGGCATCGAGGGTATAAATATCCAATGTTTCAATTTCTAACCCTAATTGATTGATGGCATAGGTGATCTCCTGCTCCTGAACTTCATGGTTCTCCCTTTCCTTGGTAATTTCTTTTGCAAAATCTTCCATCACTTCCGAAACTCCACGCAACTGGTCAGCAACAAACCTCCTGCTTTCCAGCACTTGTTTTTTCAACTGCTGATTCGCCTGGTAAAACGAAAGCTCCTGTTTCATCGTATCGATGAGCTTTTGAGGTTTGACACAGTATTGGTCGACATTTTTGCGAATCAGCCTGCTCGGCTCGTCCCCTCCCTCAAGGTCTGCCATCAAATCGGTCATGATATTATAAGTTTGATCGAATTGTTTTGCCCAGCATCGCTCCTTTTTAAAACAGGATTGGCATGTTTTTTCCGTAACATGGCTTAAAAAGTAATCTTTTTCCCGTTGGTGTTCCTCTGTGTCTGTCTGGTCGTCATAGAAATGAAAACTTTTGGACAGGGCGCGGAACACATCGGAAAATTTTTCCACGCGCACAGCAGTCACATCGCGAACTTTTTGTAAGTATTGTTCCTGCTCCTGAGAATGCTCCTGGGTGCCTGGGATATAACGGGCCAGTTTTCGAATCCAGCCTTCCGGTGTCAAAGCAAAAAGTATAATGGCCAAACCAGTCTCCATAAGCGACGGTGATAATGTTGATACAGTTCCCCCATATATACCGATCAATAAAGTACCAACAATCAAACCAACGCTGACGCCGGTTTTCTTGCCCTCTTTAAGCAACCCTCCAAGCAGGCCGGAAAAAGCCAGTAAACTCATTTGATAGAGGTTCGCGACATTGGCAAGACTCAATACCAGCCCGGTCACGACCCCGACTGTCGACCCGATAGCTGCACCGCCGATGAAAGCCAGGAATAAGACCAGGTATCTGGAGAATATCTGTTCTAACGAAACATCCTGGATCTGCCAGCCGATCGTACCTGTCAATACAGAGGCGAGCAAAATGATCATACAGACGATTTCTTCATTTTTTAAGGTCGCCTTATACCTTTTAGGTGATAATAGTGGAACACTCTGCATAAATATCAGGACAAGCATTGCGCTTAGTACGCCTTCAGCAGCCATAAGCAGCGCTTCATATGGCTGCCATGCATCCAGTAAGGTGAATGCGACCGATCTTGGAAGGACACATGCTAAGAATGCCATCAACGGTAACAGCTTCTGATGTTCTTTCCATGTATGTACGATGAAGGCAAGTAGTAAGAACGTCAGCATCGCTGTAAACACAAAGCCCGTTTGCAGCCATCCATAAGTAGAAGCCCCAATGACAGCAAATAGAACGACAGCTGGAACACGATCCCTTCTGAGCCACCACACCGATGCGATCAAAGCGATGACAAACGGCGAAATGGAAGATAAGATGACCGCTCTGCCCAGAAGCAAAGCGATGATCATCAATAACCAGCCCTTGTCAATCAACAAGTACTTCGCTCTACTCTCCGCTTTCTTCTTCAGCTTGCTGAGTCGTGCTTTTTCCATCCCAATAGTTTGTGAACCCTTTCTCGTTAATGTCCCCAACATCTTCACCACTCCTTCTTGTTGCTCTATTAAATCACATATCTATCATGTAATTTGTCAAAACAAGAAGAGAGCAGTAACAAAAAGTTCGACTGATTTCCATGCTGAAAAGTACCCTTCTACAAATTAGTCGTCGTTTATTCGCGCCCCATTTAGAACAAGGAAGGGGATAACCCCCGTAACTGTACAGTTTCTATCATTTTCAAAAATTGACAGACTAATTAGAAAATAGAATTTCTGTTGACACTTAATCTATCATGTTGTAATATATTGCTTGTGACTTTGAATGAAACAATTCATGGCGGTGTAGCTCAGCTGGCGAGAGCGTACGGTTCATACCCGTGAGGTCGGGGGTTCGATCCCCTCCGCCGCTACCATTTATTTTTTCACAAGGTTACATAACCAAACGACAAGGCCCGTTGGTCAAGTGGTTAAGACACCGCCCTTTCACGGCGGTAACACGGGTTCGAATCCCGTACGGGTCATCCATAACAATCTAGTTCCGCTGAGGCAGCCATATAATGAAGCTGCCTCAGCTTTTTTATTGAAGAATAATATTTTCCATACTAAAAACGGGCTGCCATTTCTGGCAAGCCCGTTTTTTGCACGTGCATTATATATTTATATAGGCAGCAAGTTAGCCTTTTTTAGCACCTCGACCTCCGCGTTTTGATTCCGTGTGCTTCTTCAATGAAGCCAGACGCTCATCACTATCTTTCAGAAAGCGATTCATCTTTTGTTCGAATGATTCTGCCGGCTTACGATTCTGCGGCTTGTTACGACGACCATAGTTCTCTTTCGCTTTCTTAATGGAAAGGCCGATTTTTCCGTCTTTACCGACATTAATGACTTTCACTTCCACTTTGTCGCCTTCGCTTAAGTGATCATTAATATCCTTGACATAGTTGTCGGCAACCTCACTAATATGGACTAAACCAGTCTGCCCATCGGGAAGTTCCACGAATGCTCCAAAATTAGTGATACCAGTTACCTTACCCTGCAGCTTGCTGCCTACTTCGATTGACATAAAAAAAATGCTCCTCCTTAAAATTTCGATAAATATCCTTCTTTACTATTATATATAAGCAATGAAAAGTGTGTCAATAAGATGGGTCCTCTTCTGGAAGTTTGAAGATAATCTCGCCCTCTTTTGAAAAGAAGTAATTCGTCCTGGCGATTTGAAGGACGTATTCTTCATTATTCAATAATTCGATTTCTTCTTTTAAGTTCTTTTCCTGATTTTCAAGCGCCACCTTTTGTTCCTGGAGCTCTTCCATACGTTCCAGCTTTTCATTATACATCGCTTGTTGTTTAAAATGATAAGTCAGCATCGATCCCATGACAACCAGGACCAGGATGGTAAATAGTGCCAGCCTACGAAACAGACGCTTTTTCTTTCTATGTTGTCGTGCTACGTATGTATCATATTGTTTCATGTAGTTCGATTCTATTCGTGTGACTTGTTTTTCGGCCATCTACTCTGCCTCCTTATCGTTTCCATAAATTTAACAGCTTTAATATTCTATTCTTTATTGTAACGTAAAATCCTGCCAGCGTGTGTAAGTATTTTTTCATATTTTCCGGGACCATTTTCCACAGCAGGCGTAATATCAATCGGAGCGGCCACCATAGCACGCGCAGCACGAATATACTACCCGCTAACAGCAATGTCAAAACCCATATGATGATAGCAGTAGCTACCTTCCAAAACCATTTTATCGGCTTTACCATAAATAGATTGAAGCATTTGAGAAAAAAACGGGTCAGGGCTTTAATAATACGAATCAACCGCTCAAGCATCCGCGTGTAAATGCCCTGAAACAACGCGCGATAAGCTGCATAACCACAGAGGACGGATAGGAATATATAAAATCGCAACTCACCATAATTGACTTGATATAACAGAAAAAAGAGAATAAATGCTTGTAAAAGCCAAAAGCTGATGACAATGGTATAGTTCATCAGCGTTCGTTTACGGTAGAAATGCTTGAAACGTTGTAATGTATCCATGGCGGCACCCAGATATATTCCGCCTAATATCATAGCAGCCATCGCCAGAAACTGGGTAGTCAAAGTCATTTAAACAGCTTGCTAAAGAATCCTTTAGCCTTCTCCGCATGGTGTTCATCCAAGTAAGTCATTTCAAACACCTTGCCTTTGATCGATACAACCCCCTGTTCAACATCGAGGTTTTTCATTTGCAGGTTTTCGCCGCGTATCACTAAATATCCAAGACTGGTCTGCAGCAAAAACTCTTCGTTATCAAAGCTGTCCACTTCTTTTACCCCTGTAATTTCGAGATTCTTTCTATTCATCATTCTTACATGGTGCTCGGCTTGTCCACGCATATTATTGGCATTCTTTTCATAATATTCCATGCTCTGATCCCCCTTCACTTAGTACAACCTATGAAGAGGAAGGGAAAAATAGAACCCGCGGAAATGAACATACATATGTAAAAGAACCACCTCATCCGCTGAGGTGGTTCTGCATTATGACTGTTGCACTGCTTCTTCTTTTACAATCTCGTATAGAGAAGACGCTTCATCTTTTTTAACATTTTCACGCAGCGCTTTAATTTCAAGCGTCAATACTTTTTGACCAAATTGGATGACCAGTTCATCCCCGACTTGAATATTCGTGGCTGCTTTAGCCTGGTTGCCATTGACGGTAATCCGCCCTTGATCGGCTACTTCTTTTGCTAACGTCCTCCGTTTAATCAAACGGGAAATTTTGAGAAACTTATCTAAACGCATAAGTCACTATCTCCTTTTTTATCGGTTTTTGGCTTCCACCCACCATGACTCCAATGCTTCCAGCGACAAGTCCTTCAGTGCCACTCCTTGTTCAGCAGCTTTTTGTTCCATGTACCGGAAACGGGCACGGAACTTTTCGTTCGTCCCTTGCAAGGCGCTTTCTGCATTGATTTTATAATGGCGGGCTAAATTAGTGATGGAAAATAGCAGGTCACCGAGCTCTTTTTCCATTTCCCATGCATCACCAGCCTGCTGCGCCTCTTTAAACTCCTGCCATTCTTCTTCTACTTTACTCCAGACTGGTTCCGCTTCTTTCCAGTCAAATCCTACCTTGGCCGCCCGCTTCTGAATATCTTCCGCCTGCAGTAAGGAAGGGAAACTTGCAGGTACCTGGTCCAGCAAGGACTCAGGCTGGATGCCTTTTTCCTGCTTTTTTATTTCATCCCAATTCGTAATTACCTCTTCTGATGAGTTTACTGATATATCTCCAAAAACATGCGGATGTCTGCGGATCATTTTTTCCGTTATCGATAATATTACGTCATCGATGGTGAAAAATCCTTCATCTTCTCCAATTTGACTATGCAGCATCACTTGCAGAAGCACATCTCCAAGCTCTTCCACCATCGCGTCGTCATCCAGTTGATTGACCGCATCGATAAATTCATATGCTTCTTCTATCAAATACTTGCGTAGAGATTCATGGGTCTGCTTCTTATCCCATGGGCAGCCATCCGGCCCACGCAATTCACGAATCACTTCCCGCAACCGGAAAAACTGATGGTTCAAGGAATCTTTCGGTACCGGAGCAAGATAAACACTGGTAAGATTATTCAACTCCACAGAACGATCCAAGTCTTCTAATGCTACCGTAATGACTCTTTCTTGTTCACTACCCGCTGCCGTGACAATCGTAACGGGGTGTTCCGGATTCAAATCCTCTAACAGGGCCAGTTTCACTTCTGATGCGATCATTCCATCATATACCTGGGTGAAAATGATATGACCTAAGTATTGCAGCTGCGAACGATCGAAGGAAGTGGCATCGATGAACTGCATCCCTTCGACAGGATCGATTTTGAGGGTTGTATATACATCGTCAAGATAGCTCTGCCCTCCGGCTACCTCTACTTTTACTTCTCCGCGCTCTTCTCTTTCGAGGAGAAGCTGAACCGTACGTTCTGCCACCATCGGATGTCCAGGTACAGCATAAATGATGGACTTTTGGGAGGCAGCCAATACCAGCTGGTCGACGACTTCTATATAAACTTCTTCAAACTGTTCATGCTTCTCATAGATGTTATCAAAGGATCTAAAGGCCAACCCTTCCTTTTCCAATTCAGCTACTACAGGATGCTCTTCCGTTCTAAGATAAATATCACGGGATTGGTTGGTCAATTTCTTATAAATCCCCAGAGGAAGCTGGTTGATATCTCCAGCTCCCAGTCCGATCACTTCAATCGTGTGCATGCTTATGTTTCCTCCTTGAAAACCAGTTGAAAATCGCTCCCACGGCCGGGATTTGTTCCATTTCTTTATCAGTGAATCCTTTGGCTAAGGTGAAAGTGATAAAATAGACGATCCCCCCTAGTGCAGAAACCGTAAGTGTGAAAATAAATAACTCAATCCGGGATTCCAGTAACAGCAGATAGGTTTCGATGGTAATCGCTAACATCAAAAATATCGCCATTACTACTAACGCAGTCAGCATTTTTATAAATGGAAGGCGGCGCCAGGCAGACGGCCGGAACCGTCTTCTCATCAACCTTAAATTCCAGATTAATACCAGAGCAGCCGCCACAACCGATGCCCAGGCGGCACCAGACAAACCAAAAATGGGGACCAGTATCTCGTTTCCAGCCCATTTTAATACGGTTCCTGCCAAAATGACACCAGCTGTCTGGAAGACAACATCGACCCCCTGTAGAACGGAAGACGTGGTGATTGCCAAGGAACTGAATAAAACAACAATCATTAGTATTCTTAAATAAGATGTTCCAGCGGTGTTCTGGTAAAGCAATTCATTAACATAAGGAAAAATCATGATCAGGCCGGCGGTTGCACCGGCTGCTAACAACAAGCTCATTTTCAAAGCTGACTGTAAGTGCTCATGAAATTTGTCTGGTTCCCGCTCCAGCCGTTGTTTCGTAATCGTCGGAATTAAGGCGAGAGCCAGAGAAGAACCTAACACTGCCCCCAACTGAATCAACGGCTGACCCCGATCGAAAACCCCTTTGGACACCCTGGCCTCGTAAGAATCCAATCCAAAACCTTCCAATCCAGGAACCAAGGTAAAGGCATCAGCCATTTGAATCAATAATAAAAACATATAGTTAATGCTGATAAATAAACCATAGATAAGGATGGTCTTTAAAAAATAGCGATAGGAGTGCTCTCTATGTACCTGGTGCTCGCGTGATCTTCTTTTCCAGGCAATCATACCAAGAAAAATGGCAGCAGCTATAGAACCAGCCACCGAAGCCGCTGCTGCACCTGTACCAATGGCATAATAATCTTCCTTACCCACTAAGGCCACTGCTACAGTAATAATAATACTCACGCGCACCAGCTGTTCTACAATTTGAGATACAGCTGTCGGCTGCATATCATTACTTCCTTGGAATGCCCCCCTCATCACCGAGGTGAAGGGTAAGACAAGAAAAACAAACGCGCTTGCTCTAATAGGGGCGCTTAATGTTTTATCCCCCATCCACTCTGCAATCATAGCTGCTTGCGTAAACAATATTAAAAACACAAGAGCACTTAAAGAGAATATGATGACGAATACAGGGATGAAAAAGGAGCGTAGTGCCAGCTCTTTTTGTTTATCCCTGAAATCCGCTGCCAATTTCGATACAGCCACAGGAAAGCCGTACAACGATAGCATGATTGCTACTCCAAGGAAGGGGTAGATTTGCTGATATATATAAAAGCCCAGATCCCCTGTTATATTTTGAATCGGAATCCGGTAACCTGCACTTAATATTTTGCTGAAAATCCCCGCTAAAGTGAGGATGAAAGCACCTTTGAAAAAATCTTTGGTTTCAATCTTGTCATTCATGTTGGTACGCCTTTCCATCATACTTCCACTCATTATAGCACAGGTGCATGATTTTCATCATTCATCCGATTCTTGCCAACAGTTATATAAAGCATTACAAAGCATTAATCCTTTTTAGAGTATTAAAAAGCCGTATGACTCCTTTATGGTCATACAGCTCTTCCACTACTTATTCGCACAACGTGACCTGCCGCAAAAAGCCATCGCCGTCTTACTTAAAGTATAGATAAGATCTTAAAATCTCTATTCCATCTGGCGGGCAAGAAAACTTGCAGCCGTTTCAACAGACTTAGCTTCTACATCTCCAAGCGCCGGGCCTTCTTTCGAATAGATGACCACACAACCGATTGGATCGCCTTGAGCGATTATCGGTCCGATGACGTAGGATGCCAATTCCTCTTCACGACCTTGCACCAATTCGATTTGACTAGAGTTCTTTTCTGTCACTACCGAACGGTTATCAATCGCTTGTTCAATCTTAGGTCCAATATGCTTGTTTAAATAATCCTTTTTCGATCCACCAGCTACGGCGATGAATTCATCCCTGTCACAAATCAATACCGGCTGTCCTAAAGAATCGAATAAGGCATCCGCATATTCCTTCGCAAAGTCTCCTAATTCACTGATAGGGGAATACTTTTTAAGTATGACCTCACCCTCTCTGTCAACGAAGATCTCTAAAGGATCACCTTCACGTATTCTCAACGTTCTCCGTATTTCTTTAGGAATAACCACTCTTCCTAAATCATCAATGCGACGTACAATTCCTGTTGCTTTCATAGCTGAGAAGCCTCACTTTCCTTGATGATTAGTCTTAATATTTTTGGTGATAAGATACAACAAAAATACAGTTGATGACTTTAGTATGAATCAACAATAAAAACCTATTCACCTAAACAATGGATTTATGGTAAGAAATAGGGATAAAAAAACAGAAAGTAACGAATCGGTTGCCATAATTAGAAAATGGGAGCAAGGAAACGACTCGCTTTCCGCGGACGTACGGACATGCCTCCTCACTTCGTTGCGTGATCCTGTCATGTCCGTTTTTCCGCAGGAGTTTCGTCATTTCCTTGCTCCCTTAATTTTGTTAATAACCGTTCTTATAATTCATCTACTGATTCTCACCATTAAAAGGATAGTGGCTCCTTTCTCTCCCGCTTAAGCGGTGGAGACTTCTCTTTTCATATCCGGGAGTCTTTGGAGGAATTCGTCTACTACTTCATAACGGCGAATGTATGACTTTCTATCCCATTGGAAAGTGACCTTCAGTTTCTGGTCTTCCGTTCCTAATTGCACGATTCTGCCATAACTGTTTGCAAGTTCGAATAACTTGGCACCATCGATGTTCTGGCTGGATTCAGCTTCCATCAGCAAATCAATCTTCTGCTTTTTCTCGGATATCGATTCAATCCCTGATTGTTTGGCATGCATTTTCATGGAAGAGACCAGGAACAAGTTTTCAACTTCATCTGGGTAATCCCCAAAACGGTCAATGATTTCATCTCGCAGATCATGGATATCCTCGACACTTTCTATCGCCTGGAATTGTTTATAAATATCGATTTTTTGCTTCTCATCTGAAATATACGTATCAGGCAGGTAGGCATCGATCTGAAGATCCAGCTCCACCTGGAACGGCTGTATGTCTTCCGGCTCTTTCCCCTGCCGCTTCGCTTCTATCGCATCCTTTAACATTTGAGAATACATATCAAAGCCGACAGAATCGATGAAACCATGCTGCTGGGCACCAAGCAGATTACCCGCCCCGCGAATGGACAGGTCTCGCATGGCAATTTTGAAGCCGGAACCAAGTTCGGTGAACTCTTTGATCGCCTGCAGCCGTTTTTCAGCTACTTCCGTCAGCACTTTGTCCCGTTGATACGTAAAGTAGGCATAAGCAACACGATTTGATCTTCCAACCCGTCCACGCAATTGATAGAGCTGGCTGAGTCCCATCTTGTCTGCGTCATAGACGATCAATGTGTTTACATTTGGAATATCTACACCAGTCTCAATAATCGTTGTGCTGACCAGTACATCAAACTCCCCTTCTAAGAAGGAAAACATGACATTCTCTAAAGTAGTCTCGTTCATTTGGCCATGAGCAGCAGTGACCCTTGCTTCCGGGACAAGCGCTGAAATTTCCTCTGCCATCCGTTCGATATTCTCCACCCGGTTGAATAGGAAAAACACCTGGCCGCCCCTGGCCATTTCCCGTTCAATCGCTTCCCGCATAAATACCGGATTATACTCGAGTACGTACGTCTGGATAGGGAAACGGTTTTCTGGCGGTGTCTCGATCACTGACAAGTCCCGGACTCCCAGCATGGACATATGCAATGTTCTTGGAATTGGCGTGGCTGTCAATGTCAAAACGTCGACATTGGTTTTCAGTTGTTTGATCTTTTCTTTATGTTTGACGCCGAACCGCTGTTCTTCGTCGACGATCAATAAACCGAGATCTTTAAACTGGGCGTCTTTCGATAAGAGACGATGGGTACCGATCACCACATCTACCAGCCCTTTTTTCATTTGATCGGTTGTTTCTTTTTGTTGTTTTTTTGTACGGAAACGGCTTAACAGCCCGATATTAATCGGGAAGTCCTGAAAACGTTCCATAATGGTTTCATAATGCTGTTGTGCCAGGATAGTCGTCGGAACAAGAATCGCTACCTGCTTTCCTTCCGCAACTGCTTTAAATGCGGCACGAATAGCGACTTCGGTTTTCCCGTAACCAACGTCACCACAAAGAAGCCGGTCCATCGGCCGTATTCTTTCCATATCCTCCTTGATTTCTTCAATACATTGCAGCTGATCTTGAGTTTCCTGATAAGGGAATGATGCCTCGAATTCCCGCTGCATTTCTGTGTCTTCCTGAAAAGCATGGCCTTTAGAAGCTTCCCGCTCGGCATAGAGCTTGATCAAATCATCCGCAATGTCCTCAACAGAAGACTGTACTTTGCGTTTGACCTTACCCCATTCGCTGCCACCGAGTTTGTATACTTTTGGTTCTTTCCCTTCTGAACCGACATACTTCTGAATCAGATCAATTTGTTCTATTGGTACGAACAGCTTATCGTTTCCGGAGTATTTAACGAGCAGGAAGTCTTTGTGGACACCATTCATGGTCAATGTTTCTACCCCAAGATATTTCCCTATCCCATGGTTGGCATGGACGACATAGTCACCCACTTTCAGTTCCTGGTAGTTCTTAATCCGTTCTGCATTGGACAATTTCTGTTTTCGCTTTGGTTTTGATGTTTTCTTCTTGAACATCTCATTTTCTGTGATGACAGCCAATTTGTGCATAGGCAGTTCGAAGCCACTACTGATATTTCCATGAATAATTGTCGGTTTCGAAAGCGGAAGTGTGACATCCTCTTTGCTGATGACAGCTTCCATGCCATAATCATCGAGCACTGACTGTACCTTTGTCGCCCGTTCTTCGTTAGGGACAATAATCATGACAGAAAAGTGTTGCTTTTCCCAGCGTTCCATTTCGTTTTTCAATAAATTCATCTGGCCATGGAACTGCTGCATTTGACGACAGGATATATTGACGACATTCTCCGGCTGAGTGTTGGGAATATGTCGTAAGAACACTGACAAATATAATCGTGGATGTTTGATTTTCGACCACACATCATGCCAGTCATAGGAAATGGAAAGGTCTCGTACGATTTGATTGGCCTCCAGCAGACTCTGATACCATTCTGCCTCTTCCTGATCAAGTCGTTGCGCCGTTTCCTGTATCCGGCTCATTTCATCCATGACGACAATTCCGTTTTCCGGCAGGTAATCTAGTAAATTGGCTGGCTCATCGTAATAGAAACCAATATATTTATACATCTCCTGGAACCGTTCCTGCTGTTCCAAACGCTCCAGGTCGTGTTCAATGACTTCACTCAGCCTTGTTTTCGCTTCTGCTTTCGTCAGCTTTTTCAGGGAATGACTTAAGGCCTCTCCTAGGCGATGAGAGGCTCGGGTGAAATCTTCTTCAGTTATTAATAATTCCGTTGCAGGAGCAATCATGACCTGCTCCAGTTTTTCTTTGGAGCGTTGGGTTTCGGAATCAAAGGTCCGGATCGAATCTACTTCCGTATCAAAAAGTTCAATTCGGTAAGGAAATTCAGCAGTCAACGGGTAAAGATCGATAATCCCTCCACGAATACTGAACTCTCCCGGTGATGCAACCATTCCTGTTCGTTCATATCCCATATCAACCAGCGTGGCAAGGTAACGCTCAACGTCAATTTCTTCACCGACTATAAAAGGAAGACGGTACCGTTCCCAATAGCTTTTAGGAGGCAAGACCCGCTTCAACGCTGAAACTGGTGTAATCAATATCCCGGATCCTTGATTCATCCACTGATTCAGCGATTCTATCCGCTGGCTTTTCAATTCCGGGCTTGCAATCGCAATCTCAGAAGCAATCAATTCATTGACCGGATATAAGTGTGCGCGTTCGGTTTCTGTGATTTCCTGTAAATCTTCATATAATTGCTGTGCCTGTACCAGTTGATGGGTAACGAGTAAAACTGGCCGTTCCAATGACTCATTAACGATAGAGACGAGCGCGCTGCGAGCGGACCCGGATAGTCCCGATACCATCTGTTCTTGCATGCCGGTGGTAAACCCTGATGCAATCGAATGGATATCATCTTGGCCATGCAAATATTTCTTTAGTCCTTGCATATATGATTCCTCCACTATCATCATTCTCACCATTCGGCATCCTTATTTCTCTGGTGCACGATGGTTTATTGTATAAAAAAGTCTAATTCATGATATTGGGGATTTTGATCAAGTGCCTCCTGGCAATTATCGCAAATCGTTTTAATGCGCAGGTCTCCATTTTGATGGAATTCAAGCATTTCTTCGCGCTCCTGTTCCGTCAAATGATTAATACCAAGCATATTCTCATCTGCTATTTCTTGTTCTAATTTCCCCACAGTATTATTACAATGACGGCAAACATAGATGATTGACATCACACAACCCTCCTATTTAGAGCAATTGTGCTTAGTTTGACCGTCTTTTACTCCAATTATACGATTCTTACATTTTATGACTGCCTGTTTAAAGACATACCTGTCCCTTTTAATTCCTTCCAGACCTCATCATTTATTATATTCATTCATGACTTCCTGGAAAGGACGTTCGATCCATGCTTCACATGCTTTCGCTGCTTTATGAATACTGTCCTGCACAGGTTCCTGCTGATCTTTATCGAAACTGCCAAGCACATAGTCGACGACTGACATCGGGACTGAAGGACGACCGATTCCCACTCGAAGCCGCTTGAAAGATTTGTCATGAAAATGATCGATGATATTCCGGATTCCGTTATGTCCCCCATGTCCACCTTTTTGCCGCAGACGAACTTTCCCTGGAGGCAGATCCAAATCATCATAGATAACAAGAAAGTCATCTATTTCAAAATCATAATAATCAGCAAATGCACGAATCGCTTCTCCTGAGAGGTTCATATAGGTCTGAGGTTTGAGCAGCAATACCTTTTCCCCATTCACATGTTCTATCGTATACAGGCTCTTGAACTTTTCCTGCTTTAATTCCCAATGGTTGTCAGAAGCCAGCTGATCGATGACCATAAAGCCTATGTTGTGTCTTGTTTTTTCATATTTCTTCCCCGGGTTACCTAAGCCAACAATACATTTCATTTATTCAACTTCCTTTTACCTGTAAGTATCTATATTATTATAGCAAAATCCACGATTATAAAAACTCAACTTTCATCAAGCGTCTATAAGCGAAAGGCTTCCTGCTTTTTATGTTTTCATCCTCTAACTGTCTTAAAGTCAAATAAAAGGGGCGCAACACAATGTCACGCCCCCTCAATATTCCATCTGTATTACTCTTTATCGTTTTCTTCTGGTTTTTCTTCACTTTCATCGCTCTCGTTTTCAGCTCCAACCAATTCTGGTTCTGCCTGTTCGTCATCTGTTTCAGGTTCTTCAGGCATTTCCTCCGGCGGAGTAACAGAAACGATTGTCTGGTTTTCGTCATCCAGAATCTCATAGTTACGACCCTGCTTCAAGTCGCTGACCATGAGGCTGTCGCCGACATTAAGCTCAGATACATCGACTGTAATTTCTTCCGGAATATTGTTTGGCTTTGCACGGACTTGCAGGTGGTATAATGGCTGCTGCAGAACTCCGCCTTCTTTTGAGCCAATCGCTTCACCGTCGAGACGTACGGGTACTTCAACATCCATCTCCTGAGCCATGTCTACAATATAGAAGTCTGCGTGAATCAGCTCGTCCTTCAGTGGATCGATTTGATATTCATGCAGCATAACATCTACTGTTTTGCCGCCTTCCACGTCAAGAGAAATAATTGCGTTCCTTCCCTCGTCACGTACAGTTTTCAACAACTCGATGCTGTTGACAGACACGGTGATTGGATCTTTTTCTTTACCATATACAACTGCAGGGACATTTCCTTCTTCACGAAGACCCCTGTTTGTTGATTGTTTCGTATCTTTTCTTTGATTTGCTTTTAATTGAATTGCCAAGTTAATCACCCTCCATTGAAATAAAAACCATCTATTCAATAATGTTTCCCTTTCGCTGTCTGAGCTAAACCTGTTTTTTTCTTTATTAAAATTAATCGAACAAGATACTGATGGATTTGAACTCATGCACACGGATGATCGCTTCACTAATCAATGGTGCAATCGATAGTTCGGTAATTTTGTCAATTTTCTTATCTTCCCCAAGCGGAATCGTGTTCGTAACCACAAGTTCCTTGATTTGAGAATTTTCAATCCGTTCAATTGCAGGTCCGGAGAGTACCGGGTGGGTACAGCATGCATATACCTCTTTCGCACCATTCTCTTTCAAGGCATTGGCCGCGAGTGTAATCGTTCCTGCTGTATCAATGATATCATCAATCAGGATGGCCGTTTTGCCTTCGATATTACCGACGATGTTCATCACTTCGGCAACATTCGGACGCGGACGGCGTTTATCGATAATAGCAATCGGAGCTTTCAAAATATCGGCCATTTTCCTGGCACGTGTTACGCCGCCATGGTCAGGGGATACAATAACCACATCATCAAAATTCTTTTCCTCAAAGTATTCCGATAGAAGCGGGACTCCTACCAGATGATCGATCGGGACATCGAAGAACCCTTGAATCTGCGGTGCATGAAGGTCAAGCATCAATACACGTGTCGCACCGGCGGTTTGCAGTAGGTTCGCCACAAGCTTAGCTGTAATCGGTTCACGCGAGCGTGCTTTCCTGTCCTGGCGGGCATACCCATAATATGGCATAACGATATTGATCGTGCGCGCCGAAGCCCGCTTCAACGCATCAATCATAATAAGAAGCTCCATAATGTGTTGGTTTACCGGAGCACATGTAGATTGGACGACATAAACATCGCAGCCTCGGATACTTTCTTCAATATTGATTTGGATTTCCCCGTCACTGAACGTCGTCACAGAACATTTTCCTAATTCCGTCCCAATATTTTCAGCAATTTCCTGCGCCAATGATGGATTGGAGTTAAGAGAAAAAACTTTCAACGATGGATCCTTATAACCAGTTGCCATTTGAAATACCCTCCGTTAACCTTTTTTGGGCTGCTTCATTTTAGAAGCATAGCCTTCTTTGTTTGTTTGACGAGAACGTGCAATGGAAAGCGCCTCTGACGGTACATCTTCATTTATTGTTGAACCAGCAGCGACATAAGCACCCTTTCCGACTGTAACCGGAGCAATCAAATTGGAATTGCATCCGATAAAGGCATCATCTTCAATTTTTGTTAAATGCTTGTTCGCTCCATCATAGTTGACGGTAATCGTCCCACATCCGATGTTCACTCCGGTACCGACCTCAGAATCACCAATATAACTCAAGTGAGAAGCTTTACTATTATTGCCGAACGCCGCTTTTTTCACTTCGACAAAGTTACCTATTTTAACTTCATCCCCGAGATCTGATTGTGGACGTATATGGGCAAACGGACCAATTTGGACGCGTTGTCCAATATTACTGTCCGCAGCAACACTTTGCCTGATGACGGTACCTGCACCGATACGAGAATTTGTTATCGTGGTATGCGGACCGATGATGGCATCATCATCAATTTCGGTATTTCCATCAATGACGCAGCCTGGATGAATAACAACATCCTGCCCGATCTTCACATCCGGACCAATGTAAGTATGATCTACATCAATCAAGGTAACTCCGTTTCGCATATGCTGCTCGTTAATGCGCTGCTTCATCGTTTTTTCTGCTTGTGATAGAGCGACACGATCATTGACACCTAACGTTTCTGAAAAATCGCCTGTTTGATAAGCGCTGACTTTTTCTTGTTTATCTTTCAGGATTTCAATGACGTCCGGCAGGTAGTATTCTCCTTGCACATTATCATTGGAAACATTTTGTAAGGCATCAAACAAGGCACGGTTATCAAAGCAGTAAGTACCCGTGTTGATTTCCTGGATTTCTTTCTCTTCATTATTCGCATCTTTATGTTCGACAATGCGCTCGACTTCGCCGGTCGCCCCGCGTATGACACGTCCGTACCCGGTTGGATCGTCAGCATGAGCAGTCAAAATAGTGGCAAGTGCGCCTTCTTGATCATGATGATCGATCAATGCCTGCAATGTCTCTCCTGTCAATAATGGCGTATCCCCGCACACAACAAGCGTGGTGCCTTCTTTATCTGCCAGGATATCTTCCGCCTGCAGCACCGCATGTCCGGTTCCAAGCTGCTCTTCCTGGATGACATAATGGCTGTCTTCACCTAATTGATCCTGAACTTTCTCAGCTCCGAACCCTACAACGGTGATCAATTCGCTTAAATCGACAGTGTTCAACTGATCTACAACATGCTGTACCATTGGTTTGCCGCATACAGGATGCAAAACTTTATACAGTTTTGACTTCATCCTTGTACCCTGACCAGCCGCAAGCACAACGGCATATCTATTACTCATGAAGTAACCCTCCATCCTATTTATCCATAAAAATCATATCTTAAAACAAGTGTTATTTCAACAATACCCTACTTGAAATGACTATAATTATAAACTGGGAGGGATACCAAAAAAAGACATGTTAAAACCCGGTCGAAACCGGGTATTGTTTAAACAAAATAAAGAAGCCTAACTCCTGTGAAGTTAGACCCCCCTGTTGTCATGATATTTACTTACGAAGCGCCGGCTTCTTCATACTCTACTTCTGCTTCACCAGCACGGTGGTATTCTTCAAGTACAGCGTCTTGAATTTTTCCACGAGTGTTCGAGTTGATCGGGTGTGCAATGTCCCGGAACTCACCATCAGGCGTGCGCTTACTTGGCATAGCTACAAATAGACCATTGTTGCCATCAATGACACGAATATCGTGTACGACAAACTCCTGGTCTAAAGTAATAGAAGCAATTGCTCGCATTCTTCCTTCAGTATTCACGCGTCGCAGTCTAACGTCAGTTACTTCCATTAATATTCACCACCTTTTCCCAAAAAGAACTTATTACATAAATTCCACAAAACGGCAAAAATTCCTTCTTTATTTAATAAAAATTTTTCACGGTTTGTAGTTTGACAAGAAATTAATAGTATTTAATATGCAAGAAGCGGAACCTCAGCCATTGGTATGACAGGGATTCCGCTTCTTGTAACCTTTTATATACTAATAAATTTTATTAGGTGATTTTATCTAATAAATTTCCAGTTGCAACTTTAATTTGTTTATTACGATCATCCACATTCAAAATTTGGACGAGGGATAAATAATCTTCTACGACGCGGTCTTCGTCTTCATCTTCCGCTTCAGCCAGGACACCGATACCCGCTGTAACGGCGTTAAATTCTTTTAACAGGTTCTGCATACCCGCGATAGTGCCTCCCGCCTTCATGAAATCATCAATAATCAATACCCTCGATTTTTCCTTCAGGCTGCGCTTCGTCAACACCATCGTTTGGATTTTTTTGGTGGAACCGGAAACATAATTGATACTTACTGTGGATCCTTCCGTTACTTTGGGGTCTCGACGTGCAATGACGACCGGAACATTCAAATAAGAAGCTACAGCGTAAGCAAGTGGTATTCCCTTTGTCGCCACTGTCATAACGACATCGACTTCCTTATCGGCAAAGGCTGAAGCAAACAAGCGCCCGATATCACGGACCGTATGGGGGTCACCCAGTAAATCACTCATGAACAAGTAGCCTCCAGGAAGGAGCCGTTCAGGGTCTTCCAGCCGTTCGCATAATCGGCTGACAAAAGATTCACTATAGGCTTTGGAAAATTGCGGGATATATTTAACGCCACCCGCCGCTCCCGATACCGTCTGCAAATAACCAATGCTTTCTTTTTGGAACATCTGGTTGATGATACCCAAATCTTCACTAATAGAAGATTTAGCCGCCTGATACGTCTCGGAAAAGAACGGCAAGGAAACTAATTCTCTCGGATGATCTAATAAATAGTGGGTCATTGCCACCAGTCGTTCACTTCTTTTCATACGAACACCTCAAAATCCGAATATTATCATCTAATATTACCAGATTCATACGGTTTTAATCAAGTGTGGGAACGGTGTCCTAACATACGGACAAGGTATACTTCATCACAAAAACCCCTCAAGCTATTGAATATACGTTGGGCTCTCGTTTCTTGTTGGGCAAGTGAAAACACCGTAGGACCACTTCCACTCATCAGGACGGCATCGGCCCCGGCTTGTACCATTTGATGCTTGATCTGTCTGACTTTTGGATGAAGCTCTAAGGTTACAGATTCCAGCACATTGCCGACATTATCACATAGCTGTTTAAAGTCTTCATTTTCCAGCGCCTCGATCATCGCAGTAGTATTGGGATGTTCCGCCTTTTCCCCCTGATATTTTTTGTAGACCGTAGCAGTAGAGACCCCGATGGCAGGTTTGGCAAGGACGACCCAGCAAGCAGGCGGCGCAGGCAGGTTTACGATCTGCTCTCCCCGGCCTTTTGCTAACGCGGTCCCCCCATAGACACAAAAGGAAACATCAGAGCCAATTTCACTCCCTAAACGGGCAAGTTCATCAGGGTTAAGCGCAAGATTCCAAAGACGGTTAACGCCTCTTAGTACAGCAGCAGCATCACTGCTTCCTCCAGCAAGCCCGGCAGCGACAGGGATGTTTTTTTCGATGAATATCCTGACGCCTGCTTCAACCTGGTATGTATCTTTTACTAATTTAGCAGCCCGATAGGCGAGATTTCTTTCATCATTAGGAACGAACCTGCTTTCAGACTCGATAATGATCTGATTTTCTTCCAATACCTCCAGCGTAATTCGATCTGCTAAATCAATCGTCGTCATGACCATTTCCACTTCATGAAATCCGTCATCCCGTTTATATAGAACGTCTAACGAAAGGTTTATTTTCGCCGGCGCTTTTTCATACACGTACATGGTTCCACCTACTTTTCCTCATCATTACTATAGGAGATTGTACCATATTTCCTTTCAAAAAAGGGAGCGTCCATCAGGACCGCTCCCTTATCATTTGCTCCTCGGCCATTTGAATGGCGCGTTTCACGATATTTCCGGCATCCCGGGTTGTAATTCCACCCCAGCCTTCCTTCTGAACCGTGTCATAAAACCCAAGTTCTTTCGCAATTTCTTCTTTGAGGTGATCAGACATAACCCCTCTTCTTCTGCTCATCCGTTTACAGCTCCTTTCAAAAAGCTTAGTTACGGACATTCCTAGCATATGTCATTCAGGGGTATTCATTCAGTAACTAATGGGTAACCACGGGAAAAATTCCCTGACATGATTATGGACTATTTCTGTTAAAAGAACAAAAGCGCAAGCGCCTTGCTCACCCCCGACAAGCTTAAGACAAGCCTCGCCGTGACGTTTTTTGTACTTTTAGACCAATTAAGTTTATAATGGTTTAAAGTATAAGTAAAACTAAGGCTTTCGCCATAAACCATTGGCGATAAGCCAAGTTTTTCTAATCACAGAGAGGATTGACTTAAGACCTCGAGGGGGTAGGCGCTGGAGCTAGATGGAGCTACCACGTAAAGTTATCCAAAAAAAGAAAATTTTATAATTTCCTAGAAAATGAAAAAGAACAGTAAACCAATGTTTACTGTTCCAGATAGCTAACTCGTAGCTAGTTTGTTCATTTCATCGAAGCTCAATTCCACAGTTTCCGTAAGTACATCCGCATAGCTATAAGATACTCGTTCAAAAGCATTTTCCTCCTGGTCAAGCTCAACAATGAACACAGATGGATACGTTTCTGCCAGAACACCGGAACGTTGGATGGTCTTTCTCCGTCCTCCATTTGCTGTCAATGTCAATCGCTTACCAATTTGGCCTTCAAGGGATTCTTTTATTTCGAATAACGTTTTAGCCACTACACTCCACCTCACTGTATATAAATATAACACAAGCCATCGACGATGTCAAATAAAAACTTATATTATACCAGTATGACAATTTTAATGTCAATAAAATAATTGCTTGTGTCACGATATCTTTATTATTCCTGAAAAAGGTAAAATTATGTATATTAGAAAAAACTGGTTCATACTTTAATCCTTTAGTAAATTTATACTTTCTTAAAGTGAAAAATAAAACGGACTAATCCAAAAGGCTCAAGCATAGGAATTAATGCGCTTATTCTCCCTTTTAGATCATCCGTTTCACACTAAATTTTTGAATTGTTATCTTCTTCTTTATCATTTTCTTCTTTTTCTTTTTCTTCCAGTATTTCCAGGGAGCGAAAAGGCATTCCGACCCTGAGCAGGCCTCGTGTCTCGACCCCTCCAAGCCCCCCTTCTCCTGTCAAGGTATTACGCAATACTTCTCTTACATTCACTTTATCCATAAATGACGTATAGGCGATGCGCGCAACGATATAGACAGGATCCAAAGCGTGAATGTTTATTCGCTGTGGTGAGCTTGCGTAATTAGCCCCAGCTTTAATCAACGACTCGAAATGGGATTGACAGGCACCCGCAAAAATAACCAGTTGATCCAGATGCGATGACTTACTTCGGATTTCACGAACCGTGTCAACAAAATATTGGGAATGGCGATACGCACGTAAGTCACGAACCGAACCTTTATTCTTGGAAAAAGAATCGTGACCGGTGATGACGACAATATCAGGCTGGATCCTTTCAATTAAAGATCCTATTTGAACCGGCATATCTTTTTCACCCATATGAGTCCCATGTACTTGTATACCTAACTGTTGATAGAGTTGGATGCACTTTTTCAGAAAAAGTTGATCTCCGTCAACATGGAGGACACGTGGAGCTATTTGAAAATAATTATTTTCAAACTTAAAGCCATCTGTCGACTCATGATCCCTTTTTTCTTTCAGCAGCTGATAATCCTGGCGGAACAACCGATAAGAATAGTCTTCCTGTACTTTCACTTTCTTTTTATGTGCCCGGTATTCTTCGCCTGTCGCTTTCTTCAAATCAGAAATAGGAGCATCTGCCTCCAGCCGGAAGTCCTCTCCAAATAAAAGCACCCGGTCCTCTTTGACAGATTGAACACGGAATAACAAGTCGTGTTGATGAGAGATGCGTGTTACTAAATCCCCTTTGACAATCATCTTGCCACCACCTCATACATTTCACTAACATAGCCTATGTGAAATGTATGAAGTTGTGTACTCTCTAAGGGTTAAACCGCCTTCTGTTTCTCATAAAAAGCATTGGCCAAAACCGCAAATTCTTCCATCGTCAAAGATTCTCCCCTGCGGGATGGCTCAATTCCGATATTCGCCAGCGTTTCCCTAATTTGATCTTTTTCCAGCTCCCCTTTGAAATGACGGGAGAGGTTATTCATCAATGTTTTACGACGCTGTCCAAAAGTTGCCTGAACCGTTGAGAAGAAAAAGTCTTCATCGGTGACTTGTACGGGCGGAACGTCACGAAGAACCAACTGCAGGACAGCAGAGTCAACATTTGGCTGTGGCATGAATACAGTTTTCGGGACATTCATCACCACTTTTGCTTCTGTATAGTATTGAACGGCTATCGATAATGAACCGTAGCTTTTCGTATTTGGTGAAGCGGCCATCCGATCTGCCACTTCCTTTTGGATCATAACGGTGATATTGTCGACCGGAAGTCGTTCCATTAATAATTTCATTAAAATAGGTGTCGTAATGTAATAAGGAAGATTAGCAACTATTTTTAAACTCTGTCCCGGTTCAAAGTTTGTTTTAATCACTTCATGGACGTCCGCTTCTAAAATATCCTTGTTGATGACCGATACATTATCGTATGGAGACAGGGTTTCTTCCAATATCGGCACCAGCCGCTGATCGATTTCAAAAGCAACCACCCGACCAGCATGTCTCGCGAGCTGCTCGGTCAGTGCCCCTATACCCGGCCCTATCTCAATCGCGCCAGACCGTTCATCTACCCCCGCATATCGCACAATATTCTCTAAAATATTGGCATCAATTAAAAAATTTTGTCCCAGACTTTTCTTAAAGGAAAAACCATATTGTTCGAGAATTTCTTTCGTTCTCGTCGGAGTGGCTATTGCTTTTTGGTTATTCATCGTTTTCCTCCTGTATCAACATTTCCATTGTTTGTTCGAATTCCTGTTTTGAAATTTGGAACATATTCAGACGCTTCAGTAATTGTTTGCCATTGGCCTTCCCGATTCGAAGGCGTTCCCCCAACTTGTCTCTCCTTCGACTTGCATGGGGACCACCTAACAACCCATAGGCTAATAAATCGGCCTTTGTAATTTCATTATTTTCTGTTTCGGTTAATTCATATACAGAGGCGAGAGCTTCTTGAATCGCTTTTAAGGATGCATGCTCAATTCCGATCCCATGATCAAATTTGGACCGTGCCTGATCTTTCGGTAAAAAAGCATGTTTGCATCCAGGAACAGCCTCAGAAATTATCATACGGATCCGCTCACCTGGAGCATCAGGGTCCGTAAAAATAATCACGCCCCGCTTTTCTTTTGCATGTCTGATTCGCTCAATTATTTCCTGGTTAATAGCCGAGCCGTTGGATTCGATCGTATCCGCATCCACCGCTTGTTTCACTTTTGTCGTGTCATCTTTTCCTTCTACCACAATCACTTCTTTAATTTTTTTCACTTATACTCCTCCGTGCAACAATACGCTAGTAGCTTTCAGCATACCACGAAATGAACCCAAAAGAAAAAGCAGAGGAGCGGGTCCCCTGCTTATCGTTATTTTCCGAGTATTTTCACTTGCACTGTCTTACGCCCGAAGCTTTGCGCCTTGCTCTTGGAAGACATGAACAGGTCGATCTTATTACCCTTGATCGCTCCACCTGTATCTCCGGCAATTGCATTTCCGTAGCCTTCGACCCACACCCTAGTACCAAGTGGAATGACGTTAGGATCGACAGCAATTACTTTCGCATCAGGATTCGCTTTCAGATTGATGCCTGTTGCCGTAATGCCGGAACATCCACTGCAGCTGGCTGTATAAGCAGTGGCACTCATTTGCAGTGTTTTGACCGAGCTCTCTGAGTCTCCACGAGAAACTGTGGTGTCACTGTCACTATTACCTGAGTTCGATTTCTGAGTAGAACTATTATTGGAATCCGAAGATTTATTCGTATTATTCGATGCCTGTGTTACAACTTTCTTTTCCTCTTCTTTTGTACCAATTGCAACGATTTTATTTTGGCTTTCCTTTTGCTGCTCTTCCTTGATCAGCTTCCGGTCGACCTCTTCGCCATTTTTCAAGGTCACTTCGTACTTCTTCGTGATAAGTCCTTTTTCACCATCCGTAACCGTTTTTCTTTCCCCTTTCGGGAGAGAACCATCCTGTTTAGTTACAACAGTAAAGTCTATTTCTTCTTCGATTACATCGGTGACTTTTTCTACACGTGTGATTTTTACAGGTGTTTTTTCTGTCAGTTGTTTGGACTCTTGAGGTTTCAATTCATCCATTTCACCTAACTCGATTTCCTGATCCTTCAGGAAGTCACCGACAGTGGAAGCAGTAGTCCAGACTTGTGTTTTTTCACCGCCATCATTAATGGTGACCTGGAATGCTTTTGCAATTTCTATATTCATATCAGGCTCAATCGGATCCATTTCCGTATGAGAAACCTCATCTCGTTTTTTAAAATGAAGATCCTGCTCCTCGAAAAACTCTCCGACTGTTTCTGCAGTTGTATAATAATCTTTTTGTTCGCCATCGATTACTACATGGACTGGCTCGGCACTTTGATAATCGACTTCCATCCCGTTAGCCAATGCAGTATCTTCTGGATGCGATAATTCATCATATTCTGAGGTGTTGATCTCTAATGTCTGCAGAAGTTCACCCACTGTGTCGGCATGTGTACGTAGTTGGGTTGTTTCCCCGTTGTGATTAACAGTGACTTCTGCTTTGGTTGCTTCATGAGTTATAACTCCAAGTAAGGCAAACAATACGGCGCTGCTAATAATCGTTAAGACCAGCGTAGTTTTTGAAGCTGGCAACAATTTAGAAAATATTTTCATGCCCCGTGCCTCCCCTTTTTTGTACTTTAAGAATGTTTAACTTTCTTAAAGGATTAAAGTATAAGAAAAACTATGGCTTTCACCATTACTTGGCGAAAAGCCAAGTTTTCCTAAATAAACGCTTCATAACATAAAAATAAATGCCTATGTAAAAACCAAAGCTTGCTCGCTCGGTTGCACAATACCCAATATACACGTCCGACCTCCGAATTAAAATAACAAACATGTTACAATTCTCATACATTTGTATAATAAAATAGGAAAAAAGTACCTTTCATTCAAAAAACGACATCAAAAAGACAAGTAACACCACATTTCTCCACGACTTTCTTCCTGTGTCCTTAAATTTAAAAAACCGTCCTCTTTTGAGAGGACGGGAAAAAATCACCTTTTTTATTCTTTTATTGGGGAATGTTGAAGAATTTAAGGGCATTTCTAGTCGTTTTTTCGCTCACTTCTTCCAATGAAACGCCTTTCAAATCAGCAATTTGCTCTGCCACTAATTTAACATAAGCCGGCTCGTTTCGTTTGCCGCGATTAGGATGGGGAGCCAAAAATGGACAGTCGGTCTCTACCAGCAAGTGGTCAAGCTCAATCGCTTCTGCCACTTCTTTTGGCCGTTTAGCATTTTTGAAGGTGACTGGTCCCCCGAGGGAAATCATAAAATTCATTTTCACGCATTCTTCCGCAATCTCTACAGAACCGCTGTAGCAATGCATGATGCCTCCTACTTCTTCGGCTTTTTCTTCTTTTAAAATATCCACGATATCCTGGGTCGCTTCCCGGTTATGGATAATGATCGGCATGTTCACTTTTTTGGCTAAGTGTATTTGTTTGCGAAACACTTCTTTTTGGACATCAGCAGGGGATTTATCCCAGTGATAATCAAGACCCATTTCCCCTAAGGCAACTACTTTCGGGTGGGAAGACAGTTCCTCCAGCCAGTCAAGGTCAGTATCTTCCATGTCAATAGCATCCACGGGATGCCAGCCGACAGCAGCATATATATTATCATGGGACTCTGCGATTTCAATCGCTAATGGAATGGTCTGTCGGTCGAATCCCACGACAACCATATATTTTACTCCTTCATCTTTTGCCCGTTGGATGACTTCCTCACGATCTTCCTTAAATTGTTCTGCATTCAAATGGACATGTGTATCAAACAACATCATTCCAACCACCTTTCAAAATTAAACTTTTTATAGTTATGACTCTGTTAAAACCCCGTTTCGAGATAGTTGGGTCCGTTACCATGAAAGTCGCTGAGGCCCCGCAGAGGAGACTCAGCACACGCCCACGGAAAGCGAATCGTTTCCCGGAGCCCCTAACCCCCAAATAAATATCTCGAAATCAAGTCTTCGCCTTTTCGGCCCTCTAGTGGAATAAGACTCTTATGGTAAATCAAAATAAACGTTTTTAACAGAGGTTATTATAAGCAAAGGGAAAGCCATTATTAGCTTTCCCTTTTGTCCAATTATTTAACTTTCGCGCCATTTTCCAAGGTCTGGTCGATAGATGCTAAGGCAAGCTTGCCGCTCTCATCTTCACCAGCTAAAATCATTCCCTGGGAAAGTTCGCCGCGAAGTTTGACGGGCTTCAGGTTTGTCACACATATCACTTTCTTCCCGATCAGCTCTTCCGGCGTATAATGTTCTGCAATCCCTGATACGACCTGGCGCTTTTCATTGCCAAGATCTAATTGAATTCTTAGCAGTTTATCTGCTTTTTTTATCTTGTCCACCTGCGTTACTTCCGCTACACGGAAATCCAGTTTCATGAAGTCGTCAATCGTAACTTCTTCTGACTGTTCTTCCTTCTTCGGCTCTGGTTTTGCTGCAGTTTTTTTCATCATGTCTTTGATTGCTTGAATTTCAACCTCAGCGTCCAGGCGAGGGAAGATAGGATTTTCTTTTTGAACCTTGGTCCCTTCAGGAAGCATCCCGATTTGTTCCAGGCTGTCCCATTGCTTCAACTCTTCCTGTTCTACTCCAAGCTGCTTGAAAATTTTCTCCGGAGTCTGGGTCAGAAATGGCTGCAGCATGACAGCGATATGACGCAAGGATTCGGCCAAGTGGGCCATGACATTGCCAAGGCGTTCTTTCTTGCTTTCGTCCTTCGCCAATACCCACGGCTGTGTCTCATCAATATATTTGTTAGTGCGGCTGACAAAAGTCCAAAGCTGGGAAAGAGCTACCGAAAATTCCATATTTTCCAGGTTCTCTTCTACTTGTGCTTTTGTTTCTTTCGCCAGTTGCTCCAGGTTTTCGTCATGCTGATCTTCACCAGCCTTAAATGCAGGAATCTCGCCGCCAAAGTACTTACTGATCATCGCCACTGTACGATTCAACAAGTTTCCTAAATCATTGGCAAGGTCATAATTGGTACGTTCGACGAACCCTTCCGGCGTAAATACTCCATCAGAGCCGAAGGGCACTTCACGAAGTAAGTAATAACGAAGAGCATCGAGTCCATAACGGTCAATCAGTTTCACCGGATCGACGACATTTCCTTTTGATTTGGACATTTTTCCGTCTTTCATCAGAATCCAGCCGTGAGCGAAGACTTTCTTCGGGAGAGGCAAGTCCAAAGCCATCAGCATAATTGGCCAGTAAATCGTATGGAATCGTACGATCTCTTTTCCGACAAGATGGACATCCGCCGGCCAATATTGTTGATACCGTTCATCTTTGTCCGTGCCATAACCCAGCGCAGTGATGTAATTGCTGAGTGCATCAATCCACACATAAATAACGTGCTTGGCGTTACCTGGGACTTGTACACCCCAGTCGAAGGTGGTACGAGAAACAGCCAGATCTTCCAATCCTGGCTTGATAAAGTTATTGATCATTTCATTTTTACGGCTTTCCGGCTGGATGAACTCCGGATTTTCTTCATAGAAAGCAAGCAGCTGGTCGACATACTTGCTCATCTTGAAGAAATAGGATTCTTCTTTTACCTTTTCCACCGGCCCTCCACAGTCAGGGCATTTGCCATTATCCAGCTGACGCTCTGTGAAGAAGGATTCACAAGGCGTGCAATACCAGCCTTCATACTGATCCAGGTAGATATCTCCCTTTTCAAGCAAGTGGGAGAAAATCTTTTCGACAATATTTTTATGACGGTCCTGTGTCGTACGGATAAAATCATCATAGGAAATATCAAGCTTTTCCCATAGATCCTTGATCCCACTTACGATATCATCTACGTAGGCTTGAGGCGTGACATCTTGCTCTTTCGCTTTACGCTGGATTTTTTGACCGTGCTCATCCGTTCCAGTCAAATACATCACATCAAACCCTCGTAAACGTTTATACCTAGCCATCGCATCTCCCGCTACGGTAGTGTAAGCATGACCGATATGGAGATTGCCGCTTGGATAGTAGATTGGTGTTGTAATATAGAATGTATTCTTTTCTTTTGGCATCCTTTTCCCTCCTCAGACTATATTCGAAAGGCTAGCGTCTAGCCTTTATTGAATAACTTTCCGTATCTCCTTATTGTATCGATTTATATAGAGGATTTCCATTCCTAACATCAAAATATACCGTAGAAACCTATGAAATTCAAAAAATGAGCCAGGAACAGAGATAGAATATTGGGTGCTGATCAAAGTATTTTTATATTTTTTGTCGAAACACCCCCATATACTGACAGAAATTTGTCGAATGGTATGGTCGGAATCCCTGGTAAAGGAATTCAATAAATTGTAATAAATTATCAAAAATGTTACATAATTGAATCTTGAAAAACCAGTAAAATCCCAATATGGATACTTATTTCTTCAATAACACACTACATCTAGTAGCTTTAACGAGTTAATGTGTTGGGACAATTGGAAAAATTAAGAATTGACATAGCTGGCAAAGGTTGGTATTATGACCTTAGACAGATGTCGAAATCTGGCGAAAATTTTTGATTGAGGGGAGAAACAAAAATGAAATCTACTGGTATTGTAAGAAAAGTTGATGAACTTGGACGCGTGGTTATTCCGATTGAGCTTCGTCGCACATTAGGAATCAACGAAAAAGACGCATTGGAAATCTATGTGGATGATGATCGGATTGTATTGAAAAAATATAAGCCGAACATGACATGCCACGTTACTGGTGAGGTATCTGAGGACAACCTTTCCCTGGCAAATGGCAAATTGGTACTCAGCCGCGAAGGTGCTAGCAAATTGATGAAAGAAATCGAGGATAGCATTAAATAAGGCAAACAGACAAAGAGACAGAGATAAAATAAAAAAAGCACTGACTGAAACGACTGGCAGTCAGTGCTTTTTTATATTCTATGACGGATGAATGGGAACATGCTATTCTTCTACATGGTACGCTTGATACACCTCACGTTTTGGAAGTTTACGGTCATTTGCAGCTTGCTTGATCGCCTGTTTGCTCGACATGCCTTCTTTCTCGATGTAGTGCTCAACATGATCGAGAACCGATAAACTGCTCCACCATAACTCATCCTCTAGTATCTCCGCTTTATTTCCTTCCACTACAATACAAAACTCTCCACGAAGTTCACTTGTTTCCGCCCACTCGATCGCTTCATCCATATCTCCACGAATGTATTCTTCATAGCGCTTCGTCAGCTCCCTCGATATAGCGACTTTCCGGTTTCCTAACACATTCTGTATCGCTTTTAATGTTTCTTTCAAACGATGCGGGGATTCATAAAATACAAGTGTGGATCGGAAGGACTTGATGTCCTCCAATTCTTGTTCCCGATCCTTTTTTTTGCGCGGCAAAAACCCATAGTAATGAAACTTTTCCGTTTCCAGGCCTGATCCTATTAAAGCGCATAGAGCTGCGTTCGGTCCGGGAAGGACAACCACCGGAATATTGCTGGCGATAGCGGATTGGATCAGTTCATAACCAGGATCAGATATTCCCGGCATTCCAGCATCACTGACGACAGCGAGATCCTCTCCGTTTTCCAGCATCTCGATCAACTGATTTTCACGGGTGTGCTTGTTATGTTCATGGTAACTTACTAAAGGCGTATGAATGTCAAAGTGACTCAATAACTTTTTTGTGTTTCGCGTATCTTCGGCAGCTATTTTAACAGCATCCTGTAACGTTCGGACAGCCCGGAAGGTCATATCTTCGAGGTTCCCGATTGGTGTTGGCACAATATAAAGTGTGCCATAATCAGATGCAGCAAAACTTTTTTGTATTTCCATTCAGTCTCCCTCACTCTTTAAAGCAATCAATGCTTCTTTTTTAGTCCTGCTCAACCGTTTAATTTGAAATTCCTTGCGCATAGCTGCTGTTTTCGTTTCGAAGCTTTCCCAGTACACCAGTTCAAATGGTCCACGCCCTCTGGTGTACTTTGCACCTTTACCACTTTCATGTTTAGCGAGACGCTGTTCTAAATTATTGGTATAGCCCGTATAGAAGGAACCATCGTTGCATTTCAGTATATATACATAATGGCTATTTTCCATAAAGGATGTTCCTTAACTCGTCCGTATATTCACCCTCATCCGTAAAGGCATAAAGCGGCGGGAGGATTTTCAAATCTGCATTCCCGTCCCTGATTCCTTCCACCAGCAGAATATTAGCTTCTTTTCCCATTTTCGGATACACGAGTCGGAGCCGTTTCGGTTCGATTTTATACTTTCGAAACAGCGTCAATATATCTGCCATCCTGCCCGGTCTGTGTACCATGGATACCTTGCCTCCAGAGCGGACAAGCCTGCTGCACGATTGTACCACCTCTTCAAGGGAACAGTATATTTCATGTCGGGCAATCGTCAAATAATCATTTAAGTTCTGCTCTTTTTTTCTCGGGGTAGGAAAATAAGGAGGATTGACGGTCACCAAATCGAATTTTCTATTGCCGTATCGTGCGGGCATATCCTTCAAATCACCATGGATGATTTCCAGTTGACCCTCCAACTGGTTCAGTTCGACATTGCGTACCGCCATATCATATAACCGTTCTTGAATTTCAACCCCTGTTATTTGAACTTGCGAGCGACGAGACAGAAGCAGGGGAATGACGCCATTCCCTGTACACAAATCAATGATTTTCCCCCGCTTGACCGGGACATAGGTGAAGTCAGCAAGCAAGACCGCATCAAGGGAAAATGCAAAAGCGCTAGGACTTTGGATGATTTGCATCGTCTCATCCGCTAACAAATCATCTATTCGTTCATCATCTTTCAATACAACCATCTGTTTTCCAGCTACCTTTCTTACTCATTTCTATTATCTTATAAAAAGAAAGCCTCTCCTTACGGGAAGGAAAGGCGGTGTTCCGTTTATTTTTTCTTGTTCAGGAACGATAGACAGAACAAACAATCTTCATCTCTTGGACTGCCAAAATGTAAGTTGCAAATATGAAAGCCTTCTTCATATAACCGGGCAAGGTTGTCATAACCTTCCCCCACATATGAATCCTTGGAAGTGGTTTTTCCTTTTGATGCTTGTTGCCGGGCAGGCACTTCTGTCTCCCTATCCAGCCGCTTCCTTAAGTGGTGGTTTTCCAGGGATAAGTGTTGGTTTTCCTCTAAAAGATGTGCCAACTGGGTTTTTAAATCACCTAATTGCTGATATAGTTCTCCAATTTGTGATTCTAAATGGGATACTTGCTCGAAAATTTCTTTCTTGTTCACGCTTCCTTCCACCCCGTCATTCTGTGGCTTGGGTTGAAACGGCTCCTTCATCAATTAAATCCTGCAACGTATATTCAAGTGTACGTTCGAGCTCAGGGAATTCAATTTGAACAAGTCGTTCCAGCATATTGATTCCTACGACTTTTCCTTTACCCATAGAAGTGGTAATCCGCTGACCAAGATCAGGAAGTTCACGTTTGGCTGCTTCATAGTCATCGTTCTCATACTTTAAGCAGCACATCAAACGTCCACATAGTCCTGAAATTTTCGCCGGGTTCAGCGAGAGGTTCTGATCCTTGGCCATTTTAATGGAAACTGGTTCAAAATCACCAAGGAATGTGGAGCAGCATAACATTCTTCCGCACGGGCCGATGCCGCCGAGCAGCTTCGCTTCATCCCGTACTCCGATTTGGCGAAGTTCAATTCTGGTTTTGAATACAGATGCCAAATCTTTAACAAGTGTCCGGAAGTCTACCCGCCCATCGGCAGTAAAATAAAAAATCACCTTATTGCGATCAAATGTATATTCCACATCAACAAGCTTCATATCAAGCTTGTGGTCTTTAATCTTTTCTTCGCAGACAGCGAAAGCTTCTTTTGCATTTTCTTTATTCTCGGTCACCGTCAATTTATCTTTTTCATCTGCGATCCGGATGACCTTTTTTAAAGGCAATACAATGTCTTCTTCGTCTACCTGCCGGTTGGCAATGACCACTTTCCCGAATTCGATCCCACGGACCGTTTCTACGATTACGTAATCATCCGTAGACATCTGGATGTTCCTTGGGTCAAAATAATATATTTTACCCGCTTGCTTAAAGCGGACGCCTATCACTTCGATCAATTATGATCACCTCTTCAAGTGAAGTGTAAGTTGTTCCATCACAAGTGTTGGATGGACATTCTGATTTATCTTCCGCTTCGCCTCAAGGATAGATGATAAGCCTCTGACTGCGTTTTGACGAGTCAAGGTCATAGACATTTGTTCCATTCTATCTCTTTCTTGCTGGTAAATGATGGCCTCTTCCCGTTCCAACTCATGATTGATCATGTCCTTGTACCAGAACATCAATAAGTCCAAACCGCGTTGAAGCTGCTCTCTTTCCTTAAAATGAGGCATCCACTGATGATTGATAAATAAAAGCGCTTCATTTGGTTTATTGTTCAGCACTTCTATTAATTGTATCACTAATTTTCGTGCATTAGCAAACCAATCATCCGCTTGAATTTCGAGTGCTTCCGACAAATTATTCGTCATTTGCGAAAGCAGCTTTGCGTTTGATTCACTTACACCTTCACCGGTCAGTTTCTCCTCGATACCTTGAGAATTGAGCGGCTGAAAAGCCATCAATTGGCACCTGGAACGAATCGTATCCAGAATAGCATGACTGTTTTCAGTCAGTAGCATGGCTGTTGTCTGCTTACTGGGTTCCTCCAGAAACTTGAGCAGCCGGTTTGCAGCATTGACCGTCATTTTGTCCGCACTTTCGACAATATAGACTTTTTGATTCGATTCCAGGCCCGTATAGGTGAATTCTTTTTGGAGGTGAAGTATTTGATCTTTTTTTATCGACTGCCCATCCGGCTTGATCCAATGGATATCCGGATGGTTTCCTGACTGAATTCTTTTGCAGGCATTGCATTGGTGGCATGGTTCTGCCCCATCACGATTGGGACAAAATATTGCTTTTGCGAATAATAGGCTTATCTCCCGTTTCCCTGTTCCTTGAGAACCCTGGAAGAGATAGGCGTGTGATATACGATTTTTAGTAAAGCTGTTGATCAGCATTTTACTGACTAGGGGTTGGATTTGTTTCATATCTTCCCATGTATGCATTACGATTCCGCCCTTAAGTATACAAATTGATTAATAAACCTTTGACCTCACCAACTATCCCTAAAATATCAATCGACCTTTTCTCCTGATCCATTACAGCGTTTGTCAGCTCGGTCAATTTTTCATCAATCGCTTCGATGGTAGTAAGCTTTCGGGCTTGTCCATCCATACTCCAGCTGTGGGAATGTCTCGTAGTCATGCCGGACTCCACTGTTTCCTGGAGAAAGCTTTTGATCATCCGCTTATATTTAGCCAGGTCCCGGAAAGAACGATGGCGGGCTACACGTTCACCCTGTGCACTGATACCCCCTAATAATTTATGGAGTTCCTGCTCCTTCAATTTATGGTTATGGGATTGAACTAGCGCATCGAATTCTTTCCGGCCTTTTCCATTAGTCGTAGAGGGTTTCTGTGCGGCGTCTATCTGCGCGCGAATTTCCTGACTGATTTTCACGTTCTATAAACCCCTTTACACTAAAATTGGAAATAGGATTCTACTGGCAAGATAAAAACAGTGGCACCACCAACTTCTACCTTGACCGGTTTTGGAATGTAGGAGTCAGCATTTCCTCCCATTGGAGAAATAGGTGCAACCATCTGTTCACGCTGACTACAATTATCTTTGATGATTTCTAATGCTTCATCGACATTTTCATCATTACAACCGATCATTAATGTGGTATTTCCTGCTTTCAGGAATCCGCCTGTAGTAGCTAATTTAGTCGATTGGAAATTACGCTCTGCTAAAGCGTCCGTCAAACGACTACTATCCTTATCCTGAATAACAGCAATGATCATTTTCATAACATTGCAGCCTCCCGTTTCCTTTTTTATATTATATCAAATATCAGCTGTCACGATTACTATTTACTAAATATGGCTGCAGCTCTCGCAGAACTTCTTTTTGAACACCCTCTAATGATTGTGAGGCATCAATAACATGTATACGCTCAGGAAATTTTTTTATCAGCTTCTGATATGCCTCATAGACTTGATGATGAAAATCCAGCTTTTCCATGTCGAGCCGATTTTGCTCCCTGCCTTTATTAGCAGCAATCCTTTTCAGACCATCCTCCGGCTTGATATCAAAAAATAAAGTAATATCCGGCATGCGGTTTTCGATCGCAAACTGATTGATTTGGAACACTTCATCCATGCCAAGGCCACGCGCATAGCCTTGATAAGCCAAACTGCTGTCGACAAATCGGTCGCAAAGGACGACCTTCCCTTCCTTAAGTGCAGGCAGCACTTTCTCGACAAGGTGCTGTCTGCGTGCAGCGGCATATAACAAGGCTTCTGTACGCCCATCCATGGCAGTATGAGCCGGATCTAAAATAATATGACGAATTTTTTCTGCTATCTCGATGCCGCCAGGCTCTCTGGTTGCTAGTACATCATAACCCTTATTGTTTAATTCTTCTGCAACAGTTTTAAGCACAGAAGTTTTCCCTGCGCCCTCACCGCCTTCAAACGTTATAAATAATCCTTCCACAATCATTCTCCTCAGATCTATTTAAAGGTGACCATTCCTTCTTTAATATCATCATTATGAAAACGGGTACCCTGGTCAATTAACTGCACTATTTGTTCTACATGTTTCTTTGTGATTGTTTCCCCTTTTACCAGCAATGGGACGCCAGGAGGATATGGCACGATCGGCTGTGCCGCCACCTTCCCTACTGCCTCCTGCCATGGGGTGAATACGCTTTGCATCTTTTTCATTTTTTCATAAGAAAAAGCCAGTTCCTGAATCTTTTCCGTATACAGATTGACCGCCTTTATTGTAGCATGCTTTCGTGTTGTTTTTAATTGTTCGTTCACGTTAGAAATCGAGTTTTTAAGGCGGCGTACATCAATGTAGTCCCCTAGTCCTGTTATGAGCAAAAGCTGGTCGGGAAGTGCCAGTTCCGGAAATACGCCTGCATCCTCCAATAGAGTTGCTAATTGAAGGCCAGTCCATCCTCTGTCTGCCTGCAGAGTGACTTTAAGAGGGTCATCACACCTACTACCTGGTAATACGGTCCACCCCTCTCCTTCAGCAAAAATTTCTCTGATTTTCGCTGCATGCTGAATAGCCCTCCCAACCATTTCTTCGGTGGTATTAGCTAGAAAATGCCGGGCTAAGTCCAGGCTCGCCATGAGAGGATAAGAAGGACTGCTCGATTGGAAAACTTGAAGAAAATAACGAAGTCTCTCCATATCAATACGATCCCCGTTTGCATGGAGCATTGAAGCCATGGTCATGGCAGGTGCCATTTTATGCGCAGACTGGACGACGAGATCTGCTCCTGCTTCTAAAGCTGAGGAAGGAAAGGGACGGCCTAAGTGAAAATGGATTCCATGAGCCTCATCTACCAGAACAGGGACTTCATGATGATGGGTTGTCTTGATAATCTCTTCAATCTCATAAGTACGGCCAAAGTAGTCGGGGTAAGTCAGTACAAGGCCTTTCGCTTCTGGAAAACGAACCAGTGCTTCTTCTACGGTCTCTACCTCTATTTTGCTGTATCTTGCTGATTGTTCCTCATAGCTGGGCGCCAAAAAGACGGGCTGAGCTCCTGCCAGTTCTAAACCATGCAGAATGGATTTGTGGCAATTCCGCTGGACAATTATCTTATCTCCCGCCTGGCATATCGTTAGAAGCATCGCCAGGTTTCCAGCAGTGCTTCCATTGATTAGAAAGTAGGATGACTCACTGTTAAAATAATCAGCAGCTAATGCTTGTGCCTCTTGTATCGGACCGTGTGCATCATGTAAATCATCCATACCGGTAATCTCCGTAGCATCCATCTGAAGAAAAGATTGAAACTCATCCATGCCTCGGCTTGAAAATATTTTTCCATTTTTATGCCCTGGTACATGGTAGGAGTCAAGTGCGCGATTTTTATAATCTACCAGCGTATCGTAAAGTGGCGTTTTGGTTTGGTCTAAAGACATAAAAGGCTTCCCCTTTTTAGTTACAATGAAAATCTCCTTCATCTTATCTAACTAACCGAATGATTACAAGCACAGACGCTGGTAAGGCGTTTTTTTATAAAACGCTTATTCAACTATAGGGCCGAAAAGTCGAAGACTTGATTTCAAATATATCAAGGGTCTTATCCATAAAAGTGTCAGGGGCGGCTGGGGAACTGGAGTCTCGCAGTTTCCCAACCACCCCATCCGAAGGATGGGAGAAAAGAACCCCCTATTATAGATGAGACTGCCTTCTAAGTAGTTCTCCCTTTGGTTGAAGGACTGCATAACGATGTTTCCATTTCTCCCTTAAACGCAAGGAGGTCCGGGAAATTGCGAGACTCCAGTGGGATGAACATGAGCGGTGAGATCCCGCAAGGCGAAGCCTGAGGAAGCTCACCACATGCCCACGGAAAGCGAGTGATTTCCCGGACCTCCAAACCGTTACTACCGTAACGGAAACAACATATCTTAAAACTGAGTCTTCAGCAATTGGGAGCTTTACTGGAAATGCAACATTGAGATTTAAACAGAGCCTAAAGAAAAAAAGACCTTCGCCTGGACTGCGAAGATCTTCATCTTAAGAATGAATTTTTGATGGCACTATATTTTTCAACTTATTAATATAAAAAGAATATCTAGCATCTCCAGGTTCTGTTTCTATGATTTCTTTCTCACAACTCTCACAAACAAATAATTGATAGATATGAATGCCCTCTGTCGTGTTACGCTCACATATGCCACAGCGATTGATTGATTTCAATCCTATCACCTCCATGGCTTTAGTATGGACCAATCTATCATCTCTTATACTATTTTTTTGTGTATTTTAACGTGCACGTACAATGCTAGATACAAAATAAACCCGGAAGCTTTGGAAAACTTCCGGGTTTTTCAATTGCCTAGCGGCGTCCTACTCTCACGGGGATAAACCCGACTACCATCGGCGCTGGAGAGCTTAACTGCTGTGTTCGGCATGGGAACAGGTGTGACCTCTCCGCTATCGCCACTAGACCTTGACTATTTAATTGAGGTAAACCCTCAAAACTAGATAAGCAACATTCAACCACGAACATCTTTCACGAAATTAGGTTAGTTAAGTCCTCGATCGATTAGTATCCGTCAGCTCCACGTGTCACCACGCTTCCACCTCGGACCTATCTACCTCATCGTCTCTGAGGGATCTTACTCACTCGAAGTGATGGGAAATCTCATCTA